>CALODL010000028.1:0-41893 GCA_942492115.1 uncultured Planctomycetota bacterium
TTCGTCACCTTCGACGACGCCGTCACCACAGCAGATGATGCCCACGTCCAGGACCAGTGCCTGACCGGGGAACCCGATGCCTGCGTACGGGGTGAAGTCGACCAGGCCGCAGTTGTCGGCCCGGATGTAGGTGTCACCACACTCGCCGTTGTCGTTCTGAGCCGGCGAGAAGAAGAATCCGCCTGGATCCACACTGCCGTTGTCGACCTGGAAGATCTCGATCACGGCGAAGTTACTCACCGCAATATCAGGAATCGCTACGGTGACCGTTCCACCTTCGTCGGCGATGTTGATCACGGCCGCTTCGGTGTGGAGCAACGTCGCGGTACCCAGAGTCGGAGGACATCCGGCTTCTTCGTAGATGTTGATGTTGACATTGATGCCATCAACCGTCGCTTCGCTGACGCCGAAGCTCACGCTGTTGATGACCACGGAGCTCGAACCCACTTCGGCATTCAGGTCCATGCACCGGGCATAGCCGCCGGGCGTCGAACCGAAGTCGCTCGCACAACGCACGGCGCCTTCGTTCTCGTCCGAAGCGTTTTGCGTCAGCGTGTCGCACTCGCTGAGCGGACACTGGAAGCACACGAAATCGTCGCAGCTTTCGCCAGCGTTGTACGCGATACCGCCCGCGGCATCGCAGTCGCCCTGGCTGGCTTCCTGCGTGCAACCGTCATCGGCGTCACAGCAGGCACCACCACACACGACGTTTTCGCAAATCGTGCCCAGACCCTGGAACTGACCGCCCAGGTCGATACAGGCACCGAGGTTCTCGACGAATTCGCACGCGATACCGGTGCAGCACGCACCGCCGGCCGGTGTGCATGCGATGCTCACGTCCGACGTTCCTGATGCTCCACCAAAACCATCGGCGATGATGTAGTAGTCAACGCCAGGCTGGGCCACGAAGTCGACCGGCTTGTCGCACGGCGGCGGGAAACAATCCGCACCCGTGCAATCACTCAGAAGATCGTCGCAATCGGTCACGACGTAGAACGAACCGTCATAACTCTGATTATTCATCAGGGCGCTGACGTTCGTCGGCGCGGCGACGTTCAGCACGAACACCTTGTCCGGACCGGCCGAGTTGTAGCCCGTGCACGCATTGGCGGCCGCGAGCTCATAATCATTCACGTTGAATGACGTGTCCACGGCGACCGTGTCACCGCAGGCGATCGGCTCGGGATCATCACAGGTCTCGCCGGGAGCGGCCGAGCACGTCACCGACAGGGTCGAGGTGCCGGCATCCGGCGCATCCCAACCATCGACCACCAGGAAGTAGTCGACACCCGGCTCCGCGACGAAATCGGCAGTCTTGTCACCGCCAGGAGCAACGTCCGCACCACCGATACACGTACCGGTCAGGTCGTCACAGTCGGTCACGACGTAGAACACGCCATCGTAGTCCGATTGATTCATCAGCGCGCTGATGCTCGTCGGAGCAGCAACGTTCAGGACGAAGACACGATCCGGACCGAGGCTGCCGAACAAACCACAGCCGTCAGCGATGTCATAATCGTCAGCGAAGGCTGTCGTATCGACGGCAACGACGTCGTCGCATCCGATCGGGGTCGGCTCCGAGCAGTCTTCACCACCGGCGCCCGGAACGGCTTCACAGGTCACCGACAAATCGTAGGTGCCTTCATCACCAGCACCCCAACCGTCGGTCACCAGGAAGTAATCGACGCCCGGCTGGGCGACGAAGTCAAGAACCTTCGGCTGACCGCTGTCGTCACCCGTGCAATCGTCGAGAGGATTGTCGCAGTCGGTAATGACGTAGAACGACGCATCGAATCCTACCTCGGCGTTGAACATACTGGCGGAAACGTTGGTCGGTTCGGCAACGTTCAGCTGGAACACGCGGTCCGCACCAGACGTAGTAAAGTTCGTGCAAGGATTGCCACCACCCAGATCAATCGTGTTGGTGTAGCCAACCGTGGTCAGACCGATGATCGAATCGCCACAGTTGATCGTCTCTGCCGTAGTACAATCGTCACCGGCAGGGGCACAGTTCGGAGCATCGAACGTGTGCTCGCCCGGCGAGGTTTCGGCCAGAACATTGGCCAGCTCTTCGACGTCGTCCGCACCTTCGAGGCAGTTGGCCCCGAAGTTATCCCAGTTGATGCAATCGAACGCGCCACCATTCGGGGTCGTGCGCGTCGCCAGACTCTCCGAATAGCAATCCGTGTAATCCCAGCACTCGCCGTCGCCGTTGGTCCCGATGACGCCGTAGACGTCGATGGTCGTCGCATCGCTGCCGTCACCCGTCGCAATGCCGTCGAACAACGCGGCCACATCGTCGCCATTGATGCTCGGAGCAGGGAACGCACCGCCGTAGAAGTCGGCGGGGAAACCGTAAATGTCCTCGAATTCGGTGTCGCACATGCCTTCAACATGGGTGCCGCACGCGAGGAAACCGCAATCGTCACAGACGCCGCCATCGCAGGGCCCGTTGAGGCAATCGTCATCCACCGTGCATTCGGTAGCACACGGAACCGGAGCAGCCTCGAACGACACGACGTAGGAATCGCCGGCAGCCAAAATGGAATCCAGCAGATATGACGTACCACTGTTCAAGGTGGTCCCACCATTGCTGTAGATGCCATAGCTCACCGTCGACAAGTCGACATCCTCGCAGCCTACGTTGGTGATTTCGATCGTCTTCGGGTGGCCGCCCGGAAGCGGACCATCAACGATCTCGGAAATGATCACCGTCGTCAGGGAGTCGCCCTTGGCCGTACCAGGGACTTCGATGTCCTTGCTACCGCTGTTCAACGTGCTGTCCTGCAGGGCCGCAGAGGTCTGGCCCGGCAACGCACGCTGCAGCTTGTTGACCACCTGGTGACGCTGACGCTTCACGTCGCGGGGACGTTCCTGACCGATCGCGGCGATACTCATCGCGGCAACCGCTACCACACTCGATACAAATGCTACTTTCTTAAACACGGTATGTGCCTCCAAAAACTGATGGGTCCGAGGCCCCGAACAGGTACCTCTGAAACCTCAGGAATTCAAATTCTATAGGGTGCAGAACAGAACGGGTTTCGCGCGGAAACCGTGCGAAACAGAGCTAGTGCGCTCTGCGGTGTGGAGGGGCGCGCGGATGGCTCAGCGCGGGGATCGCGATGGGCTGCGCCACAGAAGCAGGAGCACGGAAAGCGTCCAGGTTCAGCGTCAGACCGGCGCCGCGATAACCGCGGGCCAGGGCTGCACGCCATTTCGAAACCAGAAGAAGACACCAGGAACCCAGGTACACGACCACGAAGGCCGACCACGCTGAACCCAGGTGACGACCCACGACGGCCAGCATGCCGCTGTCTGTTTGCGAGATCAGGCTTCCACTGATTCGTGAGCCGACACAGCATTCAACCAGAATCCAACCCAATGCAAGAATGAATGGACTGAACCCGATGCGCCGGGTGACGCAGGCGCCGAGCGCCGCGTAGCACGCCGGAAGCACTGCGAGCAACAGCAACGTGCCCAGATCGTGGACCACCAGCGCAGAGCCCAACGTCAGATTGGAGACGCACAACGACCCACCCCACACGGAGCCGAGCAGGAATGCCCTGAGCGGCGTTTCGGTCTGGCAGATAAAAATGAGGGGCAGGAAACCAACGATCCCAACGAGCGGGTGCTCCAGGGCGGATACCGCAAATGCAGTAACCATGGCGCTGAGCGCAAGCGCGACGACCTTGATGGCCGTGGCCGCGTGGCGAAGTACGGTGTATCTGAAATTCTTTCCCACAATCGTTTCGCCTGCAGAGACTTGAGGATCAGGGACAGGCTGACAGGTGCACCTTACCACACCGCGAGGGATCGGCAATAGGGAATTCTCCTGGCCCCCTCCATCCTTGCCCAGGTTAACAGCAGGTGATCTCAATACCCCATGAATACGCCCTGGCCGGCCTCATAGAGGGCCAGTCGTTCAGCGATACGGCTCTTCAATGTCGGCGTACCAGCCAGTGCCCGCGCGCGCCGTGCTAACTCACGCGCCTTGTTATAGTTACCCGCCGCCGCGTAGGCCGCTGCCCGGACATCCAGGGCAATGGCAGAGTCCACGGAACTGCAGCACGCCTCCGCCAGCTGCACAGCCCTGGTTCCGTCACGCAGCTCGGGGTCACTGGTGGTCGCGAGTATCCAGGCCATTTCGCGATCCAAATCGTCTGGCCGCTGACTGACGGGTCGGGCCCCAGCCAATGCCGCTACTGCCGCAGCTCCCTGCCCCGACCACAGCAACGCGCGCCAGTAGTTCTCGTGCGCCGGCCCGTACTGCGGGTCGATGCTCAACGCCCGGGCCAGCGTCCGCGCCGCCTCCTCGGCCTGCCCACTGGCAAGCAGGACATTGGCCAGATTGCTCAACGCATTGGGCGAACGTGGCCGTAAGGCAACATCCTGGCGGTAGTGCCGCTCGGCGCTCGGCCAATCCTGCTGCCGGGCATAGAGCAACCCCAGCCGGCTATGGGCCTGCCCATACTGGGGAGCTTCCGCCAATGCCCCTTGATAACACAACACCGCATCCTGGTGCTTGCCCTGCGCGGCCAGTGCATCGCCCAGGCCGCACAGGCTGACCGGATCATTGGGCTGTGACCGCAGACTCGTCTCGAAGGCTTGTTGGGCCTCGACGATACGACCTGTCTCGAGATACGCCTCGCCCACGACCGCCCACAGCATGTCCGACTCGGGGCTCTCTTGCAGTAGCGGTTCGACCACAGCCACAGTCTCTTCATACTGCCCCGCCTGGTTCAGCGAGCGAGCACGCATCAACCCCCTGAAGACGTGCAGCATATCGATCGGATTCTTGGCGAGGCCATCATCAACGGTGCCTCGAGATGCGTTGACATATCCGAGCGCACTCAACTTCTGCATGGCCGCGCTATCGAGGCTGACCTGTTCCACCGCCCCGTGAGCCATGTGACCGACCGCGCTGGCCAGTTCGGCTTTCATCCGGATGGCGACATCACGGTGAGCAGCGTAGACATTGGTCGATTCATTGGGATCGGCGAGGCGGTCATAGAGCTCCGGAACAGGGCCATCAATGTACTTCCAACGGTCTGAATACAGCGCGCGCAACCCGGCCCACCCGAAACTCATGCGCGGATAGAGTGTCTCCGTATAGACAGGCAACCCCGTTGCGCTCTGCGCGCTGATGACTGGAAGCAGCGATTTGCCAGCCAGCCCCGCCCAGTCATCCCAGCCCATGACATCCAGCACCGTAGGCACGACATCGACCAGGCGAACGGTCGGTTCGTGCACCGTGCCGGCCGGAAAATGCCCGGGCGCGGCAACGATCAACGGCACGTGCATGGTCGTGTCATAGATCAATAGACCGTGTTCCGGCTCATCATGCTCGCCCATCGATTCCCCGTGATCCCCGGCGACGACGACCACAGTGCGTTGTGTTAGACCTGCGCCCTCGATCCAATCGAGGATCCGCTTGATCTGGCTGTCCATGAACGCGATTTCACCGTCGTAGGGCAGCCCCGTTGCCGCAAACGGCTTTGGTGGTTCATATGGATGATGCGGATCGAAGAAATGGACCCATGCGAAAAATGGCTGAGTACGATCCTGCTCGAGCCATTTCAAGGCGGCGGTGCTGACTTCGTCCGCTGGACGCTCGGCATCGTGCCCCCACGTGGCCTGGCCGCCGCCGACCTCGTCGTCGTAGCGGTCGAAGCCCTGGGACAGGCCGAACGCGGAATTGAGCACCCACGCCGCCACGAAGGCTCCCGTTCGGTAACCCTGGTCCTTGAACGCCTCCGAGAGCAGGCGGACCTGATCGGAGACTCGGTGTGTACCGTTGATCCGCACGCCCGTCGTCGGCGGATACAACCCACTGAGCAACGTGCTGTGTGCGGGCAGGGTCAATGGGACATGGGTGAAGGCATGTGCGAAGCGCACTCCGCGTGCAGCCAGACCGTCCAGCGTCGGCGTCCGCGCCGCTTCGTACCCGTAGCATCCCAGACGATCGGCACGGGTCGTATCGAGTGTGATGAGCAGAACATTGAGTGCGTTTGCCGCGGAAGGGGCGCTCACCTGGTCGGTGACAGTGCCCGGCACCGAATCAGTGCCCTTCTTGCACCCCACCAGGTAGCCTGCGGAAAGCGCCACACCTGCAATCACGACGGTGAACCAGCCCACGGGCTTTAGAACAGATGACATTGGTTTGCTCCATGGGCGCTGCATGTGCGCACGGCACGGTGCCTCGACGTGCACGCGTTCCTCAGCCCCTGAACATACCACGCCATCGTCCACAAACAAAAAAGCCCCGGTGTGACGAATCACACCGGGGCCCGTTTCCTAGTGAATCAGATCAGAGGCACAGCCTCAGGCGATCTGACGACGTCGCCCAGTGGCGACCGCGATGCCGACCAGCAAGGCCAGCGTGAGGCAGATCATGCCCCAGGTCGTCACGGTCGGGACCGGCGGTGCTTCACACTCACAGGTCGAGTCACAACCGTCACCATCCTCGAGGTTGCCGTCGTCGCAGCACTCGCCAGCTTCGAGACGACCGTTGCCGCATACGGCGGCGCAGTCGCTGTCGCTGTTGGCATTGCACGTACTCGGGCAGCAGCCATCGCCGTCGGCACACATCGTGATCGGCTCGTTCGCCGGGCAATCCACGCTGGTACCGTCGCACTCGGATGGGAACAGGCAACCCGGGCCACTGCCTGGATCACACTCGGTTCCCGCCGGAGCCAGTTCATCGGCCGGGCAGTCGGCGCTGTCGCCACTGCACACTTCGGCAACGTCACACGCACCGGCACTGGCACGGCAGGTCGTGCCGGAATCGAACGTGCAGGTATCCGTGCAGCAGTCGCCGCCGTCGCACTCTTCGTCACCTTCGACGACACCGTCACCACAGCAGATGATGCCCACGTCCAGGACCAGTGCCTGACCGGGGAACCCGATGCCTGCGTACGGGGTGAAGTCGACCAGGCCGCAGTTGTCGGCCCGGATGTAGGTGTCACCACACTCGCCGTTGTCGTTCTGAGCCGGCGAGAAGAAGAATCCGCCCGGATCCACACTGCCGTTGTCGACCTGGAAGATCTCGATCACGGCGAAGTTACTCACCGCAATATCAGGAATCGCTACGGTGACCGTTCCACCTTCGTCGGCGATGTTGATCACGGCCGCTTCGGTGTGGAGCAACGTCGCGGTACCCAGAGTCGGAGGACATCCGGCTTCTTCGTAGATGTTGATGTTGACATTGATGCCATCAACCGTCGCTTCGCTGACGCCGAAGCTCACGCTGTTGATGACCACGGAGCTCGAACCCACTTCGGCATTCAGGTCCATGCACCGGGCATAGCCGCCGGGCGTCGAACCGAAGTCGCTCGCACAACGAACGGCGCCTTCGTTCTCGTCCGAAGCGTTTTGCGTCAGCGTGTCGCACTCGCTGAGCGGACACTGGAAGCACACGAAATCGTCGCAGCTTTCGCCAGCGTTGTACGCGATACCGCCCGCGGCATCGCAGTCGCCCTGGCTGGCTTCCTGCGTGCAACCGTCATCGGCGTCACAGCAGGCACCACCACACACGACGTTTTCGCAAATCGTGCCCAGACCCTGGAACTGACCGCCCAGGTCGATACAGGCACCGAGGTTCTCGACGAATTCGCACGCGATACCGGTGCAGCACGCACCGCCGGCCGGTGTGCATGCGATGCTCACGTCCGACGTTCCTGATGCTCCACCAAAACCATCGGCGATGATGTAGTAGTCAACGCCAGGCTGGGCCACGAAGTCGACCGGCTTGTCGCACGGCGGCGGGAAACAATCCGCACCCGTGCAATCACTCAGAAGATCGTCGCAATCGGTCACGACGTAGAACGAACCATCATAACTCTGATTATTCATCAGGGCGCTGACGTTCGTCGGCGCGGCGACGTTCAGCACGAACACCTTGTCCGGACCGGCCGAGTTGTAGCCCGTGCACGCATTGGCGGCCGCGAGCTCATAATCATTCACGTTGAATGACGTGTCCACGGCGACCGTGTCACCGCAGGCGATCGGCTCGGGATCATCACAGGTCTCGCCGGGAGCGGCCGAGCACGTCACCGACAGGGTCGAGGTGCCGGCATCCGGCGCATCCCAACCATCGACCACCAGGAAGTAGTCGACACCCGGCTCCGCGACGAAATCGGCAGTCTTGTCACCGCCAGGAGCAACGTCCGCACCACCGATACACGTACCGGTCAGGTCGTCACAGTCGGTCACGACGTAGAACACGCCATCGTAGTCCGATTGATTCATCAGCGCGCTGATGCTCGTCGGAGCAGCAACGTTCAGGACGAAGACACGATCCGGACCGAGGCTGCCGAACAAAC
Source organism: uncultured Planctomycetota bacterium (assembly GCA_942492115.1). Lineage (GTDB taxonomy): Bacteria > Planctomycetota > Phycisphaerae > UBA1845 > CAIVHJ01 > CALODL01. The sequence goes on from CALODL010000028.1 coordinate 8,325, forward strand.
CACAGCCGTCAGCGATGTCATAATCGTCAGCAAAGGCTGTCGTATCGACGGCAACGACGTCGTCGCATCCGATCGGAGTCGGCTCCGAGCAGTCTTCACCACCGGCGCCCGGAACGGCTTCACAGGTCACTGACAAATCGTAGGTGCCTTCATCACCAGCACCCCAACCGTCGGTCACCAGGAAGTAATCGACGCCCGGCTGGGCGACGAAGTCAAGAACCTTCGGCTGGCCGCTGTCGTCACCCGTGCAATCGTCGAGAGGATTGTCGCAGTCGGTAATGACGTAGAACGACGCATCGAATCCTACCTCGGCGTTGAACATACTGGCGGAAACGTTGGTCGGTTCGGCAACGTTCAGCTGGAACACGCGGTCCGCACCAGACGTAGTAAAGTTCGTGCAAGGATTGCCACCACCCAGATCAATCGTGTTGGTGTAGCCAACCGTGGTCAGACCGATGATCGAATCGCCACAGTTGATCGTCTCTGCCGTAGTACAATCGTCACCGGCAGGGGCACAGTTCGGAGCATCGAACGTGTGCTCGCCCGGCGAGGTTTCGGCCAGAACATTGGCCAGCTCTTCGACGTCGTCCGCACCTTCGAGGCAGTTGGCCCCGAAGTTATCCCAGTTGATGCAATCGAACGCGCCACCATTCGGGGTCGTGCGCGTCGCCAGACTCTCCGAATAGCAATCCGTGTAATCCCAGCACTCGCCGTCGCCGTTGGTCCCGATGACGCCGTAGACGTCGATGGTCGTCGCATCGCTGCCGTCACCCGTCGCAATGCCGTCGAACAACGCGGCCACATCGTCGCCATTGATGCTCGGAGCAGGGAACGCACCGCCGTAGAAGTCGGCGGGGAAACCGTAAATGTCCTCGAATTCGGTGTCGCACATGCCTTCAACATGGGTGCCGCACGCGAGGAAACCGCAATCGTCACAGACGCCGCCATCGCAGGGCCCGTTGAGGCAATCGTCATCCACCGTGCACTCGGTAGCACACGGAACCGGAGCAGCCTCGAACGACACGACGTAGGAATCGCCGGCAGCCAGAATGGAATCCAGCAGATATGACGTACCACTGTTCAAAGTGGTCCCACCATTGCTGTAGATGCCATAGCTCACCGTCGACAAGTCGACATCCTCGCAGCCTACGTTGGTGATTTCGATCGTCTTCGGGTGGCCGCCCGGAAGCGGACCATCAACGATCTCGGAAATGATCACCGTCGTCAGGGAGTCGCCCTTGGCCGTACCAGGGACTTCGATGTCCTTGCTACCGCTGTTCAACGTGCTGTCCTGCAGGGCCGCAGAGGCCTGGCCCGGCAACGCACGCTGCAGCTTGTTGACCACCTGGTGACGCTGACGCTTCACGTCGCGGGGACGTTCTTGACCGATCGCGGCGATACTCATCGCGGCAACCGCTACCACACTCGATACAAATGCTACTTTCTTAAACACGGTATGTGCCTCCAAAAACTGATGGGTCCGAGGCCCCGAACGGGTACCTCTGAAACCTCAGGAATTCAAATTCTATAGGGTGCAGAACAGAACGGGTTTCGCGCGGAAACCGTGCGAAACAGAGCTAGTGCGCTCTGCGGCGTGGAGGGGCGCGCGGATGGCTCAGCGCGGGGACCGCGATGGGCTGCGCCACAGAAGCAGGAGCACGGAAAGCGTCCAGGTTCAGCGTCAGACCGGCGCCGCGATAACCGCGGGCCAGGGCTGCACGCCACTTCGAAACCAGAAGAAGACACCACGAACCCAGGTACACGACCACGAAGGCCGACCACGCTGAACCCAGGTGACGACCCACGACGGCCAGCATGCCGCTGTCTGAAGAACCGATCAATGCGCCGCGGGTCGATTGGCCGAGGGTGCATTCGATGAGAATCCATCCAAGAGCCAGCACGAATGGACTGAACCCCACTCGACGAGTGACCCAGGATCCTCCACAGGCATAGAGTGCCGGAGCAACCAGGAGTCCGACGACACCGACTGCAGACGCCGTGATCGCAGAACCGCCGTCGAGTGCAGCAAAGAGACACGCGGAGCTACCCCACAACGCTCCCACACCCATTGCGTGGGCCGGACGCATGCCCTGGGCTGCGCGCAACAGTGGCAGCAAACACAGGAACGACAGGAGTGAGTGAGTGGATTCGCTGACCAGGGTGAAGACAAAGGCGCTCACCAGCACGAGGATCATGTCTAAGACCCTGGCACGATCTGAACGCGCAGCTCTATGACTGTTGGCCTTCCTTCCCAATTCCTTACCTCGACGTGGTCGCAGATGTGACTGTAGCAACCACTGTATTCCTTATACCGGAGCCGGGGATCTGTCGCAAGGATCTTCTTGATGAAGATATGAACAAATCAATGCCCCCCATGCCCGCACGGCGAGTACCACCCACGCGATCTGGGTACAAAAAAAGGGGATGGACACAAGTGTCCATCCCCGCAAGAGTTAGGCAAAGCAACCGCGATCAGCGACGTGCTTGACGCACTGGACGCACCTCGACGCGGGCAGCGCTGGTACCACTGACAGCGATTTTGGCGCGGGAGGGCGTCGGGAACAGGAACGTCCGCTGTCCCGGATCGGTGTTGTCGTGCAGCAGATCAATGCTGAACGCACCCACTGCATCCCGACTGACGCGATACGTGAAAGTGGCCAGGTAGGCAGCGCCAGCAGTCGCCACGCCCTCTGAATCCATACCGGCGACCATCTGGCTCTTGCTCATGTTGAACGCCTGCCAGTCGGCAGCCAGAGCAGCGTCTTTGCGCTGCTCGACAGCGATGTCGACCAGTTCGAGCTGGCCGCGTTTGCCGCCGACGGTCGCCAGGTGCAGCTGATAGCCACGGAGATCACTGACGGCATCGTCGAAGTACACATCGACGCTGATCAGGTCACCGGGACGGGCAACGTTGCTGGAGGCCCTGAGACTCACACCCGTCGTGTCGACGACTTCGACACTCGTGGGCGCCTCGGGCGCCGGGCCGCCGCCGCATGGGCAGGCCATGTCACCGCCGAAGCAGTTCAGAGCGGCGAAAGCATCGTTACCATCGCAGACACCATCGAGATCACACGAGCCGAACGCACCACCCGCATCGACGTTGATTGCGGCCGGCGGAGCAGGCTCGCACGGATCGCCCGGCCAGTCGTCGCCGAAGCAACCCAGGGCCAGGAAGCGATCGTTGCCATCGCACGTGCCATCGTTGTCACATGCACCAAACGAACCGCCCATATCCGACTGTCCGACACCGCGCGGCGTTTCGACGCAAGCGCCATCGACACACGCGTAGTGCAGACACACGTCATCGCGGAAGCCGTCGTTGTTCTGATCACCGCAGTCGGCAATCGTCGTGCACGGCACTTCTTCGCTGACCACACCACTCAGGTACATCAGGAAGTTGTATTCCTGGTCACCGGGATTCTTGGGATCGGTCGTACAATCACCGATGTCCATGTTCTCGTCGGAGTCATAGATGATGTTGGCGCGGAACACCAGACCACCCAGAGCATGGGGATCAGCAGTCGACAGGCCGGACGGATCCGCCCCAGCGAACGCCGCCTGGCTGATGGCCTGGGAGAAGGTGGTTCCAGGATCGATGTCGTTGGGGCCAGTTGCCGTGCCCATGAACGTGATGCGATAGAACAGGTCGCTGTTCTGACCCACGAAACCCTGGCCTGCGTCCACGAGCAGATCGAGCTCGTAGCCAAACTGATCCGGGTCATAAACGGCCCGTACCAACCCTGTGTCGAGATCACCACATGGCTCGCAATTACCTTCGAGCGCGTCACAGCTTTCGCAGAAGCCATCATGGCAGAAGCCGCTCAGACCAGTGGCCGCTGTGTTGCACCCGTTGATCATTGCACAGTCAACGTCGGTGTCACACTCGATGGGGTTGAAGTACCGCTTGACCGTTCCCGTGAAATACACGTTGCCGACCGAGTCGATCATCGGCGAGGAGAACGACGGACCGAACGGCGCACCGCCGGTGTTCTCGTAGAGCATGCCCAGGCGGCCGGTGACATTGCCACCCGCTCCGTCCTTGAGCGGCTTGCCAATGACCGGAGGCGTCAAACCGACGATGTCTCCACCGTTCCACGCCGCCAGAGTCCACTCGGCCGAGCCGTCGCTGCAATCGACGCGGGCCACGGCAATGTAGCCGTTCGGACAATCGTCGCCTGCACAACCGACTTCCCCGGCGTTGTAGGTCACCGCGGCAGCGACGAGCAATCTGCCGTCCTGATCGTAGCCCAGTGCAACCTGTCCGTTGCCGCCCTGGAAGACCGTGCCGCCATGATAATTGGTGAATTCGTTGCGCACGACGCCTTGCGAGGACGTGTCAAACGTGTCGATCGGATCGGTCAACGACGCGGGCAGGACCAGCAGCAGACGGCCGGTCACGTCGCCCGTACTGTCAACGCCCCAAACGAGAATGCCGTCTGTATCGGCAGCGTTGGCCAGTACGCCCGCGACCCCAGCGGAGCTCGAGAGGAAACTGCAATCGCCTACGCCGTAACTGACCGTTCCGCGTGTCTGGTCGTACCCGCCGCCAATGCCGAAGAGCGGGTTCCCGGCAGTCCCGGCCGTTTCTTCCGCCGGGGGAAAGCTGTCGCCGTGGTAGTACAAGGCGTCCGTATTCAAGCCGAAAAAGACCGGATCACCGCCGACGACATCGCCAGGAATGATGCCAGGCGAAAGCAAGCTGAAGCCAACCGGATCATTCCGGACCAACCACTGCGTAGCACCCAGGTCGAACAGACCTCCGGTGGTATCGAAACTGTTGTCCACGACGTTGAGTTCTTCGCAATCGCGCGCCGCTGCATCGATCAGGAATACGTTGTCTGCAGCAAGATTGACCAGGCCGCATCCACCGGTCGCTGCATTCTCGTCCGCGCGGATGGCCACTGAACCGCCGGAATCGACGGAACCCATCGTCAGAGACGACGTGTTGGCAGCATCGTTGCATCCGTTCGTCGCGACTACGCGCTTGGACACGTACAGTCGATTCGGATCCGACGGATCGTAGTTGACCATGGCGCCGATGACACCGTTGTAGTTCACGGCCGAATCAGTCGTCGAGAACTCGGCAAAAGCCAGGGCGAACTGGTTGCCCACGGCAGGCGGAACGGTGGGTGTCCCCGGGGTATTCAGATTCGCGTCGTTGTTCACACCGAACCCGGATGCCGTCCACAGGTCGTAAGAGCTCGCCGGAAATGGAACACTCTGTTTGTGTGTTCGACTGATGCCGTTGGCACTGATGAGGCTGCCAAAGAACCCGGAACTCGTCTTGCTGCTCTTGACCAGCGGCGCAATACCGAAAGAGCTGCCCCAGCCGGATTGGAACTCGTAGAGATCGATCACATAATCGTCGCACTGCTCACTGCCGTTGGTCGCACTCGAGTCGTCCCACGGGGCAGTCGCGTCGCCAGGCAGACATTCTGGGATTCCAACGCTATCCTGAGCGATAGCAGGCACTGCCAGGAGCAACATCGCCAAACATGCACACTTCAGCCTCATCGGTTCACCTCCCTAAGACCGGTGACAACATCGGTCGGTTCAAAGCACTCTGGTTTGAGTTGTCGTTTCCAATGAACACGAGGGACCGGCGACCCTGGACGGGCCGTGACCTGCATGATGGTGCCGATCGAATTCTGCTGATGGGCAACTGGCCCCTTTCCCTCGTCGACTCGCCGCGCTGCTTGCGTTGTCAGCCGAGTCGGCGACAACATACCTTGTTTGGACGAACAACACATGCAGCTTCCGTTAAGATCGAAATAAATCTAACCTGCAATTGCTGCCTCGTCGCACGCGCAGTGGTTCAACCGCAATTTACCAAGGCCGGAGGAGCGAATCAAGACATCATCCGATGCGCAACCCAAGACGATTCAACAGTTAGCGACGGCGAGCGACGGTCCCGTCAGCACGTCAACAGGCGTCACAATATAGAGCGCAAGTCATGATCGGCCCATGAGTTCCACGGAACACCCCATTTATCTGGATCACAACGCGACAGCCCCGATGCTGCCTGCGGTGAAGACCGCCTTGATCGCCGGTCTCGACGATGCACCGGCTAACCCGGCGAGTCTGGACCATGCCTTCGGCCGCGCCGCGGCCACGCGAGTCGCCGCCGCCGGAGAAGCGGTGGGAAATCTGATCGGGGTGACCGACGGCAGGATCCTGTGGACTTCGGGGGCAACCGAGAGCTGCAATCTGGGCATATTGGGCATTCTGGGAGGGCACAAACCACGGCATATCATCAGTCAACAAACAGAGCACCCGGCGGTGCTCGATTCGTTGCGTGTTGCCCAACGCATGGGGCACCGCTGCACGCTGATCGCCCCTTCGACGGCCGGGATCATCGACCCGAACGATGTCCAATTGGCTCTGCAACCTGATACGGCACTGGTCAGCATCATGCTGGCGAACAACGAAACCGGAGCCCTCCAGCCCGTCGCGCCGCTCGCACAGCTGTGCCGGGCGCACGGGGCAGTGTTTCATGTCGATGCAACGCAAGCGCTCGGTCGCATACCCGTCGAAGCCGGTGAGATTGATCTCCTCAGCGGAAGCTTCCACAAGAGCGGCGGCCCTGCCGGGTTGGGCTTTCTGCACGTCGCCGCGCGGACGCCGCCTGTCCGGCTGGTCCCGCAAATCCACGGGGGCGGGCACCAGGGCGGCCTGCGCAGTGGGACCTTGAACGCTCCCGCGATTGCAGCCGCCGGTACGTGGGCCGAATGGTGGCGGGGACGGGTCGCTGCCGAACGGAACCGTCTGCACGATTTGCGTGAAACACTGTCGGAGGCGCTGATGTCGGCGTTCCCCGATGTGGTCATTCACGCAGCCGCCGCCCCACGCCTGCCCAACACGCTGTGTGTCAGTTTTCGCGGACTCGAAGCCCAAGCCGTGCTGCAACGTCTCCCGGACGTGGCCGCCAGCAGCGGCTCGGCCTGTGCGAGCGCGTTACCCCAGCCCAGCCACGTCCTGCGGGCCATGGCCGTCCCGACCCTGGAAATACTCGGGGCGCTACGCTTTTCCGCCGGATGGTCGACGACGCCGGCGGACATCGGCCGAGCCTCCGATCTCATCATCGCGGCGGTCAGATCGCTGCGTCAGAGTTGACAAAGACCCGGCCGTCGCGTGTCATGAACCGAATCTTCTTCCCTCGAACAGCCAAGGAGCTCGTGTGCACCTCGGACAATTGATCGATGTTGCGGCCGGTCGCACGCCGGCCGATCTCGTTCTGCGAAACGGTCGGATCGTCAACGTGTTCACTGGCGAAATCATGTCCGGCGATATCGCCGTCGCGCACGGCCGGATCGCCGGCATCGGCCGCTATGACGGCGCCGAGATCGTCGACCTCGAGAACCGCTACGTCTCTCCAGGATTCATTGACGGACACGTGCACATCGAGTCGAGCATGCTGTCCGTTCCGGAGTTCACGCGTCTCGTGTGCGCCCACGGAACAACTGCCGTCATCACCGATCCGCACGAAATCGCCAACGTGATGGGTACCGATGGCATCCGCTACATGCTGACCAGCAGCAAGCACTGCCCCGTGCATGTTTACGTCATGCTCAGCTCGTGCGTACCCGCTTCGCCGCTCGAGGGTGCCGGTGCCGAATTGGTCGCCGAGGACCTCGCCCCCCTGCTCAGTGACCGCTGGGTCCTGGGGCTGGCCGAGATGATGAACTACCCTGGAGTGATCAACGGCGACCCGGCAATCATCGAAAAGTTGAACATGAGTGCCGACCGGATCATCGATGGCCATTGTCCCGGCCTGACCGGCCAGGCGCTGCAGGCCTATATCGCCGCGGGCATTGCCAGTGACCACGAATCGACGAGCGCCGCAGAAGCCCGCGAAAAGCTGCGTCATGGATTGTTCGTGATGATCCGCGAAGGGTCACAGGCACGGAATCTCGAAGCGCTGCTCCCCGTCGTGACTGCAGAGAGCATCGACCGCTTCATGTTCGTCACGGACGACAAGGACGTCGAGGACATCCTCGACGAAGGCCATATCAACCATATTATCCGCCGCGCCGTCGAACTGGGCATGGCGCCGCAGACAGCCATCCGGTTGGCGACGATCAACCCCGCGCGCTATTTCGGTCTGCGCGGCCTCGGTGCCATCGCGCCCGGTTACGCCGCTTCCCTGGCGATCCTCGATGACCTGGCGACCTGCCGCGTGACGCACACCTACAAGGATGGTCGACTCGTCGCAGAAGACGGTCGCTGCGTGGACGAACAGTCCAGCCACCGCAAGCCTCCAGTCATGCGGAGCACGATCAACGTCCATCGGATCGAGCCCCAGCAGTTCGCCATTCGCTGCGACAATCATGATGTTCAACCCGTCCATCTCATCGAAGTGTACGAGGGACAACTGGTCACCGGCCGCCGCGTCGATAAACTGCCGGTCCGCGATGGCGAGGTTCTGGCCGATCCGGGTCGCGACATTGCCAAGCTCGTGGTCATCGACCGCCATCAGGCATCTGGGCGCATGGGATTCGGGTTCATCCACGGACTTGCCCTGATGCGCGGCGCCATTGCCGGCAGTGTCGGCCACGACGCCCACAATATCGTCGTCGCTGGAACCAACGACCAGGACATCCACCAGGCAGCGGTGCACGTTGTCAGGATGCGCGGCGGCCTGTGCGCCGTGCTCGACGGCGAGATCCTCGCCGACATGCCTCTGACGATCGCCGGCCTGATGAGTGACTCCGCAGCCGAAGATGCCGGAAACCAGTTGCGGAAGCTCCATCGCGCAACGGCCGAACGGCTCGGTTGCAAATTCGGCAAGCCGTTCATGGCGTTGTCGTTCATGAGCCTCTCGGTCATCGGCGCCTTGAAAGTCACCGATCAGGGACTCATCGACGTCGACGAATTCAAGGTGATCGATTTGTTCGCAGACTCCTGAAACGCGTACTGATCTCCGCCCGCGCAGCTTGACCCATGACATTCCGCGCTGCCCAGTAGCCCATGGCTTCACGGCCTCGATCCAATGAAAGTGAGTTCATGAACGCTCAGAACATTCTCAAGCGATCCCGGTATTACCAATCACGCATGGTCAATTTTCTGCGCGACATCGTCGCAATTCCGTCGGAAAGTGCACAGGAGAAGAAGGTCATTGCGCGCATCCGCAAGGAGATGAAAGACCTCGGTTGCTTCGAGCGCGTGTGGACCGATCCCATGGGCAATCTCCTGGCCCGCGTCGGACGGGGCCCGAGGCTGATTGCCATTGATGCGCACATCGACACGGTCGGCGTCGGTGACCCCAGTGAGTGGAAGCACGATCCGTACGCCGGCAAGAATGCCGGGGGCATCGTCTACGGTCGGGGTGCGGGTGACCAGAAGGGCGCCGTCCCGGCAATGGTCTACGCTGCGAAGATCATCAAAGACTTGAACCTGCAGCATGAGGATTGGACGCTGTTGCTGACGTGTACGGTCATGGAGGAGGATTGCGACGGGTTGTGTTGGCAGTACATCGTTCAGGAAGACAACATCCGCCCGGAATGCGTGGTCGTGACCGACTCCACCAACTGCAAGATCCTGCGCGGCCAGCGTGGGCGCATGGAGATCGGTGTCACCGTCAAAGGCCGCTCGTGCCACGGTTCGATGCCGCACAAAGGTGACAACGCGGTGTATAAGATCGCGCGGGTCATCGGCGAGATCGAAAAGCTCAACAAACGGCTGAAGAAGAACACATTCCTCGGCAATGGTACGATCACCGTGTCCCACGTCGACTGCAAAACGCCCAGCATGTGCGCTGTCCCCGGCGAAGCGTACATCCATCTCGATCGTCGGCTGACCGTCGGTGATACGAAAACCTCCGCCGTGCGCGAGGTCCGCGATGCCGTACGCCGTGCTGGCGTCACAGCCCGGGTCGCCATCCCCATCTATCGCAAGCCCAGCTACACCGGCTTGGTCTACGAAACGGAGCATTACTTTCCCACGTGGTGCGAGCCGGAAGACGCCCCGCAGGTCACCGCAGCAGTGGACAACTACAAGCTGCTGTTCGGCAAGAAGCAAAAGCCCTCGCGGTGGACGTTCAGCACCAACGCTGTATCAATCGCAGGCATGTTCGGGATTCCGTGCGTCGGCTTCGGCCCCGCGGAGGAGGCGGTCGCCCACACCGTCAACGACCGCGTGCCCATCGACCATCTCGTCCGATGCGCCGCCTTCTATGCCGCATACCCGAACACCTATTGTCAGAGTACTTAGCGCAACAAGCGTTTGCCTGCCAAAAAGGGGTCAGGAGCCCTTTTGGAAAATGAGGTTGTTGTCGGCACCTACTCGTTTGCGAACCAACACGTTATTGCCACACGAGACCCGGCAGCGAGGGAATCGCATGTTCCCGAGCTGCCGCCGATCACCGCGGTAGGAGTGGGCTGTCGGGCGACCGCCCCCGTGAGCTTGGACTGCTACGACCAGCGTCGTATCCGGGTCCAACATCTGCGCCGAGTTGCGCAAGCGTGAGTCACGGGACAACACACATCGAAGGCTTCCCCGAGACAGACGGCCCCATCACAACGGCGCCGACCCAGCCCCCTCGAGAGATCTCAGCTGATCATTCAACTTGCGTCCTCAGCAGAATAAAGCCATCCATAACGCGTAGCCCCCGCCTGGAGGTCAGCGAGGTGGACGGGCGACGACCATGAGACTGGCCGCTGTTTGGGCTCGATGGGGCGAGAAAAGAGATTATTCTGATCGACCTGCAGATCGCCTGAAACCATGGTTGAAGCACCGCCCTCCGATGCCGTAGACTCGGGAAAAGTAACCCTATTCGACTAATCAAAACGATGCAGCGACACCACCAAGACACCACCTGTCCATCCCTTCTGTCACGCGTACGCAATCCGGATGATCACACCGCGTGGCGAGAATTCGAGGGCCGATACGCCGAACTGGTCATGCGCTACTGCTGTGCCCGCGGGGTCCAGCCAGCCGACGGTGATGACATTCGCCAGCAAGTCTGGACAAACTTGTCCAAAGGCCTGCGTACTTTCAAGTATGATCCGAGCAAGGGCCGCTTCCGCGATTACCTGGGCCGGGTGGTTCGAAATGGGATCGCCAGACATTTTTCACGGAAGGACATCGCCGGGCGGGCGCTAGACAGTGCAGTCCTGGCGACGACGCCCGATGATGCCAGCGGACCGGACGAGGTCTGGGACAAGGAGTGGGTCAACCACCACTACCGTCTGGCCATGCAAACGATCGAACGCAGTTTCGAACCGCAGAATGTCGCAGTGTTCAATAGATTGCTCGCTGGTGAACATGCCGAGGACGTTGCCGCGTCATTTGGTTTGACTCGGCAGGCGGTGTATCAGTCCAAGCATCGTATCCTGCAGCGGATGCGTGAACTGATTGCCCAACAGATCCGTGAAGAAGATCAACCGGACATCCCAGAACCCGCCTGATCGGCAATCGCCCGACGCGGCCACTCCCCCAGCTCTCGACCTCAGTCCTGATTCAGTCCGGGCGTTCGGCTTCGATCTGAGCGAGGACCAACTGTTCGCGCGCGTGCGTCAGGCGGTGGGATCGGTGGAGCCCGTGTCGGGACCGGCCGACGTGCCCGGTGTGGTCGGCGCACCAGGTCAGCGGCTCGGCGCCTACGAGCTGATCAGGGCCGTCGGCGCCGGCGGCATGGGTGCCGTCTGGAAAGCGCACCGCGTCGATGGCACCTTTGAGCGGACGTGCGCGATCAAGCTGATCAAGTACGGGCTCGATAGCGGCGAGATGCTCCGGCGCTTCAGCTTCGAACGTCAGGTGCTTGCTCGGCTCGAGCACCCGCACATCGCGCGGCTGTACGAAGGAGGCACGACGGAAGCCGGGCAACCGTACCTGGTCATGGAGTACGTCGATGGTCTTCCGCTCGGCACGTATTGCGCGCAGCACGGCCTCGACGTCGATGGGCGCTTGCGGCTGATGCAGCGGATATGCAGCGCGGTCCACTACGCCCACAGCAACCTCGTGCTGCACCGCGACATCAAGCCGAGCAACATCCTGGTCACGCTCGACGGCGTCCCCAAGCTGCTCGATTTCGGCATCGCCAAGTTGCTCGACGTGGACGGCGACGAACGGGCCACGAGCATGACGCAAACCGGCCAGCGCGTTCTGACCCCACGCTATGCCAGCCCGGAGCAGCTTGCAGGCGAGCGTTTGACCACGACCAGCGATACCTACGCTCTGGGTGTGGTGCTGTACGAATTGATCACCGGCTGCAGCCCCTATGGCTCGACGGAAGGACCACCGGTCGCGCTGGAGCGCGCGGTACTCGATGAACGGCCCCCGACGGCCAGCTCGGCTGCCGGCCGGCGATTAGATCTGACGCCGTCGGACCGCCGCGCGATGCGCCGGCGCCTGCGCGGAGACCTCGACACCATTCTCGAGAAGGCGCTGCACAAAGAACCGACCGAGCGCTACGCCTCCGCAGAGCAACTCGGTGAAGACCTCCGTCGCCACCTCGAGGGATTACCGCTGCTGACCCGGCCACCGGGGTGGATGGCCCGGGGCGTGCGTCTGGTTCGGCGGCGGCGTGGCGTGGTCGCCGCGGCGCTGCTCGGCAGTGTGGTCTCGCTGGCCCTGGCAGCGTTCATCGTCACGCAACAGTTCATGGTGCCCGGCTGGATCGCCGACCATGTCCGCGCGGCCCGCCTGACGCTGCTCAATCCGAGTATGGCGATCCAAGTTCAGAACCTGATGATTTTTTCACCGCACCGCCAGCTCGATTCGGATCTGTTGGTGGCTGTCGAGGTGGACACGCTGGCGACGGCGCTGCAGCACTACGGTGCTGCCCTTGATCTGGGCGCTGATGACACCGTCCAGATCGAACGCGATGCGGCAGCGCTGGCCCTGGCCATTGGTCGGGGGGTGGATGATCCTGCTGCGCTGGCCCGTTTGCGGCCCCATGCGCCGGCGACTTGCACCGCGGCCGAAGCGTGGATGGCGTCAGGCGCGACGCTGCCCCCACCGATGCTCGACCTCGACATGCTCGATGATATCGACCTGCGGTGTCTCGGGCTCGTGTCCTCGTGGTGCGGCAATGCGGCATTGGCCCTCGAGGCCTGGACGCGCCTGCCACTGACCGCACCGGACCCGCTGATCGAAGCCTATCTGGCGACGCTGTGGCTGACGCTCGACCAGCCCGAACGGGCCTATCCGCGGGCGTTGAGTGCCTACCGGGCGTTTCCCGATGCTCAGTTTCTGGCCGCCCAGGCCGCCGACGCTGCGGTGCGCTGCGGCGATGCCTACCAGGCCCGCGCTCTGCTCGACCGCGCCGCAGCACTCGTGGACAAACGTGACCGCTACGATCCGCTCAATCGCATCGAAATGCTCTATCACCTCGAACAAGGTGACGATGCCCGGGCGTGGGACGTGTACGCCAACGCCCGCCTCGATCCTCGTAATCCGGTGGCGACCTATCAACTGGCCCGGATCCTTGTGCGCCGCGAACAACCCGAGGACGCCATGCGTCTGCTGGCCCATCGGCTCGCGGACAATGTGGAACTTCATCGGCTCGGGCAGTTCTACGCCGATCTCGTCGAGTCTTGGTGGATGGGTCTGGATGGCCGTACGCGGCGTGCCGCGATCCATGCTGCTTTAACTCATCCGGCGGCGCCCGACGACGCCATCAGTCGGTTGCGGCGCTACGCGGAGGTCAACGCGGTGCTCGAAACCACCCCGGTCCACCCCCTGGCAGCAGCGATCTGGGGCGGGACCGCGGCCGCGCACGACGCGGTTCGGGCCGACCTGCTCGAAACCTGCAGCACGCTGCGCTTCGACGATGATGCGTTCTGGTGGACCGTCCTGCACACGCCGTACGCACAGCGCCACCTCGAGCTCGACGTCCCCGTGGACAGTGGGCCGACCCCGGTGGTCGTCCCACGTGCTCCCGACGGATGGACCGTAGAGGCCATCCTGAACAACCCGGCACACCTGGCGCCGGCGCACCTCACTGCCTGGGTGGACGCACGCGGATGTTTCGCCGCGTGGCACGATGGTGCGGCCACGGTCGTGCGCCACTGGACGGACGGCGCGGTCTCGACCTTGCTGAGCACCCGCTGGCCGGGTGAGCCGCACGACCACCAGGACTGGGGGACGTGGGGCCTGAGGGTGAATTATGAGCTGACCTGCAACCTCGGTAGCTTTCGACGCGCAGTTGGCTACTGGAACAACACTGCGCATCCTGGGCGGGACAGTTGGACGTTCTCGTTTGCTGAGAACACCGCCGGATACGCGCAGCACCTCAGAGGCGCGCGCTATTACCTGCTGGGCGCTGGCGAGGACCCGCCGGGCGGGCCGGCCTCTTCCCCCCGCACGGTGTACGTGGCCGCTCCGGACGACGCGAACGTGGCCCACCCTGGTGCCGGCGCTCTCGATGACGCCGGACTGTTCGGCGCAGACTTCGTCTTCGCGTGGACCATGGCCGATGCCCGCACAGGTGACGCCCTGTACGCGCTGGCCGGCGCGACCGGCACGTGGACGCGCCTCACGATGCCCGCTGATGGCGTGCGCTACGGCGACGTGGCCGTGTGCCCCGACATGGGCACCTATGCGGCTGGTGCGTGGCTCGTGGACGGAAACAGCAACCGCCTGATTCACCTCACGCCAGATGGCACCATGCGCCACATCGCCACCGAGTTTGAGAACGTGGCCTCACTGACCTGCAATCGCACCGAACCGGCCCTGTACGTCTCGGATCGACAGGCCGTTTATCGCGTGACATTCGACGACCGCTGATCAGCCAGACTTCCGCTGCGCCAGGTAGGCGGCGCGGATCGCGGCGAGATCTGCATCGTAGCGGCCATCCTTGAAGTCTGGAAACGTCCACTCGAAGGGCTCGTAGCGTCCCCCACGATAGCGCGCGACGGGATCCGCGTAGATCCCGTCTGACAAGTATATTTTCTGACCGGCGTACTTCACGCTGGCAAGAACCAGCTTGCTGTGGTCGAGGTAGCCGATGTCCAGGTTCACGCGGCGACCCGTTGGGCCGGCCAGCTGGTTTTCGAGGTCGTTGCACCATAGCTTGGCCGGGGCGATCACGCCCGGCGAGACGAGTTCGGTGAAACTCACAAGGCGTTTGTGCAGACGCGTGCCCATTTCACGGGCGTAGTAGGCGGTTTCGTCGAAGGCGTGGTCCACCCCACTATGATCGAGCGGCCCCCATCGTTCGATGAGCCGGGCGGAGGCAGCTGTCCGCGCGGCGTCATCCGACCACCACACCGCGACGATGAGCTTGACCCTCGCGACCGGCGCGCACTCAGCCATGGACCTCGTCCTTGCTCAGCGCGCTGAGCGCTCGCGACACGAGGCCCGCATTCATGCCGAACCGCGTCACAATGCACTCGGCGAGGGCCTCGTCGCTCAAGCGCCGCACATCATGTCGAGCGCCGCAGCGCACCTGCAGGCGACGGTCCTGAATGTAGTGTTGTCCTTGTGGTGACACACGACTGAGCAACGGATAATGCATCATGTCCCAGCCGAAGGACGCATCCCAGGCGTGCAAGAATTGCCCTGTATCCACCGGCGCGGTCTTATAGGTCAAACGCTTCTTGTCCCGACCATCCTGAACGGTGTGCACACTCACCCGTTCTGTGCTCTCCGGACGCAGAATAACCCTGTTATAGTCATTCTCGAACGTGTGCGTTTCACCATCGAGTGGTAGTGGACGTGTGATGAGGTAGCCGGGGTCAATTACATGTGGACGGTCCTCGACCCACACGAGAATAGCACAGTGGGTGTCCACTCCATAGTGGCGATCGGCCAGGATGGGCTCGGCCCGCCATCCCCCCGCCCGAACGAGATGCAACAATGCCGCAGTCAGCGAGAAACAGGTGCCACCGGCACCGTGGTGCACATGGTCGTGGACCACTTCACCGGGACCCCGGCGTGCGACCTCGGGCCGCCTGGTATCACGATGCTTCAGTATCTTGGTGAGGTTCTCGTACGGCAGGCAAGCGAATGCGGCAGCCAGGCGGGCCAGCCCGTCTGGACCGCCATCGTCCGGTAGACCGAAGTGGCGCCTGAACACGTGCAGGAGGCTGCCGTCGGCCGGGGTGTCGAGTGGCGTCATCGTTGTATGGTTCGTAGCCATCCTATGAGCAGCATGCCACACTGGCTCTCATGCAGCGGTGCGTGCCCGGCCTCGTAATCATTATGGCCGTCGCCGCGTGCCTTGTTCGTGCAAAATACGCAACGTCGCAGCAACATCGCGGCAGCGGGTCAGCATCATCATTGCAGCGATGACGAACGGCTTGTGCGACGCTTCGCGGTACGTGTCGAGACGGTAGCGTTCGAAGACCGTGGCATCCACCTCGCCCTCGGCACAACTGACGCCCGTGATATCCGCAGGCAGACAGTGCATGTACAGCGCCTTACCGCCAGCCGTTTTCTTCATCAGGTCCTCGGTGCAGGCCCAATCCTTGTGATGGGCATTGTTCTCCAGACAACGTTGTTCCAGTGCATCCAGTTCGGCCGTCTTGCCGTCGCGCAGAAGGCTCGTGCGTTCCTCCATGACCCGGTACGGCGCCCAACTCTTGGGATAGACGATGTCCGCATCAGCAAAGGCCTCACCCATGTCATGAACGCGACGAAACGAACCGCCCGCCTCGATCGCAAAGCGGTTGGAGGTCTCGAGTGTATCGGGCACGAGATCGTAGCCTTCAGGGTGGGCCAATACGACATCCATCCCGAAGCGCGTCATGAGGCTGATGATGCCCTGCGGCACGGACAATGGTTTCCCGTACGACGGCGAGTAGGCCCATGTCATCGCGATCTTCTTGCCTTTGAGTTTCTCCAGCGAGCCGAAGGTGTGCTGCAGGTGCAGCAGATCGGCCAACGATTGCGTCGGGTGATCCAAGTCGCACTGCAGGTTGATCACCGCCGGGCGCTGCGCGAGCACACCCTCGCGGTAACCGGCATCGACCGCCGCGGCAAACTCGACCATATACTGGTGCCCCGCACCAAGAAACAAGTCGTCACGGATGCCGATGGCCTCGGTCATGAACGAGATCATGTTGGCCGTCTCACGGACGGTTTCACCGTGAGCGATCTGCGATTTCTTTTCATCGAGTTCCTGAACCCCAAGCCCCAGCAGGTTGGCCGCACTGGCGTAACTGAATCGTGTCCGGGTCGACTGATCCCGGAAAATCGATACCGCCAGCCCAGACTCGAATACGCGCGAAGAGATGCGCTCGCGATACAAGGCCTCGAGTGTTTCGGCCACGGTCAGAACCGCTTTGAGGTTGTCCATGCTCTGTTCCCACGTCAGCAGGAAATCCTCCTGGTACAGCGCGGGGGTCATCGCACCAAGGCGTTCGATGAGTTCAATTGCTTTCAGATCATCTTGCATGTCGATGGGCCGTTTCATACATAGTTAGTAGATGGGGTTCCATGTTCAAGACGCACCGACGCGGGTGTTGAATTGACGGATCAGCTCATCGCACGCGTCAACCCGAGCGAATTCCTCGACCCAGTGATCAGGATCCCACAGTCGATCGAGCTCCTCGACTGTACGCCCCTGCTGTTCAACCCAGGTAAAGTACTTGAGGTTGTGCAACGCCTTACGTTCAGGAAAATTCAATTCGCGAATGTGCTCCGTAGCCGTGGCCCACAAGTAACGATCGAGGTGGCGGATGGCCAATTCCTCAGTGTAGGCGCCGTGTTCACCATTCAGTTCGGCGAGTCGTGAATCGTACAGACTCATGGCGTCGGTCAACGGCACGAATATCATGTCGCGCTGATCCATCTCGAAGTACTTGGCCGTCCGGATCGCGCCGATCAGGTTGCAGATCGACGAGATTCCCAGATCAGGCAAGTGGCCTATCAACTCGCTGGTGAGACCCTCCCGCGCCAGAATGGCATGGCCCGCTGGCTCATTGAACAGGCGGCCAAGAGCCATGCACTGCTCGTCGTCGATGGCGACCACAACGTCGGTGTTGCGGACGTTGTGGATCCATGGCACATGCTTGTCACCGATGCCCTCGATGCGATGGGCGCCGAAACCACAGCGCAGCAAAGTAGGACACTGCAATGCTTCGGCTGCAACCATGCGCATCAACGGATGACGCGTACGCAGGTAGTCACCGGCTGCGATCGTGCCGGCACTGCCAGTCGCAGAGACAAAGCCAGCGAAGCGATCCCCAGGCCTCGCCAGTCGTGAATACACGTCGTCAAACATCGGCCCCGTGACGTGGTAGTGCCACATCGCGTTTCCAAATTCCTCGAATTGATTGAAGATGACGCACTCGGGCCGATTGCGACGGATCTCCCAGCATTTGTCGTAGATCTCTTTGACGTTTGATTCGCAACCATGGGTCGCGATGACCTCTGCACCGATGCCCTCGAGCCAGCGAAAGCGTTCCTGTGACATTTCTTCCGGAAGAATGGCGACTGCTCCACAGGCCAACAGCGCGCAATCGAACGCGCCGCCGCGACAAAAATTCCCCGTGCTGGGCCACACGGCTTTCTGCGCCGTCGGGTCGAACTGGCCGGACACCAGGCGTGGAGCCAGGCACCCGAAAGCCGCGCCCACCTTATGGGCCTCGGTCGGAAAATGGCGTCCGAGAAGCCCAACAATGCGCGCCGGCACGCCGGTCAATGATTCCGGAAACTCGATCCAGTTGCCGTCGTTGTATCCGCCACCGGAGGCCACGGGCTCATTCTTCCACGTGATGCGGAAGAGGTTCAACGGATCAACGTCCTGCATACCGACCGCGCGGAGGCGATCCACGATCTCCGCCGGCACCTTCGAGGGATCGCGCATCTGGGCAAACGTCGGAATAACGATCCCGCGCTCGCGGCATCGCCTCGCGGTCTTCTCGAGTACCGCCTCGTTGATCGTCATGTCGAGGGCCATGCACACCTCCGATTGGCAAGGACTGGACAAGCGGGATATCTTACCACCTAAGCCCTCCATGGAGAACCGACCATGTCCGCGCTCATCACCGGTCTGACCTGCGTACACTGCGGTGCCACCTGCGACGAAGGTCAGGCCATGACCTGTCCAACATGTGGCCCGGACGAGGGCATTTTGGACGTGGGATTCGATCTGGCTGTCGCCGCACGCACTCTGACCCGCACCGCACTCCGCGAACGGCCCCGCGACCACTGGCGTTATGCCGAAGTGCTGCCACTGCACGCGGCCCCGCCGCCGGCGCTGTCCACGATTGGCTGGACACCCCTCATCGAGGCGCCGCGCCTGGCTGCGGCCCTGGGTATCCGTCGGCTGCGACTGAAAGACGATGGACGCAGTGCCTCGGCCTCGTTCAAGGACCGGGCCAGCTCGATCGGCGTGGCCCGGGCTGTGGAAGCAGGTGCAGCAGAAATCGCTTGTGCCTCCACGGGCAACGCGGCCAGCAGCCTGGCTCATTGCGCTGCAGCGGTCGGCATGCCCGCAAACATTTTCGTGTCCAGAATCGTGCCTGAGGGCAAACTGGCCCAGCTCCTCGCGTATGGCGCACGCGTGTTCCAGGTCGATGGCACCTACGCTCAGGCCTATGACCTGTGTGTCGAGGCCTGTGACCACTTCGGCTGGTATAACCGCAATGCAGCAACCAACCCCTATCTTGTCGAAGGGAAGAAAACCGGTGGCCTCGAGATTGCCGAGCAGTGCGCGGACGACCCGCCTGACTGGGTGGTGTGCAGCGTAGGCGACGGCTGCTCGATTGCTGGCGTGTACAAGGGCCTGAGCACACTGCGCACGGTCGGCCTGGTTGACTGGACGCCGCGCATGCTCGGCGTGCAAGCGGCCGGGGTCGCCCCGATCGCCGACGCGTGGCACACACGACATCTCGACCGGACGGGCGACGGCGACACTTACGCCGACAGCATCAACGTCCCGGTCCCGCGCAACTGGCGCAAGGCAGTCAACGCAATCGATGAAACAAACGGCGTTTTCGTCTGCGTCGACGACGACGCCATCAAGCGTGCCGTGCGCATGACCGGTCGCCTGTCCGGCATATTCGCCGAACCGGCTGCCGCGGCTGCGGTCGCAGGAATTGCTGCCGCCGTCGCCGACAAGACGATGGCTCCCGAAGCCGACGTCGTCGCCATGATCACCGGCAATGGCCTCAAGGACACCGCCGGGGCCCTGGCCGCCGTGGGAACCCCGAAGGTCATCGCCCCGAACCTCGACGCGGTCGCCCGCGTCGTCAACGAATAGGAATCAGCCAATGGGCATCGTGCTGCAAAACGCCATTCTCTTTGACCTCGATCCCGTGCGCATCCAGCGTGGCGAGTTGCGTATCGACGGTGCGGTTATCGTCGAGCGCGCCGAGGAAATCCAGGTGCCTCCGGGAGACGCATTGATCGATTGTGGCGGCGCGGTCGTACTCCCCGGCCTGGTCAACGGGCATACGCACCTGTACTCCGCGCTCGCCGTCGGGATGCCGCCGCCCGAGACGCCTCCACGAGATTTTCCCGAGATTCTCGAGACTGTATGGTGGTGCCTGGATCGGGCCCTCGATCTCGAGTCCATCGAGATGTCTGCTCGTGTCGGGGCACTGGCGGCTCTGCGCTGCGGGACGACCACGCTCATCGATCATCACGCTTCACCAACAGCCATCGCCGGTAGCCTCGACGCCATTGAACGCGGAATCGATGCCATCGGGCTGCGCGGCGTGCTGTGTTACGAAACGACCGACCGTCACGGCGTGCAGGGGCGCGACGCCGGCCTGGCCGAGAACGAGCGTTATCTGAGTCGGCATTTCGACCAGCGCAGTCAGCGCTTCGGCGGGCTCGTCGGGGCGCATGCCCTGTTCACTCTCGAAGACCAGGCCTTGACCGAGTTGGTGCGCATGGCTGAGCAGTTCGGGACCGGAGTACACATCCATGTCGCCGAGGACTATTGCGATGAGGATGCCTGCGCTCGCGATCACCAGGCAGCACTGATCGATCGACTGGCCGGCTTCGGCCTGCTGCAGCCCCGCGCGATCTTCGCTCACGTCACGGCTTTGGACGACGAATCACTCCATCGCGTCAGCCGCAGTGGCTTGACTGTGGCGCACAACCCGCGATCGAACATGAATAACGCCGTGGGCTATGCTCCGGTCGCCGCACTCAAGTCGCCGGTGATGCTGGGAACGGACGGCATCGGGGCCGACCTGTTCGCAGAAGCACGGGCTGCGTGGTTCATGAGCCGCCATGCAGAGGCCAGCCTGACGCCGAACGACATACTCGGCATGCTCGCTGCGGGTGCTCGGCGCGCCTCGGAAAGCCTTGACATCACTCTGGGCAAACTCGAACCGGACGCCGCCGCTGATGTGATCATCACCGACTATGTTCCAAGTACCCCTCTGACCACCGACAACGCCGGCGGCCACTTCCTTTTCGGGCTCACCTCGGCCAATGTCCGCCACGTCATCACCCACGGCACGCTGGCGCTCGAGGATCGCCGGCCGTGTGGAATCGACCCCGTTGCCATACACCAGAGTGCTGCTCCCATCGCCGAACGCCTGTGGCAGCGCATGGCCACATGTCGAGCATCCACATGACCGTCGCCTCCGTGGAACCGAAAGCTCACAGTCCATCGCATATACGGTCGTAATCTTCTGGCGTATCGATATCGACAGTCACGCCGACAGAACACGTGACCTCATGCACATCCTGCGGATGGGCCCGTGGTAACTCGCGCAGTCCGGCATCACACCGACTTGATTCGATGAAATCGATGCGCCCGGCTGGCACGATCAACGGATGCCCTCGTTTGCCAGCCGACGTGGCCACGACCAGGCTTCGCGGATGAATCACGAAACTGTCGATGCACTGCTCGACATCCTCGACACGAACCACGGGACAATCCCCGGGCTGTATGAGCAGCCCCTCGCCCGTGGAGAACGGCCACTCCTCGCGATGGGCTGCCAGTCCCATGCGAATCGAGTCAATCATCTCGGCATCAGGGTCATCATTGACGACGTACAGCAGGCGCGAGTCAGACATGGCACGCCACCACGACGGTACGATCACCGCAATTCGCCGGATACGGTCGCAAGCCCTCAACGTATCGAGAACGACTTCAAGCATCGGACGCCCGTGGATCGGGAGCTCCTGCTTGAGCATTCCCATGCGGCGGCTTTTTCCGGCCGCGGGAACGATAGCGCGGATGGCAATACCCTCTTCCCTTATGAGTTGATCCATCCAGCGTTGACCTCGTTGATGCGCCGCTCGTCAGTGATGCCGTCGAGGAGGTACCGCAACGTGTGATACACCCACATATCGACGAGATGGTCCGCGGAGAGTGCGTCGACCCCGCTGACACCGACCACAGCATGATCCGCAGCATCGAAAGCGACGGTCAGCGTACCATCCGACCAGGTATGTTGGCCGGCCGCATCGTCAATCAGCGAATAATCGTGCCCCTTGATCCGCCCGAGGATCTGCCGGTGGCCGTTGTCGCGTCCGACGAAGAATCCATCTCGCGGTGCCGCCTCACGCCAGGACTCAATGGTGCCAAAGAAGCTCGGTTTCTCGATGTACGGCCCCCCGTACTCAGGGCAGAAGGTATCGCAGTTCCCGCACTCGTTGCAGAAATCTGCAAAACAGGCAATCTGCATGGCGCGGGTGATTTCAAAGTGCCGGGCATCATCGGCTGGCCGGATCCCGCCGTCTGTGCCAATCACGATGTCATGATAGGCGAAATCTGCCAAAGGCGTCGGGTAGGTGAAGTTGGCTGCGTTGGGGCAGACAGGCAGGCACTTGTCACACGTGATGCAGTCGAACACCGTCAGGTGTGAGTCGATTCGTTTGGGCACTTTGCCATTCTTGTCCGCATGGTAGCGTGGATCGGTTCGCGCCTGCTCGGCAGCGATTGTCGTGTTGAGCAATCCGGCCCATCGGACAATTGCAGAATCATCATCGGCCCGCCCCTCAGCGGCGGCCCGCGCACGCGCTGCCTTCTCCTGAGCACAACAACCCAGGACATACTGGTCGACCGTCCCCGCCCTGACACGGGTCATGTCCTCACCCAGCCGAGCCAGGTAAGCAGGCATTCGCCCATACCCACCGGGACGCAGCAAATCCGAACTGACGGTGATTGGAACGAAGCCGCATCCTACGGCCGTTGCGAAGTTGTGCTGATCAATGCCGGCGCTGAACGATATGGGAACGTCAGGACCAACGGCCTGGCGAAACATATCAGTCAAACTCAGCGTGATGACATAGAGCGGCTGACCCGACAAATACATCACTTCGTTGTCCGGAGGAAAGAAGGTCCGATGATTGACCACTTCGAGCGTATTACTGAATTTGTACCCGAACCGACGACCCCGGGCGGTTGCAAAATCAGTCATGCGCTGGCAAATCTGTACTGCCTCATCAAACACCAGGCCCGAGTCGTAGGCCGTCGGGTTGACCACGAGCTCGGTGTATCCCAGAACGTCGTGCAGGAGATGCTCCAGACGCTCGCGGCCGAGCATCGGCGGGTTCATCTTGACAATGACATCGAAGTCACAGTCGCCGATGAGAAATTGAGAAATTATCTCGATCTCGTCAGCCGGACATCCGTGGAATGTTGACAGAGTGATGCTGTCGGACAGCCGTTTCTTGTAGTCGAGATCCCGTGCCGCCTTGAATTGCGCCGGAATCGCATCGCGCAGTTGCGCGATCACAGCAGAGGCATCACGCATACCATCAAGAAAACGGCGGACCTTGTCGCTCTGAATACCGGCCAGGTCATAGCCTACACTGGTATCATAGATAACCGTTTCTCGATCGCCTCCGTAGATCGGGAGGTGGTCGTCGATGGCGTGCCTGAACATGTGGATCAGCATCGCGCCGGCGGCATACTCTCTCAAAGAATCGGGGACGCGCAGCTCTTGGGACCATTCGACGTTGTACCCGATATTGGTCATGTCGATACAGGGCCGTGGTATCGTCAGTCGATCGTCGACCTGGACGGTCTTGAGCTCCAGAATTCGGGCGCCGGCTACGTAGCTGAGCAGAATGTTCTGGGCCATTTGCGTGTGTGGACCGGCCGCCGGACCTGCTGCGTTGCCCGCGGCCTCACCGTGGAAGCACACGCTCAGATCGGGCCCTGCTGCTGGCGGCACGTACCATCGTCGACGCGGCAGCTCGAACAGGGCGTTCTGTCGCGGCGGCTCGACGAAGAGCCGTGTAACCAGATTGCGGAACGGAGCGGAGTACAGTTCAGCCATCGACCCTCGATTGTTTTTGTAAACAACTGGAATTACGGGACCTGCAACACGGCACGTAGCCATGTTGACCATTACCTATTATTATACAGCCTATGGCTGACATCGTAGATAGTACTGACCCGACTTCGAACGAAAACCTGATCCCAATGCTCATCAATGGCGAGGAGCACAAACTGGATGTCCCGCCGGACACCACACTGCTTGACGCCCTGCGCGATCATTGCGGGCTGATCTCCGCCAAGAATGGCTGCGCCCCGATGGCCCAATGTGGATGCTGCGCCGTGCATGTCGAAGGGAAACCCGTCCTGTCATGCGCAATGAAGACCGAGAAGCTGGCCGGGAAGTCCATCACCACCGCCGAGGGCCTCAGCCCCGAACTGCGTGATATGGTTGCCGAAAGCTTCGTCCGCGCCGGCGGGGTGCAATGCGGTTTCTGCATCCCCGGCATCGTCATGCGGGCTGTGGCCCTGCTTGACCGCAAACCCGATCCGAGCCGTGACGAGATTGCTTCAGCGCTCAAGGCCCACCTGTGCCGCTGCACCGGGTACGTCAAGATTCTCGATGCCATTGAACTGCTGGCCAAAGCCCGCCGCGGCGAGGAACTGCCTCCGCCGGACACGTCGGGCCGCGTGGGCACGCGCATGGATCGCCATCGGGCGGACGAGTTCGTGCTCGGCGATTTCCAGTATGTCGATGATATCTCCGTGGAGGGTGCACTGTTCGCCGCCATGCGTTTCAGCGATCATCCACGGGCCACGGTCAAAGCGATCAACTCGACTCCCGCCCTCGAGCATCCGGGCGTGCAGCGGGTCATTACTGCAGAAGATGTACCCGGTGATCGTTATGTCGGCCTTATCACGAAAGACTGGCCTGTGCTCGTGGCCATCGATGAACAGACCCGTTGTGTCGGCGATATCATCGCGGTGGTCGTCGCCGACGATCAACGTACGGCCCGGGCAGCTGCCGCCCTCATCGATATCGAATACGATGTACTCGAACCGGTAACGTCTCCCGAGGACGGCCTCAAGCCCGACGCACCGCGTCTGCACCCGGCAGGCAACCTGCTGTCCGAGTCCAAGGTCGAGCGGGGCGATACCGAGGCGGCCTTGCGCGACGCGGCACATGTCGTCGAGGGCGAGTACCAGACTCAGTTCATCGAACACATGTTCCTTGAGCCCGAGTCCTGCATCGCCGCCCCCTATGGCGACGGTGGACCGATGCACCTGCAGGTTCTGACCCAGGGCCAGGGTGTCTTCGACGATCGCCGGCAAATTGCCAGCGTTCTCGGCTGGGATCCTGCGCGCCTGCATGTCGAACTGGTGTCTAACGGCGGCGCTTTTGGCGGCAAAGAAGACATGTCGATCCAAGCGCAGACGGCGTTGTCTGCCGTGCTGTGCGGCCGTCCGGTCAAGTGCACACTGACGCGCGCGGAGAGCTTTAGACTGCACCCCAAACGGCACCCCATCAACATAAAACTCAAGGTCGGATGTGACGCAGAAGGTAAGCTGACAGCTCTGCATGCGCGCATCATTGGTGACAAGGGCGCCTATGCATCCGTCGGAGCGAAAGTGATCGAACGCGCGGCGGGACACGCCACGGGCCCCTATCGCTTTCCCAACGTGTCGATTCAATCGAAAGCCGTATACACGAACAATCCGCCGTGCGGCGCCATGCGCGGCTTCGGCGCGAATCAGTCGGCGTTCGCAATCGAGAACTGTCTCAATCGGCTGGCCAAGTTGGTCGGAATCGATGACTTCGAGATGCGCTGGCGCAATATCCTCGACTCTGGTGATGCCTTCTGCACCGGCCAGAAGTTGACCAAGCCGTTCGGCCTGCGTCAAACGCTCGAAGCGGTCCGCGAGGACTATTACGGGGCGAAGTACGCGGGTATCGCATGCGGCATCAAGAACGTCGGCATCGGCAACGGTATGCCCGATCTCGGCAAGGCCGTACTCGAAGTCGTGGCGCCAGATCAAATTGAGATCCACACCGGTTTCACCGAGATGGGCCAGGGTTATTTCACGATCTGCATTCAAACTGCATGTGAAGAGACCGGGCTGCCGCCGGAGGTCTTCACCCCCATCACCGACACTTCGGTGGACGTCGATTGCGGCCAGACCACAGCAAGCCGCGCCACGGTTCTTGGAGCCCTGTCGATTATCGAAGCGTGCAAACAGCTCAAGAAGGATATCTCTTCGGGCAAGTCACTGGAAGAACTCGTTGGTCGCTCTTATCGCGGGGAATATGCCTGCACCTACACCTCCAAACTTGGAGCGAGCGTCAAAGATCCCAAGACACATTTGACCTATGGGTTTGCCACGCAGCTGGTCATTCTTGACGACGATGGCCGGATCAAAAAGGTCATCGCCGCCCACGACGTCGGCCGCGTGATGAATCCGACGCTGCTCGAGGGCCAGATGGAAGGCTCGATTCACATGGGACTGGGCTATGCATTGACCGAGGATTTCGGCGTCACAGACGGTCACATCACGAGTAAAGATGTTATGTCCGTTGGCGTGCTGCGTGCCCACCACATGCCGGAAGTCGAAGTGCGGTTCATCGAAGAACCGGATCCCGAGTGCCCCTATGGCGCGCGCGGCGTTGGCGAGATCGGGCTCGTGCCCACCGCCCCGGCGGTTGCCGGAGCCCTGGAGAAATTCGACGGGATCCACCGCACGACGCTGCCCATGAAGGATGCTCCGGCAGCCCAGTTCATGAAGAATCCACGCTGGAAGCCGGCTCCGAGAAACGGAGCCTGACCCAGTGAGCGAGCTCATCCCCGTTATTCAGGACTTGATCACTGAAGTTGAAGCCGGGCGACCGTGTGCATTGTGCGCTGTCGTCAAGACGCGCGGATCCACTCCGCAAGTCGCCGGTGCAACGATGGTCCTGCGCCAGGATTGTTCGACATCAGGAACCCTGGGTGGCGGGTGCGTCGAGGAAGAAGTCAAGCGTCGGGCGCTGCAGACCCTGAGCTCAAGCGGCTCAGGGCTGTTCGACTTCGTACTCGACCACGACTACGGTTGGGATGATGGCATGATTTGTGGTGGCCGTATGGACATTGCGGTTGCACCTATTTCATCTCCCAGCCAGTTGCAGCCCTATCGCGACGCCATCAGCAAAGCGGCTCGTCGCGCCCCGGCCACGCTACCGATAGACGTGGAGAACGAAGGCCGACGACAGCACTACGATATCCACCTCGAGGTTCCCCCCGTCCTGTTGATCGCCGGGGCCGGCCATGTGGGCCAGGCGGTCGCACGGATGGCCGTGGATGTCGATTTCAAAGCGGTGGTTTTCGATGACCGCGCTGACTACGCCTCACGCGCACGGTTCGTCGAACCGATCGACCTGGTTCACGGCGACATCGCCAGTGAACTGGCCCGCTATCCACTCGATGCGGGCTCTTACGTCGTCATCGTCACGCGCGGCCATGCCCACGATGAACAGGCGCTCGAGGCCGTCATTCACGGCGACGCCGGCTACATCGGCCTCATCGGGAGTCGGCGAAAGGCGCGGCTGATCATGGACGACCTCCGTGGCCGCGGTATCTCCGAAGACCTGTTGGCCCGCGTGCACACCCCTATCGGCCTGCCAATCGAAGCCATCACGGTCAACGAGATCGCCGTCAGCATCATCGCTCAGCTCATTCAGTACCGCCGCCGAACGACCCCCTCCCTCGTCACCGGTCCAACCCCAAGTTAGACCCGCATGCCCCCCATCCCCTTACTTCAGAAAAAGGGGTCAGGAGCCCTTTGGGATACCGAAAGCGTTGGCGGGTGACATCTTTTTTTGGGGGATCCGCGCCCCCAGCCTATTAACCATAGTATTAAGCGGCGGCCAGAGGCCCGCGCGGATGCATCACCCATTCAGCGAACCTCGCTGGTCATTTTCAATTGGTCGCCCAAGGATTCAGCGATGCCACGTCCACTGCGCAAAGCTGAGTCCGGCACTGTCTACCACGTCCTCAACCGCGGCAATGCGCGTTGCCAGATCTTCGATTCTGCTGGTGATTATGCAGCATTCGAATCCGTTCTTTGCGAGGGGCGGCGGGATAGAGACATTGAACTGCTTGCGTATTGCCTGATGCCGAACCATTGGCATCTCGTGCTGCGACCACTTACAGACCGCAGCCTCTCGAACTATATGGCATGGATCACGATGACGCATGCCCAGAGGTGGCACGCATTCCGTGGTACTGCCGGAACGGGGCACGTGTATCAGGGACGATACAAATCATTTCCAGTCCAAAGTGACGGCCATTTCCTCACTCTGTGCAGATACGTTGAGACGAATGCATTAAGGGCTCACCTTGTCCAACGTGCTGAACACTGGAGATGGTGCAGTCTGTGGCTTCGCTTACACCACACATTGCTTGGAAGGAACCTGCTGAGCACCTGGCCCGTTCAGCGGCCTCGGGAATGGCTGGAGATCATCAACACAAGCGCGCAAGACACGACTGAAATCCGGGAATGTATCGCCAGAGGTCGTCCGCTGGGGTCTCCAAGTTGGAAAGCCGCGACAGTGCGACGCCTGGGACTAGAATCGACCACACGCAGAACGGGACGTCCCACCAAGCTGTCGATTCTCAGGGCGCATCGGCTTGCATGCAAATGAGTTGCGCCACGAAAGGGCTCCTGACCCCTTTTTTGGGGAATGGGGGCGCCCAGGTGGGTGTGGGCGCCCCGGTCCGCTGGAGTCTCAGTTGGGGGTGATCGTCAGTAACGCGGGCATCGAATCCTTGATTGCGATACGGGTTGCCGGGTCGGTCGTGAACAGGAACGTTCGATCGTCGTGACGCCGATCGTCGTGGCACAGCTCGATCAGGTACGTACCGCGCGCGGTCATCGGGACCTGAAACGTGAACGTCGCCAGGTAACCGGGCCGTACGGGGATTCCTGGTTCATCCAGTCCAATGAGCAGCTGCCGGGTCTCGACGTTGAATGCTGACCATGGGCTGTGGGACCGCGCGGTCAACACGGAGGGTTGATGCAAGCCCATATCGATGAGGCGCAACTCCGCGCGCCGTCCGCCCCGGGTGCGCACATGCAGCTGATAACCACGCAGATCCTTGAGTGGCGTATCCAGGTAGACGTGCACGTCGATGACTTCACCGGGGGCAGCGTGATCAGTATGCGGTACGAGGATCAACCGGGCCGTCGCGATAACGATCGGATCGATCGCCGGCGCCGGGTTCGCTGGACAACTGCACAGGGACGTCCCGTCAAAAGCGTTGAGCGCATGGAAGGCGTCGTTCCCGTCGCAAACGCCATCTGCCGCACAGCTGCCAAACGGCCCCCCCGCATCAACGTTATACGCCTGAGGTGCGCTGGGCTCGCACATATACGGGTCGGCTGGACCACCATTGGGATCAGTGTTGGCAAAGCAGTTGAGGGCATGGAACCGATCGTTGCCATCGGCTGTCCCATCGGGACCACACTGTCCGAATTGCCCCCCCATGTCGGCGAACACGATGTCCGTCTCCACACACGCACCACCGACGCACTCGGAAAAAGTGCAGTTATCGTCGCGAATTCCGTCGGCATCCCCATCTGCACAATCAGCGTCATCCTGACAGCCCGTGCACACGTCAGCCGTACAGAATGTGCAGAACCCAAGGTAACTCCCACCATTCAATGTGCAGGCGGCCTCACTCATGGTCGCACAAGTGCCGGCCATGCAGCAGGCGCCCCCATTGGGACACAGACAGTTGACCTGAATGCACGAGGTGCCCGCACCGTGGAACTGGCCGACGACATCCGCACAGTCCAGCGCGCTGATTTCAGAGCATCCCGTGGCACTGCAGCACGCCCCGATGTCCGCGGGTGTACACACAGTCGGATCGCACACCGAACCGTGCCCCATATAAGTGCCACCTGCGAGTTGGCAATCACATTCATCCAACAGCTGGCAACCACCCAGATTATCACAACACGCCCCGAACGGGATGGGCGCCACCGGACGGACCATCCAATTGCCGTCGCCAATCGCCCCGTCGAGTGCAGTCTGCTTGATGGCCAGGAGGTTAACACCGCTGGCATCGAGATCATTGGGGTCAACCACGGCCCCGTTGATTCCGGCCGCGAAGTAGCTGTGCATGTCAGGCGGATAGGTCGGAGGCTCATCGGTGCCATCATCATCCATGCGCGCGGGGGTGGTACCATGGGCACTGTTCATGATCGCACCGGCAAAGAACACCTCTCCGGCGTTGAGCGTGATGTCTGGAATATCGTACTCCACAAGCACATTTGAATCCGCGGCACCGCTGAGTACGCTGGCCGAACTCACAACGATCGCGTCGGACGGATCGCCATCCTGATTCGGATCGTCCCACACGTAGACATCGAGCGGCGAATTCAACGGCACATTGCCGAAGGCCACTCTGACATGCGTGATGGTCTCTGACCCGAAGGCCACCGTATATCGATTGAGCCACGCCAGTGAGTGGGCATCCGCGCCTGGGCCATGGGTCACGCCGACATTGAGATCGCCCGTACCATCATCCAGACGATAGGTGAACGGTTCACACACCCCGCCCGTGCACAGGTCATCGAACCCGTCACCGTCGTTGTCACCAAGACATTGGCTTCCATCGCCCTGATATTGACCACCGGTGGTGGTGCAATCCATCTCGGACACCTGCGCACACGCACCGCCCGAACAGCAAGCGCCGAACCCGGGCACTTCTTTGAACGTGACCACCACGGCGACGTGGTTGTTGGACAGCGTCACGCCGATATCCGGAGCTGATTGCATGCCGCTGCCGGCGACTACGGTACTCAAACCTGGCATGGGCGCTGCTGCCGCGGCATCGGCGCCACTGCGTACACCCGCTCCGGAGAACTGGACGTCAAAAGGTGGGCGGCCCGGCGTCATGCCGGCCCCTTCACCACCTTCCGGAATCGCGACCGTCGCATTGTTGTGCACGATGGCCTGGCCGGTCAGCGGATCGTCGTAAAACACCGTGTGGATCGAATTTCCGAGGTCCAAAACCTCTGGCATGCACAACAACGGCGCTTCATTGAAATAGGCCCCCTGTGCGTTGCGCACCCACACATTGGCCAGCGCCGGTGATGTGAAGTTCGCAGCACTGATCGCACACCATGCATTCGCCAACGGCTGGCCCATGCAGTCGGTAATCTCTTCCGCAGACGTCGAACCGATGATATGGCGAAACACGCCTGCTCCGTTCCACACCCACAGGCTGCTGCCCGTACCATTCATCGGGTCGGGCGCGGCCAGCAGCCCCCGGACATTGGCCAGCACATTGCCCAGCGTATCGGTGATTTCGTTCATCAGGGTCGTGCCAGTGACATGATGAAACACTCCACTCGACGTCCACGTCCACACCGACGACCCGGTTGGGCTGGTCCCATCGAGTGCTCCGACCATACCTCGTGCATCGAGCAACGCAGTGCCTGCCGTGGTCGTCAACTCGACCGTCGAGGTCGTCCCGGTCTGGTGCAGGTACACCCCGGCACCGTTCCACACGAACACCGCCGTGCCGGTCGGTTGGGTCGTGTCGGCTACGCCGATCACGCCACGCGTACTGGCGTGGGCGTTGCCCAACGGATCGAGAATCGTCGTGGTCGTCGTGGTGCCGAATTGATGCAGATACAGTCCAGCGGGATTCCAGATCCACACGGAGGTGCCGCTGGGGTTGAGGCTATCTGGAACACCAACCATCCCGCGCACATCGGTCAGTGCCGCACCTCCACTGTCGGTGATGGCGACCGCCTGTGTCGTGGCGACTTGATGGAAGTACACCCCGGCCCCGTTGCGGATCCACACACCGGTCCCCGTCGGACTGGTCGATTTATCCGTCGCCAGCACGCCACGCACTCCAGCCAGCGGGTTGGCCAGCGTATCGGTGATCTCCGTGACCTGCAGGGTACTGACCTGGTGCAGGTACATGCCCGCCGACGTCCAGACCCATACGGACGATCCCGTTGCGCTGGTGGCGTCCGCCGCACCGATGACGCCGCGCGCGTCGAGAACCGACAGACCGCTGGTGATGACGACTTCCTGCGCGGTCGTCGTGGAGAACTGATGCACGAACACGCCTGCGCCGTTCCAGATCCACACCGACGATCCGGACGGCGATGTGCTGTCGGGCACGCCGATGATCCCGCGTACGTTGGCCAGGGCGTTTCCATTGCTATCCAGGATCTCAGCGGTCGTGGTCGTACCCGTGACATGATGCAACACGCGGCTGTCAGTCCAGATCCACACACTGCTGCCGGTTGGGCTGGTCGCGTCCGGTGTCGCCACAACGGCGCGGATGAACACGATCGGGTCTCCTGCGGGATCGAAAATCTCTACAGTATCGGTGGTAAAGGGCACGTGCAGGAACAACCCCGTTTCGTTCCACAGCCACGTTCGCGTGCTGAATGCACTCGTCGAATCGGGCACTTCGAGGATTCCGGCACCCAACGTAGGTTGGGCCTGGACGACGGGCACGTGCAGTGCTCCCGAGAGGACCACGAGGCACATTCCTGGAAACAACCATCTGCTCACGCGAAACCATGTCATCACGAATCTCCTGCTGACCTGCACAGGTCCACTGGGAACAATCACCCTCGTCCGCCAGTGCGCAGGAAAATTGAGAAAAAGATGGAGCGACATATCGGGTACACTGACCAGTCAGGGAGTTGCCGGATGTCGTATGCCCTACTCTGCGCATGTGTGATCCTGGGCCTCGCCACCGGGGACGACGGCGCGCGCGCCCGCATCGACGCAGCGCGGGAGCTCAATAACCTGGCCGCTCAGCTGATCAATGCGGGGCGCTATGTCGACGCCGAGGAACCGGCCCGGCAGGCCCTGGCCATCCGGCGTGAAGTGCTCGGCACACATGCCGAAACGTCGCACTCGCTGCACAATGTCACCCTTGTTCTGGCGAACACGGCCCGCTATGCCGAAGCCGAGGCGTTCGCCCGTGAGGGTCTGGCCATGCGCCGTGCGACCCTCGGCGCTGACAGCGCCGACACGTCCCACAGCCTGCACGTTCTGGGCTGGGTGCTCATCGAACTTGCCCACTTTGACGAAGCCGAGCGCCACACTGCAGCGGCCCTCGCCCTTCGTCGAGACATATTCGGGGCCATGAGTGCCCCCGCGTCGTGGTCTCTCAACAATCTGGCCAGCATCGCCTCGTGGCGCGGACAATACGACACGGCCGAGCAGATGTTCCGCGAAGTCCTCGCAATTCGCGAACACCTGCCCGACACGCCCGATGATGCGATCGCTCATTGCCAGGCCAACATTGCGCTGATGCTCGCCATGCAGGGCCGATTCGATCAGGCGCGTTCGTTCTACGAGAAAGCATTGGTCCGTGGTGAGAACGCGCTCGGCCCAGGCCACGCCGAAATCGGGCGCCGGAAATGTGACCTGGGTGACGTCCTGCGGGCACAGGGCTTATACGCTGAGGCAGAACCGCTG
>CALODL010000029.1:0-71544 GCA_942492115.1 uncultured Planctomycetota bacterium
ACCGATCATGTAAGCGACGTCGAGTGCATTAAAGCCGAGGGCCGCTGACTGCCAGTCGATCACGACGAGGCGATCGGGCGCGAACAGCATGTTGTCGGGCCTGAAATCGTTATGGACGACGCAGCGAGGGCGTTGCAGCGGCTTGGAATAGAGGTGATAGAGTTCGGCGAATTGCTGGCACACACTGCGATGCTGGTCGGACAAAAGATCGGCATAACGAGAACGGAAGTCGGGCCAGACACCGCGAAACACGTCTGGCGCGTAGAATGCTTGCGCCTGAAGCCCCGTTTCCAGCCAGGTAAGTGCCGGGTCCCCGCCTCGATCCCAAAACGACGCATGCAATCGCGCGGCTTGGCGCATGGCTGCCTGCGCGTCTGCGGGGCTCATGCCGGCTAGCTGGTTGCCGGGCACCGCATTGCTCAGATCTTCCATCAACAGGAAGGTGCCGTCCTCGGCCAGGCCGGATGCATGGACCCTGGGTGTTTGCGACATAGGGCGGAAGGTGCCAGTTCCCGATAGAAGCGTACTTCGCGCTCGTACAGCGACCAGCTATTGGCAATCTGCCTGCTAGCATCATCGGCGGAGGCAATCTTGCAGACGAGGGAAGCGGGCGCGCCTTCGTCATCTGCTTTCCAGTTCCAGCCGGTACGTATCGGCCAATTGGCCGGTGCCCAGTGGGCCGACTT
Organism: uncultured Planctomycetota bacterium; assembly: GCA_942492115.1. Classification (GTDB taxonomy): domain Bacteria; phylum Planctomycetota; class Phycisphaerae; order UBA1845; family CAIVHJ01; genus CALODL01. Next base: position 687 of record CALODL010000029.1, read on the forward strand.
TGACCGAATGCGCGGAAAATTGTGGCGCGACCTGAACGCAACCATGGCATCAAGCGTTTTTGCCGTCATGGGATGTCTTGATTTGAGATGCTCAGATTGCCCTCCCGTCTCAAGCATTGCCCGACGTTTCGGCGCGCTGTATTCGTCGATCAATTTTCGTTTCATCATTTTTCCGGTCGGTTCGCGCGGCAGATCTTCGCGAAAGATAAACCGTCGCGGCGTCTTCACCACGCCCAGCGCTTCACGCGCGAATTGGCGCAGGCGTTCTGTCAATTGTTCATCGCCGGTCGATCCAGGTACTGGCTGCGCGACCGCGGTGACGATTTCTCCCATTTCGTCGTCCGGAAGCGCTTCGATCACGGCAACATCGGTGACGTCCGGATGGGTGTTCAGGCGATTTTCGATTTCCTGCGGATAAATGTTTACCCCTCCCGATGATCATGAAATTCTTTCGGTCGGTTAGAACAAATAGCCCTGATCGTCGATCTCCGCCTATATCGCCGATCGTGGCCCAGCCCTTTTCATTATGGGCAGCTGCGGTTTTTTCCGGGTCGTTGTGATGCATGGGAAATCGGCCCGTCCGCGAAATAGACCTGTCCTGCCCGTCCGAGAGAAGTTCCGTACCGTCTTCTCCGACAATCTTTACTCCCTTGCCGAGCGCCGCCTTGCCGACGGAACCGGCCTTGCGCAGCCATTTCCTGGGCAGATATAGCGGTGATCCCGCAACTCTCCGTGCCCGCGTAATATTCATGTATGATCGGTCCCCACCAATCGATCATGTCCCGCTTGATGGGCACTGGGCATGGGGCTGCTGCGTGGACAGCCGCTTTCTAGTGACGACACATCGTACCCTTGCGCACCTCGCCGGGCAGCTCGACGCACACCAGACCGAAATGCGTTGGTACTCCAGGTCAGAATAGAGTAATGCCAGAATCGTTCGATGAGCGCCAGCGCGGTTTCGGCGTCGAACCGGTCCATGATTACGATGACAGTGCCATACTAGACGCTGGACAGTCATCGCCCATGGCGCAGTGGTGCAGGCATGGCAGAGGGGAGATGTCGAAAGATAAATCGTATCCTCGTCCATCCCATAAAGCTGACTGCCCATCTGGGTGAGCGGCGTGGGTGCATCGATCGGCCCGGCGGGAAGGTCCGGACGAACACCCTTGGGCCGACCGGTCGTTCCCGAGGAATAGAGCATGTCGGTTCCCGCGCTTTCGTCCTCCCGGCGAGTCGATGGATAGCCGCATTGTTCGGCGCCCCAATCTCGCATGACCATGGCTTGCCGTGGTGGTGCAGAATCCCTTCACATCCCGAAGATCACTCAGTGCGTCGGCTGCGAGCTGTGCCAGTGCATCGGAAGATGATCAGCACCTTCGCGCCCCGAATCGCTCGACGTTATACGCCGACACGTCTTGCGCTGTGAGACTTGTTCGAAATGCTTAGCATTACATAGAGTCCCGGCTCGCTGCGCTCCCACAGGCGATTTCAGAAAACCGCAACTTCATTGAGTAACATCACTGCGACCACGTCGCCGCGTTTCAGCCCGAGCGCCTTTAGGCAATGCGCTGCCTTACGGTTGGCAGATTCTTCTAAGCTCGCGGTGACCGCTCAGCTTTTCCTCGGTGCCAGCCATGATGCAAGCGGATTTCTCCGGAGGTTGCTAGCCGCGCATGATGCACTGGGATGCAATCGACACCTCCTCCGCATGGGCGTGGTCAGTCCCGGTTAACGTCTGCAATGCTGCTATCGCCCCACAAAGATAGAAGCCCTAAATCGTCCGACGAAACAAGAGGCGATTGCAGATTGACCCGCAGATTTGCTGCTCACTGGGCCGGCCGAAGCCGGGCGTCGCTCCATAAGTCTGCCGGGCGGTCGCTCAGGGCGATGCATACGGCAAGGGAATGACAGATATGATCGTGCAGGCGAGGCCGGATTCAAAACCCAGACCTTTGTGGACCACGCGCCGCGCCATGAACGATATTGCGACGCGATCAGCCGACATTGTGAATGATGAAGATGATGGCTCCGGTTCCCTGGGCGCTGACGGTGCTGAAGAAGACATTGTAGAAGCTTTCGCTGCAATCGCAAGCTATTTTCTTCAGCCTTCGAGCATGGCGGCGCGTATCGTATTTTCAACGAGAATGAAGTCGGTTTGACCAGCGCAGGAGAATCGGGGGTAGGCATACCGTTCATCTCGCTCGATGCGCTGCCTCCCCGTCACACCGCCTCTACGCAAAGCGATTATGCACTGCCGTTTTTCGCCTGCACTGGCTGGCGGGTATCGAGCAGCGCATCGACGCACGGTGCCGGTCGTTGGTCGCCAGTATCCCTTTGGGCGAAGCAGTGGATATTGTTCCGCTGCTGTCTGCGCCATTGCCGTTGCTGACCTTGTGCGAATTGTTCGATTTGCCATCTGAGTTGTGGCTCAAACTGTATGATTGGACCAATGCTTTCGTCGGCGAGGACGATCCCGACTTTCGGCAGTCTCCCGAGGCGATGGCGGCGACGATGGCCGAATTCACGGCCTTTGCGCAGGACCTGTTCAAGCAGCGGCGTTCGGCGCCGGGCGAAGATCTGGCGACGCTGCTGGCTCATATGGAAAAGGATGGCGAACCGGTTCCGTTGGGGAATGCCTGGCAATCTTATCTTGGTCGTGTCGGCGCCAACGAAAACGACGCGCTATTCCGTTGAGCCGATACTATGAATGCTTCTCAGACAATCCGGAGTAGCGGCAACGAATCCGTTCCGAGCCCGAACTGCTAAAAACTGGCCGTCCGCGAAGTGGTCCGTGCTATGCCAGCCCGGTGATGCACATGCGTCGCACCGCAGTAGCCGATACCGAAATTCGCGGCCAGGCGATCGCGAAAGGCGACAAGGTCGTCATGTGGTACATTCGAAATCGCGATGAAGACTTTTTGAAGATCCGTACGTTCGATGTAGGGCGCGGCAATATCCAGCATCTCGGTTTCGGCGCTGGCCAACATGTCTGCGTCGGTTCACGCCTCGCCGAAATGCAATTACGTGTCGCATTTGGCATCCTGGCCGAAAAGGTCGGGCAATTCGAAGTAGTTGCCCAGCCACGCCGTTTCCGTTCAAATTTCATCAACGGATTGAAGAATCTTGATATTTGTCTGCATCCAGCCTGATTTGGATGGTTAGGCCGCGAAAGTCTTGCGATACTGCCGGGGAGAAATCTTGTAGAACGCACGAAACGCATTGGAGAAGTGCGCTGTGTCATAGAAGCCCAGTGGGGAGAGGGCGATTTCCGAAATCGGGACAGAATACGACGCCGGCGAGCTCAAGATCTGTCCCGCGCGGTCCATTCGTTCGTCCCTAACCATCGCCGAGAATGTCGTGCCCCTGGCGGCCAGCACGTCCTGCAGCCTTCGGACGTTCAGGCCCAAACTGCTCGCGATGGTAGCAGGTTTCAAATCCTCGCAGCCAATCCGTTCGTTGACCTCGTTGCGGATGCGCTCGTACAATTCTGTATGGGCGGAGCCAACTTTGGAAATGCGCCGATCGTCGATTACGCACAGATAGAGAAGAGTTCTAGGGTTGCTTCGAAGAACCGGCGGAGGATTCTCTCGGGCAATTGATGGGCCAGTCCGTAAAGATGCATGAAATGGGAATGGAGTAACGGGGTGCGTGGGTCGTTCCAGTCCATTTTCCTGACCGCAAGCAGAGTGTTTAGGCCCATCCGTTGTCGAACCATTTCTCGCGGGAACAGGATCGTGCGCCCCACGGTCTGACCGTAGCATTCGAAATTGTTGGGCGAGCCCGGATCCCACAACAAGAGGTCGCCGGTCTTGGCTAATAGCTCGGCTCCCTTGCTATTGAAGCGGACGTTGCCGCTACGGTAGAGGGACATGTACAGCCCGTATTCGGAAGAGTGCGCGATTTCTTCTTCACCGCGCTGACCGCGGCATGGATCGACTCCGACTTCCAGAAACCGACACTCCCCACGCAGTTGCTGGCGCTGCCAGACTCGGAACGCGTCCGTTCCGGTGGGCGCAACGGCCCAATTCTCCCGAAACCACTCTGAATCGAGTTGGTATTCGTCATCGGAGAGAATATGCTGCATTCCTATTTTCCACTCGCGGGACATCCCGGTAGGTCGGATCCCAGTAGCTGTTGTATTATCATTAAAGTACGGGGCTTCGTTCTCCCTCAACAGGCTGCTTTCCGAGTTTCGAAGTTAGTGCGTGCTCGTTGCGCGGTCAATCACGCCCAGTTGCCATGATGCCGGGCTTAGCGACGCGTGAAGCCCTGCGCCAGGATATCGACCATTTGCGCTGCTTTGGAGCCTTTCGGATTGTGCCAGCGCGCCGGCCAGCTGAGCGCCCGGCGAGGTGAAAGCCAACAGCTTCCGGATCGCCTGCGGCGATCGAGCCGTCGGCGATGGCTTCGGCAATCACTGATCGCAATGCGCAGTCGATGTCGCGCTTAAGTTTGCGGAAGCGGGTTCTCCCGTCTTCGGAAAGCAGTTCGTCCCCGGTACGGATGACGCAGCGGCCGAAATCGTCCATGTTGATTTCGGCATAGCGCCTTAGAAAGCTGCACAGCCTCTCGCGCCCACTGCCCTGTTCCTCTCTGCGCCCCATCCGCCGCTTCCTGCAATTGCCGAAGGCCGATAGTTACGCATTCGAGCAGAACCTGCTCCTTGTTGCCCAGATAATGGTAGATCGTTGGTTTGGTAATACCGAGGCTGGAGGCGACATCGACGAGCGAATTCGCATGGAATCCCCGCTCGTTGAACATGCGCACTGCGGCGCGCTACACGGCGTCGCGCTTGGCAGCGCGTTCCTTGCGCTTTTGCTCCTGGGTCAGGAACGGAGATACCGCAGCTTTGGTCACAGCGTTGTAAGTCCCGATTATACCAAACCGGTTTCTCGTTTGATTATACTATTAAGTAGGCTTTAGTCCAGACAGTATACTAAATCGTTCCGCGTTGCTGCCTGCGTTCCAGCAGGGATTTGGCCGCTTCCACATGCATGGCCTCGATCATTTCTCCCTCAAAGCGCTCCGCTCCGCCGGTTGCCGCTTCGACAGTCTACGCGCGGAAGCCAGTGCCCCTTCGTCTGACTGAAGACACGATTGGCGATCTCGACTTGACTGGGGTGAATGAGTGTCTTGCCATCGAACCCAAGCGCCTGACCCTCACGGCATTCCGCCTCGAACCCGGCCATATCGTCGAGCCGGTCATAGACGCCGTCGAACACACTGCCCGATGCCCGCGCAGCCAGTACGATCAGCTGCAATGCAGAAGAGATGCTCGACCGGGGGGCTCCGGCGGGAATGCCCAGATCGCGCCTCAGATCGTTGCTACCGACGAAGATCGCTGCCGTGTCCGCTTGGGCCCCGATCTCGCGGGCTGCAAACACGCCGGATGGGCTTTCGATCATAGCGATGATGGGCTTGCCTGTCGCTGCGGCGACCCGCCCGACTTCCCCGGCGTCTTCCGTTTTGGGTAAGATGACATAATCGACCGGCGTATTGCGTCGTTTCCAGATCGGCCTCATGCCAAGGCGTGTTGGCGATGCTGGATCCGCAGCGCCAGCAACTGCTTGCCAAAGCCGCTATCGCTTACCGCTGCCTTTGCATTTGCGCGCGCTTCGTCCTTGCGATCCTCGGCTACGGCATCTTCGAGATCGGGCATGACCCGCGCCGCAAGCAAGTGAGCGGACTTCGATTGCGCGATCGTTCGAGGCTGGCAAGAACAGGAGGGAGCGGGCGTGGTGCAACAACATGATATCTTCCGACAGTAAAACGCTTCGCTGTCAGTTTGCGGCCGCTATGGCAAGCGCCCTTGAATCCTGCGGAATCCTTCTTTCGAAAGTTGCGAGTCGATGGAAGCGGCGCCGCTGGAACGCCAATCCCGCCTATCCGATGCTTTCAATGCATCATTCAAGGAGAAAGGCCATGATCGCTCGGATTGATCGCCGCGGCCGCTACTGTCACCCTGGCTGCCGGCTGCGCCCAAACCTATGACGAACCCCATTCCGCGACTGCCTATGCGGAAGGCGAGCGTTGTTTCTGGCCCTCGCTGGTGACGGGTTTTCGCAAAGCGCCCGACAGGGTTGGTTATAGCGACCGGATCCTCGTTGATGTGGGCGTGAACGATACCTACCTGTTCGAGACGCTGGGCTCATGCTCCGACCTCGATTACGCCGAGACAATTGGATTCGACCAGCATGGTTCTGGCACAATCTGCCAAGGCATTGACGTGACGCTGGTCGTGCCGAGCCCGATTGGGGGAGCGCCGTTGTGCCGTTCGTATGATCCGCAAATTGTCCGAGGTCGAGGAAGCGGCGCTATAGAGAAAGGCAGGGAGGAGATGTTCGTCGCAGCCTATTGGTGGGAGGTGAAACCCGGAAAGGAGGAGCAGTTTCGCGCGGCTTGGCGGCGCGGAACAGAGCTGATCCAAGAAAATACGGATCCTTGGGTTCGCGACTCCAACAAAGAGGCGCGCGACGACGGGCGGATCCGTTTTTTATCGGCGTGGTCGAATGGCCCGATCGAAAAACTTGGCAAGCGGCGTTCGATGCAAAGATGATCTATGATGAACCGAAAACCCGACAGGCATTTGTCGACGCGATCAGTGACTGGGCTGAAGAGCCATTGTTGCTGATGGAAGTGACAGACGACTTGCTTGACCGGGCGTTCTAGCGCGCGTCCTCCAACACCATTTGTGCGCCCTTTTCTGCGATCATCATCGTCGGCGCATTGGTATTGCCCGAAGTAAGCGTGGGCATCGCCGAACAATCCGCGACCCGCAATCCGCGGATTGCCTTAACTTTCAGGCGTTCGTCGGTTACCCGGCCCATTGCGGCGGTTCCGGCGGGATGGAAAATTGTGGTTGCGATTGCGCCGATCGCATTCAACAGCGCGCTGTCCTCTAGCACGTCAGGTCCGGGCCGCACCTCTTCCGGACGATAACGGGCCAGCGCCGGTTGGGCGACGATCGCACGCGTCAGGCGCACCGCACGCAGCGCCACTTGACGATCCTGCTCAGTCGCAAGGTAGTTGGGCCTGATAGCGGGATGCGCTGCCGGGTCGGCACTGGAAATATGGACGTTCCCGCGGCTGGTCGGCCGCAAATTACAGACGCTGGCGGTAAAGCCGGGAAAGGTGTCGAGTGCTCCGCCGAATGCCTGGAGGCTCAGCGGCTGGATATGGTATTCGAGATCGGGCGTGGCCTGCGCCGGATCGGACTTTGTGAACATGCCCAGCTGGCTCGGGGCCATGGCCATCGGGCCGCTGCGGTTGAGAAAATATTCGAGCCCGATCAGAGCCCTGCCCCATGGGGTTGCCGCACGGCGATTGAGTGTGGCGGCGCCGGAAATACGCCAGGCACATCGAATCTGAAGATGGTCTTGCAAGTTTTCACCGACCTGCGGCAAGTCGGCGATCACCGGGATGCCCAGCTTCGCAAGATGCGCTGCATCGCCGATTCCACTGCGTTCCAAGATCGCGGGCGAACCGATCGCCCCTGAGGCCAGCAGTACTTCGCCTGCGCATCGCGCTTCGCGCAGCTCACCTCCCAGCGCATAGGCGATGCCAACTGCGCGCCCGTCCTCCAGAATCACATGATCGGCCAGTGCGCCGGTGATAACCAAGAGATTGGGCCTGGCCAGCGCTGGTCTGAGGAATGCGTCGGCCACGCTCCAGCGGCGCCCGCGGCGCTGCGTCACTTCGAACAGGCCGACGCCCTCATTGTCGCCGCAGTTGAAATCTTCTGTCGCGGGGACGCCGCGTTGTTCGGCCGCCTTTTGAAATGCGTCCAGGGTGGACATCACCATCGATTACATCGTCGACCATCCCACCAGGGGACTCACTTTCTTCGGCCCCTCGGTCAACGCTCAGGATGTTCCATGGGTCATGTGGTCACAAGGCCAACCGATTTCGAACCGCCACTGGTTCCCCTGCTTCGATCACCCCAACGAACGCCAGACGACAGAAATCATCGTCACGGTCGACGCCCGGTTTCAGGCCAGCAGCAACGGGAGGCTCATGGACCGCACCCGCGACGACACGCATGGGACGGCAACGTTTCACTGGTTGCAGGATACTCCGCACGCAGCTTACCTGGTGAGCCTCGTGGTCGGCGATTTTCATATCGAACACGATCAATGGCAGACCGTGCCGCTCGAGTACTGGGTTCATCCGCAGTATGTCGATCAGGTCCCAGGAAGCTTCGGCAAGACGCCACGCATGCTGGCCTTCTTCAGCGACTTCATCGGTGTCCCATACCCGTGGGCCCGCTATGCACAACTGTCGTGCCATGGGTTCGGAGGTGGCATGGAGAACACGTCCGCAACGACGTTGGGGACGCGGATGATGCACGATGACCGCAGCCTCGTCGACGGCGATTCGGATGGCCTGCTTGCTCACGAGCTCGCGCATCAATGGTTCGGTGACTATCTGACGTGCAACGAATGGGCTCATTTGTGGCTCAATGAGGGTTTCGCAACGTACTTCGAAGCCCTGTGGGAAGAGCATGACAGTGGTCGCGACGATTTTGCATACAACATGCTGCACAAGATGGACCGTGCACTACGCGGTGGCCGGGCCCGCCCGATCGTCGACGTGGACTATCCCTCGCCCGGCTCGATGTTCGACGCCCGAGCGTATCCGAAAGGCGCCTGGGTCTTGCACATGTTGCGGCGCCATCTCGGCGACGATCTGTTCCGCGCCACCATCAAACAGTATGTAACGGATCACGCGCTGGGTACCGTTGAAACCAGTGACCTGCGCAAGACCATCTCACGGACCACCGGCCGTTCCATGGGACGCTTCTTCTACGACTGGACCACCCGACCGGGGCATCCGGAAGTCACCGTCACCTCCGCCTGGTCGTCGGAGGACAGTCAGGCCCGCGTGACCGTCCGCCAGACGCAGGAAGCCGAGCCGTTCCACTTCGATCTCGAACTGGTCTTTGCCGGCGCTGACCCCAATTCCGGCCTTCATCGCCGCGTGCATGTAGACAAACGGGAGGTGGAACTGCGCGTCCATCTGTCGGCGCCGCCGGCCCGAATCACCGTCGACCCGAACTTCGCCGTGCTCCTGGACCTGTCCGAGAAGAAGGGGCACGACCTGTGGAAGGCTCAATTGCTCGATGCCCCCGAGGTCATCTCCCGGATTCGCGCTGTTCGCCACTTCGGTGATTCGAAGAAACCGCGTGATCGCAAGCTGCTCGCATCTGCGCTGGCCAACGACAGTTTCTGGGGGGTCCGGGTCGAGAGCGCCACCGCCCTGGGCAACAGTGGTGGCGACGAGGCGCGCGACGCCTTGATCCAGGGGCTGACCGACAACCATGCGCGCGTCCGTCGGGCGTGCGCTGCAGCCCTGGGCGGCTGGCCGCATGATCCTGATGTGACCGCAGCCCTACGCCGCTTCATTGATCAGGGAGATCCTGGCTACCGTGCCGAAGTAGCTGCCATCGAGTCCTTGGGACAGGTCGCGCCCGACACCGCACTGCCTCTGCTCATCGAAGTGCTCAAACGCGACTCCCGTAACGAGACCTTGCGCAGTGCGGCACTGGCCGCTATGGCGCACGTCCGCGACCTGGATGTTCTGGACATCCTCATCCGTTGGGCACAGCCGCAGGCTCCACGCAAAGCGCGGCCCGCTGCGCTGCGCAGCCTCGCGCAAGTCACGCGCCACCTGGCTCTGTCCACGGACCAGACGCGAACCGTGGTGGTCACGCTCGAAACGGCACTGACTGACAGCGACCGCAGTGTGCGTCGGGCCGCAGCGCGTGCACTGGCCGAGCTGGCTGATTTATCGACTGCACGGAGTGCCTTACCGCGGCTGGATGCCATGGCGGCCAATGATGCCGACCGGCGGGCCCGAGGAGCGGCTCGCCGCGCAGCCGAATTCATCCGCAAGGGTCAGCCGGCACCCGTACAACTCGACGATCTGCGGGAACAAATCGATGAACTCAAGGACCAGAAGGATGAACTCATCGAGCGTATCGAGCGGCTGGAAGCAACAGGGGTGTCGCCATAGCAACCACATGCGAGAGTGCTACACGCCCTCGCCAGGCCGTCGTGTTCCGACAGAGCCTTAGTGCCCCATTTCACAATTCTTTGTAGGGTTTTCCGGACGCTTGCCGCCCTGGACTGTGTTGCTCGTCGTCAACGATGTCAGGCATCGCCTCCTCCTCGCGCCTTGCCCAACACGACGATCGCCGCGGAGAACCCTACACCCAATTATGAAAGGGAGCACTTAGCCCATGTACAGGCCGCCGTTCACATTGATGACTTCGCCGGTGATGAATGCCGCTTCGGGTGCGGCGAGGAAGCGGACGGCACGAGCGACTTCTTCGGGCTTGCCGAGGCGCCCCATCGGCGTCAATTGACGGACGGTATTCAGTGCTTCTTCAGGCACTCCTGCAGTCATGTCGGTCTCGATGAATCCTGGAGCCACCGCATTCACTGTCACACCCTTGCGCGCGACCTCGCGCGCGAGCGTCTTGGTGAATGCGATCAGTCCGCCTTTGGCGACGGCATAGTTGGCCTGTCCGAAGTTGCCCATCTGGGCGACGATCGAGGTGATGTTGATGATGCGTCCCCAGCCCCGTTCGACCATGCCCGGCAACACCGCATGGGTGATGTTGAACGGGCCATTGAGATTGACCAGCAACACCGAGTCCCACTGGTCACGCGTCATCTTGACGAATGATCGATCGCGCGTGATGCCCGCATTGTTGATCAGCACGTCGATCTGGCCGAACTGCGAGAAGGTCTTCTCGACCAGTTCACTGGCCTCGTCCTGGTTCGATACGTCCGCTTGAATGGCCACTGCTTTGAGGCCCTTCGTGGTCAAGCCCTCGACGACTCCGAGCGCCGCCTCTTCGTTGCTGAGGTAGTTGACTACGATCGTTGCGTGTTCGGCAGCGAGCGCCCCGCAGATCGCACGACCGATCCCACGCGACCCACCGGTCACGACGGCTACTTTACCATTTAGGTCCATGTGAGTTGTCCTTACAAGATCAGGGTGATGAACCACCGCGTCCCGCCGGATGGACATGACAACGAGATTCGCGAAAGGAGCAGGCGTGATTATACAAAGTGATCTGTAAATGAAAAACCGGCGTGAAGGACGAGCCTTCACGCCGGTTTAGAACTCACTTTGACACGATCGCTCAGGCGATGGGATGCCAACCGGCATCGGCCCACAGCGATCCGCTGACCGCAGAGTTGCGAATCAGAAAGCTGATGGCGTGCGCGATCTCTTCGGGATGCACGAGCCGTTTCAGTTGGGTCTGAGGCAGAATACGATCACGAATGAAGTCGTCCCCAAGGGCTTGCACCATCGGTGTATTGGTGTAGCCGGGATGAATAATGGCACATCGAACACCGTAGAAAATCGCCTCAGCTGCGAGGGTCGCCTGCGCCCCTTCGAGGCCGGCCTTGGCCGTCGCATACGAGATCTGGCCCCGGTTGCCCGCGGACGACACGGAACCGATGAACACGATACCGCCCTGCACGCGTTCCTCAGGCTTCCACCCCTTCAAGCCGCGGCGGGCACGGTCCTCGGCCACGCTGGCGATTGTCTCGAGGGCCCAGTACACAGGTGCCTTGAGGTCCACCTCCATCACCCGATCCCAATCCGCCTCCGGGTAGGTCGACACTGCACCCGTTTCGCGATCGACCTTGGTCGATAACTTGTCGCGCGTAATGCCAGCGGCCGGCACGCAGATCGACACCGGACCGAACCGCTCTTTCATTTCGGTGAAGACGCTCTTGCGGAAGCCTGCATCGGTCACGTCACCGCGAAAAGGCACGAGGACTTCGCGTGCCAGCTTCTTGTTCATCTCCGCCGTAATGTCACCAATCGTATCAATCTGGTCGACCACCGCGACACCACGAATGCCTTGATCAGCCAGCTCCATGCAGGTCGCCCGACCGATGCCACTGGCGCCTCCGGTGACGACGGCGTTCTTGGTCGAGAGATCCAAGCGCCAACTCTTCTGGCTGCTCGGCTCGACGGTCATGTTGTCCTGATCGGCAATCATCGACATCTCCTGCTCCCTTGTGGTGACTGACTTCAGCCGACGGTGTCACTGCGCTCTTCGAGCCACGCGCAGGCATCGGGCCACAATTCGCGGTGGGCCCGGCTACCGACGGCCATTCCGATGTGCCCCGCCTTGAACTGCACCGTCCGACGATCGGACGATCCGACCGCATCGTTGAACGACAGGCTCTGGCTCGGAGGAACCAGATGGTCGTTCGTCGCGATGAGGTTCAGAATGGGACAGACGATGTTCCGCAGATCGACCAATTCATCGCCAATCTCCAGCTTGCCCTTGATCAGCAGGTTCTTTTGGAAGCAGTGCTTGACAAACTGACGGAACACCTCTCCAGCCACGGGAATGTTATCGTTAAGCCACGTTTCCATGGCGAAGAAATCTTCGAGATACTTGTCGTTGTCCATGTTCTCGTAGAACGAGATGTGCTTCTCGATGAGGTTTTGAACGGGCTTGAGCAGCTGAAACGACGACTGCAGCCAATGCGGCGGCATGTTGCCGTAGACCTCGATGATCTTGTCGACATCGAAGTATTGCTCGTCGGTCCACACGCTCAAGAGGCTGTCCCGGCTCGACCAGTCGACAGGTGCAGCCAGCAGTGTGAGGTTGCGGACCTTTTCGGGCCGCAGTGCGGCGTACATGGCGCTCATCGAGCCGCCCATGCAGTAGCCGAGAATGTTGACTTTGTCCGAACCCGTGCGGTCGCAAATGTGGTCGACGGTGTGATCGATATAGCGGAGGACATAGTCCTCGAGCCCCAGATCGCGGTCCCCATCGGCCGGCACGCCCCAATCGAGGTTGTAGACGTCGTGCCCACGCTCCACGAAGTGGCTGACCACGCTCTTGCCCGTCCGCAAGTCAAGGATATATGGCCGATTGACCAGCGCAAATACAAAGAGCAGCGGCGTGCGATAAGCCTGCTCGACATCCGACTCATAGCGCATCAGGCGGACGTTGTCTTCGCGATACACACTGTGCGACGGTGTCGCGCCCACGCGAACGCGCTGGGCAGCCTGCCACACCTTGGGCATCGCCGACATCTTGCTGAACATCTCCTGCCAGGCGCCCATAAAGGCCTCTGGCCCGACGAATGGCTGATCGGCAGTCATGGTCATGGATGCATAGCCTCCCCGCCGGCGTTCTCGAGCTGCGAAACCCGCGCCGTGATGTCATCGAGTTTGTTGAGAATGCGTTCTTCCATGCCGCGCACCAGTGTCACGATGTGATCGGCATCCGCCCGTGAAGGCATCTGCCCGGCCGCAAGGCCTTTTTGCAGCATGTCGTTGATGTTCTTCTGCCAGGCCAACGAGCTGTCCATGGCCTGTTTCATGGTCGAAAGAAAAGCTTCCGAACGCATGACCTGGTCAGCCTGCGAGGACATCATATCGAAGAAGATGCGACGCATGTGCTCAGTCGCTTCACGGGATGGCGGCGGTGCCGCCATCCCGCTCGGCGTCATGTTCTTGACCCACTCGGACCAGAAAGCCCCGAAAAGATCAGGGCCGGATCCGCCTGATTGATTCGCCGTCATAGTCCGAGCTCCTTCCCGGGACCGCCGCCAGTCTTCCACTCGCTGCGGCGCCGGGGGGTCAGGTGCGGGGGTCCGCAACCAATCTTACTTACCGCGTGCTGCCGGACGCGCCGCATCCGGCTGGGTGGTCACGTTCTGGCACATCTTCGTCCAGTTGTCCATCATGTCGCTGTTCGAACGTGCCATCATCTCGGTCGAGGCCTTGAAGTTGTCGAACGACTTGCGCCACAGGTTGGCGACGTTGTCATACAGCTCGGCCGGATTGTTGTTGAAGCGGGCGGCTTCGAAGGTCTCTTTGAGCATGCGCATGTTCTGCTCGGCCTGCTCGTCGAACATCTTCTGGAACTTCTCGACACTGGTCTTGTTGAACGGGGTGCTCTGATCGGCCACGCGCTGAAAGTTCTCACGAACCTCTTCGACATTCTTGCCCGCCATGTCGGTCCAGAACCGGGCCATGTCCTGCTGGAACTTCATGCCGGTCTTGAACGTGTTGCTGAAGCCGTCGGAGAGCTGCTGGAACATCTCGGTCATCGGGTCCTTGGTCTGGGTCGCCATCGCTGGTCCTTTCGGTTGGTGCGGTTGTCGAAATCAGTGCTTCTCTGTCACCTCTGGAAGCTTACCACCATCCACGTGGCGCGGCAAGCACTTTTTTTGCAATCGCACAAAATATATGCCCAGCTGAAGTTAATTGTTGATAAAGACTTATGAATCTGCGATGTTCATTATGGCCGCTCGATTCCGTATTCGCACTAAAGCATTGGCGGCCTTTGCCAGCGGCCCGCAATGCCCTGTATCCTGAACCACCCGGAGCGAACTCCGCCCGGGATCGAGGTACCCGCCATGCCCCAGAGCACGCCCGTCCGGATCAAGAAATACCCCAATCGGCGTTTCTACGACGCGACCCACAGCAAACATGTCACGTTGGCCGACATGCACGACATGATTTGCGGCGGTGAAGTGCTGAACATCATCGACTCGCAGGGCACGGACATCACGAACCTCGTGCTCACGCAGATTCTCATCGAGCGCGACGGCGAGAAGCTGAGTGTGCTCCCCCAGCAATTGCTCCATCAAGTCATTCGCACTCGCCAGCACCTGCTCGGCAACGTCTTCGAGGGCTTCATCAAACAAATGGTCGACTCCTACCGCTCAAGCCAGGAACAATGGAACCAGTTCCTGCAAAACACGATGGGTGTGAGTCTTCCAACGCCGGCCAATCCGATGGAGTGGACGCGGCACATGATGCAGGCGTGGATGCCTCCCGGCCAGGCCCCCACCACAGCGCCAGAAGAATCACCTGGACCACACGATGACGAACTGAGGGCACTCCGCACCCAGGTCGAAACGCTGATGAAGCGCGTAGAAGAACTGAATGAGGAACAGAAATAGGTCAGGCGGCGGCCCCGGGTGCCGGCCTGCAGAGTGCTCTGGCGTATGTTCACGCCAACGCACGATCCACGCCGCCGGTGACTTCGAACATGGGCATGTCACTCAGCAGGTCGTGGTCGTGCCCGGCCATTGACTCTGCCAACTCGGGTTGTCCACCGGAATCGAAGAACACACCGGCCAGATCAACGGGGTAGCCCACAGCACAGCCTACTGTGGTGCGGGTTCGAGTGTCGATGCGCCCTCGATGGTCACGCCCGTTGCGATTAACGAATAAACCGGCTGCGGACCGACGATCTGGGCAATCTCTGCTGCGGGTTTTCCCTCGTCCTCCGCGTAGTGCCGCGCATCCGCCTCACTGAGCACCGTCTTCTCCAGCGTGCCTTTGACCCATGCTCGATGCCCCATGGCATTTCGAGGAACGAAATAACCATCTGCACATTGAGCACTTGCCGTGAAGCGCACCAGGATCTCATGCTCTCCTTCCTGTAAGCGCATCCAGCAACCACGTTTCTGACAGACTTCGGTGATCTGGCCCTGGACGACGACGGTCTTGGCGGCACCGTCGGCGGTGTCGATCGCGGTGGTCACGCCTTCTGCTGAGCGTGACGAAAACTGCGCCCCGTACGTTGCCCGATCGGCCGACTGGCAACCTACCACTCCGCTCAACAGGGCACCGACACCCAAACTCACACACAAGCGTTTGCGACACATAATATACATCCTTATATCAAGCATTTATGAACGATCAGGCCCAGGACAAGAGACAGTCGTAACACACGGGCCGGCAATCTTTATGCATCCTTAACACATGACTCATCCGTGCTTGTCCGGAGGGTACGACAATCCCGCCATGGTCGTGCCGGTGGAGGACAAGCACCCCCGGAGAGGTTCATGCATTCTAGCTTCCATTGCTCCCTGGCGGTAGGCATTCTGATGAGCGCCGCACCGCACACCCTGGGCCAGGCCCCGGCTGCCGCGCAGCAGGAGACGGACCTCGAGGCCACGGTTCGCGCCCTGGTCACACGCATGCAGCAGCTCGAAAACCAGCTGGCTGACGCGCAGGCACAAGCGCGGGAGAATGAGGCGCTGCGGGAGGCCGTCGAGCAACTGCAGTACCGTCTCGCCCTCATCGAACAGCGCTCGGCAGCATCTTCAGCCGTTCCGTTGGGCAGTCAGAATAGGCCATCCGAACAGCAGTACGGGATGCTGGCCGAACGCATCACCATCCTGGAGGACCTCCGCGCCGAACAAGACGCCCGCAGACGACCCGACGAATTCGACGTATTCTGGAAGAACGGGCTGCGTTTCGAAACGCTCGACGGCTCTTTCAAACTGCGACTGGGCGGTCGCGCTCAAATCGATGTCGCCGCGTTCGCTCCACGAGGTGACATCGAGCAGGATGCCGGGGACCTCGACAACGGAATCGAAATGCGCCGTGCCAGGCTCCGCGCGCAAGGCACGATCTACGATAACACCCATTTCAAAGTACAGTTCGACTTCGCAGACGGCGAGGCCGCTTTCAAAGACGTTAACATCGGGTTGAGCAAGATTCCGATCATCGGCAACATTCGCTTCGGTCATTTTAAGGAGCCCTTCGGCCTCGAAGAACAAAACAGCAGCAATTACATGCCGTTCATGGAACGGTCCATCATGAACGAAGCCCTGGTGCCGAGCCGCAACACGGGTCTCATGATTTTCAACACGGCGTTCGACGAGCGCATGACCTGGGCCGCGGGCGTGTTCATCGACACCGACGACTTCGGAGATGGGGAGTTCAACGACGGCATCCACTTCACCGGAAGAGTCACGGCCCTCCCGTGGTACGTCGACGACGGTGAGAAGCTGCTACACCTCGGTGTGTCCTACAGCTACCAGGACCACAAGCGGGACCCGGTGCGCTACCGCACCCGCCCGGAGGCGCACCTCGCCCCACGCTTCGCTGACACCGGCGACTTCATGGCCAGCGACACCAACCTGGTCGGCGCCGAAGCGTCGGTCGTGCTGGGACCACTTGCATTCCAGGCCGAGTATGTTCACGCCTTCGTTGACAACGTGCAGCGGGAAGATCCGTCCTACAATGGATTTTATTTTCTGACGAGCTACTTCCTGACTGGCGAGCACCGCGTCTACAACAAGAAGAATGGCGCGTTCGACCGCGTCGAGCCCAAGAAGAATTTCGGTCAGGACGATGGAATCGGCGCCTGGGAAGTCGCCGGACGATACAGTTACCTCAACCTCGAAGAAGGTGGGGTTCGCGGTGGGCGTCTGGACGACTTCACACTCGGCGTCAATTGGTACCTCAACCCCAACACGCGGCTCATGTGGAACTACGGGTTTGCCGACGCCGAAAACAGCGGTGCTGCGCACAGCTTCCAGATGCGGTTCATGATCGATTTCTAAACAGAGCTCGGCCCGCTGCGGCCCTATCTTGAAAGGACCCGGATGATTGTCACAGTATGCCGCCGCACCATGCTCGTGTGCCTGATAGCGCCCCCCTTGTTGGCTGAGGATCGCGCTGTGCAGGTCGATCCTGCATTGCCGCCTTACACCACGGTGACTGGCGTCACGGGCAATCTCAAGTCAGTCGGGTCGGATACGATGAACAACGAAATGGCCTTGTGGGCGGAGGCCTTCAGGATGTTCTACCCTGATGTCAAAATCGAGGTCGAAGGCAAAGGCTCCAACACTGCCCCGCCCGCGTTGATCGAAGGCACGGCGCATTTCGGAGCCATGTCGCGTGCAATGAAGTCCAAAGAAATGGACGCATTCGAGAGCCGTTTCGGCTACAAGCCGCTTGCCGTTCGCACATCCCTCGACTGCATTGCAGTGTTCGTGCACCGTGACAACCCGATTGAGCGACTGACCTTGCAACAGGTTGACGCGGTGTTCTCCAAGAACCGCCGCGGTGGTCACGACCGTGACATCGCGACCTGGGGCGACCTGGGCTTGACCGGTGAGTGGCAGAACAGGCCCATCAGTCTCTACGGACGCAACAGTGCGTCGGGAACGTATGGATTCTTCAAGAAGGCTGCCTTGTTCAAGGGTGACTACAAAGATGACGTCAAGGAGCAACCAGGCAGCAGTGCCGTCGTGCAGGCCGTCGCCTCTGATAAGTTTGCGATGGGCTATAGTGGCATCGGCTATCGCACCGCCGACGTCCGTGTTGTCCCGCTGTCGGTTGACGCGCGCGGCGAAGCTTTCGACGCCTCGCTGAGTCATGCCTACAGCGGTGACTATCCGCTGGCCCGGTTTCTATACATCTACATCAACAAGACACCCGAACAGGACCTGGATCCGTTGCGTCGCGAGTTCATGCGTTTCGTCCTGAGCCGTGAAGGCCAGGGGCAGGTTGTCAAAGCGGGGTATATCCCGCTACCGGCCACAATCGCCTCGACCGAACTCAGCCTGCTCGGCCCTTGAGCATCTGACGGCAATGGCCCAGCCCCTGCAATCCAACCGCCGCACGACCCATTGGACCGTCCGGTTGACCGATCGCGCCGCCGCCGTGGTGATTACCACTGGCGGCCTGACGGTCATCGCCACGATTCTGGGCATCGGAATGTTCCTGATCTGGGTTGCCGTACCGCTGTTCTGTACGGCGCACGTCACCGCAGAACCCCCCTTTGAAATCGCCAGGCACGCCGTTCCCGGGCGCCCGCTGATCTTCGAACTGGATGAGTACGTCGGCGTAGGTGTTGCTCTGTGGCCGGATGGCACGCTCGCACAATTCGATGCCCGCTCAGGCGCAGAGCTTGCGCAGGCCGATGTCGTGGGACCACACGGGCCGCGCATCACGGCGTGGTCACGTCCTCTGAGCGGCGGCCGCATCGCCCTGGGCTTGAGCGACGGCACGATTCGACTGGGGCAACTGGGCTTCACCAGCGAATTCGTCGAACAGCGCTTCGACCGCGCAGAGCTCGATGCGCACGGGCGCGCCACGTGGTCAGGCGGGATCGTTGAGCGCGTCGGCAGCGGCCACCTGCGCTGGACCCACGCAATCGTCGATTTAGCCTCCGAGCCCGTCACGTTTTGTGCGACGGGCTCGCCCATCGTTCTGCTCGACTACCATGCCACGCTGAGCGACGGACGCATCGTGCGCGAAGTGCTGGCTGGAATCACCGCCGAGGGCACCGTACGCATGGCCAGAATCCGGCGTAAAGAAAATCTGCTGACCGGAGCCCAGCGTCTCGATCCACAGTGGTTCGATCTGCCGGCACCGCCTCACCCGGATCAACCTGCCGCACTTCTGCTCAATGAGGAGGCCACGCAACTCGTACTGGGCTGGTCGGACGGGACCGTGTCCCGCTATGACCTGCGGGATCCCGCACACGCGCAGATCGCAGAGACCCGCGATGTGGTCTCGGACGACCACCTGCTCACGACCATCAAACACCTGATCGGGACGCAGTCGCTCATCGTCGGAGACAGTGCCGGCCGCGTGAGCGTATGGTTCACCGTGCCCCGGCCGCACGGCGAGACCTCGGATGGGCTCAGCCTCGAGCGCATTCACGACTTCAGTGGTCACGACGCCGCCGTCACTGCCGTGACCGCGTCACCGCGAAATCGCTGTTTTGCCACGGCAGACGCTTCCGGAGCGATTGCACTGCATCATGCGACCACGGGACGCACGTTGGCCACGATCGCAGGCGAGGGCGTCGGCATTGCGCGGATGCAGATCACGCCCAAGGCCGACACGCTCGTTGCGCTTGATCACAATTGCCGAGCCCGCCGCTGGAACCTCGACAACCCCCATCCTGAGACGACACTTCATGCACTGTTCGGACGCCTGTGGTACGAGGGTGATCCGCAGCCGAGTTTCACGTGGCAATCGAGTGGGGGAACCGACGCATTCGAACCCAAACTCAGCCTGACCCCCCTGATCTTCGGATCTCTGAAGGCAACTTTGTACTCGATGGTTTTCGCGATCCCCATCGCATTGCTCGCGGCCGTCTACTCTTCGCAGTTTCTGGACCCCAAGACTCGCAGTGTGGTGAAACCGACCATTGAGATGATGGCCTCCCTGCCCAGCGTCGTACTCGGCTTCATCGCGGCACTCGTGCTGGCCCCGGTCGTCGAGCGCCATCTGGTCACGGTCCTGCTTTCGGCAGCCTGCATCCCCGCAACGCTGTGGTTCGCCGGGCACGCATGGGATCTGCTGCCACGCCGGATTGCGGCCTGCAACACGGGAGCCCGGCGACTGCTGCTGTGTATCGGCCTGCTGGGGCTGGCCGGGCTGGTCAGCCGGGAATGCAGTCCTGCCGTGGAACGGCTCATGTTCGGCGGGAACATCATGGCCTGGTTGGACGGCCAGGTCGGCACGGGAACCTCGCTGTGGGGACTGGTGACCATGCCGGTCATCCTCGTGCTCGTTCTGCATTGGCGCGCCCGCCGTTGGCGCCGGTTCCTGAGTCGTAAACTCATTACTCCAGGACTCCTGTCCGAAGCCTGGGTCGAACTCTTGAGCATGATTGCAGCGACTGTGCTGTCCGCCGTGACCGCATGGGCCGTCGGCGAAACGATGACAGCGCTCGGCTTTGACCTGCGCGGCACCCTCGTTGGTACCTACGCGCAACGGAACTCACTGGTCGTCGGATTCGTCATTGGTTTCGCGGTCATCCCGATCGTCTACACGGTGTCCGAGGACGCGCTGTCCGCGGTCCCCGAACACCTCAAAGCCGGTTCACTCGCATGCGGGGCTTCCGCCTGGCAAACCACCTGCCGAGTCGTCATTCCCATTGCGGCGAGCGGCATGTTTTCGGCGGTCATGATTGGCCTTGGTCGCGCCGTAGGGGAAACCATGATCGTGGTCATGGCGGCGGGCAACACCGCGATCATGGACATCAATCCATTCAACGGCCTGCGGGCGTTGTCGGCCAATATCGCAGTCGAGCTACCTGAAGCGGCACGCAACGGTACGCTGTACCGCGTGCTTTTTCTTGCAGGGCTGGTGCTGTTCGGCCTGACATTCGTGATCAATACCGTCGCAGAACTCGTCCGGTTGCGCTTCAGAAAGAGAGCCGGTCAGTTATGAGCACGCTGGCACAGCCGCTTGAAGCTCCACAGCTCGACAGCCGGCGGACGATTGCCCTGCGCGGCGAACCGTGGGCCTGGCTCAGCGCCGGCGGACTGACCGTGGCCGTCGTGATGATCGTTGCGCTACTGCTCATCGTGACCCTCCGTGGGACGGCCACCTTCTGGCCGCAACCGATCGCGCGTGTCACCCTGGCCGACGGTCGTGTCCTGCTCGGCGAGTTCACCCGATCTGAACCCTACGAACCCACGGCCGCCGAGCGCGCCGCGTGGCCAGCAGGCGCGGCCACCGCTACGGTTGTCAACCGCAGACTGCTGCGCATCACCAATTATGACCTCTATGGTCGCGACTACGAGTGGATCGCCACCCCCAGCATTCGCGACATCAGCTATCCCGCCAACGCTTGCATGATCGAACGCCGCGAGGATGGGGCCTTCATTGGGGAGCTGCGCGCAGTCGAGGTCGATGGTCAAGTGCTTGAGTCCACTGTGCCTGCGGAATGGTTGAGACGTGCCGCGGCGGACATCGCTGCCCGTCGACGTGCAATGGCTCGCATTGAAGACGTTGAGCTGGGTCGCATCAATGCCCGCATCGAACGCGCCCGCCTCGACTTGCTGGGGGCGCCGTTGCGGGGTCCGGACCACGACGCATTCATGGCCCGCATCGAACGCCGGCAGAAGGAATTGGCCGCGGCGTATGCCTCCGCCAGTGCGCGCCTCGCCACCCTGCGGAACGAGGATCAGCGTTACACGTTGACCATTGCGGATGTCAATGGAACGTCCAAGACCATCCGCGCGTCCGACGTCGTGCGAACCTACGCCGCTAACACGACGACGTGGACCGCGCGCGCTGGAATCTACTTCAGCCGCTGGTTGGAGTTTCTGACTGCCAACCCCCGGCAGGCCAACAGCGCCGGCGGGGTCTTCCCCGCGATATTCGGTACCGTCATCATGACAATGCTCATGTCGTTGTTCGTGGGTCCGCTTGGCGTCGTAGCCGCGTTGTACCTCCGCGAATATGCCCGCCAGGGCCCCGTCGTCTCGGTGATTCGCATTGCAGTGGGCAACCTGGCCGGTGTTCCCAGTATCGTGTACGGCATCTTCGGGCTTGGATTCTTCTGTTACGGTGTCGGCGGGATGATCGACGGCGCCTTCTTCAGTGAGCGGCTGCCGGCCCCAACCTTTGGAACAACCGGGATCCTGTGGTCCAGCTTGACGCTGGCCCTCCTGACTCTACCGGTGGTCATCGTGTCCACGGAAGAAGCCCTGGCCGCGGTCCCGGCCAGTATGCGTGAAGGGTCTTACGCGTGCGGCGCGAGTCGCTGGCAGACGATCCGGCGAATCGTGCTGCCCAAGGCCATGCCGGGCATCTTGACCGGACTCATCCTGGCCATGGCCCGCGGTGCCGGGGAGGTGGCCCCCCTCATGATCACCGGCGCGGTCAAACTGGCCCCCGATCTTCCGCTCGATGGTGAGTTCCCCTATGTCCACCTTCAGCGGTCTTTCATGCATCTGGGTTTTCACATTTACGACGTCGGTTTTCAGTCACGCAATTCCGAGGCCGCCAAACCCATGGTCTTCACCACGACACTCCTGTTGATCGTCATCGTGGTGTTGTTGAATTTTGCGGCCATGATCATCCGCGGACGCCTGCGCCGGCGTTTGCACGAAGCCAAGCTCTAATGCCGGCGTTGCGGGCTTGAGAATGAGCGGACAACCCTAGACAATCAGGGAGAACTCGTGAACGTCCCGATCGAAACGACTCCGACCATCGACCCGCGAGGAACGAGTATCACGACCAGGGTGCCAGACAACCAACTTCCGCAACCAGCACACCTGCCCGCGACAGCAGGCCCCGCGATCCATCCGCAACTTCATGGTGAAGACGCTGTTGCTGAACTCTGTGACTTTGGACTGTCCTATGGTCCCAAGCAAGTGGTCTTCGACATTTCCTTATCCATTCCTGAGCGGAAGGTCACGGCGTTGATTGGTCCGTCGGGTTGTGGCAAGTCCACGCTGCTGCGTTCGATCAACCGTTTGAACGATCTCATCGACGATGTGCGGATCCATGGCGATATCAAACTGCGCGGCGAATCCATCTATGCCCCGACCGTCGACGTCATCGAATTGCGCAAGTGCATGGGCATGGTCTTCCAGAAGTCCAACCCCTTTCCGATGAGCATTTACGAGAATGTGGTCTATCCTCTGCGGATCGATGGCGAGAACCGCAAGCGCGTGCTGGACGACACCGTCGAGCGCAGCCTTCGACAAGCCGCACTGTGGGACGAAGTCCACGATCGATTACATGAATCCGGTCTGGCCATGTCCGGCGGACAGCAACAACGCCTGTGCATTGCCCGGGCGGTGGCGGCCCAACCTGACGTGCTGCTGATGGATGAACCCTGCTCCGCTCTCGACCCGGTAGCGACCAGCAAGATCGAGGACTTGATCCATACCCTAAAAGAAGAATTCACTATTCTGGTGGTCACACACAACATGCAGCAGGCCGCACGGATCAGCGATTACACCGCGTTCATGTACCTGGGTCGACTGATCGAATATGGGCCGACTTCGGTCATTTTTCAGAATCCGGCCCGGCAACAGACCAACGACTACGTTTCCGGGAGGTTTGGATAGCCTACGCCAGCGGCCACATCCGTCACACCGGAGAGCGCAGTCGGTGATCGCCTATCGGAAAGAGACCACATGACACAACACCTGGCGAGAGAAATCGAGCATGTCAGAGATCGCATCTGGGCCCTGGGCCGTCAGGTCGCGGATCAGCTCGACCAGGCACTCGAAGCCTTGTTGTCGGCCGACCTGACTATTGCCGAACGCGTCATGTCGACCGACGAGATGGTCGACCAGGAGGAGGTGGCCGTCGAAGAGGAGTGCCTCAAGGTCATCGCCCTCCATCAACCTGTGGCGCGCGACCTGCGTTTTATCGTAGCGGTGCTCCATGTCAACCACGACCTGGAGAGAATCGGCGACCATGCAGTCAACCTGGCCTACATTGCAAAGAAATGTGTCGAGAAACGGGCGACGGATTTTCCACCACACATCATCCATATGGGCCGCCTGGTCACTGACTCCTGCCATCAATGCATCGAAGCCCTTGTCAAGGAGGACGTCGATGCGGCGCTGGGTCTGTGCCATGACGACAAGAACATCAACGAGCTGTGTGGCCTGGTCTATGACGCGGCCAAGCAACTCGCAATCGAAGGCCGTGGCAGCTTCGGCGAGGCCATTCGCATCTACCGCGTCGGGCGCGAGCTCGAACGGGTCGGTGATCTCCTCAAGAACATCGCAGAAGTCACCATTTATCTGAATACCGGGCAGGTGGTGCGGCACAATCGCCTGCGTCGGCTCGAAATTGAAGCCGCAAGAACCGAGGGATAATGCCGTGGCGCGAGATGTGGTCCTGCTCATCGACGACGAACCGGATCTGATTGAGCTCGTTTCTTACAACCTCATCGAAGCGGGCTTCGACGTCGTGGCCGAGAAGGACGGCCGCGCCGGCCTCGAGGCGGCCCGGCGTCGTCCCCCTGATTTGATCATCCTCGATATCATGTTGCCGGGTATGGACGGTCTCGAGGTCTGCCGGGAATTGCGCAACGATTCACGGGCGGCCATGGTTCCGATCATCATGTTGACTGCGCGCGGCGCAGAGACCGACCGGGTCGTCGGGCTCGAGCTCGGAGCGGATGATTACGTGGTCAAGCCGTTCAGTCCGCGAGAACTGGTCGCGCGGGTCAAGGCTGTCCTGCGCCGTGGCCACGTCCACAGCGAAGCCAAAGACATCATCCGGCATGGCGAACTGTGCATCGACATGGTCAGGCACAAGATCATGTATGGCGACGATGAGGTGCACCTGACAGTCGCAGAATTCGCCATACTTCGTTATCTCGCCGGGCATCCCGAACGTGTGTTGTCACGCAATGAGATCATCGATGGTGCACTGGGCAAGGAGGTCGTCGTCACCGACCGCAACGTCGACGTCCATATTGGAGCCATCCGCCGCAAACTGGGTGCAGGACGTGCGATGGTCGAAACAATCCGCGGCATCGGGTATCGTTTCGTGCCGCAGGGAGGCGGATGATGCGAGCGCTCCCGTCATCCGAACGGCTATGTTTCGCAGCCCGTATTTTCGCCGCTTGTTCATGCCCATGACCGCGTTGGTGTGCGCCTGCACGCTGGCCAGCGCCCTCCATGCCGCAGTTCAACTGCGCGCCGCCGTACTTCAGCAGGCCATCACCTCCATGGAGCACACCGCGGGTATCATCGCCAACCTGGCGTCGCGATTCAGCGGTACAGCGCTACAGGATGCGATCAGCGCTATCGCTGTCCAACAGGATGCGGCGATCACGGTAATAGATGTCGACGGCTGCGTCCTCCTTGACTCTGACGGCGCCCGACCCGGTGCCGCTGTGGGCCAAGCACTCGAGATCATGCAGGCACGTCGTGACGGGCATGCCACCATCAAACGAATGAGCCACGAACATGATCGTGAGATGTTCTTTCGCGCCGTGCGACTACCGCTGACGCCGGACACGACCTGCATCGTCCGCGTCGGGCTGGCGGCCGAGCCACTCGAGGCGACTGTCAGACGGTGGTACTGGCGTCTGTTCGGCGGTACCTGTGTGGCACTGGCCGTGGCCTGTGGGTGTTGTTATCTCTTCGCCTGGCGCAGGTCTCGGGCCGTCATGCGCCTTGCCGACGGTGCTCGAGCCCTTGCCCGTGGCACACCGCCCCCTGATGAAGACATCGATGAACCGGGTGAGATCGGCGTCGCAGCGACGGCAATCAACGAGGCAGCAGCGTCGATGTCGCGGCTCATTCGCCGCACGCGCCAGGACCGCGAAGAACTCGGCGCGGCTCTCGGCAGCATGGTCGAAGGCGTCATCGCAGTAGATGGTCAGCTGAACGTCAGCTTCGCCAACGAAGCGGCCGGTCGCCTCCTTGATTTTGATGCCGAGCACGCGCGCGGACAGCCACTCGATGCGCTCATCACCCTCACGGACATCCTCGTGGGCGTGCAGCGGGTCGCGCGCCGCGGCAAGACCCGCAGACTGCGTCTCGGACCCACGTCGACAGCGCTGGAACTTGCCGTATCGATCTGCCCGGTGAAGGGCCGCTCGCGACCGCGTGGCTATGTCATCGTCTGTCATGATGCCTCAGAATCGCAGCGCTATCAGGAATTGCGCACCGAGTTCGTGGCCAACGCATCGCACGAGCTCAGAACTCCGCTGTCGCTCATTCGTGGATTCGTCGAAACACTGCAGGATGGTGCCAAGAACGACGTCAAGAAACGTGATCGCTTCCTTGAACGCATCGAGCGCAATGCGATTCAGTTGACCAACCTCATCAGCGACCTGCTCGAGATCTCCGAACTCGAGGAAAAACGGACATCCCGTGAACACGGCGCGGTCGACGTGGGCGTGCTGCTCGAACGGGTCTGCGAGACGCTGCGCCCTGCGGCCCAGATGAAGGACCACAAGCTTAAACTCACGTATCCGGCCAACCTTCCGGCGATCACCGGCCACTCCCGGGACATCGAGAGGTCTTTCGCCAATCTGCTCGACAACGCAATCAAGTACACCGAACGCGGCGGATGGATTACGGTCAGCGCCGTCCGCCAGGACGACGACATCGTCGTCGCATTCGAGGACACGGGCCTCGGTATCCCCGAAGAAGATCTTCCACGCATCTTCGAACGCTTCTTCCGAGTCGACAAATCGAGATCCAAAGAAATGGGTGGCACGGGCTTGGGACTTGCGATCGTCAAGCATGTGGTGCAGGCGCATGGCGGGGTCATCGATGTGACCAGCAAACCCGGGCAGGGCTCGCGGTTCACGCTCGAGCTGCCGATCCGCAATCGACCACGGCCGGGGGCCGCTGCGAGCTGAAATCCCTTGCCCCTCAAAGTGTTTCATGGGTTATAAGAGGGCTATGATGCGCGGGTCCGATGACGCGTCATGTGGTAGAATCCGCAACGTCCGCTACATAGGGGCGGCGCCTCAATTCAATTGCCCGGAGGGACCAATCATGTCGAATACCACGGTCAAAGCTTTGTGCACGGTACTTGCCGTCATGATCACAGCGCCCGCATCGGCGCAGACCGAGCTGTCACAAGACTCGCCACAGGCACTCTCGGCCGGGTCGGGGACCTGCTGTCTCCCGGGCGGCGCCTGCGTCGCGTTGCCGCCTCGATTGTGCATCATGGATGGTGGCGTTCCACAGCCACCTGGAATGCAATGTCTGGACGACATATGTCCGGCGAATGCGCTGGGGGCCTGCTGTCTACCCAACGGTGATTGCGTCACTGCACCACTGATCGACTGTATTCTCGACGGTGGTCATCCCCATGGCCCGGGGACTGGATGTGATCGCGTGGACTGCACACCGCGCAGCGGCGCCTGCTGCCTGCCCGATGGATCGTGCCTCGATCTACCCTTCGTCATCTGCCTGATCGAAGGTGGCTTCCCGAATCCGCAACTGGCTTGCGATGCCGATGAACTGGTTTGCCCCGATCCGCCGGTCGGAGCGTGCTGCCTGCAAACAGGTAACGGGGCATCCTGTATCGAGACTGGCCCAGGTCCCTGTCATGACGAAGGGGGCGTCTTCCTTGGCGATGGCAGCTCCTGCCCTGCTGACGGCGTGTGCGGCCCCCCCGTGGGTGCATGCTGCTTCATGAGTGGTGAATGCGCAGAGATTCCTTTCATCCATTGCCTGGAAGAAGGCGGTATGCCGTTGCCGCCGGGCAGCGCGTGTGGTGATCTCGATTGCCCGATGATGCCCATGGGTGCATGTTGCGTCCCGAACGGCGGCTGCTTCGAAGGAACGCTGGACGAGTGCCACAATGAAAATGGCAACTTTCAGGGACCAGGCACACACTGCCCCGCCTCCGGAACGTGTACTCCACCAGCAGGTGCCTGTTGCCTCCCGCAGGGTGAGTGTGTCGAGGCCCCGTTCATCGCATGCCTGAATGAAGGTGGTTTCCCTCAAGAGCCCGGAACGGCTTGTGGCGAAATCGATTGCCCGGCTCCGGATATCGCAGCGTGTTGCTTCCCGAACGGCGGTTGTGTCGAGGTCCCGCCCATGGTGTGCCTCATCGAAGGTGGCCAGCCGGGCGCACCTGGCAGCCATTGTGATCAGGACGACGCATGTTTCGAACCCCAGATCGGTCCCTGCTGCTTCAATGGCGCAGAGTGTGTCGAGTTGGTCACCATTCACTGCATCATGGAAGGCGGAATGCCCGGCGAACCAGGTACCTCGTGCGCTGCAATCGACTGCGGTCCCCCACTTGGCGCATGCTGCGTCATCGCTGACGATGGAACCAGCGGTTGTTTCGAGGGAAGCCCCGGGGCATGCGCGATGAAGGGTGGCGAATTCCTCGGAACGGGCACGCACTGTCCTGATGATCCCAACGTGCCCTGCAACCAACCGATCGTGAACTGTTGCCTGCCCGACGGTGTCTGCGACGACGTGCCACTGCCGGTGTGCGTCAACGAGGGCGGCCTGCCATTGCCTCCTGGCGAATCATGCGAAGCCTGTCCTGGCGAAGAAACCGGCGCTTGCTGCTTCCCGGGTGGGGCGTGTGCCCAGTTGACGTTCATCTACTGTCACCTCGAGGGCGGTCAGCCATCGGAACCGGGCAGCTCGTGTAACACGGTCGACTGTGGCGGTGGACCGGTCGTGACCTGCTGCCTGCCTGATGGTGATTGCGGTGAACTCAATCTCATTGAATGCCTCACTTCAGGCGGTATTCCCTTACCACCGGACCAGAGCTGCGCGACTTGCCCTCAGGAACAGCCGGGTGCCTGCTGTTTCCAGGAAGGCGAATGTGTCGAATTGATCTTCATCCACTGCCTCAAGGAAGGCGGCATGCCGGGCGAACCCGGGTCGACGTGTCCCGACACGGATTGCTCGGCAGAGCGCACCGGCGCATGCTGCGTGGATGTACCGGGTGCGCCTGCGGCCTGCTTCCAGGCCCGGCCCGATGGCTGCGCGGCCAAGGGTGGGGCATTCCAGGGCCCAGGGACATTCTGTTCCGATGTCCCGGAAGACCCGTGCGGAACGGGCATGGTCGCTGCGTGCTGCCTGCCCAACGGCGCATGTGTCGAGACCGAGATCATGGCCTGCATCGCCGAAGGAGGCATGCCGTTACCGCCGGATGAAAGTTGCGACGCATGCCCCATCCAGGAGGTCGGCGCGTGCTGCTTACCCGATGGCGTCTGTCTCGAACTGACTTTCTCTCATTGCATCAACGAAGGCGGTCAGCCCGTTGGCGCGCGGGCACGCCATGCGATCTCGTTGATTGTGCGGGACCTCCGATCGGCGCCTGCTGCCTCGCCCCAGACAACGGCATTGGCGGATGTTTCGAGGGGACGCTACAGGATTGCTCGAACCGGGGCGGAAAATTCCTCGGTCCGAACAGCGCATGCCCGGACCAACCGGATGCCGATTGCGGTGGCCCCATCGTGACCTGTTGCCTGCCCAGCGGGAACTGTGAGCAGGTCGATATCATCGTCTGCCTCGATGCGGGCGGCGTGCCGTTGCCTCCCGATAGCGGATGTTCACAGTGCCCGGATCAACAAACCGGTGCATGTTGTTTCCCCGACGGGCAATGCAGGCAACTGCCCTTCCTGCACTGCCTGCAGGAAGGCGGCCAGCCTGGTGAGCCGGGAAGCCCATGCTCAGATGCGGGGTGCGTCGAACCGCCCTTCGGCGCCTGTTGCGTCGGCTCGGCGGCTGGTGTCCCGCTTTGTATTGAGACTTCGCTACCGCATTGCAATGCGGAGAATGGCATCTTTCAGGGCCCCGGCACGAGGTGCACTGATGACGCCGGCGCGTGCGGTCCGATGTTGGAAAACTGTTGTCTGCCCAACGGGTGCTTCATGGTGCCGCTCGAGGCGTGCCTCGATGAGGGCGGCATGCCCCTGCCTCCGGGCGTGCCATGCGATCACTGTTCGGACGTCAAGAACGTCGCGTGTTGCCTGCCCGATGATGGCTGCCTCGAAGTCCCGCTGATCATCTGCTTGCGCCTCGGGGGTGACCCCACTGCGCTGGGCGGCCATTGTGCGGACGTCGATTGTTCATTCGATCCAATGGGCGCTTGTTGCCTGCAGGACCCTGCAGGCGGAAGTCAGTGTATCGAAGCTCCGTTGGAGTTGTGCCTCAACGAAGGAGGCGCTTTCCAGGGGCCGGGTACCCGGTGCGACGACCCCAACATGCCATGTGGTCCACCGCCGATCGGAATCTGCTGCCTGCCTGACGGTGATTGCGCGCTGAGTTGCCATTCAAAGACTGCATCGACCTCAATGGTCTGCCATTTCCGCCGGACGCCCCCTGCGACATTTGTCCGCCGGTGGACACCGGTGCCTGCTGCTTCGAGAACGGCGAATGTATACAGCTGCCCGTAGCTCATTGTCTTCGCGAGGGTGGCCAGCCGGCAGGGGCCGGAACGGCCTGTCCTACGACACAGTGTGGCGGCGGCGATCCGATCGGCGCATGTTGCATCACCAGCGGTACTGGAGAAATCTGTGTGCACGCGCCCGCCGACGCGTGCAGCGCCGAGGGCGGCGCGTTTCAAGGCCCGGGGACCCATTGCCCTGAGGATCCTGCCGCAGGTTGTGCGGAACCGGTCGGTGCATGTTGTTTGCCCGATGGCGTCTGTGGGGAACTGCCAGTCACAGCATGCCTCGCCGAAGGCGGCCTTCCACTGCCCGCCGGCATACCGTGTGACGCCTGCCCCGATGCCCAGAGCGGTGCCTGTTGCTTCAATGTGCCCGGTGTGGTGCCTTGCGTCGACGGCCTGAATGCCTTCGAATGCGGTAACGAAGGCGGAACGTTCTACGGTGGCATGGGTTGTGCCGAGAGCGAACCTCCGAGCTGCCCCGTGGTCGATGAACGGGCCTGTTGTCTACCTGACGGCAAATGCCTGTTCGCGCCGGTGAAACTCTGTCACGCGCTGGGTGGACGCCCGGGTAAGCCGGGCGATCAGTGCCCGTCGGCATGTGCCAACCCGGCGCCGGTGCGTCCGCGGAAACCGGCCATCCGCAACCATGACGACTGAGGCGTGCGCGCAATGACCCTGGAATCTTCATCCGACCCCTGTGTGGTGGCCACACGGGGGTCGTTCTTTTGATCCAGGTGTGATACGGATATCGCCTCATGATCAAGGTCGACCACCGGCGGAGGAGTGCACCGGTCAGGCGAACGACGATATGTCCCCTGGTCACCCTCACATGCACAGACAGCGCGGTACTGGCATCGCCTGGACCGGGGATGTAGAATACCGCCCCATTCGACGGGGGTGCTGGTGCGAGCCACCATGGCTCAGATCCAGCTGACCAGCCGCCGACAATTGTCCATCCCTGCTTCGTTCGTAATCGAGCGACGTGACCACCATGTGCGTTTGATCACACGGACCGCGGGATGATCGTGAGCGCCTTGTCCTGGACAACATCATGACCAACGAAACCGGAAACCACGCCACGCCGGAACCACCTGCCGGCGATGATTCGATCGACAATATTCAAGAGCCCGAGATCGACGCTCCGACCATGGACGCGCTCGATGCAGAAGTGCAACGGGAGATGGCCGAAGCCCTGGGCGGCGCCAGTGTCATGGACCTCGTTGACGCGGAAGAAATGGCGGCCAAGACCGAGCGCGATCAGATCCAGCGCGGCAAAGTCATCGCTATCCAGGGCGACGATATCTTCGTGGACGTCGGGGCCAAGAGCGAAGGGTATCTCCCCGCCACGCAGTTCAAGGATGATCCCCTGCCGGCCGTAGGCGACGTCATCGAGGTCGTCATCGAGGGATTCGACCGCGACGACAATTTGCTCAAACTTTCGCGTGAAGGCGCGGTCATGCAGGCCGCATGGGATGACGTGCAACGTGGGCAGGTGCTCGAGGGCATCGTCAAAGGGCATAACAAAGGCGGCCTCGAGATGGAATTCTCGGGCATTCGCGGGTTCATGCCCGCGAGCCAGATCGACCGTCACCGCGTCGAAGAAATGTCCGGGTACGTCAATCAGAAAATGCAGTGCGAAGTCATCGAAATCAAACGCGATAACAAGTCGATCGTCGTCTCGCGGCGCAATATCCTTCAGCGCGAAGCGGCTGAAGCCAAAGAGAAAATGTATGGCTCGATCGCCGAAGGCCAGACGACAACGGGCGTTGTCAAGACGATCATGCCCTACGGTGCCTTCGTAGACATAGGCGGGGTAGACGGGCTGCTGCATGTCAGTGACATGGCCCACAGCCGCGTCAACGATCCCAACGAAGTCGTCAAGGAAGGCCAGCAGCTGGAGCTGATGGTACTCAAGGTCGACCACGAGAACAAAAAGATCTCCCTGGGGCTCAAGCAGGTCATGCCCGATCCGTGGACCGGTGCGGACAACAAGTGGCAGCCTGACACCGTGGTGAGCGGTCGAATCGTGAAGCTGATGGACTTTGGAGCGTTCGTCCAGCTCGAAGAAGGCGTCGAGGGCTTGATCCCGATCAGTGAAATGAGCTATGAGCGGCGCATCAATCACCCCAAGGAGGTCGTGACCGAAGGCGAGGTCGTCAAGGTTCGAGTGCTCAACGTCGAACCGGAGCGCAAACGCATCAGCCTGTCGATCAAGCGTCTTGCAGAAGATCCCTGGATGGGCGCGTCCCATCGCTGGCCGGCCGGCTCCGTGGTCAACGGCACGGTCAAACGACTCGAAGGCTTCGGCGCGTTCGTCGAACTGGCCCCTGGTATCGAGGGCCTCGTCCACATCAGTGAACTGTCCTACAACCGCGTCGGCACGGTCGGGGAAGTCGTTGCGGAAGGCCAGGTGATCGAAGCGAAGGTGCTCAGCGTCGACGAGGACAAGCGCCGCATCGGGCTGTCGATCAAGCAACGCGTCGAAATGCCTGATTACACCGGGGATGCCGACACCCAGAGTTCTGAGCCCGCAGCTCCTCCAAAAAAGCGGAAGAAGCCGTTGCGCGGCGGGCTTGATCGCTAACCACTTGATCGCCATAGTGCACAGCACCCTACTCGAACACGGCGTCAGGGATAGACCGGGGGCATGGTGGCGCAGAGGCGTCCACGCGGTTGCCCCGGACACGACAGCCCCGCCTCGTATCGTGGCGTGCGACGTCCTGCGCTCGTGCAGCGCTGCCCGAGAACGCTAGCTGTGGCTGGCAGTCCCGAAAACAGCGCCAGTTCTTCGACCTCTGAACGCCTCTACACCGTCGCGTTCTTCCAGACCTTCGCAGCGGTTGCCATCTTCATGACGGCCGTCGCTCTGCAGTTCCATTTCGGACAATTCATTGCCTACCTGGGACATGAAACCGACACGCTCGGGTGGGTCATCGGCTTGAGCATGGCCGGCACATTGATCATGCGCCTGCATGCCGGGCAGTGGATCGATCGCTTCGGATGTCGCGCCGTATGGATAGCGGGAACGATCGTGGCCACGTTGGCCAATGGCGCCGTACAGTTCACGACCGCGTTGTGGTTGATTACGCTATTGCGCGCCTGCTCCACCATGGCCACGGCGACCGTCATGACCACGGTTGCCGTGCAGGCTGCGTTGCTCGCCCCCCCCAATCGCCGTGCAGAGAGCCTCGGCACAATTGGCCTGGCTGGTTTTGTCGGGATGCTCATCGGCCCGACGTGCGGCGATCTGATTTTTTCCGGTGACGCCTCCTCGGCTACGCCCTACCACATTTTCTTCACGAGCAGTGCCGTGCTCTGTGCCGTCTCCGGCCTGCTCATCGCCCGCTTTGGCGGCAACGCACACGCAGCCCCCCGTGCTGCAATACCGCAAGGGGTGTTGCGGACCGCCGTCGAGCACTGGCCGGGTGCAATCCTGCTGGTCGGAGTCGTTTTCGGCATGGCGTTCTGCATGCAATCTCTTTTCCTCGAACGTCTGGCGGAGGCTCGCGCGTTTTACGACATCAAGGTGTTCTTCATCACCTATGCGCCGACCGCGATGATCTTGCGCATCATTTTTCGCCGTGCTCCTCAGGCACTCGGTCGCAGACCAACGCTCATCGGTGGCCTCTTCGTCATGGCAGTCGGCGTCGGCACGCTGAGCCTCGTGCATGACGAGTGGCATCTGATCCTGCCCGGTCTGTTAATGGGTACGGGACACTGTTTCGTATTCCCATCGATGGTCGACCTCGCCGCAGAGCGGCTGCCGCCTGAACGTCGCGGTGCCGGCACGGCTCTGATTCTCGGCGCCCAGGACGTCGGCATGCTGGTCGGATTCGTCGTCCTCGGAGAGGCCATCGCCACCCTGGGTTTCAATCCCGCGCTCCTGATGCTCGGCGGCACCATCGCCGCGGGTGCGATCGTTTTCACCCTCTGCGGACCGCCCGCCGCGCGTCCTGTCCGTGACCCCGCCAACCGGCTTCCCCGGTAGCGGCACCACCGGCCCCGCTCCCGCAGTCCGCGCAACGCCGGCCACACCGCGGTGGACACCGTACCTCATTCAGCTCCATGGGCTTGAATTCGTCGCCAATCCACGAATGGGGGCCAGCGTCCTTGATCGTTTGTGCACATAGTGTTAACTTCTTTGGATTCAGAACGTTGAGGAATCAAAAGCCGTGAAATCCGCGCCATCCAACTCGATGTACTGGCGGGTCGAGCGGAGCCTGATCAATCTCAGCGCCGTCCACCCCGTGGCGTTCTTTACCTGGAACAGTCAACGCTTTACGGAGCGGTGGTTTCGTCGCGGTGCGCTGATGCTCTCGGCGTTGATCCGGCCTTTGCTCTATGCCACCGACAGTCGCTTCGCCACCCGGCTGTTGCACATGCTGCTGCGCGGCATCAGCCGTGATCGCATGGAGCTGCTGGGCCAGGAGTACTTCCGTTATGTCATGCGGCCGGCGTTGAAACAGTCACTGGTCCGCGAAATCCGCCGTCGCGTGAAAGCCGGTCAGTCCGTAGTCCTGGTCAGCTCTTCGCTCGATCACGTGATTCGCCCCCTGGCGGCCTATCTGGGTGTTCAGCATTTCATCGCCAATCGTCTGGACTATCGTGATGGCGTAGCAACCGGACGGCTACTCGATCCGGTGATGCGCCCCCGCGGCCCGGCGGCCCAGGTCCTCGACCTTGGACCGCGCGGTGCCATGCGTTTTGCCCGCCTTCTTCGTGAACAGGGCTACA
The DNA here is from genome assembly GCA_942492115.1 of uncultured Planctomycetota bacterium. GTDB lineage: Bacteria > Planctomycetota > Phycisphaerae > UBA1845 > CAIVHJ01 > CALODL01. Next base: position 35,823 of record CALODL010000029.1, read on the forward strand.
CCGAGCACCCTGCCGTCATCAAGAGCGCCATCGAGCCGACCGTCAGAAAACCCGACCCGGATAACCGCCCCATCGTGCTCTTTCACGATCAACAACCGCTCGAACGTTTGAGTGTCCGTGAATCCTTGAGTGGCAAACATGTCCTCCTGCTTGGTGGCTCCGGTTTCATCGGTAAAGTATGGCTGGCCCATGTGCTGCAGGAAGTCCCGGGCATCCGCAAGATCAGCCTGATCATTCGCGGCGGCCGCACGACAAAGGCCAAGGCGCGTTTCGAAAAGATGCTGTCCCAGTCACCGGTCTTCGATCGTCTCGGCGACGTGCACGGCGACGACCTCGAAGCGTTTCTCTCCAGCAAACTCGAAGTGTTCCAGGGCGATATCTGCAAACCAGACCTCGGCCTCACTGCCGATGACGCCGCCCGCATCAAGAAGGACTGCGATGTCATCGTCAACAGTTCCGGGCTGACCGATTTCAATCCCGACCTCCAGACTGCGGTGCATGTCAACATCACCGGCACAGTGATCGTCCTGGATTTCCTACGCGCGTGCGACCATGCGGGTCTCTTGCACCTCTCCACCTGCTTCGTGGCGGGCGGACGTGATGGGCGCATCCCCGAAGACATTGAAGACAACTATTCGCCGAAGGGCGTGCCGGGCTTCAATGCCGCCGATGAGCGTGTGCGACTCGATGAGCTCATTGCCGAAGTGACGGCCCGCTCGGACAGTGACGCGGTCACGGCGGAGCTCCAGAAAGAAATTGCGGACCGCCATCTCGAAAGTCCTCCGCAAGGGCGTCAACTCGAGCGCCTGCTGACGCGGCGGCGGGCCAAGTGGTTGCGCAGTGAGCTGGCCCGCGTCGGCACACAACGTTCCCAGGAACTCGGGTGGCCCAACACATACACCTTCACCAAGAGCCTCGCGGAGTCGCTCATCAAGCACACCGCCAGTGATCTCCCGGTCACCGTCATTCGCCCCGCGATTGTCGAAACCTCCTTGCGTACGCCGTTTCCCGGTTGGAACGAGGGCGTCAATACATCCGCGCCGCTGTCCTGGCTGCTGGGCACGTCGTTCCGCCAACTGCCGGTCAACGAGCGCAAGTGCCTCGACGTCGTTCCCGTCGATACCGTCTGCCGCGGCATGACCCTGATCACCGCCGCAGTATTGCAGAGGCGGCACCAGCTGGTCTATCAACTGGGCACGTCGGGCATCAAACCCCTGACCATGCGACGGGCCATCGAACTGACTTGCCTGGCACACCGCAAGCACTACCGTACGCAGAAAGGGTTCAAGCCGTGGCTGCGCTCACAGTTCGACACCATCCCGGTCTCCAAACGGCGCTATGAGCGGTTCAGTGCCCCACAACAGAAGGCCCTGATCCAGCGGCTCAGCCGCCTGGCTTCACATTTCACATTTCGTACACCATGCCTGGAACGCACCGAGACCGATCTCATCCGCATCGAGAAAATCGTCGAGCTCTACGAGCCGTTCATCCTGCACAACGAACAGATTTTCGAGGCAGACAATGTCCGGCTGTTGACTGCGGCATTGCCACCGGAAGAAGCCAGCGCCTTCGGCTATGACGCAGGCTCGACCGACTGGTGGCACTACTGGATCAACGTTCACATTCCTGCGCTGCGGCGCTGGTCGTTCCCCTTGATCGAGGGACATCTGCCGGAAGGGCTCAAGCCCAAGCGGTCGATCCATCTCAATGGTAACGGCGCGGTCGCCAACGGTGCCGCGCCCGGGGCTTCGGAGACGGCATGCACACCTTCCTGACGGGTTCAACCGGCTACATCGGTGCCCACGTTCTGGCTTGCCTGCTCGAGGGCCACAACGAACCGATCAACCTCCTCGTCCGAGCCTCCTCGCGCGAAGAAGCCGAACATCGCCTGTGGCGTTCGTTGCAGTTGCACATGGAGTTCGATCCCTTCTTCGAACACCTTCGGGATCGGTTGCACATCTTCCTGGGTGATCTGACCGGTCCTCGCTTCGGCCTCAGCGACGACGACTACGCGCGCCTGGTGAGGACAACCGGCTCGATCATTCACTGTGCAGCGTCGCTCAACCGCAAATCGGAAAAGAGCTGCCTCAACGTCAACCTTCGCGGAACGCTCGAAATCATTCAGCTGGCCCGCGCGGCCCACACTGAGCACGGCCTGCGGCGGATCAGCCACGTCAGTACGGTCGCTGTCGCAGGCCATCGCCAGGACGAAGTGGTCACCGAAGACGGCTCGATCGATTGGAACCGCAGTGACTACGACCCGTATGCTCGAACCAAGAAATTCTGCGAGCACATGATCCACCAGTTGCTGCCCGACATTCCCAGAACCATTTTCCGTCCCAGCATTGTGCTGGGCGACAGCCGTCGCGGAGCCACGACCCAATTCGAGATGGTCCGGGCGTTCGTCGTTCTGGCCAATATCCCGGTGCTGCCGTTTCGTCCGGACAACCGCCTCGACATCGTTCCCGTGGAGTATGTCGCGGAAGCGATTGCCACGTTGCACAACAAAGAAGATGCCAGGCACACGACTTATCATCTGTCCGCCGGCCGGGGTGCTCAGACGTTCCGCCAACTCACCGACGCGCTGTCACAGAATCGCAGACGGCGCAAACCGATGTTTGCACCCGGGCTGGAAGGCACCTGCCGGAACATGGTGAACGTGATGACACTGCTGCGCCGCACGCCACTGGGTTATGCGGCGACGCTCCTCAAGGTCTTCTGGCCGTATCTGACATGGAATACCGTGTTCGACAACAGCCGTGTCGTCGCCGAAATGGGCCATCCGCCAAAACCCTTCAGCGAGTACAGCTACCCCCTGTTGAACTTCAGCACGACGAATGACTTCAGCTACAAGTACCGCGATTGGCCGCCGGTCGCCGGAGGATCGCAGGCATGACTGATGTGGCGCTGAGCGTCTGGGTCAGCAGCCTGGTCGAAAGGGCCAGGCTGAACTGGATGCAGGGGCATACGCAGCCGTGGTCGCCGGGGCACAAGCTGCGTCTGCTGTTTGCCGGCTACAACGGGTCGCGCAACACGGGCTCGGATGTGCGTGTCGAAGAGATGCTCCGTCAAATCGGCCATATCCTGGGTCTCGAACGCATTGAAATGACCGTCCTCACTCAGGATTTCCGAAAAACGGAGGGCTACTTCAAGAACGCCGCCCAGAAGAGGCTGCCAGACATCTTCCCGCCCTTTCTTCACCGTGAGATCCCCAAGTATCACGGCGTCGTGGCGTGCGAAGGATCGATGTTCAAAAGCAAGTTCGCGAACGCCCTCTCGACGATGATGATTGGATCACTCGGCATCGCCGCGGCCCAGAACAAGCTGTCAGTCGGTTATGGCGCCGAAGCCGGAACCATGGACCGCAGCCTGCGCACGATGTGTCGGCGCTATTGCGGCCAGTCTCTGATCATTACGCGCAACCAGGAATCACGCGAGATCCTGCGCAAACTCGGCGTTCCGACCGAACGGGGTACTGACACGGCCTGGACCTTCGAGCCGCTGGGACCGGAATTCGCCGACAAGACCTTTCGTGAAGCAGGCTGGGACGGCGTGCAACCCATCCTCGTCGTCTGCCCGATCAACCCATTCTGGTGGCCCGTCAAACCGTCCCTGGTCAAGGCTGCAGCCCACTCGTTCGGCGCATTCAAGGACACGCACTACCGCTCGATCTATTTCCACCGGGGTGGTAAAGCGGTCGACGCAGCGTTCGAACGCTATATCAGCGCCATTGCCGGAGCTGTTGACGCGTTTCGCCAGCGGCATGCGGTCTTTCCAGTCATGATCGCAACCGAGGCCCTCGATACGGCTGCGTGCCATGAGGTGTCCAAGCGTATCGGCCGCGTCCCCGTGTTCAGCTCTACGCACTTCAACATGTATGAACTGGTCAGCTTGCTGCGCAAAGCCAGCATGCTGGCCTCCTCACGTTACCACGCGATCGTCACCTCGATGCCGGCAGGCGTGCCATCCGCGGGCATCACCATGGACGAGCGCATTGCCAACCTGCTGGCCCATCGCAATCACGATCACCTGCTCATGCGCGTCGACGATGTAGACCTGCAGGACCGTCTACTCGATAACCTCGAGACGCTTCATCGTGATGGCCCGGCGATCACTGCGGCCATTCGTCGGGCGGTTGTGGCTCATCTCAAAGACATGGCGCGCATGGGGCAGTATTTCGAGGAACAAGTCCAACATCGTTATCCCGACTTCGAGCTGCGCGGCGGGATTCGGCCCTGGGAAGACTATCTCCCGACGCTGAGCCGCGACCTTCACGATCTTCTCGAGGAGCAAGCCGCATGATGTGGCTGAACAGGATCCTCGAGCGACTCGCCGGTCACCCCGACGAGATTGTCCTGCAGGAGGTGCGCAACGGGACCTTGCACGGCGTCAGTGGACGAGAACTCGCCAACCACGTCGCCAGAACACGGGCCTATCTGCGGCGTCTCGAACTACCGCAGGGCGCCCGCGTGGTCATCATTGGTCCCAACAGCACACAGTGGGTGGCACTCGATCTTGCCGCAATGGCCGAGGGCTTCATCGCCGTCACCCTGTACGTGCGGCAGGCCCCTGCCGAAATGGCCTACGCCATCGCTGATTGCGGAGCTGCCGCGGTTTTCATCGACGACTTGGATCTCGCAGCAGACCTGCCCGATGGACTGCCGGTGCACGGCTTTGCAGACATCCCGTCGACGCCCCCCACGCTGAACGACGACATCGTCGATGTGCCGTCGGACCGGCCCGTGACGTTGATTTACACATCGGGGACCTCCGGACGTTCGAAGGGCGTCGGACTGGGCCCTGACAATGTCGAACACATGCTGGGCTGCACGACGGAACGTCTGGACGCGCTGTTGACGGATGTCTCGGGCACGCAGCGTGTGTTCCACTATCTCCCCATGTCCTTCGCCGGATCGTGGATCATGATGCTGACCTGCCTGCAGCAACCCGGGCGCCAGCTCATTCTGTCCACACAACGCGATCAGCTCCGCGCCGAGATCGCCGCTGCCAGGCCGCATGTATTCCTCAACGTCCCCCTTCTGCTCGAGCGCATCCGCACGGGCATCGAATCGAAGGTAGACGGCAACGGTCTGTCCCGACGATTATTCGCCCGTGGCCGCGCTGCCTGGACGCGCCGCTCGACAGCCCGGGCCCGTGCTATGGACGGGCTGTGGTGGTCGGTGGCACGCGTCGCCCTGTTCAATAAAATTCGCCGACGTATCGGAGCTGACCTCCGAGGCCTGATCTGCGGCTCCGCACCACTTGCTGCGGATACGCAAGACTTCTTCCATATGCTTGGACTGCCGGTCCTGCAGGTCTACGGCCTGACCGAGACCACTGCAATCTGCACGATGGACCGCCCAGGCCACATCACACCAGGCCGCGTGGGTAGCGCCATTGCGGGTATTGAGATGAAACTCAGCGACCAGGACGAGGTGATCGTCCGCGGGCCCCATATCTTTCTGGGATACTGGGATCCGCAGGCACAACAGATCGCACCCCACTCCGAGGAGTGGTTTCGCACGGGAGACCTGGGCGAGATCGACGATTCCGGTAATTGGCGGATCATCGGGCGTCTGAAGAATCTCATCATCCTCAACTCAGGTCACAATATCGTCCCTGATCCGCTTGAAGATCTTATTCAGCGCGCCCTGCCCGAAGCAGAACAGGTTCTCGTCGTCGGCAACCAGCGGAGCCACCTCGCTGCCATCGTGACGGGTGAGGTCGACGATTCCGCTGTCGAACGGATGCTCGCGGACATCAATGCGCAGCTGCCGCATTACAAGCGTATTCATAAATGGCTCGTGCACCGTGAGCCGTTCAGCGTGGACAACGGCCTGATGACCGCCAATGGCAAACTGCGGCGTGATGCCATCACCCGCAAGTTGGCAGAGCACATCGATACACTGTATGGTCCTTCAGCGCAGAAAGTCGGTGTCTCATGATGGAACGCCGCGAAGCCCACATGTCGTGGCATCTGGCCGATGGCATCGTCGAGCTGGCCCTGCACCGTGAACCGTGCAATGAAATCGGAACCGCTGCGCTCGAGCATCTGGAGCGGTTCATCGAATGGCTCGACGGGCAGCGCAGTGCTATCGCAGCCATCATCATTCACTCGCCACTGGCGTCTGGATTCTGCGCGGGAGCTGACCTTCGTGAACTACACGCCCGCGGCCAGGAAGTCAGTCCCGCTGAACGGGGTCCGCAAGTCCGCGCATTCCTCGAGCGCATCCATGCGGTGCTGAACGCCCTCGACCATTTTCCGGCAACGACTCTCGCCGCAGTCCATCGGTTTACATTCGGCGGCGGGTTTGAGCTGGCCCTGGCGTGTGACCTGATCATTGCCGACAAGAACACCCGGTTCTGTTTTCCGGAACTGCGGCTGGGACTGGTCCCCGGTTTCGGTGGGATTCCGCGTCTCAACCGCGACCTCGGCAACGCCGTCGTCCGCGACATTCTGTTGACTGGACGCAGCGTCGGCGCCCGCCGGGCCTATGAGGTCGGCCTGGTCAGCCAATTGGCCGGCAGCGGACAGGCCCTCGACCTCGCGCGGCGGACCGCTGCCCAAATCGTGAAATTCGACCGCCACACTGCGGCCGCGGCCAAGGCCTTTATCAAGCCCCAACCGCATGCTGCCCTGCGGCGGGAAATCGATCTGTTTTGTGAGTTGTTCGAGCGTCCGGCCGTACAGTCCGGGCTCGATAAGTTCGTCCATGACAGCAGCGCCCACGCCTATCTGCCCTGATGGCCAGATCGGTGGAGCGACAGGAAGTCCCATGCGTACCTTCGACACGACACTCTCTGAGATCCTCGACCTTGCTGCCGCGCATTTCGGCGTCGCAAGAGAAACACTCTCCGCCGACGACGATTTCTTCAGCACCCTTGGAATCGACAGCATGCAGGCGCTCGATCTACTGACCGGTTTGGAGAATCACTTCGATATCGAATTACCTGATTACGAGGTGCAGGGCGTCACGGACTTCAGGACCCTCGCAGAACGCATCCAAGCACGGCTGTAGCCGGGCGTCGAGCGGAGTGTCAGCCCATGATGGTCGATCCAGCCGAATTCGATTCACTCGGTGCGGCCCTGAACAGCGCGGTCGAACGGCATGCCCAGCACACCTGTTTGATCGAAGCGAATCGTGACCGCGAAAACCACCGTTTGACCTACGCGCGGTTTGGCGCGGCCATGCGTCCTGTGGCCCGGGCAATTCAGGACCGCGGTTTCTTTCCCGAACACCGCGCCGCCGTGCTCATGACCAACCAGTCACGTTGGCTCGTGGGCGCCCATGCAGTGTTCTATTCCGGTGGTATACTTGTTCCTCTTGACTACAAGCTCACCGCCACCGAGCACATTCAATTATTGAACCATTCCCGGGCCCGGCTGTTGCTCGTCGAGTACCCCATCTGGCGCGCATTGATGAGCGAGCCCGAGTTCGATCAGCTGCGTATCGACACCGTCGTCGTCAGCGAGGCCCCTGTCGACGCGGAGATTGGTCAGGCCGTGCGCTGGGAGTCCTGTGACACCAGTGCCCAACCACAATTCGCGCCGCGCCAACGGCAGGATGTCGCCTGCATCGTCTACTCATCCGGGACCGGCGGGCGTCCCAAGGGGTGCATGCTGACGCATGATGGCTATCTGCAACAGGTCGGCAGTCTGATGACCCTGTTCCACTTCGCACCAGGTGACCGCTACCTCAGCATATTGCCGACGAACCATGCCATCGATTTCATGGTCGGCTTCATCGGCCCGTTCCTGTGCGGTGCAACGGTCGTGCACCTGCGAACGCTGCGGCCCGAATACATCAAGGCCGCCTTCGCCAAATTCCGAATCAGCTATATCAGCGTCGTCCCCATGCTCCTCAAGGGACTCGAAACCACGTTGCGCGAACGGTTCAAGCAGCTTGACCCGATCCGCCGTGCCGTACTCAACGCCAAGATCGGCCTCAACCGCAAACTGACCGCGAACCGTCCGCGGCCGACGATCAGCAGACTGCTGCTGTCGCAGGTGCACCGCGCCCTCGGCGGCCAATTGAAAACCATGTTCGTAGGGGGCGCGTTCACCGAGCCGGCCACATTGCAGTTTTTCTACGATCTTGGACTGCCTGTCGCCAATGGGTACGGCCTGACCGAGGCAGGCACGGCCGTGACACTGAACAATTTGCAGCCCTTCCGCAGCGACACTGTCGGCACACCGCTACCGGGTGCCGAGGTCCGTATCATCGACCCCGGTGCCGACGGCGTTGGCGAGGTTGCAGTCCGCAGCCCGACTCTGATGCGCGGATACCTCGACGATCCTGAGCAGACCGCGGAGGTCTTGCGCGAAGGATGGTTGTTTACCGGCGATCTCGGATGTATCGATAACTCAGGCCACCTTCAACTCCGCGGACGCAAGAAGAACATGATCGTGACCGCAGGTGGCAAGAACATCTATCCCGAGGACATCGAAGCTGCTTTTGACGGGCTGCCGGTCAAGGAATTCTGTGTATTTGCCGCCAACTACATCTGGCCCCGCGCCGAGCTCGGCGACGAGCAGTTGTTGGCTGTCATCAACCCTGGCCCAGGATCCACAGGCCTTGACAACGCGGCGCGCAACGAACTCGTCGCGCGAAACCGGAGACTCCTCGACTTCAAACGCGTGCACGGGTATGTCATCTGGAGCCACGATTTTCCGCGCACGGCATCGATGAAGATCAAGCGTCACCCTCTGGCCCATGCCATCGGCGAACATCTCAACCGTGACGAGGCAGTGGTTCAATTGTGAGTGCCACCTACCTTGCACTGGTCAATCCCGCCGCAGGTGGCGGGCGTTGCGGGAAGCTCGTCGATCAAGCCCTGCAGCAGCTCATCGACGCCGGCCTGTCCATTGATGTCTATCCGACGTCCAAGGCTCGAGAAGCCACTGATGTCGTCCGTCGAGCTTACGCCGAAGGTCAAAGGCGGTTCATTGCCGTCGGTGGGGACGGCACAGTCCACGAAGTTGTCAATGGCCTGTTTCCCGAGGCCCGGGCCGAGCGCCCGAGGCTCGGATTACTGCCACTGGGAACCGGCAATTCTTTCTTGCGTGACTTCGCCCAAGACGGCCTGGCCCACGCCACGGCAGCGCTGGCCGAGGATCGTCACCGCTGCTGTGATGTCATACGCCTGACCCACGCCGATGGAGAGTTGTACTACCTCAACTTGCTCAGCCTGGGTTTCTCCGCAGATGTGGCCACGACCACGAACCGCTGGTTCAAGCCCCTCGGTGAAATGGGCTACATGTTCGGGGTCCTTGCACGGCTCATCAGCCTGCGCGCACGTGTGTTCCCCTGGCGTACGGCACCCGGCACATTCGATTGCACCCCAGCGCTGCTCTTGACCTGCAGCAACAGTCGCTACACAGGAGGCAAGATGCTCATCGCACCACAGGCCGACAGTACCAACGGCCTCATCGAGGTCATCCGCGTCGGCCGCATGGGCCGTCTGCGGCTCATGCGCCACTTCAAGAAGTTGTACGACGGGACGTACGTTGACCTGCCCGAGACAACGCGTACAGCTGTCACACAGATCGAGTTCGATTTGCCAGGACCTCTGCCCGTCATGATCGACGGCGAGGTTCTCAATCTGCATTGCCACAAACTGGAGATCATGCCTGGCGCTCTGGAGGTCGCGGTATGAGGTTGGCATATCTCAGAATTCGTGCGGCACTGTTGTGGACCCTCAGCGCTTTACATTTCGGCCTGTTCGGCTTGTTCATGGTTCTGATACGACCGCTGTCGACCCCGCGCAAACTCGACCCACTACTCCGTTTCTTCTTTCGTAACATTCGCATCATCGCGGGTGCGCGAACCGTGTTCCATCACGCACCGGGATTCGATCCGGAGCGCACCTGCCTCATCGTATGCAACCACGTGAACCTCTTCGATCCGTTCGTCACGTATGAAGGCGTACCGCAATATTCACGAGCACTGGAGCTGGAATCCCATTTCAACATCCCGTTCTATGGCTGGTTCATGAAACTGTACGGCAACATCCCCGTTGCAGACGATCGTAACCGCGCATCGATGATGAAGACGTTTCGAATGGTCAAGCAATACATCGAAGACAAGACCAGCGTAGTCGTCATGGCCGAGGGCAAGCGCACGCTTGACGGGCGCGTCGGCGAATTCGAAGACGGCGTGTTCTTCATGGCCCAGAAGTTCAAGGTACCGATTACGCCGATCAGCCTGGTGGGTTCTTTCGAGTTCAACAACAAACTGTCATTGATGCTATACCCGCAAACCATTCACATTTACCTGCATGATATGATTGAAACGAAGGATCTGACCAAGGCGGATGTGCCGGCATTGCGCGATAAGGTCCGTGCCGTAATAGCCAAGCCGATCGATGAGTTCTATGCCGCACGGAACGAGGCCGCCGACGGCGAACCTCCTCACAGCCGGGGATGAAGCTAACAGGCCTCGTCCACCAGCGCCGTCAGGCGGGCAGTCAAGTCCTGTCGCGCAGGAAGACCCGTAAACCGCTCTATCTCCGTGCCGCCGTCGTACAGCAGCGTGCATGGCACTTGCCGGATGGCCAGGCGTTCAGCAATCTCCGGAGCGGTTCCATGCTCGATCGCCCACACCTCGATGCGTCCCGCATATTGCCGGGCCACCTGGCACAACAGGACCTCCGCTGCCGCGCACGGGGAACACCACTCGGCGGTGAACAGGACCAGTTGCGGTCCAGGCGTCAGAGCCAGCTGCCGCGTCCAATCCTGCGCATCGACCCGCGCGAGCTTGTCATGATCTTCGAACATAGAGCTGAGATTGTAGCAACACCGCAGCAGTAAGACATGATCCATCTCACGAATGATGCTCAGCGACGCGGTCGGGATCGCGGGGGCGCATCCTTTTTCTTGCTCTTGCTCTTCGGCGGGGGATTGGATTTGGGCTGTCCCCCTTGAAGGATGTCGAAAATGCCCTTCTGCAGCACGTCGCGAACCAGGTCGCTCTCGTCAACGCGGGTAAGGGTGTTTCCCAGGGTCCCGGTCGTCAAGATCGGAACCACGATGTCGTCGGTCAAACCGCCCAGGTCACCGATGTTCTGTGACAGCACGCCGAGAGGCAGTTCCGTTCGCAGGTTGACTCGCCGGGTATTCAGATCGATGGTCCCAGTGTAGATCATCCGTTGCTCGTCGATGACCAGGGCGAATCGCTGGTAGTGCACCACGCCGTCACGAATCCTGATATTCACTGGTTCGATCGTCCCTGGGATGGTGCCGTCATGGTCGCGCCGCGTGACGGCCAGGAGCGTCAGGCTGAGGATTCCAGGCTCGAAGTGCACGTCACCAATATCCAGACGCATGTCGGCATTGAGCAGCTCGACGTTGCCATCAGGTGGTATGAGGGCCTTCGTCACGGTCATCTTCACACGTTCTTCAGTCGTGCGGATGTCCTCGAAAACCGGATGCAGTTGCGCCAGCAGCCGCTGACGGAGTTCACGCGTGACCTCGAGTTCCGCCACGATCGGATCGGGCCCCAGCTTGAGCACGCCCTCGTCCATGGCCATCTCCGGAACGGTTAGCGTCCCGTGCGCGGAGCTGAACTGAGCCTTGAGTGTGCCACTGGTCAAGCCGAGCGCGGTGGTCTCGAGTTCAGCACCGGCTTCCCGACCGATGGCATCAACAAGGTAGCCCTGCAGGTCGAACAGGCCATCGAGCACGACCGTTGGAAAATCACGCATGGTTGCAGCGCTGTCGATGCGGACACCGTCCACATCGAGTGCCCCGTCTGCATACAGCCCGGTCGCCCGCCCCTGAAGCTCGAGCGTACCTGCCGAAGTGCGTTCGAGGGTCGAACGGGCCGTGCCCGTCACCTCGAGATCGATCCCCGCCGCAAGGTCGGTGCAAGTCATCCTGAGTTTGATCCCCTCGAGTGCGACCGCGGCGCGATCGGCCGCATCCAGGGCCAACGCTTCGGCTACGAGGCTGATGTCGATGTCAACGGCCGCAGGGTCGAACGCTCCACCGCTCAGGAGCCCCAGCGGAACGACGCAACGGGTGATGATCGGCGTCAAGGGCAAGGCCTTATCGGCGGTCCGCCGCGGACTGCGACCGCGCTCGCGAACGGCCCGATCACGCCAGCGTTTCATTTGTCGCGCCGGGACGGTCAACCGCGCGTCTTCGGTTCGCAATGCCACCAGGTCATCGTTCAGTTCGACAATCCACGTCCCACCGAGCTCCTCCGTCGTGACCCGTGCGGTCACGCGCGGCGCAGCCTGCCCCACGTTGACCCGCGCCGTTGCGTTGGCCGTCGCGCCGGTCCATGGGATGATGTTTTGTGGATCCTGCCCAAACAACGCAATGGCCGGAGTCAGCGCCAAATCAGGTAATTCCGCATCGATATCGACGCCCCAGCCCTCAGCAGTCGCAGACACCTCGATCCGGGCCCGCAGCGGTCCCAGCAGCTGGGACGGGTCTCCGCCGGCCACCGTGCCACGAAGATCGGCACTGATCCGGCGCCCGCCGCGGGCCACCGTCACGGGGCCCGCCAAGTCGGTCACGTGCACCGGCGCATCCGGAAGTTTCATGCTACGCACACTCAGGTCCCGTGCACTGAGGACCCCAGTCGCAGCGCAGGCATCAAGCCACGCCGGCGTAGGAGGCATCGGCACAACCATCGGCGCGGTCAGGCGAATCTCGAGTGGTACGGGCCCCAGCAATTCACCGTAAGCGTTGAGATCGAAAGGAAGCGCCGCCAGCAGCGCCGGCGTGCCCACACAATGGATGACTGCGGTCGCAACCTGCAGCTCCTCGAAAGTCTCACCGGCCACGATATCCAATTGGACTTGGACATCCCCACTGGTCACCTGGACCGCGACGGCCCGCCCGGCCCCTGACACCAGAACGACCTCTGCGGGGGTGCGTACCACTTCCGCAACAAGGGGACGATATGCGTCGGGAATCCAACGCCCGATCTCGTCGGCCGTGATTCCGGTCATGCGCACCTCCCCGATCGGCCACAGATCGGTCATCGCGAACTCACCGCCCGCCATCAGACCACTGATCGCCTGCCGCACCCGCATCCGCATCGACTCGAGTCCACCCGTGACATCGAGATCGAGACGCCCCTGAACCGCACCGAGAACGAATCCGATCTCGAGAGCCGTGGTCGACAGGGTCGGCAACTCCGGACCGAGTGCGATAAGCGCGGCACCCGCCCGCAGCCGCCCCGTAGCCTGTGCCGCATCCCATGCGCGGTGTCCTGACGCATCCGCCGCGGGAATGCTGTATGAATCCAGCTCCCATTCGACAGGGAGAGCCGTGTCGATACCTGTGACGCCCCATGCCGACAGCAGTCGTGGATCGACCCTGGCCGCTCCACGAAAAGTGCGCCCGGTGATGATGCCGTCGATCCCGTCGACTTCGGCAGCCAACTCCAGCTGCGCCGCGTCCGCCTTCAGCACCACGCTGATGGTTCGCGGAGTCCCCGGTTCAAATGCGGCTTCGACATCGACACGTGGTCCGAGGTCACGACTGAGAACGATCGGCGTTCCCGCCAGAAAAGGCTGCATGACCGCAGTCGGCACCCCACTGCCCAGCACGGATCCCTGGATCGCTGATGGCTCGAAGACGAAACGCCCCGCACTGTCGAAAATACGGCCGATTTGAACATCCGCCTCCAACGGCGCCGCCCCACCCTCGACACGACCGGTGCCACGCGCCGTGACTTTAACGACTCCAGACAGGTCTGTACTGGTGACGGACACGTCGACGGTATCGAGCGTCGGGCCGTCCACCTGGACACTCCCGTCGCTTCTGGCGCGCAGTTCGACCCGCGCCCGCGCTCCGTTCGGCGTCAACCGTCCATCTGCCGAGATCAAGTCGTCCAATGCAATGTCGAGGCCCACTTCGCCGGCGAAACGCGAAGAGGACAACTGCGCGGCAGCCTGGAGCGTGGTGTCGCCTCCGGGAACATAGGCCAGACGTCCGGAAAGTTCGCGGAGCGCGAGTGGCTGAGGTTCTCCGATCTCGACACTGACGTCGAGGTGATCGATGTCGAGTTCGACAGGCAGCGCCGGCAAGACCCACGGCGCAGAGGAGGTGCGTCCACCCTCGGGCATGGCCGTCATGTCGACGTCCACGCGTCCTGAGAAAGCTGTGCGCACACCTCCGGTCAGATTGCCCAGCACACCAATGAGGCCGCCGTTGACTCGACCGTCCACCGTCAAAACCTGGCGCCCGGTGGCATCAGTCAACGTAAAGCCACGAACGCTGAGCGGCCCTGTCCACCCCAGGGCCAGGTCGTCGAATGCCACGGTCAGCCCCAGTTGCCGCGATGCGAATTCACGCAGCTGACGATGGCCGACTCCCCGGGACACGAGCCACGGCGCGCCAAGCACCACACCCAGTAACAACAGAACAAGGACCACCCCCGCCAGAATCAGTCGCCGGCGCCACGACTTCCCTTTCCTTGGAGGTGGATCCGGAGACGTCGTCCCGGGTGTGAGGTTCTCGGCTGCAGTCATGAATCGGCTCCCTAAAGCCCGCTGTGCATTCTGGGGCCCGGTTCCTGACATTCGATCATGCCGGCCTCGGCATCCAACATGTGCTCCCAGCGGGCCTGGATGATCGACTCCGCGTCGAGGTGAAATGCCAGTTGCAGAAACACGTGAAAATGCCCGGCCTCCGAAGCGTAGAGATCCTTGTACAGCGCCCTTAAAACCGTGTCGTCGCTGCGCTCGGACAACAGATAGAACCGTTCGCAGGAACGTGCCTCGATGAGCGCGCTGACCAACAGACGATCGATGACCTCGACCGGGCCCTGACCGATGCGTACGAGACTGCGCAGGCTCGTCGCATACGGATTGCGATGGTGTTTCTCGAGCCGGCCACCGCGCGCGATTATGATTCGCGTGACGGTCGCCAGATGGTCCACCTCATCGCGAGCCACTGCGGTATTGACCTCGATCCAGTTCTGTGGCGGATGCGGGTCAGGCCACCGCCCCAGCAGTTCGAGGGCGTTGAGGGCCGCCTTGCGTTCGAGATGCGCATGGTCGTTCAGCAGAGCCAGAGGATGCTGCAGGACGGCGTCAGCCCATTCGAGAGGCGTCCGCCATTTCAGGGGAAGATCTGTTTCGATATTGACTGCCATGGGCGCCCATTGTACCGGGCGTCGGCCACCACGGCGATGGCCCGCGTCGCAGATGCGAGGACCACCGCTCAAGGCTATAATCGCGACAGTGAATGCCTACTACACAGATGATTTCGTCCTGCCGCTGCCCGCCGACCACCGTTTCCCGATGGCCAAGTACTCTGAATTGCGCGCCCGCATCATGGCAGCGGGCCGATCCGACGTGCATCTGCGCGTCCCGGATCCCGCAACACGTGCGCAATTGGAACATGCCCATACGGCGACTTATCTCGACCGCGTTGAGACGGGTGCTCTGGATCGCAGGGAAGTTCGCAGCCTTGGATTCCCATGGTCACCCCAGCTCGTCGAGCGCTCACAGCGGTCGTGTGGCGCGACCATCGCGGCATGTCGCGCGGCGCTCCGCGATGGCACCGCGGTCAACCTCGCAGGTGGTACGCATCACGCGGCTGCTGATCGCGGCGCAGCGTTTTGCGTCTTCAATGACAGCGCCGTGGCCACCCGGACCCTCCGCGCCGAAGGTATGATCGACCACGCCGTCATCATCGATTGCGATGTGCATCAAGGCGAGGGCACGGCGACCATCCTGCAGAACGATCCAACGATCGTCACCTTCTCGATCCACGGCGCACGCAATTATCCGTTTCGCAAGGCCCGCAGCGATGTGGATGTTGCCTTACCCGATGGCACTTCCGATGAAGTCTACCTGAGCGCACTGGACGCTGGGCTGCACCGCGCACTCGACCGCGGCCGCCCCGACCTGGCGATTTTCGTCGCCGGTGCGGATCCTTACATCCACGATCGACTCGGGCGTCTGGCCATCACCAAGGGCGGTCTCGAACGCCGTGATGCGCTGGTCTTCGACACCTGTCGATACCACGGCATACCGGTGGCAGTGTCCATGGGCGGTGGGTATGCACCGCTGATCGATGACATCGTTGATATTCACTATCACACTGTCATGGCTGCCGCAGCATGCGCCCGCAGCAACCGTGACGCACGCGCAACCAGGACTTGACCGATGGATATTTCAAGCGGTGATACACCGCTCTACGAACAGCACATGGCACCGGACCCCTTCGAGCAGTTTGCCCGGTGGTCCGAGCCCATATTCGATCCGACCATTCCGGAGTCTACCGCCATGACCCTGGCCACGGCCACGGCCGACGGTCGACCGTCGGCCCGAATCGTCCTGCTGAAGGGCATCGATGATCGTGGGTTCATATTCTATACGAACTTTGACAGCCGCAAAGGGGCCGAACTCGTGTCCAATCCCCGGGCCGCGGTAGCGTTTCATTGGCCCGACATGCGTCGGCAGGTGCGTATCGAAGGCGTGGTCGAACGGGTCGACGAAGCCACCGCAGACGCCTACTTCGCGTCCCGCCCACGCGGGAGCCGCCTCGGTGCCTGGATCTCGAAACAGAGCGCGGTCATCACCCGTGCTCAGCTCGAGGCGGACTTCGCCAGCCTATGCGAAAAATACGCTGATCAGGACATCCCACGCCCCCCGTTCTGGGGTGGTTTTCGGCTCGTTGTCGAGACCATGGAATTCTGGCAAAGTCGCACGAACCGGCTGCACGATCGCCTGCGCTACCAACGGTCAGCAGGAGGTCAGTGGATCATTAAACGCCTGGCGCCGTGATCATGAAGCTGACCACAATGACACAGCCACTCGCAATTGTGCGACGCCCTGCAGACGCGGAGATCCCGGAGTGGGCTTCAGCGGGCGCGTTCGTGTCCACCACACGCACCGCGCACGAACTGTCCATCGTCTGTGAGGCCGCCCGTGTACCGGCGGATGAGCAGCAGTATGGACCGTGTGCCGCCCTGGAGGTCGCCGGCCCCCTCGATTTTTCGCTGGTCGGCATCATCGCATCATTGACGGCGCCGCTGGCGCAGGCAGGATTGACCGTATTCGTCCTGTCGACCTATGACACCGACTATCTTCTGGTTCGTCAGCAAGACTTTCGCGCCGTACAACGCGTGCTTCAGGCCCATGGACATACCGTTACTGAAGTTTGATCGCATCACATCGACCAACGCGACGGCGCGCACGCTGATCGCGGATGGAACGATCACGCGACCCTGCTGCGTGGTCGCCCAAGAACAAACGCGCGGCCGCGGAACGCACGGTCGCCGCTGGGCATCCCCCCGCAATGCCGGAATCTATGCCACGGTCGTTGACCCCCGCTGCGCTGGCGCCCCGGTGCCACAACAGGCCCTGTCGATTGCCGCGGGCCGGGCCTGCTGCGCCGTGCTGCGTCACCACACGGGTGTCGCCGTAGACATCGCCGGGGTCAATGACCTCGTGGTCGGAGGCGGAAAACTGGGCGGAATACTCGTCGAAACGTCGATCGTTGGTCAGCGCATGGGCCCGGTGATCATCGGTATCGGGATCAATACTGCGGAGTGCCCGCGCGATATCGATGACGCCAAACGCCCCGCCGTCAGTCTCGAGTCATGCATGCACTCTTCGGCCTACACGCGCATCGTGTCATCGGAACTCACGCGCGCACTGGCCATCGGCGTATGTCAGGCGGTGGAGGAGACCGTTCGAGGGCAGGGGGCGGATTGAACACCGCGCATGAAAAAGGCGACGCGAGAGAGTCGTGCTCGTTCGGCCCTTCGGAGTATTCGCATCGTATCGTTTGAACACGGGTGTCTCCACCGGTGATCGGTCCCTCATCGGATCGGCTGCTCGTTCAGAGTATGCCCAGCTGAAGTAGCGTCTCTATTGGTTCTACGCGCCACGCTATGCCGTTGGCCTTTTCCTCGGCTATGCGGGTTTTCCTCAGCAGAGTTCACTGGATGCGATTAAGACTTCCAGCGATACCTCTCTTCGAGTTCGGCCTCCGTTCAGGGGTGTGCGATACGACCTAGCCAGCTGACCGCAGTCGGCCGGCTCCTCCCATGGACTTTCTGCCCCTGCAGCACATTCGAGGATCGAAGGTCAACCTGACACGGGCATGCCAGCCCGCTACGTTCCGCCCTCAGGGTTTCGTGACCCTCTCGACGGTTTACTCCCTTCGAACCCGCACCGGTTCTGTTTCGCACCGATAGCACTCATGGGGTTCTTCCGTCCTTCGAAGCGTTCCCCTCCTGCAAGGTATCCGGGACATCTCCGAACCGGATGCACCCACCTACCGTTTTCCGTAACGATGACACAACTGCCGAAGGCAGCAGTGCGGCACGCTACGCCGCGGTTCCTGGGTTTTGGCCCTCGCAGGAGTCCCTGGCTCTCGCAGCGTGGTATTAGCACACTGGAGGCTGGATGCTCCCATGGACTTTGCCCTTCTAGGGTTCTACCAATCTCATCGTCGCCGCAGTTTCCGCTGCGTGTCTCCTCTCACGTGCTTCGGATCCACGGACACAACTCCACGAACCCGTTGCACCTCAGAGTATCGAACGATGCGACCTGGCCCGTTCCAGATACACGATCGAAATCGTGCCAAGGAGCGGACAACCCTTTTAGGGTTTGGCGCCTGTTGAGATCCCGAACATTTGAACGATAACAGCCTCGGGCTATGCGTTCACCTCGCGACACCCGACACATTACCATGCCGAGTACACCGCTCTAAGAAGCTGCCGTCGTTCGACCAGAGTTGCCCGGGATCACCTTGAGGCGTCGAGCACATGCGACCTCGCGTCGCACCTGAAACATACACCCAGTTTCGCTTCCTGCAAAGCCAAAACATCTGTCAACACCCTGTTGAATACGACTTGCGCCACCATGTCCGGCGCTAACTTCGGCGCGCCTTCGAATAGAGTTTGACGGGACGTCGCAAATTGTTTTCAGAAAAAAGAAGTACGACAGCTTGTCCACAGGATATGCCCCATGACATGAGAACGGATGCACTCCGCATGAACTAGGCCCAATGGCTTAGCTCAGAGCAAAACGCGTGGGACCACGCTCAGAATCGAATCACAGCAGCGTGGCCGCCAGCTCTGCAAGCGGGCTGCGTTCACCCTTGCGCAGAACGACATGAGCGGCAATCGGCTGGGTGCGGAATCGGTTGACGACATACGAGAAGCCGTTGCTCTGGGCGTCGACGTACGGATTGTCGATCTGTTCGGGGTCGCCGGTGAGTACGATCTTGGCATCGTGGCCGAGGCGCGTGATGATCGTCTTGGCTTCGAGCGGAGTGAGGTTCTGGGCTTCATCGATGACCAGGTAGCGCGCCGTGATGCTGCGTCCACGGATATAGGTCAGCGGCTGAATCTCGATGACTCCATCCCCCAGGAGTCGGGCCGGATCCTTACAACCCTTCAAGGGCCCCCCCGTCGCCACCAGGAATTCGACGGTGTCGCTGATGGGCTTCATCCACGGCTCGAGCTTGCTCTCGATCTGGCCCGGCAAATAGCCCAGATCACGGCCCAGTGGCACGACCGGACGAGCCGCGAGCACGCCCCGATAGCGCCCCTCGTGCAACGAGGCGTGTAACGCACCAGCCATGGCCAACAGCGTCTTACCAGTCCCCGCGCGGCCCAGGAGGGTCACCAGACGGATGTTGTCGTCGAGCAGGGCGTCGATCGCGTAATACTGCTCCTTGTTCAATGGGCGCAAACCGCAGA
Source organism: uncultured Planctomycetota bacterium (assembly GCA_942492115.1). Lineage (GTDB taxonomy): Bacteria > Planctomycetota > Phycisphaerae > UBA1845 > CAIVHJ01 > CALODL01. The sequence goes on from CALODL010000029.1 coordinate 55,505, forward strand.
TGCTCTCAGGCACCTGCAGTACCGCGAGACCGTCGGCCTCGGACGTGACCCGCGCCAGGGCCGTCGACCTGGGCCGCTCCCGGTCACGGAGCAACACGTAGCTGTTGGGTTGGGTCGGCGCACCTTCGAGTTGCAGACGGCCCTCCTGCCGCAGCACGGCCAGTGCGTCGGCATCGACTTCGATTTCAGTATCGGCCGAGGGTAGGTCGGTCAGGCGGACGTGATCGGTCTCATAGTCCGCGGCCTGCAGGCCCAGGACATCCGCGCGAATGCGGAGATTGATGTCCTTGGTCACAATAACGACGCGTGACTCGGATTCCGTATCGCGGATCTCGGCGGCGACATTGAGGATCTCTCGATCCGCGTGAGCATCCTCGGTGGATGCTCCGCAATGTACGCGCAACGTTCCGCCACCAGGCAGCTCGACTCCTCTGATCAGCTGCCCACCGCCACGCATGCCGTCCAGGCTCCGCGCCACATTCCGGGCGTTGAACCCGCGATCCGACATCTCTTTCTTGAACCGGTCGATCTCCTCGATCACACCGACCGGGATGATCACGGCGTTGTCCCCGAAATTGAACATCGAACCCGGATCGTGCAGCAGGATGTTGGTGTCGAGGACATAAGTCTTGCGCATGGTGCTCAGTCGCCCGCCAGCGTGCGCGCTGCGCGCGCAGATGACTGTGCAGACCTCAACATGAGGGCTCCCCCCACGGAATCACTGCACCTCACGGAAACAGAAGTGAGTCCGTTGACGAACTCACGCCCGGCCCCAGGGATCTGAAGCCCGGGACGCCGATGTTCTGCGCGAATGTGCCCGGGTAATTGCCCCCGAACAGACTGGTAACCAGCCAATCGTCCTGGCCCGCGCCACTACCGATGATCGAGTAGATGTTGTCGCCATCGACTCCGGCCAGGGGCGTTCGTGCGTACGCCACACTCCCATCAGAGCGGCCGACATTCTGGCCGTCACCCTCACCGTCGCCACCGTGGTTGGGCGAATTGAACGGGCGCACGGCGCCGTGGTCCAGTTCGGGGCTCAAGCCCGCCTGCTGGGCCATCGGCGTCAGCGATGGGGTACGGGCCATCGTATTGAACGCGATCGTCTCGCTCACGTTACCGGTGTTCGACTCCACCGCCTGGACCTCGCTGGCCACGATCGCCGGGCCCTTGTCGGCCAGGTACACCATACGCGGATCGGTATCGATGTCCGAGACCGGACGACACTGGTTGAACATGGGGTACAGCGGCATCTGGTAGGCGTAACTGAGGAAACCATAACCCTTGAAGTCGTAGAAGCGCATCGTGTCCGTGGTCTCGTCGACGATGTCGTCACTGCTCGGACAGATGAATCCCTTGATCGCGATGTCACCCGAACGCACCAACAACCACAGCGAGCGGGTCGGGGAAACCTGCGTGCCCGTACCATCGTTCCCACTGGTCGATTCCTGATCACGTGGCAGTCCGCTCGTTCCGCCCATCGACGTCAAGTGCAGCGGGGGCATGTTCGCGGCCATCTTGTAGAACGAGTCGGTAATCGGCCAGAACCCACCGAACGACGTACTGGCATAGGTCTTGCAAGCGGTCATGATCCCCCGCATGTTGGCTGCACAGGCGCCGCGCTTGGCCGATTCGCGGGCTTTGCCCAGGCTCGGTAGCAGAATCGAGATCAGCAATGCGATGATCGCGACCACGACGAGCAGTTCGATCAGGGTAAATGCCTTGCGTGCGTCATGTTTGGACAACATTGATTCCCTCTCAAAGCACGATGACTAGCGGCCACCACGACCGCGCCGTCGCTTGGACTTTTTGCCTTTGGGTGCTTCCTCCGGTGCTGCCTCGACCGCAGCCTGCGGCATGCGCCGCCCGGCCACCGGTTTGTTGCACTGGGAGCACGTTGTGATTTCCGGTTTGCCCAGCGACTGGTTCAACACGACCCAGTTGCCGCAATCGCACTCTTCTGCAGGGTAGCCCGTGCGCTGCCCCGTGTCGGGCGCTTCGACCGGCCAGCCCGCGAAGTCTTCATCGATCTTCACGTGAAACCGGTGGCCGGTTTCGATGTTCAACGCGCGGTAGCCTTCACTCGGGCCCACATCAGGTCCCGCGAACAAGCTGGATCCTACGCGCCAGAGGCCGAAGAGGATGACGAGCGACGACGCGCCGAGCAGCAAGACGTTGCGATTCATGAGCTCCGCCGGCTAGAAAATCGGGAAGAAGGGACCACCCGTCGCCCCGCTGGGGGTTTCGCTGACACTCTGGGCCGCCCGTTTTTGCAGCTCAAAATCGGCCCGCGGTTTGGGATGCGGGCCCTCGGTGAACTCATCGGCGCGGATATATGTGCCGCTGGGATACCACTGATCGATCTTGGTGATGGCATCCTGCTTGCTCTGTGAGACCGCGTGGCCGTCGAAGTACAGCAGGTTCAAAGCTGGCTCGGAGCCCTTGGGGTGCCGGTAGGCGTAGCGATCGTGCCGCGCGTCGTCGTCCGACTCCATGGCCACCGGGTTGATGAAGGCCTTCGAGTGGCTGCTGCTCGCCCCGCTCGAAGAAAACGCTCCGCCGTACCCGGCATTGGGGCTGATGTCGAAGTCGATGGGGTTCGTCCCATCGGGGGCAAACCGCGATCCGTCAGCGACCCACACCTTCTGCGCAGGCCGTTCTATGCTGGTCGTGCGCGGCGAATGATTCTCCGGAGTAATACTGTCAAAGAAGGCCGGCATGTGGATGCCATCGTTCGTACCGGGCTGCCACGGGAAGTACATGAACGACTTGATCGTCGTATAGCTGTTCATGAACATCAACGGCCAATCTGGAAGGAACGGTCCAATCGCGCCATTCGCGTAAGGCGGGGCTACGAAGTTGTTGCTGGGGCACAGGAACAGGGCGTAGTTACGCAAAGCGAACCAACGCTCGGCACGGTTCTTTCCGGCCAGTTCGGTGTAGTTGAGGGCGTAGAACGCCAGCGGCGTTTGCCAGTCCCAGTTCTGGACCGGTAGCCCGGGCGTAAAGAGATCCAGCGGGTCTCCGATGCCCATCTTGGTCAGCTCGAAACCCGTGGTGCCTGGTGCCCCGGGCAGCCAGTCATCGAACTGCTGGCCATAAATCTGTGTGGCACTAAATATGTCGTGCTGGTGTGCCAGGCACGTAACACCCCGAGCCTGCTCGCGCGCCGATTCGAGACTCGGCAGGAGGATCGAGACCAGCAGGGCAATGATGGCGATCACGACCAGAAGTTCGACCAGCGTGAAACCAGGTTTGCGCGTCATCACAACGCTCCTTCTTGGGCCTCGGGTTCGTTGGGGGAGGCAGATGGAGACCGCAGTCTCGACGCACGACGCAGGCGGCCAATCCCGGCTCATGCGCTCACTACCAGATGATATCCGCTGCCCGCACGACATCCAAACCTAAAGAGGCCATTCAGCAGGGTTTGGCTCATCATGCAGGTCAATTTGTCCGCGTCTTGTCCAAACCTTGACGCCAGCCCAACGGCTCACACAAGGCATTGCCAGGCAACATATTACCGATCACCTGACCTTGAAAGCCGCCACGGAAGGATTGTGATCCGACCCCGAGTCGTCGACTTTGCCTGGAATGATCGAGTAGGACCCCTTTATGAAGCGCTTGTGCATCGCAGGCGACATCAGAATGAAGTCGATCATCGACAAGTACGGTTCCTTGTTGTAAGTGACCCGCAGCTTCTCTTCGAGATCTGCTCCCGGACATTTCAGTTCAAGGCGACCCGATCCACGAATAATCTCGAGTGATTTGCTGTCCCAGGAATCATTGAAATCGCCCGCGATGAGAAACGGCGCCTGCGCGTCATTCTTGAGCACCTGGTCGGCCAATTCTCGAATATACGTGGCCTCAGCCTGACGCAGCGGTTCGGAGGCCTCTGCACCACCGTACTTGCTCTTGAGGTGCACGCAGTACATGTCGAACTCGAACCCCTCTGGCCCCATGATCCTGGCCTTCAGCAAATCGCGTTGGAACGGGTACACCTTGCCATCGGGACCTGTGCAACGGGCGAACTGATGGGTTGTCACGGGCCCCACCGGGTACCGTGAAAGAATCGCACAATCGATGCCGCGGTGATTATTGGCCTCGATCAGAACGATGTCCTCGTAGCCCATGTCCGGCAGGAAGGTCAGCACGAACTGCCGCAGGTAGAACTTATTCTCAACTTCCTGCAGAGCAATGACATCCGCGTCCAGCTGGCGAATTCGCGCCGCCACTCGCTCCATTTCCTGACGCGGCTTGGGCCGCATGACCTCATCGGCGCGGTACGGATCGTCGTGCTCATCGAACAGATTCAGCACGTTGTAGGTCGCCACCCGCAGCGTTCCATCGGGTTTCCGCGTCTTGCGCAGCCCCGCAATATCGGATGGAGTCCGAGCCTTCGGAAACTTGGACCGCGCGAAACCCAGCAACGCGGCCGGATCGTCCGGGGCCACGTGGATGTTTTCCGGCGAACTCACGTACATCTCGGGTTTGCCGAGCTCCCCCTGCAGGTAGCCGAACACCACGACATTCTTGTCCCCGAACAGCTTCTCGGGCGATTGTGCAAAATTGCCAAAGGCATCGCTGTTGATCACGACCGTAAAGTGGTCCCGGTAGTCGGTGTGGAAATTGAGGTAGCAGCGTCGGTCGGTCTTCTTGGCAATGACTACTCTCCCGTAAACGACAGCAGGATAAGAGACGTAGTCAGGCGCCTCATCCCAGGCGACGACGACCGCCGCCTCCGTTGGATCCAGGATCTCGGCCTCGGCGCGAGGTATGAGGGCTCCAGCGAGCACCAGTGGCAGCAGGATGCGAGTCATCATGGGTGGTATCTCCTTCACTTTGTACCGCAGGCGATTATGCCCTTTTGCAGGCCCCGATCAAGCGGACGCGGGGAACGAATGTCGCCTAACACTTTGAGAACGCAGATATTGCGATCCAGGGCGATCCGGGATCACCGGGGACGGCTAAAACCCTATTTGCAGGTGATGCAATGAGTTATAATGCACAGTGGACAGGGAGGCCTTCGAGCACGCCACTGCACCGGTCGGTCACATCCGGCCTGCCTTACCTCCGGCGTGCCTTCCGTGAGCAACTTGGAACAGATCTGAAGGGGAATGCCAGGATGAAGAGCTCAGCCGTAGCCCTTTGTGTATTTTTACATTTAGCCTCACCGTGCGTGTGGGCTTTCGATCCGCAGAACGGAGACTGGGACAAGACCGAACCCACGGACCTCCGGGTCATGACCTACAACGTCGAAGACTGCATCTGCCGCACGAATGACAAGACCGAAGAAGCCAACGGCGGCCGCAACAACTGGCATGCCCTCGCCCGCATCATCGCCGCGATGCGTCCCGATGTTCTCATTTTGCAGGAAACGGGTGATAACAGCGGCAATGGAACCGGTAGCGGGGTCGATACGATTGGTCAACTGCAGACCACGGTTGACCTGTTTCTGCACGGTGGCACCGATCCCTACCTGGGTGGCGATGTCACGGCGTATGTCCAGAAGTATGCCCCGGGCTACGACCTCCCGCATGTGTTCGTCAGCACGCTGACGGACGGGTTCAACCGCAACATTATCCTGAGCCGCTACCCGTTCGTCGATCTGAACGGCGACACTCGGACCACCATGAGCACCATACCGTTTGTACTCGCGGACGAATACGCTCCAGCGGGTAACGGTGGTATCCGTGGGTTCATGTTTGCGGAAATCGATCTTCCACCGGTCTACCTCGGCGATGTGGTGGTTGGTAATGCGCATCTCAAGTCCGGTGGCAGTTCGAGCGATCTCGCCGACCGGCTCGAGGCCAGCCAGCAGGTCGCGTATGTCATCGACTACTGGTTCAACGGCGCGGGTACGGGGTTTCCCGATCCCAATAACCGTATTCAGGACTCACCCGCCGCCACCTCGATCCTCGATCCCGAGACCCCGGTCCTCGTTGGCGGCGACTGGAACGAAGACGAAAACACCAACGGTCGCCGGGGGCCTGCACTGTGGCTGTCGGAAGCCGAAGAAAACTGCGACGCAGGGTGCACGGACCCGGAAGACGACGGCACCGACCGTGATCGCACCGACTCCACATTCGATACCGCAGTGCATCCCTTCAATGGGTCTCGAGCGACTCTGGGAGGCAGCAAACTGGATTACTGGGCCTGGCAGGACAGTATCGCTACCGACCGCCACAGCTGGGTGTTCAATACTTCAGGTATCCCGTCCATCGATTTGCCGGCAGAGATCTCTGATTATCCCCTGCCCGCTTCGACGACCGGGGATGCAGCCGATCATCGCCCGGTCCTCATCGATCTGATCCTGCCGCTCTCGGGCATCAGTCTGGGCGCGTGCTGCAACCTCGGAATGTGCACTGACGACCAGGCCCAGCTGACATGTGAAGGCAACGGTGGCGTCTTCCAGGGAGAAGAGACCGCATGCGATATGGTCACGTGCCCGGAACCGACCGGCGCGTGCTGCACGGGCGAGATCTGCAGCGACGATGAGACCTCTGAATCATGCATGCTTTCCGGAGGGCAGTTCCAGGGTTTCAACTCGGATTGCGGCACGACGAGTTGCGCTGCGGTCGTGATCAACGAGGTGCGCATCGACCAGTCCAATGCGGGCGACGACGAATTCTTCGAACTGGCCGGCTCGAGCTTAACCCCACTCGACGGATTGACCTTCATCACGATCGGCGATGGGTCAGGTGGCACGGGCGTGATCGAAGCAATCGTGGATCTGGACGGCGAAACCATCCCGGCCGACGGTCACTTCCTGGTTGCCGAGGGTACGTTCAGCTTGCCGGCGACGCCGGACCTGGTCGCTGATCTGAACTTCGAAAACAGTGACAATGTCACGCACCTGCTGGTCAGCGGGTTCACCGGCGCGTTGCTCCAGGACCTCGACCTGGACAATGATGGCATCCTCGACATCGAACCCTGGGCCACGCTCGTCGATTGCATCGGGTTGTCCGAGAGTTTCCCCATCGGTGATCAGATCTATTGCGGATCCATCGTCGGACCGGACGACGGTGATGTCCCGTCGCTGGCCTATCGCTGCCCGGATGGCGCCGGCACATGGCTGATCGGCAATCCCGCCGCCGGTATCGACGATACACCGGGAGAAACCAACCCCTGTGCACTCGGGGCCTGCTGTCAGGGTGCGGGCTGCGTGGTCGAATTGCAGTCCGAGTGCCTCGCCGGCGGTGGCTCCTTCGCAGGTGATGGGACGGATTGCGTCACGGACGACGACAACGACACCGTCCCGACGGCGTGCGATGCCTGCCCTGGATTCGACGATCTGCTCGATAGCGATGACGATGGTGTTGCCGATGGCTGCGATCCATGCCCCATGGACAATCCCGATGATTCGGATGCGGACGGGGTGTGCAACAGCGCCGACGTGTGCCCGGGCTTCGATGACAACGTCGATGACGACAGCGACACGGTACCCAACGGCTGCGACCTCTGCCCCGGGTTCGATGACGCTGTAGACGATGACAGTGACGGCGTTCCCGATGGGTGTGACCAGTGTCCGGGCTTCGACGACACCGTCGACGCCGACGACGACGACGTCCCGGATGACTGTGACAATTGTCCCGCACACGCGAACACGGGGCAGGCCAACTGTGACGAAGTCGGTGACGGCGACGTCTGCGAGATTGCCACAGGTGCGGCGGAAGACTGCAACGCCAACACCATCCCCGACGATTGCGACATCGATTCGGGCAAGAGCCTCGATGACAATATGGATGGCGTGCCTGATGAATGCTCGACCTGCGTCACCACGGCGGACTGCGCCGATCTCGACGCCAATACGATCCGGGATGACGGATGTGTTTACTGGGTGTGTGATGGCGGAGCATGCGTGGGCACCGATGTGTTCTTCGCGGACATGGGTGGGGCCTTCGGCAACTGCGCCGTCGACGGCACGGCCGATGGCAATGACCGCTTTCACGCCCTCAACTGTTTCGGGAACACGGATCCCAACGGCCTCGCCGGAGACCCGTATCCGTGCGAGGACGATCCTCCCGGTGCCATGAACGTCGATGCGGGCGGCCCCTTCGGCGATTGTGCTCCGGATGGCGTGTGTGACGGCAACGATGCCTTCGCGGCTCTCGCCGCATTCGCCGGGACCTCCAGCTGCAGTTGCCCGCTCGATGGCAGTCCGGCGCCGGCCGGGCCTGGGACGGTCAGCGTCGTAGGTAAAGCCCGACTCTCGCTCACTCCGCAGACACCCCGGATCCGCGCGGGCCAGATCGTTGAGATTGACGTATGGCTGGACTCGCCCCTCGCGGACCTGCGCGGCTTCCAACTGCACGTTGGCGTCGAAGGCGGCAAGTCCGGAGCGCTCGAACTGATCGACATCAGCGTGGACAGCGCCGCGTGGCCCACGGCCCGTCGCCTGACACGATCCAGCGGAGGGGATCACGCCCCGCTGGCAACGTCCGACACGTGGCAGGCGTTCAACGTCGCGACCCGACAAGTGGTCGTCGGCACCGATGAACCGGGACGGGCCGTCGAGCCCGGGTACCTCGCGACCTTCAGTTTCCGCGCAAGCCGCGCGGCCACCGGGACGTTCACCATTGACCTGCGCCATGGTGACGAGCCGACGGAACGGACATTTTTGTTCCCTAGCCGCGCGGGCGAGAAAATCGCGATCTCCTCGATCCCGGCGGTCGTCGTTGTCGATCGTTGACCCGGGATTCACGCAGCACGACGAGGCGCCTACATGACACTGCAGTTCAGCGTTGCCACGCTGCTCGTGACGCTCGCCAGCGCCTCGGCCGCGCAGCACGCGATCACGATCGACGGCCAACTGCAAGACTGGAGCCCGGTCGCCCCTGCGGTGGTCGATGCCATCGGTGACGGTCGTCGCACCGGCGCCGATTTCGCCAGTGTGTCGCTCGCCAACGATGACGACCTGCTGTTTCTGTACATCTCCGTGGCCGCGCCGATCGACCTCGCCGAGAACAATCTCGTCGTCATGTATCTCGATACCGACAATGACCCACGGACCGGCCTGGCCATCGAAGGACTCGGAGCCGAACTGGTGTGGAATTTCGGTACGCGCCAGGGCACGGCTCATCTGCCAGGAGGCGCCGTCACCGTCCAGCACGACGCCATCAGGTTCCGCGGTGGTCCGACCGTCACCGCCGACAGCTTTGAAATCGCTATCGGACGCCAGGCGTTGCCCAATGGCAGCGATCCACTCTTTCAGGGCAATGAGATCAGCGTGGTCCTGACCGACCTGCAGAGTGGCGATCGCATCCCCGACGTCGGAAATGACTTGATCTACGAACTGGGTGACGGCGAGGTCACCCCACCAGTGCCCATCTCACTGGAACGCTTCGACAAAAACGACCTGCGACTCATCACCTACAACGTCCTCACGGACAATCCGTGGAACCCGACGCTGGCCGCCAACTTCGGTGCGCAAATCACGGCGCTCTCTCCGGACATCCTGGCGTTTCAGGAAATCTACAACCACACCCCGACGGAAACCGTCGAGTGGGTCTCGGGCTGGCTTCCCGAGGGTCCCTGGCATGGCGCCGGGCACGCGGACTGCATAACCATCAGCCGTTTCCCCATTCTCGAGAGCTGGGGCATCAGTGGCAATCATATCGCCCTGATCGACGCGACGCCGCTTGGCAGCCCGCTGCTGGTCATCAACGTGCACTTGCCGTGCTGTACCAACGACAGCGGCAGACAGGCCGAGGTCGACCACATCCTGCAGTTCCTCCGCGATGAAACGTCACCCGGTGGGACCATTCCGCAGAATACGCCAGTGGTCTTTACCGGTGACACGAATTTCGTCGGCCTTGCGCAACAGTTGACGTCCATCCTCACCGGTGACGTCGTCAACGAAGCCGTCTTTGGTCCGGACTTCGCACCAGACTGGGATGGCACCGCCTTGCGCCCATTGTTCTCGCGCCACACCGCGCAGCGCATGAGTTACACGTGGCGTAATGATGCGAGCAGCTTCTGGCCGGGACACCTCGACTATGTCATCTACACCGACTCTGTTCTCGAAGTCGCCAACAACTTCGTCTTGTTCACGCCGGCCATGTCCGACACGACACTGCAACGGTATGGGCTATCGGAGAACGACTCACTGGCTTCCGATCATCTGCTCGTGTGCGCCGACCTGCGTGCAGCCGGCCCAACGCAATGTCGAGCACACGGCGATTGCGCGGACCTGGACCGTGACGACATCCGAGACGACGTGTGCCTGTGGTGGTCCTGCGCGGAGGGCACCTGCCAGGGAACTGACATCGTATATGGCGATATGGGCGGACAATTCGGCGCATGCACACCGGATGGAACCTCCGATGGCAATGACCGTTTCCACGCGTTGAACTGCTTTGCCAACGCCAGCCCCGATGGAGGCAACTACACCTGCGAGGTCGCTGCCCCGACCGCGTTCAACGTCGACACCGCCGGTCAGTTCGGTTCCTGTCAACCTGATGGCGTGTGTGATGGCAATGATGCCTTTGCGGCCCTCAATGCATTCAATGGCACCGCGACGTGTACCTGTCCACTCGACGGCCAACCGGCGCCAGGCGGACATCGACGCCGCTGAGGTACGTCATCCGTCGATCAACCCGAGCACCTCGTCATGAAGCCTGCCGTTGGTGGCAAGAGCCTCGGGCGCTGTGTGGGTCACGTCACCCGACCAGTCACTGAAGCGCCCCCCTGCTTCGGTCACGACGGGAAGCAGGGCGGCCGTGTCCCAGATGCTCATGATCGGATCCAGCACCACATCCACCCGGCCGGTGGCCAGTAGAGCGTACGCATACGCATCGGGCCAACCGCGGTCAGTCCTGGAGGCCTCCCGCACGCGACGATAGGCGTCAGCCCGACCGTGCGCTTCGTGCAACTTGGTGCTGGTCGTGGACAGCCGCGCATCCGCCACACGATCGATCGTGGACACCTCGGCAGGCCGCCCGTTGCACGTACAACCGAGCCCGCGCGCGGCGGCAACGATCTCGCCGATCGCCGGCGCGTTGATGACCCCGACGACCATCGTCCCGGCCCACTCCAGGCCAACGAGTGTGGTGTACAACGGCACGCCGCAGATGAACGAGAAGGTGCCATCGATGGGATCGAGTATCCAGCGGGCCGGACTGCGTCCTTCTTTGATGCCATACTCCTCGCCCACGATCCCGTGGTCGGGAAACGCCTGCTCGATACGATCACGCAACAGTACCTCGGCGCGGCGATCGGCCTCGGTCACGGGTGACTGATCCGCTTTGACCTCGACGGCGACACCATGGCGAAAGTACTCCACCGTCAAGTCACCGGCAGCGCGGGCCGCGTCAACAGCAAAGTCGAGACATATCTTGAGTTGGGATGAATCCATGGACGCAGACTAAAGCATCGCGGCCCATCCTGCGAGTCCGCATGGGACAACTCGAGTCCAGCAGAAGACAAGGGTCTCCACGCACTGGCTCGACCGGGTTGCTGGCACGCAGTGGCTTATGGTCGTCGAATGGTGTGCATGCGGTTCGCGCTCATCGGCCCGAGTACCTGCCGGGTCCCATCTGACCACCGCACGGTCAACCGCTCGAGTTGTTCGGCGGTGCCCAGCCCGCAATGTACACGTGGATCACTGCTGGAGCAGTAACCGAAACCGGGTTGCACGACATGACGGCGCAGACGTCCGCCAAACTCCATGTCGACGACCGTGTCAATCGCCGGGCTGCCATGGCGATTGCGCACATCGAGCATGATCCAGTTGCCAAGCTTCTTGGAGCTGTTCAGCAGGACATACGGCAGGTCATCTTTGTTGGTCACGACGATGTCAACGGCGCCGTCATTGTTCAGATCGCCCAGCGCTGCTGCGCGCGACGTGTGGGCCCGTGCCAGGGCCGTTCCGGCGACGGCCTTGACGGCCTCGAAGCGCCCGCTGCTCACGCCCAGGAACAGCAGGTTCGGCTCAGCGTAGGGATCACCGATACCAGGGTGCCCAACCTTGCGTATGACGCTGCCATTCGCAACGTAAATATCGAGCCAGCCGTCATGGTTGAAGTCAGCCATACCAACCCCGAAGCCGGTGAACGCCTGACTGGCTGACGCCAGCCCCAGCCGAGTTGTGGCATCCGTAAATGCACCATTGCTGTTCACGTAGAACGTGTTCGTCTCCTGTCGCAGGTGAGTGAGGAACAAGTCGAGGTCTCCATCCTGATCGAAATCGCATGCACTGACCCCCATACCAGCCTCTGCAATCCCCTGCACATTCACGGCACAACCACTCAGCAACGCCTCCTCCGTGAACCTCCCGCCACCAGAATTGATCCACAGTTGATTCTTCATGCCGTCGTTGGCCACGTAAATGTCCGTCCGATCGTCGCCGTTGAAATCGGCACACGCCGTGCCCAGTCCGTTACCGAACGCGGCGCGCAGGCCCGCGACCTCGGAAACGTCGGTAAACGTGCCATCCCCCTCGTTGCGGTACAGCGTGTCCGGCAATGGCGCGCTGTAGTTATTCGGCGCACAGTAATCGGCCTGTCCACCCCGGCGGGTGCACGCGCGTTCGCGATCCGGTGTCCAGCCGATGTAGTTGGTCACGAACAGATCGAGATCCCCGTCTGCATCGTAATCAAGGAACGAACTGCTCGTGCTCCATGCGGAATCGCCAACGCCCGCCGAGCCGGTCACGTCCGTGAAGTGCTGACCGTCATTGCGATACAGCACATTGGCCCCTACATTGGTCACGTACAGGTCGACATCGCCATCGTTGTCATAGTCCCCGCATGCGCCGCCCATACCGTAGCCCGTATCCCCAACGCGACTCCCTGCAGTGATGTCAACGAACGTACCATCACCACGATTGTGCAGGAGCCGATTGGTCGGCAGCGGCTCCGAGGATGCGTCGTACGGCCGGCCCTGGATGAAATAGACGTCCAGGAAACCATCATCGTCGAAATCGCAGAGGGTGACGCCGCTCCCGGATATCTCAGGAAACCAGTAGCGCTGCTGGTGGCCGGAAGTGTGTCGAACGGCGAGCCCGCTGGTTTGCGCGACATCTTCGAACCACGCCGCATCCGCTGGTATCGCGGGCGGTCCGGAAGGTGGCTCCGGCGTGCACTGAACATTGCACCCCCCTGTTGTCGCCAGGAATCCCGACGCCATGTAGAACACGATGGCGACAATCGGGGCCCTGATGTGCTGCTCCGCCATGCGTCGACTACTCCATCTCGGCGATACGTGCTGCCAGACGCGCGGTATCCGGGTCGTCTGGCCTCAGCTGCTGAAGCCGGGCCAATGCGGCAGCTGCTTCGGAGCGCTGTCCGAGATGCACACACGCGTCACACAACCCCATCAGTGCCGACACGTTGCCAGGCTGCCGTTGGTTCACCGCAAGAAAATGGACCTTCGAGCGGTCGAATCGGCCAAGCCGCTGGGCCAACTCCGCCGGGGCTGCGCGCCAGCTCAAGTTGTCGGGATCAACCTCGACCGCCTTATCGAATGCGTTCAGCGCGGCCTCGAGTTTCCCCAACGCCTCGAGTATGCGGCCATGCGTGAAATGTGCCTGGGCCACTTCCGGCGCGAGCTCGGCAGCGCGGTTGGCAGCAACCAGCGCCTCGTCCAGTTCACCGGTATCCAGATACACCGCCGCCAGGTTGAGATACGTCTCGAACCGCTGATCGTCGCGGGCCAGGGTTTCGAGCAAGACCGTTCGCGCGTCGCTCACCCGCCCCCCCCGCCGATACATGTTGGCCAGGTTGTTGGCCACGCTGATGTCGTCAGGATGCCATGCCCGCGTTTCTTCGAGCATCGTGATGGCCTCCTCCAGCCGGTCCGCGCGCATGTAGGCCAGGGCCCTGTTGATCTGGGCCGCGACGGACATGCTGTGCCGGGCACGACGACCGCTCCACGAATCGGACATGTATTTTCGCTGCTTGATGCCGGCACTGTGCTCCATCAGAACACGAGCCCGCTCTCGCTGACCGAGTTGCAGATATGCAGAGCCGAGAAGAAACAGCGCCATCTGATCCTTCGGGTCTTTCTCGAGTGCCCGTTCAAGCCAGATCGCCGCTTCGGTCGGTCTCCCCGCCTGCAGGTGGGCCTCGCCCAGCCCGGCGTACCCCCCTGCTTGATCGGGTGCAGCTGCGACTGCCTGTTCGAACGCCGGGATCGCCGCACTGTTGTCACCCTCGTCGAGCAGCAGCGCGCCGCGCCGATGGTGGGCGGCGGCAAGGTGTGGATGCATACGGCAGACATCTTCGATGAGCGCACGCGCGGTGTCCATCTCGTTGAGTTCAAGCGTACAGAGTGCGGAATGCCAGCGCGCCAGGTGCAGGTCCGGTTGGAGCGCGACCGCCCGACCGAAGCATGCGCGCGCCTCACGCCAGACCTTGTTCCCCGCGTAGGCCAGGCCCAATTCGACGAGTGCGTCAGTGGATTGGGGTGCAGCCCGCGCCGCCCCGATCAGCGGATCGAGATGATTCCTGACCTGGGGATCGAACGTCGCGAAATCGGCAGGCGTGGGGACCTCGAACGGTGGCAGCGTCTGACCGCGGTCGCGCAGTGTCACCCACCCGACGATGGTGGCCAACGCGATCGTCCCCAGAACCATCACACCGATCCACCGGCTCGTTCGCGACGGGGGTAACGGTGTCTCGCCCGGCGCCTGCGCTGCGGGCTGACTATGCTGGCGACGACGACTCAATGTTGGGCCTCCGGGTCATTGGGCACGCGCGATCCTGTCCGCGGCGTGAACACCACGGGCGGACGTGGGTCGTCGAGGGGCGCGTTCGTTGGGGTCCCGGCGGTCCGCGTTGCCCTGCGTGCATGCATGGCGAGCCGACACATCAGCATCGGCCGCTCACGCTTCTCACCCACGTGCATGAGAACATAACCTTACTTGTGACAGAACCCAACACAGCCTTTCGATCGCTTCGGATCATACACCGGGCCCGGTGGGAGCTCAAAGCAGACTCAGGCAGCCCCCGACAGCCGCCCGGGCCGCCAAGAAAAAAAGCCCCGGTGCGAACACTCGCACCGGGGCCGGACAAACAACACAATCACGTCGCAAGCGACGCGTCCATGGCTCTAGGCCACCTGGCGACGCCGCCCGAAGACGACGGCGATGCCGGCCATGAGGGCCAGCATGAGGCAGATCATGCCCCAGGTCGTCACGGTCGGGACCGGCGGTGCTTCACACTCGCAGGTCGAGTCGCAACCGTCACCGTCTTCGAGGTTGCCGTCGTCGCAGCATTCGCCATCTTCGAGGCGACCGTTGCCGCATACGGCGGCGCAGTCGCTGTCGCTGTTGGCATTGCACGTACTCGGGCAGCAGCCATCGCCGTCGGCACACATCGTGATCGGCTCGTTCGCCGGGCAATCCACGCTGGTACCGTCGCACTCGGATGGGAACAGGCAACCCGGGCCACTGCCCGGATCACATTCGGTTCCTGCCGGGGCCACTTCATCAGCCGGGCACTCGGCGCTGTCGCCACTGCACACTTCGGCGACGTCGCACGCACCGGCACTGTCGCGGCAGGTTGTGCCGGAGTCGAACGTGCACTCCTCGGTGCAGCACGCGTTCGCAACGGTGAGCGACGTGTCATCGATGAACACCGCGCCACCGTCATTATTCGGCTGCAGATACAGGAACAGACCTTCGACACGCTGGGTGCCGGCCGGGGCCGTACCCGACACGCTGTTGAACATCCACGTGTCCTGCGGCGACGTGCCATCGGCGATGGTGACCTCGTCGCCACCGATCTCGGTGCCACCCACGAGGGCGTCGAAGTACGCGATCTTGGCGACGACCCAGTTGTCCTGGTCGGCACCGTTGCCGATCATGGGATCGGCCGAGTTGACATAGGAGTAACCTGAGAGGGTGAACGATTGGCCACCGGTGGCCGGGAACGCCTGCAGGATGCCAGACACATCGAACCCGCCCGAGAAGTTACCGAACATCTTGGCCGCATTGGGCTGCGACAAAGCGATGCCATCGGGGTTGTTCACAAAAGCGTTGCCGAAGGCAATCCAGCCACCGCCTTGATCAAACGCACCGTCGACATACAGTTCCGCGGTCG
>CALODL010000030.1:0-17981 GCA_942492115.1 uncultured Planctomycetota bacterium
CGACGTCGGGCAGCCCTGATCATACGCTGCGCATGCAGCGCTTCATCGGGCCCAACCCCGTCCACCCAGCCGTGACGATCGAGCGCGGTGCCGCGCGGGGTCTGACCGGCCTTGCTGTCACCACGCGCGACGACCACCACTCGACCGTCTTGTGGGGCAGCCACCATGATGGAACGACGCGTGTCGTCGGTCGCATGATCGATGCGCTTGGAAGGCCCGTCGGTCCAGTACGCGCCATCACGAGCCACGAATCAGGCTCACAGCGTCTCGATGGGTTCACCGGCGCGCGGCGGGCGCGCTGGCACGCTGACGGCCGGTTCGTCGTCGCATGGTCCGGGGATGCAGGTATCGCCGACAGCCATGGCGCACACCTCACGCTGTTCAGCCCGATGCCCCTCGCCGCGCCGGACCCGCCAGCTCATGGGCTGGACCCGACAACGGCAGCGCCACACATCCCTCCGACGTACGATCCCGAGCGCCCGGCAGTCAAACGCGGTTCGATCGCCGCAGCAGAAGGGGCTGGGAGCAGCAATGGATTCATCGGTATCGTCGAAACGGGATGGAATCCGCCCGACCCGGTTATTGCCGTCGGCCCGGATCAGCTGGTGGTCATGACCAATGGGGCGATCGCGTTCTTCGAAAAGGATGGTACGCTGCTGTTCGAGAACAGCATCAACAACAACACAGGATTCTGGGGCGAAGTCGGCGCCGGCTTCTTCGTGTTCGACCCCGAAGTGCTCTACGATCCACCCAGCGGCCGCTTCTTTGCTGTGGCCAACGAGCGAACCGATGGCATGTCGTATCTGCTGCTGGCCGTTTCGGATGACAGCAACCCCGATGGCACCTGGCACAAATATCGCTTCGATGTCACGGCCGAAGCTGCCGGCGACAACGATATCGATTCGCCGAATATGACCGTAGATGCCAACAGCGTACTCCTGACGGCAGACTTCTTCGGTCCCGACAAGCACTTGTTGTACGCCATCGACAAACAGGCAGTCCTCGATGGCCTCATGCCCACAACCCATAGCACACTGTGGACCGGGCGGCACTCACTCGGCGCGACGCTCACGCCCGATGGGGATGCACCGGCACACTACCTCGTCGAGGGGTTCTTTGGTTCCAGTTCCGACATGATCACCCTGGTTGCCGTCACGGATCCGCTCAACACCATGACCGTCGCCGAATTCGATATGAATGTACCGATCTACGAGTCGCCAGAAGAACCTCCCAGCCTGGGCACGACCCAGAGGATCGAGACCTTCGAGGCCCGGTTCTGGAGTTGCATGTATCGCGACGGTTCACTGTGGGCGACGCACCACGTCGGCAACGACCGCGTCGTACAACGGTGGTATGAAATTGCCATGAACGGTTGGCCGAGCAGCGGTGAGACCCCCGTGCTGGTGCAGTCCGGCGACATCGATCTGGGCTCCAGTGTCCGGACTTATTTCGGTGCGATCTGGACTGATACGCTGGGTGCGACCTCCGTGTTGTTCGCCCGTTCGAGCCCCGAAGAGTTCATCTCGATGGCCCGGGCCAGCCGCCAGGCGACAGATCCCGCCGGCACGATGAGCGTGTTGACCGTTCTCAAACCGAGTACGGCAACGTTCGATGGCGACCGCTGGGGAGACTACTGCGGCCTGGTCGAAGATCCGGTGCAAGCAGGCGTGATGTGGGGTCATCACGAGTACTACACCGGAATCTGGCAAACGTGGGTCACGACGTTTGGGTCAACCTGCAACACCGTCGGCGACTGCGCCGACACCGACGGCAACGGGATCCGCGATGATGGCTGTATGTGGTGGGCGTGTGACGCCGGCACTTGCACGGGCACCGAAGTCGGCTTCGCCGATATGGGCGGACAATTCGGATTGTGTCCACCCGATCGTAGCTCCGACAGCAATGATCGATTCCATGCGCTGAACTGCTTTGCAGATGAAGACCCCAACGAGGCACCGCCCAACCATTATCCGTGCGAGCCTGCACCACCGGCAGCATTCAACGTCGATACCGGCGGCCCGTTTGGTGATTGTGCCCCCGACGGGACCTGTGATGGCAACGATGCCTTCCACGCCCTCGGCGCCTTTGATGGTTCCTCGACCTGTACGTGCCCCCTGGACAGCATGCCCGCCCCCGCACCCCGGGTCACGCCCGTACGCACCGGCACGGCGCGGCTGCGCCTCACGACCGCACGGAAACTGATTCGTCCGGGTGAACAATTTGATGTGCACGTCTACCTCGACGACCTCGACGGGGCCTACCGGGGTTATCAGCTCCATCTTGGCGCCAGCGGCGGCCACGCCGGAAGGCTGCACCTGGCCGATATTGGCCTAGGCGCTGCGCCGCTCCGTGAGCCGCACACGTCGGTGCGCCGGCGCCAAACCGACGATGATGTCGCAACGTGGTCGGCATTCAATACGACAACGGCCCAGATGGTCGCGGGATGGGACCGCCCCCGCAAGCCGCGCCGCGGCTCACACATTGCCACCTTCACCTACGCCGTACCCGATAACGCCCGCGGTACATTCGTGATCGAGGTGCTGCACGACCCCGACGATGCGTCTGCCCGCACATACATCTTTGGAAGCGACATCACCGATCGCATCACGATCATCGAACCGCCACGCCTCAGCGTCACGATCAGGTAACGCACACAACCCCTACTCGAAGCGCCCCAACCCGCCCGTGTTGTGCACTGCGTATCGTCCTTGCTGCCCCCCCTCCTTTGCAGTACGGTTGAAGTGTCTCTTGGGATCAAATGCAGGTGGAGAAGGAGGCCAGGCCATGCGCACGTCGATCACTCAGTGCACCGTTTACACTCTCGCCCTGTCATGCTCAACGGCAGTTGCATTGCCACCGGCCCCATCCAACGATAGCCCGGGGGCGGCGGAGACCATCGGTGCAACGCTGCCTGCAATCATCGAAGGCACGACGGTGCTGGCCACCGACGATATCTCGGTCACCACACTGCCGGCACCCGTTGCAGATGTCGATGGCCCGGACGTGTTCTACTCATTCACACCAGCAGCCTCGGCGACTTACCGCATACAACTCCTACCGTGGCACCGCGCCCCGTTGCGCTCCAGCGACCGGCGTTTCGTGGTCTACGTGCAGGATGATGTCGATGCGTTCATCGCAGGATCCCAGGCCCCCGGAACGGCTCGGCCCGTACACGTCGACGTTGCACTGTCCGCCGGCACGACGTACCGCATCGGAGTGGACCACAATGCCGGCACGCATGACAACTTCAAGTTCACGCTGATCCTCGATACGCTGTCCGGAGCGAACCCCGACGATTGCGCCAGCGTGATCGACCTGGCCACCACCGTTCCAACCGCGGTCCTCAACGACATTGATGGAGCGTCTGCTGACTTTGCCCTGGCTAACAGTGGCAACACCTGCACCGTGTCCGGAGGCACGCCGTCCACGGCGCCAGGCATCGACCACGTATACCGCTTCACTCCTGCAACCGACGATCTGTTCACCTTCGAGTTGTCGGCCTCGAATTTTGATGGCGTACTGTATGTCAACACGACCTGCCCACCGACTTTTCCCGCAGGCTGCCTGGGGGCCAGCGATCACAGCACGTCCGGAAGCTCGGGCGGCAAGCATGAGTTGCTGAGCGCGGCCCTGTCCAGTGGTACCGACTACTACATCTACGTTGACAATGGCAGCACAACCAACACAACGGGCCCTTACGCACTCATCGTCGATACCTCGGCCGCCTACGAGATGAACGAAGTCGAACCGAACAACGGTACCGGCAGTGCCACGGTGATCGGCACACCGTTGAACGGTGGACAATTGGTCGGCCCGACGGACGTTGACACGTGGGCCATCTCCGGCATGACGGGCGACCGCGTCTATGCCTGGGTCAATAACGGTGGCACATCCAACAGCACGCTGGATACCGATTTGACCTTTCTGGCTGCCGATGGCGTGACCGTCATCGAGTTCGACGACCAAGACGCTGACGGTGCAGACGCCCCCGTGGAAGACCTGCGGTTCATCTACGCGACCTCGGCACCGGTTATTGCCGGCGCGCAGATGACCTCCGATGGCACGCACTACCTGCAGGTCACGGACCAGAGCGACACCGGAACGGTTCATCGCTATCGCCTGCACACCGGCGTGGAACCTGCAACACGGTCGCCACTGCCTGAGTGCGAACCCAACGACACATTGCCTGCCGCGGATCGCTCCGGCAAACATTTCTACGCCGGCATTATCGACATCGACGGTGACGTGGACGTCTATGCCATCGAGGTGGCACTCGGCGATCGCGTGTTCGCGGCGCTCGATGGCGACCCGGAACGTGATGGCACGGGCAACACCGCCCCGGCGGACGATCCCCGGGCCTTTCACGGGAAACTCGTCATTTACGATCCGGCTGGCGACATCCTGATCAGCGACGTGAGCGATTCGAATTCCATTCAGTCCGCTCCGGACTACCCGGCGCAAGGCGCGTTCTTCGTCGCCCGCACCACTGGCACACACTACGTCGCCGTGTCCGGCCAAAGCAGTACATCGGCCGGAGCCGAATCAACCTACCACCTCGCCGTGTTCCTCAACGATGCCGCACCGGTGTTGACAGAGGAGGTCGATCCCCTGGCCACCCTGACGCCCGATTACCCGAATGATCTCATCGACGTCGAGGCCACCGATGCCGACTCCGGTATCTGTTCAGCCCAGTTGTTCGATGACACCAACGTCCAACTGGCCGGCCTCGGCTTTGCACCCGGCGACCCCGTCGCAAGTTTCACGGTTGAGCTGATTGACCCGGGCCAGAGCGGCCGGGGGAAGCTGGTGGTCACTGATTGCGCCGGCAATACGTTCTGTGCAGTCGCAAAGATCGACGTGGACGCGCCGGATTGCACAGGCACCAACTTCTCGGCACGAACCCTGAGCAGCACGCACGGCCCACTGTTCGTTCCAGACAACGACTCCACGGGAATCGACAGCGTCATCACTCTCGACGAGGCCGGTTTGATCAGCGATGTCAGCGTCACGGTAACCATCGAAACCATACGCTGTCCGGACATTGATTTGTTCCTGCGCAGCCCCGCGGGCACGCTCGTCGAACTGATGACCGATCGCGGAAGTAGCCTCGAATTCGATTTCACGGACACGACCTTCGATGACGATGCCGAGGATATCATTCCCATTCTCAGCGGCGACGCACCGTTCACGGGGACGTGGTTGCCCGAGGATCCGCAAGGATTCAGCCAACTCCTGGGCGAACAGGCCCAGGGTGATTGGACCCTGAACATCATCGACGATTCGAACTCTGCGAGCGGCGGTGCGCGCCTCGTGCGCTGGTCGCTCGATGTAGCCGCAGGTTTTGCCAGCCCCGAGTCGTTCTCGGGCAGCGCCAGTGACATCGCTGGATTCGATTGTGGCATCGCTTCGATTGAACTGCTGTCGCCGGTCAATGTCCAACTGGACCTTCCTGGCGACTTCAATGCCGGCGATACCGTGGTGCCTTATGTCGTGTCCCTGATCGACCCATCGTTATCCGGTAGCGGAACCGTCGTGGTGACTGACCTCGCCGAAAACACGTGCGAGAGCATCGTTGCACTCAATGGTTTCGTGGATGACGAAGCCCCCGGTAACACCGGCGCTGCAACGACGGACCGATTCTACAGCGCCGAAGTCCAGGTCGACGTCCCACCGGGCGTCCCGAGCGGGGTCGAGTCGATCATCAACGTCACCGACAGCTTCATGGTCGGCGAGGCCGAAGTCGAGTTGACCATCGACACCAAAGATGTCGGGCGTCTCGCCGCCACAGTGGCTCACGACCGCGGTTTTGCCGCATTACTCAACCGAACCGGAATGGACGAACGTGGCTCGGTCGGGCTGACCAAAGACAATCTGTGGGTCACGCTCGACGATGATGCCCCGGCCACGGACGATGCACACCTCGAACCGGCACTGGGGACGGTTCCTTTTCTAGGCCTGCATCAGCCCGACGGTCGTGGGGCATTCGTCGGCGACGGCATCACGACCGATCGCAGACAGAACATGCTGCTCAATCTGGCCAACCAGAACGCCGCCGGAGCGTGGACCATGTTCGTCGGCGACTTCCGCCAACAGGTGTCGGGCAACCGTTCGACCTTCCGCCGATGGTCGATGACGCTCAAGTCGCCATGCGGCGCCGAACACTACGTCGGAACGGCCACGGATCTGGCCCCGGGCAGCGGCATCTGCACGATCGAGTTGGCGGGCGGGGCGACCAATCTTCAGGCCATCGCCGGATTCACACCGGGAGCCGAGCGGGTTGATTACTCCGTGGAACTGCTCGACCCCACACTGCCCGGAAGCGGCCTGCTGCAGATCTCGGACTGCAGCGGCAACACGACCGACATCAATATCGCACTCGTCGAGCGCAGTGCAGACACCGCCGCGCCCGATGTCGACGGCATCGTCGACACCGAAGCGGCGCAATTCATCGGAACGGCCACGGACGATGGTCCCGATGACACCGGCATCGCCATGGTCGAGTTACTGCCCTACTCGACCAACGTCGAGCTGGTATCGGTTACACCTGACCCACCACTGGGCGCCGCCAGCGTCGACTTCGTGCTGGGGCTCATCGATCCTGGTGTCAACGGCATCGCCTATGTCCGCGTCACCGACGGGTGCGGATGGAGGGGCCACACGCTGGCGCTCATCGATGCCACGCAACCGCTGTGCAGCGGATCCGTCGGCCAAACCCGACGCTACCTGAGCACGACCCCACCGTTGCCGATTCCGGACAACAATCCGAGTGGGGTCAACTCGGCCATCGTGGTCGCTGACACGGATATCGTTGATGACCTTGATATCACCTTCAACATCACGCACCCCTTCGTCGACGACATCGAGTTGGAACTGATTGGACCACCCGTCCTCCAGCTCATTGACGATCTGGGCTCAACCGGAAACGATTTCATCGACACCACACTGGACGACGACGCGGCGGAACCGATTCCGGACTCATCGGCGGCGGCGCCATTCACCGGTTCGTGGCAGGCTCAGAACGGACCGATTCTCTTCGCGCTCGAAGGCGGCTCAGCAGCCGGGTCGTACACCCTCCGCACGGTCGATGACAAGGCCAACGACACTGGAACCTTCGAGAGCTGGTCCCTGCTGATCACATCGTCGACATTCCCCGAGCGCTATGACGGTCGTGCCGAAGACAATGAACCCTTGAGCAGCGGGATTTGCTCCATTGAGCTGGTCGGGGACGAGGGCCTGGTCCTCGTCATCGATCCAGCGTTCAACCCCACAGACCATCTGGTGCGGTACTCCGTCGAGCTGGCCGATCCCAATGGCACGGGCAGTGGCACGGTACGTGTGACCGATTGTGCCGGTCATTCATGCGAAGACAGCATCGCATTGGGAACCATCGATACGTGCACGGACCTGGCCGATTGTGCCGACCTCGACGACAACGGTATTCGTGACGACGGTTGTGTGTGGTGGAGCTGTGAAGACAGAACCTGCCTGGGCACCGACGTGGTCTTCGCCGATATGGGTGGCCAGTTCGGTGAGTGCCCGCCTGACGGGACTGCCGACGGCAATGACCGCTTCCAGGCGCTCAACTGTTTCGCCAACGTCGATCCCAATGGCGGAGGCGACTACACGTGCGAAGCGTTACCGCCAGCAGCACTGAACGTTGACGCGGGTGGACAGTTTGGTTCATGCCTGCCCGACGGCGTGTGTGATGGCAACGATGCCTTCGCAGCGCTGAATGCTTTTGGCGGAGTCACCACGTGTGCCTGTCCGCTGGATGGTGCCCCGGCCCCAGCCGGCCCCGGCACGCCGGTCGTCATCGATCGTGCGAACTTGAGCTTGCGTGTGAATACTCCAACGGTCCGCCCGGGAGACCCAATCAGTGTCGACATCTATCTCGATTCGACGCTGCAAGACCTTCGCGGCTACCAACTCCACGTCGGCGTTTCAGGCGGTGAAGCGGGCCAGCTTCGACTCATTGATATCGACCTGAGTAGACCACACGTTCTGGCCGGACAGCAGCCGCAACGCCGGACGCTGGCCACCAGAGGGGCACGACCATTCGATGACGAAGTTGCCCCGTACTGGAGCGCGTTCAATCGGGATACCGCCCAACTCGTCGTCGGACTCGATACGCCCGGTGTGGCGGTCACGCCGGGATACCTGGCAACGTTCACCTTCCGGGCCCCGAAGGACGCGCGTGGCATGTTCGTCATCGACCTGCTGCACGGCGCGCCGTTCAACGCGCACCGCAGCTTCCTGTTCGCCACACAGCCCCATCACGCAATCGAACTACAATCCACCCCGGTCGTCGTCGAGGTCATTCCTCAGAAGAGACGCGTCCGCTGATCAATACTGGACCTGCCCGTGGCCGGCGCCTCAGCGCGTCGGCCACGGTTATGAAACTGTTTCATTCATACTGAGTATTCTGTCATCGCCCCAACTCGAAGGCCGGCGGAAGACCGGATCTACATCCTTGCGATCCGCCCATGCACCCCTCGCTGCTCAACAATGTCCGGCAAAGACATGCGCCAAGTGGGGCAATGTGAAAATAGTAAGCCTCACATGCCGGACGGGCAGTTAAGCAGGGGCCTTCTCTTCGACCTTGTGTCAAAACGCTCATCAACAACCGGCGTGACGCGCCGCGCGCCCCCTGCTACGGATCTACGCCGTTTGAACTAGAGTCAATACATCATTCCTCTAAAAAGGGTTGTACACAGGACTTACAGAGATACAATCCGTGTGCTTCTTTCCCCTCCGGACCCGGTTGCGTGTACGCGTCGCCGGGTCTTTTTTTTGGGTCCTTCACGACATCGCGGAATGGGCCTGCGTACATGATCCTTGTTGACGCACGCGTGACGGAGGCGAGGAATGGGCCGCCGCAGGGGAAAGCGGTCGGTGAAGCCCGTTCAGGACACATGACGTGCCCCAGGATCACAACGGCACTCCGGGCTGCACCCGGATGAGAACACGCGTATCATGGCCGGATGCACCGACGCCCTCTGCTCGATCTGCTTGCGACTTATCAACCCCTGGATGACCTCGAGGCAGCCAGCCATACGCGCATCGTGAACTTCGTGCAGCGCCATACGGATTGCTTCGAGCGCTCGTGCGCGCCCGGGCATGTCACGGCCTCGGCGTGGTTGCTTCATCCTCACCAACCCCTGGTCCTGCTCACCCACCATCGCAAACTACGCCGATGGTTGCAGCCGGGTGGCCATGCCGATGGCGACACTGATGTCGTGGCGGTCGCTCTTCGGGAAGCTCGCGAGGAATCCGGAATCGACGATATCCAACCCATCCACGCGACGATCTTCGATGTGGATGTCCACACCATTCCCGCCCGTGCCGACGAACCGGCTCATGATCACTTCGATGTGCGTTTTCTGTTGCGTGTCACCAGCGATCCGGCTTTCGCAGTCAGCGCGGAGTCTCTGGATCTCGGTTGGTTCACCGCCACGCAGCTTCTCGAACTCGAGACTGACGCATCCGTTCTGCGTATGCGCTCCAAGTGGTTGGCCCTGGATTCCCGTTCATGACCCATGCGCACGTGTGTGTGCTGCACGCCTGCACCATGCGCGCTGTCGGCACTTGTTCTCGACTCTATCGTTGCACACCCCACATCCTACCCGGGCCTCCGCTTCGGCTGCAGCACCTGCTCGACACACAGGGTAAAGCCGCGGCCGTTTTCGAATGGCTCGACCACCCCCTCGGCAGCCAGGATGGGATGACCAACCAGTAGATGACCGCAACGCTGGTAGACGCCGGGAAACAGGATGGTCTCGATGAACCCCGTGTAGTCGCCGAGGGTGACGAATTTCATGAGGTCGCCTCCGGTCGTCGCATTGGTGCGATCGGCAACCATCAGGCCGCAGACGGAGACCCGGTTGCCGAGATGCTCTCCCAGGCGCTCGACAGGCACGTATTTCGACCACTCGATGGTGCCGCCGAGATGATCGAGCGGATGAATGCTCACCGGAAAACCGAGCACATCCATCTCACGCTGAGCGATTCCCTGTTTGTCCGGCAATGACAGCTCGATGGGCGGCGCCGCACCGTCGGGCCCAATCGGATCGAACATCATGCTGTCTCGGCAACACTTCAACAACGCTTGTAACTCCCAGAACAACGCCGGGCGTGACAAACCGAAACCGTCGAGCGCACCGGCGTCGAGCAGCAGTCGGGCATCGGCCAGCCCCCGGCCGGCAGCGTACACAGAAATCAGTCAGCGAGGTGAAGCGGCCACGCCCCCGTTCTGCCAGGTGACGTTCGATCAACACGCGTGACAAACCATTGATGTGGGCCACGGGCAGTCGAATCGCCCAATGCCCATCATGGCGCTCGACTGCAAAGCGTACCCGGCTGCGGTTGACACACGGCGCTCGAAACTCGGCCCCCAGGCGATGGGCTTCGAAAACATAGAGGATCTGTGGCATCGTTGGAGAATGGGCATAGAAACCGCGATAGTTCGACAGAATGGCCGCAATGTAATGCGCCGGCCACCGATGCTTGATCCACGCCCCCTGGAAGGCCTCGACAGCGTACTCGGCGGAATGCGCTTTGTTGAACATGAATCCGGAGAAGCCTTCGAGCAGGGTCCACACCTCGTCGATCTCCGGCGGAGTACGCCCCTTTGCGCGCGCATGCTCTTCGAACTCCGCACGCATCGATGCGACCCCTGTAACATCGTGTTTGTTGAGCGCCCGCCGCAGGACGTCGGCACGCCCGATGTTCATGCCTGCAAACTCCACTGCCACCTGCAGAATGTGTTCTTCGAAGACCATCAGCCCGTAAGTCGAATGCAACACATCGCGAATCGACGGATGGACCATACCAGGGGGTTCCAGCCCCTGATGCCGCCGGGCGAATGCTTCCTTCTTGCCCTGGTTGGCGGCACCTGGGCGGATGATGGCCACAATCGTCGTCAGGCAATCGATATCGCGACACGCGCACTGCACGAGCAGGCTGGTCATGGCCGGAGATTCGATGTGATGCACCCCACGCGCCTGGCCTCCGGCAATCATGTCCCAGGTCACGGCGTCTGAATAATCGATATCATGATCGAGGTCGACGACCTGCCCGGTGGTTCGTTCGATCTCACCGACGGCATCACGCAGCACCGACAATCCGGCTTGACCGAGCAGATCGACTTTGACGAAGCCAAGATCTTCGACCGCATCCATGTCGTACTGCGCCACCACCGGCCCCTTGGCCGACCGTTGCAACGGAATCAGCGTATCGAGCGGCTCCGGCGAAACCACCAGGCCGCACGGATGCATGGACCAGTGGCGCGGCAGCCCCTGCAACGCCCCGGCCCACGCAACGATCGTGCGATAGGGTTCCTCGTCAACCGGCAGATGCCGGGCCTCGGGCGACCGTGCGATCGAGCGAGGCAGGTTCGAGGCGGTCATGTACGACAGCAGCCGCGTCGCCTGATGCACTTCGCTGGGCGCCAGACCGAACACCTTGCCCAGTTCGGCAACCGCCCCACGTGCCCGATAGGTATTGGCCGCCCCGATCATGGCCACGCGATCGTGCCCATAACGTTCATAGACCCACTCGATGACCTGATCACGCTGATCCCATGGCAAATCGAGATCGATATCCGCCATTTTGCTGAAGCGGGCCCGTTCGGGATTGACGAACCGATCGAACGGCAGATCAAAGCGAAACGGACAGGCGTGACTGACGCCCAGAACGTAGCACACCAGTGAATCGGCCGCCGAACCACGGGCCAGCGTCGCAATACCTTCACGGTTGCAGTATTGCACGATCTCGTGAAACACCAGGAAATATTCCGCGTAGTGCACCTGCTCGATGATATTCAGCTCACGGCGCAAACGACATAGCGCTTCATCGAGTGTCGCACGCTTTCCCCCGATCCCCCGCAATGGTGGCTCGTCGACATAGCGCCACCGGCAACCGGCCTCGGCCAGTTCGGCCAGATGGGCTATGGCTGGGCGGCCATCGGACGACGAGAACGCCGGAAAACGATTGCGTGTCAGGTCGAAGTCCAACGCGCATTGTTCGGCGATGTCCAGCGTTGCGGCCAGTGCATCTGGCCGACGACGAAAAAGATGGGCCATTTCCACCGGACTGCGAAAATGCCAGGTGCCCGTGCCCTTCTCGGCGTGTGGCTCGTCGAGCAGCGTCAATGTGCCGATCGACTGCAGCGCCTTGAGCAGTGGCATCTGTTCACGGCGCAGACAGCGTGCCGCACAGCTGGCGACCACCGGCACACCCAGTTCATCGGCCACATGGGCCCGTCGGCGGACGGCATGAATGTCGCCAGCGCCGTGCGGACAGAGTTCGACATACAGCCGGTCACCGAACACCGCCTGCAGATGTACGCCATCCCGACGCAGCCACGCTTCACGCCCGGCGTGGCCAATCATGCAAATCAGGTCACTCGCATGCTCGGCGATATCGGCGTACGTCACCAGCCGGTCACGCAGATGGCGCAGAGAGGCCAAGCGACACAATTGTCCATAGCCCACCTGGCCTCGGGCGAGCACGGTCACATCCACTGTCTCCGCCGGGCGCAGTTCCATGCCGAGAATGGGTGTGACCTGCGCCTGGTGGCACAGTTTGAAAAACTCAACGGCAGCAAACAGGCTCTCGAAGTCGGTCAACGCCACCGCCGGCATCCCGTAGGCCACCGCCTGCTCGACGAGCTGCCGGGGCATGATCAGCGACGATCCGAAGGAATAGGCCGAACGGTTATGCAGCGACACATACACGCACAACTTCCCCAAACTGCCAAAAAGGGGTCAGGAGCCTTTTGTGCGGAACGCTCTGCGGGCCACTTCGTGGAAAAAGGCTCCTGACCCCTTTTTGTGCTGGCCCCAATCGTGCGAGCGCATCAGCGCCCGTCCACCGAACTTCTCGCGAATGGTGTGCGTGACGGTGGCGATGTCGTGATTGCGTTGCTTGTGGCCGTACAGATCCATTTGCCGAAAACCGCGGTAGATGTTCGACAGTTTGATCTGAACCATGCGCAAGCGGACTCGGCGGGTCCACAGGCGGTCGAGCAACCGCGTCGCCAGAGGATAAACATCCGTCTCGATATCACTCGGCTCGGCCAGACTCAACTGCCCCTGGCATTCGGCCATGTCGGTGTAGCGCAACTTGACCGACAGTGTGCGGATCTGCACACCGTCGGCCCGCACGCGAATGACGGCCCGATCGACCAGGCGGCGCAAAGTGGCATCGATGAACACCCTGTCGGTGGTGTCACTGTGGAAGGTCTCCTGGTGACCGTATGACCTGGCGGCCGCGCCCTCGGTCACCACCGGACGGTCGTCGATATTGTTGGCATAATCGCGCAACTGGACGGCCTGATGACCCCACAGTTCACGCAGATACCCCAACGGCAGCGCCGCAACCTGAGCGATCCGTGCGATACCAGCGGACTGGAACAACTGCGCTCCCACCTGGCCAACACCAGGCAGCCACCTGGGTGGAAGCGGATGCAGAAACGACAATTCGCGCTCCCGCCGAGGTGGAATGACCGTCAGACCATTCGGCTTATGCAATTTGCTGGCGATCTGACTCAGCAGCTTGTTCCGCGCAACCCCCAACGAGATGGTAACCTTGAGCCAGTCGGCTACATGAGACCGCAGGCGCGCGGCGACATCCGACGGTTCACGCCGCAAGCGCACCAGACCACTGAGGTCGGCATAGCCCTCGTCGATACCCTGGCGTTCGACCAGTGGGGTGAGTTCCTCGGTCATCCCAAAGATGTGGTTGGAAAATTGCTCATATAACTCGAAGTGCGGTGGCACGATGACCAATTGAGCACACAACCGTCGCGCCCGGGCGATGGGCATTGGGGTGTAGATGCCGAATTGGCGGGCTTCGTAGCTGGCCGACGCCACGATCCCGCGATGCTCCCCTCCCACGACAATCGGCCGCCGGCGCAAATGGCGATCGGCCGCTTGTTCGACCGAGGCGAAAAACGCATCGGCATCGAGATGGAGAATCGCTCGTTCCATTTACCTCAACCGATGCACGACAGTATGAACCACGCCCTGGACGACGAGCTCGGACAGCGGAATGGAATCGCTGCTCGCGGGATTCTCGGCAATCAACAACGGCCGGCCCTCGTGCACGACGTAGCGGCGAATCTCGGTTTCACCATCGACCAGCGCCACGACAATCTGACCGGGATGCACCTCGGGAGTAAAGTCGCCAATGACGATATCGCCATCGAAAATGTCCGCCCCAACCATCGTCTGGCCCCGAACCTTGAGTGCAAAGCTGCGCGTGGTCGCACGCAGAACAAGTGCAGGATCAAGATGCGTGCAGGTGTGGTCGGACATGGGCATCAGGAGTCGGGAGCCAGAAATCAGAAG
The DNA here is from genome assembly GCA_942492115.1 of uncultured Planctomycetota bacterium. Taxonomy (GTDB): domain Bacteria; phylum Planctomycetota; class Phycisphaerae; order UBA1845; family CAIVHJ01; genus CALODL01. The sequence continues at coordinate 14,349 of CALODL010000030.1, forward strand.
TCGGGAGACTTGCTGATTTGCTGACGGTTGATGTTCGGTCGCCTCGGTTCTCGAATCGCCCGCGCAATATACCCTAACACAAACCTAACTTCAATTGTTGTCCTTCTCGATTTAGAATGCCAATTGGAGCAAACACTTATGACCGACACACAGCTGGGATTCGGCTGGGAGGGGCCGCAGATGCCGACGCGGGCGGCCGCGTTGCAACCGCGCCTGCGCGAACTGGCCGCGCAGAATCTCTATATCGGAACTTCGAGCTGGAAGTACCCTGGCTGGCTCGACCAGATCTATGACCGCCAGCGGTATACGGGCGGACGCGGGTTCCAGAAAAGCAAGTTCGAACGCGAGTGCCTGCGGGAATATGCCGCGTGTTTTCCAACGGTCGGCGGCGACTTCTCGTTCTATCAGTTTCCGTCCGCTGACATGTGGCAACGCACGTTCGAACAGTTGCCGGACGATTATCACTTCAGCCTCAAAGTGCCCGAAGATATCACGGTCGAACGCTTCGGCCGACACCCCCGCTATGGCCAACGTGCAGGAATGGCCAACGCCCACTTCATGGATCCCGCGGTCGTACGCAACGAACTCCTTGGACCGCTCGAACCCTACGAACAGCAGCTCGGCGTGATCATGTTCGAATTCGGCGCGCTGCACGGCACACCGACGGCGCAAACCGCGGAGTTCGCCCGGCGGCTGGACGGTCTGCTCGCAGGGCTACCGACCGATCGGTTGAGGTTTGCTGTCGAAGTGCGCAACCGCAACTTCGTCACGCCAAACAGCCCCTATCTCGCATGCCTGAAAGAACACAACGTAGCCCATTGCTTCAACAGCTGGACCCGCATGCCGGCGGTTCTCGACCAGCTCGATATTGCCGAAGCGTTCACCGCACGACATGTGGCTGCGCGCTTCCTGCTCAAACCGGGACGGGCATACCAGCAAGCCGTAGACCTGTTCTCCCCCTATGAACGGGTCCAGGAGCCATACCCTGAAGGCCGAGCGGGCTTCAAGCGGCTCATCGAACACTGTCGCAGCGAGGCCCAAGCGCTATTCGCGTTCGTCAACAATCGTTTCGAGGGTAGCGCCATCGAAACCATCGAAGGAATCCTCGACGAGGTCGGCGCCTGACAGCCCAGCAGGTCCGATCATGCGAACTCGCCCCCAATTTCAGCGGCCGTAAGCTGGAAATGTTTATTGGACGCGCACGCCAATCGTAGATTGCACAGGACAAACCACCCAAACAGACGAGATGAAAAATGATCCGGCACGCGCCGACCGTGTCGAACGAATGTTCCGAGACCACTTAGAACCAATGAGTGAATGCCACCCCATGAGACAGGACTGTTGGCCCCGACACCGGCGCTGTGCCTTTTCGTTGGTCGAGCTGGCCATCGTACTGGTCATCGTCGGCATCGTCTCGGCCGTGGCCGTACCCAAGTTCACACTCGCGCGCACACGGGCCCAGACGGCCCAGGTCAAGAGCACCGTGCGCATCATGCAGGGGGGGCTGGACATGTTCATCGCCGAACACCCCAGCTACACGCCCCCCGCCGGCATGGGAGCGAACAATCACGCACGGCTGGCTGCGGTGCTCAACCCGGGCGCCAACAACATCCTGCTCAATGACTCGAATGCTGCAGGCGATCCGGCGTCCTCGGGCTTTGGCCCGTACCTGCGGAGCATCCCGTCCAACACGCTGATTCACGACAGCCTGGCCACGAACTTCATCGGCGCCGCGGATGCCGGCAGCGCCGCCCAGGGCGGGGGCACCTCTATTGGCTGGTTCTGTACATGGAGCGCGGCCAATCCGCTGATTGGATTCTTCTCGGAGATGGGTGCCACCAAGGGTATTACGCGAATCAATGATGGACTGGGCAAAGTCACGGATACCGGTGGAGGACAACTGCAACTGCAGTGACCCAGGCGCCTCCATCAACTCGATAGCTTTTCCAGAGCTTTCATGAGTGCATGCGTACCACAACGGCCGTGGCCGTGGGCCTGGACCTGCTGATACAGGTCGTGGACCAAAGCCAGGCCGGGCAGCTTCAGGCCCATGCGCACGGCTTCGTCCAGTGCGATGCCCATATCTTTGATGAAATGTTCGACGAAAAACCCGGGATCGAAGTTGCCGACCAGGATGCGCGGGGCGAGGTTGTCCAGCGTCCAGCAGGCCGCCGCTCCACCGCTGATCGATTCGAGCATCGTCGCAAGATCCAAGCCAGCCCGTTGGCCATACAACAGGCTCTCGCACACACCGACCATCGTACCGGCGATGACGATCTGGTTGCACATCTTGGCATGCTGCCCCGCACCGGGCGGCCCCTGGTGCACAATCTGACGCCCCATCAACTCGAACAACGGCATGACCCGCCGAACCGCGGCCTCCGCCCCACCGACCATGATGCTGAGCCGCGCGGTTCGGGCTCCGACGTCACCGCCCGACACCGGGGCGTCGAGCGCATCGACGCCACGCTCGGATAGCTCTGCAGCGATGCGGCACCACAACGACGGCGAAGTCGTGGTCATGTCGACCGCAACAGCACCCGCCGCAATGGTCGAGGCGACACCGTCAGCACCGAGATAGACGTCGTGCACGTCCTGTGGAAAACCAACCATGGTAAACACGATATCCGCGCGGGCTGCTACGGCCGCGGGGCTGTCGCACCACACGGCACCGGCTGCGACTAACGTGTCCGCCTTGTCACGCGTGCGATTGAATACGACGACGTCATGCCCGCCGACCAGAACATGCCGGCACATCGCCTGCCCCATGACACCCGTGCCAATCCAGCCGATGATGGGATTGCGCTGCTCGCTCATAACAGATCAAGGTGCCTGTGTTCTGGAAGCAGCCCCTGCGGGCTGATCGAGAATCCGGTTCCTGGCTACTCGGAGCTTCTCATGCCGAGATGCCGATCGATCCGCAGTATGGCTGGCCCGTGGTCACCGACACGCTCGAGCTGAGAAATGATCTGACGGGCGTTGTCCTCTTCTTCGACCTGTTCGGTCACGAACCACTGCAGAAATGCATTCGTTGCATGGTCCCGGTTCTTGATGGCCATGTCGACAAGATCATGGATCATCTTGGTGACCTTCTGCTCGTGAGTCAGGGCCGTCTTGAAGACATCGAGCACTGAACCGAACTCCTCTGGGGGCCCGTCCAGTGTCTTGAGCACGACACGACCGCCCCGCTCCTCGATGTGGTTGTAGAACTTCATGGCGTGCTCGCGCTCTTCCGACGCCTGGTTCAGCATCCAGCTGGCCGCGCCCGGCATGTCGATCGATCCAAGATAGGCCGCCATACCCATGTACATGTACTCGGCCTGAAGCTCCGCATTCAGATGTGTGTTCAGCCGTCCCTCGGTCGTTGCATCCATGTGTGGTGTCCTTTCTTGAGACAAGATCAGCGAAGCGCATGCACCCATCGAATCCTGATGAATGCACGACTGTCATACAGTCAAGGGTAGAAGCTTCCGGCAACCCGGGCAACCGTAGAAGCCAACTGAGATTCGATCTCATTTCGATCTGTCGAGACTCGTACACGACGTTCGCAGCGCCTGTTCACAAGCCCAACTCATCGCGCACGGTCGACAGGGCCGTAATGACATGAGTGATGTGCTCGTCGAGCGACATCTC
>CALODL010000031.1:0-17520 GCA_942492115.1 uncultured Planctomycetota bacterium
AAGACGCACCGTGGCAACCATGGCACTCCAGCCCGCCGGTTCTCCGCGCTGGCGACTCGCCAGAGCGGCCAGGATACCAAGCAGTGCAAAGGCGAAGAATGATCCTGCCGTCGCGGCCAGCTCGTCGTTCATAGCTGTGGTCATGACGGGGGTTGGGTCACTGGGCATCCACCGGGCTTCGGTGACCGAAGCCTGAAACTGTGCGGCGGTGACGGTGAAATCGAAGGGCGCCAGCTTGACGACCACGACGACCGCGACCGCAATCCACAGCAAACCGCCAGCCGGGTAGCGGGTCAGGGCCGTTTGCAGGCGCGCGAGTGCTGAACGAGTCAGTCCCAGGAGTGGTCTGGCGATCAGGATCCCAAGCGCTGCACCGCCAACGTTGAGCATGATGTCGGTGACCGAAGCGACGCGGGAGGCGCTGAACAATTGGCCGGACTCGGCGATCGTGCCAATCGATGCGGCCACGAGCAGCGGCCAGGCGATCACCGCAAACGCCCGTTGTCCAGCGAGCAGGCCCTGCACGGCCAGCAGCAACCCCAGTGGCACATAGATGGCAATGTTGGTGACGGCGTCGGCGGCCGTCGGGCTTCCAGAACCCAGGAACCGTTGCACGCTACCGTGGATATCCTGGGTGAATGCCGTGCTGAAATCGAAGGGTATCCACGATCCGTAGATCAGTCCGAGACCCACCAATACGATCATTCGACCGACAAAGCGGTCGCCATTGTCCTGTGCTGTCATGGCTTCATCTCCTCCAAGGGTGATGGTTTTCTAATGCTAGGCACGGGTTTCCGGAGAATCGAATGGCGCCTGGGTATCGGACTGCGGTTCTTCGAATCCGCTGGAGCATCAGCGCGATGACGAGGACCATGGTGCCGTGACCGCCACGGCTCGTGTCTTACCGCCCGATCGGGGAGCACGGTGCGCCGCGCAGATAATGAAGATGGGAGAGCAGGTGGCATTGATCTCGACATTGATCTCCGCGACCATGGCAGCCGTTAGTGCCAGAAGCGCGGTATTTCTGGTCAGATCACGGCGGCAACGCACAGGCGAATCCGTAGGTTCCTCGAGTATGGCCAACGCGGATGATGTGAAACGCGCTTCGGCCCCAATGACTCTTTCAACTGGCTGACCAGGCCAGCCACAGGAAGCGCCGCCCCATGAAAGCAGCAGTATTGACTCGCTTCGGCGGCACGGATGCGTTTGATTATCGGGACATCGCGACGCCCGAGCCTGCCGCCGACGAGGTCCTGATCAAGGTTCTGGCCTGCGGGATCAACCACTACGACATCTTCTTCCGTCGTGGCGACGTCAACCCTGAAATCGCGCTGCCGCACGTCATCGGTGCGGATGTGGTCGGCGACATCGATGCGGTGGGCGCCGATGTGACCGGGTTCGCGCCCGGTCAACGGGTCATGGTCGCACCCGGCATGCCGACCGACCCGGCGGAATACGACGTCGAGCCGATCAACACGGCCCGCAGCTACCGCGTCCTCGGCTGCGATCGATGGGGCGGCTACGCCCAGTCCATCTGCGTACCGGCCCGCTTCGTGCTTCCGGCCGATGAGGCCGCGCCGGCTGCCGAGCTGGCCACCGTCCCACTGGTCCTGACCACCGCGGTCCACGCCGTCCGCACGCTCGGCGGTGTGCAGCCCGGTCACAAGGTTCTGATCCAGGCCGGGGCCTCAGGCAGCGGGGCCATGAGCATCCAGGTCGCCCGGGCCCTGGGTGCCGAGGTCATCACGACTGTTGGCTGCGACAGCAAGTTCGATTTCGTGCACGAACTGGGCGCCGCCGAGGTGGTCAACTACGAGAAGGAGAGCGTCCTGGATCGCACCAAACGCTGGACCGGTGGACGCGGTGTCGACGTCGTCATCGACAACGTCGGCGGCAAGGTGTTCGATGACAACATCCGAGCCCTGCGCACGGGCGGACACTTCGTGAACTTCGGCATGGTCGGCGGAGCCACCGCGACGTACAACTTTCCGCTGGTGTTCTACAAGCAGGTCCATCTGCACGGCTCCATGATGGGGACGGGGGAGGAGCTTGGCTGGGGGTTGGAGCAGATGCGCGCGGGTCGAATCCGTCCGATACTGGATCGTGTATTACCGTTGAGTGAGGTTGCTGAAGCCCATCAGTTGATCGAAGCGCGGAATGTGCGGGGAAAGCTGGTGCTTGATCCGTGGGCGTGATTGCGCGGGTGTCTGCTCGTGAGAATGAAGGGGCCTCCGGGCGAAGTTCCCGCTCTGCTCCAGCCGCGGAGTGTGCTCGGCGTGATTGGCCTGGCGACTGCTCGGGCGGCCATCCGAGCCCGCCCGGTTGCTCGTTCAGGTCCATGAGCCTGCGCAACCGCTGTCCTGGAGCTCCGGGGAATCTTCGCCCTCCGGCCCGAAAACCAGCCAAGCTCAGGTGAGAGAAGAGTGATTCCCCACCCAGTGTGCTGCCTGCTTCAATTGCTCAGTTGGATGCGCCCACCCGAAACGCTGCCCTCGCTGCGCTCGTGCAGGGGGTTCTCTCTGAGGGCTCCGGTGGTCGTTGCGTTATGACGGGGGCCCAGGGGAGAATGGAATGAGTTAACGCGCCCTGCCCAAGGCGTAATCGAGTCGTATCAATCCATGCAAGCACAGTCTCTCTCATACGTGACGTGAAGCAGGCTCCAGCGTTCGCGTTGATTCAGGACATGGGCAGCTGCACGATGGGCGAAGGGGCTCCACAGGAGTGAACGAGCCGAACTGGGATAATATCAGTGAGGATATCGTGTGTCCTCTGTGCGAGTATAGTCTTTACCTGAGGACCGAGCCGCGCTGTCCGGAGTGTGGCTACACATTCTCGTGGCCCGACGTGTTGGACGAGACTCGACGGATACATCGGTACTTGTTCGAGCATCACCCGGACCGCAACTGGTGGTCGTTCTGGAAGACCGCGGCAAGTGGCCTACTTCCCCGCAAATTCTGGGGCAACCTGCATCCAGTGCAGCCGTCGAAACTGAAGCGGCTGCTACTGTATTGGGGGTTGATAACTACTGTAGTGCTAATAAGCTTCAGCTTGCAGTGTGTTCCAGCCCTCAGAAATGTAAATCTGCAAATGCTTCAGTTTCGTACGATTGTACAAACCAGACCTCCGCCTCGTGGATATGACTTCTGGGTCGACAAAATCGTTACTGAACACGGTTCCGCCGAGGCTGCAATGGATGCAGAATGTCCCATTGCTCCCTCCCCACAATTCTTTCTAGCCGCGTTTGCAGGACATAGGTTCCTCGCAACGTTCGGACGATTGTTGCTGTGCTACTTGCTCTGGCCGTGGCTCACCTTTCTCGCTTTGCTGGTGTTTGCGTGGTCGATGGCCCGTGCGCGGGTTAATCGAGTACATGTCCTACGCTGTGTCTTGTACAGCTACGATGTGGGTTTGTGGGTTGGGCTGCTTCTTGTCGCCGCTACAGCCGCAACATTTGTCTCGACATCCTCCGTAGCGCTAAGTAACGCAATGGAGCTTGGGATTGGTCTCTTCTGTGGAATCATGGCAATCCATATGACGTACCGACTCTGGATTGCCTATCGAAAATACCTGGACTTCAACCATGCACTATCCACAGTAGTCGCCTCGCAAGTCATCGTGTCGCTGTGCATGTTATGGATAATTCTCAATCTGCCTCAATAGGCACCGTCGAGCCGAGTACAGGAGCAGGGTATGATCTTGTCCTGAGGCGCGCTGCGTAACCTCAGGATCGACCGGTCGCCCTTTCAACCGAAGGGCGAAGATTCCCCGGAGTTCCAGGACAGCGGTTGCGCAGGCTCAAACACCAGAAGGACCCACCGGGCGGGCTCGGATGGCCGCCCGAGCAGTCACAACGCCAATCAAGCCGAGCACACTCCGCGGCTGGAGCGGAGCGGGAACTTCGCCCGGAGGCCTTTCATTGCGCCGTCTCGCGCCGCTCGTCATGCAAACAACCCAACCTGCCATCCCATTCCATATCGAGTTGTGCAACACACATGAGGCCGGCCCCTTGGGACCGGCCTCACACGGCTTATGATCCTAACGTCGATTCCGCATCCGCCGCATACCCCGTCGGGGTGCCGCGGCCTCCGGCATCGACTCCTGCACTTCATCCTCCTGTGCCCGCGGCATGGCCTCCGGGAACAATGCAGTCATCAGGTCAGTATCAGTCTCCACGGTCGCACCAGGCATGTCGTCATCCACGGTACGGTCGTTATGATAATCGATCACGATATCATCGAGGTCGATGGGGCCGGGCCGCTCGGGCAGTTCGGGGTGCTCGGTGATGACGAGGCATTCGTCCATGAGTTCGCAGCACCAGTCCGTCTTGCATTCGAGCACACAGTAGTCGTCCTCGCCGCACGTCACACAGACATCAGCGGTACAACAGGTCGCCCCGTCCGGCCCTTCCGTCAACGTCGCCCCGGCGATGCTCTCGCAGTGTTCGCGGATGAAGCCTGCCTTGGTCTGGCCAGGCGAACAGTCCGGGCAGTTGTCGCGATACTGTTCATCCGGTGGTCCGTCCGGCAGGCCCATGTCAGTCGTGTGGGGCATGATGCGGAACGCCTCCTGGAGTTCGGTTGCGGCTTGCGTGTTGGACGACCCGGCCTGTTCGTCGAGCATGGGAATCATGCTGTAATCAAGCGTCAAGTCTCCGCGTCCGATCGGGCCGGAACTCGGCTCGGATTCTTCGGGATCGGGTGCAAAGTAGATTGAACATGAGGGACCAAGCAGGTCACAGCACGTAGCCGACGATCTGCACCTCACGCCGCAGTGGCCATCGTTGTAACAACTGACGCACAGGGTTTCGAAGCAGCATTCGACGCGGGCATTGTCGCCGCCCCACCTGATCGACGGTGTGCCTCCCGCCTTTGCGCACTCTTCGATCAGTACTTCAACCGGGGTTCTGGATTCCGCGGCTGCATGCGTGCTGCCCAGGGCACACACGCCCAGTATGCCCATGACCCAACGATTCCTGCGTGTATTGTGCACCGGTTCCGACATTGTAATGACCCCGCGATACGACCTGCTCGAATCGGCGAACGGTTCGCCGAGTTGGCCGAGGTGGGGCATGTGCCGTGCCAGGTGAGGCGCGGCTGGTTACGATGATGCAACATGCTGCGTATCATGGATGAATACGCTGGGGGCACGGGAGTTGCCCAGGACGTGTGGTGATGAGTGCCCAACAGGCCCGGGGCGACTGCCCAATCCGTATGCCCCCGGCTCCACGGTCATGGGCGGCTCATGGACTGTCGTTCGGCGCGCCGCCTGCCGTGCTCGGTGAGTCAGGCCCACTGAAGCCATATGTGCGTAGCCGTTACGCCGAACGACTACGCACATCTGTGACTTCCGTGCATTACCCATCACTTATCGCGGTCGTAGCGCACGGTGCGTGGCGGATCGGCGTACTGGACGACGATGCCTGCCACGCGCTGTTGTTTGTCGATGTCGAAACGACCGTTGTCAGGTTCGCCCGTGTCATAGGACGCGAGGAATGTGTCGGTCCCTGTGGATGCGAGAGTGATCGGGAGATCGCCCACGCGGGCCGCGAGTGTGCCGTTGCGCTCGAAGACCTCGATCGTACCCCAGTCCGTGTGCGTGTACGACCCGATATACGCGCCGGGTTTCAGCGACAACCCGGCACCTGCGGCGACTGACGGTCCGGCAGGTGTCGACTGCCGCTGCTGATCACGCTCGATCTGGCGGTCCGCGTAGCGCTTGACATGCGGCAGGAGGTCTTCGCCTTCGAGATTCAGGAGCTGGTTATAGATGTCCATGGCCAGAGCCTCGGCGACCATGCCACCGCAGTTGGCGACGACCGCAACACCCAGCTTGTGCCCGGGCAGGAACGAAATGCTCGCCGAGGTGCCGACGTAGCCGCCACCGTGACCGTGCATGGGCTGACCACGATAATTCTCCACAGTCCAGCCGAGGCCGTGACCCTGTGTGTCGCGTCCAATGAATGGCGGCCAGTTGCGGCTGCCGCTCGCTTGCAGGGTGTGCATCTCACGAACCGCACCCCGAGGCAGTATTTCGCGGCCGTCAATGGTGCCGAGGTTGATGTTGAGTCTCAGCCAGCGCGCCAGGTCGTGAGCGCTGGTGCCCATGCCACCTGCGGCATGCATGGTTCGGTCGGTCTTGCGGACAGTGGCGGCGACGAAGGAACCGTCTTTCAATATCGTTGGAATCGCAGCATCCGCGTCAGCATACATTCGGCTGGCGTAACAAGTCGTTCGGGTCATGCCGGCCGGATCGAAAATCTGATCCTGCAGGAAGTCCTTCCATGATTGGCCGGTGACCGCCTCGACGATGCGACCGAGCAGCGTGTAGTGCACGTTGGAGTAATCGTGCGTCCCGGAGGCAGTCGCCTCCTTGAGCCAGGTGTAGTAGCGCTGCTCGGTGATCTGGCCGGTGAAGGCGTCGAGCCACACGATGACGTCGTGATTGACGCCCTTGGCGTGAGACAGCAGGTCACGGACCGTCAATGTATTGGTCAGGGTCTCGTCGGCCAGTTCGAAGCGCGGCAGATATGTCTTAACCGGGGCATCGAGATCGATCCTGCCTTCCGCTGCCAGGGCCACCACGCCCATGGCCAGGTAAGTCTTGGTGCAGGAGGCGATATAGAACATCGAGTCGAGTGTCACAGGAGCACCCGTGTCCGGGTTACGTACGCCTGCCGCTTTCTCGAAGACGATCTTGTCATCATGTACGACAGTCACCGCCAGGCCGGGCACATGCAGTTGTTCACAGTATGCGCTCACGCGGGCCGCGAGGGTGTCGAGCCGTTTCGCGTCGTACTCGGCAGCGCTGGACGCTGCGGCGTCGAGCGCACAGATCGCGACGCACAGCACTATTCGGATCATGGCAGCATTCATCACTCTACTCCTTGTTGAGAGGGGGGAGAGAACTCAGGAGTCAGGACATGAACAGGCTTTCTCCCGATTCTGAATTCCCCGTTATTCACTTCTGGCCTCGGACTCCCGATTTCTGAATTCTGACTCCTATTCATTTCGTTGCACGCCGAGACGCTCCATGAAATCGTGGTATACCTGGCCCCGAGTGGATGCCGGGTGCAGCGACCTCAGAGCATCGAAACGAGCGCGCAGCGCGTCGATATCGCTGCCGCGGTCGAGCTCGTCCATGATGGCGGCTTGCGAGACCTCGTTGACCAGGCCGTTGTACAGCAGGTACGAGACGATGGCGCTACGCGTCCACACCGCCTGGAACACAGTGTCGTCGTCGCGTTTGAGCAGGGCCAGGAGGTGCTCGGCGCCATCGACGTTGAGACTGATCATGTCGCCCGGAAGTGCCTCGAGGATTTCCCGGCCACGCGGTCGAACCACCACGTCGGCACCGTCGATCGTGCATGCCCGGTAAGCCTTGATGACGCCCCGCGCCCCGCGCTTCACCGTGGCGACGAGTTCATCGTGCAGCTGATCGATGAGTGCCGGCGCGGCGTCGAGGACCGCGACGTGCCGGCAGCGCTGCAGCATGCTGCGGCAGCGGCTCGACGACCTGGCTGCCAGTGGCCAACTGGTACAGCCGTTCATCACTGCCACCACGCCCGATCTCGGCCAGGGCCTGTTCGGCCTTCTCGCGGGTCTCGGTGAAGCGGCGTTCGAGAGCGCCGAACAATTCCTCGGGCGGCACGGCCGTACACACCCGGCTCTCACCATCGTCCACCATCAGGGCCCCTTTGCGCTGCAGGGACTCGATGGCTTTGTAGGTATTGGCGGCCGGCTTCCCGAGGGCCTGGGCGACGCGGTAGCCGGTGACGGCGGAGGCGCCCAGTAAGTATGTATATATCTCAGCTTCCAGAGCTGTAAAACCAAGATCGACAAGATGTTGTGTTGCTGACGGCACGGCTTGGCCTCGATTGGGCTCGTTGAAGGTTATTGTTAGTAGTGAACGCTACTAATTCTCGGAGCCCATGGCAATATTCGGAGTGAATTCTGGAAAATGGCAAGTTGAGCCAGGCGAGGTGGAGGGGCCTCCGGGCGAAGTTCCCGCTCCGGCCCAAGCCGCGGAGTGTGCTCGCCGTTCGCAACCATCGATATTGCTGGGTCGGCGATCCGACCCCTCCCCGATCGTGCGTGCGTCAAACCAGGCTGCGCAACCGCTTCCCTCGGGCCTCCGGGGAATCTTCGCCCTCCGGCCGAATGAACCGTCGCCAGTTGTGGGTTAGGGGACTTCCCACCCAGTTCGACCCGGCGTTTGACGGCATGACCAATGGGCCCACCCGATCAATGCCCTCGCTTTGCGAGGGCAAAGAGTGTTCGATCATATGCCCTTGCTGCGCTCGTGCAGTCATGAGCGCCCTTGCTTCGCGTGGTACTCCAGCGCAGTGCTCTCGCCTTGCGAGGGCAAAGAGTGTTCGATCACATGCCCTTGCTGCGCTCGTGCAGTCATGAGCGCCCTTGCTTCGCTTGGTATTCCAACGCAGTGCTTTCGCCATTGCGAGGGCAGTTGGACTGCACGAGCGCAGCAAGGGCACTTATGCTGGCGCATTCTTGCCTCGCGAAGCGAGGCAACTGATCGGGTGGGCCCATTTGGCGAGGCGCTACTCGGCCGGGTCAAACTGGGTGGGAAGTTCCATTATTATTAAGCGGGCGGTGTCTTTCTGAGCCGGAGGGCGAAGATTCCCCGGAGGCCCGAGGAAAGCGGTTGCGCAGCCTGATTGAACGCACCCATGATCGGGGAGGGGTCGGATCGCCGACCCTGCAATATCGAAGGTTGCGAACGGCGAGCACACTCCGCGGCTTGGGCCGGAGCGGGAACTTCGCCCGGAGGCCCTTCTACCAACCCATTCCACCCTCAACCACCGGTGCTCGGCACCGCGTAGACAGTCGAAAATCGCTCGAACTCCTGCAGGCGCTCGAGGCCTGCAGATTCCAAGCGCTCGAACAGCGCGTCGTCCAGCTCGGGCCAGAAGCCGTAGGTGCTGCGCAGACGGCTCATTTCGGTCCAGCTGACCAGTACGTGGGTGTAGCCGTGGTCGCGGAGCCAGGTCATGACATCTTGCGGGGATTGGGCGGCGGCGACGGCTTCGGCGAACGGGTTGCGATTGAACACCACGCAGTAGTCGGTCTTGGACGGCATGTAGAACGCGCGGGCCTCGCCGACCATGAGCAGGCGGCCATCGGGCGGCATGCAGCTGCGGACATAGGTGGCCGGGTTGGCCGTGGCCAGGCAGTCGCGGTAGAACAGATCGGTGCGGCCGTAGATGTCGATGTGCTCGTGGTCGATGGTCAGTTCCGCGTTGAACTGGGCGCGGGCAGCACGGAGGTTGAGCACGCTGGCGGCCAGAATGCCGCAGGTAAACAGGGCGCGCAACGGGGGCGCGGTCCACACGCTCGCGGCGCGGGCGCACAGCAGGCTCATGGGGATGAGCAGCGGGACGGCGAACCGGGCATAGAGGTGCGTGGCCAGCAACCACGTCAGGAATTGCACGACGAGTATGGCCAGCAGTGCGGCGTCGATGCGACTGCGCCGCGTGGTGGCGATGAGTGGCAGGGCCAGGACCCCGAACAGTGCGCCGAGTCGCGGGTCGAGAACGATGCGCTGCTGAGCCATCTGCAGCCGCGCTGCCAGTGTAGACTCCTCGGCAGCCGGGCGGTGGCCATCGTGCCAGCGTTCGGCCAGTTCATCCGTCCACACGCCGTCGCGGGCGCCGAACACGTCGTGGGCCAGTGGGAACACGGGGTTGCCGGTCATCACCGTGTTCTTGATCGGCCAGGCGGCCCAGGTCGCACCCGCGGCCACGGTGTACAGCAGGGTCAGCGTCATCCCTTCGCGCAGCGTCGTGCGTCGAACGCACAGCACGATCAGGCCGACCCCGCCGGCCGCGGCGATCAGTGGTACGGCCGTGTACTTGAAGCCGCAGGCCAGGCCGGCCAGCGCGCCGGCCAGCGGGATCCACGTCCGTCGCTGCGGCGCGTCCCAGTGGGCCTGCACCCGACACAGCACGGCAACACACAGCATACCGCACAGCAGCAGGCCGTTTTCGACGTAGGCCACGCCGCTGAGATACATGAGCCACGGGGCCGTGCCCGCCGCGAGGGCGGCGACGCAGCCGGCGGGGCGGGAGAATTCGCGTCCACCGAGCCACGCGGCGTAGATGAACCCCAGGGCGAGCAGTGCATTGACCAGCTTGGCCAGGATGGCCGCCTCGATGGTGGCGCCGCGTACGACCATACTCAGCAGATAGAGCATCTCGGCATTGGATGGAAAGTTGCTGTAGATGTTGTGCGACAGGTAGCTGATATTGCCGGCGACGGCGTGTTCCTTGGGGACCTGCAGGTGGTATTCGAGGACATCGTAGCCACGGGCCTCCTCGGCCCACAGCACGCCGGGCGGCGTGGTGGCGACCAGCAGGATCCACGTGATGCTCGGCAGCAGTCCAATGAGCGTGATCAGGCCCCACGGCAGAGCGGGGGGCTGCGTTTCACGCGGGCGTTTACTCAAGGCCACGGCGCGCAGGGCGCCGGCGACGCCGCCGACCCCGAGGGCGCCGAGCCACAACGGGCGACTCAACAGGCCGCAGCATCCACTGATCAGGACCAGCAGTGCGATCAGTCCGACACCAAGTCCGAGCCCCAGTCCGACGTGCCAGCGTACAGGCCAGGTCCGGTCCCGATCGAGCGGAGCGATGAGCACCAGGCCGAGACCGGTTGCGCCGAGCACGATGCCACCGGCAAGCAGGCCGTCGGTCAGCAGAAACAGCCCGGCGAGTGCGGACGTCTGATGGATGAACCAGGCGGCGCCGAACGCGGCTACGATCAGGGCTCCACGGGCGAGGCGGTGGATGAGCTGGTGCGCGGTGTCGGTCACTGCCCCTCGTACATCCTCACGTAGCTCTCGAAGCGTTGGGGATGGATGTGGCCGTCCTCCACGGCCTGTTGCACGGCACAGCCTTCCTCGTGCAGATGCGTGCAATCGGCGAACTTGCAGTCCGGGACGAACGGGGCGATGTCGATGAAGTGTTCTTCGAGTTCCTCGGGGGCGATGTCGGCCAGTTCGAAGGACTTCACGCCCGGCGTGTCCGCAATGTAGCCGCCGATATCGAGTTTGATCAGGCGGGCCTGCGTCGTGGTGTGTCGACCCTTTTCAGTCGACTCGGACACCGTCGAGGTGGTCAACTGCAGGTCCGGCTGGATCGTATTGAGCAGCGAACTCTTGCCGACTCCACTCTGCCCGACGACCAGGCTGCGATGGTTGGCGATGGTCCTGGCCAGGTCCTCGATGCCCTGACCGGTCACGATGCTGGTCAGGAGCACCGGGTACCCGAGCGCTTCGTAGAGCGACTGTGCGGGGACGGCGGCAGCCGGATCGAGATCGATCTTATTGAGACAGATAATCGAACGCAGCCCGCCGGCCTCCGCTGAAACCGTGCAGCGGTCGATCAGATGAGGCTTGAGCACCGGTTCACGCACCGACGCAACGATGACCGCCAGATCGAGGTTGGCTGCGATAACGTGGGTTTTGTTGCCGTAGCTGCGAATCAGCTGTGTCGTGCGTGGCATGACGGTGTGAATCACCCCGGTGCGCTCGACGCCGGTCTCTTCCTCGGCGATCCAGAAACGAACCCGATCGCCGACAGTCACCGGATGACGCTGTTCGATCAAACGGGTCCGCAGAATGCGCCGGGTGATGCATTGCCACACGGCCGCACCGTCATCGACTTCAGCGTAGAGCCCGCGCATGGCAATGACCGTACCTTCTTGCAGATCGGTGGCCTCGTCGGAGTCATCGACGATCGTCCGCTTGCGTGACATATCACCCTTGGGCTGGTGCGACTGCCAGTTGTCCGGGGCGGCGTCTTCGAACTGATGGTCGTGGTACTGCTGGGTCCAACTGTGATCGCGTGCCGGCTGATTGCGATTGCGGCGAAAATCAACGCGCACGAGTTTTTTCTTGCTCTTGCCTTTGGAGTTGGACTTCTTCTTGGCCATGTGTTCCCGGAATCTCGCCTGCGATTCTAAATACTTGGACGGCTTGCCGTCTGTCACCGGTCGATGCCGACACTCACAGCGTTCGATTATCGAGTAAGTGCAACGCGTGGTCCAGCAAACTCCTGGCGGGCGCCTCAAATCAGTGCAACAATCACTGCAATCCCACTCCATGAGTTCCTGGCGCCACTCGAGAATACCGTTGTTGCACAGGGCTGAACTCCAACGCGATCTTTGATATAGTCACATGTCTCGACTCTGGAGACTCGCGTTCATGCCCAGTTCATTCGCCGATCGCCTCGTAGATGCCGTGCAAGCGTTGCAAGCTCCGGTGTGCGTGGGGCTGGATCCTGTTGTCGAACGCTTGCCGGCACCATGGTGTGCCGCAGCAGGTGACCACGTTCGCGCGGCCCGGGCGCTCACCGAATTCGGCGCGGCGCTCATCGAGACGATCGCGCCGCTCGTGCCGGCCATCAAGATCAACAGTGCGTTCTTCGAACGACATCGATCTGCAGGACTGGCGGCTCACGACGAACTGGTGGCCCGCGCCGCTGCTGCCGGGCTCGTTGTCATCGGCGACAGCAAACGGGGTGACGTAGGCCATTCGGCCGCGCAGTATTGCAACGGCTCATTGGGCTGGGACGACCCGATGGCCCCACACGCCGTCACGGTGCACTCGTACCTTGGCCGGGATGCCGTTGCACCGTATCTCGATGCGGCCCGGGAACTGGGGCGCGGGGTGTTCGTGCTTGTTCAAACATCCAATCATTCGGCGGGGGCGGTGCAGGCGTTCGCGGGTCCTGACCAGCTTACGTTGAGCGAGCATGTGGCCGGTCTGGTCGATGACTGGGCGGGCGAAGAGGGCCTTGTTGGAGCGTCCGGCTACAGCGCCGTCGGGGCGGTGGTCGCACCACAGGATCCCGAGATGACGCGGCGTCTGCGGGCGCGCATGCCGCGCAGTATCTTCCTGGTGCCCGGCTATGGGGCCCAGGGGGGCACCGCGACCGATGTTGCGGCGTGTTTCAAGCCGGATGGGACAGGCGCGTTGATCAATGCGTCTCGAAGCATCATTTACGCATACGAACAACCCACCTACGCCGAACGGCATGGTGAAGACTGGCAGTATTGCGTCGCTGACGCGTGCCGCGACTTCATCAACGACATTCGGCGTGCGGTGGTGTCCAACTGAATACCGGTCGCGGTGCGGAAGACCGGAGATGACAGGGATAGAGAGTCATGGCGCGGGTCAATCCAACGGGTGCGAGTGCAGCTGCACGGGAGTTCGACGGGCACACGATCGTGGTTCTCGGCCTCGGGCGCTTCGGCGGCGGGGTGGGCGCGGCGCGGTGGTTGTGCGAGCAGGGTGCCCATGTCATCGTGACCGACCGTGCATCCGAGGATCAACTGGCCGACTCGCTCTATCAGTTGCGTGATTGGGACATTGAGTTCCACCTGGGCGGCCATCCCACCGAACTCTTGCGCGACGCCAGCATGCTCGTGGTCAATCCCGCGGTCAATCGGCGCGAGAATCCCTTCGTCGAGGCCGCCCGCAACGCGGGGCTGCGGATGACTTCCGAGATCGAGCTGTTCGTGCAGCGCTGTCCTGCGCGCATCGTGGGAGTCACGGGCAGTGTCGGGAAGAGTACGACTGCCGCGATGATCGCCGAAGTACTTCGCGATGGGCGCCGCGATTTGCGCGCGGCCGAGGTCTGGCTGGGAGGAAACCTCGGGGGTTCATTGCTCAGTCGCTTACCAGCCATGATGCGCGATGACTGGGTCGTGTTGGAGCTGTCCAGTTTCCAACTCGAGCATCTCGATTTTGGTCCGGCCCGGATACCGGCAGTCGTGCTGACGACGCTGCAGCCGCATCATCTGGAACGCCACGGAACGTTTGAGGCCTATGTCGCGTGTAAGCTGAACCTCCTGCGCGCTCAATCTCGCGAAGATCACGTGTTCATTGGTGCCGGCGCCCACCGACAACTGGTCGCACTGGGGATCGAAGAGTGTCCGGCACGACCGGTGGTTTACGATGTCGATGAAACCCTGCGCGGATGCCTGGGAGTGCCCGGCGATCATCAGTTGTTCAACGCCAGTGCTGCTCTCGCGGTAGCCGACACGGTGGGCGTACCAGCCGATATCGCCGAGGAGGCACTGGCGGGATTCTCGGGTTTACCGCATCGTCTGCAGCGCGTCCGTGAGTTGGGTGGGGTGACATACTACAACGATTCCAAGTCAACAACGCCAGAAGCGTGCATGACCGCTCTGGACGCTATGGAAAACGAGATCATTCTGCTCGTGGGTGGAACCGACCGCGGGGTGGACTACGATGTTCTGGCTCAACGCATCTTCGAACGCGTGCGCGTGGTCATCAGTTTCGGTGCTGCACGCAATCGTCTATCCAAGACACTCCGCGAGCATGCTGCCGAACGTTCTGCTCCTGTGATCCGGACGGTCCGAGAGCTTGATGGCGCGGTGCAATTGGCCCATGAGCTGGCCCGTACTGGCGATGCGGTTCTATTGTCACCCGGTTGTCCCAGCTACGACCAGTTCAACAACTACCAGCAGCGGGGCGATCGCTTTTGTCAGCTGGTCCATGCCTGGTAGCCGATTTCAGCACGCTGTCCTGCACAACCAAATCCCACGCCGCAAACAGCCGATGATTCTCCAGCATGATTTCCATGCGCAGGAGTTTCGACATGTCACGGTATGCCATCGATTTGCGTGTGTGGGCGACGGGTGTGGTGATGAGTGCAGGTGTACTGTGCGGCCCGGCAGGCTGTGGGACGTCCAATAAGCAGGCGCTGACGGATGATGATGCCATGTTCGTCGAGGACCTGGAGTCCAGCGGTGGGGACATGATGGTCGACCCGGCGGACACGGTGGACGCGACCTCCGGGGAAGCGGTCATGGACATCGATGCAGACCGGGATGGAGATGGGCTGCTCGATAGCGCAGAGGGCATGTTCGGGACTTCGCCCAGCATTGCCGATACCGACGGTGACGGTCTCAACGACGGGGCCGAGTTCGCTCACGGGACCAATCCACTGGCCGTCGACAGCGATCACGATGGCGTCATCGACGGCAAAGAGATCGCCGATGGGACCGACCCTTTGGATTCCGATACCGATGACGATGCCCTCAGTGATTTCCAGGAGGACAGCCTCGGGACCGATCCGTTGCTTGCTGATACCGATGGCGACGGCTTGATCGATTACCGCGAGAGCCCGTTCGACCCACTGACCCCCGGAACTGACCCACGTAACGCAGACAGCGATGGCGACGGCGTTTCGGACAGCGTTGAAGTTGCCGACGCGACAGATCCGCTGGCTGCGGATTCTGATCTCGACGGACTGTCTGATGGTGGGGAAAAGGCCGCCGGGACCGATCCCCACGATCCCGACACCGATGAAGATGGCGTTCTGGACGGCACCGAGGTCCTGCGCGCGACCAATCCACTCAAAGGAGACAGCGATGACGACGGCCTGTCCGACGGCGCCGAGATCGCAGGTCACACCGATGCGCTGGTTGCGGACACCGATGGCGACGGCCTGAGTGATGGTGACGAAGTCACTTTCCATGAGACCGATCCGCTCAACACCGATACCGACGGGGATGGCCGTACCGACAGTGAAGAGATCAACAGTGGCACCAATCCCAACGACTTCGATTCCGACAACGACGGGTTGAGTGACGGCACCGAGTTCGAGCTCGGTACGGATCCGCTCGATTCCGATACCGACGGTGACTCCATCGGTGACGGCGACGAAGTGGATGCAGAGACTGATCCGAAGGTCGCGAACTGATCGGCAAACGGGCATGGCCGTGCTGGCGATTCGCGCCCGCCGGATCGTCGATCGTGGGCCCACGCGGCACGCGGTTTCCTCGCAGCGAATATCGGTCGTCCGCGTGACGTGAACCACAGCGCGCTTCCGGTAACCGGCCCAACAGGTTTACCCATTTTGACACGCGTTCATCGAATCTTACATATCTACTGAAAGTATCTCCGTGTCATCGCACGAGGGGCTTTCCGGTTGTTCAAGCATGAAAGGTTTCCCGCCGTTGCGGCGGGAGGCGGGGTCGTTGCTCAGTCTGGTGTCATCACGCGCCAGGGAGGAGAGGTTCTTATGGTACGCGCAGTAGTCATTGGTATTGCAGCTCTGGCAGTGGTCGGTTGTCAGACGGCGGAACGCCCGCGTGAACAGTTTGGCAAGGTCTATTACCTCGACGGTGCCGGGAACCTCGGTTTTGGCACGCAGTCCATCCCATCCGGTCTGGCAAAGGCCGGGTTCAAGGGCGATGTCGAGACGGTGCGGTGGTCGCAGTCGGTGATTCCGATCGTGGATCAGATCGACGAAAACAAAGCCCGGCGCGAGGGCGCCAAGCTGGCGCACAAGATCGCCGACTACAAGCAGCGCTATCCGCATCAGCCCGTGCATATCATCGCGCTATCGGCAGGGACCGGCGTGGCGATGTGGGCGTGCGAGCAGTTGCCGTCGCAGGTCGAGGTCGACAATGTCGTGATGCTTGGCTCGAGCCTGTCACATGATTACGAGGCCGGTTACGCGCTGCAGAACGTCCGTGGTCACATGTTCTTCTATCACTCCGATCGTGACGCCGTGTTGCCGACGACCGCGATCCTGGGCACCATCGACGGTGAGACCGATACCCGGGCTGCGGGCCAGGTTGGTCTGCGCCCACCGGCCGGCATGTACCGCAAAGTCGTGAATGTTGGGTGGTCAGAACCGTGGATGGCCATGGGCTGGAACGGTGGTCACACTGATTGCACCAAGCGCAAGTTCGTCGAGAACGTTATTTCTCGGAATATCCTGCCGAAGGTCAAGCTGGTAGGCCAGGTGAACAATGGCGCAAAAAGAAGGCGACCCGTCAAAGAGTCGCCTTCGGATACTTGATGAGCTGATCAATGCATCATGAGTGAGTGGCCCAATGGAGGCCCGGACTCATGAACCGGCATATGGAACCAGCGCCATGAAGCGGGCGTACTTGACCGCCTGCTTGAGTGACCGCTGTTCGATTGCCGAAGTGCCGGCGCGTTTACGCGACATCAATTTGGCGCTGCCGGTTAGAAACTTGCGAATCAAATCGATTTCTTTGTAGTCGATGATCGGTCCTTCCCAGTCCTTGCGGGCCCGCTCAGGGAACCGGGACTTGGTATGAAAGAACCGTCCGCGGCGCTTCTTGCCGCCTGCTCCACCATTGTTGCCGCCTACTTTACCTTTGCCTCGCACTGTTTCATCACCTCTCGAAACGCGTCTTCCGATACGACCTCAGATTCATCCAACAACATGTTGGGGATCCCCTCTTTGATGGCAAACCGACGTCGCGTCGCGGGATCCGTTGAATATAGCCAGTCACCGACTTGGAGCAGCTTTGCTTTTGACTCCGGGCACACCAGAATCTCGAGCAGCCACGGTTCCACAGACTGGGCCATTTACACCTCCGAAGATCGGTATAATAATACGCACCTCCCAGCCCGACAAGGGCGCCTGTGAAACACAGGTCCGGGAGTCCCGCCCGGTACCCGCGCCGGAGGGGTTGAGTCGCCGGGCGATTGGCG
>CALODL010000032.1:0-49569 GCA_942492115.1 uncultured Planctomycetota bacterium
CGGTTTAAGAGCCCCGTATCCAGATATTCGAGTTCGACATGACCACCGGGTTTTTCGTCCGCTCGCATATCGGCGGGAACGATCACGGCCTGCAGTTTCCCACTGGCTTCGTGTTTCTGCCTGGCTGGACGGACGACTGCAACCTCAATCACCTCCCCGACAGCTGTGACGTCGCGCAAGGCGGGGACGCCAACGGGAACCGTATCCCGGATGAATGTGACATCGACTGCAACAACAACGGAGTTTTCGACCGCCTCGACATCGTGCCCTACGGCAGGGAGCCGGATTGCAACTTCAATCTCAGCCCGGACGCCTGCGACATTGCACAGGACGCCGCTCTCGATACCAATGGCAACGGCATCATCGATGGTTGTGAGTGCTTCGATTTCAGAGCGTGTGCCGACGCGAATGGCGACGGCATTCGCGACGATGGGTGTGTGTGGTGGACCTGCGAATCCGGGACATGCGTGGATACGAATGTTCACTTCGGCGACGTGGGCGGCGCGCTCGGTGCATGCCCGGTGGACGGGGTACCCGATGGCAACGATCATTTCCATGCACTGAACTGCTTTGCAAATGATGTCGACGGCATGCCTTATCCCTGCGCAATCGACCCGCCGAACGCACTCAATATCGACTTGGGCGGTGCGCTGGGCAGCTGCATCCCCGATGGCTTGTGCGATGGCCATGATGCGTTCCATGCCCTCGAAGCATTCGGCCGGGTATCGCCGTGCACCTGTCCACTGGATGGCGGCCCCTCCCCAAGCATCATGCCGCTATCGGGCGGGACCGCAGGACTCGAGACCCGCCTGCGCAACACGGAAATCCACCCCGGCGAACAGGTGCTCGTAGACATCTACTTGCTAGCGACGCCGCAGGCACTACGGGGCTATCAGCTGCACGTGGGCGCTTCCGGAGGACAAGCCGGCCGCCTCGCCGTGGTCGATATCGCCGTGGATCCGACCCTCCTCGAGCGGCGTGGCCCAGACGTGAGCTCACCCTGGGTCGCCTTCAACGTCCCCCGCGGCCAGATGCTGGTCGGCGTGAGCACGGGCACACTGCAGACACCGCACTACCTGGCCACGTTCACCTTCGAAGCCAGTCCGGATGCCGTCGGACACTTTGTCATCGACGTGCTGGCCGATCACACGGATCCACAACAACGCACGTTCCTCTTCAGTGCAACACCGGCGAAGAATATCGTGGTGACCACGACACCGGCCACCGTACGGATCACTGAACGGGCGAGTCGCATTCGGAGCGCTGCGAAAAGGTCATTGCACCCAGATTGACGCCCCTTTCCTGGAACCCGCCTTTGCAGGACAATGTGCCCTCTCGAAATGAGCAAGGAGCACACGAAATGCACGCATTGATCCTGCAGTGTCTAATCGTTCTGGGGCCGAGTTGGCCCGCACCTGCCGACGTTCCGCGTTACGACCTGTCGAAAGACAAGGTACTGTACTGCGTCGGTTACGCACATCTCGACACGCAATGGCGCTGGGATTTCTCGACGACGATCGATCGCTACATCGCAGCGACCCTGGATGACAACTTCGCGCGCTTCGAGAAATATCCAGGGTACGTCTTCAACTTCACGGGATCAGTTCGTTACGAGATGATGAAGGAGTACTATCCCGAAAAGTACGAACAGCTGAAACGGTACATCGCTGACGGCCGGTGGTTCGTTTCCGGATCCTCGGTTGACGAGGGTGATGTCAATGTGCCGTCCGCCGAGTCGATCGTGCGCCAAGTGCTCTATGGCAACAACTACTTCCGCAAGGAATTCGGCAAAGAAAGCGTCGATTTCATGTTGCCGGATTGTTTCGGTTTTCCGGCTTCGATGCCTTCCATCTGGGCTCACTGCGGCCTGAAGGGTTTCTCGACACAAAAACTGACCTGGGGATCGGCAGTTGGTATCCCGTTCAAGATCGGCGTATGGGAAGGCCTTGACGGCCGCGGCGTCGTTGCTGCCCTTGACCCCGGGCCATATACCGGCGGCATCGACGGCCGAGTGGACCTCAATGCGGACTGGATCGCCCGGATCCATGCCAATGGCGAACAATATGGCGTGTGGGCCGACTATCATTACTATGGTGTCGGCGATCAAGGGGGAGCACCCCGCGAGCAAGACATCGCCAACTACCTCGACAGTATGGGCCACCCGGACAGCCAGATCACCGTGGCCCTCGTGTCGTCGGATCAGATGTACAAGGACCTGACACCGGAGCAGGTGGCCAGCCTGCCGCGCTACCGGGGTGACATGTTGCTCACCGAACACTCCGCCGGCACCCTGACTTCACAGTCCTACATGAAGCGGTGGAACCGCAAGAACGAGCAGTTGGCCGACGCTGCAGAACGTGCGGCCGTCATGGCCGATTGGCTGGGCGGGGCGCCTTATCCGCAGGACAAGCTCAACCGTGCATGGGTCCGCACCCTGGCCAACCAGATGCATGACATCCTGCCGGGCACCAGTCTACCCCGCGCGTATGAGTATTCCTGGAATGACGAAATCGTCGCCCTCAATGGTTTCGCCGCGGTTCTCGAGGACTCAGTCGGGGGTGTCGCCCAGGGGCTGCATACCGCAACACGCGGTATTCCGCTGGTCGTGTACAACGCGCTGGCCACCGAACGCGAGGACGTCGTCGAGGCCACCGTGCGCTATGATGGCGACGTCCCTGAACACATTCGAGTCTATGACCCATTTGGACGCCCAGTCGCGACACAAGTCCTAGAACGCCTCGATCACGCATTGCGGATCCTGTTCCTCGCTCGTGTGCCCTCGGTGAGTCTGTCGGTTTTCGATGTGCGATCCGCGACACAACCACCGCCCGACCCCGGCCTCTTGACCGTGAGCGAACGTGCTATCGAGAACGCCCACTATCGTGTGACGCTCGATGATGCCGGTGATGTTGCGAGTATCATTGACCGCACCGCCGGTGACCGTGAACTGCTGAGTCGTCCCGCACAACTCGAATTCACTTATGAGAAACCGCAGGCCTGGCCAGCGTGGAACATGGATTGGGCCGACCGTCAGCGCCCATTACTTGGCGTCGTCGATGGGCCGCCACGCGTCCGCATTGTCGAACACGGCCCTGTTCGCAGCGCCATCGAGATCACTCGTACGGCGCGAAACTCCGTGATCACCCAGGTCATTCGTCTCGCAGCGGGCGATGCCGGCAGTCGCGTCGAATTCGCAACCCACATTGACTGGCAATCGGCCGAGTGTGCGTTGCGCGCCGCCTTCCCCCTGACCGTGTCCAATCCGAAAGCAACATACAACTGGGAGATGGGTACGATACAACGTGCCAACAACGAGCCCACCAAGTACGAGGTGCCCTCGCATCAGTGGTTCGACCTCACGAATCACACGGGTGACTACGGTGTTTCGATCCTCGAGGATTCGAAGTACGGCTCCGACAAGCCCGCCGATGACGTCATGCGTTTGACACTGCTGTTCACGCCGGGCGTACGCGGCGGCTACATGGATCAGCACAGTCAGGATTGGGGACGCCATGACATTCTGTATGGTCTCTACGGGCACGCGGGCGATTGGCGTGCGGGGCGCAGTGAATGGCAGGCCCGGAGACTCAACCAGCCCCTGACGGCATTTCAAACGACCCAGCACACCGGCGCGCTTGGCCCACAGCTGTCTTTCGTTGTGTTGAATAGCCCGCAGGTTGACCTGCGCGCGATGAAGCGTGCAGAGAACGACGACTGCGTCATACTGCGACTTCAAGAGCTGTGGGGACAACCGGCCGACGGCATCGAAGTCGCCCTGGCGACACAAATCGTCGAGGCCTGGGAGGTGGATGGACAAGAACGACGCATCGACCGGGCCAAGGTGGTTGGGGGGCGCTTGCGGACCGCGTTGAGTCCGCACAGCCCGCGCAGCTTTGCCGTTCGTTTCAGTGATCGTCCGGTGACTGTCCCCGCTCCCGAATGCACGACCATCGAATTGCCGTTCAACGCGGATGTCGTCTCACGCGACACCGATCGGAGCGCCGGCGCCATGGACGTGGATGGCCGTTCGTTGCCCGCGGAGATGCTCCCGGCGCAGGTCACGAGCGAGAGCATCGTCTTCGAGTTGGGCAGCACATTCGCTGGCCATCTGCAGGCGGTGCGCTGCCGTGGCCAACAGATCGATCTCCCCACTGGATATGAGCGACTCTATGTGCTGGCGGCGGCGACCGAAGATTGCGTTGGGCGATTCCGCCTCGGAGATCAGATCGAAACGCGGGCCATTCAACGATGGACGGGTTTCGTCGGGCAATTCGACAACCGCGTGTGGGATCGCCCGTTCGCCGAGGTCGATTTCTCGTGCCGCGGTAAGGTCGTGAGCTTCGACACGGGGTATATCAAACGCGACAACATCGCGTGGTTCAGCACGCATCGCCATCACCCGACCGCGGGTAACGAGGCGTACAAATTCAGCTATCTGTTCAAGTACGCGTTCGACATTCCAGCCGGAACCACTACGCTTGAGCTTCCGGACGACGAACGGATCATCGTCATGGCGGCGAGCGCCGGCCGTCAGACCCACGATGACGTTCACGCTGCAGCCCCGCTGTACGACGATTTCACCGGTCGCGCTCCGATCGCATTGCGTCACGCTTACCCTCCGCCAATCTTCGAAGGAATGAAGCAGGTCGGCACAGTCGAAATCGATCGTCAACCCACATTTGGACAACTGTCCATGGGGCCGCCCACCACCACCGATGACATCGATTCGTCAGGAGCCCACGGGATCGTGTTCAAGTACGACGATCTTGCTGGAACGTGCACGCCGCATCCGCGCTCGGGAGCAGTCGATGGGCGCCTGCCGAGGCTCACGGATGGGGCTGTCGCCGCGCACGACGACGACTTGAACAATGTGGTTTTTTTTGACAGCGCGGGCCGCTTCTTTGTCGATTTGCAGCGCAGCACGCCCCTGGATGCAGTGCATACGTACTCGTGGCATCGCGCCAATCGCGCGCCACAGTACTTTTCCTTGTGGGGCGCGAACGGGGACACCATCCCGGACACGACGTTCGATCGATTGGCGGAGAGCCCCTGGCAACTGATTGCCGTCGTCGACAGCCGCGACCTGGGCGACGGCCAGCCCCACGGTTCACGCATCACGGCACCGAGCGGTCGACTGGGGCCATACCGCTACCTGTTGTGGATCGCCGAGGACATGGGCGAAGGAACCTTCTTTACGGAAATCGATGTCCATGCAGCCAACTAGGCCATCCCTGAAGAATGCAGGTTGCGAGGCGCAGCCGGATCAGGCCAGTCGATCGTGGGCTGTGGCCTGTGCCGTCGTCGTGATCCTGGCGGCGGGAACGGCCGCACCGGCCCACCCGATCGCGCTGGGTGCAGCGGAAATCAACGTAGGTCGAACGTTGACCACAGTCCGACTATTCACCTCGGCCGAAGACTTTCTGCATTTCTTCGACGTGCGGCCCGATGCATCCGACCAGGTATCGGCGGCACAACTGCGTGATCTCGCCCGACGCTATAGCGACATGATCCTGGCGGATTTCGTCGTGCGCGACGCGTGCGGAGTGCGAATCATCGGGCGGGTGCACTCGATGGAGCCCGCGGATTTCGGGCTGGCGCCACGGTCAATCCGTGACCTGAGCCGGACACGGCTGACTCACACGATCCATTACGCGACGGCGCCGGCTCCGAGTCATCTGACTTTTCAGCAGCTCTTCGGCCGATCGACTCGCTTCGTACCGTTCAACATCAGCGCAACGCTGACCCAGGCCCATCACGCCGAGCGTACGACGATGCGGTTGACCAATGGTGGCAATTTCGAAACCGTCGCTTTCGACTGGGACGGCACGACCGCGCCCATCGGCCCCGCTGCCTTCAATGGTATCCACGCAACCCTGACAACCGGCGCGGCCTCAGTCGACATCGAGTTACTCATGCCGCTACCGATCCTCGAAACATGGCTGCCCATCCGACGACCGGACCCGGACTTCGTCGATAGCGCAGCACGATCCCACATCGCGCCCGTGCTCCGTGCCCTCGTGCGCGAACGTCTCGTCATCGCACTGAACGGGTCGCCGCGTGAGCCCGACGTCATCGCACTCACATTCGAAGCCCTCGGTGGCCCGGTGGACGTTGGCGCCTCCGAGCGACTCAGCGCCTGGACTGGGCGGGTACGATTGCGTTTGCGCTACACGGCGCCGGGCCCGCTCACTGACATCGAACTCACCTGGGCACTGTTCAACAATGTTGTGCTGTCGCAGAAGCTCGACATCCTCACCCCGACGGGATCGACGACCCACCGACTGTCGAGTTACGCGCCCACGTGGGCCTGGTCGCGCACGACACCCACGTCGCAGCCCTGATTGCCGTCTTGTCCCCACGCCGCGTGGCGCTGGACACGCTTCTGCCGCCGTACGGCGGGCGACCGCCGACCCTCGACCGCACACAGCACACCGGGCTCGTCGGGAATGCTTCGACTTCGACAACTCCAGCGGGTATCCTGCCCGCCATGTGTGACGAGACCACCGCATTTCAGGATGTCTACCCCGACGACCTGGCCCACTGCTACGGGTGCGGCCGACTGAACGCGGCAGGACTGCACGTCCAGAGCCGGTGGGACGGCGACGAATCGGTTGCACGGTTCATGCCACGGCCTGAGCACGTGGCCATCCCGGGCTACGTCTATGGCGGCCTGATCGCGTCGCTGATCGACTGCCACGGGACGGGGACTGCATCGGCCGCCGCCTACCGTGCTGCAGGACGCCCGCTGGGCAGCCCCCCACCGTTGCGCTTCGTCACGGCAGCGCTCCACGTTGACTACCTCAAACCGACGCCTCTCGGTGTCGAGCTCGAAATCCGTGGTGCCGTCACGGACATCAGCGTGCGCAAGGTCGTGGTCGACATCACCGTAACCGCCGCGGGAAGCACCACGGCGCGTGGCCAGGTCATCGCCGTGGCCATGCCGGAAGGATTGCTTCCAGCAACTTGATCGTTGCTCCACGCGACCAGCACATCTATGATGGACGTGCCTTTCCTGCCGCTGCACCTGTACCTGGAGCTTCGAACGAAGCTCTATTCTGAAAATGTGGTTTGACCTCCCAGGAAACAACTATGCACCGTCTCTTGTTCATCGGCCTGTTGTGTGCGCCGCTTAGTCCGACTTCCGGCGCCGAACCCGAGATCCCCGAAGGGTTCATGATCATCGACGGCGACGAGATCGTTCCGCTCGACTTCTTCAATCCCAACGTCGACAGTTCTACCTTTGATACAGACCTGTGGACCGGCGGCATCGTTCCGTTCGAGTTCGACGACAACGTTTCGGGACTCAATCGCAATCGAACGCTGGATGCGATGGCTGAGTGGGAAGCGGTAGCAAACGTCCGCTTCATTCCGCGTACCGACCACGACAACTACGTCCACATCCAGAGCGGCAGTTCGAACAGTTCGGCCGTCGGCATGAACAGCGGAGGCCAGGTCTTGAACATGATCAGCTGGAGCTGGAAGTTCATCATCGCGCATGAACTGGGACATGCGCTGGGCTTGTGGCACGAACAACAACGCCCTGATCGCCATCAGTTCATCGAGGTCCACCCCGAGAACATGGAGAGCGGTACCTCTGGCAATTTCTCTATCGTCGGGCAGGCGGGCACATTCGGACCGTACGATTTCGATTCAGTGATGCACTACGGTCAATGCTCGTTTGCAGACTGTGCCTGCCCGTCGACGTGCACGACGATCACCGTCCTGCCCCCCAACGAAAGCTGGCAGTTCGGCATCGGACAGCGCAACCACTTGAGTTCAGGCGACGCCGCAGGCATGGCGCACCTCTACGGTCCCCCCGGCACGGCGTGCGCGAGCTCGACGCAATGCCCATCGTTGACCACAGGACTCGAAGCCTATTGGCCATTCGACGGTGATGGTTCGGACGCCAGCGGTGCGGGTCTCGATCTGTCCTTCAGCGGCGGCACATGCTTCACGGCAAACGGCATTTCCTGCTCCGCCGCCGAGTTCAACGGGCAGGGAACGCAGCTGGCATTCCGCACCGTGGACGACGACACGCTCGATCCGGGCGAGGATCCCTTCACCATCCAAGCGTGGATCAAGTTCGCCGACACGACGGGCGATCAAACGATCCTGGGCAAGTCCGACGGACCCGATGGCTGGGTGTTGTCAGTGGTCTCGAACCTGGTGTTCTTCAACGCACCCCCGATCGGCGTGCTGAGCGGCTTGAATGGTCCATCGATCGATATTGCCACTGATCAATGGCACCATATCGTCGTTCGACGCATGGCTGCGGGCGAAGAGGTCGATTCGACGATGATCTTCTTCGACGGTGTGCCAGTCGGTATCCGCGACAAGCACGATTCCACCGACGCCCTGAACGATGTCGCCACCGGCCTGATGTTCGGCGCCGGTGCCGACGGGTCATTGCCGTTCAATGGCCACGTCGATGAGGTTGCCTTCTGGAGCCGCGGTTTGTCTTATTCGGAGATCGACTACCTGTGGAACGATGGCGTCGGGCGCCCAGTCCCGGTTCCCGGCGCGGGCGGCACATGCCCCGACGTGGCCGAAGGCTGCACTTGCGCAACCGTGGACGATTGCGCCGACAACAACATCGATGGCATCCGTGATGACGCCTGCATGTGGTGGAGCTGTTCCGACGGTGCATGCAGTGGCACGGCCATTCCGTTCGCCGACATGGGCGGTCAGTTTGGGTCATGCCTGCCCGATATCACGGCCGACGGCAACGACCGCTTCCATGCACTGAATTGCTTTGCCAACGTTGCAGCAGACCAGACCACCGGCTACCCCTGCGAAGATGCAGCACCGGCGGCCTTCAATGTCGATGCCGGGGGCCCGTTTGGCTCATGCCAGCCGGACGGCGTGTGCGACGGCAACGACGCATTCCACGCACTCAACGCGTTCGATCACAGCACGGCATGCAGTTGCCCGCTCGATGGTGGTCCCCAGCCGGTCATCAAACCAGTCGTCGTGGGCCACGGCATCATCGACGTCGTCGCACGATCGCCCCACGCCCGGCCGGGCGAGTTGATCGAAATCGACGTTGTCCTGGCATCGACCCTGGAGGATCTGCGCGGCTATCAGCTGCACCTCGGTACAACGGGAGGTGCGTCCGGAACCCTTGAACTGATCGACATTCTGATCAATCCCCGGGCCCTGCGGAGTCCTCGCGACGTGCGCCGGCGGCCCAACGAGCAGTCCGTGGCCCAGTGGTCCGCGTTCAACATTGCAACGGGGCAGGTGATCGTCGGTCGTGACGATGCGGGCGCGGAGGCACTCCCCGGGCATCTGGCTACGTTCGTGTACCGGGCCAGCGCCGATGCCAGCGGCACCTTCGGCGTGGAGTTGTTGAGCGACGTGGTCGACCCGACACAGCGGACATTCCTGTTCCCCACGCCGGCACAAGGACGCATCGAGATCACTTCCGGCCGTCAGGCCCACGTGACCATCAAGTCGTTCATCAGGGCCGACTAGCGGTCAGGACGCAGGACTCGACCGAGTACTTCGGACAACTCGGGGGCGCCGAAGGGTTTGACCAGCCGATCACAGAAACCATATGCCGTCACATTGGCCATGATCGGGTCTTCGGCGTAGCCGCTGGCCGCGATGGCACGGACATCGGGATCGATTTCGCGCAGCAGTGCGGTGGCCTCGTCACCGCCCATGCCTCCACGTACGGTCAAATCGAGAATCACGGCCGCAAACGGAGCATCGGATTCGTAGGCCCGCCGGTACATCTCCACGGCTTCGCGACCATCCGCAGCGCTCTCCACTTCGAACCCGAGACTGATCAGTGTCGCTGACACGACCTGGCGTACGGCCGGGTGATCGTCCATCAGCAATAAGCGCGTCCCCCGGGCGACAGTCTCGACGGACTGCTCGGTTGCCGGCGTCGTGATGCTCGAGCGAGAAGCAGGCAGGATGATCTCGAACGTCGCTCCGGACCCCGATGGCGCGTCGACGGTCAGTAGTCCGTCGTGCCGCTCGGCGATCGAATAGGCCACGCTCAGTCCCAACCCGCTGTGCCCCGCACCGGTCGTGTAGAAGGGATCAAAAATCCGATCGATATCCGACGGCGGGATGCCGGGACCGTCATCAGCAACACGCACACTGACGTAACGCCCGGGACGAAGTAACGGCGGGCCGGTCTCCAGGTTCCTGCCGCTGATCCGCACCTCTCCCCCGTCCGGCATGGCCTGGCAGGCATTGAGCAGCAGATTATTGACGACCTGGGCAATCTGAGCCGGGTCTATGTCGACGGGCCACAGGTCATCAGGTAGATCAATCGAACAGCGAACGTCAGTCCAATCAAAAGACGCGACGCGGTGCCGAACCAACTCGTTCAACATCGTCGTTTGACGCAGGGGTGCTCCACCTCGGGCGAAGGTCAGCAGCCGTTGGGACAGGCTGCGGGCCCGCTCGGAAGCAGAGCGGGCATCATCCAATGGTCCCCGGACGTCCTGTGGGAGCGTCGTGGACCTGTCGATCATCGACAGGCTGCCGATCACGACCGTCAACAGGTTGTTGAAATCGTGCGCGACACCCCCCGCGAGAACCCCCAGCGAATTCAACCGTTCTGAGGTTGCCAGATCCTGATCGCGACGACGACGGGCGGTCACGTCGCGAAATGCAACGACGGCTCCCTGGACCGCATGACCCACGCGCAACGGGGCCGCGGAAAACTCGATGACAAGAGTGTGTCCCTGTTGATTGACGTACGCATCACAGGTGCCCATGACTGATGCCACAGCCCCTTGCAGAACATCGGATAGCCACTGGGCGCCGCCATCGACTTCGAACGGAAGCAGGTCCAATAGAGAACGCCCTGAAGCGGCCGTGGCCGCGGTCCCGGTGAGGTGTTCGGCGGCCTCGTTCCACATGACGATGGCCCCCGCCTGGTCCGTCGAGGCCACCCCTTCATGGATACTCGCCAGAGTCACGCTCAGTCGTTCCTTCTCGGTGGTCGCGATCGCACGAGACTGCTGAAGATCAGCTGTCCGTTGGGTCACGAGCATCTCGAGCCGTGCCGCCTGGCGGCGCTTCGAAACCACCATGCCCACGGAGAAGACGAGGACACAGCCGGCCAGGACCACCGCGGCCATGAACCACGATCCACGCCAAAACGGCTGCTTGATCACGATCCATGGCGAAGTGCTGACTGCGCTGCTCAGGCCTTCGACACTCAAGGCCTGCGCGTGCAGACGATAGGACCCTGGTGGGAGATATGGGAACTGCACAAGCCGCGCGGGCAGCGGAGCATATGCACCCCAGGCGTGTTCGAGCCCTTCGAGTTTCGTTCGAATGCGCACTGCACGCTCGTCAACGAACGACACGGCCCGGATATCGAACGTGAGTGCATTGTGGTCGTGCTCGATCTCGATGTTTTCCTGCATCGAAAAGTGCTGACCACCGGCATCGACACCAATGATATCCACAAGGGGCGGCGACGCCGGCTGGCTGTCCTGGCGTGGATCGAAGACCGACAGTCCGCGCTCGGTTCCGATCCACACGGTTCCGTCTCGGGCACACACCGCGGCAGCGCGATTGCATTCGGCGCCGATCAGACCGTCTTCCACGGAAAAGGCCCGCAATACCTCGCCATCCCACACGCGCACACCACGGTCCGTACCACACCACAATCGTTCACGGGCATCCATCACGAGCGAATACGTCGGACGATCGATGGTGGGATCATCCGAACCCACGGCAACGATGCCGTGATCACTCAATTTGAACAGACCGGCCCGCGTTCCGACCCATATCGTGCCCCGCGGGTCGACGCACACAGCATAGGTGTTGTTGGCGTCAGGATTGGACGAATGGGCGAAGTGTGTCACCTTCTGTTCCCGAACGTGAAACACACCCTCCGCCCCCGTCGTGACGTAGACGCCGCCGGACGGATCGACGACCGCGCGGCGGACATAGACCGCAGGAATGCCGGTGAGACGACTGAAACGGTTCGTGTCCTCCTGTACGAAGAGCCCTGCCCCGGTACCAACCCACACGCGGCCCTCGTGGATTGCCACGGACGTCACGACATCCGGCAGGCCATTCCCGGGGCCAAACCATTCCACGTCACGGTGCAGATCGATCCGCGCAAGACCGCGCCAGTTCAACGCGACCCACAGCGCCCCTGAATCATCCTCCGCGATGTCCATAACGCGTCCATGTTCCGGATGGTCGGCCAGTCTCTGTGGCGCGGGCGGATCCGACATGTAGGTCAGACCAGTCGGGCCGCCCACGACCATCTGACCCGCGCGGCGCTGATACACGACGGACACCTCATCGGTCAGCAGACCGCTGCGCTGATCGTAGCTGGTGAAACGATGGTTGATCAGCTTGCTCAGTCCACGGTAACTGCCGATCCACACGACGCCCTCGCGGTCTTCGAACAGGCTGAGCGTACCGTCAGAGACCAGACCATTGTTCATGCCCAGCGTCCTGACCGGTTCACCCGGCAGCCACATATACAGGCGGGACGATTCGCCAAAATACAACCGGCCATTCAGCGTGCACAACGCGCTGAAGTCGAGTTGCACACCCGGCACGCGTACTTCAAACGGCTGAACGATTTCGAATTCCCCGTTTGAAATATGGCCGATTCCATGACGCCCGATCAACCACAGTTTGCTGGCGACCGCGTCCTCGGCGGCACCCAGGAGCTCGTTGGATGCGACCTCGAGAATGACTTCAGGCGGTATGGCGCGTCCATGCCAGCGTAGAACCTGTCGGCTGGTCACAATGAAGACGTCTTCCCGCAGACGAACAACAGCACGGATGGGTGACGAGATTGTGCTTTCGAAGTCAACCGCGTGCCAGGTCTTGCCCTCGAGGACGTAGAGTCGTCCGGCATCGGTTCGCGCCAGTAACGTTCCCGGAACATGTTGTGGCAGATGCTGGACCGCCAACACGCGGACATCCCCTTCCCCTCCCGCCATGTCGGAGTATTTCTTCCACGTGCCGCCAACGAGCCGCCATGCACACAAGGGTGCGACGTGCGCAACCGCCCACAACGTCCCCTCGTGATCCAGCGTCAGCAAGGCCCCGCCCGCGGGAAGCCCGGCCTGACCTTGATAGACTTGCCACCGCGCGCCGTCGTAGGACACCACGCCCGCCCGCGTGCCAAACCACATGGTCCCATCGCGCGTCTGGACGATGGAGCGAACGGTATAGCTCGGCAGGCCTCGGGTTTCCGTGTAGGATCGAATGTGATAGTGCTGCCCGACAACAACCGCTGGACACCCCCCGATCACCGCGGCAACGGCCAGACGGGCCAGGCGGGTCATGGAGCGGTGCCCGGTCATTCGTGATCCACTGTGAATGGGTCCTGATCGTTCCTCTCGTCGACTCCAACGGGTTCGCGCCCATCCATGACCCGGTCGACGACCTCGGCGAGTTCCAGCGGTCGAAACGGTTTGGCAATCTGGCCACAGAACCCGAAGGACACAGCATCGGCCATGACCATGTCTTCTGAATAGCCGCTCGCTGCGATGGCTCTCACGTCGGGATCGATGGTGCGCAATTCACGTACGGCTTCGAGCCCGCCCATGCCCCCACGAATGGTCAGATCAAGAACCACGACGTCATAAGGCTCGGCGCGGCCGAGGGCATCACGGTATTGCGCAATGGCGTCATCTCCACACGTGGCCCCATCCACATCGTACCCCATACGAGAGAGTGACATGGCCACGACATCCCGCACGGCGATGTCGTCATCCATCACCAGGATGCGGCCATGACAGCGGACTGTTGCCGGGGCACGCTGCGGAATCGGAGTTTCCGGCCCGCTTGTGCACGCCGGAAGGTAGAACCTGAACACCGACCCCACGCCGAGGACCGAGTCCACGACCAGGCGCCCCAGGTGTTTCTCGATGATCGAAAAGGCGATGGCCAACCCCAGGCCCGACCCTTGTTCCTTCGTCGAGTAGTACGGATCGAACACACGACCGAGTTGATCCGGAGCGATGCCGGTACCGTGATCTTCGATCTCGACCGCCACATAACGTCCGGGCTCCAGAAACGCAGGTCCGTGTTCGAGATTACGCGCCCGCAGGTTTACGACACCACCTCCCGGCATCGCCTGACGGGCATTGATCAGCAGATTGTTGAGGACCTGGCTGATCTGGCTGCCGTCGATCTCGACGAACCATAGATCGTCGGGCAAGTCGAACTCGCAATGCAAATTGGACCCGCGCAACGAGAACTCGACATTCTCACGGATGACCTCCGCAATCGCCGCCGCTTTGCGGACGGGCGCGCCCCCCTTGGCGAAGGTCAGAAGTTGCCGGGTCAGCCCGCGCGCGCGTTCGGTGGCCAGCAATGCGTCGTTGACACACGATTGCGCCATGCGATCGAAATCCGCACGCTGCTCGATCGCCGAGAGGTTGCCCATCATCACGGTCAGAAGGTTGTTGAAATCGTGGGCAATGCCACCGGCAAGAATGCCCAGCGCCTCGAGACGCTCGGACCTGGCCTGCTCCTGCTCCATACGCTGACGTTTGGTCTCGGATTCATGCAGCTCCGCTGTACGCAACCGCACTTCTTCGCGCAGGCGTCGGGCATAGCGGCGACTCAGCACTGACGCGATCAGCGAGTAGAACAGCGCGATCGCTGCCAGGGCAACCAGAACGACGAAACCCGGGTGGGTCCACAGCGGCGGCCGAATCGTGAACCATGGTGACGTGCACGGCGGACTCGTCTGCCCACCTACGGACATGGCTTGAAGGTGCAATCGGTACCGCCCCGGGGGCAGGTGCGTGTGCCGTATTTCGCGAGTCGGTGATGCTTCATAAGCGCCCCAGTCGTCCTCGATGCCTTCCAGCCACGTGCGTACGCGTACCCGACGTTCGTCACCGAAAGTCACCACGCGAAAGCCAAACGAAACCGAGTTCTCATCGTGATTCAGGCTCAGTTCATCCGACCACATCCGCCTTCGGCCAGCAGCCTCGAGGTCGACCAGTTGGATCTCGGGATTGCAGGAATAGAGATTGTCGTATTCCGGGCGATAAACCGTCACACCGCGATCCGTTCCGATCCACAGGTGGCCGCGGTCGTCGAACAGGCCGGTGGCCCGGTTCGTCTCGGTGCCGATCAAGCCGTCCGAAGTGCCGAAGTGCACCATGGTCTTGCCGTCCCAGCGAAAAACACCGTAATCCGTACCGATCCACAACCGCTCGAGGTCATCCTCGGAAATGAAATACACCGGCCGTTCTATATCCTGCATGCCTGCCGCCTTGATCAGGCGATCCTCTACCACTTCGTACAGCCCCACCACCGTTCCGACGTACACGCGTCCGGCACGCGTCTCACAAATCGCGAAGACATTGTTCGCCGGCGCGCTGTCCGCGCGCCATTGATGTGTTACGTCTGCGTCGAACCGGAACAGCCCTTGACTGCATGTTGCCGCATACACGTGGCCACGCGGCCCAAGGTACAGCCTGCGCGCTCCGGCGATCGGAACACGGTCGTCCTCGGACCGTTTCATGGAGACGAACCCGGTCGGCGTCTGCTTCCAGATGCTGTGGTTCGTGCTGACCCACAGCGTATCCAGCTGATCGAACAACACAGCGCTGACCTGAACATCCTCGAAAGCGGGATCCGCATGCCACTGTACCTCGCCCGCTGCGCCGATAGTCGCCAGGCCCGAGGAATGCACCGCTGCAAGGATTCGACCGTCCTCCGCCTCAGCGAGATCCAGGACCCGACCAAGCTGGTGGTGGTCGGCAAGGTGAATCCTCGTGGCCCACTGCGCTCCCAACAGCGTCAGGCCGCCGGTACTGCCCAGGACCATTTCGCCGCTGCGGCGCTGGAGTACCGCAGTGACCTCATCAGCGTACAGTCCGTGTCGGGCGTCGTAGCTGATGAACCGCCAGTCAACGATCTTGCTCAACCCGCGGTCGCTCGCAACCCACACATGCCCTTCACGATCCCGATGGATCGACGTGGCGCTGGCCGCGGCCACGCCGGAGGGCAGTCCAAGGTCCTGCAGTCCCCTGGGAAAGCTGAATCGATAGAGGCACGACGGATTCCCGAACAGCACGCCACCGACCCCATCCGCAACGACGTGAAACGGGCCCGTCTCCGGAGTACATGCCATATCCTGGTCGCTGATGACCAGATCGGCCGCCTCGCCGTCAGACAACGCAATCCACCCGGGTCCAACGATCCAGAGGCCGTCACCGTTTTCGCGCGGTCCGACGCCCCACACCGGCCCGGGTGGCGACATGGACGATGTGGAAATTGGTGTCTCAATGGAATGCGGGTCGACTTCAATGAGTCCTCGATTGGTCGACATCAGCACGCCATACGGCGTGGTATCCAGATCACTGGGTTTGAGCACGGACGAGGCTGGCAGGACCGTGCACCATGCTTCGCCGTTGAACATGAGGAGCTCACCTGAATTCGTCGCGACGAGAAGTTCGTCGTTGTCAGGCAGCAAGACGGCACCGGTGATCAGATCACCTGGCTGCCGGCCGCGCGCCGACGCGACGGCAATCCAACGCTGCCCATCAAAGTAGGATGCCCGGACGGGCGTGGTCGTAGAGATCGCCCACAGCGTTCCGCGGCCGTCGACACACAGCATGCCATGGTCGGCCTGCGGCAACCCATCCTTGATCAGGTAGTTGTGAAAACGAAAACCATCATAGGACGTGATGCCCGCCCGGGTCGCGAACCACATCAGGCCGTCCGGCGCTTGCGCGATCCCTTTGACCGTGGTGCTCCCCAGACCATCCGCCTCGGAATAGGTATGGACGTGCAGACGCTGCCCCTGGACCGTGGATGCGCCCAGACCGGTCAGAACCAGGCATGACCAGACACACCGGCGCGCGATGATTGAGTTTCGCCCCAACGTGCTCGGCAGCCGACGAAATGACAGCAGGCCATTCAAGCCTTCATCTTACTGGGAGTGGATGTAGACGAAAACTCTGTGATGGACGCAAGCAGCCCACGCATGGACTAGGCTGTGCCTGAAGACTCCGCCAGCGACGATCGGCTGCGACGCTTGCTTCCTCTGCGTTCTCAGCCCGAAATGGTCCTCAGCGTATGATACGCCTGCGGCCATTTCGGCCCTGCGGCCGCAAACGCCTCGCCCGATCTTGCCAGGCCGTCGTGTGCAGACAGAGCCTGAACAAACACCAGGGGCTGCCCGATGCGGACAGCCCCTGGTGCGGTGTCAATATACAGTGGCTGCCCGCCGCAGCAGCTCATGTGCAATCCCGGAAGCGACTAGAACAGGTCGCCCAGGATGTCCTCCCGGGGCCCAAACCGCCCGCAGGAGTTTTCTTCGTAGCCCAACTGGTCGAAGAACCCCAGGTCGTCGAACTGATCCTCGGAAATGGTTCCGGTCCCGGCACACTCGTCCAGAGCCGAGATCAGCGTACCAGTCAGGGCCGTGCACCCGTCCTGAAACAGCATCCCGCCCATGCTCGAGGCGACCATGAGACTCCAAATGGATTTCCGCGCTTTCATAATCTTGGTTCCTTTCAAGTGACCCCCGTCACTGGCGTGATGCTCCCTGCATTGTAACGGCCGGGTTGCGCCGCTGCACAAGTCATATCGGCTCGGCGTGACCACCACATGACCTTGGGCCCACACGAGCCCTGCCAGCCAAGACGTTACGACAACCACCCTCCGGGGCCCACCCGAGATGCAGCCCATCGTCACTGGCTGCGGCCCGGGATGCACACGAAGGGATTGACCGCGAGTCCCAGTTGCTGATTCGGTCGGCCCATGGAACTGCGAGCCGACTTCCGTTTTGCGGACTCCGTGCCCGATCGATGTGCCCACCCGCGCGCCCCCCGGCAACCCGCGAGAACGGGTTCCATAAGTTGTTTCTTCGCGGCAGGATACGCGCCTCATAAAGCCTGACTTGTTTTTTATGAGTCTTGCGCCCCAACCCATTGTGACAAAGCGAATGACCGAGTAGGATAACTGCCCCGCGACGGTCCGAGGGAGAGATTGTTTACCGGTCTGTTTTGACAATAGGGGTTGTTTCGGAACACCGCCGATAAACTGTGAAGTTCGCGCACGGCCCCTGCTCGCCGTTGTCCAGATCGTTACTGCGCAGCACCAGAACAATAGGGAGTTTGTTGATCATGAATTTCAAGCCACGCCTCTTGATGTACACCATTGCCTTGACCCTGGCGACGACCGCTGGAGCGAGCGCCCAGCAAAAAATTGGTGGCCTGGTCTTCACGGATCCGGCCGGGCCGTTGTTTTCTGGCCTCGTCGATGCGGATGTGATTCTCGATGGGGCCAGTCTGGCTGCCCCGCGCATGACCCTCACCGCAGGCGCATCGGGACTCTGGGTATTCGAGGACGTGCCGGATGGTGATTACACCGTTCACTTCAGCAAAACCGACTGGTGCCTGGGACGGGTTCAGGGTGCGGCCGGCGTCTTCGTGGTCATCGAGATGAACCCGATCAGCATCACCGTAGACTCGAGTGACCAGGACAACATCGCTGCCAATCAGAGCATCTTTCTCTTCGCCATCGAGCGGTCTTGTGGCGACTGCGCCCCGAACGAGTGCGTGGACATGCTGGGTAAAGAGCTGTGCTCGAACGACAACGATTGCTCCGGTGACGGGGAGACCTGCGTCGAATTCCTGTGCACGAGTGGCAGCTGCGATTGCGAGTCCGACGGGGACTGCGACGATATGGATCCGTGCACGGACGACATCTGTGATTGCACCTGCTCGAACCCGCCGATCGACGACTGCTGCACCACGCACGACGAATGCGATGATGGTGATGACTGTACGCAAAACACGTGCGACGAGAATGTGTGCGTGACCGTCGACATCCAGGGTTGCTGCGATGACGATGCGCAATGCGACGATGGCGAGGCCTGCACGACAGACTCATGCCTCGGCAATAACACATGCAGCAATCAGCCGATCGAAGGCTGCTGCGAGACGCATGGCGACTGTGATGACATGGATCCGTGCACCGACGACGTGTGCACCAGCATGACCTGCGAGAACAACGCCATCGATGGCTGCTGCACCGCCGACGGTGATTGTGACGACAGCGACGACTGCACGACTGACACGTGTACCGACAATACGTGTGACAACGCCGAGATTCCCGAGTGCTGCACCACCGACGGCGAATGCGCTGACGGCGACGCGTGCACGGCCGATACCTGTACCGACAACGTCTGCGACAATGCCGACATCCCCGACTGCTGCATCGCCGACGACGACTGCGATGACGAGCAGCCGTGCACGGAAGACTCGTGCACTGACAACGTGTGCTCGAACGACGCCATCGACGGCTGTTGCGAAAGTGATGGCGACTGCGACGACAACGACGGCTGCACGATCAATACGTGTGTCGACAATGTCTGTGTTCTTGATGACGTCGACTGCGATGACCAGGATATTTGCACGACCGACGCCTGCATCAACGACATCTGCGTCAACGCTGAAATTCCGGATTGCTGCGAATCGGATGACGACTGTGTCGATGACAGCGACTGCACCCTCGGCAGTTGCCAGGACAACACGTGCGTCCAGGAACCGGTTGGCGACGACTGCTGCGAGACCGACGACGACTGCGACGACGGTGATTCCTGCACGGTCAACAGTTGTGACGGCGGAGTATGCGTCAAGGCCCCGCTGTGCGACGATGGCGACAAATGCACGATTGACTCGTGCGACAATGGTGATTGTACCGCGGACGACATCCCCGGCTGCTGCAACACTGTCGACGATTGTGCTGACGACGACGCGTGCACGGAAGACACCTGTGACGACGGCACATGCGTAAATGATCCCATCGCCGGATGCTGCGTCAGTGACGACGAGTGTGACGACGCCGATGAGTGCACACTGGACACATGCATCGACAATGTGTGTGACAACGATCCGATCGGACTGTGCTGCGAAGTCGACGACGACTGCGACGATGACGACGCGTGCACGACCGACACCTGTGTCGACGGGACATGCTCCAACGAGGACATCTCGTGCGACGATGGTAACCGCTGCACGACAGACTCGTGCGTCGATGGGGACTGCGTGAACGAGGACATCCCGAATTGCTGCGAGGATGACGGCGACTGCCGTGAAGATGACGACCCGTGTACGCTGGCCGCATGTGATCGGTCCACGAGCATGTGCACGCAGGACCCGATCGATGACTGCTGCACGGCCGACGACGACTGTGTCGACGGCGAGCCATGCACCATCGGCCTGTGCGTCGACAATACCTGCGAGTATGAACCGTTTGACTGCGATGTCGCAGCATTGACCAACTTCACGCTGGTCAATGCCGACAGTGATGACGATGTCGCGATGTACGACCCGATCGAGAACGGTGACCAGATCGAGATCTCGAATCTGCCCAACATCAACATTCGGGCCAACGAGAGCACTCGGGATCCGAGCGGCCTCGGCGGCGACCTGGCGCTGATCGACAGCGTACGGTTCGACCTGAAAGAAAACGGTGAGCTGATCCTCAGCCGCATAGAGAACAACCCACCGTACGCCCTGTTCGGCGACATCGGCGGCGACTACAACCCGTGGCCCAACGGTGGCCCGAATGTCGGCAGCTCGTATATGCTCACGGCCACGCCGTATGATGGCCCAAATGGCGGCGGTCAATCCGGTGAACCGATCGCCGTGATGTTTACCATCGTCGACGGGGGTGAGCGAATCGTTGATTTCACCCTTATCGATGCTGACACGGACTCGGCGATTGCGGCCTACGATCCGCTCAACGACGATGACATGATCAGCATCATGAATCTGCCCAATCTCAACGTTCGAGCCAATTCTTCGCCCGACCGCGTTTACAAAGTCTGGATCGAAATCAGGGCTGATGGCGATCTTCTGTTCGCCCGCATCGAGAACAATCCGCCCTATGCCCTGTTCGGCGACATCGGCGGGGACTACAACCCGTGGCCCGGCGGCGGCCCTGAAACCGACGTCGTCTATGAGGTCGCTGCTGCCGTCCTGCCAGGCCCAGACGCCGATGCGCCGCTGGAGATGACCACGGTGACGTTCAAGTTCATCAGCGACGCCGGTGGCTGCACGACGGACGAGGAATGCGAGGACGGAATCTTCTGCAACGGCATCGGCACCTGCGTCGAGGGCTCGTGCCTGAACACCCCTGCATGTGACGATGGCGAGGTGTGCGACGAAGACGAGCGTACATGTACGCCGACGATGTCCGTCGTTGACTTTACGCTGATCGATGCTGATGACGACACCGTCATCGACGACTACGATCCGCTGGATGACGATGCGGTAATCGATCTCGATGGCCTGCCGGCACTGAGTATTCGTGCCAACACGTCGCCTCTGGTAGTCGGCAGCGTGGAACTCGAACTGTACCTCGACGGCGAATTGATCTTTTCACGCATCGAGAACACACCACCGTACGCCTTGTTCGGCGACACCACGGGCGACTACAACCCGTGGCCCGGTGGCGCGGAACCGGGCGAATACACTCTGACGGCAACGCCTTACTCACAAAGCGATGGTGGTGGTATGGTGGGTGACGCCAAGACGATCGACTTTACGATCGAGGACTCCTCGGCGACCGATCCTGACTAGTGACGCACCGCGTGGCGCACCGACTTGAATGTGTCGCCACACCATTCGATTCCCCAGGGGCAGGTCTTTGGACCTGCCCCTT
Organism: uncultured Planctomycetota bacterium; assembly: GCA_942492115.1. Taxonomy (GTDB): domain Bacteria; phylum Planctomycetota; class Phycisphaerae; order UBA1845; family CAIVHJ01; genus CALODL01. The sequence goes on from CALODL010000032.1 coordinate 21,643, forward strand.
TTTTTGTGACGCCCCCGTGATTTGACCACGCCGCCCGGGCTCGAATACGCTGTACGCCTGACGTTTCTTCCACATCCAAGGAGACCCGCCATGTCCCGCTCGTGTCACCACCGCGTCGCTCGTGTGCTCGCCATGCTCGCCTGTGTTTCGATCGCGTCACCCACTCGTGCTGATGACTGGGTGCAGTTCCGCGGCCCGCGCGTGGACGGAATCTCCACCGAACACAATGTCTTCGGCCCAACCGTCGGCCTGCTGCAGGCCTGGCACGTCCCCATCGGCAGCGGCTACTCCGGGGTGGCCATCGCCCAGGGCACAGTCGTGACCATGTACACCGAGGGGATGGTCGATGTCGTCGGGGCCTTCGATGAGCGCAGCGGCAAGCAATTGTGGCGCTATGAACTGGGTGCTTACTACAAGGGACACGACGGATCGCACGACGGCCCGATCGCCACGCCGCTGATCCATGACGGGGCAGTCTACGTTTATGGTGCTCACGGACACTTCGCCGCCCTGGACCTGACGTCGGGCACAGCCCGGTGGTCCACGAACATCAATAAGGACCATGGCAGCAAGGAGCCGTTCTACGGCTTTGGGACCTCGCCGTTCATCTCCAACGGTGTGGTGGTGCTCGAGATCGGCGCGCCGGATGCAGCGATCGCCGGATTCGACCCGGCGACGGGGAAGAAGTTGTGGACCGCAGGCAAGGACGACGGAGGCGTCACCTACCAGACGCCGGTGCCGATGAACGTGGGCGGCCAGGATATCCTGCTGTGTGCAGGCATGACCAAGCTCTTTGGTCTCGATGTTGTGGAAGGCAGAATCCTGTGGGAACAGGCTTATGGCGGCAAGGGTGGACGCGGAGCGACGAGCCTCGTACCCGTTCCCGCCGGCAAGAACCGCGTATTCCTGGCGCATCAGGATAATGCATCCAAGGTTGTCGCTCTCGATGGACGCGGCGACGACGTGACGGTATCAGACCTGTGGGAAAACAGATCCATTCGTAACAGCTACAACATCCCTGTCTATCATGACGGCCATCTCTATGCCTACAGCAGCCGGTTCCTGACCTGCGTGAACGCAGACACGGGCAAGAGTCTGTGGCGCTCACGGGCTCCTGGCGATGGCTTCGTCATACTCGTGGACGGCCATCTCGTTATTCTCACCAAAGAAGGCAGCGTGCACGTCGCCGAAGCCAGCACCGCCGGCTACGTGGAAAAGGCCGGCCTCGCCGTGTTCGATGACCTGGCGTGGACGCCGCCGAGTTTTGCCAACGGCCACATCATTGCCCGTGGTCTCGATGGACTGGCGCGAGTCAAGGTCACCTCGGAGCCCGTCGCTGCAACGTTGCCTGACCCGGGATCAGCTCCTGCAGGCTCCGCTTTCGCCGGCATGCTGAAGTCCCTGACCACCACCTCGGACAAGGCCGCCGTCCTCGATCGATTCTTCAAGCAGCAGGAGCAGTTCCCCATCGTGGAGAACGACAACCTCGTGCATTTCGTCTATCGCGGCCCGGGCGAGGATCTGGCGCTGGCTGGTGACATGTTTGGCGCCCGCCGCGAACAGCGCATGATCCACGTCCCAGACACCGATCTGTTTTACTACTCGCTCGACCTCGAGGCTGACGCGCGGCTCAACTACGTGTTCGTTCGTGATTACGAAATGCTGGTCGATCCGCGCAATCCACGCACGACTACGACGACGCTCGTCGGCGATGAAATGGAGATGTCCTTCGACGGCAGCGAGATGGACATGTCGTGGATGGCCATGCCGCGCTGGCAGAAACCATTGCACTTGACCGAACCCAGCGCCGAACGTGGCCGTATCGAAACAGTCAAGTTCGAGAGCACCGTGCTCAAGGATCAACCGCCATCACCCATGGGTGGGCCGACGGCTGCAGAATTCGACATCGACGTGTACCTGCCGCATGGCTACGACCAGGGCACCACGCGCTACCCGGTCGCGTATATTCACAGTGGTGCCGAAGCCCTCACGCGCGGGCAGCTGCCCACGACCGCGGATAACCTCATCGGTCAGCGCATGGCGCCGGCAATCCTGGTGTTCATCAAGACTTCGCCCATGACGCAGAAGTACAGCGATATGGTCGTGACCGAACTGGTGCCCATGATTGACCAGAAGTACCGCACGCAGGCCAACCGTGAAGGCCGCGCCAGCATCGGCATGGGGTTTGCCGGTGGCGCCGCCATGACCACCGCGATCCTGAACGGAGACAAATTCGGCAAGCTCGGAATGATCTCAGCAGTAATTTTCGGCTTCATGGCCGGCGACCTCAAAGAGAACATGCCCGAGAACAATGTCGCCGAGCCGCTGGAGGTGTACATGATCTGGAGCACCTATGACTTCCGCAATCCACACGAAGCGTGGGACATGGGTACCACGAATCGTGAGTATGCTGAAATCTTCAAGACCAAGGGCTACCCGTTGACCACCAGCGTGGTCCATGACGGGTCGGGCTGGTCCAGTTGGCGCAATCACACAGATGATCTGCTGGAGAACCTGTTCCCCAAAAGCTGATTCTACTTTTCGGGCAAGAGGATTTGCAGCGATGTGGTGATCTGTCGATACCCGGGCTCGACGAGATCCCAGTCATCTGCGGCAGTGATCACCATGATCTCGAGGGCCAGTCCGCGGCCGACGGGTGCGACGAAACATTGCGCCCGCGCACGAGGCGCCGCAAGATGCTTACGTCGGCATCATGACGAAGGGATCTTCGGGGGTCTGCATGGCGGCATGATAGGATCTGCCTCACTGCTGACGCAATCATCCCGCAATCGGCTGGCCCTCATTCGGAGGGTGGCGCGCCCCACTCGTAGGCAGCGATGGCCTCGAGTTCGCGGACAAATATGTCGTTGCCACTGATGGCAATGTGGCCCCAGGTTTCCTGCTCGGAGACCGCACGGCGATCGAGCAGCATGAACTCTGCGGGATCGACCTTGACCAGAACCAGTTCGCCACGCTCGTCGAGGGCCAGGATACGGCGGCCATCAGAGACCATGCTCCAATACTTGCCAAATCCTTCCGAGCGCCACGCCGTGTTGCCGGACCGCATGTCGACACATGACAACCGGCCGTTGCCCAGATGCATGTAGGCGTAATCACCCATGATAATTGGCGATGACATATAACCCTTGGCCTTGTTGGTCCACGCACCATTGACCGTGAAACCGTCGGCGCCTCGAGCGACCTGATAGAAGAAGGTCTTGTTGCGATGCGTGCTGGTCAAAACTCCGTTGTTGTACACCGTAGGTGTCAGAATGTTCATGCCACGAAAGGCCGGCACGTCCTGCGACCACAATACCTTGCCGTCAGCAGGATCGACACCGGCCAACGCCAGGCGCGTTTGGACGATGAGTTGTTGTTGGCCGTGGATCGTCGCAATGATGGGCGACGAGAAAGCGCTTCCCATCATGCCGCCGGAATCCTCGAGGGTACGCCAAACAACGGCTCCCGTATTCTTGTCGACCTTGACGAACGATGCCGCAGCTTGCACAAACACGTGATCGCCGTGAACGAGTGGCGAACACACGAACCCAAAATTGGGCAGTGGCGTTCCTAAACGCTCAACAAAATCGATTTGCCAGTTGATCCGTCCGGTCGCGCCGTCGAGGGCCACGAGCACGTCGCGAATGCCGCCCACGTACAATGTTCTGCCGTCAAACGCAGGTGTCGAACGAATCCAGTCGCCGTTGGCACGGGCAAAGAATGGCACGGTCATCGCACCGAGCCACTCGACCTTCCACAGCTCCTTGCCAGTATGGCGATCGAGAGCCCGAACGATCTCGCTCTTCTTCTCGTGGGTCGCGGTCACGAATACGCGGTCGGTCGTGACAATCGGTCCGGAGTAACTCGGGCCCAGCTCCATCCGCCATGTCTGCCGCAAGCCCTTGAGGTCATCGCGCCACATCCCGGCATCGGAGATCACACCTGTCCGGTGTGGACCACGCCATTGGGGCCAATCGTCTGGCGCTGCCGGCGGTGTGGCGTGGAAGGACGGTACGGTCATCAGCAGCAGTGTGATGGCGGGAGACATCATCATGGGGCAGCTCCAAGAGTGTGAACGTTTTGAACGTTATTGTTGTATCATCCTTGCCCCCTGTACGCAAGCGACCGTGCTCAAGGACCAGAAAAGCTTTTGCGCAACAACATCTTACGTCATGTCTGATCAACTCGAGATCGTCCGTGCGGCCTGCCTGCTATAACCTCGTGTGCAATATTGTGATCCTTCAGAGGAGCCGCCTATGAAAATGATGCTGTACCTCGTGCCCGCCGTACTCGCACTCGCCGGCTGTGGAGGCAGTCCCGTACCGGACCTCGATCAGGTCGTGTCCATCGACATCGCTGGTGAAACGGACGCCGGGATCGGTACGCCGCGCTTTGCCGTGATCGAGCGCCTGGCCACCAGCCTGGGCGGCAACACCGGCCTGGATGTCTATTTCCCAACCGGCGAAGACGGCGAACGCTTTCCCGCGTTCATCTATCTGCAAGGAGCGAACAGTGACTACCGCTCGTACACCACATATGCCGCGCGGGTCGCTGCCCACGGGTTCATCGTCGCCGTGCCCAACCGACGAACGGCGCTGGGACTGTTCGCCAGCCTCGATGACGTCCCGAGAGTCCGTGCGCAACTCGCCGGCATGAACAGCGCCCCCGACTCACCGTTGTTCGGGCTGGTTGACGATACACGCTACGCCCTGGGCGGGCACAGTTTTGGCGGAGCGGCGGCGCTCGACGCTGCAGGGGGCGTGTGCCGCTTCCCGTTCTGCGGTGGCACGTTTGATCGCAGTGACCTCGCTGCCGTGATCGGCTATGGCGCTAACCGCTGTACCGACGACGCCTGTACCGACATCGCGATCGACACGTCGGGTATCGCCGTGCAGTTGATCCAGGGCACCGCCGACACGATCGCCCCCGAGTCCAGTGCCCGGGCGACATTCGAGGCTATCTCCGGTGGCCCGCGGCAGCTCGTCAGTGTGCTGGGCGCAGACCACAATGGCCACCTCGATCTGCCGAACCCGACTCAACCGCTCGATCTCACCGTATCGATCGAAACGGCTGCCCGCTGGACAGCGCTGTTTCTCGAGGCCTTTGTCCAAGCGGATGAGGCCGCGTTGTCCGCCTTGACCACACGACCGGACGACAACGTCGAACAAGAATTTTCCGACCACACGCCCTAGGCCTCTCGGTGCGGAAATGCAACGAAAACAGGACAGCGCCTGCATCGCAGGCCCTGTCCTGTTCCATTATCCGTAGTAAGCACTCAGCTCAAGTATTCGGCTGACGACGTCGGGCAATCACCAGGCCACCGGCGAGTACGAGCAGGAGACACATGCCAGCCAGTCCGATCTCGGACACCGTCGGCACGTCTCCAGCCGCCGCCACGACGTACTCGAGATGAAAATGAAACGGTTCGAGATAGCCCTGCGGAGCGGGCAGTCCACCCGGAACGCTCTGGCCGGTCTCTTCGAAATGTTCGATCATCGCGTATGGAAAGGTCAGGCTGATGTCGTACGTTTGCTGGTTCGAAAACACGATTGATGCCGTGATCGTTCCGCCCGCATAATTCGGTGTGGGAAAATCAGCGAACACCCCCGCGGTCACGAAACTGTCAAAGTCACGGAATGACGTACTCTGCATGTTGTGGCCATGCAGATTGATATATGGCTCTGGCAACTGATCGGCCTGGTCGGCGTTCCACAACATGTGCAGCATGAGGGTATTGCCGTTGACACCGACCGGCTGATCAAACGTGATGCCCTCGAACGTGATGGTGACATCGGAACCGGGCAGGATGTCGGGAAAATAGTCGTCCGCGATGGCGATCTTGAAAAATGCGTGCGCCAGCAACGCCTCGTCATCGCCCAGAGCAGCCGGATCGAAAAGGTCGACGACCGTTCTGCGACCAAATGAATTGACCGATCCGAAGGCCCGGATATTGGGCGCGGCGCCGAGATTGGTCGCGTCAGTCGGACCGACGCCGCTGTAGTCGCGGGCTCCAGAGAAACTCACCGGCCCGGACGTGGTCTCATAGCTGACGATCACGTCGTGGGTCCCGACCGGCATGGGCGCGGTTCCGGCCGCAGCCGAACCACAAAGGATTGTGGTCAGCGTCAACGCGACCACGGATATCTTGAAGGTCATGCATTCCTCTCCTGTTGAAGTCGACCTGCCTGGTCTATTGTAACGCTGCCGACAACGCATGGGCCCCTGTTTGTCAGAATATTAGACCCCACGACTGGCAGGGGATCCTCGTAACGTCTTGCTGGCAGTCAGATAAGAATCCGCAAGGGCGTCGGGCAGGCATGGAGCGGGCAGGTTACGACGTGGCGCTGCGTCGCCCGCAACAGATCGACCCAGCGCCACGACGGAGGTCTGCTGAGTTTATGGAACCGTGACCACCGGGGCAGGAAACGCATGGTCCTGCCATCCGGGTCCGCTGACGAGAAAGCGACCAATGGACCCGTAGTTGAAGTCGGTGTCAGGTGGGTTGATCTCGAACTGCTCGATGGTCCCACCGCGACGTTGAAAGTTGCCGTTGTGGACCGGTCCGGTGGGTGACAGAGCCACGTCGGTCCGCACGTCGAACAGGATCGACGAAGCGTGCCCGTCGCCGAACGCCGTCATGTGCTCGCGCAGCACGCCGTGGTTCCCGATGGCATATTGATCGGCGGACTGATCATCCCCGATGGTGTTCCAACCACTGGCGTAAAACCCATTCGTCTCCTTGAACACGGTCAGGCGTGACGGATTGCCGAACTGTGTATATGGACGGAGGAAGGCGCCGATTGCGGTGAACGTCGAGTCCCCGAGAAAGATGACGCCATCGGTCGCGTAACTGCTTCCCAGGTTATCGTAATAGGGGTCCGTGTCGGTATAGAACGTGCCAAAGCCCAGATAGACGGCCGCCTCACCACCGTGGGAGTTACGGAATCCGACGTCGGATGGACAGCGGAAGAGCGAGTAGTCCAGGTCTTCGTCCTTGCGCATGTCTTCTTCACTCTGGCCCAAACGGTCCTGAATGTCCTTGTAGATGTACCGGTTCATTGGCCGGGTCGCAGGCCCCATACCATTCCAAGTTGCATACCGTCCGGTGATCGCGCCGCTCCAGCCGCCACCGCCGCCGGCGCCGAGTTGTTCGACCCAGTCCGCACGCCCACTCTTGCCACCAAACGAATGGCGGGCCGCCGACACGTACTTACCCGCATTGTTAACAATGGGTCCATTGCTCGGCGCGGTCGTGTACCGCGGATGGACGGGAATGAGGAACTCTTTCGAGTCTTCCTGACTGTAGGCCACACCGGCGGTGACCATGTCGCGCATGTTGGCCAGGCACTTGACCTGTTTGGCCTGCTCGCGCGCTTTGGCCAATGAGGGTAGCAGGATCGACACCAGCAAGGCGATGATTGCGATCACGACCAGGAGTTCCACGAGGGTAAATGCTCGGCTGTTCGATGCGCGCATAGCGAACCTCCTAAGGCGGCAGAGGCAGATTTTTTGAGATGCAAAACGACCAGTGAGCCCTATTCTAGCGGCTCTGAGGCACGGCGCCGAGGATGGACCGCAAACGACCGCGCCACGCCTTCATCCCGGGTCGTTCGCGGCCGTGCCGCATTCCGGACATCGGGGCGTGGTCTGTCCCCTGAGATCGTAGCCACACTTCAGGCAGATCGCGACGCCCCGCGCGATGAGCTCATGACGCAGGAACCTTCGACACTTACTGCGCCACAACCAGTTGACCGCCAACATGGCGGACCCCCCGATGACCCCGCCGATGATGCCGCCGTACAGTGCTGCTGGAAGCTGAACCCAGCGCCGCATGGCTTCCATCAGCACCCCGATGGTACATGCGACTCCGATGACGTATCCGCACAACGCCAACCAGAACCGCGGCTGCTTCATCAGATGCTTCTGCCAGGATCGGAGGACGGCCCGGGCCTCCTCTGGAGAATCGAAGCGACTGATCTCGGGATAGAACTTGGCGCGCGGGTCGGTCGACATGGGGTCATTATCTCTGCACATTGTGCGATCTCAAGCCGGTCCGCCGCGACGAAGTCGCCGCCCGCCCCCGTCAGGATGACCGCTCCTCCTGGCCCGGCCGCGGCACGGCATGACATGGCGGAAGCCGGTTCGCGCAGGCCTGCACGGATTTTCTTCGCACTTGATGCACGCTCTTAGTGCTTGCTTGATCATGTGTTACCCGCGACACGCTGCCACGCGCCACGGCGGCATTCAGAATGACGTTTGCCCGCCTGATCAGCCCCCATAAGATCAAGGTTTCAACCCATCAAATCGGAGGGCGATCATGAACACATCGACTGCCTTGCACGTCACGCGCTTGGTTTTCTGGGCCGTATGGTGCGGTCCGGCGTCCGCGCTACTGGCTGCGCCCGCGGCAGACTCGTCCGCATTACGCGACGCGGTCACTGTCGACGGCATCCGCATGCACCAACAAGCCCTTCAGGACATCGCCGACAACAACGGTGGCCACCGCGCCGCGGGCACACCCGGCCATGACGACTCGGTCAACTACGTGGTCCAGACGCTCGAGGATGCCGGGTACGAGGTGACGCTGGATTTGTTCAAGTTCATGTACTTCGAACAGCTCGCACCGTCCGTTCTCGACCAGACCGCACCAGTCTTCATGTCCTTTGTCGAAGGTGCCGTCGATGGGTTCACCACCATGCGATTCTCAGGCAGCGGCGACGTTACTGCACCCGTCGCATGTGTGGATGTGATGATACCGCCTGCAGCCACGCCCAACAGTTCGACGAGTGGATGCGAAGTGGATGACTTTGCGGGTTTTCCGGCCGGAGCGATCGCCGTGGTTCAACGCGGCAGCTGCTCGTTTGCCGCCAAGGTCACGAATGCAGAAAACGCCGGGGCATCCGCGGTGATCATCTTCAACGAGGGGCAGCCTGGGCGAACCGATGCCTTCCTGGGCACGCTGGGCAGCCCGGGTTTTGCGATCCCCGTGGTGACCACATCATATGCCATCGGCGAGACGCTGTGCCTCGGAGGCGTCGAGGTTCACGCAGTCGTCGAGACCATTTCGGAGAACCGCGCGAGCCGCAATGTCATCACGAATGCACCACCGGATGCAGACGGTATGGTCCTGATCGCCGGCGCCCATCTCGATTCCGTGACCACGGGCCCCGGCATTCAGGACAATGGTAGCGGCGTGGCGGCCCTGCTCGAGATCGCAGTGCACATGGCCGAACTGAGTCAGACCCCCACCGGCTTGCGGTTCGCATGGTGGAGTGGCACCGAGAATGGCCTGGTGGGCGCCCAGCATTACGTCACCACGCTGAGCCCTGCAGATGTGGACCAGATCAAGGCGTACCTGAACTTTGACATGGTCGGCTCACCCAATTTCGTGAGGTTCGTATTCGACGGCGACGAATCCGATTTCGGTTCCGGTGCACCCGAGGGGTCGGCCGCCATCGAAGCGCTATTCGTCGACTACTTCGATCAGCAGGGCCTGGCTACGGAGCCCACCAATCGCCTCGGAGAAGGCGATCACCTGCCTTTCCTGGCCGCCGGCATCCCGGTGGGTGGACTCTTCACGGGTGATACGGGCATCAAGACTGCGGATCAGGCTTCGATCTACGGCGGCACGGCGGGCGCGCAGTATGACCCCTGTTATCATCTGGCCTGCGACACATTCGATAACATCAGCTTGCAAGCGCTGGACGAGATGGCCGATGCCATGGCGCACGTCCTGTATTCATTGACGATCGATCCATGTGCCTGTGTTGATGGCCGGGTCACAATCTGTCATCATCCTCCTGGTCGACCGGATCGGCGACGCACGAAGACCGTGGGATGTCCCGCGCTGCAGGCCCACCTGGGCCACGGTGACAGCTGCGGGCCGTGCAACTGACTTTCCGCGGCAGCCGGCAGGGTCTGCCTGACGGCTCCCCGGGATGAGGTTCCATGAGCGCCAAGACGCTGACGGTCGTATTCACCGATATCAAGGGCTTCACCGAACGAACATCCAAGTCGTCACGGGCCCAGATGGTCAAAGTGCTCAAGAAGCACGAGGAACTCCTGCGGCCGATCATTCTGCGCCATGGTGGCCGCGTCGTGAAGACGATTGGCGATGCCTTCCTGCTGACCTTCGAGAGTCCGACCAATGCCGTGTTGTGCGGCCTGCGCATGCAGGCCTGCCTGAGCGCCTACAACGCGACGGCCGCACCCGAGGATCGCATCGATATCCGCGTCTCGATGAACACCGGAGAAGTCGAACTGATCGGTGATGACATTTTCGGTGAAACGGTCAATCTCGCGTCACGCGTCGAGGGGATCACCGATGCCGGCGAAGTGTACTTCACCGAATCAACCTACCTGGTCATGAATAAATCGGAAGTGCCGACCAGCCAGGTCGGTGCGTTTCGTTTCGAAGGCATCCCCGAGAAAATCACGATCTACCGCGTCATCCAGGATGAAAACCTCGAGCTATACAACCGTGTCGTGCAGTCCAAGGCCGTCGCCGAGCCCGTGCAACCGCAGGCCGCTAATGTTCCAGAGGGCGCGTTCTCAACAGGCCTGCTCTATTCAAGAGAACAACGCGACGCCCTCGAACGCCGCAGCCGCCGTGCACCCTGGATCTCGGCACTCATCATCGTGTGTGCGGTCGGCTTCGCCGCGCTGGCCTACCGCGGATACCATTCCTATCGCCTCGCAAGCACACGTGACGCTGCCGCAACCCTCATCGCCAATGACGAATTCAAGGCCGCGTTGAACCTGGTCGGCGCACTGCACGCGGAATACCCGGCTGACAGCGCCGTCCTGGAACTGCTCGAGCAGGCCGTCGACCGCGAAGCGGCCGCATTGCGCGCGGCCAACCGCTACGATGAAGTTTTGCGCCGGCTGGACGAACACCGCGCGCGTTACCCGGATCTTCCACGACTCGACGAGATACGCCGGGAGACGCGGATTCACCAGGCGTCATACGTCGCTGAACGCAGTGCCGCCGAGGGGCGTGACCTGTTCGAAGCCCTGCACGCGGACTATCCGCAGGACAACGCCATAGCGCTGCACCTTGCCCGGCACACGGCCGTGCATTTTGATCTGCGCCGCGGGATGTATCTCATTCGCGAGGCCCACGAGCGCCAGCCCATCGACTGGACGGCGCACGCGTGGATCGAACCGGAGGTCCAGCGCTACGTCGAGCGGCACTATCGCGACGATGACACGCTCCGGTGGATCGACCACAATTTCTATGCGCAACTTCGACCACGATTGCTCGAGCATATCGTCGATCCGGATGCCAAGGATGCCCGGCGCAACGCCTACGCGTTGCTGAGCCGGCACGGAGACCTGACCGCCGTCGACGAGTTCCGCTTCTTCACTGCGGAGTTGTTCTACCGCACCATCATTGAGAGATGGTTTCGTGAAGAAACTTTTGCTTACTTCGAGAACCTGCTGGCCGAAGGGGTGCCGCAGGTGATCCAGGACGCTCTGCCTGTTCCCCTGCCGCCCGCCCGCGTGTTGAACAACGGCAGCCCTGATCGCGAACGGGCCAGGCCGATCATCGAGGCCCTGTTTCCTGAGGCTTTGCCGGAGTAGCGGTTTCCGCTCAACGGTCATGACCTGCCGATGTTGACGGCGTGCCGCACTCGAACGTCCTGTTCCATGGCGCTCGGCGCAACACACCGGCCAGACCGCACGTACCGCTGATCCCCGCGAACACGAGTCCGCCACCCACGCCGCCTGCCAGAGCCAGCCACCACGGACTGACCAGGGCGCCCAGTAAGGAACCGGCAACGATCAGGGTTCCCGCGGTGATCTGCACCTGGCGCATGATGCTGATCGGCACGTGCGCACGACGCTCGATCGGCAGCCCAGCGCGCTTCCACGCCTGTAAGCCACCAGGCAAATGCCAGACTTCGTCATCGCCGCTGTGCAACAATCGCCGGGCGGCCTCGGCGGAACGCGCGCCGCTGTTGCACTGCAGCACGACCGTACGCCCGTCTCCCTGCGGCAGGGCTGCAGCATCGAAGCTCGACAACGGCATGTTCTCGGCACCCGTGATGTGCTGGCCCATGTATTCATCGAACTCGCGCACATCGACAACACGTGCCGTCCCCTCGTACAACCATTCCGCCAGTGTCTCCGAATCGACCTCACGAACTCTCTTCTGATTGGACATGAGCGTAGCCTCCACCTTGTTCAACGCTGCCCCCCCTGCCGCCGCGGCACCTGCTCATCCGATCGAGCAGGATGTCCGCGGCGCTTCCCCCAAGACCTGCCGCGCGGCTTGAACGGCGTCATGGCCCCCCGGCCGTATTGATCGCCGTCACGCGAATCGCCCGCCTCTGTTGCGATGCACCATGATGACCGCTGGGTCGCCCGTGCATCCGGTCATACAACCGCGGATAGATGGTGCCGCCTGGTGTGGATGATTGATCCATATGTCGCAACATTAAGACTATAGTGTCCAAAAAAACTTACGCGCCGAAACGTCCTTCGATGCAGTCCATGATGTCTTGGAGATGCGGTTCGGCCACGTCGTAATAGGTTTTGCGTCCGTCTCGTTCACTCATCAGCAGTCCGGCATGTTGCAACAAACGCAGGTGCCCCGAGGCCATGTTGCTGGGAATCTCGCACGCGTCGGCCAACTCGCCAACCGTGTAACGCCCGCTCAGCAGCATCTGTACGATGCGCAATCGATGAGGATGTGCCAGCAACCGCAGGCACTCGGCAGCTTCGGCCAGCACTTCGAGTGGAATCAACTTTGTTTTGACCGGACTTCGTCGAGCCATGAATCCCTCTGACGTCTTGATACAATATATCGTAACATCTCGATATGTCAACTAAACTGCCAATCGACGGCGCAGGATGCGGCCAGGCAGCTGCTTCTTGGCCCCCGGCCACTTAACCACCAGCGGCGCAGGCCTATGGGGCAAGCTGTTTTCCTTTGAGCGGCGCGCGCCCGGGTGCTAAGATGGAAGTCCGTTCCATCAGCACTTCAGGAGGGTTCAGATGTCACGTCTTCAGGCCATCCGCAGGACAGCCTCAGCCAGAGTCATTCTTCTCGCAACAGGTGCCGCGTTGACCCTCTCGGGGATCGCGCTCGCCGAAATCCTTGAATTCGGTGCACCGATCGACGGCAAACAGGCCGCGAATTGTGCGGGCACGGGATCGGAGGGCACCGGCTTCGGATACTTCACGCTCGACACCGAGACCGGCGAAGTGAACTACAACATTACATTCCAGGGCTTGGGCTTTCCTGAAACAGTGGCCCATGTGCACGCCCCTGCACCACCGTGCTCCCAATCAACGGCATTGTACGACCTGCCAACGGGCAGCCCCAAGATCGGTTCGACCACCCTCGATGCCGGCGAGATGCAGGACATGATCGATGGCCTGCACTACATCAACATCCACACGACCGAATTCGCCCAGGCGGGTGAGATCCGTGGCCAGATCCTGCTGGCCAAGAACGGCGTGCCTACGACATCAGAGTGGGGCATCATCTTCATGGCCACGATGCTGCTCGTCGGTGGCGCTGTGTTGATCAGTCGCAGGCCGACACCTGCCTGATATCCACGTTCTGTACGACCCATCACGGCTGCCCATCCGGCAGCCTTTTTTTGTGCGACGCTCGATGTCGTCATCCGACCCTGCACTGCGACCGCCATGAACAGCCGCCATGTCATCGGGATCGGATGCGTCGTCGGATGCGGCGTGGCAACGCTGGTGTATGAGTCGTGCTGGATTCGCCAATCGACCTTGATCTTCGGCGCGGCCACAATGGCGTTGAGCACCGTCGTCGCCGTGTTCTTTGCGGGCATGGCGCTCGGTAGCGCGTACTTCGGCCGACATCCATCGAACCGACCATTGCACCGGGCTGCGGGCATGCAGGTGGCGCTGGGCCTGTACGGCTATGCCAGCCCGCATGTCTTCTCTGCGGCGGACGCCCTGTTCGGCCGCCTCTACCCACATCTCGCCCACTCGGCCATCGCATTGTCGGGGTTGCGGATCGCCGTAGTCGGCGCGGTCCTGCTCATCCCCACGATACTGATGGGCGCAACGCTTCCACTGGTCTGCGGCGCAGCCCTGCGCCCCGGGCGTCGAATCGGCGGCACCGTTGGCGCGCTGTATGCGCTCAATACCCTGGGTGCCGCGGTCGGGTGCCTGGCATGCGGGTACTGGCTGATTCCCGAACTGGGGATCACGCATGCCCTCCAGTGTGCGGCCGGCCTGTACGGGCTCTGCGCACTGGGCCTGTGGTACGCGAGCGGACCACACACTGCGCCTCCGCCGCGCGCTGCTGCCAATGACCATGCCGTCGATCGGGTCATCTATGTCCTGTTCTTTCTCAGCGGCGTCGTCTTCCTGGGCAACGAGGTTCTGTGGACCCGCTTTCTCGGTCTGCTGATCGACAACACCGTGCACAGCTATACGATCATCCTGACCATCATCCTCCTGGGCATCGTCATCGGCAGTGCCGCGACGGCAGCGCTCAGTGATCGCCTGCAGCGGCGTGCCCTGGCCTTCGGCGGACTGCAGGTGTTGTTCGGAATGGTCAGTCTCGCAGCCTTGTCGCTGCCGGCCACCTGGTGGCGCGGTGCACTGGGCGACGCGAATGCGCTGCGGACCTGGCTGGTGTGCGGCGCCGTGCTCGGGCCCCCGGCCGTCCTGGCAGGCGCGGCCTTCCCCGTCGCACTCCGCATGGTCGTCGACGATCCCGGGCGTGCAGCCGCGGGCGTGGGCCAACTGTTAGCGGCCAACACGTTCGGCGGTATCGTGGGTTCACTGGCTGTCGGCTTCATCCTGTTACCCGGCGTGGGGCTGCACGCCACCCTGCTGGCGATCACGGGACTCAGTGTGGTCATCGGTATGATCGCCTGGATCCGCATTGAACGAGCGGGCGTGGGCGCGTGCCTGGCGCGCTGCGCCGTATGCACGCTGATGTGGGGCGCGGTCCCAATGTGGAGTACGACGACGTTGCCCCTCGACTACCTCACGCACCGCGGAGAACTCGTCGACTTCCGTGAGGGGCTCTCGACACATCTGGCCGTCGTCCGCCGCAATAACGATACGCACCTCGAAATGAACGGCCAGTGGCAGGGTCGGCGGCGCCGTGGCCATCAGATCATGGCCGCACATGTTCCGATGATCCTGCACCCCGAACCGCGCCGGGTCGCCGTGGTCGGACTCGGAACGGGCCAGACCGCCAGCCGCTTCCTGTTCTACGACATCGAACGTCTCGATGCGATCGATCTCGAGCCCGGCCTGCCCGAGTTGATCTCCAACCACTTCGATGGTGCCTGGCTGGGGGATCCGCGGGTCGCCGTCGTGCTCCAGGATGGGCGCAATCACCTGCACCATACGGCGTCGACCTACGACATCATTTCGCTCGAAGTGGGCCAGATCTTCCGTCCGGGCGTCGCCTCGTTCTACACTGCCGAGTTCTATGATCACGCCCGTGCACGACTCAGCGCCGGTGGTCTGTTGTGCCAGTTCGTACCACTCGCCGCCTTGCGCGCCGACGAACTGCGCACCATCGTGCGCACGTTCCTCGATGCCTTCCCCGAGGCGGCCCTGTGGTACAACACCTCCGAATGCATCCTGATCGGCCGGCACGATGGGACGCTGAGCGTCACCACGCACCAGCTCGCCCGCCTGACGACCCTTGCGGCCGTGCACGCCGACCTGCAGTACGCCCACTGGGGCGGACCCGCCCAGTGGCTCAACCAGGCAGGTGTTTTTCTAGGTGGCTTCATGATCGGAGCGGACGGTTTGAGCGCTCTGGCCGGGACCGGCCCGCTGTACCACGATGACCGCCCGGTCCTCGAGTACGGCATCCAGCGTTATCCCGAGCAGGCCGAACTCGACACGGTGCCCCTGCTGCGAGAACATCTCTCGCCGATTACGGACATACTCGATTTCACTCCGGACAACAGTCTCGTCGACACCGCACGCAGCATCCGCACGAGCAACATCCACGACATCGTAGCGTCCGCGTATCGCCGCAGCGCCGTCGAGCGACAGGCCACGACACTCGCGCAGCGGATTGCCCTGTTACAGCAGGCCGTCGACGCGAACCCGCTCGATGTCGAGACGCTACGCTTGCTGGGCGACGCATTGCTCGTCTCGAGCAGCGCGGAAGCCGAAGCGCACTACATCAGAGCAGTCGCCATCGACCCCCTGAACGCCATCGCCAGACACCACCTGGCGCGGGCGCTGCACTTCCAGGGGAAACTGGACGAGTCCATTGCACACTATGGCCTGGCGATCGAACTCACGCCCGACGATGCGACGGCCCGCGCCAACTTCGGAGCCGCACTGGCTGCGGCCGATCGATTGGAGGATGCGCTGGAACAGCTGGTCTACGCCCTGCGGCTGCGGCCACGGTTTCCGCACGCCGCGGAGAATTTCGACAAGGTCCTGGCCCAATTGGGCAACCGTCCGGCGCGGGATCCACGCGTGTTGGCCGCGACCCTGCTGCGTCTGGCCGAGCGGCTCGACGACGACTCGACCCGCGACCACGCCGACCGCTTGCGCCGGGTCGCGCAGGCCTTGACCGACGCCTGACTCCGACGCCTCGGAGGACGGCAGCCGCGCGGTGCGCGGGTGATCAGCGAATTTGAACCATCACACTCGTCGTGGGCACGCCGGCAATGCCGATCGTCTCGCGCGATCGGGTGGGGAACAGAAATGTACGGCGATCCGAGTCCTGTGGGTCGTACAGCAACTCGATCGTGAAACGACCCACCGCGTGCCGGCTCGCACGGTAGGTGTAGGTTGCCAGGTACTGCCCCGCGGGCACTGCACTGCCAGCACCGTCGAGGCCGACGACCACCTGCGCCGTGTCGATGTTGAACGCCTGCCATGGCCTCTGTCCGGCGAACGGGTGGTCCTTGCGCTCATGAACCGCGATATCGACGAGTTCGAGAAAGCCGCGGCGTCCGCCGACGGTGCCAACGTGCAATTGATAGCCACGCAGGTCGGGTAGCGCTGTGGCCGTCATGATGTGGACATCGAAGAGTTGTCCCGGACGCACGCGCTGTGGCGCAGCGACCATTGAGATGCGGCAGGCGGCAATTTCGACCACGGCAGGGCCGACGTCAGGCCGCGGAGAGCCGCCGTCGGTGCACAGCGTACTGCACGAGTTGATGCCGGCGAACGCATTCAGCGCCTGCCACACATCATTGCCGTCGCACACGCCGTCAGGCGAGCATGATCCGGCGTGTCCGCCCGAATCGACGTTCATGACCCACGGTGGAGTGTCTGCACACGGGTAGGCCCCGCCTCCCGGAACTTCATTTGCAAAACAATTCAGCACATGAAAACGGTCATTGCCATCGACGGTTCCGTCCGCCTCGCATTGTCCAAAAGCCCCACCCATGTCGGCATGAATCGTGGCCGTACCCACGCAACGACGGTCCACACAGGACCAGAACACGCAGGTATCATCACGTGTCGAACTCATGTCGAGATCAGCGCAGTCTGCAATCAGTGTGCACACCTCGCAGGAATCCGGCACACCATTGCCGTTGAGATCGGGCAGTGTACCCGCAGCCAGATCGCAGATGTCCTGCACGCCGTTGTCGTCGCAGTCATCCTGGGCCTCACAGGCATCAAGAAGTCCGTTGCCGTTGCAATCATCGCCCAGGACGCCTACGTCGCAAATATCCTGGACTCCGTTGTCGTTACAATCAAAATACGGTTCGCAGGCATCCAGGACGAGATTGTCGTTGCAGTCGGCATCCGGGCCCAAGATATCGCAGGCATCGACGACGCCGTTGTTGTCACAGTCCGGTTCGCATTCATCGGGTACACCATTCTCGTCACAATCCAGGCTGGTGCCGTCAGCGATGTCACAGCTGTCGCCAAGCTGGTTATTCTGACAATCTTCTTGATGGGCATCGCATGCATCCGGCACGCCATTGCCGTCGCAGTCGCCGACGCTGCCGTCGGCCAGTTCACACACATCACCCACGCCGTTTTGCTGGCAGTCCAGCTGTGCGGGATTGAACAATGCACAATTGTCCAGTGCATCGATGACCCCGTCCCCGTCGCTGTCGGCATCACACTCGTCCAGCATTCCGTTGCCGTCATCATCGGAACCGCCGCCATCCAGCAAGTCGCAGATGTCCGGGATGTTGTTCTCGTTGCAGTCCAACACGAGTTGACACTGATCATCGACGCCATCGCCATTGCAGTCGGAGACCGGCGTTGCACAACTATCGAGCACGCCGTCGGCGTCGCAATCGGCCTCCACGGGGAACTCGAGGGTCACCTGGACCCATGACTCCGGGCAGTAGTCCTCGGCTCCGGGCGGGCTGACGTTGAAGTTGGGAACGATCGAAAGAGTTCGCGTGGTCGTGAGCGCATCATTGAACAGTTCGGCAGACACCCAGATGTCCGCGGTGTCCTCTGGACACGGAACGTTGCCAAAACCAGTGGTCATCACGTGGCCGACGTGCCAACCGTCGAGGTAGATGTGCAAGCTCTCGGTCTGCGCGTCGACATCGGCACGGGCCTGAAAGCGCATCCGAATGTCACCGATGGCCCACGGCGGCTGGCTGATGACGAAATCCTGCGGGCTGCCATAGTAGATCGGACTGAGTATCGGAGAACTGACCGTGTGGATCATGATCCCTTCGCACGCATCCGGCACATCATTGCCGTTGCAGTCGTCGACACTGCCGGCTGCGATCTCGCATACGTCGCCTACTCCGTTCTGATTGCAATCGGCCTGATCAGTATTGAATAGCGCCGGACAATTGTCGCACGCATCCAGAACACCATCGAAATCGACGTCCGGCTGCGAGACACAAACATCGAGCACCCCGTCGTTATCGCAATCCCAGTCCGCGCCATATTCGATGCGCAGCTGGACCCACGCAAAGACACACCCGACGACATATCCACGGGCCACGAGTTCAACGGCCGGATCGGCACCCGTCGAATTATTGAACAACGCCGCCGGAATACTCAGTGTGTCCTGCGTGCATACGCAGTTCGACGCACTGTTCTCGAACAACGTACCGACATAGTTGCCATTGACCATGACATCGAACGCGTCGTCCTCGAACAGCGTATTGATCGTATCGACGGTCAAAGTGACGTCCGTGATGGCCTTGGGCGCAGCGGTCACGATGTATTGCTGGGGCACAGCCGTGACGGCTGGCGCCAGCCTGGGAGAGATGCTGACGAATGGAGCATCCATCTCACATTCATCGGGAATGCCGTTACCCTGGCAATCAACGCTCGTTCCCGCATCGATCTCGCATGCGTCCCCCACACCGTTGAGCTGACAATCTGCCTGCGTCGGGTTGGGCAACATGCAATTGTCGCAGTCATCGACGATACCATCCCCGTCGCTGTCGGGCTCGCACACATCGAGCACACCATCGTCGTCGCAATCACCCTCTGCCTGATAAGCAATGTCGACTTGCACATACGAAATGCAGTTGTCTTCAACATAGACGCTCGGCTCGAGTTCGATGACCGGCCACGCCCCGGCGGCAGCGTTGAACACCTCTGGTGCAACGACGACCTCCGTGATCACGAACTGACACGATGCGCCATCCACAGCGAGATACGTTCCAATGCAGGTCCCATTGACATGCAGTGCGTAGCGCTCCGAGTAGTTGTCGAACTCTCCGGAGCTCTTGATCGTGATCGTCACGTCTCCGACTGCCGCAGGAACATTCACGAACTCGTAGACTTGCGGGCTGTCGGCATGAAACGGCATGAGGTTCGGCGTCGAGGCCGTAAACAGCTTGACCAGTTCCTGATCGTCGGGGACGCCATTGTCATCACAATCCTCCACCGCCATCGCGGCCTGCCCGACGAACGCGGACGCCCGGAAGTCCATCCCGCTCGCCCCCATATACAACGGCAAGAGGATGCACGCGCGCACACACTCAGATACGATCGACATGGTTCTGGCCCTCGATTCGGTAAGTACCTCTCTGTACTAACTGCCACGTCGTGGAC
Source organism: uncultured Planctomycetota bacterium (assembly GCA_942492115.1). GTDB lineage: Bacteria > Planctomycetota > Phycisphaerae > UBA1845 > CAIVHJ01 > CALODL01. The sequence goes on from CALODL010000032.1 coordinate 41,614, forward strand.
CATTTGCCGACAAGAATTCCGGTCCAGGCCCACGCGTTGGCCACAGCGCCACCAGTAACCGGCGATCTCATCCTGGCCTTCATGCAGCACGGCATGGGCGACGCCTGTGACGGGCATGAGCAGGCGTTGACGTGGCGACTCATTTCATCTATGCTCTTGAACTCACGACCTTCTATGGTCCACCCTCTTCCCGAAGACCTGCCCGCAACCGCGCGTAACTCTCCCCGATTTGGACTGGTCACTGAGGCTCATGAGCTTGGCGTTGAGGCGTGGCCACGTTGGCAAAGCCCTTTCTGTCAGGCACACACCGTGCGGCACAGTCGCACTCAGAAAGTCCCATCGTCGAATTCCCGCGACATATCAGCACTGCTTTCACGAGTATGGGTCGTTCTCACGCCGGTCACCTGCCCGCATTGCGGTGTTGTGGTCACGTCGCGTGGAAGTCGTCCTGTGCTGCTACGACCGGGCCATTCAGCAACGGACTCTCATGGAGAATCAAATGAGTAAGAAACTGTATGTTGGCAACCTCAGCTACGAAGTCGGCAAACCGGACCTGGAGAAGATGTTCGCCGCCCACGGCACCGTGGACAGCGCTGACGTGATCATGGATCGCGATACGGGCCAGAGCAAGGGCTTCGGGTTCGTCGAAATGAGCTCCAGCACCGAAGCAACGGCTGCGATCGCCGCGCTGGATGGCCAGGACCATGGTGGCCGCGCGCTCAAGGTCAACGAAGCCAAGCCGCGCGAATCCGGCGGCAATCGCGGCTTCAACCGCTAGGTTGTCCGCGCCACGGAACGCGTGGTGCCGCACACGACCACACAAGCACCTGGTCACTCCAGGAGCTGACCGTTATCGCAACGGGCTTGGGTACCTCGCGCAGCTGTTCGAGCAGCGCGAGGTGCCCATGGTCCGTGAGTTCGTCGGCGGGTTTAGGTATGGGTTCAGTCCGCCTCCGGCAACGGTCGTCGAAAACCCCAGCTGGCGGCCAGCGCGTCCGCTGCATCCTCCGGATCCTGAATGGCACCCCACCCTCCGTTCCGCAGATAGGCGTGGGCCAGCTCGTGCGCAATCACATAGTGTGCGAAGTCCTCCCGGCAGTCCGCGAGGTTCGGCTTCAGGACCACCGAGCGACTGCCCTGTCCTTCCGACGTGGGGCGGGCCATCCAGACCGTGCGTCCCCGCCCCGGCAAGTAATTATCCACCGTCAATCGAAATGCAGAATCCTCGAGGAAGTCGGCACGCGCCGCCTGGGGCAACTTCTGTAACACGGCCACGATTCGTGAGGCCAGAGGCGCGAGCTCGACCGAGCGCGCGACGTATTCGCGAATCGTCTCGGGGGGCGTACCGCCTGCCTCTGTGGTTCCAATCAGCTGTCCCATATGCCGCACTCTCCACGTGCTCAATGAATGCACTTCTCATGCGTCTTCCAAGTCGGCCTGTCACCCGCCAGCGCCGATGTGGGCCCCTGCACTGCATGACAATATACGTCATGAGCTGATTTCAAACCGAAACCAAGTTTCACGACCACCAATCGTACACCGGCGCACGCACCGCCCCCCCTCAACGCCCTGCACGGCAGCGCACAGCACACCTCAGCCCACCCAGGCCCACGCTCAGGGCACACCCAGACGATCACGGTGACGAGATTCGGGCGTTAGGGGCGGAACCAGTCCTCGAGCGCTGGGCGCATGCAAGTGCGCATGAACAGGGACAGCCACCCTGTCGTAGTGACTGTCCCCGTGTCGTGCCGTACATTGCGACCTCAACGACCGCGTTGACTGGAGCGGCGCTCCCTGCGCATCCGTCGCTGCCGCGCCTCCTCTTGGGTGTCTTCGTCGCTCGAGTCCGTGTTGACTTCTGGAGCCTGTTCCGCATCGGGTGCGTCGGTGTCCTCGTTCAGATCCGACTGGTCGCTGTGCTCGGGCCTGTCAACGTCCGGCTGGATGACACAGTCACCCTGTTCGATGCAACAGGTCAGCGTCCGACATTCCATGGTGCAGTTCCCCGCACCGTCACACACCGTGCAATAGTGCTCTGTGCAGCATGACCAGGTCCCGTCATCGCCGTAGCTGATTTGGCCCCCGGCCATCTCGCACAAATCGTCTGACGGCGCGGCCGGCTCCCTGTCGGCATCGAGAACATCGCCGGACACATACAGCATGTCCATAGGATCGGACTGCGCCTGCGTATTCTCCGGGCCGGCCGCCTCGACAACGATCAACTGGTTGCTCGTGTCGACCACCAGATAATCGAAGTTCCGACCGTTGGACGGCTCGGCCACCTCCAGCTGGCCGGCGCTCTCGGTGATTACCAGGCAGTCGCCGCTAACCTGGCAGCACCATGCCGAACGGCACTCCAGCACACACACCCCATTGTCGTAGCAGGTATAGCACGAGTGTGGTCCGCAGCACTCCACACCATCGTCGTCGCGGGGCACAAGAATTCCGCCGATGGGCCCGCAGAACTCGCGAATGTCCCTCTGGGCTTGCGTTTCCGCTTGTGCGAACTGTGTCAGGGCTGCCCACGCCAACACCCACAACCCGGCCGTACGGACCACACCGTTTCCATGACACCTGTGAATCGCCCTCGTCCTCATATCGTAACTCCCCAAGAACGCGTTCGTTTGCCGACAGACAGCCCACCGGCTACGGAACTGCTCGGCACGCTGCATTCCGCGCGGCGTCCTTCCGCCGATTGCTTACGCCCTCATAGACTTCTGCGCGAGGCCCTGTGCCCGTGCCCCGAACCAGAGCATTATTGCCCGGTTGAGCTATTCCCGAATGGGGGGCGTGGTTCCGGATCTACGGTGGTGGTGTCACACGCTTCGCCTGTCATCGCCGGAGTCAGTCAATGCTGAATACCCGGAGGGTCCGCGTGCAATCTGTGGCTAACGGTCTCATTCCGGATCCCGATGGTTGCGTCGAAGGTTCGAAAACGGAAGGTAACGCACGCGCCGTGAGCTCACGGTGTACGCGCTTCGTTGGTGTGGGGACCATGCGGTTGCCCTGACCGATGATCAGCGCCGCCCCCGTCCACGCCGCGATCGACCGCCGAGCGGGCGCGGCGGGCGTGTGCGCAACTCGTCGTCCGTTTCCTCGGCCGACTGGCCCTCGGTGGGCTGGGGATTCTGAACGGCGCCGATGTCCGCAATATCGCCCGGGCCCGAGATCTCGACATCACACTTGAGAAACACGGCTTCCTGCAGTTGGAGGTCCGGAATCACAGGATGGTGCAACGCTTCCTGCACAAGCTGGCGCACATCGATCGTGATCTCCGTCCAGGGATATGCGTCGTCGGGCGCGATCACCAGCCACTCGGTACCGTCGTACACACTGGCTTCGAGGAATACTGCGATGCGGCCCACCGTAACGTACGTCCATTCGGACCCATAGATGTCGGCATCCGTGACCGTGCGCGCCCCCCAGCATGTTCGTCCCCCCTCGTGCTCGGCATCGGTACGCGGCCGCACTTCTGCGAAACCGGGCGGCCCCGACGTACGAGCGTCCCAATCAATCACCTTAATGTTGATTGCGCGCACGTCGATGGTCCGGAGATCCAGGCGCCCCACGCCAGCGAGTACGTTACCTTCAGGGCAATCCATCGTAGTCGGGGCGCCGCACACCAGCTCCGAAGCGATAGTGTCGGCGGAATGAGCTTGAGTTGCGGTCATCACCGTGAACGCGATGGTGGTCGTCAGTATTGAACAAGCGCGTGTCGTATCAATCATGCTGGCTCCTTTGTCAGCTGCACCCGGGCATACCTATCACGCAAGGCGCCTGAAACGCGTCCGAACTGTGCCAACAGGTGTATGTCCATTGATGGGAGGGAGATATGCCGAACACCCGTCGGGCCGTCAGTGTGTGAAGTGGGGTGATAGGGCCAGCAGGAAATGGGCACACTGGGTCATAGTGCGCCAGGTGGACGATCCGGGTGCCCCGCTTGGCCGTTCCTGTGAATACACCTTTGACAGCGCTCACAGCGAACCGATGCCCAGAATGTGGTTGAAGCGTCAGGGCGGGTTGTCGTAGTACGTATCGGAGAGGGCGGGATTCGAACCCGCGGTACAGGTTTGACCCCGTACGACGGTTTAGCAAACCGTTACCTTCAGCCGCTCGGCCCATTCCTGCCAAGCATTTATGGCATTCCCGAAACAGACATGTCGTTGTGCATGTCGGTTCTGGGGCGTATCGATCCACACTTGGTCAACCTGGTCGGGTCCTGGACGAACCTGCCGAAGCCGGTGAAGGCGGGAATCGTAGCGATGGTTGAAGCGTCTCGTGTGCAAATTGAACCCCCTCCCCCAAGCACCCCACGGACCGATCTCAGGCGGGGATGAATGGCCTGACATGTCTCATTGTGATCCTCGGGATTCCAGCTAAGCAGGATCTCAGATAGCGATGAAAACGCCAAACAGGGTGAAGTAGATATACGCAAAGCGGTATGGCCCGCTCAGATTCGGCTTGTGTTCGAGGCTCGCGGCCACGCTTCTTGCTTTCGAATGCCAATCGCCTGACCAATATCCATTGGTTATCGACAGCACAGATTGAAACTCGGCCTCAATCGAATCAGTATCGCCCTCTGGTGCCGCCACAATGTGGATGTCGCAATAGACGCGGGTTCGAGCATGACAGGCTACGGCAAAGCTGTCGGCAGCAGGCAGAATATCCAGCATCCCTCCTTCGGATTTCATCTTTCGAAGAATCACCACCGGTGACTCGATGTCAATCGCCGATGCCGCCTCACGCCACCGAGCAGGCATGTCTGCATTCCGCGACTTCAACTGGCCAGCCACATGAGTGATATCGGTTGGGGAACACGCAACGATGGTTACGTGAGCGTTTGGAAAGGCCACGTGGACTGGGAGTGTCTTCGTTGTGAGGTTGTCCCAGGCGATGGGTACTGGTGCTTGATAAATCGTAATAGCATCAACCTGCAACTCGTCAATAGAATCCTCGTGCCTCAGCCTCTCTCTTACCCCTCCGTTTGAGTCTTGTGTGACCCATACGTGGATGAAGCGGAAACTGCTCGTGCCGATGCTCTGGGGCATCTTGAAATCCCACCCGCCCATCAGCCTGACGACCGGATTCAACTGAGTCACCTCTGAAAACACGATGTTGTCGATCGTGCTGGCCTGCCGCGACTGCAAGTGACCACTGTATTCATTCCGCGGATTGAACCAGGCATCCATCTCGCGATTCCAAGGGTTGCCCTCGGCAAGAAGTGGTTTAGCCCGCAGAATCATGACTGATTCAACCTGATCGGGCATCGCTGCGATGAGCTGAGCACTACTTGATAGCCTGTCCAGGCTCTCGCGATTCCTGCTGCTGGCTTGCCCCATGGCGGAGCTGACTGCAAGCACATGCACAAGGACAGATGATATGATGGCACGATTCATGGTAGTCAGACCTGTCTGATACGATGGCCGTGGCTCTTCCATTGTACGGCGGCCGCAAGAATTGCAAACATTCTGCATGTCGGCCCTCTCCCAAGCACCCCAGCGACCGATCTCAGGCGGGAATGAACAGCCTGACATCCAAAAGCTGAAGCAGCAGGTTCGAGCACGTCCTCTGGTTCTCCTGATCCAACCCTGGACGTCAATACGCTGCGTTCGGAGGCGGGCTTGGTATACACAGAACGATGCAGAGAGCGGCGATGAAGACAATCAGCAAGCTCATCCACCAGTGCTGTCTCTTGGTCATATCGTCACCCAACAGATCCAACTCCCCCGCCCCCCAAGCACCCAGCGACGACCTCAGGAGTGACGGCCCGAAACATACAAGGCTTCCGGTGGCGACTTGTGCCGTAGCTTCCGTCGTGCACGCACTCTGATCTGCAAGAAGAGGCGTTGCCGGATCCACCATCTACGAACTCGGCTCATCTGCTGAAGGTGCCTTGCATGCATTGAATGGTATCGGTCCCGTAATCGTTCTGCGTAGGCCCTGAGGTTGCGAGCATACCCATCCGACACAAGGCGAGTCGCGTGAGAACTTGTCATGGAGCTACGTCCGTCATATCACTTGCACAATCGTGAGGACGACCACATTCGGGGCATGCACCTGTTGAACCGCGGAGATCGTAACCGCATCTCGAACATGTCGTGCCCTGTCCCTCCATACGTCCGGGCATCAGAAACCAGGCACCACCAGCGAACAGGACACCGCAAATCAAGCAATTGCACAACACCATCCAGACGACGCTTGACTCTTCAGGAGACCCCACCAGGAAATAGGACAGGACGAGCCCCGGCGTGAAGCATCCACGATGGGCATAACAGAAAATCGATCCAGTCTTCAATAGGCACAGCACCGAAGGAGTGAAGCCTATTGCATTACCAAGAACAAACGCTGCCAAGACAGCTCGTTTCCTTGATTTCATCTGACTCCCGACTCCATGGCGTGACCGCATTCGGGGCAGGTCTCAGCAGAACCTCGGAGATCGTACCCGCATTGGACGCACAGATTCTCTTGACTCAGTCGTTGCCGATTCGTCCATCTCGAAGAAATCCACGCCATGGAAGCTGCGAAAGGGACGACGCAGATGAGGGCATACCACGAGAAATGCCAGTTGAAACGTAATGCGATAACTCCCGAAGCGTAGCACAACACGAGAAGTAACCAGGACCGGGGAACCACGACGCCACAGACTGCACCCGCGAGCATGCTCAGTGGAATATGCGGCATGTTGAGGTTGATGAAGGCGTAATATGGTGCGACACGGCCCAAACCGATTCGGGTCATCCAGTCCTGGACGGGCCGCCGCATTGGCAGCACATGCTCGATCAAGAACAGATCAACTAGGTCCGACGCTGCTACACCACAGCTGAAGGCCACCAGGCACCCTACGCAAGAGATCATTCGCGGCGACATCCTTCTCATGTGTGACCGCTCGTCGTGTCTGCGAGTTGTTCTTTGTCCTTTGATTCCCCCCCGACTTCGCCAATTGCCTCGTGACCGCATTCGGGACAGGCACCAGACGAACCTCGGAGGTCATAGCCGCACGTCACGCACATACCGAGGCGAAGACGTCGGCGACGACATGAGAATGGCAGAAGTAGCCATACAGGCCAGACGGATGACAGAATGGTCGGCAGATACAGTGGGACGCTGATCATCAGCCTGACATCCGGGGAGTCTGCGTTGGACCAGAAACTGGGAAGCGGTTGCCATGGATGCGACGGCATGGAAAAAGCACCTCCTGTCCCCCACCCATAGGGTGGCAAGGTTCCTGGACCCGACAGTGTCGTGGTGTGCCAGTAGACTGAGCCCGACGCTGCCCACACGACGGTGTAGTCTGGCGGAGACGCATACCACCAGCCCCCAATTCCTCGAAAGCTCATGATCCACAGCCCAACACTCAGGAGCAGCCCCACGATCGACAGGATGAGCAGGCTCTTGCGGATCACTCTGCATCCTCCTTGCTGTGACCGCATTCCGGACACGCCCCGACACTCCCCCTTAGATCATACGAGCAACTCACACACAGCCCATGGTTAGTACGCCATCGACGCCGAGACCAGGACACGAGACTGATTACAGCCAAGACGGCGAAGGCAAGGGTCGGGATCCAGAGGGGGATTGTCAGAATCGTAGCGACGGATCCCCATCGGTAATAGAGTGGCAGCCGTCCGAAGTTGTTGCCAGGGTGTCGGCCGAACGCCAGTGACGAACGTGTTTCCATCCGGCGTCTGCGAAGGCTGTCTTCATCGAAATTTGTCCAGGCTACATGAGCGATTCGCAGTATCCCGTTCGATAGCGTGACCCGAAGGGCTGGGCCCCGCTCCCCCTCACCACCTAAGCGTCTGCCGTACGCTGCCCCGTAGTAACTGATTCCCCAAGTAGCTACTGTCATCAGCAAGAGGAAAACAGAGATGTATGTGGGCGTGCGACGGAGCATGAGCGGCTCCCGATTCGAGCGGACGACCTGCTGATTATACCCGTGGCAACTGTGGGGCTGAG
>CALODL010000033.1:0-563602 GCA_942492115.1 uncultured Planctomycetota bacterium
ATGTATCGGTGCCGGCGGTGTCGACACTGGCGTCGACATGATGACGGTTGTCCACGGGTGTCACCCGCAGCGGAGCGCCGCGCGGGCCGCCGTCAGCCGTGAACCGTTGCGCCATGATGTACCAGTGCCCGGTCGGGCTGCGGCGCTGCCAGGCCATGACGAAACGACCGTCGGGCCACGCCGCGACAGCGGGACGGCGATCGCGCGTCATGGGAGGGGCATCCATGATGCGTTCTGCGGCCAGTTGGCCGCTGGCGTCGATGACGCGTGTGTGCAATCGCTGGGTGGCGAAGTCGTGCCAGGCGATAACGGCCCGCCCGTTCCCGAGAGGGGTGACCACCGGGCTGCACTGATGACCACCGGCCGTGGTGTTGACCAGAACTTCGGCGCCGCGGGCGCGCAGGCGATGATCGAAGCGCCGCGCGATGATTGCACCGCGGTCGCCATCCTGTCCGAAGGACTGCCAGGTACACCACACGCCGTCCGTGTCCACGGCTACGGCTGGACGCATCTGGTCACCCGTCCCATGCGTATTCAGGCAGACTTCAGTGCCGAGCGGCTGGCCGTTGAGGTCGAATCTTCGAGCGTAGACGCCGTAGTAGCCCTGCTGTTGTCGACGGCTGTCCCAGGCCGCAATGAACCCTGCAGTGCCGGGCAGGAGTTCGACGGTGGTGGCACTCTGAGTGCTCGGTGTCCAGTCGTTGGCTTGGACATGCAGCGTGTACGCAGGCCAGTCGGGGACATCGGCCGGCGGCGAGGTCATCAATATGCAGGAGGTCAAAATGGAGAGCAGCATGCCAGATACCTAACTCGAATGGAGACTGCATTATCCTAGGAAACTCAATCGGCGAATGCCAATCGTCGTCCGCGTACACCTGACGCCGCCGCGTGTGGTCGGCCTGACGGCGGCGAATCATACGGCCGTCCAGGGCCCGCCCGGGCCGGCCGATGGCTCCCCCGGGCCGCTGCCATTAGAATCTGGGCCGCGACTACATTAATCATTACTCATTGGGAGCCCCACATGCACCGCATGCCACCCATGTTGTTTTGCATTCCCGTTGTCCTGGCCGGCTGTACCGCCCAATCGAGTTTACGGAAGTCGAGTGCCGTACCCGAGCGTCGTGAATTCCCCGTGAGCACGACGATCGATCCGTGCACCGATTTCTTCGAGTACGCCTGCAGTGAAGTCAACGACACCTTCGAATTGCGGGACGATCGCAGTCGCCACATCTATTCTTTCCACGATTCGAACGAGCGCCTGCTCGAAGCGCGCAAGAACTACCTGGCGCGTCTCGAAACGGCCACGAATCTGAGTCCGCGTGGCGTCCAGATTCGGGATTACTACCTGGCGTGCATCAATGATCCGGCCCGCGGCAGCGCCGAGCGGGCCGAGGTCACCCGTATTCGCAAGGTGTTGTCGTCGATCGAAACGCGGACCGCGCTGCAGACGCTGCTGGGAGGCCATGTCCTGACTCCAGAGTTCAGCGTTCTGACTTTCGGGCTCAACGCCAATCCGGATGATTCGGATCGCTGGGACGTGTATCTTGCCGCGGGAAGCCTGATGAGCCTGCCGGAACGGAGCTACTATGAGAATCCGGAGGTACTGGGCGGCTTCTTGACGCTCGTCGAGCAGTTCTTCACCGAGGTCGGATTCGATCGTCCGGCCGATCGGGCCCGATGGGTCATCGAATTTGAGCAGAACTTCGCTTCGATCTATCCTCGCCCAGCCGAATGGCGCGAGCTGTACGTGCATAAAGAGTGGATCAGCCGCTCGGATCTGCTCGAGCGCTACCCGAACCTTGCCCTGGGGCCATTCGTCGCGGCCATGCCGCAGGGCGTCGAGATCCGTCACTTCACTTCGGTCTATTTTGATTTCCTGAACCAGGCCATGGCAGGGATGGATATCGACGCGATCAAGTCGGTCTATGCCTACCACGCGCTGGCCGATGCGCTGGACGTGGCTTATCCGAAGTTCTTCAAAGCAAAGTTCGATTTTGAGCATCGCTGGTTGGGCGGGCCGCCCGCGCGGTCCTCGCGAGTGGAGGAGTGCACTGCCGAGGTGGCGGGGCGCCTGGGCCGCGAACTCGATGCTGAACTCGTCGATGTCGTGTTCCCCGATTTTGACCGGGCGCGCTTCGAAACTCTGGTCGATCGTGTGCGGCAGGCCATGATTGCCAGGCTCGAGGGCAACACATGGCTCAGTGATACGGGGCGGGCCGCCGCCATCCGCAAGATGCAGGCGACTTCGATGATGCTCGTCCAGCCGACCACCGAGGCGGATTGGGATTTCAACCTGCCGGCGACGTACGATCCGATTGAGCCGCTCAACAACCGCCGAATCAACAGGGCCGGCCGTATGCGCAAGTCGATGGAGCGTGTGGGGCTCCCACGCAACAAGAACCTGTGGGGCATGGGACCACTGACGATCAATGCCTACTACAGCCCACCGAACAACCAGTTCGTCATGCCCATCGGCATCCTGCAGTACCCGTTCTACGATCCCAATCTGCCGGACCACGTGAACTACGGTGCGGTGGGTGCGGTCGTCGGGCACGAACTTGGCCATGCCATCGACGACAAGGGCTCGCGCTTTGACGAGAACGGCGAGATCAATCAGTGGATGACTGCCGGGGACCTTGCCGCATTCAAGGACCGTACGGCCCGAATCAACACGCAATTCGAAGAGGTATGCTACGACGACGCTGGCGGCGAAGTGTGTCACAACGGTCAGCTGACCATGGGCGAGAATATCGGTGATCTGACGGGCGTGTCCTTCGCTCTGGCCGCCGCCCCATTCTCCGATGATCCTGCGACTGCGCGTCAGCAGAAGCGCGAGTTCTTTCTGCAGTACGCCCGCGTATGGTGCGGGACGATGCGCGACCAGGAACGCAACCGCCGCCTCAAGACCGATCCGCACGCACTACCCGACGCCCGCGTCAACCAGATCATCGTTCATCACGAACCCTTCTATGAAGCGTATGGTTGTGATGCGGATGATGCCATGTATCTGCCGCCGAATGAACGTGTTGCACCATGGTAAGCCAACGAGCCTCTCACCCAGGCACTTGCCATCCGTGTTACGACTACTCAATTCAACGGCGCCCCGTTGGCTCTCCACCAGCATTCCGCATAGCCGCCCTTGCCTGGCCCAACCACGATCGCAGTGGTGACAATCACGTCCTCGGGCACCTCAAGAAGCGGATTGTCGCATGAGCAATCAACGGTCACGCCATGTGACTGAGCGAAGAAATCGCGCGTCGCGTCGGGTGCCTGGGCCAACTGCACGTCAGCCTGGAACTCCCTGTCGATGAGTACCTGGATGTTGATCTCTTCCAGATCCATGTCGTAGTTCACAGCGAGCTGTGTGATCTCGAGGCCTTCAACGTGCCGCAGGTTGGCAAGGATCCTGTTCAGTGTGCCGTAGTAGCCAAAGTGCAAGCCCAGGTTGGGCCCGAATGGTGTCCACTCTGCAGCCAGGACCACGACCACAAACAGCATCGACGTGAGTGCCGCGATTTTCGTGTATTTCTTCACCCCCACGCGAGGCTCCGATCTCAACTACGCTAGTGATCGATGAATTCGAGCCGTGTGATGTGCATGTTCGAGATGGTGTCGACTTTGAGGTAGGCGTGGTTTTCGATGGGCGAAACGCCGACGTAGAGTTCGCGTTTGGTTACGATGGCCTGGTCGGGATGTCGGATGTCGTAGTGCGACCCATCCGAGACATGCACGCGCACGGTCTCGAACGGACGGCGCCTCAACGTACGTGTCAATTCTGCAATATCCACCGCCATACCTCTCATTGTACCGAATCCCACGAGCATCCAACAGCTCCTTGCATGAAGACGAGCGATCAGGATGGAAGCGCGATCAAAAACGACATTGAGTTAAAGCTGATTGTGGGAGAAAGGCTCGTTGGCGGGGCGCGGTGTTCTCTTGACATACGTTCGCTCCTTGGCGAGGCCTGACGGCCACTGATGGAGTCGCTCACTCCGTCAAGAGAACCACCGACTTCCCACTTGCCCGGCGCCTCTCCTCGCATCTGCGCGGGTTGTCTGCATCGAACCTACTCGGCTGTGCCTCGAGCCTGGTCGTCGCGGGCCCGCGTCGAATGCATGCCACATATGCACAAATATGGTGCACGGCATATCTTGTACAGCCTTCTGATCCACGATCCGACCCATGAATCCTGGAATCCACGGGGTGGTTTCGGGATACTGGAACGCATGCAAATTGTATGCGGATCATCCGGGTGGGCACTGGCGATCGTGCTGGTCGTGGCGGATGTGCTGTGCGCGGCCGGGGCGTGTTGTACGGCGGACAGTTGTGTCGCGGCCGACAACGCGGGCGACTGTGCGAGCATCGGCGGTGTATTCCTCGATGGGGCCGACTGTGCAACCGGGGCGTGTGGGATCGGGGCGTGCTGTTCCGAGGTGGCGTGTCTCGACGGGCTCGATGTGTTCGCCTGCGTGGCCAGCGGGCGTGAACCGGCCGGCACGGGCACGGTGTGTGCTGATGATCCGTGTGGCAACGACAGCGGCGCGTGCTGCCTGCCGCGCGGGTGTGTCATTGAGAGTGGTGTCGATTGCACGCGTCAGGGAGGCGTATGGCGCGGTGCAGACACGGTGTGCGGTTCGACCAGCTGTGCTGCGGGGGCGTGCTGTGATCTGGTGGCTGGTGTTTGTGCCGATGACACGCCGATCACCGATTGCGCAACCGCGTTGCAGCACTTTGCATCGGGCGCGGCGTGCGCTGAACTGCAGCCGCCGTGCGTCAGTGAAGTCGGCGTGTGCTGCACCGCCGGTGGTTGCCTGCAGACGATCGAGAGCCTGTGTGTCGCGGGCGATGGCACGTGGCAGGGCGCTGCCGACTGCGCAGTGTGTCCGCCTGCCGGTGCCTGTTGCGTGAATGGCGAAGACTGCGTCGAATTGACGGCGACGGCGTGCGCCGATCAGGGCTTTACCTGGATCGGAGCCGACTCGAGCTGCTCGGAGTGTCCGGCTGCACCGACATGCGACCGCGCGGCCCTCTTTGCCCTCGACCCCGCGGTGCCGCCCAGTTTCTTCGGCGGTACGTCGGAGCTGGGTTCCGGATTCAAGCGCTCGGACGACTACTCAGGGGTTACCCGGCCCATCGACCGCGTACAGTGGTGGGGCATCGATCTGGCGCCTCTGCCTGGAGGCGGCTGGAAAGACTGTGAAGATTCGGGATCGTTCATACTGTCATTTCATGCGGACGACGGTGGCGCTCCAGCGGTTGACGCTGTGTGTACGTATCCGGTCATCCCGCAGCGCGCCGTGCATCCGTTGTCGTACTCCGGCACCCCGCTGAACATCTATACCGTTGATCTGGTAGAGCCGTGCGACCTGCCGGCCGGCTGGCTGTCCATCACCGGCGCCGGGGATGCGGACTGCTGGTTTCTGTGGATGAGCGCTGCTGAGCCAGGCGAGTCGTACTGCATGGGTTGCCCCGGCGACATCGACTTCGAGAACTTCAGCTTCTGTCTCGAGAGCAATCAGGTCGGCGCGTGCAAGACTTCTGCCGTGTGCAGCGATGCCGATGCCGACGGCCTGCGTGATGACGTGTGCACCTGGTGGGATTGCGTGGACGGACTGTGCCAGGACACTGCCGTACCCTATGGCGATGTCGGTAGCCCGGACGGCTGTGCCCCTGACGGCGTTGTCGACGAAGCCGATCGTCAACACATCCTCGACTGCTTTGCGGCGATTCGTTCCGGAACCGGCAATCCCTATCCTTGCGAGGACAACGCGCCGAACGCCACGAACCTCGACGTCGCCGGCGCCTTCGGTGCGTGCGTCCCGGATGGCGTGTGCGACGGGCATGATGCCTTCGCCGTCGACAACGTGATTCGCGGTGGGGCGGGGTGTGATTGTGACGGGGACCCCGCGCCTGCTGTCGTGCCCGAGGACCTCGGCCCCGTCAAGCTGGATATCGAGGTCAAGACCAGGCGCCGACGCAGCGGTCCGGTCACCGTCGCCCGGGTCATCCTGCGCAGTCCGCTCCGTGCCGTGCGCGGTGTCCAGGTCCAGGTGGCGCTCACAGGACGTCGAGCACAGGGTGTTGCGGTGGCCGAGATCGTCATCCATGAGGATGATGCCGGTGACGAGCCTGCCTGGGCGGCACGGAATCTGGATCGGGCGCAGTTCGTGGCTGGATGGGATGAGCCGATTGACCTGCCCGTGGGCCATTGTCTCGGAACCTTCGTTTTCGAGACCGAATCGATCAGACCTCTATCGTTAGACATAGTCACAGATGGAACACATGTGTTTCGGTAGGCGTCACCTGCTGCAAGAAAGAATAAGGCTGGCTCACGCGGTCAGCCTCAACGCGGCCTCCAGGCGAAGTCCCCCTCCGCTCCGGGCCGCGGAGTGTGCTGCCGTTCAGCGGCCGCAAGGCCCGGTCAACGGAGCGAACGCATGTCAGGAGAAACCCCGTGAGCCGCACACGAGCTGGCTCCACTCTTGATTCAACGCGCTCGGTTTACCTGTCCTTGAATGAGCGCAGCGATTGAGGCATTTGCAAAGAATTGTGATGGGGCACTAAGGCAACGTGAACGCTTGATGAACGGCGCTGTAGGAACCGCCTCCGCTCGTGCCACCGCCGGCCGTGTAGAAGCGGCCGTCGATGACGCCGAAGGCCATGCCGTGGCGGCCATCGGGCATCGGGGTCAAGGTGCGCCAGGTGTTGGTGTCGGGGTTGTATTCTTCGTTGTGTGCGTACGTTCCGCCACCCGGAGTCTTTTCGCCGCCCATGATCTGCACGCGCCCGTTGAGCGTGGCGGTGGCGAAGGTGCGGCGGCCGGTGGGCATGGGGGCGCGGTCGTCCCAGTCGTTGGACCCGGGATCGTAGCGTTCGACGCTGTCGAGCGTACCGTCGACTTCTGTGCCGTTGGCCAGGCGTGTGCGACCACCGAAGACGTACAGTTGACCGCCGAGGGCGGCGGCGCCCGGGTTGTCCCGCGGGGTGTCCATCGGGGTGCGGGTGACCCAGTCATCCTCGGCCGGGTCGTAGACCTCGAGGGTCGTGAGCGATGCGCCAGCGGTGCCCATGCCGCCGACCACGTAGATCAAGCCGTCGATGACGGCCGCCGCGGCTCCGCCGCGCGGCGTAGGCATCGGCGCGAGTACGGTCCAGTCGTCCTGGTCTGGATCGTACACTGCGGTTTGCGCGGTGGCTCCGCTGAACGGTGCGGTCGATCCGCCGAAGGCATAGATCTTGCCTTCGACGGTCACGGCGGCCGGGTTCTCCACACCGGGGCCCGGCAGATTCGCGGCGGTACGCCAGTCGTTCGTCGCAGGATCGTAGACGTACACCGTGGTCATCGGGCCGGACGACGTCTTGCCTGCGATGGAATACAACTCGCCGTCGAGTACAGCACTGCCGGCGTCGAGTGTTGCGACCGGAACATCGTCACGCGTGGCCCAGCAACCCGGTCCCTGTGGAACCAGGGCCGTGACTTTGTTCGCACCGAACTCGCCAATGAAAACAGTGCCATTCGGTGCCAGAGCCAGTGGGAGGGGATTGCCCAGGCCGCGGGCCAGCGTCGAACTGTTCAGGACACTGGTGCCATCCTGCGACAGTTGCAGTCGCGTGATGTTGTCACCGACGGAGTAGTTGGCGATGAGCAGGTCGCCCTGCAGCGCGCCGCAGAAGGACGGAGCCGTGTACTCGATGATGCCGTTGGCCGATCGGTGATCCCCGAGGTCGTACATCGGGGGCTCGTAGTTGGCTGGTGCCGAGACGCTCTGGAAGCTGCCATCCTTGAACACACATTCGCTGCGGTAGGGGTTGGGATGGCCGTAGTACCTGCCTTCCTGCAGGCGGTGCAGCAGGTCGGGTTGCGTGCCCGGATTCTCTCCGCCCTGGTTCCATGGATCAGGATCGCCAAAACCGAAACACGGGGCCGTGGGGCTCGGTGGAAAGGTCCCCGTCACCCCCAGGCCGTTGTCGGTGGAGTAGATCTCGCCGTTCGAGTGGAACGTGAAGTCATACATATTGCGCAGGCCCGTGGCGTAGGTCACCACGTCGCACGGCGGTGGGCCGAAGATATCCACGGCGTTGTGGCATGTGCCGTCGAAGTTCGGTTGCTTGACGTCCGCGACGATGAGCGCCGAGGACAGCGGTTGTTCCTCGAACGTGCCGAATTCGCTGTTGGCGTTGTTGGGCGCGCCGGCGCCCGTGTTGCCGCCCATGGCAATGTACAGGCGGCCATCGGGACCGAAGTGCAGACCGTTGATCGCATGGTTGGCCTTGGCACGCGGCAGGCCGGTGATGACATGGTCAACGGCGGTGAAGCCGGGGCCGGACAGCCGCGTGACCATCGATGAGTTGGGCTGACCGTCACTCTTGGAGGCGCTCGAGTGACTGAGCCACAGTGTGACGTCGTCGGCCGTGGAGTCCGGGTCGACCGTGATCCCCAGCGTCAAGCGTGGGCCCATGTCGTTGACCAGGGCGTCGATGACATCGCTGTCGGTGACGCTCATGTCGGTGTCGAACTCGAGCGTATGGATCGTGCCGTGGATTTCAACGACGTAGAGTCGATCGTCGGGCCCCCACACCATGGCGGTCGGTTTGTCGATCGACGCAACGAACGCTTCGTCGAATTCGATGTCTCCTGGCGTGTCGGGCGGATCGACGTCGCCGTCGTCGACGACGACCGAGAATGCGTCGAAGACAAACTCCACCGAGCCGGGGCCGTTGCGGTGTGAGGCGAAGGGCCCCCCGAAGGTTCGCGTCCCGATTGCAGGGTCAATGCCGGCGGCATCGAAACTGAACAGCTCCTCCGGGGCGTTGACGGTATCCAGCGTGACGATGTTGCCATTGCCAATGCGATACTGGCCAGTGACATTGAGCGTCGCCGGATCTGCATGCACGCTCAGTGTGACATCCTGGCTGCCGATGGACAGCGGGCTGCTCTGCTCGAGTGACACGACCTGCCCGCCGAGTTCCATGAGCATTTCGAAGCGCATGCCGCCGGGCGTGGACAGGAGGATGAGCTTGACGTAGTTGTCTTCATCGCTGCCCCACCACAGGCCGGCCTGTTGGAAGTCACCGGTCAGTTGTCCGATCGGGATATCCGTCAGCGTCGTCGACATCAGTGTGGGACTGCTTGGGGCGTCGATGCCGACCGCCAGGCCATTGTCGAGAGCATTGACGTTGAGATACTGCAGACCGCTGGTGGTCGTCAGGCGGAGCACGCCCGCGGCCGTGTCGACGCTGAGATTCTGCGGGATGTAACCCGTGCCGTTGCTCGGTTGATCGATGTGCGTGAAGCCGGTACCGACACCGTTGCCGTCGACTGCGAAGCCGTGGGCGCTGTCGAAGTCCAGTGTGTAGGGTAAGTCGACCCGGATCTGGTCGCATGGTATCGGCGTGCACTCCGAGGCGCTGCCGATCAGCATGGTGACGTTGAATACCCCGGTCGTGTAACCCGGCGCGCCGGCGACCATCGTGGCCGTGTATTCGCCGGCAGGTTGGTCCGGATCGGCGAGCAGCGTGACGCTTTGCGGTGTCGTGCCGGTGGGCTGCGGGATTGTCAGCCACGGTGCAGTGGTCGACATCGCGAAGTCTGCAGAGGAGCCATTCGACGTGGCCAGTGTAGTGATGATTTCAGTGAGACCGGCATCAGCTTCGAGACTCATGGACTGGCTGAACGGTGTAAACACCAGTTGGACCGGTTTCGAGATGTTGTCGACGCTGAACGATGTGTGCACCACGGTATCGGCTTCGGCCAGGGGTTCGACGACGATGCTGATGGTGTGCACGCCATCAGCCAGTGTCGTCGAGTCCAGGGCGTTGGCGATGTCGACCGTACCGCCTCTGAAGTCGTAGGGTGCGAAATTCTCGGTGCGCGTCGGGGAGGTCAGACCGGGGTCGTCAAGGTAGAACCTCACCCGGGCGATGCCGTCTTCAGGGTTGACGAAAATGTATGCGTCGCCAGCGATGGTTTGATCGGCGAGCGGCACGGCCGCTGCGCGATCGGAGCTGTAACTGACCAGCAGGCCGTAGTTGTCGTCACCGCCAATGAGCTCGACCGTCAGCTCGACCTCCAGGACGGTTGGCTCAAAGCCTGCAGCCGTCGCACTCAGTGACGCGGTGTGGCTGCCGCCCTTCAGGCCTGTCGTGTCCACCATGATCACGATCGTTTCAGGGGTCGCGCCATTCTGTGGGGTCGCGGATAACCACGAGGCCGATGAGGTCATGGCGTAATCGGCCGACGCACCACTGGTTGTCAGCAGCTCGACGAGGGCGACATCGGTGGCGCCGGCCGGAACAGTGAACGCAAGCGTGTTGTTCGAGAATGTCAGGGTCGGGGTGCTGTTGCTGACCTCGAAGCCGGACGTGATGACCAGGTCTGCACCCGTGAATGGCTCCAGCACTGCGGTGATGCTGTGGCGGCCGTCAGCGAGTTGGCCTGAATCGTACGAGGCTGCGGCCCCACTGGCGTGCGTGCCGCCAAGATCGAATGGATCGACATTCTCGATCTTGTCCGGCGAGCCGGTGTGAGCAGGGTCATCGATCCAGAACGAGACGCGATCGATGTTGTCGTCAGGCGCGGTGAACACGTAGATATCACCGCTGACGACCGCGTTCTGCAAAGGCTGTGCGGCGCTACGATCCGCGTACGGGCTGACCATGAGAGCGTATGCGGATTGTGGTTCTATGGTCATGGACACTGCGAGAGTGGACGCCATGACGCCCGGAGCGGTCGCAGTCAGTTCTGCCTGATGCACGCCGGCAGGTAATCCCGTTGCGTCTACGGTGACGTCAATGGTTTGTGGGGTCGTACCGTTCGCGGGAAGTGTGCTGACCCAGGGTTCCGAAGAGTCGATGCTCCAGGGGACGGGTGCGCCGCTCGAGTGCAACGTGACGTCGAGGGTGGAACTGCCGGCGACGCCGACCACGAAGGCCAGTTCGGTCTCGTCGAAGGTCAGGACCGCAATCGAGTTCTGGACCGTGAACGAGACCGTCACGACCATATCCGCGCCACTGTACGGTTCGAGTACGGCGGTCATCGTGTGTACGCCGTCCGTCAGGTCGGTGGTGTCGTAATCCCGAGCCAGCCCGTGGGTCGTGCCGGCGAGATCGAATGGTGGGTAATTCTCGGTGCGTTCAGGGGGGCCCAGGCGATCGGGGTCGTCAACGTAGAATCTGACGCGGTCGATGTTGTCGTCAGGGGCAGTAAACACGTAGATCACGCCATTGACGACAGCATTTTCGAGTGGCCCGGGCGCGCTGCGATCAGGGTGGGCGCTGACTTGCAGTGTGTACCCCGGTCCTGATGGAGCGCGCCGGCCTACCGATTCCGGTACGGTCTCAGGCTGCGGGCTTGCCGCGGGATGGGACGGACTGCAGACCGAGGCCGCACAGATCAGGAACAGGGCAATCGAAGACAAAGACACTACCTCCCCAGGGACCGCGCAGGACAGCGCGCTTCAATTTATCTTATTGCTTGAAAGTGGGCCAGCCGCATCGCTGCCAGATTCGAAGTCCCGTATTTGGCTTTTCGAATGATCAGTCACCTTCCCGACGGCAGCCCTCATGAACCGCCGATTAATGAGAGTCCAGGAGGGAGGATGTGTTGATGATTCGGGGGCGTGCCGGCAAGTGACCACTCTCACTCATCTTGCGCTCCGTGACCGCATGAAGAACCGCTCGTGATCGTACCTCACATGTGCAGGATCCGTGGTTCAGTTCGTGAGTTGATGCCCGGCGGAGATGGCTCAGACGACGACATGACCGGCGCGGGCCGTGAGCTCACGGAACAGGTTGCGCAACCGCGTCGTCATCGGGCCTGGCGTGCCGTGTCCGATGGTCCGGCCGTCGATACGCGTGACCGAGGCCAGTTCGCCCATCGTGCCCGTGCAGAACACTTCCTGTGCGCGGTACATCTCAGTCAACGACAGGTCACATTCTTCACAGGGGATGGCGTGGTCCCGACAGAGGTCGAGGACGACGCTGCGGGTGATCCCTTCCGGGCACGCGACGAGCCGACTGGTGCGTACGCGGCCATCGTCAACGGCAAACACATGCGTGGCGTTGGTTTCCGCGACGAATCCCTGACGATCGAGCATCAGAGCGTCGTCGGCGCCGGCGGCATTGGCTTCCATCTTGGCCAGAATTGATTGAATGAGGTTGCAATGGTGAATCTTGGGGTCGAGGCAGTCTGGCGGGAATCGGCGAATGCTGCTGGTGATCAGCGTCAGGCCGCCGGTGTCATAGACCGGGGCCTTGTGCTCGGCGAGCACGATGAGGGTCGGCCCCGACTGATTCAGGCGCGGATCCATGCCCGAGGTGACCTTCACGCCGCGCGTCAGCGTCAGGCGGATGTGGACCCCGTCCCGCATGGCATTGGCGACCAGGGTGCTGCGAATGTCATCGATGATGTGGTCCTGCGCCGGGATCTCACTGAAGGCCAGAGCCTGCGCCGAACTGCGCAGCCGGTCGAGGTGCTCGTGCAGTTTGAAAATGCGCCCGTCGTAGAGTCGCAGACCTTCCCACACCGCATCGCCGCCTTGTACGGCCGAATCGAAAGGACTGATTCCGGCCTGATCGCGATGAACCAGTGTACCGTTGATATTGACGAGCAGGTCTTTGTTGAGCGGATTGAAGTGCTGAAGCATCGCGTGATCCTTGGAGTCAGCAGGATGATTGAATGTCCAACATGGGCGATCTAGCTCAGCCGTCGAGCGTACAGCGCCTCGTAACACACCATGCATTGTTCGAGCAAGGGTTCGAGTTCGGCTGGAACCGCCTCGTTCTTCGGCCGGTAGGGGGCGAACCCGGTGGACTCATTCACGGCGTGATACCAGTACCGTGCCCACACGCCATCGGTTGCGCGGGGCCCGGCGGGCCAGCTGAGCATGGCATCATCGAAAGGCACGCCGACCGCGTCACATAGCAGACCGAGCAGTCTTCGGGGATTCTCGAGGACATCGCGACTGTCGAGCACGGGCGGGGCGCCGCCGCCGGCCACCAAGTGCTCGAAGAGCTCGAGCTGTTGAGGCAGGCCTGTATCCTCGAACCGCGCCGCGGGCAGGTTCTTGATCAGTGACGTCAGCATCGCTCGTGGATCGCGGATCAGAAAGCAGTGTGTCAGGTCGCCGAGCCAGTCGCGCTCGATGTCCGGCAGGAGATGGTGGGCCATGTGCTTCTGATAGAAGACAGTCTTGCCGTCGGGGATGGGCCCGGTCAACGACCGTGCGACCTTGCGCCAGTCGGTCTCGTCGTGTGCGATGACTTCTTCCCGCCCGGGATGATCGACGGTGGTCTTGACGAGATAGTGGGCGTAGAGTGGTTCGTCACACACCACGGTATCCGCGCGGCTGCCCCACGACCGCATCATGGCCGTGGAGATATTGCGCGGCCCTGACCACATTGCGATGCGTTTCATGGTGTTCCTGACTTAACTTCGGGGGACGGCCGTCCCCCGAGCCCCCTGCCGAGGGGCTCTGCCCCGTTGGATCCTCGCGGGGTGTGAATACGTTCGACTAATCGCTTGCGGCGCTGTATGTGTTCGATCAGTGCCCCGTTAGCTATCGACCGGTGAGCTCGCACTGGCTGCCCCGGATTTCAGACTTAACTTCGGGGGACGGCCGTCCCCCGAGCCCCTTGCCGAGGGGCTCTGCCCCGTTGGATCCTCGCGGGGTGTGAATACGTTCGACTAATCGCTTGCGCTGTATGTGTTCAATCAGTGCCCCGTTTGCTATCGACCGGTGTGCTCGCACTTTCTTCGTCAGCTTTGCGCGATCTTGGCCGCTGGATCCGCCAGCTCGCGCATTTGCCAGGCTTCGAGAATCTTGTTTATGCGTGGCCAGCGCGGGACGATGGCGATGAGGTCGGTGACCTCTTCCATGATCTTGCCGTCGTCGTTCATGATCACCAGGCTGCCGCCGCCGAAACCGGGAACGACTTCGAGATAGTCCGCGATGCGTAGCTTGACGCGTTTCCCAAAGCGGGTAATCGAATCGGTGACGTCGCCGAATTTGTAGAACTCGATTTCGTTGTACGTGATCCGGACCTTGCCATCGATGCGGGCATCGATCACGGAGTGAATGAGCAGTGGCAGCAGCAACCAGCTGAGAATCCGGGCGCCGCCCGTGTCGAACTGCGGGTTCTGCTCGATGAAGAAGTTGTACACCCACGTCAGCGGCTGCATGCTCGTGTTGGATTGAACGAGCCACAGCGTGACGCATACCAGGGCGATTGTCAGCAGTACGACGAGAAAACGGTTGCGCGGCAGATCGAACATCGCGGCCATGAAAATGATCACGATCATGAGATTGAACGCCCACGACATGAAGGTCGCATTGGCCCAGCCGCGGTCGACCAGGGCGCCTCCGATGAGCCCGATCAGGATGATCGGCCAGCAGTAGATGGCCTTGTTGAAGCGATAGAGCACGACTTCGTCTTCGGAGGAGTGCCCCAGCATGGGGCTGAGGACGACTTTGAACAGCACGGTCCAGACCGGGACGAGCAGGACCCAGCGCAGGACCGGCCACATGTTGTTCCACGTCGAGGGGACCTCTGTTGCGTCCTGCACGGCGGGTGTCGAGTCACCGGCGGTCCTGGCTACGGGCTCCGGTGTCGACTTCGGCGGCGGGGGCGGTATTGGCGGAGGGGGGGGCGCAGGGGCCACTGGCTCGGGCTGCGTGGCCGGCTCCGATACCGACGGAGGCTCCGGTACCGTGTCCGGCGTGGTGTCCTCAGGCGTGGGCGTCTGGCCCACCGGTTGAGGTGTCCCGTCGTCGCGTTGATCGGCCATCGCGGACTCCTGACTTAACTCGGGGGACGGCTGTCCCCCGCGCCAGATTTCAGACTTGACTTCGGGGGACAGTCGTCCCCCGAGCCCGATTTCAGACTTAACTTCGGGGGACAGTCGTCCCCCGAGCCCCCTACCACGGGGCTCTGCCCCATTGGATCCCCGCGGGGCGGGATTCGACGGGGGGGTAACAAGGGTTCATTCTCGTGTGCGAGCGCCCCGTTCTCTTGCGGAGCTGTCCGCTCGCAGTCTTTTTCAATTTTCGGCTCCTGGCTCAGCCGGGAACGATACTTCGACGGTGTCGGGGATTTCCAGCCGGTCCCGGGGGCACATGACTGAACTGCTGCAAGACTATACCCCGCAATGGCCCGGTCGGCCAAGTCCGGCGGTCACGCGGGAGCGCGCGCGTCAGCAAGGGGGACCGGGCGCCATGCGGCGGTTGAATGATCATCGGTTTTGACGCACCATGGCTCCCAGGGCAGCGTTGCTTCGCTGTGCACACTCTTTTCGTCGAGAGGACTTCGACCATGGGTATGACGGAAGCGGACCTCAAAGCCATTGTCGAGGGCCGGGACGGCATTTCGGTCATTCGCGCCAGCAGGACCTGTCGCGATTGGAACGGCATCCGTTACAAGGCGGGCCTGTCGGGCAAGAATGTCGGCGCGAAGAAACTGTCGATGAACGTCGCGACCATCCCGCCAGGCGGCGTGGCCTTCGCTCACATCCACGTCGATTTTGAGGTCATGTTGTATATCATGAAAGGGCGCGTGCGGCACGAGTACGGACCGGGTTTGCGCCAGAGCGTCGACAACGAGGCCGGTGATTTCATCTTTATCGAGCCCGGCGTCCCGCATGAGGTGTTCAACCTCAGCAAGACCGCGCCCGTCGTGGCCATGGTCGCCCGCAGTGACGCATCAGAATGGGAACACATCGTCGACTACGATCGTAACAGTGAGTAATGCACCATCTCGACAATTCGAAGTGTCCGACCTGCTGGCCAGGCAGGTCGCGTCCGCAGCGCCGTACCACGAGTTCCTGCGCGTCCCGGCGATGAGTTGCGGGCTCTATGTTCTTCCTGCGGGCGGGACCGACGGCCAGTCGCCGCACAACGAGGACGAGATGTACTACGTGGTCAAGGGCCGTGGCCGGTTCGTGGCTGATGGTACCGAGAGTGATGTTCAGCCCGGGACGGTGCTGTACGTTAGAGCGGGCATCGAGCACCGTTTCAGCGATATCACCGAAGAATTGCACATCCTCGTGTTCTTCGCACCTGCGGAAACGCAGTCGACGTGATCTCGTTCGAGCACGCGGGAACGGCCCGGGTTACTCGGGCCACACGACCGGCCAATCCTCGCCGCGATCGACCTCGAACTCTATCCGCAGGCGCTCCAGCGTGCCGTTGCGCCGCAGCAGCTCCAGCGCGCGGTCGACCTGCACCTTGAGGCCGTGGGCGTCGCGGGGCATGGCCAGGCCGTAGTATTCGAGGGCGACCGGTTCGGGGAGAACCCGCAGGGCCCCCGCGCTGTCGCGGGCCGCGGCCACGGCTTCGAATTCGTCGATGATCAGAGCGTCGATATCGCCCGCGCGCACGGCCGCGAGGGCGTCGGTCCCCTGGGGCAGACGTACGCGGATGACGCCGGACATGTTTTCGAGGGCGCGGGCGGAAGTGCCCGTGCCGGTCGCACCGACCTGTTTGCCCTGGAGCTCGGCCATCGACTGTGGTTCGTCGTCACCGCTGCGCACAACGGCAGCCTGGCACGTCGTGAAGTACGGCGTGGAGAACAACATGCGCCGCTCGCGCTCGGGGGTGATGCCCGTCGTGGCCGCGACCATCTGATAGCGCCCCTGAATGAGGCCATTGAGCAGTGCCGAATAGGGTCGCACGACCTCGACTTCGACCTGGAATCCTGCACGCTCGAGCACGGCTCGGGCCAGTTCGATGTCGTGGCCGGTCACGTTGCCGTCATCGTCTTCGAAGTGAAAGGGTGGAAACTTGGCATCGCTGGCGACACGAATCGTCGATCGCTGCATGGCGGTTCGAGGCTGCCCGCAGCCGGACAGTGTTGCCGCGAGTATTAGCGTGAACAACGGGATGGAGCTGCGCATCGGGTGATTCTCCACATGGGGTTGGATGCGGATCGGCGGGGCTTCGAGTACCATGGCGTGCCCCGCGTCTCGGGGTGGTTTAGCCGCACAGGCTCTGGAGGTCAAATCGATGATTGCGATGTGCTCGGGCGTGGTGCCCTGGATACTGCTTGTCATGGGGCAGGTTGATACGCCTGTATGGCCGACGGCCGGGGATCAGCCACAGTCCGCCACGCTGGCGTTTACCATTTTGGGGCCCGGCGAAGGCACCGTACCCGCGCGATTGACATTCTTGAATCGGGACGGAACGACGCCCAGGTTGTTCACCAATCAGCAGGCCGCGCCGGCCGATCTTGCGGTTCGCGAGAACATCGTCTACTCCAAGACCGGACAGGGACGCATGACCGTCCCGGCCGGCACGTACAAGATCATCGCGTCGCGTGGTCTCGAATGGAACATCGGGCAGCGCGTCGTCACACTCCAGGCGGGGACCGAGGTCGAATTCAAGACGCGTCTGACACGTGCATTGGATACCACCGGATGGATCAGTGGTGATTTTCATCTGCACACGTTGACCCATTCCGGTCACGGGGACAGCAATGTCGAGGAACGCGTCATCACGTTCCTGGGCGAAGGTCTCGAGTTCGCAGTGGCCACCGATCACAACCACAACACCGACTATCGTCCAACGATGAAGAAGCTGGGCATTACGGGAGTGACTGCCGTCACCGGGAACGAAGTCTCGGTTCCCATTGGTCACTTCAATGCATTTCCACTCGACCCTGCCCGGCCCGTGCCATCACCCGACAGTCGTGATGCCCACGCGCTGTTCAAGGTGATTCGCGCCGAGCCCAACGCGTTCGGTACGGTTCCGATCATCCAGGTCAATCATCCGCGGTGGTCCGGCATCGATTATTTTGGACTGGCCGGCGTCGATCCGGTGACAGCCGCAGCAACCGAGGCGTGGTACAGCCTGGATTTCGACAGCATCGAGGTGTTCAACGAAAACACCGGTTGGGGCTATTACGATGCGGATGGTCCCGTGGAGGTCGCCCTGGGCCGCAGCCGCCACTGGGCACTCCGGGACTGGTACAACCTGCTGAACCGCGGTCACCGTAAGGCCGCGGTTGGTAACTCAGACAGCCATGAGGTCGCGCGGGTCCTGGCCGGCTATCCGCGTAATTTTGTCATGAGTTCCACTGATGATCCCGACAGTATCGACGTCGCCGAGGTCGCCGAGGCCATTCGGCAGCGGCGACTGTTCACCACGCTAGGCCCATTCGTCGAGTACTGGGTCAACGGCCGGCCCATGGGCGCAGACGTCACCGTGATCGGTGGGCAGGTCGAGCTGCGTGTCAAGCTCCAGGCGGCCAGTTGGGTCGATTGCGACCGGGTGCATGTGGTGATCAACGGTGACATTGCCCACGTCATCGACGTGCCCGGGGCCCGTCGCAATGTACGACTCGACACGACGATTACGGTGCCCGTGCATCACGACGCGTGGTTGACCGTGCTCGTCGAGGGGGACGATTCGCTGGCGCCGATCGTGCACGACGGCGATCGCCCGGTCCTTCCGCTTGCGGTGACCAATCCGGTGTGGCTCGATGTCGATGGCGATGGCACATGGACATCACCGTGGGCGCAGGCGCGGGCCGCGGTCGCGTCAGCAGCGGCAGAAGACTTGACGGCGCCGGCCGTGCTCAGCCACCACCGTCCATCCGAGCGCGGGCTACTTGTTTCGGCCGCCGTTGAACTGGGGGGCGAAATGGGCCGGGAAGCCGTCGCGCGCGGGCTGCTCGACCCGCACCGCATTCCGCGGCTGCACGCTGCCCGGGGGGCCGAGCGCATGGCGGACTACAAGCTGGTGCGCTTTCTCGATCAAGCCTACGGTGCCAATCGCGACGATGTCTTCATGCAGCTTGCCATGCTTCGCGCGATTCACGTGACCAGCCCGTCTCAGGCGAGCGCGATGGCCTTCGATTTCATCGGTAAGCTCGATGAGGGGCAGTTGCTGCGTTACCGCGATGATATCGATGGTGTGCTCGAGCGCATGCCGGTGCGCGACTGGATGGTCGTCGGCCTGTTCGACAACCCGAAGGGCATGCCGCTCGCACATCAGTTCGGTCCCGAAAAGGACCCCGGTTCGCAGCTGTCGTTCGACGGACGGGGGGGGCGCAAGAGTTGGGAGCGACGGACGACACAGTATGAAGGGTATCTCGATCTGCTCGTTCCGAACGTCGATTCGACGCATGCTGCCGCCTATGCCCAAACGTACATCTACTCGCCGACCGATCGCGAAGTCCGCTTTGCCATCGGAACGGATGATGGTTGCCGCCTGTGGCACAATGGCAACCTGGTCTACGAGGATCCTGCCCCACGCAGCGCCCATCCGCTGCAGCACGTCGGTACGCTCGAACTCAACAACGGGACCAATCGTGTGATGATCAAGGTGCAAAACGGCACGGGCAATTTCGGGATGTATTTCCAGTTGTTCGACGAAGAGCTGATCATCGTCGCCAAACCCGCCAGTCAGTGACCAAGAGGACCTCTGCAGATGCCGGGCCCCGTAGCGTTTTTCACCGTATTGACCTGTGTGTCGATGATGTCTGCTGACTTCGCCGAGCCTCCAATCGTCCCGCGTCCGCTGCGCGTCGATCAGGTCGAAGGACAATTCACGGTTGGGCGGCAGACCACCGTGACCTGTACGAGCATCGACGAGCGTTTCAGGGCGCTTGCACCACTGGCCGCTGAGTACATCGGCGCTGAGCTCGGACACGTACCTGCAGTGGTCGATGCTCCCGTCGAAACCCAAGTCATTCGACTGACCGATCTGTCCTCGACATACGGCGTCGGTGGCGAAGGTTACGCCTTGCGGATCACCCCGGAGGCAATCGACATTCAATCCGCCTCACCGGCCGGAGCGTTCTACGGTGTGCAGACGCTGCGTCAAATGCTCATGGTCGCAGACCCGCCCGGCACGCTACCGTGTGTGACCATTCAGGATGCCCCGCGCTACTTGTGGCGCGGCATGCTGCTCGACTGTTGTCGGCACTTCATGGATGTCGAATTCATCAAGCGCTACATCGACCTGCTGGCACTCCACAAAATGAACGTACTGCACTGGCACCTGACCGAGGACCAGGGCTGGCGCATCGCCATCGAGCGCTACCCGCGCCTGACCGACGTCGGCGCCTGGCGGGGGACCGGCGATCAGCGCTACGGCGGGTTCTATTCGAGGGAAGACATTCGTGATGTCGTCGCCTATGCCGCAAGTCGGTTCATCACGGTCGTGCCTGAGATCGAGATGCCGGGCCATGCGCGTGCTGCCCTGGCGGCGTATCCCGAGCTGTCGTGTACCGGTGGTCCCCACACGGTCGCTACCGAGTGGGGCGTGCACGACGACGTCTACTGCGCCGGGAACGATGCGGTGTTCACGTTTCTCGAAGGCGTGCTCGACGAAGTGATCGAGTTGTTCCCCAGTGAGTACATTCATATCGGCGGGGACGAGTGTCCCAAGACACGGTGGAAGGCCTGTTCCAGGTGTCAGCAGCGCATGCAGGACGCGCAACTGGCTGACGAGCATGAACTGCAGAGTTACTTCATAAAGCGCATCGAGACTTACTTGACGGCCAGGGGGCGGCGCCTCATCGGTTGGGACGAGATCCTCGAGGGCGGCCTGGCGCCCAACGTCATCGTGCAGTCGTGGCGCGGAATGGGCGGAGCCATCACCGCCGCGACTGCGGGACACGCAGTCATTGCGTCACCGACGAGCCATTGTTATCTGGACTATTCACACGAACAGATCAGCCTCGAGCGGGCGTATGCGTTCGACCCGACGCCCGCCGGGATCCCGCGCTATCAACGCCGCCTCGTGCTCGGTATCGAAGGCAACATGTGGACAGAACGAGCCCCACAGGACCGCGTCGACCATCAGGTGTTCCCGCGGTTGTGTGCGCTGGCCGAGGTGGCCTGGAGCCCTGACTCTCGGCGGTCGTGGCCCGACTTCTCCAAACGTATGGTCAAGCACTATACCCGCCTCGATACACTGGGTGTGAACTACTACATCCCGCCGCCGGCATGCGCGACATCACAGCGCGTATTCGAGAAGCAGCTCGAAGTCGAACTCGTGGCGCCCGTGCCGGGTGCCCGCGTGCACGTCACGATCGACGGAACGCCGGCGACCGCACAGTCACCGGTCTACACGCCGCCCCTGCACTTGACCTCGACATCAACGGTGCGCGCGCGCCTGATTCGTCAGGACGGCCGCGCCAGTGACGAGCTGCGCATCGAGTTCCGCAAAGAAACCCAGCGCGCGGCCATTGACGTACCCGGGGCCGCGCTGGGATGGCGTTATGCTGCTTACGTAGGTGCGTGGACCGCCGTGCCGGACCTCACATCGCTGACCGCAGTGGCGTCCGGTGTCGCGCATGTGTGCGATGACAGCAAGAGGCCGGGCGAAGAAAACTATGCTTTGCATTTTCACGGCTACATCGAGGTCCCGGACGACGGCGTCTACACCTTCTATTTGACTTCGGACGACGGCAGTTGCATGTGGCTTGGCGACAGCCTCGTGGTCGATAACGATGGTCTACACGGCATGGTCACGACCCATGGCCAGGCCATTCTGCAGAAAGGCAAGCATCCGGTTCGCGTCGTCATGTTCCAGGCCGGCGGCGCTCAGGGGCTCGAGCTCGAATACGCCGGTCCGAAGTTCGAGCGTCGTGTACTGCCGAGCCGGGTGATGTGGCACGCGAAGTAGCCGGGAGCCGGTTCCCAACCTCTGGCGCACCCTGTATGGCATGGTTCATATCCATCCTGTTGCTCGTCGTCGGTGGATGGGGCGTCGTGTGCAATTGGGTCATCGTCGTACGCGGGCTACTCGGCTACAAGTCCGGGTCCTGGGTGCCACTCATTCCGGGGGCGCTGACGGCTCTCGGGTTGTGGCTGCTGCCGGTCGACGCCGTGGCCCGGTGGTGGTGGGTTCCGCTGCTTGTCGACTGGGGCTGCGTGCCGGGGTTCGTGCACCTAGCGCTGTGGCTGTTATTCGAACGGCGTACCGGCGGCAAGTAAACAGTGGCTGCCAAACAGTCCAGATGCGTCCTCTGCGCAATGTACATCCCCTCCGCGGTCGGCTTTTCACGAGAGTGTGTTCAACAATTGTCGTGATTCGTTCATTGGGACGGAAGGGGAGGCGGAGGAGCCAGGGATCGTGCTATACTGTTGTCGAAGGAGGCGAAGCGCTATGGCCACACACAAAGCCACGTTTGGAGCAGGTTGTTTTTGGGGAGTCGAGTCCGCCTTTCGAAAGCTCGACGGCGTCATCGATGTGGCAGTCGGCTACAGCAACGGAACGACGCAGAATCCGACCTACGAGCAGGTGTGTCGTGAGAATACGGGCCACGCCGAGGTCGTCGAAATCGATTTCGATCCGGTGAAGGTCACCTACGACGCATTGCTCGAGGCCTTCTGGTCGATGCACGATCCCACGACCCTCAACCGTCAAGGGCCGGATCACGGATCACAATATCGCTCCGCCATCTTCTTTCATAGCCCCGAACAAGAGCAGGCTGCCCGCGCGTCCATGGCCAGACACAATGAATCCGGCCGTTTCAAGAGCCCGATCGTGACGCAGATTGAACCCGCCCAGACGTTCTACCGTGGCGAAGAGTACCATCAACAGTACCTCGCCAAACGCGGCCAGTCCTCTTGCAACATCTGAGTGGGGCAATCGCTGGTTGCTCGTTCCATTTCCCAGGATCCCTTCCACAATTTCAACACCCCGCATAAGACGCAAGGTTCTCCAGGGTACTACCCCGCGTGAAGAAGCCGTGGTACCTGGTGCCACATCATTTGGAGGAACTCATGCGTCATTGTGTGCTTGTCTCGGTATTGAGCGCCTGCTGCGCGGCTCACGCAGCCTGGGGCCAGGGCGCCCCAACATTTTCCATCGACTTTCAGGGGCCCGTCATCGGATCACCAGAGGCCTTCTCGCCGTTGTTGATCAGCGAGGGCGATATTCTGACGACCACACCGTTGCCCGCTCCGGGCATCCCGTTGCCGCCTGGTATGGCCGGGTCGGCCCGCTTCAATCCATTTGGGATTCCCGATCTCGGCCTGCCCGGCTTCCCGCCGCCAGCGCCGGGTATCCCGTCCGGCGTCGAGGTCGATGCCCTGTCGTTCGGCATCGATCAGGTGCTGCGCAACGCGCCGACCGGGCCGCACGAACTGCTGCTGTTTTCGGTTGACGAGTTCGCCACCGGTTTTCCGACCGGCTCGCCGCCGGAAGTGGCCGGCCAGGGCGCTGCCGGTGCCGGTGAGGCATCGGCCGACGTGTACATGTACTTTGCCCCGATTTCACTGAGCCTGGCGGTGCCCGCACCGCCGTTCGCGATTCCGCCGGGCAACACCCAACTGTTCGACGGCGACGGTCTGGCTGCGCCGTTCGGCCCGATTCTTCCAGGGCTACCGTTTGCTCCGGCACCGCACGGCGTCGGTCTCAAGGAACCCAATCCACCGACGCCCGGTGGCGTGCCTGACCCGGGTGACAACCTCGATGCGCTGGACGCCGACAACCAGAAACTCGGCACGCCCCTGTTGTTTCCCGTGTACTACTCACTCGACGGCAGCTTCATCGATCCCATCGAGGGTCCGCCGGCCAACACGGGTTCGGCTGCAGCCATCGGTTTCTCAGGCGGCGATGTCCTGATGACGGCGGCGCCGGGGGGGCCGCCGGTACTGTACGCGCCGGCAGCCATGCTCGGTCTGGACCTCGGTGGTTTCGACACGGACGATCTCGACGCGCTGATCCTGGTCGAGAACGGCATACCTGGCTATCAGGTCTCGGGCACGCCCGGTCCGCCGTTCGACTGGGGACCCGGGATGCCTGCAGACATGCTGTTGTTCTCGGTCCGCCGCGGTTCGGCGCTCATCGGTGCCCCCGATAGTGCGTTTGGACTGCCGATCGCCGAGGGCGACATTCTGGCGCCGCCGCTGCCCGGTGGTGGCTCGCCGTTCCCCGCGATCTTCATCGCTGCCGAGAACCTCGGCCTGACCACTGTGTTCGCCATTCGCGGCGGTCCGGCGCCTGGCCCATTCGGTTCGGATGAGCTCGACGCGCTCGACCTGACCCCGGACTGCGACGCCAACGGCGTCCCCGATAACCTGGACATCAGCTACGGGACGGTCGATGACTGCAACGGTAACGGTCAGCCGGACATCTGCGAGATCGCGGCCGGTGCTGCCGACTGCAACGTCGATGGCATTCTCGATGTGTGTCAGACCGACACGGACGGAGACGGTGCGATCGATGACTGTGACGCCGATGACGATAACGATGGTGTGCCCGATGGCTCTGATCCTGATCCGCTCGATCCGTTCGCCTGTGGTGACGCTGACGCGGATACGTGTGATGACTGTGTGATCGGTTCCGACGGCTTCGGCCCGCTGGCCGACAACGACACGGGCAACGACGGCCTCGACACCGACGGCGACGGTCAGTGTGATTCGGGCGATGGCGACGACGACAATGACGGCGTTCCCGACGGACCCGATTTCGATCCGACCGACCCGAACACCTGTCTGGATGCTGACCTCGACGGGTGCGACGACTGTGCGATCGGTGTCGACGGCTTCGGCCCGCTGAGTGATGATGATCCCAACAACGACGGCGTGGACACCGACAGCGACGGTCTGTGTGACGTCGGCGACAACGATGCAGATAACGATGGCGTGATGAACGCCATCGATCCCGATCCGCTCGACCCGGGGCACTGCGGCGATGCCGATGCCGACTCGTGCGATGACTGTGCCATCGGTGTCGACTTCTTCGGACCGCTACCGGACAACGACACGGGCAACGACGGTGTTGACACCGACGGCGATGGCTTGTGTGACGCTGGCGATGCCGACGACGACAACGACGGGGTCAACGACGGTGGCGATTCCAATCCCCTCGATCCAGATCTGTGCAGCGACGTCGATAGCGATGGTTGCGATGATTGCGCGGTCGGCAGTGACGACTTCGGCCCGTTGCCGGATGTCGATTCCGGCGACGATGGTCTCGACACCGACGGTGACGGACTGTGTGACGCGGGTGACCCCGATGACGACGACGACGGAGTCGATGACGGCGACGATCCTGCGCCGCTGGATCCGAACGTGTGCGGCGACAACGACAGCGACGGTTGTGATGACTGTGACCCGGGCTGTACCGGCGGCTCATGCACGAACGTCGGCGATTGTGCCGACCTCGACGCGGACGGTGTTCGCGACGACAACTGCATCTGGTGGGAGTGTGTCGCCGGGACATGCCAGGGCACGAATATCGTGTTTGCTGACATGGGCGGCCAGTTCGGTACGTGTCCGGTCGATGGTACGGCCGACGGCAACGATCGATTCCATGCCCTCAACTGTTTTGCCAACGCCAATGCCGACGGCTCAACGCCCTATGACTGCGAAGACTCGGCGCCGGCGGCGTACAACGTTGATGCTGGCGGCCCGTTCGGTAGTTGCCCGCCAGACGGTGTGTGCGACGGCAACGACGCATTCCACGCGCTCAACGCATTCGGCGGGACGAGTACCTGCAGTTGTCCCGCGGGTCCGGCTCCGATCGTTCCACCAACCGTGACCGACACGGTCAGCCTGACTCTCGTGTCCAGCGCATCCCGTTTGCGTCCTGGTGGTATCGTCGAAGTCGATGTGTACTTCGATCAGCCGCTCGATGACCTCCGGGGCTACCAGTTACATGTGCAGACTCAGGGAGGTACGGCCGGTGCATTGCGTTTGCTGGATATCGCTATCGCTGAACGGGCAGACGCCGTATTTGGCGATGTCGAGTCGTTCAGTGCCTTCAACGTCGTGACCGGTCAGATGTTCGCTGGACTCGAGGACGATGGTGTGGCCACGCCGACTGCTGGTTATCTGGCGACCTTCGTGTTCCAGGCGAGCAAGCACGCAGCCGGATCGTTCATCGTCGAATTGTTGCACGATGAAGCTTTGTCCGAACATCGCACGTTCCTTACACCGACGCCGCCGGGTGCCAAGATTGCCGTCAAGTCGGCCAACACCCTGACGATCGAGGTCATCGGTCGCAGGACGGGGCGCACGGGCAAACGCTGAGCAGCAGTCTCGAGCATTTGAACCGAGTACACGGGGCGGGCCACAGGGCCCGCCCTTTTTCTTGGGGCCGCAGTGTCGGGAATCCGTGCCAGCTGTTCGGCGACCTGGCGCAGGATGACATTCAGTTCGTGTCATGTATTGAGTCAGGTCGTTCGGACCTGTTATTGTACGGGCCATGATGAACACTTCGCTCATGTGCCTGATGCTCGTTCTGGCTGCTGAGACCAGAATCGAAACCAAGTACTACGTGATCGAGAGCGATTTGCCTGCTGACCATGTGCGCGACGCAGCGGTCCGAATCGATCGGGTCGCGGAGGAGTACTATCAGCGCACCCGCGCTTTGGCGAGTGGTTCCGGCGGCGTGATCACCGAGAAACTCCCGTTCTTGTTGTTCAGCAAGCAGGCGGACTACATGGCGTCGGGCGGGCTGCCGGGTTCATCCGGGGTATACATGGGGGACCGCCTGCTGGCCTGGGTCAATCAGCGCGGGAGTGGCGTGGATTGGGCAGTCGTGTATCACGAGGGCTTTCACCAGTTTGCTCATCATATGATTGCGGGCGATTTGCCTGTGTGGGTCAACGAGGGGTTGGCTGAGTATTTTGCTTACGGTGTGTTCACCGGCGATGGCTTCATCACTGGAACCATTCCGCCAAACATGGCCAGGCGGGCCCGCGCCCTGGTCCAGACCGCGGGCCACCAACCGTTCAGCGACATCATGCGATTGCGACGCGAGAACTGGAATCACGCCATGGCTGTTGGTGACGGTGGTACGCAGTATCTGCAGGCGTGGATGATGGTCTACTTTCTGGGCCACGCCGATGACGGCGCGTACGGGCCACCGTTCAACGACTTCCTGTCGTTGGTCAGTCGCGGTCGCGACTGGGATCAGGCATGGGTTGCGACGTTCGGCAACAACGTGGACCAGTTCGAGGCTCGTTGGCGCGACTACTGGCTCAAGCTGCCCAAGAATGCGACCCGCGACACTTACACCCGGGCCACAGTGGCGCGTCTGACCAGTTTTCTGGCCAGGGCCGTCAGCCAGGGCCAGAAGTACGCCAGCTGGGACGATTTTATCGATGCGGCCAGGCAGGGCCATCTTCGGCATCATGCTGACGATTGGCTTCCTCCGATCGTCCTGAGTCAGGCGATCGAGGACAGCGCACGGTATGGGCGGTGGCAGTTGCAGCGGGCGGGCCAGGGCGGTGTCGAAGTGTGGTGTTTTCTCCCGGGTCGCAAGAAAATCGTCGGGCGCTTCACGGTCGACAACGGTCGCGTCAAAACAGTGACGGCAGTTCTCGAGAAAAGCCGCTGACGATCGTGTCACTTCCGCTCTTCCTCCAGAAACAAGACACCCGTTCACGTGTACAAACAGGCCGTGCCCGGCAGGAGCGAGGATGTGGGCCATGCCCGGGGCCAGAGGTGGAGGCGGAGAGGCAGGGACCTGCTGGAGAAGTCGCTGGAGGAACACACGGGCCTGTGTACTTCCCGCGCACACGTGTAAGATCCCGTCATGAGCACTCGGCAATGGTCCATATCCGTCGACGAGCGTGAGACGACCGCTATGGTCGAATCGGCTCACGGTACGGCCCGCCACGGGACCGTCGTGCTCGCCCATGGTGCGGGCGGGCACATGAATCATGCGCACATGGTTGACCTGTCCGATGTACTGCGTGGGTGCGGACTCGATGTCGTGCGGTTCAATTTCCTGTATCGCGCGGCGGGCGTGGGGCCGCCGGATCGTATGCCGCGGTTGATCGCGTGTTTCGAGGCGGTGATCGACCATGTGCGGAGCCACCTCGAAGTCGATCGGTTGTTCCTGGCCGGCCATTCGATGGGCGGTCGGACGGCATCGATGATGCTCGCCAATGGGCTCGTATGCGATGGGTTGATTCTCTTCGGTTATCCGCTGCATCCGGCCGCGGCGCCAGACAAGCTTCGTTCCGCCCACCTGGCCGCCATCATGTCCCCCGTGCTGTCGTTCAACGGTACGCGCGACAAGCTGTGCACGCCTGATCTGATGCGCGCCGCAGTCGACGACCTGACCCGCTGGACCCAGCATTGGGTTGAGGGCGGAGACCACGGACTCGAGGTTCTCAAACGTTCCGGTCGCACCCGTGCCGAGGTGCTCGCAGAAATCTCACAGGTCATCGAAGGCTGGCTGCCCTGATATGCCACCCTGGAGAGGTTGTGGTAACATGGGTTGACGCCGATGTAGATAGAACCGAGGAGCCGCCATGGACGAGAAGTCAGCTGACATCACCCAGGTCTTGATGGATTGCGTTGGGCAACCGCGTCAGAAAGTGGCTGAACGCCTCATGCCGGTCGTCTACGATGAGCTGCGCAATATGGCCAACAACTATCTGCGGCATGAACGCAAGGGCCATACGCTTCAGCCGACGGCGCTGGTGCACGAAGCATTCATGAAGCTCGTTGATCAGAGCAAGGTCGATTGGCAGGGGCGCACCCACTTTCTGGCGGTCAGCGCTGAAATCATGCGTCGTATTCTGATTGACAACGCCCGAGCCAAGAAACGGCAGAAACGCGGCGGCGATCGCCAACGCGTGATGCTCGATGACGACATTGCTCCTGACGGCGGCCGCGAGTTCGATCTGCTGGACATACACGATGCGGCTCGAGAAGTTGTCGCAGGTCGATGAAGAGCAGGCCCGCATCGTCGAATTGCGGTTCTTCGGGGGGATGACTGTCGAGGAGGTCGCCAATGTTCTCGGCGTATCCAAACGCAAGGTCGAAGGCGACTGGACACATGCTAAAGCGTGGTTACGCACGGCGCTGGATCCCAATGCGAGCCCATGACTCCAGAGCGTCACTCTCTGATCAAGAATCTATTCCTCGAAGCCCTCGAGTGCGCCGAGCCGGAGCGTGCTGCGCTGCTCGACGAGCGCTGTCGTGACGATGCCGACTTGCGCCTGCAGGTCGACAAACTCCTCGAACATCACAATGCCGCAACCCTGAATCCGCCGCCCGAGGTTCGCCACATGGACAGCGCGCTCGGCAGCAGCTTGCCGGATGAGGACTCCTATCTGTATCAGAGCGGAATTGTTGTCGGTCAGCGTTTCAGGATCGTCGCTCCATTGGGTTGTGGCGGTATGGGCGAGGTGTACCGCGCGCAGGATCTGACGCTCAGCCAGGAGGTCGCGCTGAAGTTTCTGCTTCCAACTATCTCGGCGAATCCGGCGTTTCTGGAGCGGTTCTACCAGGAGGCGCGGGTCGCGCGCACCATTACTCACCCGAACATTTGTCGTGTGTTCGATGTGGGGGAGGCGGACGGACAGCATTATCTGTCGATGGAATACATCGACGGTGAGAACCTCGGACGGTTGATCAAACGCATCGGTCGCGTACCGCAGGACAAAGCAGTCGACATCGCCCGGCAGATGTGCTCGGGCGTGTCGGCCGCCCATCGTCGGGGTGTACTCCATCGCGATCTCAAGCCGGCCAACATCATGCTCGATGGTCAAGGGCAGGTGCGCATCACCGACTTCGGCTTGGCCGGTTTCGCTCAGGGCATCACGGGTTCCGAGATCCGCGCCGGTACGCCGGCCTATATGGCGCCGGAACAAATCAGCGGGACCGAGGTCACGAAGCGCAGCGACATCTACTCACTTGGCCTGGTGTTGTACGAGTTGTTCAGTGGTCATCAAGCGCTGTCGGGTACGACCGTCGAGGACTATGCGCGACTGCAAACCTCCGTCCAGCCTGCGCCCCTGTCAAAGGTGGTCCACGATATCGATCCACGGATCGAGAGCGTGGTCATGCAATGTCTCGAAAAGGATCCAGCGCTGCGCCCGGCCACCGTGCTCGATGTCGCAGCAGCCTTGCCCGGCGGGGATGTGCTGGGGGCGATGATTGCCGCCGAACAGACCCCGTCACCGGAGGCCGTGGCCGCGGCCCGACCCACCGAGGGCCTGGTGCGCAGCCCGACAACGCTGCTGCTGATTGCCGCAGGGTTGCTCGTCACGTGCCTGATCGCGCGGCCCAGCCTGCTTTTGCCCTGGCAGATGCCCAACTCACGTCCACCGGCGACCCTGGCCGAGGGGGCCCGCGAGATTATCTCCGCGTTGGACATCGGGACGGATGGCGGCGACAGCGCATTCGGGTACTGCACCGGTTTCGCGGCAGCCGAATTAGGTGATGGTTACTACAAGTGGGGTAATCCCCGCGTCCTCGCGACCGGGCGTGCGGATGACCTGGTCTTCTGGTACCGGCACAGCCCCGAAAACCTGATGCCGCAGGGCATCAAGAATGTGTTGTTCGATTCAGCGCAAGTGCTCATCGACGACCCGCCCCACGATGTTCCAGGGATGGTCACGATGGCCTTCGACAGCACCGGCCGGTTGCTCAAATTCTCGGCCGTGCCGAAGGCACTGCCGCCCGATGAGGAAGACGATGCACGCGTCTCCGAAGAGCAGTGGCAACTGCTACTCGAGAAGGCTCACATCAGCGATGCTCAGACCTGCACGTCCGAGGTTCGTACGATCTTCACCGCCGCGGAGAGCCGCGGATGGACCGCCAGCCATCCGGAACTGACCGACCAGCAGGTGGATGTCACCGGCGTGGGGCGCGAAGGGAGTCCATTGTTCTTTTCCGTCGCGCAGGCGGGGGAGTTTCCCGACAGCGGCTGGTTGCCGGTGGCTGTGCGACGTGATATCGCCGACAAGGGTCTGACCTTCCTGGTTTTGATCCTGACACTGCTGGCCATGCCGTACGCACTCATCAACGACCGCAGCGGTCGCGGGGATCGCATCGGAGCCATGCGTCTCGGTATATTGATGTTCATTCTGAGAATGAGCATATCCATCCTGCATGTGCCACACGAATTCTGTTGGGAAGCCATCCTGCAAGTCTGCTATGCCCTCATTCGTGGCCTGGCCGAGGCAGCCCTGATATGGGTGTTCTACATGGCCCTCGAGCCCTCCGCTCGGCGGCACTGGCCGCACATGGAAATCGGCTGGTCGCGGGCCCTCGCGTTGCGCACGCGCGATGCCGTGGTCGGGTTGCATGTGCTCAACGGTGTCGTGGCCGGGTTGATCATCGTCGTGCTGATTACCGTCGAACGACTCCTGGTGACCTGGCTCGGTCTCCATCCACGCCAGATTCTGGTCAATCCGGTGGTGGACGAGCAGTTGCTGGGGGGGCGGTTCGCTATTGCGGGGATCTTTGACACCATGCAATTCGCGTTCTATCGCGGATTGTTGCTGCTCATGCTGCTCGTCGGGTTGCGTGCGGTGCTGCGTCGCCAGCTGGCATCGGCCGTCATTGCATGGCTCGTTCTTGTCGGCCTGTACCTGCCGTACGGATCTGGTGACGGGACCTCTTTCCTCGTTGTGGGGCTGGCGGTCGGCATCGCCGTATGGGCCATGATGCGTTATGGCCTGATCACGATCATCGTCATGATCTTCACGGTGACGATCATGAACACGTTCCCGCTGACGTTCAGGTCAAACCTGTGGTATGCCGACCTCAGTCTGTTGGCGGTGGCCGTGGTGGTCGCACTGGCCATGTACGGCTGGTGGGCTGCCAGCCGGCCCCCTGTGGGTCGCTCGCATGCGTCCCTGATATCTACGGGGCTGCCATGATCTCCGGTTAGAACGCGGTTTACGGCACGCCGGAGTGCGCAACCGTCTTGGGCCTGAGGACACTGCTCACCGGCCCGCGTTCCCTCCCTGTCCACGTTTCCAGCCCGATGCCATCCCCGTTGGACGGTGAAAGCCATATTTACCAATGATATTTGCGGACTCGGTCGGGTCACGCCGCGTTGACCTGCAGAGGCCACCATTGCGTGGCTGTGTCAATTGAGGAGTATTTGAGTGGCAGGCATGCCCCAGCGCGACACCGATCCCCGAACGACCGTGATCCAGCGGTTGATCCGCCACTGGACAACGCGGACAGCCAAGCGGCCCGGCGCTGCGCTGACCGTTCAGGATCCGGCGGCCAGCTTCGACTCATCTCGCGATGATCTCGAAACGCTGCTCGGGCATGGCGACGAAGTGCTCCAGGAGTCACTACACGATCCTGAGGAGGCGGTCATTCGCCTGTTGGAGGCATACCTGGAAGGCTTTCGCGTGAGCGCCGATCCGGAAGCACTGCTGGGCCAGCTCAATCGTTGCTGGGCCCATGGCATCACCGGAGAACCTCGCGTGTGTGCCCAGATGACGACGTTGCTGCGCCGCTATCAGGCGCACGGCATCATCGATAGCGAACTGGCGATCGATGATGTGACCGTCGTCCTCCACAGTCTACTGATGACCGTGCTCCTGTCGTTGGTCTGTGCAGACAACGGACCGCCCTACGGTGTTCACCGTCGCGTCGCGGATTGTGTTCAGACCCTGTTTCGCAACTGGCTGACCTGGTGAGCCGTTGTGTTGAATGGATTCGAGAGGCTGGGGCAACAGGAGTATGCAATGGGAGCACGCGCGATGGGTGAACGAGGATTTCAAACTATACTGCTGTATCGGGCCCTGCAACTGGCCGATCCCACCCGCGAACCGTGCGATGGTGCGACGGTGGTGTCCGAGGCGCTGGCCAGCAACGTCCGGGACCACGGTCCGTGGGCCACGTACATGGAAATCCTGCATCGACTGATGAGTGCGACGAGCATTCCTCTGGCCGAGGCGCTGCACGCGGTCGTGGTCGCCGAAGACCTCAGCGCGGAATCCAAAATCGTTCGCGTGGGGCGGACGCTCCACGAAGTCGTCCAGGATGGCGTGGACGCCTTGCGTGATGGCGCGGACTTCAGTATTGCACACGACCAGTGCCTGCTGGGGTACGACACGACGATCGTAAAATCCGTTCGACTCATCCTTGCCCAAATGCGTGACACGGGCGAGATCAATCCTCTCATCGACTGCGAGGAAGCCTCGTTCATCCTGTATGCGTTGGTCATCGCATCGCTGTTCGACTACCTCCACGGGACGGAACAGTCGTGGCCCGATGTGGAACACCGCCTGCGCGTGCTCATCGGCATCGTATTCCGTTACTGGAAGCCCCGGGCCCTGCGTTCGACAGGATGACGGTGAGCAGAGGACGTCTTCCTCTGTTCTCATCTCTGCCGTCCCTACTCCATCACCCATGTCGGCACACGACCCGGCGTCCATGGTGCGCCGGAGTCCTCCAGTCGCCTCTCGAGCTGGACCAGATCGGTTTCGATCAATATACGCAGCGCGCTCAGAACGTCCGCGAACTGCTCACCGGCGAAACGATATGCCTCGCGTTGGGTGTGCGTCGGGGCGCTGGTGGTGTACCACTGATTGCCGATGACCTGCGAGACGCGTGAGCTGATCGAGATCGGTGTGGGGGCCTGATGCTTGCTCAGAGTTCTGTCACCACGCAGCTGGGTCAGGATGTCGTTCAGTTGGCTGCGTGTGCGCTCGACATCGCCAAGCATCGCCGGATCGATCGCCGGTGTATCGATGATCGCCTTGCGCACGTATTTGAGCCGGGTATCCGCCTCGTCGGCGGCTTTGATCGCCCCGCGGACCGCGCGCTGCAGGTCCGCGACTTTCTTGTGGAAAGCCAGTACCTCGGTGCGATCCTCGGCTTCGAAGGTGGCCATGTCGAGCGGAACGACCTCGAACGACTCGGGGCCGGCGATGCGTGTCAGGATACCGTCGATGTGTGTGCTGAGGGTGACCTGGTACGTGCCAGGTACCGCCAGTGGGCCTTCGGGGGGCGTTTCCCACGGCATGAGGTCATCACCTTCGCGCAGATCGATAGGCGTGCTGGCCGGATACCGCAGGTTCCAGGCAACGCGATGGATGCCCTGGTCGCGCGGCCCAGTCATACGCCGGACGACCTGGCCATCACTATCCTGAACGGTCAGGACGATCTCCGGATCAGACTCGTGGTCTTCCGCACGCAAGTCCTCAGTGCTTGGAAACGGTATGGCTTGCTTGTCCTTCAACAGCTTCTTCTCGTGTTCCTGACGGCGCTCCTTGCGCGACATCAGCTTGTCCTTGATGTAGTAGGTGAACACAGCGCCATAGGTCGGGTTCTCGGCGGCATAGAATGATGCCCCCTGCCAGCCACGGCCGTCACGTCCACCGAGTCGACTGGTCTCGACGTAGCGCAAGGCCTGTTTGACCGGCATGAGTGCCGCTGCACTGGCGAACAACTCATCATTGACCTGACGCAGGGGATCGTAGTCATCCAACACGTAAAATCCGCGCCCGAAGGTTGCCAGGACGAGATCGTTCTCCCGTTCCTGGATGACGACATCCCGTACTGCGATCGTTGGCAGCCCACTGATCTTGATCCACCTGGTGCCACCATCCCGAGTAAAGAACGCTCCGAATTCGGTACCGGCAAACAGCAGGTCAGGGTCTACGTGGTCCTCCGCGAGCGCATAGACCACGTGGCGGTCTGGAAGATCGCCGACGATCGATGTCCACGATGTGCCATGGTCGTTGCTGCGCAGTATGTACGGCTTGAAGTTACCGCTCTTGTGGTCGTCGAACGTGGCGTAGACGCGTGCCTTGTCGTGTTGCGAGGCCAGCAGGCTGCTCACATAGCTCAGCTTCGGGATGTCATCGAAGGCATCGTACTTCAGCCAATTCTTGCCGGCGTCACGGGTCATTTGTATGAGTCCGTCGTCCGTACCGACGTATAACAGGTCTTCCTGCAGAGGTGATTCGGTCAGGGCGACGCAATTCCCGTAAATCGATGTCGAGCGGTTCTTGGACACCGCGTCGACACTCTGGATCATATCCATGACCTTGAGCGCATTGCGATCCAGCCCCCGTGATAGATCGGGGCTGATACACGTCCAGCTGCTACCGCGGTCTTCCGTGCGGTAGAGTTTGTTGGCGGCGAAGTACACGCGCTTCGGTTCATGCGGGCTGATGAGCAGCGGCGAATCCCAGTTCCACTTCAAGGGCTCTTCGTCGGGAGCCTCGCGCGGTTTGATGTCGATGATCTGCCCGCTGCGGCGGTCGTGCAGGACCAGACCACCGTACTGCCACTGGCTGTACACCAGGTTGGGGTCAAGCGGATCGACCTGCGGTTCGAACCCGTCGCCACCGACGGTGATGAACCAGTCATCATTGGTGATGCCCACAGGATCCGTGGTCCGTGACGGTCCACCCAGCGTACTGTTGTCCTGCGTACCGCCATAGATGTAGTAGAACGGTTCTGAATTGTCGACCGCGACGCGATAGAACTGCGTGATCGGCAGATTCACCTTGAACGCCCAATGTTCGCCGCGATCATAAGAGTCGTACACGCCGCCGTCGCAGCCGACGATCAGATGGTCGGAGTTGGCGGGGTCGATCCACAACGCGTGGTCATCGACGTGGCGGTTCTTGCGCGGCATTCGTGAGAAGGACTTGCCGCCGTCCTCCGACACGTGCATGATCGTGTCGAGCGTGTAGATGCGATCGACGTCATGCGGATCACAAACGATTTCGTTGTAGTACTGGGGACTCGTGCACATGTAGTCGCTGCGCTTCGTCCAGGTCTCGCCGCGGTTCGTCGAACGGAAAAAACCGCCCTTGTCGTCGGCTGCCTCGACGATCGCATAGATGACGTCCGGGTTGGCCGGGGAGATGTCCAGTCCAATCCGACCCTTGTCAACCTTGGGGATGCCGTTCTTCAGCTCGCGCCATGTTTGACCGCCGTCGGTAGATTTGTGTATGCCCGATTCCGGTCCGCCGTTGATGAGCGTCCACACACGGCGGCGGCGTTGATAGGATGAGGCGTAGATGACGTCGGGGTTCCGCGGATCCAGGTGCACTTCGTTGACGCCGGTGTGCTCGCTGATCGACAGGACGCATTGCCAGGTCTTGCCGTCGTCCGTTGTCTTGTACAAGCCGCGCTCGCCGCCGGCTTTCCACAACGGTCCCTGGGCCGCGACGTAGACCGTGGCGCTGTCCCGTGGATCGATGGCGATCATGCCGATGTGTTCCGACTCTTTGAGGCCCAGGTGCTCCCAATGTGCGCCCCCGTCGCGCGAGCGATAGACGCCATCGCCGAATGACACACTCCGCTGACTGTTGTTCTCGCCGGTGCCGACCCACAAGACCTCCGGATTGTGGGGGTCGAGGGCCAGGCAGCCGATGGAATACGATCCCTGGGTGTCGAACACGGGTGTCCAGGTAATGCCATTGTTGCGCGTCGCCCACACACCGCCTGAGCAGGCTGCAGCGTAATAATGCGCCGGATTGTCTGGATTGACGGCGATATCGCCGATGCGCCCGGACATCAGCGCAGGCCCGACAGATCGGGCTTTGAGGCCTGAAAACGTTTTGGCGGACCATGGTCCCTTATCGCTATCGTTGTCATTGTCGTCCGTGTCCTCGGGCATCGCGGGCGCGAGCAGACACAGGATCATCAACAGGTGGATAGGCAGGCTCATCGGCAGCTCCTTCAAG
Organism: uncultured Planctomycetota bacterium; assembly: GCA_942492115.1. Classification (GTDB taxonomy): domain Bacteria; phylum Planctomycetota; class Phycisphaerae; order UBA1845; family CAIVHJ01; genus CALODL01. The sequence goes on from CALODL010000033.1 coordinate 36,370, forward strand.
TGTGGTGTCAGCGGACGCGCGGAGACGCGACGCAGGTCGAACTATCATACAAATGAGTGCGGACCGCGTCACACAAGACGGTCAGGGTGCGGCCCGGGCCGCCCTGAGCGCCGTTCTCGGGACCGTTGACACGCCGCCGGCGTTATGGTGGTCTTGGGTGGGGCGTTCGCCACAACCGAGCCCCGAGGAGGCCGCATGCTTGACGTCACGCGCGCCCGTCACGAGACCCCGGGCACACGACATTGCATTCACCTGAACAACTGCGGGGCCGCGTTGATGCCCACGCCGGTCATCGATGCAGTGAGCGGCCATATCGCTCTCGAAGGGCGTATTGGTGGCTACGAGGCGGCCGCCCGGGCCCACGAAGCAATCGAACACACCTATGACGCCATCGCGCGGTTGCTGGGTGCGTGCCGCGATGAGATCGCCATCGTTGAGAACGCCACGCGTGGGTGGGGCATGGTGTTCTATGCGCTACAGTTCGGGCCGGGGGATCGCATACTGACTTCGACCGTGGAGTACGCCTCCAACTACATCGCCCATCTGCAGATTGCCCGACGCACCGGCGCCGTCATCGATATCATCCCGCAGGATTCCACCGGCGTACTCGATATCGCCGCACTCGAGCACATGATCGATGATCGGGTGAAGCTGATTGCCGTGACCCACGTGCCGACGCATTGCGGCCTGGTCAATCCGGCGCGCGCGATCGGTCGCCTGGCGCGTGCACATGGAATTCCCTATCTGCTGGATGCGTGTCAATCCGTTGGCCAGATGCAGATCGACGTCAACGATCTCAACGTGGATTTCTTGTCGGCAACGAGTCGCAAATTTCTGCGTGGACCGCGCGGCGTCGGCTTTGTCTACGTGCGGCGCCCGTGGATCGAACGTCTCGAACCCCCGCTGCTCGACGTCCATGCGGCGACGTGGACGAGCCGTGACACATACACCGTTCGACCTGATGCCCGCCGGTTCGAAAACTGGGAAAGTTTCGTGGCGGGACGCATCGGGCTTGGCGTTGCAATCGACTACGCCTTGGAGTGGGGCATACCTGAAATCGCCAATCGGATCATGATTCTTGCCGAGCGTATGCGCGCGGGGCTGGCCGCGATCCCCGGCGTCGTGGTTCATGACCGGGCGCCTGGCTCGTGCGGCATCGTGGGGTTTTCTGTGAATGGTTGCGCTGCGGACGTCATTGTTGCCGGGTTATGCGCCGAGACGATTCACACCAGCATCAGTCGGGCTCCGAGCACGTTACTGGACATGTCGGCGCGTGGATTGTGCGCTGTCGTTCGTGCAGGAGTGCATTACTACAACACCGAGAACGAGATCGACCGCTGTTGTCGCACCGTTGCACGGATGGCTGGTCACTCGCCCCGAAGCGCATAGCGGTGTGATCATCTGCCATATCAAGGAATGTTGTTTTGCCCAGGTTTACACTGCCTATCCCGGCCAGCCTGCCATGAATTTGCAACCTCCAATCACTGCACATATCGCGTACGGATTCCTAATGGGCAGTTGACTGCCATGTTCGTCATGACGGATAAGTGCTGTCTCTGACTGCAGTTGCCATGCTACTGGACATTGTGGGTTTCTCGAAAAGCCCTCCAGGTTCTCATCTGTGGCATACCTAACGCGATCGGCGTCAAGGACTAAGCGTTTTCGACGATTGTCTCTGCCGGCGTCAGGGGCTACGATGGACCTTGTCAATTGTCTGGGCAATTCGGGAAGGAAGCATCCCCGTGTCCTATCTTCGTCAAATCGCAACGAGGTCCTCTCTACAGAACCAGAAAGGGAAGAGGCATGAATTCTAAAACGTTGTTGTACTGCGCGTGTATTTGCGGGTTGTTCAGCGGCTCGGTGTTCGCTCAGTCGCGCGCCTTCATGGACGCGGCCGGCAACGGCGGTGCTGGTCAGCCCGCCACGGGCGCAACCAGCATTTCCATGGATCCCGGCTCGAGCCAGGAAATCGAAGTGTGGGTCGTCGACGGTGATGCCGGTGGCGACAAGATGGCGAGCTATCAGCTCATCTTCCAGTGCACCGCCCAGGGCGGCGACTCAGGCAGTGTCGATTACGTCGACAACAACCCCGGCATGGGTGGTGGCGATACGATCGTCATCGATACCGCTCGTGGTGACTGGGTCTTCAACGGCTCGCTGGCCATCACGCCTCCGGTCTACAACGAAACCTGTGGATCGAACATCTTCGGCGTGATTTACAACACAGCGATTCCGACTGACGACAAGGACATCAACGCCGAATTCGGTACGGCCCCGGCCTATATGGCCAGCTTTACCGTCGAAGCCTCGGCTGATGCCTGCGGAACGCACACGTATGTGTGGAACATCGCCGCCAACGGTGGTCTGCCGCCGCTCGCAGCGTTGTTTGCTCCCGGTGGTGCCCAGTGGGGTGGTGGTGACGGACCGACCGAGTTCCAGAACCTCGACATCAACATTGGCCCGACGAACGATGATTGCGGCGACGCCATCGATCTCGGTGACGCCGGTGCGGTCAGCGTGGGCTACGACACGACCTGTGGGACCGTTGACGGTGCTCAGGATTGTGCCGCCGGCGCCGACATCTGGTACACCTACTCGACCCCGGCTTCCTGCCTCGACGGCCTGCAGATCAGCGTCACCGGTGGTGACGTCGCGGTCTACCAGGACGCTGGCTGCACCCCGGCCGGTGGCGGTCAGTGCAACCCGGGCGCCATTGCCAATGCGGGTGGCGAGAACTGGTTGATCCAGGTCATCGGTGACAACGTCTCCGGTACTCTGGACATCGCTTGTGGTGGCTGCACCACGCCGAATGATCCGGCCTGTAACGACGGCAACCCGTGCACGACCGATTCCTGCAATGTGGGTAGCGGTCAGTGCATGAACACGCCGAACAACAACCCGTGCGAAGACGGCGACCCCTGCACGCTGAGCGATCAGTGCGGTATGGGCACGTGCAACCCGGGTCCTGTTGACGATTGCAACGACTTCAACCCGTGCACCGATGACAGCTGCCTGGCTGGCACCGGCTGCGAAAACACCGACATCAACGGCGCTGCCTGTTCGATCGACGACGATTGCAACACCGGCACCGTCGAAGGTGCGACCTGTGACGACGGAAGCTGTGCCTGCACCAGCGGCATGGTCAACGCTTTGTGTCTCGAGCTCCGTGATCCGAAGGACGACGGTTCGCACCAGCCGTGCGGTATCGACGGTTCCGACGATCAGTGCCCTGCTGACGAGTCCTGCATCGACGGCGTATGCCTCCCGCAGGCGTGCTACTCGCCGGGCGAAGAGATCGTCGTTGATCTCGAACTGTTCCCGACCCCCGAAGACACCATCTGCGGTGGTCAGTTCTTCCTCGAGTACGACACCAGCTGCCTGAACCTCCAGGGTCTCGAAACCGATCCTGACGGCGAACTGGGCTGGAGCTTCGTGTTCGTGAATCAGACCGGTGACGGCACTGTCGATCTGGCCCTCGGTATTCCGCCGGCCCTGCAGTGCTGCGTCGATGCTGGCAACCCGCTGTGTGCGGGCACCCGCAACGGCGGCACCATCGCCCGCCTGACGTTCACGTCGGACGGCAGCGACGCCGACAGCTGCAAGTGTGGCGGCGTCAACTTCCGCGTGCACAACCCGCCGAGCGGCGCATCCGGCCCGAAGGGCAGCGTCGATCTGGGTGGTTGTAATGATGATGCCGATCCGAGTGGCACCGACAGCATGCGTATCCAGCCGGAGACAACCATCAGTGGTGGTCTCGATGCTGATATCGAGTCGGGCTCCGATTGTGGCACCTTCACCAAGCATGTGGCCTATCCGCCACTGACCGTGTCGGATCCGTGTGCCGAAGCCGGTGCCGAAGCCGATTGCACCGAGACCTACCAGCAGGCCTGTGAGTCGCCGCTGGATTGCGGTATGGGTGACCTGTGCAACAGTGATCTCGATTGCGGCGGCTTTACCAGCGTCGAAGATGCAGCGGCCGGCGAGCTTGGCTTCCTCGGTTTCTGTGCGACCGACAATTGTGTCGGCGGCTTGTGTGAGAACGCGACCGCTCCGGTTGGCGTTGATCTCGATGATTACCTCGATTGCACGGACGGGTGCGATTTCCTGCCAGGTCTGACGTGTATCGAGCTGCAGCTACACCAATGGCTGTGGCAACACAGACACCCGCGAGTTCTGCATCTACAACAGCGGCCTCAACAAGCTGCTCGTCGATGTCGAGCTGTCGCCGACGATGGTCGACGGCACTCCGGGCGATCCGATCGTCCGGTGCATCGATTTCACCATCTCGGCCTGTGATTCCTCGACGTTCTTCGCCTGCAGCCCCAGCTCGCCGACGCCTGGCGACCTGTGCTTCCCGCAGGACCAGAACGCATGCGGTGGCTTCCCCGAGCTGTGCAACCAGACCGAGAGCGGCGGCTTCGACATCAGTTCGAACGTCGTGTTCGGTTCGCCCGAGAACATCCCGGGTCACGGTCAGGCCTGCTTGAAGGTCCCGCCGGGCAACTGGGATTGCATCGAAGCAACCGATCCCAAGCATTCGCTGACGAGCAGCTGCTCGCTCGAGTGCAACGAAGACGGCGTCCTGCGGGCCACCTTCAAGGGCTCGAAGGCCACCAACGACACCTGCCATTGGCTGGTTCAGGGTAACCTGGACGGGAATCCGAACATCGATATCTTCGATTACACGATTCTCGCCGGCGAATACCTGAACAACTATGGCAGCAACGACACGCTGTGCAAGACCGGTCCGGTCGAGGGCAACAACTTCAACGCCGACTTCAACGGCGACAAGATTGTCACCCTGGCCGACTGGAGCTTCGTGGTCTTCAACTTCTTCTGTGCCTCGAAGGATCCGTGCAGCGTGCTGTGCGATCCGGCTCCGCAGTTCGCGGGTGCTGGCAAGACGAAGGTCCAGGGACCGCGTGCTGCAGTCAAGGTTCGTGAGCTCTATGCCATGGGCCTCGGCGACTACGCCGAAGCCGCCGACGTCAACAATGACGGCGTCGTCGACCTGACCGACATCAGCCTGTTCCTCGAGGGCGAGGATGCGCCGGCAGACCTGCGTGAGCATGTCTCGAAGACGCAGCGTTCGCATCGCGAACGTGAACTCCTCCCGCGTGGAAAGAGGACTCGCTGAGTCGAGCGCTGGTAGAGTGATCTGTTGGTGCCCGGGGTATTAGTCCCCGGGCACCGACTCTCATCTAGTTCGAAAATCCAAGAGGCCGGCAGCACAGGAACGTAAGTCTCCTGTGCTGCTGGCCTAATGGTTTTTATTAGGGCCGTTTTCGGAGGAACGACCCTAATTAGAGCCATTAGGTGGCTGTAACACGGGTAGGGGAAGGGATTGACGCCCTATGCTTCGCTGCGCTATAGTGAAGCCGACCGGGGGTATTTCCTCTCTCCAGGCAACATGCGAGGGGTATAGCATGACCAGAGTTCGAATGGTGCGCGGATTCGTCTGGCTGGCAGCCGCATTGTGCGGTGCAGCGACGCCCGTTTGGGGGCAAAACTGCACGGTTCCTGCGGACTGCGACGACGGCGATGCGTGCACGATCGACAATTGTGTTGGAACGTTGTGTTCCTATTCGCCGTTCTGTACGGACGGAGATGCCTGCACAGTCGATGTGTGCATCGATTTCGGCGGGGCCACGCCGACCTGTATTCTCAACACCCAGCCTGTCACCTGTCCTGACAACGGCGATGATTGTACGGACTTGGTGTGCAACCCCTTCGGCGCTGAAGGGAACTGTGACACCGTCGTCAATCTGGACGGTAATCCGTGTGATGACAGTAACCCGTGCACGGAAAACGATACCTGCGGAGGCGGTTCCTGCTCTGCCGGCACACCCGTCGTCTGTCCCGACAACGCTGACGATTGCACCGATCTGGCCTGTAGCCCTGTTGGTGCAGACGGCAACTGTGACGACACCATCGTCGTCAACGAAGGCGGGGTCTGCGATGACGGCGACCCCTGCAACATCAACGAAGCCTGCGCCCTGGGCGCCTGCCAGGGGGGACAGCCCGTGATCTGTCCCGACAATGGCGACTTCTGCACCGCGGCCGTGTGCGATGCACTGGGCACCGAGGGTAACTGTGACGCGGTCATCGCGGTCAACGAAGCCGTGCTCTGCGACGATGGGGACTTATGCACCAGCGGCGAGTCGTGCATCAGTGGCAGTTGTGCCGGCGGTTCCTCCGTCGTGTGCCAGCCAGGCGACATCTGTAATCCAGCCGACGGTATCTGTGTCGATTGTCTCGTCGATGCTGACTGCGACGATGGCAATGCCTGTACCGGCCTCGAGCTGTGCATCGGCAATGTGTGTCAGGATGGGATCGATGTGGTGTGCGGTCCGGGCGATATCTGCAATCCCCTGACCGGTGACTGTCTCGAATGCCTCAGTGACTTCGACTGTGATCAGAGCGGTCAGGGAGCATGCGGCGGCGGTGAGTTCTGTAACCTGAGCGGAATGTGCGAGCCTCTGCCGCCGGTGATCTGTCCACCTGGCCAGACCTGCGATCCCGCGGATGGGGAATGCAAGGAGTGCGCCGTCGACGCCGATTGTTCGGACGGAATTGCGTGCACCTCCGATTTATGTCTGCCGGACAGCACGTGTCTGTCGGTGCCTCTGCCGGGTTTGTGTACGGACGGCGTTTTTTGCAACGGTATCGAAGTCTGCGACCTGCAGTTCGGCTGCGTACCGGAGAGCGCCCCATGCGATGATGGCATTTTCTGTACCGTCGACGATTGCAACAACGACCAGGAGATCTGCATCCACGCCCCCGTCGACCAGCTCTGTGATGATGGGGACGATCTGAACGGTCTGGAGACCTGCAATCCGAATTTCGGTTGCGTGCCGGGTGACCCTCTGGACCTCATTCGTGTCTTGCCGGTCATCCGCCAGGCGCCGTCCATGATCGAGACCATCCCCGCAGGGCCGCCGGTCAGCGATCCCGAAGTGTTGACCAATCAGCCGTTCTACATCGAATTGTGGGCCCAGCAGCTGGTCGATTCGAACGATCCGCCCATGTCAGGGTTGTGCTGTGTCTTCGTCGACATGATCTTCGATGCGTTCAACATCAGCTGCGACGACGTGGATTCATCGAGCAGCTTCAACGCTCTGGACAGCGGATCGTGCAGCGGAACGGGCGTCAATGACCTCGGTGCGTGCACGGTCACCGTTGAGCTGGGCGTCGCCCCGGCCTGGGTCCTGGTGTCCCGCGTGACGGTGTCTGCGACGGAACCCCTGTTCGGCGCGACGGTGAGCACCGCGCCGGCCAATATCGTGGGCTCCATCTGCCAGTTCGGGGCCGTTGGCCCGGATCAGTTCCAGTTCGACACCTCGGCCCAGTTCAACATCGGGTCGGCCTGTCTCTATGACGTCGACGGCGACGACTTCGTCGGCCCGGGCGATTTCTCGTTCATCCCGCCATGCTGGCTGCGGACTGACCTGGAACCGCAATGGAACCTGTTCAGCTGTGATCAGGTCGATTTCAACTGCGATGGCGTGGTCGATCCGGGCGATTTCTCGTTCTTCGTCACCGGTTGGCTCAAGGACTGTGATGATCCGACAATCCTGTTTCCGGCCATCCCCTGCGGTCCGAGCCCGCAGTTCCTGCCGCCAGCAGATAAGAAACTACTTAATTACTTTGGATTGCCTCACCCAGATGAGGATAGTGACATTCGTACAGAGAAATTCCCACGTGACCGCGAGACGCCGCGGAAACTTGACGGGGGCAAGCGGCCCAGAGCGCCGCGAACCCGCAAATCGGCGTTTCGTCACGACGGGCCCTAAGTCTTTTGTTCGAAGTTCACACGGAGGAGTGGAAAGATGAGTGAGCTAAGCCTGATTGCCGTGATGGCGGCAATGATGTCAGCGGGGCAAAACTGCCCGCTTGATCCCCAGGGGCCGTCGGTCGTGCGTATCAAGCCGGTCGTCTATCTGAACCAGACGACGGTCAACACGACCACCAGCGGCGCTCCGCCAATCGGCGTTTTCGAGGTGTCGGCCGGGGCCAACTTCGTCGTGGAACTATGGGCTCAGCAGGCGCTGAATCCGTACACGTGCGACGGCAGTGGCTTGCCGTGCGATCCCGACAACCTCCAGGCGTGCAACATGCAACCTCAGACATGCACGGCATCGGATGCGCTCGGTCTCAACTGTGTTTACGCGGATGTCGAGATCGATTTCGCGGGCGCGTCGTTGACCTGCAACTTCGTCAATGAGGGCACCGGTTCAGGCTCATCGGTGTTCGACACGCTCGATTCCGGCACCTGTACCACTTCTGGTGCGGGGGATCCCGAGGTCAACGAGGCCGGTGGTTGTACCTTCGAAACCGAAATCGGTATTTTCCCAGACTGGGTCAAGATTCGCACGATCAACATGACGGCCAATCAGGCCGGAGGCCCGTTCACGGTCCAGGCCCGCGAGGCCAGCACGGCCGTCTCTCTGACCGCCTGTGGGACCGTTCCCACGACGCGAATTGCCTATGAGAGCTGGCTTTTCACGATTACGGATCCGTGCCTCAACGACTTCGATTGTTCCGATGGCAATGCCTGCAACGGTATGGAGACCTGCGAGGACAACGTGTGCATGCCGGGCACCCCGGTCGTGTGCCTGCCCGGGCAGCTGTGCAACCCGATCAACGGAGCGTGCCAGGAGTGCATCGTCAGCGCCGACTGTGATGACGGCAACCTGTGCACGGGGGACATCTGCAGCAGCGGCAACTGCATCAACGCCAACATCCCGTGCAACGATCCCGGCACGATTTGTGAACCGAACGTGTGTAATCCTGCGACTGGTTTGTGTGCACCGGAGCAGGTGGTTTGCGAAGACAACCAGCCCTGCACGGTTGATCTGTGTCTCGAAGAGAACGGCCAACCGGTGTGCCGGTTCTGTAATCCGATCACGCTTCATCTCGACTGGCGGCCCACGATCGTCGAAGACCTGTCGGTCAACCAGATCATCGACCTGGATGTGTTCGCCACCCGGCAGGACACACTCATTCCGGCCTACACCCAGGGGGCCGAAGTGCTCCTGAAGTGGGATCCGAGCGTCTTTGAATTGGTCGGAGCCGAGGACATCGATGATGTCTGCCCCGGGCCTGCGTTTTGCTCGACGGCCTATGACTGGCTGATTGAAGGGTTCCCGGGCCAGTCGCCCTTGAATGACTACTTCAGCGACGGCGATGCACTGTACTCGATGCAGGCCGACCTGCCTCCTCCCATCGGCGTCGGGGCTGCGGAAGTCGTCGGTGACCGACTGTGGCTCACGCGCTTCCAGTTCCGGGTGGTGTCGATCCCGAGCGAAAACTCATTCATCGACATTCCCGACAGCATTCCATCGTGCTGCTTTCTCGAGCCGGGTGATTCGGGGCATGGCACGTTCTGTCCCGAGCCCGCTGAGACGTGCTGCGTCAATCTCGTCGACATCCAGCCTCAGGGGTGCACGTTCTTCGGGGGCAGCGTCCTCCCGGCGTTCTCGTCCGTCCAGTGGGGCGGGGTCAACGGGGACAGTGGCGGCGTCGGGGGCTGTGAGGTCAAGGGCCAGCTGGGTACCGTGACCTACTACATCAGCGATCCATGTACCGATCCTGATGTTGGTCCGTGTGGTGATGTCGATGACGACGGTGTCAGTGATGACCTGTGTTTCTGGTACGAGTGCAATGGTGGTCAGTGCGATGCGGTGGAGCGCGCCTTCGCCGACATCGGTAGCGCGTTTGGCTTCTGCGGTCCGGATGGCACCGCCGATGGCAACGACCGCTTCCATGCTCTCAACTGTTTCGCCAATATCGATCCCAACAATCCTCCACCCACGGGGTACCCGTGCGAACCGTCACCACCGAACGCCCTGAATGTCGATGCCGGTGGATCGTTTGGTTCGTGTTTCCCTGATGGTGTGTGCGATGGTAACGACGCATTTGCGGCGCTCAATGCGTTTTCGGGTGCCACGGAGTGTCGTTGTCAGCTCGACGGACCGGTGAACGCCGACGAGGCCTGTGCTCCGGGCGGACCTGCACCGATCATCGAGCCGGACCTGGTGGGCCAGGGCACATTGGACCTCCGGGCGGATCGCCTGGTGGCCCGTCCTGGCGAGCAGTTCCAGGTCGACGTATTCCTCGAGTCGTCGATGGCGGACCTGCGCGGCTACCAGGTGCACCTCGGTGTCTCCGGTGGGACGCGCGGTGGCCTCGAACTCGTCGATGTCACGATCGAGAACCGCAAGGACGCCGTGTTCTATGCACCGAGTTGGCAGGCGTTCAACCTGAATACTGCCCAGGTGGTCGTGGGGCTCGACGGTTTCGGCGTACCCACTCCCGCGCGGGGTTACCTCGCGACGTTCACTTATCAGGTTGGGCCCAAGGCGGCCGGCCAGTTCTACATCGACCTGTTGAGCGATCACGCTGAGTCAGACAACCGAACGTTCCTGTTCCCGACGCCGGCACATGCCCGGATTGCAATTGAGCCGGCCGCGCCAGCGGTGATCAACATCGTGCCCCGTGGTGAGAAGGTCAATCGGAAACGTCCGGTCGATCGCACCACGACCCGCTGAGCACGATCATATCGAATTCTGGACGGGTGACCCTCACTGCGTGAGGGTCGCCCGATCCTGCGTATTTCGGATGAAACACCACGGACGCCACATCTGGGCGTCCTAACGGGTGTTGACAGTTTTGTTTAGGCGTTCGTATAGTCGGTGATTCGCGAAGGCGGAAGAAGCTCAACTCTGTTGATCGCCTTCGGATTACATCCGTTCAGTCTGCATCAGATCCTGTGTGAGCAGGGCAGTCGGTATGTGATTTTCACCGTAGTTTGCGGAGGTCGTCTGGAAGGCTGGGGGAAGAAACGTGATCGATTCGCGCGCTCCTGGGAGAGTCTCTAATCCCGTGTTTCGGGCCGCTATCGGTCTGCTCGTGATATTGGGGCTGACGGCGCTGCCTGCCTCTGCGGCAGACCTGGCCTCGGTCCAGAACGGCTCCGTCGTGATGCCGATCAGCGGATCATCGGCCCAGACACTCAACGTCACGATTTCCTCGGTTGATTTGTCGCGTTCTATTCTCTTCTTCAACTACCGGGGCAACAGCGGCCAGCCCGGTGATGGTCAGGTTCGAGGCCAACTGACCAGTGGCACCAATATTCGGTTCTACCGGGCCAACGCCAGCAGTATCACGGCATTGACCGTGGAGTGGTATGTCGTCGAATTCCAGAGTGGCGTGACCGTGCAGCGCGGTACCCTCACCGGCATCAACAGCTCGAGCACGGTGGGTATCAGTGCGGTCAATCTGAACAATTCGTTCGCCATGGTCAGCGGCAGCGTCGGCGGGAACAACAACACCTACGGTCGCGATGATTACTTCAGGACCCGCCTGCTCAACTCCACGACGCTCGAAATCGCTCACGACCAGAACAGCACCTCACAAACTGCTGACTGGCAGGTCATTGAGTACACCGACAGCACGGTGCAGCGTGGTATCGGTTCACTGAGCGACACGACGCTGTCAGTCAACATTCCCATTACCGCTGTCAACCTGGCCAAGAGCATGGTCGTGGTGTCCTGGCGGACCAATGCGAACGGGACCGGCAACAACTTCATCAAGGCCCGGTTGACCAGCCCGACACAGATCACCATCGACCGCGCCGTGTCGGGATCGGTGATCGGCTATGCCTGGCAGGTTGTCGAGTTCACTGATGGATCCTCTGTCGAGGCGGGGGAGCTGTCGTATTCGACGAGCCAGTCATCGCAGACCGCCACATTGCCCTCGATCAACACTTCTCGAGCCGTCGCGCTGCTGTCTTCCGCCGCGGGGCGCTGGGGTGGCACACACAGCTTCATCAGTACAGACGAGACCGGCCCCGGGATGTTCACCACCGATATCACCAACAGCACCACGTTGACCGTGACCCGCAGCAACACCGGATCAGTCCCTGCTGCCGTCAACTGGTTCGTTGTGCAGTTTGGCAACTGCAGTGTGGATGCGGATTGTGATGATGGTTTGTACTGCAATGGTGCGGAGACCTGTTCGTCCGGCACCTGCCAGGCTGGGACGACGGTGAATTGTGACGATAGCGTGGGCTGTACCGATGACAGCTGTAACGAATCGACCGATTCGTGTGAGCACGTGACGAACGACGGCAACTGTGATAACGGACAGTACTGCGACGGCCTCGAGACCTGCGATGTGGTCAACGACTGCCAGGCCGGCACTGCGGTGAATTGCAGTGACGGCGTGGGCTGTACCGACGACAGCTGTAACGAATCGACCGATTCGTGTGCGCACGTGACGAACGACGGCAACTGTGACAACGGACAGTTCTGTGACGGCCTCGAGACTTGCGATGTGGTCAACGACTGCCAGGCGGGCACGCCGGTGAATTGCAGTGATGGGGTGGGCTGTACCGACGACAGCTGCAACGAGTCGACCGATTCCTGTGATCATGTGGCCAATGACGGCAATTGTGCGAACGGTCTGTTCTGTGACGGAGTTGAGACGTGCAACCCGGCGCTGGATTGTCAGGCGGGCACGCCGGTCGATTGCAGCGACGGTATCGGGTGCACGAACGATACGTGCGACGAGGTCGGCGACGTGTGTATCAACACGCCCGACAACGGGGCCTGCGACAACGGTCTGTTTTGCGACGGCCTGGAGGTGTGCGATATCGCGTTGGACTGCCAACCGGGCACGGCGCCAAACTGTGATGACGGTGTCGGCTGCACCTCGGACAGCTGCAACGAGAGCACCGATTCGTGCGACCACGTGCCAAGTAATGCGGTGTGCGACAACGGCCTGTTCTGCGACGGCGTCGAGACCTGTCATGCGGTTCTCGATTGCCAGGCTGGAGCGGCACCGAATTGCAATGATGGCATTGCGTGCACGGTCGACAGCTGCGACGAGGCCGGCGACGCATGCACCAACGCGCCGGACGACACATTGTGCAACAACGGGCAGTTTTGTGACGGGGTCGAGACCTGCGATGCAGCCCTTGGCTGTCAAAACGGTACCGCGCCGAATTGTGACGACGGTGTAGGATGTACGATCGATTCCTGCGATGAATCCGGTGACAGCTGTGTCAACACCCCGGACAACTCGAGCTGCGACAATGGTCAGTTCTGCGATGGCGCAGAAACCTGTGATCCCGTCCTCGATTGCCAGACGCCTGGCTTGTCATGTGACGACAGTGACGCCTGTACGACCGATTCATGCAACGAAGCCGGGGATACATGCGTGAACACACCCATCGGCGGATGTCAGTCATGCAGCGTCGCGGCTGATTGTGATGATGGCATCCCCTGTACGATCGATTCGTGCAATGCCGGTGTTTGCGTACGGACGACAGATGACAGTGTGTGCGACAACGGACTGTATTGTGACGGGGCCGAGAGCTGCGACCAGGCCCTGGGATGCCAGGCCGCTTCGCCGATCAATTGTGACGATTCCATCGGCTGCACGGTTGATTCGTGTGACGAGGGGGCCGACACGTGTGTCCACGCGGCCAATGATTCGTTGTGCAACAATGGACAGTTCTGCGACGGCGTCGAGACCTGCGACGTCAACTTCGATTGCCAGGCGGGTACGCCGGTCACGTGTAACGACGGCGTCGGTTGTACGATCGACTCTTGCGACGAGGTCAACGACGTCTGCGTCAATACCCCTGACGACACCGTTTGTGACAACGGTCAGTTTTGTGACGGGGCCGAGACGTGTGACGATACCCTCGATTGCCAGAGCGGTACGCCATTGACCTGCGATGACGGTGTGGGCTGCACGTTGGATGTCTGCGATGAGGTGAACGACAGCTGTGTCAACACGGCTGATAATTCTGCGTGCGACAACGGTCTGTTTTGCGATGGCCTCGAAACGTGCGATGCGACCTTCGATTGTCAGAGCGGAACGCCGCGTAATTGTTCTGATGGCATCGGCTGCACGATCGATAGCTGCGACGAGGTCAACGACTCCTGTCTCAATACGCCGAACGACGCCGCTTGTGACAACGGTCAGTATTGCGACGGGGCGGAGACCTGCGACGCGGCGCTCGACTGCCAGGCGGGTGCGCCGCCGGACTGTGATGACGGGATCGGCTGTACCGTCGATTCGTGTGACGAGGGGGGCGACACGTGTGTGAATGCGCCCAATGCTGCGTTGTGTGACAACGGCCAGTTCTGTGACGGCGTCGAGAGTTGTGATCCTGTACTCGACTGTCAGCCCGGGGCCTCGCCGCCGATTGATGACGGCGTAGCTTGTACCGATGACAGCTGCGATGAGGTCAATGACGTTATCGTCAACCAACCGAACAATGTTCACTGTGACAACAACCTGTTCTGTGACGGGGCCGAGACCTGCCATCCGACGCTTGATTGCCAGTCCGGCACGGTGATCAACTGTGACGATGCGGTGGCGTGCACGGATGACAGCTGCAACGAAACCACCGATTCCTGCGACAACACCGTCAATCACGCCAATTGTGACAATGGCGCGTTCTGCGATGGCCTCGAGACGTGCGACAGTGTCGCCGACTGTCAGGCGGGGACGGCGCCCGATTGCAATGACGGGGTGGCGTGTACGATTGACTCATGCGACGAAGTCAATGACGTCTGCGTTCAGACGCCGGACGACGCGTTGTGCGACAACGGTCAGTTCTGTGACGGGTCCGAGACGTGTGATTCGATCAATGACTGTCAGGCCGGAACGCCTGTGTCAGTTGACGACGGCGTGTCGTGCACCGATGACAGTTGCGATGAGACCAACGACGTTGTCGTGAACATCCCGAATGACGCCAATTGCGACAACGGTCAGTTTTGCGACGGGGCAGAGACGTGCGATCCCGTGGGCGACTGTCAATCCGGAATATTGTCCTGTGACGATGCTGACGCCTGCACGATCGATACCTGCGACGAGGGTAACGACACGTGTGTCAACTCGCCGATTGGCGGATGCACGTCCTGTTCCACCGCGGCCGAATGCGATGACAGTATTGCGTGTACGACCGATACCTGTTCGGCGGGTGTCTGTGTCCACACCCCGGTCGACAATGTGTGCGATAACGGCCTGTTTTGTGATGGTGCTGAGACGTGCAGCCCCACCATGGGTTGCCAGGCGGGTACGCCGATCAATTGTGACGACAGTGTGGCGTGCACGGTTGACAATTGTGATGAGGGTGCGGATACGTGCACCCATGTCGCGACCGACGCCCTGTGCGACAATGGCCAATTCTGCGACGGCGCCGAAACGTGTGATGCAATGAACGGCTGCCAGGCCGGTACGCCGGTCGCGTGCGATGATGGTGTCGGCTGTACTTCCGACAGTTGCGACGAGGTCGACGATACGTGTGTCAATGTCCCGACGAACAGCCTGTGTGACAACGGTTTGTTCTGTGATGGCATTGAGACGTGTCACACCCTGCTTGATTGTCAGGCCGGTACTCCGCCGCCCATCGACGATGGGGTGGGTTGCACCGATGATAGCTGCGACGAAGTGAATGACGTCGTGGTGCACGCCGCCAACGACGGGCACTGCGACAATGGGTTGTTTTGCGATGGCCTCGAGACCTGTGATGCGATCGGCGATTGTCAGGCCGGTACGCCCGTGGTGTGCAATGATGGAATCGGTTGCACCGTTGATTCATGTGACGAAGGCAGCGATTCCTGTGCATTTGTTCCCACAGCAGCCCTGTGTGACAACGGCCAATTCTGTGATGGCGTCGAAACCTGTGACCCGGCCTTGGACTGCCAGGCCGGTACGCCCATCAGTTGTGACGACAGCGTTGCATGCACGATCGATTCGTGCGATGAGGTCAACGATACGTGCGTCAATGTCGCCAACAATGGGGCGTGCGACAACGGGCTGTTCTGCGATGGTGTGGAAAGCTGTGATCCTGTTCTGGGGTGCCTGGCGGGCACGGCGCCGGATTGCACCGATGCGGTGGCGTGCACGGTCGATTCGTGTGACGAGGGATCTGACAGTTGCGTCAATACACCGACGAACAGCCTGTGTGACAATGGTCAGTTCTGTGATGGGGCCGAAACCTGCGACGGCGTGCTGGGTTGTCAGGCCGGAACGGCGGTGAATTGCGCTGACGCCATAGGGTGTACGGTCGATTCATGCGACGAGGTGGCAGATGCCTGCGTGAACGCGCCCAACAACAGCCTGTGTGACAATGCCCAGTTCTGTGACGGCGCCGAGACTTGCGACGCATTGCTCGGCTGTCAACCGGGACTGGCACCGAATTGCGACGACGGCATCGGCTGTACAGCTGACTCGTGCGACGAAGCTAACGATACGTGCGTGAACGCTCCCGGCAACGCGGCCTGTGACAACGGCCTGTTCTGTGATGGACTCGAGACCTGTGATCCAACGTTGGATTGCCAGGCGGGCACGCCTCCGAATTGTGCAGACGGGGTCGGATGTACGGTGGATTCCTGTGACGAGGGGGCCGACACCTGCGTCCATACGGTCAACAACGCACTGTGCGACAATGGCCAGTTCTGCGACGGGGTGGAAACCTGTGATGTGTCGTTGGACTGTCAGTCGGGATCGGCGCCGACGATTGATGATGGCATTGCCTGCACGGACGACAGCTGTGACGAGGTCAACGATGTCGTCGTCAATACGGTCAACCACGCCAATTGCGACGATGCGTTGTTCTGCAACGGATCCGAGACATGTGATGCGGCCCTGGACTGCCAGGCCGGGACGGCGCCGACGATCGATGATGGCATCGGGTGCACGGACGACAGCTGCGATGAAGTGAACGACGTCGTCGTCCATGCCGTCAATCACGCCAGTTGCGATGATACGCTGTTTTGCAACGGAACTGAAACGTGTGATGCAGCCCTGGATTGTCAGGCCGGCACCGCACCCGATTGCAACGACACGATCGCGTGTACGGTTGACGCTTGCGATGAAGGCACCGATTCATGCACGCATGTCGTGGATGACTCGTTGTGCGATAACGGGCAATTCTGCGATGGAGTCGAGACGTGCGATGCGCTCCTGGATTGCCAGGCGGGGACGGCGCCAGATTGTGACGACGCAGTGACATGTACCGTCGATTCGTGCGACGAGACCAATGACGTGTGCGTGAATGCGGCCAGCGATGCCCTGTGTGACAACGGTCAATTCTGCGATGGTGCAGAGACGTGTCATGCCACGCTGGATTGCCAATCACCAGTGTTCTCGTGCGACGACAGCGACGCATGCACGACCGATGCCTGTGATGAAGGTGCAGACGCGTGTGTGAAACACACCTATTGGTGGGTGCACGTCCTGTGCGATCGCGGCGGACTGTGACGACGGCATCCCCTGCACCATCGACGCGTGCGTAGGGGGGGTCTGCGTGCGTACGCCGGACGACTCGGTGTGTGACAACGGTGACTTCTGCGATGGGTCGGAGACATGTGATGCCGCGGCAGGCTGTCTCGCTGGCAACGCGCCAAACTGTAATGACGGCATCGGCTGTACCGTCGATTCGTGTGACGAAGTGGGTGACATTTGCGTCAATACCTCCGACAACAGCCTGTGCGACAACGGTCAGTTCTGCGATGGAGCCGAGACCTGTGACCCGGTTCTGGACTGTCAGAGTGGTGCGCCGCCGATCATCGACGACGGGGTGGCCTGTACCGATGACAGTTGCGACGAAGTTAACGACATCGTGATCAACGCGGTCAACAACGGCAATTGCGACAACGGTTTGTTCTGCGATGGCATGGAGACGTGTGACCCGACCCTCGATTGCCAGGCGGGCCCTCCGCCAATGTGTGATGACGGTGTTGGCTGCACGGTCGACTCCTGTGACGAGACCAACGATACGTGTGTCAATACGGTCAACAACGCAGCGTGCGACAATGGCCTGTTTTGCGATGGGGTCGAGACCTGTCACCCGACCCTGGACTGCCAGGTCGGCACGGCGCCGAACTGCGACGACGGCATCACGTGCACGGTCGACAGTTGTGACGAGGTCGGCGACTCCTGCGTTCACGCTCCAAGCAACGCTGTGTGCAGCAACGGCCAATTCTGCGATGGGGTCGAGACATGTGATTCAGCACTGGGTTGCCTGCCGGGCCCGGCCGTGACCTGTGACGATTCCGTCGGCTGTACCGTAGACACGTGCGACGAGGTCAACGATACGTGCATCAACTCCGCTAACGATTCGTTGTGCAACAACGGCCAGTTCTGCGACGGAGTCGAAACGTGCGATGCGAGCCTCGATTGCCAGGCCGGCACGCCACCGAACTGCAGCGACGGCATCGGGTGCACTGATAATATCTGTGACGAGACCAATGACGTGTGCGTGGTCGTGGCGGTCAATGCCAACTGCGACAACGGCCTGTTTTGCGACGGGCTCGAGACCTGCGACCCGTTTCTGGATTGCCAGCCCGGCACGGCGCCCAATTGCAACGATGGGGTGGCCTGTACCGTCGATACGTGTAATGAAAGCAACGACACGTGCGACAACACGCCGAGCGATGCGCTATGCGACAACACCCAGTTCTGCGATGGTGCCGAAACATGCGATGCGCTTGCCGGTTGCCAGGCCGGGACGCCGCTGACATGCGACGATGGCGTGGGCTGTACTGCTGATTCGTGCGACGAGATCAACGACACTTGTATCAATGCGGCGAGCAACGCCCTGTGTGACAACGGGCTGTTCTGTGATGGGCTCGAGACGTGTGACGCCATCAACGACTGCCAGGCCGGTACGGCGCCCGACTGCAACGATGGCGTGGGCTGTACGGTCGACGCGTGTGACGAGGTCGGCGACACCTGTGTCAATACGGCCAC
Source organism: uncultured Planctomycetota bacterium (assembly GCA_942492115.1). Lineage (GTDB taxonomy): Bacteria > Planctomycetota > Phycisphaerae > UBA1845 > CAIVHJ01 > CALODL01. The sequence goes on from CALODL010000033.1 coordinate 55,144, forward strand.
TGACAGCCTGTGCGATAACGGGCTGTTCTGTGATGGCCCCGAAACCTGTGATCCGGTCAACGACTGCCAGGCCGGTGCCGCCCCGAATTGTGACGATGGGGTGGGGTGCACCGACGACAGTTGCGACGAGGACGCCGACGTCTGCGTGAACGCGGCTAACAATGTCAACTGTGATAATGGTCTGTTCTGTGACGGGGCGGAGACCTGCGACCCGAACCTCGACTGTCAGCTCGGCACACCCGTCAGTTGTGCCGATGGCGTCGGTTGCACGGTCGATAGTTGTGATGAAACCAACGACATCTGTGTCAATGCACTCGATGACAGCCAGTGCGACAATGGCCAGTTTTGCGATGGCATGGAGACGTGCGATGCGCTCAACGACTGCCAGCCGGGTACGGCGCCCGATTGCGGTGATGGTGTCGGATGCACCATCGAGTCCTGCGACGAATTGAACGACGTGTGTGTCAATACCCCGGACCACAGCGCCTGTGACAATGGGTTGTTCTGTGATGGGGCCGAGACATGTGACGCGGTCAATGACTGCCAGCCAGCCGTGTTCAGTTGCGACGACAGCGATGCATGCACGACTGATTCGTGTGATGAGGGTGGCGACATGTGCGTCAACACCCCGTTGGGCGGATGTACGTCGTGCATAGTCGATGCCGATTGCGATGACGGTATCACGTGTACAGTGGACACGTGCAATGCCGGCGTGTGCGTTCGGACGCCCGATGACAGTGTGTGCGACAACAGTCAATTCTGCGACGGCGTTGAGACGTGCAGTGTGAGCCTGGGTTGCCAGGACGGCGCGCCGCCATTATGTGATGATGGTGTGGCGTGCACGGTGGACTCATGTGATGAGATCAATGATACCTGCACGGCTTCGACCAACGACAGCCTGTGTGCCAACGGACAGTTCTGCGATGGTGTCGAGACGTGCCATGTAACTCTCGGTTGCCAGGCGGGGGCTCCGGTCGACTGCAACGATGCGGTCGCTTGTACGGTAGACGCCTGTGACGAGGTGGCCGACGCCTGCTCCAATGTGCCGAACAATCTGGCGTGTGATAACGGTCAGTTCTGCGATGGTGCGGAAGTGTGCGATGTCGTCGCCGGATGTGTTGCTGGAACGCCGCCTAACTGTGACGACGGAGTCAGTTGTACGAACAACTCGTGCGATGAGGCCAACGATCAGTGCGTTGCGGTGGCTTTGGACTCGAATTGTGACAACGGCGCGTTTTGCGATGGTGTTGAGACCTGCGACCCCGTGCTCGATTGTCAGGCTGGAACCCCGGTCAATTGCGATGACGGTATTGCGTGCACGGTCGATGCGTGCAGCGAGGCGACTGATGTGTGCGTCAATCAGGCCGATGACGCGCTGTGTGACAATGGGTTGTTCTGTGACGGCGCCGAAACATGTGACGCCGTGCTGGGTTGTCAGGCCGGCCCGGCCCCTGATTGTGACGATGGCGTCGCCTGCACCATAGATTCCTGTGACGAGGTGGGTGACGCGTGTGTAAACGCCGTGACCAACGCATTGTGTGACAATGGGCAATTCTGCGATGGGGTCGAAACATGTGATGCAGTCAATGACTGCCAGGCCGGTACCCCGCCGGTCATCGACGATGGCGTCGGTTGCACAGACGACCTGTGCGATGAAGCCAACGATGTGGTGGTCCATACGGCCAATGATGCCAATTGCAACAATGGCCAGTATTGCGATGGTATCGAAACGTGTAATGCCACACTCGACTGCCAGGCGGGTACCCCGCCCAACTGTAACGACAGCGTGGGTTGCACGGTCGACATCTGCGACGAGACCAACGACGTGTGCGTCAACACGCCGAATGGATCGAATTGCGACAATGGCCAGTTTTGTGACGGTGTCGAAACCTGCGACGCCACGCTCGACTGTCAGCCGGGCACGCCGCCGAATTGCAATGACGGCGTAAGCTGTACGGTGGATACCTGTGACGAGAGCGGGGACAGTTGTGTGAGTACGCCCACCGCTGCATTGTGTGACAATGGTCAGTTCTGTGACGGCCTCGAGACGTGTGATGCGGTGAATGACTGTCAGGCCGGCACGCCGCCGGATTGTGACGACGGTGTCGCATGTACCGATGATACGTGTGACGAAGTGGGCGATGCGTGTGTCAACAGTGCCAATAACGCGAACTGCGACAATGGCCAGTTCTGTGACGGGCCTGAGACCTGCGATACGGTTGCAGGGTGCCAGGCCGGGACGGCGCCCAACTGCGATGACGGCGTGGGTTGTACCGACGACAGCTGCGATGAAGTGGGTGACGCGTGCGTCAACGCCGTCAATGATAGCAACTGCGACAATGCTCAGTTTTGTGATGGTGTGGAGACCTGTGATGCGCTCAACGACTGTCAGCCCGGCACCGCGCCGAATTGTGACGATGGCGTCGGCTGCACGGTCGAAAGCTGTAATGAGACCAACGACGTGTGTGTGAACACTCCGACGGACGGCCTGTGCAACAACGGGCAGTTTTGCGACGGCGTCGAGTTCTGTGATGCGGTGAGCGACTGCCAGGCCGGCACGCCACCCAACTGCGATGATGGTGTGGGCTGTACGATCGACACCTGTGACGAGGGCAGCGACATTTGTGTGAGCACCTCTGACGACGGGCTGTGTGACAACGGCCAGTTCTGCGATGGATTCGAGACCTGTGATCCCGTGCTCGACTGCCAGGCCGGCACGGCCCCCGCCCTTGACGATGGCGTGGCCTGCACCGACGACAGTTGTGACGAGGTCAACGATATCGTGGTCAATGCGCCCAACGACGCCAATTGCGATAACGGGCTGTTCTGTGACGGCGTCGAGACCTGTGATGCCGCGAATGATTGTCTTGCAGGTGTCGACCCGTGTGCGGCCATCAACACATCCTGCGACGAGGTCCTCGATCTCTGTGCGGATACCTGTATTTTCGACTGCAACCTGAACACGGCGGTCGATACGGGGGACTACTCGTACTTCCTGGGATGCTTCGGCACGCTGATCAATCCTGGCGATTTCTGCGAGTGTGCAGACTACAACGGCAACGGTGCCGGCGATACGGGCGATTACGCCGGCCTGCTTGGGTGCTTCGGCGAGTTCTGTCCGTGCCCGAGTGGCGGGCCTGCACCGGACTTCAGACCTGCGATTGCCATCGAGGTCGTGCTGCGTGCCGAGGCGTCGGACGATGATCACGCAGATGCACTGCCTGCGGGTCTCAGGTCGGTGAGCGTCGGACAGACCTTCGTCGCCGAGGTGTGGGCGTCGGCCGGGGCGCTGGGCGTCGACGAGCTGGCCTGCGCGGCTGCTGACATCGTGTTGGGCAGTGCGGTCGAGATCCTCGACGCATCTGCGAGTGAGACGTTCGCATTGTTGAGCATGACCCAGCCCGATGCCCGTCGTGGAACGGTGGCGAACGTAGGCGGATGCGTGTCGCCCGAGCAGCGCGACATGGCCACTGGAGCGGACTGGGTCCGGATCGGGATCATCGACTTACGGGCCCGCGAGAGCGGTGTGTCCAAGGTGGGGATCGGCGGCCCGAGTAGCCCGTTTGCAGGCACAAGTATCGTTGGCAGCTCGACTAACGTCGATCCGAGCTCGATTGAGTACGGCAGGACGCGCGTTCGTGTCCGGCCCGGGGAAGAAGTTGGCAGCAGGACGAAGCCATAGATTGTCCGTTTAGGGTATCCTGAAGGTGAGCAAGGTTATGAACAAGACGCTGACACGATTCGCGGTTCTGGGGGTATGTCTCGCCGCCGGTAGTGGCCTGGCACACGCCCAGGTCGTGCGCATTATCCCCGTCATCCGGCAGACAGCGACCGCACCAGGTTCCGAGCAATTTCCTGGCACGACGCCACCTGCGTCCGACGGCCGCGTTGACGTCGGTTCGACCTTCTATGTCGAATTGTGGGCGTCGAATACGATGGCACCGCTCAACGGTCTGGCCTGCGTGCACGTCGATGTATCGTACTTGACCATATTGATGGACGCGACCCTTCCGCTGCAGGGCACCACGCTGTTTCCCGTTCAGGCAGTGGCACCTGTAGTCAATGATGCCGCAGGGCTGGTAGACGATGCCGGCGGCTGTCAGGGCATTCCGGCTACGGCGGGTCTGGGCGTTGGTGAGTGGGTCCTGGTGCGTCGCATCGAAGCGTCTGCCACGGGGGTCGGTGGTCCGATCAACATCACGCTGGGCGACTCCAACAACCCGTTCACCGGTACGTCGATCATCGGTCAATTGCAGGATGTCGACCCGGCGGACATCGAGTTCCTGTCCAATTCCTTCACCATTGGTGATTGCCTGGTGGACGCAGATTGCGATGACGGGAACCCGTGCACCGACGACAGCTGCAACTCGAATTTGTGCGCCAACACCAATAACACTGATTCTTGTGATGACGGGAATGCGTGCACGTCCGGCGATGTGTGCGCCGCAGGCAGTTGCAATGGCTCTGCGATCACGTGTGACGACAGCAACCTGTGTACCGACGATACGTGTGATCCTGGAAGCGGCTGCGTCTTTACCGACAACACCGCACCGTGTGATGATGGCGACGCGTGTACGACGGCCGATACGTGTGCCGGCGGCGCCTGCGTCGGCGGCAGCCCGCCGAACTGCGACGATGGCAACGTGTGCACCGATGACAGTTGCGCTTCCGGCAGCGGGTGTGTCAACACCAACAATACCGCATCATGCGACGACGGCAATGCCTGTACCACGGCAGACACGTGTTCTGCGGGGGCGTGTGTCGGCGGAGCGCCGCCGAATTGTGACGACGGCAATCCGTGCACCGATGATTCATGTAATGCGGGCTCTGGTTGCGTGAACACCAACAACACGGCGCCGTGCGACGACGGCAACGCCTGTACCACGGCAGATACGTGTTCTGCGGGGGCGTGCGTCGGCGGAGCGCCGCCGAATTGTGATGATGGCAATATCTGCACTGACGATTCGTGCGACTCTGGCTCCGGGTGCCTGAACACCAACAATACGGCCGGGTGCGATGACGGCGATGCATGTACGTCGGTCGACACCTGTGCTGCCGGCGTGTGCGTAGGCGGCCGTCCCCGCAGTTGTGACGACGGCATTGGATGTACGATTGACAGCTGCAATTCGGTTTCTGGCTGCGTCAACACGCCCACGGATTCGTTGTGCAATAACAACCTGTTCTGCGATGGTGTCGAGACGTGCGATGCGCTCAACGACTGTCAGGCGGGCACACCTCCGAGCACCGACGACGGTGTGGGTTGCACCGATGATTCGTGTGACGAAACCAACGACGTCATTGTCCACACGCCCAACAACGCCAATTGCGATGATGGGTTGTTCTGCAACGGCGCGGAGACCTGCGATGCGGTGAATGATTGCCAGGCCGGTACGGCGCCTGTCATCGACGACGGCGTGGGGTGCACCGACGACAGCTGTGACGAGATCAACGACGTGATCGTCCACGCGCCGAACAACGGCAACTGCGACGACACGTTGTTCTGCAACGGTGTCGAAACGTGCGATGCGGTCAACGATTGCCAATCCGGAAGTCCGCCGTCGACTGACGACGGTGTGGCCTGCACCGACGACAGCTGCGACGAGACCAATGATGTAATCATCAACGCTCCGAACAATAGCAACTGCGACAACGGCATGTTCTGCGATGGCGCGGAGACCTGCGATGCCGTGGCCGGGTGCCAGGCTGGGACAGCCCCAACGGTCGACGATGGTGTAGGCTGTACTGACGATAGCTGTGATGAAGTCAACGACGTGATCATCAATGCCCCGAATGACAGCAACTGCGACAACGGTATGTTCTGTGACGGTGCGGAGACATGCGATGCGGTCGGTGACTGCCAGGCCGGAACGCCCCCGGGCATCGATGATGGCGTGGGCTGTACGGACGATAGCTGCGACGAGGTCAACGATATCATCGTCCACGCTCCCAATGACGCGCTGTGTGACAACAGCATGTTCTGTGATGGCGTCGAAACCTGTGATGCGATCAATGACTGCCAGGCTGGTGTACCGCCAGCGATCGATGACGGAGTCGGCTGCACCGATGACAGTTGCGACGAGGTGAGCGATGTCATCCTCAATACTCCGAACAACGCCAACTGTGACAACGGCATGTTCTGCGACGGTGCCGAGGCGTGTGATCCGGTCAACGACTGTCAGGCCGGGACCCCGCCAGTTGTTGACGACGGCGTGAGCTGCACGGACGATAGCTGCGATGAGGTCAACGATGTGGTCGTCAACGTGGCCAATGATGCCAACTGCGACGATACCCTGTTCTGCAATGGTGCGGAAACGTGTGACGCAATCAACGATTGTCAGGCTGGGACCGCCCCGGTCATCGACGATGGCGTGGGTTGTACCGACGACAGCTGCGACGAGATCAACGATGTCGTGGTCAATGTGGCGAATGATGCCAACTGTGACGATACCCTGTTCTGCAATGGTGTCGAGACATGTGACGCGGTCAATGATTGTCAACCCGGCACAGCTCCGGTCATCGACGATGGCGTGGGTTGTACCGACGACAGCTGCGACGAAATCAACGACGTCGTCGTGAATACTGCCAATGACACTCTGTGTAACGACCTGCAGTTCTGCAATGGCGTCGAGACGTGCGACGCCATCAATGATTGTCAGGCTGGCACGGCCCCGGTCATCGACGATGGCGTGGGTTGTACCGACGACAGCTGCGACGAGATTAGCGACGTCGTTGTCAATACGGCCAACGATGCGAATTGCGACGACACACTATTCTGCAACGGCGTTGAGACGTGCGACGCGGTCAACGATTGTCAGGCGGGGACCTCGCCGGTGGTTGATGATGGTGTAGGGTGTACGGACGACAGTTGCGATGAAGTCAACGATGTCGTGGTCAACACGGCCAACGACGCCAACTGTGATGACGGCATGTTCTGTACCGGGACTGAGACATGTGACGCGGTCCTGGATTGTCAGCCCGGCACGGATCCGTGTGTGGGCCTGCCCGACCCCAATCTGGTATGCAACGAGACCACCGATTCGTGTGACGGGACCTGCGCCTACGACTGCAACTTCAACACCGTGGTCGACACGGGTGACTACTCGTTCTTCCTCGGGTGCTTCGCAACCGTGATCAACCCCGGGAGCCCGTGCGAATGTGCGGACTTCAACAACAACGGAGTGGGTGATACCGGCGACTACAGCGGACTGCTGGGCTGCTTCGGCCAGCTGTGCCCGTGTCCCTCGGGGGGACCGGCACCCGGTATCGAGGATGAAGTCGAGATGCAAGTGACGGTGCGCCGACGGACCAAGGTCAGCGACTACGCGGCCACCCTCCCGCGGTCGATCGCTGCGGTCGAAGTCGATGAAGCCTACTTCGTGGACGTATGGGCCCGAGTTGGTGTGAGCGGATTGGACAACCTGGCTTGCGCCGCGGCTGACCTCACGTGGGATGGCGATCTCGCGACCGTCGAGGCCTTCGAGACCAGTAATCAGTATGCCATGCTGGACGTCAGTGTGGCTGATGATAACCGTGACAGGATTTACGATCTGGGTGGTTGCGTGACGCCCGACGCCCTGGCTGCTCCGGCGGGCATGAATTGGGTGCGGATCGCCACGGTCGAAATGGTCGGTCACGCTGCGGGTGTGGTTCGGATCGATCTGGATGCCACGGCGGGTTCATTCGCCGGCGTCGCACTGGTCGGGGCCGACGTCCAGGTTGACGAGGATCAAGTCACATTCGGTGGGATAAAGCTCCTGATCGAGGCGGTTGACGTAGGCATCAAGCGTACGCGACGTCAGTAGGGAAATCAGGTTGAACTGAGTTCGAGGGATGATCTCATGAACAGGTTTTTGGGATTCGTGATCTGCGGAATACTGCTGGCCGGCGTGCAGACGGCCTCCGCCCAGATCGTACGCATCGTACCGATCGTCGTTCAGACGCCGACGCCCGACGCGGCAGCACAGTCGCCGGGGGTTGCGCCGCCGGCCTCGGCGCCCCGTGTCGATGCGGCGGCGACGTTTTACGTCGAGATCTGGGCGACCAACGCCAACGCGCCGTTGGGTGGGTTGGCTTGTGTGCATGCAGATCTCTCGTACAACCGTACGGATTTGATCGATGCACTGCCGCCGATCCAGAACGGCCCCCTGTTCACAGTTAACGGCGTTGCCGCCGGGTTCAACGACGGGCTCGGCCTGGTCGACGATGTGGGCGGATGCCAGCCCATTCCGCCAGTGGCAGCACTGGGCGTCGGTGAGTGGGCCATGGTCGAACGCATTGAAATGAATGCCGTGGGGATCGGTGGCCCGGTTACCGTGCAGGTGTCCGACGCAGCCAACCTCTTCGTCGGCACGTCGATCATCGGCCAGTCCGTGAACGTCGACCCGGCTGATATCGAATTCTTGTCCAATGTGTTCTTCGTTGGCGACTGCACCGTCGATGGCGATTGTAACGATGGACAGTTCTGTAACGGTGTCGAGACGTGTGTGGCCAACTCGTGCGTCGCCGGGACCGTCGTCAACTGCGACGACGGGATCGGTTGTACCGATGACAGCTGCGACGAAGTGGGAGACGCGTGTGTCAACGCGACCAACGATGCACTGTGCGACAATGGCGATTTCTGTGATGGTGTCGAAACCTGCGATGCCGCACTGGATTGCCAGGCAGGGGCGGCTCCTGATTGTGATGACGGTGTTGGCTGCACGGCAGACACGTGTGACGAGGGCGCCGACACCTGCGTCAATACGCCGATCGACATCACCTGCGACAACGGCATTTTCTGTGATGGTGTCGAGACGTGCGATCCAACGCTCGATTGCCAGCCTGGTGGTGGCTTCCCGTGTGACGATGGGGTCGGCTGCACCGACGACAGCTGCGACGATATTGCCGATGCCTGTATCAATGTTCCCAACGACGGACTGTGCGACAACGGGCTGTTCTGCGATGGCCCGGAGACGTGTGACGCGGTACTCGATTGTCAGGTGGGCCTGGCCCTGGCCTGCGACGATGGTATCAGTTGCACTCTGGATTCCTGCGATGAAGTTAACGATGCATGTGTCAACACGGTTGACGATAGCGTGTGCGATAACGGCGACTTCTGTGATGGAGTCGAAGTATGCGATCCGGTTAATGACTGCGTTGCGGGGACAGCGGTCAGCTGTGATGACGGCGTGGGTTGCACTGTCGATACGTGTGACGAAATAAACGACAGCTGCGTCAATGCACCGAACAACGGCCTGTGTGACAACGGCCAGTTTTGTGACGGGATCGAGGTGTGTAACGCGTTGCTGGATTGCCAGGCCGGACCGACCACGGATTGCGATGACGGCATCGTCTGCACCATCGACTCCTGCGATGAGATCAACGATACCTGCATCAATGCAACCAACGATGCCGCATGTGACAACGGAGTATTCTGCGACGGCATCGAAACGTGTTCCCCAGGCGTCGGGTGCGTGGTGGGAGCCGATCCGTGCGACGACAGCGATCTGTGCACTTCAGATTCATGTAACGAAGCCTCGGATGCATGCGTGCACACGACGATCCCGGGTTGCTCGAGCTGTGTGTTCAACAGTGATTGTAACGATAGCATTGCGTGTACGATCGATCAGTGCAACAACGGTGTATGTACGAACACCGCCAGCAATGCGCTGTGCAGCAACGGCCTGTACTGTGATGGGATCGAGGTCTGCAGCCCGCTCGTCGGTTGCGTGAGCGGCACTGCGGTCAACTGCAACGACAGTGTGCCGTGTACGCTCGATCTGTGCGACGAGGGGACGGACACCTGTACGCATACCCCGTTCGACAGCGCCTGTAACGATGGGCAGTTCTGCAACGGCCAGGAGGTCTGCAATCCGATCCTGGGATGCCAGGGCAATCCTGTTGTGTGCAATGATGGTATCGCGTGTACCGCCGATGCCTGCAATGAGGCTACCGACAGCTGCATTTCCGTACCGAACAACGCCGCGTGCGACAATGGTTTGTTCTGCGACGGTGTCGATGTGTGCGATCCCGTCCTGGGATGCGTCAGCCCCGACGACCCGTGCGATGACGGCGTGTCCTGTACGATCGACAACTGCAATGACACGACCAATGCATGTAGCCATGTCCCGGTCAATGCATTGTGTGATGATGGTAACGATTTGAATGGCGTGGAGACATGTCACGCGATTCTGGACTGTCAGCCTGGGAACCCGCTGGCGTTGATGCGGGTGCGTCCGGTGGTCCGGCAGTTCCCGAGCGGATTGACCGCCGCGGTCGGCGCGCCTCCGGCCGGCGATGCGGTCATCGAGACTGCGTCGAATTTTGTTGTGGAGATGTGGGCCCAGATGACCGTTCCGATGCCCGAACTGCCGCTGGCTGGCGTGTGCTGTATGTTCAGCGACCTGCAATTCGACTTCACTGCGATGACGTGTGACAGCGTCACGCCTGCTGCCGATTTCAACAGTTTCGATTCGGGGACGTGTTTCTTCGGTCTCGTTGACGAGCTGGGTGGGTGTACGGTTCAGCCGAGTCTCGGCATCACACCGAATTGGGTTCTGGTCACGACGGTTGGCCTGACTTCCGGCGTGTCCCACGCGAACAACACGATCGCCGCCATTCCGTCCGGGTCCCCCAGTGCCATTTGTCAATACGGCTCTGTCGGGCCGGACCAGATCATTTTTGAAGAAAGTGCACCGTTCGATATCCGCACGACATGTCTCTATGATCTCGACGGTGACGAGTGCGTCGGTCCCGGTGACTTTGCTTTCGTCGTACCGTGTTGGCTGCGCTGTGACACGGATCCGCTGTGGAACTCGCTCAACTGCGATGCGGCCGACTTCGATTGCAGCGGTTGCGTCGATCCTGGCGACTTTGCTTTCTTCGTGACCGGCTGGTTGCGTTGCTGTGGTGACCCCCAGATTCTGTTCCCGGCACCGTGTGGCTCACCCCAACCGCTGGTTCCACCATCCAGTCGCAAGCTCCTCGAATCGTTCGGGCTGCCGTATCCTGACGGATCGAACCCGCGGATCAAGACACTCGAGAACTGGAAGACCACAGACCGTGCGCCCCGCACACGGCACGAGGTCTCACGGGTCCGCCTCAAGAAGAACCCGATCAAAGGCGGCCAGGACTGAGAACTTAACTATTTGTCCTCCTGCGGAAACCCGGGTGGTCGCGAAAGAGGCGGGGCGGTCCGGCCGGGTGTGCTGGTTCCGATCGCCTCTTTCTGTCATAATCAAGTGAGCGCCGAACGAAGTGGAAGTCGTATTGCGGCGCAGGATTGGGGAGAAGCACCGCGTCATCGGGGGATGATCACAGGGAATCCGAGGCTCCCAATTGGTGCTCTGAATACGACCGCATGATTCGATGTCGCTCTGCGACAGGACAGGATCACGGAGGGTTGTCATGCACACATGGTTGCTGGTGGCGGGCTTGAGCGCCGGTCTCGGAGTCGGGGACGATTGTCCAGTCGATCCGGGCGCTTGCCCGATACCTCAAATCGGATCACGCAACGTCATTCGCGTTCTACCCGTCCCGCGCCTGCAGGAGAGCGGTCTCGATACCACGGAGGATGGTTTGCCCCCGCAGGCGTTTTCGCGGTTGCCGCTGGGGCCATTCTTTGTTGAGATCTGGGCGCAGCAGGCCGCTGGTTACTGCGACGAACCCGGCGGGGAGAACGTCTGCCTGCCCGGTAACCCCTCGACCTGTCTGGGCCAACCCCAACTGTGCGATCCCTTCGGGCTCGGGATCGAGAGCGTCCACGTCGACCTGCTGTTCGATGGCAGCGCGATGTTGTGCACCGGCCTGGGGCTTTCTGGTCCCTATTCTTCAACGGGGCTGTGCGGTTTCGGTACAGTTGACGAGTTCGGCGGTTGCACGACCGCTGATGCGTTGGGCATCACCCCTGACTGGGTCCGCATCGGTACCGTGACCATGACCGCTTTGCAAGCGGGGGCCAGCGAGATCATCCTGGCACCCGCCGACAGTGTGTCAGCCATTTTTGGCTGTGGGGCCATTCCTGATACACGCGTATTCTTTGGTACGGCTCCGGTGTTCTTCTTCACGCCGCAGTCTTGCACGACCCCATCAGATTGCGACGGCAACATCGACCTGTGCGATGGGGTCGAGACATGCTTTGGCAATCAATGCATTCCATTGCCCAATTCCGATGTCGAGTGTTCAGGTTCTGAGTTGTGCGATCCGTCTGACGGTGCGTGCAAAGAGTGTTTTGTCGATGCGCACTGCGACGACGCGAACGGTTGCACGGTCGATGCGTGCATCGATGAGACGTGTGTGTATGATCCCGTCGATTGCAACGACGAAGACCCCTGTACCGTCGATAGCTGCAGCGTGGCCAGCGGGTCGTGTGTCAACGAGGCGATCATGTGCCCGGATGGGTTGCTATGCAACTCCGACGATGGCGTGTGTACCACCCCTTGCGCGTTACCGTGCGACTTGCCGATGCCACCCTATATCCTGCCGATTCATGTGGATCTCATGCTCGAGCCCGGGCAACTGAGTAACGTGACTCAGGGACAGGTGCTCGAAGTCGGAATCTACGCTATTCCTGAGTTTCCGCTGGTTGACACGTTGGTGGCCGCTATCGATGTGATCATCGAATGGGATCCGCAGGACCTCAGGTTGTCCGGAGTCATCGACAACAGTCCATACGACTGGATCGACGACGTTCCGTACTTTCCCGACGACTGTCAGATCGACTGTCTCAACAGCGGACTTGCGATCGACGGCATTCCCGAAAACGATGGTGACGCGCTGTTCGAGGTGCTCGGTCAGTTCCAATCACCCGTCGGACAGGGCCCGGCTGTCCTGCCCCCCGAAGGGTTGCTCGTTGCAACGTTGCAGTTCGAGGTGATTGGCGATTCGGGTGTCGATTCGGATATCGCCATTGTCGATGTTCGCGATATGACATGCTCACAGGTCTTGTGGGGCGGAATCGAGTTTCGTTGTCTGTTCAACGATTTCCCATGCGACCCGACGAATGCGTTCTCCTGCGGTGGCTCGGACTTTTGCGTACCGACCGAGACCATTCCAGGGTGTAACATTCTCGGTCAGGTCGATTCGATGAGCGTTCAGGGGCCCTGTGAAAACAACTGCGGCGATACAGATGACAACGGCATCATCGATGACATCTGTTTCTGGCAGTCATGTACGCTCGGGGACTGTGAACTCATCGAACGCAGATTCGCCGATATGGGTGGACCGTTCGGGGGATGCATGATCGACGGGACCGCCGATGGCAACGACCGTTTCCACGCCCTCAATTGCTTTGCTAACGTCAACCCGGAGGCACCACCACCCGCGACCTATCCGTGCGAGCCGGCCGCGCCGAGCGCGCTGAATGTCGACGCTGGCGGTTCATTTGGGAGTTGTACTCCCGATGGTGTGTGCGATGGCAACGATGCATTCGCCGCGCTGAATGCGTTTGCCGCAGCCGGAACATGCAGCTGTCCGCTCGATGGAGGTTCGGCACCGACATTTACGGGGCCAAACGATGTTGGATCGGTTCATGTGACGGCGGTGGCCGGCAAGTCGCGCATCCAGCCAGGTGATCGCGTCGAGGTCGATGTGTTGCTCAGTAGTGGATTCGACGATGTGCGCGGTTATCAGCTTCACCTGGGCGTCGATGGTGGGGCGGCCGGTCATCTCGAACTCGTCGACATCGCGATTCACTCACGCGACCGGGCTGCACCGCGAAGCGCCAGGCATGCCATGATGCCTGCAACGTCGTGGTCGGCGTTCAACCTCGCTGTGCAACAGGTCGTCGTCGGAACCGATCAGCCCGGTGTAAAACTGGCGGCCAACACTTACCTGGCGACGTTCACGTATCGCGCCAGTGCCGATGCGCGTGGCACTTTCGTCATCGACATTCTGGCCGATCAAGACGACGCGGCGCAGCGGACCTTCATCTTTCCTTCACCGTCCAACGGACGCGTGAACATCGAGAAAACAGCACCCGCCGTGATCGAAGTCATCGCGGCTGAACGCAAGTCGGCGGAGTAACGCTACGCAGGCACTTGTCGCCCAAAGCGCCCCGTCCGCAACCCGGACCGGACGCATCCTGGGACTGGTCAACGCCAGCCCCATTTGCGACAATGCGATTGGGCGCCATACCACAAACAGTGGGTGGAGCTCGAGGAGGGACATTTCAGCTTGGACACACCTGCTCGTTGGCATCAGGATCGGCACCATGATTGCGTGACCGATCTGATCGGGCACCAGCCATTCGAAAGGACACGACTCATGAATAGAACTGTTGTTGTAGCGACCTGCCTGGCCTGCGGCCTGGCCGCGTCGGCCTGGGGGCAGACCCGCAGTTTCATGGTTCCCGATGGGAGCCAGGGCGCGGCGCCGTCGACCGGCAACACGACAATCACCCTCGATCCGGGCACCTCGGCAACCGTTGCCGTGTGGATGGAAGTACTGGGTGGACCGGGACAGGATCTCGAAGGCTATCAGGTCATCATTCCCGATGCAGCCACGGCTCAAGGGCCCGCCGTCGGGCAAGTGACCTACGTCGATAACAATCCCGGCGGTGGCGGCGGCGACTCGATCGTCATCAGCACGAACCGTCCGGATTGGGTCTTCTCTGATCAAATCGCCGTGCTCGACCCGGTGTACAACGAGACTCCCGGCCAGGGGATCTTCGGAGTGTTCTATGCCACCATTCCCGGCTTTTCGACCAACCCCGGAAACACGGGCGGAATCCTGTACCTGTGCGAGTTTCAGCTCGAGGCTTCGGCCGATGCGTGCGGCGAGTTTGAGTTACCCTTCAATCTGGCGCCTGCGGATCCGCCGTTGACCGGCTATTTTTCGCCAGGCGGTGGGCAATTCATCATTGACGAGTTCCAGCCACTCACTGTGCTGGTCGGGCCGCCCAACGGGGCCTGTGTCAACGCTGCGGCGGTCGCCGAAGGCGACAATGATTTCTGCATCTCTCTTGAAGAGGCCGATCCTGACGTGTGGTTCGAGTATTCGCCGCAGTGTGACGGGCCAGTAACGCTCAGTACCTGCGATCAGGCTGACTTCAATACCACCATCGAGGTGTATCAGGGCTGCGGCGTGTGTCCGCCGAACAACCTGATCGCATCCAACGATGATGGCAAGGGTTGCGGTGGCGGGACCAGCGAGGTGACCTTCGAGGCCAACGACGCCCTGTGCTACACGGTTCGCGTGCTGGGCCCCAACAGCGGCGGCCTCGGCACCGGAACGCTGTCGATCACCTCGGGCAGCTGCTTCATCGACGGCTCGTGCCAGTCGGCCGGCATGGTCAATCCGGGCAACGAGTGCGAGGTCTGTGACCCGGCTCAGGCGGGCGACGCCTGGTCGCCGATCGCGGCCGGCACAGGCTGCACCGATGACGGCTTTGAATGTACCGACGACGTCTGTGACGGTGCCGGGACCTGTTCGCATCCGCCGCTACCGGTCAACACCGCCTGTACCGACGATGGCGAGGAGTGCACCGACGACGTCTGTGACGGCGCCGGCTCCTGCGTGCATCCGGCGCTGCCCCTCGGAACCGCGTGTTCCAGCGACGGCAATGCCTGCACCGCCAACGTGTGTGACGGCACCGGCTTCTGCTCGCATCCGCCGCTGCCCGACGGCACGCCGTGTGACGACGGGAACGTGTGTACCGGCACGGGCGCCCCGGGCGTCGGTGACGACGTCTGCGACGGCATGGGCACGTGCATGGGCGAGCTCGATCCCAACTGCCAGGACACCTGCAACAACGCCGCCGAGGCCTTCGAGGGGGCGACCAACGGCACCAACGCCGGGTTCGGCACCGAGCTGCAGGTCAGCTGTGCGTTCAACTCGACCAGCGACGCATGGTTCTTCTACGTCGCCACCTGTGACGGCAACGTCAAGTTCACGACCACGGGCAGTGACTTTGATACCGTGTTGACGCTGTATGACGACTGCGGCGGGCCCGAGGTCGCCTGTGACGATGACGGCGGACCAGGATCAACATCGGCCTTTACCGTACCCGTCATAGCTGGCGAGGATTACTTCATTCGTGTAGCGGGCTTCAATGGTGCCGAGGGCAGCTTCGTTCTCAACATCAATCGCACCGACACATGCCTCGTAGAGGGCACGTGCTATCAGCCGGGAGCAGCCGATCCCTCGAGCGAATGCCTGGTATGCGAGCCCCTCCTGACCGTGAATGCTTTCAGTCCGCGCCCGCGCGGAACGGCTTGCGGCAACCCGGTACCGGAAGATGCACAGTGCGACGCACCGGACGCGTGTGACGGTCAGGGCTTGTGCGATCCCAACTACAAGCCTCTGGGCAACGCTTGCGGTGATCCGACGCAGACCGAATGTAACAATGCGGATATCTGCGATGGCCAGGGCCTGTGCGACGACAATTTCCAGCCCGGGGGCACGCCGTGCGGTGATCCGACCGAGACCGAGTGCAATGGCGCTGATACGTGTGACGGTTCAGGGATGTGTCAGGATAACTTCCAACCGGACGGCACATCGTGCGGTGACCAGAGCGCGACGGCGTGCGATGATCCCGATTCCTGCGACGGCCTGGGTGCGTGTGACCCACGGCTGCAGCCTGATGGCACGCCATGTCCTGACGGCATCTTTTGCAATGGCGACGAGACCTGCGATCTTGGTGTGTGTGTCGACGGGGATGAACCATGTCGACAGCCACGGCTGTGTGATGAGGACAATGATGTCTGCCTCGAATGTCTGAACATCGCAGATTGCGGCGATATCGACCCGATGGATGGCGTCAGCGATGACAATTGCAAGTTCTACGAGTGCATCGAAAACTTGTGCTTTGATACCGATCGCGTCTTTGCCGATCTCGGCGGCCCGTTTGGTGCGTGCCCCATCGATGGCGTGGCTGACAACAATGACCGCTTCCACGCCCTCAACTGTTTCGCCGACACCGACACGAGCGGTCCACCGAGCACCTATCCGTGCGAGGATGATCCGCCCAACGCGATCAATGTCGATGCCGGTGGTCCGTTCGGCAGCTGCTGCCCGGACGGTGTGTGTGATAACAACGATGCCTTTGCTGCGCTCAACGCGTTCGACGGCACGACGACGTGTGCATGTCCCGGAGCATGCCCGCCCGGGCCAGCGCCATACGTCGATCCTCAGATCGTTGATATGACCACTCTGATTCTCGAGGCTGACCGCACGATCGTGCGTGCAGGCGATGTGGTGCGGGTCCAGGTGTTGCTCGGTCGCGAGATTCATGATCTCCGCGGCTATCAGCTGCATCTCGACGTCGCCGGGGGACGCAGTGGTGCGTTGCATCTGATCGACATTTCTGTCGCCGACCTCAAGCGGCAGCCACTGCCGATCGAGGGGCGCTGGGAAGCGTTCAACCTCGCTACCCACCAGATGTTGGCCGGAACAACACAGGAGGGTGTCCGGACACCGGCGAATGCCTACCTGGCCACGTTCACCTACCGTGCCAGTCCCAATGCGGCGGGGCGCTTTGTCGTGGACGTGCTGGTCGATGATCCGGCAGGCCTCGGACGGACGTTCCTGACACCCACGAAGGCTGGCACCAAGATTGAGGTCACCAGCGTTCGGGCCGCGACCATCACGGTTCAGCCCGGGTCGGGCATCAGCCGCTGATTGTGATGTGAAGTCACTCATTTGAACGAGGGGCCGTCCGCGCAATGGGACGGCCCTTCTTCATGCGCACGCACATTACAATGCAACTGTATGACAAGACAAAGGTTACGAAACTTGGTGGAACGGCACGTTAGAGACGCGCCATAGATAATAAGAACTACATTTACTTGATTGACGCCTGTCGTCCAGATACGCTGAAAACACGACTGTTTCCACTTCTGCTGCCACCCTGCGCTCCGATCAAGGAGGCGGTGTGGCCCCATCAGACGGGCTTGGCCCGTCGTGCAGGCGAAAATAGAGTGGCGTTCCGGGGGGGAGCCTTCAGGGCTCTCGCGTCTGCCCTCAGTGGGGGCCTCCCACTGGCATGAGGCCAAAGTCTGGAGAGAGGTATGAGCTTTAACAAAGCGTTGGTCGTCGGTGTAGCCGTCCTGTCCTTTTCAACGGCGAGTTCACTTGGACAAGTCCGTGTGTTCATGGCGGCTGACGGAGAGCAGGGGACCGCGCCGGCTACCGGTCACACGTCCGTAGCGGCCGATCCGGGTAGCTCCGTGCGCGTCATGGCGTGGATGGAAGATACGACCGGCCCGGGCCAGAACCTCGAAGGCTACCAGCTCATCATGCCCATGACCGCTGAGCCGGTAGATGGGGCCGAGGGCGGTGTCACCTACGTTGACAACGATCCTGGCCTGGGGGGTGGGGATTCAATTTTCATCAACACCGAACGCGATGACTGGGCCTTCGGTAACATCATCATTGCGTTGGATCCCGTGTACAACGAAACACCTGCGCAGGACATTTTCGGTGTGTTCTATGCATCGATTGCCGGCTTCGTACCCGATCCGGGCGCCAAAGGCGGGATTCTCTATCTGGCCGAATTCGACCTCGAGCTGACCGAAGACGCGTGCGGAGAGTTCGAACTGGGTTTTAATCTCGCGCCCGCACCGCCACCTCTGGTGGCCTTGTTCAGTGATGGTGGATCGCAGTATGGCGTGGATGAGTACCAGCCGTTGACGATCGTCGTTAGCGCCGAATGTGCGGGGGGTTGCCAGGAGCCTTGCACCGATAAGAATGCGTGCACGATTGAAGATGCCTGTGACGGTGACGTGTGCGTGGGGACTCCGGTTGATTGTTCGGGCGCAGGTGATGAATGCAACGATGCCAGTTGCAACGCAGATGGCGTAGACGGTAACTGTGATGACCTCACACCCGTCGCTGATCGCACGCCATGCGACGGTGGGGCAGGCGTGTGTGTGGCCGGTGCGTGTAAGCCGCTTGGTTGTGTCGATCCTTGCGATGACGATGACGCCTGCACGGTCGATGATGCGTGTGACAACGATGTGTGCATCGGAACGCCCGTGGATTGTTCAGGTGCGGGCGATCAGTGCAATGTGGCCAGCTGCAGCCCCAAGGGTGCGGAGGGCAACTGTGCCGAGATGACCCCGGTCGACGATGGTACTCTCTGTGACGGTGGTAACGGCGAGTGCATCGCCGGCACCTGCACTCCCCTGTGTACTGATCCGTGTGATGACGGTGACGCATGCACGACGGGTGACGTCTGCGATGGTCCGACATGTGCTGGGTCACCAGTAGATTGTTCAGGTGCAGGTGATGAGTGCAACACGGCAGGTTGTGACGCAGGTGGGGCCGACGGCAATTGTGACGATCTTACCCCAGTGGCCGATCGTACGCCGTGCGACGACGGAGCTGGTGTGTGTATTGCGGGAGTATGCAAGACGCTGGGCTGTGTAGATCCGTGTGATGACGGCGATGCCTGCACTCTTGATGACGCTTGCGCTGACGATGTGTGTCTCGGTGTGCCTGTGGATTGCACTGGCGCTGGCGATGAATGCAATGTAGCATTTTGTGATGCGGCTGGCGCCGATGGTAATTGTGATGATCTCGTTCCGCTCATGGACGGTGCACCGTGTACCGACGGGACCTGTCAAGCCGGCGTGTGCACACCCGATGGTGGAGATGCGGACACGCGGTTGTTCATGGCCCGCGACGGCGAGCAAGACGATGCGCCGTCGAGTGGAGCAACCCGGATCGAGCTGGAACCTGGCGAGACAGTTCAGATCATGGCGTGGCTCAACGACGACAGCGCGCCGGGCGATACCCTCAACGCATATCAGCTGATCTTTACGGACACGGCCGAACCGCAAGGCGGCGCGACCGGCATGTTGAGCTATGTCAACAACAATCCGGGCGGCGGTGGTGGCGATACGATCTTCATGGACGCTGATCGTGAAGACTGGGTCTTCGCGGACCAGCTGGCCGTGCTCGATCCGACATACAACGAATCACCCGAAGCGGGGTTGTTCGGCATATTCTACTCGACGATCCCTGGTCTGGGCACCGATCCGGCGCTGGTCGATGGTGTACAGTATCTCGTGGAATTCGATTTCACTGCGTCGGCCGATGCCTGCGGAGAGTTCGTGCTCCGCTACAACCTCGAATCTCCGCCGCTCACGGCTCTCTTCGATCCGTTCGGGGCAGAATTCAATGTTGATCTCGTCCAGGAGCTCGTGCTCGAGGTCGTCAATTGCGGGATGGGCTGTGAGGATCCGTGCACTGACAACGATGCGTGCACCATTGATGATGCCTGTTCCGGCGACGTGTGCGTCGGAACACCGGTTGACTGCTCGAGTGCCGGCGATGAGTGCAATGTTGCGACGTGTTCTGCCGCGGGCGCTGACGGCAACTGCGATGACCTGACACCGGTCGCTGACGGGACCGCTTGTGACGGGGAGAACGGCCAATGCATCGCCGGTGAATGCACGCCGTTGTGTGCAGATCCGTGCGACGATGCGGATGCCTGCACCGTTGATGATGCCTGTGACGGCAACACATGCGTCGGCGTCCCGGTCGATTGTGCTGATGCCGGCAATGAGTGCAACACCGCCAGCTGTAATCCTGCTGGTGCAGAGGGCAACTGCAAGGACCTGACTCCGGTTGCCGACCGCACACCGTGCGACGGCGGGGCGGGCGTGTGTATCGCAGGCGTGTGCAAAGCCCTGGGCTGTGTCGATCCGTGTGACGATGAAGATGCGTGTACGGTCGATGATGCCTGCGATGACGACGTGTGCCTCGGCACACCGGTGGACTGCTCCGGTGTGGGCGACGAGTGCAACGTCGCCAGCTGCAATGCCGGTGGAGCCGAGGGCAACTGTGACGATCTGACTGCCGTTCCGGACGGGACGGCGTGCGACGGGGGCAACGGCCTGTGTATGGCCGGTGTGTGCGAACCGGCCGAGATTCCGGAAGTCCGCGTGTTCATGGCCGCCGACGGCGCCCAGGGCGACGCGCCTGCGGTGGGCAATACCATGGTGGCGGTCGATCCGGGGAGTTCGACGCTGATCATGGTGTGGCTCGAGGACACGAGTGGTCCGGGCCAGGAACTCGAAGGTTATCAGATCATTATCCCGGACTTCGGATCGGCGGTGGGCGGGGCCCTGGGCACCGTGACCTACGTCGACAACAACCCGGGTATGGGTGGGGGCGACTCGATCTTCATCAACACCGAGCGGGATGACTGGGCGTTCGGGAATGAGATCATTGCGCTCGACCCAACTTACAACGAGACTCCGGCGCAGAACATTTTTGGTGTGTTCTACGCCTCGCTGCCGGGCTTTACTCCGGATCCAGGTGCCAAGGGTGGCATCTTCTATCTGTGCGAATTCGAGTTCGCCGCGTCAGAGGATGCGTGTGGTGACTTTGCTCTACCCTTCAACATCGCTCCGGCCGCTCCGCCGTTGGCGGCGCTGTTCGGCCCCGCGGGCACCGAGTACGGTGTTGACGCCTGGCAGTCGCTGACCATCGCGGTCAACGCCAGCTGCGGTGGGTGCGAGGACCCGTGTGATGACGGCGATGCGTGTACGGTCGCCGACGCCTGCGACGGCGACGCGTGTGTCGGTGAGCCGGTGGACTGCTCCGGCTCGGGCAACGAGTGTAACGTGGCCAGTTGCAACGCGGGTGGCGTTGAAGGCAACTGTGATGTTCTGACTCCCGTCGACGACGGCACTCCATGTGGCGGTGGTACCGGTGAGTGTATGGCCGGTGTCTGCGAGCCGACGGGGGGCTGCCAGGATCCGTGTGATGACAAGAACGCCTGCACCGTCGAGGATGCCTGCGATGGCGATCTGTGCGTCGGCACGCCGGTTGACTGCTCGGCTGAGGGCGACGAATGCAACGCGGCCAGCTGCAATGTCGGTGGGGCCGAGGGCAACTGCGACGATCTGACCGCGGTACCCGACGGCACGCTGTGCGATGGTGGCAACGGCCAATGCATGGCCGGTGTGTGCGAACCGGTCGAGATACCCGATGCGCGCTTGTTCATGGCCCGTGATGGGGACCAGGGCGATGCACCTGCGGTTGGCCCAACGCGTATCAAGCTCAAGCCGGGTGAGACCGTCCGCGTGACCGCCTGGATCGACGATAACAGTGCACCGGGCGCGATACTCAATGCCTATCAGCTGATCTTCCCGTGGTTCCCGATGCCGCAGCCGGGAGCCACCGGTTCCATGACCTACGTCGACAACGAACCGGGTCTGGGCGGTGGCGATTCGATCGTGATTGATACGACGCGTGAGGACTGGGTCTTCGAGGATCAGCTGGCCATTCTGGATCGGACCTACAACGAGACGATCGACACCATCTACGGGGTGTTCTATTCCACGATTCCCGGATTGGGTACCGATCCGGCGCTGGTCGATGGCCCGCAGTATCTCGTCGAGTTCGAGGTGGCCGCATCCGCAGATGCGTGTGGCGAGTTCCTGTTGCCGTTCAACCTCAAGCAGCCGCCGCTGACCGCACTGTTCCTGCCATCCGGTGCCGAGTTTGCCATCGATGCCTTCCAGCCGTTGATCCTGGAAGTCAATTGCGGCTGCGTCGATCCGTGTGATGATGGCGATGCGTGTACCGTCGACGATGCGTGTGACGGTGCTGTGTGCGTCGGCGATCCGGTCGACTGTACCGATGCCGGGAACGAGTGTAACACCGCCAGCTGCAGCGCCGGTGGTCCAGAGGGCAACTGTGATGAACTGATTCCGGTCGATGATGGCACTCCGTGTGCCGGCGGCGATGGGGTGTGCGTGCAGGGCGTGTGTGAGCCTGTGGGCGATTGCCCGGCCGGGCCGATCATGTTCATCGATCCGCCGGCTGGCGTTGTGGATGCCCGCATTCCAAATCCGCGAGACAGCCTTACGCCACTGCTGGGTATTTCGATGTTCATTGTCGATGGACCGGAAAATGCGCCGGCGGGATGTTGGAGTTTGTGCGAGTGTGATAACCCTGATCCGAACGAGATCATCGACGTCGATGAGTTCGAACCGGGATCGTACAAGATCACACTGGCGCGAGCGATCACGACTGGTTGCGTAACGGTCATCAGTTACGACGACGATCAATTCGGTGAGTTCATCTCGCATCCTGCAAACGTCAACGCGGATGGCGTGTCGAACCAGCTCGACATCCTGGCGCTCATCGACATTCTCAACGGCGTGGCCGAGCCGCCATTTGGTTTGTACAGTGCGGACATTGCCCATCGCGGCATCATCACGCCTTTGGACATTATCTTCCTCATCGACCTGCTCAACGGGGCTGAGGTCTTTGATCCGTGGATGAATGTTCCGCTGCCCGAGAACGTCGGTTGTCCAGGCGGTGCATGCGGCGATCCGGTGGAGTGTGACGATGACAATCCGTGCACTGATGACGTCTGCGATCCGGTCAAGGGATGTATGAATATCCCCAATGAGGATTCATGCGACGATGGTGACCCCTGCACCCGGGGCGATGTGTGCGTCGGCGGCGCTTGCATGGGCGGGCCGAAGCTCGATTGTGACGACGGCAATGCCTGCACCGACGATGTGTGCGATCCGGTCGATGGGTGTGTGTATTTCGATAACGACGGTCCGTGTGACGATGGTGATCGCTGCACGATCAATGATGTGTGCGTCGATGGTCAGTGCATGGCCGGTGAGGACAAGCCTTGCCTCGACGCAGACCCGTGTACGATCGATTCGTGTGAGGATGGCGAATGCGTCAACGAGTCGATCGAAGAGGGCATGTTCGAGTGCATCGACGGCTCGAAGGGTGACGAATTCTGCCGATCACTGGGTGCTCCAGCGGCCAGTTGCCTGGATGGCATCTGCATGTGTGAGGGCGGCTCGCATCCCAACCCTCCTGATTCACTGTGTCTCGAGCTGCGCGGTGCCGGCACGGGCAACGCAATCGGCACCTGTATGGGTGACGACAGCGAATGCAATAACCCTGAGCCAGATGGCACGTACCACTGTGTTGATGATGACCTCAATCCCTTCAATGGCGGGATTTGCGTCGACCAGGCATGCTATGCCAACACGGGGCAGATCGTCGTCGATATCGAGGTCGGTCCAACCGCTCAGCCGGCTTGTGGAGCACAGCTGTTCATCGGCTGGGACACCGCGACTCTCGATCTGGCCGGCAGTATCATCGACCCCGATGGCGAAACGGGGTGGACGCAGATCATCGGCGAGAACGTCGATCAGGCCGCAGGCACATTTGACCTGGTGGTCAGTCTGCCAATCGGGATGAGCTGTGACGCGACCACCGGGATTCAGTCCGGCGGCACGATCGTTCGACTGATCTACAATGCGATTGCCGACTGCAAGAGTCCCGGCGTGTTCTTCCGCACCCATAACCCGCCGACCGGTGTGTCTGGACCAAACGGGTCCATCGAGATCATCGGTTGTAATGGCGACCTTGATCCCTCACCGACGCCTCCCATTCAGATCAATGGGTCGGCCTCGATGTTCACGTGTCCTGCGAGTACATTCGGTGATGCGGATTGCAACGAAATCACGCGTGAGGTGCTCTACGATCCGATCGAGGTCCTTGATCCATGCAATGAATCGGTGGTCATCACTGATGTCTGTGAGGTCACCTATTTTGCTGCATGTCAATCGGATCTCGATTGTGGGCGGGGCGATCTGTGTGCCAACGACGAGCAGTGTTCGACGACGTGCATCGCTGATCCCGATGTCGAAGGGTTCATGTGCGATGGCTTGCCATGCGTCGGTTACTGTACGGTGGACGACTGTACGAAGGGACTGTGCGGGATGCCCGTCGACCCGGTCGGGATCGATCTCGGCGACTACCTCGACGGTGGCGGCGATTTTCTTCCAGGCAAAACGGTTGTCGATTGTGCCTACACCAACGAGTGCGGGATCCCGTCGGAATGTTATTTCGAAGTGGGCAACTCGGGGCTGAACACGCTGGTCATCGATCTTGAAATGTCGCCGTCGATGGAGCGCGGCGATCCAGGCAATCCGATCCAGCGGTGCATAGACTTCGAACTGAGCATCTGTGACTCGACGGACAGTTTTGGCATCGAGCTCAATCAGAACGTCATGATTGGTGCCCCGAATAACCTGGCTGGCCACGGGCAGGCGGTTTTCAGTGTCGATCCGAACAATTGGACCTGCCTGACGGCCCAGGATCGCAAACACAGCTTGACCTCGACGTGTGAGGTCGTATGTGGCGAAGACAACGCGTGGCACGCGACCTTCAAAGGGGCGCCGGCGACCAATCCGCTGTGCCACTGGCTGGTGCAGGGAAACCTCGATGGCAATCAGGTCATCGACATCTTCGATTACACACAGCTCGCCGGCATGTATCTGGCATCACCGGGTCCGAGCAGTCTGTGCGGCTTGCCTGAGAAGCATGGGGACTTCACCGGAGACGGCCTGGTGACGCTCGCCGACTTCACTTTCGTAGTAGCCAATCTCTTCGTGCAGTCCAAAGATCCATGCGATGTGCTGTGCGATCCGGCGCCGTCTGTTCCAATTGTGGCCCGCGCTTCTGTGAGGATCGACGAACTCGATGGTGACCTGGTGGACGATGGCCGCGCGGCTGATGTCACAGGAGACGGGGTGATCGATATCGCTGACGTCGAAGCCTTCGTGAGATTGAACGCAACCGATGACCCGGATGCGGCGGAACGGCTTCTGGACATGCTGGGTAAGATCCAGCGACGCACACCTGTCCGTACGCGCTAGGGACGAGACGTATTGGGAGGTTATCGGCCTCTCGTACAGAAATTCATCAATCGGTGGCAAGTCTGTATCCGAAGTTGGATGAAGTCATTCTTGATCGCCACGGCTTCGGAGTTCAGCCATGCCACCATACGCGCGCGACTAACGCATGAGAACCTGTCCTGGTTCACACCCCACGAGCGGGCCTGCACTTGAACATTCGAGACCTGTATGTCGCCGCACGGTGTGCTGCGCCCACAGGTCGCATGCGCGAGGGGAGACTCGAACTCCCACGGGTTGCCCCACAGGAACCTAAATCCTGCGCGTCTGCCAGTTCCGCCACTCGCGCTGCCCGAATCCATGTTGGATGTGCCGCTTTGGACCTGTCCCTGGTTACCCCAATATAGTGATCCCAGCGCGATTCTCCAGTGGCTCGGCCCGAGAGGTCAGGAACCGATCTTCAACAACGCCAGCACCTCTCGATTACCCCCGTGACCCATGATGGGGCTGGTGACCGTGCCGCGGAGCTCGAGACCCATGTTGGCGGTTTCTCCGAGGACGCCGGCCACGACACCATCGAACAGCTCGGTGGGGAGTACGCCGCGTTGCAAGACGACCTTGTCCGCCTCGTAGTGTGGTTTGATGAGTGTGATAATGGCGCCATCCGGCTTGAGGAGTCTGCGTGCCACAGGCAAGATCCGGTTTTGGCGGGTCCACCCGACGTCGATCGTGACCAGGTCGACGGCTTCCGGCAACTCCACGTGCAGCGCGTTGGTTCGTTCCATGACCACGACACGGTCATCCTTGCGCAGGATCCAGGCCAGTGTCCCATAGGCGGTGTCGACGGAGTAGACCCGTGCGGCGCCGCGTTGGAGCATGCAATCCACGAAGCCACCCACGTGGCTGCCGAGATCGGCACAAGCCAGCGCGTCGACATCGAACGCGAAGTGCTCGAGTGCGGCTTGTAGCTTGAGGCCACCCCGGGAAACAAACGGTGAGTCTGAGGATGAGCCGCCCAGGCGCAACTCCTTACAGATGTTGAATATGATGCGTTGTCCAGTTAATGTTATGGGCCACCTGGAGAGGTGTCCGAGTGGCTGAAGGAGCCGCATTCGAAATGCGGTCGGCGGGTAACCGTCGCGGGGGTTCGAATCCCTCCCTCTCCGTTACGACGCCTGCCCGTGGTTCGGCCCCGCTGAATCCTCGCGGCCCGGAGCTCCTTGTAAAAAAGCGGCAGGCCACCTCTGTCGTTCTACTCCATCTGACTCATCACGTCATCGGGTATGTCGAAGTTCGCGGAGACGCTCTGGATATCATCGTGGTCATCGAGTGTTTCCATCAGGCGTAAGACCTTCTTGGCGCCGTCCGCATTCTCGAGTTTGACCGTTGTGGTTGGAAGCATCACGATGTCCGCCTGCTCGTACTTGACCTCGGCGGTATCCAACGCGGCTTTGACATCCTGGAAGTTACCGGGGCTGCACGTGACCTCGAAGAGTTCGCCGTCGTGCGCGACGTCATCGGCGCCTGCCTCGAGGGCGACTTCCACGAGCTGTTCCTCGGTGGTCGCATCTGCCGAGATGGCGAATGTGCCCTTCTGCTCGAACATCCAGGCCACACAATTGCTCGTGCCGAGGTTGCCGCCAGCTCGCTCGAAGATCTTCTTGATCTCCGGAGCGGTACGATTGCGATTGTCGGTCAAAGCGTTGCACATCACGGCGACACCGCTTGGGCCGTAGCCCTCGTAAATCACTTCCTCGAGGTTCTCTCCGGCCAGCTCGCCGGTGCCCTTCTTGATCGAACGCTCGATGGTATCCTTGGGCATGTTGGCCGCCCTGGCCTTGTCCACCAGCAGCCGCAAGCCAGGATTGTTATCCACGTCTCCGCCGCCGTTCTTGGCCGAGACGACGATTTGGCGTGCGATTTTGGTCCAGATTTTGCCACGCTTGGCGTCGACCCGCGCTTTCTTGTGCTGAATGTTGGCCCAATGGGAATGTCCTGCCATAGCTCACTCACTCCGTAGCAGTTTGGTCAGATGATCGGTCGTGTGGTCGTATTGTGCAGTCCCCGTATGACAGGCGACAGATCCATATGATAGTGGAAGCGGGGCTGGGGAGCCCGGCAAACTACTCCAGGGTGGTCAGGACTTCAGCGACATTCGGGTTTCCACCGGATTTGGCTGCGTCGATCTTAGCCGGAGTCGTTTCAACGAGGTTGCGAACTTCGAGGCCGATGGCATCGTCCTGGGCACTGGCCAGTTCGTACGCGGCGGTCCAGTGCTCGATGGCCTCGTCGGATTGGCCAAGACGCCAGGACAAATCACCAAGGTGATCACGTATGACCGGATCGTCCGCGCCGCGCTGCGGGGCATCGTCGAGCAACCACTGACGCCATGATGGATTGGGAGCGTGGGCGGCCCGTCTGAGCCATTTGCCCGCTTCTTCGAAGTGGCCACGCCTGTACAGCACCCACCCAAGGCTGTCGAGGAAAGCCGCTTCGCGCGGACTGGTGCTGACCGCATGACGCACGAGCGCCTCGGCTTTGTCGATATCGCGTCCGAGTACGGCCAGCTGGTAGCCGAGGTCGTTGCGCGACCCCGGGTCTTCCGGCATGAGTACCCAACGCTGTTCCTGCGCCTGAACGGCCTGGCTCAACTGGCCATCGCGCTGATAGCACAAGCTGAGCAGGTTTTGAATATCTGCGAGAGCATAGCGATCCTGGTCATCCATCTGGCTGGGCTCCGAGGCGCTGTTGTCCCGCCGCCGGGCCCGACGCATGACCAGGTCTTCCCACGTCTGCAGCTCACGTTTGACCTCATCGCAGCGGTTGGCCAGCAACAGAATGCGGCCGAGATCAGAACGCAGGTCGTCGCTCTCGCCCCGGCCACTGTTCAGCTGGCGCCTCACGATGCGGATCGCATCATCATAGCGCTCGGCCGCGAGCAACATTCGGATGCGGTTGGCCTCGAGGACACGCACGAACAGGTCCTCGGATTCATCGACAAGTGCGGCCTCGGCGAGTTCGAGTGCGCCGTCCGTGTTGCCGGATGCCTCGAGCGTTGCGATGAGGAGGCCGACCATGGCCGGTGAGTCGGGGTCGCTGGCCAGGCTTTCCCGGATCACGGCTTCGGCATCGGCATAGGACTCGGCATTGAGGTATGCCTGGACCAGCATACGTCGTTGATCATCCCGCTGGGACTTGCTGGCAGAGCGGAACCACTCTTCGGCGCGGGGAAGGGCGCGCTCGGGCGTTCCCGAAAGGCGTTCCACCGCCACGTAGCGCTCGCGGCTGACGCGGTCGTCCGGCGTAAGCTCGAGCCAGGTGGTCAACCGACTGCGGGCTTCGTCCAGGCGTCCTTCGAGTGCCAGGCACATCAGCAAGTCGTATTGATATCCGGCCCGTCCTTCCTGAGGGAGGTCGGGGTCCTCGAGGAGTGTGGTGATGCGATCAATGACCTCGGTGAAGCGTTGGTCGTCGATCATGATCATGACCTGCGCTCGCCGCCAGGCGTACCGCCGCGGGTGAATGCGTAGCAGCTGTTCGTAAATCGCCAGGGCGTCATCGAATTTCAGCCGCCGCAATTCGACGCCCGCGAGCAGCTGCAGTGCACTGAGATGGTTGGGCTCGAGAGCCAGCACCCGTCGGGCATACCGCTCCGCGTTGTCGTCGTCCTCGACGACGAGGTAATACTGCACGAGATCGAGGCACGTCTCGAGGCTGTCCGGGTGGTCTTCGAGGATCTTGAGCAAAGCCGCCCCGTAGCTGCCCAATTCGCTCGTGCGTCGGGCTTCGAGCAACGCCATGATCCGCAGATAGGGCACGGGATCGTCGAGGCTCTGAAGTTTGTCGACGTAACGGGTGACATTCTCGCCGCGGGCCCGTCCGGCGGCCAGCAGGATCAAGCCCTCGAGTGCGCGCGCATTATCATGCTCGACTTCCAGGATCATCTGCAGCTGCTGGCGTTGTTTGAGCGGTCGGCCGGTGAGCGCGTAGAGTTCAGCAAGGGCGGCCATGCTTGCAGTATCCGTGCGATTGCGTTGGATCGCCGCCTGCAGTGCCTCTTCGGCATCTTTGTGGTCGTCGAGTCCGGTGAGGGCCAGGCCAAGGATGCGATAGCCATCGTCGTCGTCGCCGTCCAGCGCGATGAGCTTGCGGCCGCTGTCGGCGGCGGCGCGCCAGGCCAGCTGGCCGAGTTGAAGTTCTCCAAGGGCTACGAGGACCGCCTTGGGAGGAGCGGGCCCCGCCGCGGCACGGGCCAGGGCGTCCGCGGCAGCGTCAATGTGACCTGCCGCCATGGCCAGGCTTCCGACAATGTAGGCCTCATGTGGGTCAGTGGGGACTCTCCCGGCCAGGGTCGTGAGCGCCGCTTCGACCTGCCCGGCCGCACGCACGGAGGCGATCCAGCGATCGACCAGTGGCTGTGGATCGGTGCTGCACTGACACGCCGCGACCATCTGTGCAACTGCGTCAGACCACTGCGCGACCCGCACCAGCAGTTCAGCAAGCGTGACGCGCGCTTCGACGCTGTCAGAATGCTCGTCGACGAACGTGTTCAGGACACGAATGCCGTTGTCGATTTCCTGGCGACGAACGTACAGCTCGGCCAGTTCGCGAATGACTCCGGCGTGATGTGGATAGCGTGCAGCGAGCTTCTGCAGGTCGGCCAGCAGCACATCACTCTGTTTGGCAGAGGTACGAATTTCGACAAGCAAGGCGAGCCCCGTACCGTCGGGCTTGGTCTCGATGAACCGCAGGGCGGCCGCCGCTGCACTGTCGTACTTGCCACCCTGGCGATACAGTTCTGCGATCCGCTCCCAGTCACCGCCAGGTGAGTCCGCGGCGACCTGTTCCAGATCCGCTGCAGCCTCCAGTGGTTGTCCCAGCCGTTCGTGGAGGTGGCTCGATGCGATCAAGGCCGCGATTCGGCGCTCACGCAGCGCGGCTGAATCCTGCTCGACGGCCGAGGTGTTGAGGAAAGCGTTGTAGGCGGCAATGGCTGCAGACAGGTAACCCTCTGCGGCCAGCGCCTGGCCCAGGCAGTATTGCCCCATCCGGGCTGTCTCGGATCCCGGTGTGAAATCGGGACACGCTTGCATGGTGCGAACAGTACGAAGGACTTTGGACCAGTCTTTGTTGGCCAGGTGTACGCGAGCGAGTAGCAAGTAAATATCCGCGGTGGTCGGAGCGATTTGAAGCGCGGTGACGGTGTGTTCCATCGCGCGCGCGAGGTGGCCGGACTCGAGGCACGCCGCCGCCATCAGTTGATGGGCTGCAAGGCTGTTGGGAGAGTAGCGCACCGCCCGCTCGAGCCTCTGTATCGCTTCGCTGTAACGTTGTTCAGCGAGCAATTCCTGGGCGGTGTCTATTTGACGCCGAGCGCGCTGCGAAGTCTCCTCGGCCTTGCCGGTCGCTTCGGGGGCAGTGGGCAGCGGGGCGATCTCGTCGAGGGTCATGAACGCTTTTTGGGGATCGTACGCCGGCTGTCCCGCAGTCTGGTGCGTTGCGGCCGAACGTCCAGCGGTCGTGGCCTGACAACTGGCCACCAGCGCCAGCAGACTGATGGTTCCCAGGAAACGAAAACGCGGTTGGGATAGGGTGCTCATGATTGCCGGCGACCTCAGCCTTTGCGTGCCACGGTTTTCTTCTTCTTCTTTTTCTTCTTCTTCGACGACGTGGTGCTCAATCGGGTGGACTTGGATGCAGCGTACCGCTTCATGATCAGGGTAAAGGCGGCGCCTTCGCTGGCGGGGATTTGACGCTCCAGGAATTGCTGGGCCTTTTCCGCGGTGCAGTCCTCGGCGATCAGGTCTTCTTGCTTGAGCGTCTCGAGCAGCCCTTCTTCCACCGCAATCGCGTGATCGTTGAATCCAAAGATCATCGTGCAAGCCATGGCGTAGGGAGAAATACCGTCGAGTCCGCTGAGATACTCCCGGCGCTCCTTCTTGTTGATCGTCTTGAGCCGGTCGATCGAGACCTCGTTCTCGTGCTCGAAGACCGCATTGAGTACACGAATCAACGCGGACGTCCGCGGCAGGCCGTTGGGAATCGAAGAGTCAATTACGTCGGCCAGCACCTGGGGCGTCGACACCCGCAGGTCGTTGAGGTCGACCGTTGACGCACGCATTGCGTTCAGTGCGCTAAGAGCTTTGGTCAGACTCACGCCATCGGACAGGACGGCAAGCATGAGAGACTCGATCAGGCCGTCGGTCTCAGGCCACTCGGGAGCGGAGGCGCCACGCTTTTGCTGGGCGTAGAGTTTCTTGATTTTTTCCGCGTAGACGGCGCTCGATTTCATTCAGCTCCTCCTTCGCCATCTGATGTGCGCCGACGCTCGTTTTCTTCTATTTCATTCATCGACTCCTCGATGAGCCGACTGACCTCGATCTGCTTCTTGATGGTCGTGTCCGGCCAGAAACTGATCCTCGGGCACTGTCGGATATCCAGCCCCCGAGCTACGTGGGTCTGAATGAAACCGCGTGCATGATCGAGCGCGTCGAGCGTTCGGCGCTGTACCTTTTCGTCACCAAAAACACTGATATATATCTTGGCAGCCTCGAGATCGCGGCTGATTTCGACACGGGTCACGCTCGTGAGCGTGGCGATACGCGGGTCATGCAATTTGTTGCTGATGACGTCGCTGACAAGGTGTTGGATTTCGCTACCCACTTTTTCGAGCCGGAAAGGCTTCATCTCGACACATTCCTGTTAAAGGGTCTCGATCGTGTAGTCGACGAGCACGGCTCCACGATGGCGCTCGATCTCTGCACGTATGCTTTGCAGGCACCCCTCTGCAAAACGAGCGTCGTTGCTGACTACGGCGACACCGAGCTCGGCGGCGCGGCGATCTTCGAGGCAGTCGACCTCGGCAATCGATGCATTGAACTTGTGGCTCACTCGATCCTTGATGCTCTTGATCACGCGACGTTTGTCTTTCAGTGAGACGGCTTCGTAAATAGCCAGGCGGACCTGGAGAATACCGATGATCATGGTTTTCGTTTCCGTAATCACGGTCATCTGTCCCAGGGGTTGCGTGTGCGGCGCGCCGGCTTGGGTGCGAGGCGTCGGCGCGCGGCCTGTAGTTGGGACTGTTCGACCTGTCGTTCGACAGCGGTCATGCTGGTATCATCGTCGAGCATACTCAAACGCTGCTCGATGAAGGCCAGAGCCGTTGGCCCGCGGCCAACCACGATCATCTCGAGCAATGCGAGGCGCACATTCAAGTCGTCATCCTGC
The DNA here is from genome assembly GCA_942492115.1 of uncultured Planctomycetota bacterium. Classification (GTDB taxonomy): domain Bacteria; phylum Planctomycetota; class Phycisphaerae; order UBA1845; family CAIVHJ01; genus CALODL01. Next base: position 87,978 of record CALODL010000033.1, read on the forward strand.
AGCATGGTGTTGCCCAGCGCCGCGCTCAGTTGCGCTGCGTAGCTGTCAGGCATGACTTCAATCAACGCGATCCGGCTGTCGGCGTCCGCGCCGACCCAGGTCGAATGGCTTGAGCCACCGAAGAGAAATCGAGCCCAGTCTTGAGCGGCGACGACCACGCCGGTTGTCAGCAGGCTGCGCAACCGTTCCGCCTCCTGCAGGATCTCCTCGGAGGCGTCAGGTGTCGCGTCGCGTGGATCTGCACCCGACGAATTGTCCGGCAGCGTCACCCGATCCTGCGGCAGCCGGGCGCTGTCGTGCGTGGGCGTTTCGGTCGCGGGGTCGCCGGGACGGGCGGTGGCCGCGTGCCCGTCCTCCGGGAGGTCGTTGTCAGGGGCAGCTCCGGTCAGGTGACTGCCGGGCACGACCGCTGTTGGCCCGGTCGGTTGATTTTGCCTGCTCGACACGGAATCAATGATGACGTAGCCCACGGCGATCAGCACGATCAGCCCAACAATTGTCCCGCCAGCGGCCAATACCGTTGCGGACGAGCGGGGCGGTCGTTCAGCGACGGGCTCGGCGACGGCCTCCGCGTCGGGGCCGATGCCGAGTGGCGTAGACCCTTCCGTCTTGGCCAACTCGTCGAGATCGACCTCTTCGAACAGGAAATCAGGATCAGCAGGACGGGGGACCTCAGCCTCACGCCCGCAATACGCGCACTGCACGATGGCCCCTGCCCGGGCTTTGTCGGCTTTGATGATGTGGCCGCAATCTGCCGTAAATTCGATCATCGCGCGGGTTTACCGATGGCTGGGCGCGCTGACTACAGCGAGCGTGCCACCTGAACCACCTCATAGGCTTCGATGACATCGCCCGGCTTGATGTCGTCGAATCCTTCGAGTTTGATTCCGCATTCGTAGCCGTTCTTGACTTCCTTCACGTCATCCTTGAAGCGGCGTAGCGACGATAATTTGCTCTCATCGCGGACCACCACTCCGTCGCGGATCACGCGAACGGTGTGACTCCGGGCAATGACTCCGTCCCGCATGAAACAGCCGGCGACGGTGCCGATCTTTCCGACCTTGAAGATCTCTCTGACCTCGGCTTCGCCGCGGCGTTCGAGGCGACGTTCGGGCTCGAGCAGCCCTTCGAGTGCCAGTTTGATGTCATCCATCAAATCGTAGATGACACGGTACAACCGGATGTCCACGCTCTTCTCGTCTGCCAGGCGTTGGACCTTGGAGTCAGGGACGACTTGGAATCCAACGACTATGGCACCCGACGCTTCAGCGAGGAGAATGTCGCTCTCGTTGATGGCGCCGACCGCAGTGTGCAGCACCTGCAGCTTGACCTGGTCCGATGGGAACTCTTCAAGCGACTGACGCAGCACGTCGACGGAGCCCTGGACGTCGGCTTTGACGATAACGTTGAGTTCCGGAATCTCTCCGGCTTTCTTCTGACCGAAGAGGTCTTCAAGTGTCTTGGGTTTGCTGCTCGAGCCGAGCGACTTGCGCCGGGCCTGTTGCTTGACCTGTTCGGCGATCTGTTCGGCCTTCTTGAGTGAATCGACCTGGAAGAATTCGTCACCAGCCGACGGGAGATCGTCGAGGCCGGAGACCTCGACGGGCATCGACGGACCCGGATGGTCCATGTCACGGCCGTGGTCATCCTTCAGTGAGCGAACCTTACCGAAGCCCGGGCCGCAAACAATGAAGTCACCCTTCTTGATCGAGCCATCCTGAATGAGGATGCGGGCTACTGCACCGACGCCCGGTTTCATTTCGGCCTCGATGACGCGGCCATGCGCGGGCTGGGTCGGATCGCCCTTGAGTTCGAGCAGCTCGCTCAGGGTGGACAGATGCTCAACCAGAGTATCGATACCGGTGCCGGACGTCGCCGATGTCCGGATGACATCGACATTGCCACCCCACTCAGTGGGAACAAGCTCTTGTTCAGCGAGTTGGCCGAACACTTTGTTCTCGTCGACACCTGGAATATCGATCTTGTTCAAGGCGACGACGATTGGCACGCCGGCCGCCTTGGCATGGTTGATCGCTTCACGCGTCTGGGGCATGACCCCGTCGTCCGCAGCGACGACCAGCACGACGACATCGGTGAGGTTTGCACCCCGGGCCCGCATGGCGGTAAATGCCTGGTGACCCGGTGTATCGAGAAACGTGACGCGCAGGTCGTCTCTCTCGAAATAGTAAGCGCCCATGTGCTGGGTAATGCCACCGGCCTCGCCTTTGGTGACGCGCGTTTCGCGGATTGCATCCAGCAGGCTGGTCTTGCCGTGGTCGACGTGTCCGAGGAATGTCACCACCGGAGCGCGGGTCTTCAGGTTGGGCCGCTCGCGATTTTTGAACTCATCACGGATGTCATCGAGCGGACTCCGCGCGGCGACGACCGTGAGCTCGATGTCGAATTCCTCGGCAAGCAACTCGGCCACTGCTCTTTCAAGATGCATATTGATGTTCGGCAGGATTTTGAATTCGCTCATGAATTTCGGCGTCAGTTGGACCATGGACAGGCCCGTCGCGGCGCAGAATTCTTTCAACACGATCGGCTCGGTCACCTGCGCGGTGGTAATGGCGCGGTGCTCGACCGAGCCGCGTCCTTCGCTGGCGCGGCGCTTGACGCGTCGGCCGGTTGCTCCGCGCAGCCGCTCCTGGCGTTCCTGAAGATCCGAGTCCTTCCATTCACGCAGTTGTTCACCTGCATCGGAGCCGCGCCGACGGTGGGTGCTGCGCTTCTTCTTGGCGTCTTCACCCTGGTAGGTCTTGGATCGCGTGCGCCGACCTGCCGCGGAACCTGCACCCGCCGGCGCTGGGGCGCCTGGAGGGCCAGCGGGTCCACCACCGCCACCACTCAGTCCAGTTTGGCGGAAGCGCGGGGCGCGGCGCGGCGCGGGCAGCCGATCGGGTTCCTCCACGCGGATTACCCGTGGGCCCTGCAGCTGCACCGGGACGGGAACATTCTGCGGACCGGCCGGCACGATTTCTTCTACCTCGGCCTCGGGTTCCGCTTCGACTTCCACTTCGGTGTCCGGAGCGACTGTCGCCACGACTTCAGGTGCTTCAACCACGGGGGCCTCGATTTGTTCGGGTTCGGGTTCCGGTTCCGGTTCGATGTCCGGAGCTGGGGCTTGGGCAGCGATTTCGACCGGTGCCGGCTCGACAGTCTCGACGGGGGCCGACTCGGGTACAACCACCGGTTCGGCAGGTGTCTCGATCGGTGGCGCGTCTTCGGTGGCGCTTTCTTCCGCAACGGCGGGCACTTCGACGGGAGCCTCCGCGACAGCCCGTGGCTTGCGTGGCTTGCGCACCTTTTTCAGGTCGACCTTCTCGGCCGTCTCTGTAGCGGTTCCGCCACCGCTGCTTTCGCTGAACCATTCTCCAATGGTAGCAGCCAGTCCTGCGGAAACCGTCGACATGTGGTTCTTGACGTCGACCTGTTCGGCCCGGCATTTTGCCAGGATGGTCTTGCTGTCGACGTTGAGCTGTTTCGCCAGCTGATGGATGCGTAGTTTATCTGCCAAGAATCGGTCTCCAGACGATCAGCTTGTCTTCTCGGGATCTACAGAGTCGGCCGACTGGTCGTGTTCGGACGCTCCAGCTTCGGCCGCAGGTTGTTCATCATTCACGGCGGGCGCGTCTGCGTTTGCTGCGGGGTCTGCCGTGACGACCTGTGCGGCATTGTCCATCATCGTCGAGGACGCGGTTTCTTCGGCCGGGACCACCGGCCCGCCCGTGCCACCATCGACAATCGTGTCTTCCACCGGTGCCGCGGTCACGCCAAGATCAGGGCTGTCGGCAGCGACCTCATCGGTGGTGGCGTCCTGGGTTGTTGCTTCCTCTGACGGCGGAGGGGGGTTGGCTGCCGCTTCGGCCGCCGCTGCGGCCGCTTCGGCCTTGGCAATCTTCGCTGCTTCAGCCAGGACCTTGGCCTCGGCCGTTGAACGGTCGACGATGGTCTGCGCCAGCGTCTCCTCGAGTTCGAGTTCGGTGATGAGCGGGTCGGTGCCGACCTCCTCGAGGTCGGCCAGAGAGATGATGCCCAGGGCCATGATCTTCTCGACCAGGATGTCGTCGACGCCTTCGATGATTTTGAGCAGACGTTCGAGGTCGTCGAGGCCCTTGTTGTACTCGGCCGGCGTGAGGATATCGATATCCCATCCGGTCAGTTGTGCTGCGAGACGGACGTTCTGGCCCCGCTTGCCGATGGCGAGGGACAACTGGTCCTCTGCGACCACGACCGTGGCTCTACCGAGTTCGAAGCACAAGGCGATTTCCTGGACCTCTGCGGGCTTCAGTGCATTCGAAATCAAGATCTGTGACGACTCGTTCCAGCGGACGATGTCGATCTTCTCGCCCCCGAGCTCGTCCACGATGTTGCGAATCCGACTTCCGCGGACACCCACACAAGCCCCGACGGCGTCGACCTTGGTGTCGATAGATGTGACGGCGACTTTGGTTCGGTAGCCCGCCTCGCGCGCCAGGGCTTTGATCTCGATAATGCGTTCTGCGACTTCCGGGACTTCGAGTTCGAAGAGCCGCCGGATGAAATCGGGGTGCGAACGGGTCAGCACGATCTTGACATGGTGGGGGGTCTCGCGGACATCGAGGATCATGGCCCGAACCCGCTCGCCTGGATGATGTCCAGTCTCTCCGGGGATCTGTTCACTGCGCGGCAGGAACCCCTCAGTGCGCCCGAGATTGACGATCAGGGCACCGCCTTCGAAGCGCACGGCACCGCCCGTAATGATCTGGCCGACGCGTTCAGAGAACTCTTCATAGATGCTGCCGCGCTCTGCCTCCCGAACACGCTGCATCATGATTTGTTTGGCCGTTTGGGCGGCGATTCGCCCGAGACTGCGCATGTCGATGGGTTCGCCGTCATAGACTGCGGAGATGTCACCACTCAGGCGGTCGATCGAGACGGCGCAATCCTCGGAGGCGCCGTACTTCTTGCTGACCGCGGAGGTCATCGCGACCTCGAGATCCTGGAATACCAGATCTTTGTCGATGTTCTTGTCGCGGCTGATGGCGTCGACGATTCGAAGTAGGTCCGCATTCATGCTGGCGTTCCTCTGGATGACGCCCTCACGCGATCATCCAACAAAAAAAGTGGGCCTGAACCACCGCCCACTTGCACACAGCAACTCGCGAACGCTATTCGATCACGCGTCCATGGAGCCACTCCGTATATCGCGCGGTGACGGCGCTTCCGGCGGCCGGTTCGGATGGAACCCGAGGGGTTCCATGGTTAATTGTCGACCTCGAAACTTCTCATCAAAACCCGGCTGTTCCCGGCGGACAGGCCGCCTGTGGCAGACACAGTCATAAACTCGACCGGGCAACGCAATCGACGACAGTAGTTTCCGAAGTATTGCCCGAAACAATGCAAGATAATGTCGTGGCGCTCGTAATCCGCGACCACCTTTATACTCCCCAGTTTCAGGTGGCACAGGGAATGACGCCGTCCCTCATCCGATAGGAATTATAAATCCATAACTTTTTCTGTCAATTCGTTTTAGATTGAGGGCGGCGGTCGCCTTCGCGTGCGCGGCGATTCCCGTCGTGGACTCGTGACGGGGCCCCTTGTTCGAATACGAGGGTTCCATTCAGGCTGGGGAATCGGTTACAACTCAGCCAGAACAGGGCCGGCGCAAGGGTGAGGACACCACGGCGGTCGGCTGACCGCGGCGGTCGCGCAGCGGGCTTGTTTCTCAAACCGATTGGTGGCAACAACTTGTGTGTTGAATCTGGACGTAGTGTCTATGCTTGAGTTCGTTGAGCGCAACTGGGCTCTCATATCAATTGCCGTCACGGTGGTCCTTCTGGGGCTGGTCCCGTATGTCGTTCTGCGCAAGTACGTCAGAATCGCGCTCAACATCGTGAAGCATACTGTTCCACCCATGATGATGGGGCCGAACGATTTTCGTAGAATAGAGGGCGAGGTCGTCGAGTTCAGCGCCTTCGACGGTCTGCCCTTACGCGGGATGTTCCTCTACGGCAACCCACAGCGTCGTCCCCGGGGAACGATCATTTTCGCCCACGAGTTCATGAGCGATATGTACAGCAGCGCCCGCTATTGCCAGGGACCGATTGACGCCGGCTTCGACGTCTTCAGCTTTGATTTTCGCGGCCATGGGGGATCGACGAAGGACGAGGGCTACGAACCCATGCAGTGGTGCACGGATCGTGAACTCAATGACATTCTGGGTGCCATCGCGTACGTGGAGAACTGGCTCGACCAACGGGGGCGTCCTCCCGACATCGGGCTCTTCGGTATTTCGCGTGGCGGATCCGCCTGTTTGCTGGCCGCCCGGCACAATCCCGTGGTCTCGGCAATCGTTGTCGACGGCGTATTCTCCAGTGACCGTCTCGTAGAGTACTTCATGCGCCGCTGGGCCAGCATTTTCGCCAAGGTACGCTTTGTCTACGAAAACCATCCTCCGACGTTCTGGCGGTTCCTTCGCTGGATGCTGTTCTGCGAATGCAAGCGCAAGTTCGGTATCCGTTTGCCATCGGCCATGAAGGCCGTGCAGGGCATGCAGGCGACGCCAATCCTCTACATTCACGGGGCCAAGGACAGCTACATTCCGGTCGACCAGAGCCGTGTGCTCTATGCGGCATCGAAGGACCCGCGGTTCATGTGGATCGTTCCGGGCGCCAAGCACAACCAGAATGCCATCGTCGCTCCTGCAGAATACGCCCAGCGGACCACCAGTTTCTTCGATCAGTTCCTGATCGCCTCCTACGGCAATCCTCCCCAACCCGCCGCCACGCAGGCTGCAGCCGACCCTTCACCAGAGACTCCGAAGACGCGTGTGAGCGTTGACGGGTCGGCCGGAACCGAGGCCCCGGTCGAAAGTTAGGGTCTTCAAATCTTGCTGACGCATGTCTTTGGCGAGGGACGGCTTCGAGGACCTATGTCGAGCCTGGATTTCAGGTTGCGCTTGACACCCGGCCGAGGGACCAAATACCATTAGAGTTCTTCCAGCCAGTCTGGGGTTCTGGTCGCAGCAGAACGACTTCATCCACAGAGATGACATGCCCACCCACCATGTGTGGTTTTCTAGGAGGCCGAAACATGCTAGGACGTACCCGAGGGAGAGGGTTTACCCTCGTCGAACTTCTTGTGGTCATCGCCATCATCGCGCTGCTCGTTTCAATCCTGCTGCCGTCGTTGGCCAAAGCCCGTGAACAATCGAAGATTTCCCGCTGTCTCGCCAACCTCCGCGATCAGGTCAATGCCGGGTATGCCTACGCAAACGAGGATCCCTCAGAGTTCATCCTGCCCGTGCACTCGAGATACACGCAGGCTCTGGCCAATCGCGGTACGTGGCTCAACGCGGGCCGCCGCGCGTACGGCGGAAAATCCGGGAATCGCGAATACTTCGACGAAGACGCCCAGAATGCATGGAATCCGAAGCTCCTGGAAGGACGGTATTCGACCGAGAATGGCATGGGCCCGGCGAGCCGTCCGCTCAACCGTTTCCTGTTCAAAGGGCAGTTGACCGACCGCCTGGCGTCAGGCCAGGGTTACGACGAAATGCGCGAAGACGAAAAGCTCGACATGCCCGTCTTCAATTGTCCTTCCGATACGGGGTACAACTCAGCAGTGGACGGCGAGGATGGCCCGTACATGGGGCTGGGCTTCACCTACAAGACGCAGCAGCCGTTCTACGACAGCTTCGGCAGCAGTTATGCGATCGACACGGTCGTTCTGGGGATCCCCAACGGCGACGAGCTGCAATCGATCGGCCCGTGGTTCCGGCCGTATTCACAGATGCCGCGCTCATCGGAAGTCACGGTTTTGAAAGAAACCCGCGGATTCTATGGCTCCGGCTGGAATGCCCTTCAGGGCGGTGGCGGTGGGCGCACGGGTGACTCCACGTGGACGATGGGCAATCATGGTGAGCTGCGGACCCACCTGACCGCCTTCGCCGACGGGCACGCGTCGGCCGTCAAGTACGAGGTTCGGACCGACGCCAACGGGGTCACCGCTGGTCGCGTCGTGCACAATGGCAATTTCTTCCTCGCGGGTGGGGAACTCAAGCAGGTCGACGTGCCTCCGGGGGATACCGACGACACGACGTTTTCGAGCCTGTCTCACCTGATCTACGCCGGCCCGGGGTGGCAGGATCACTGCTTCCCTGCTCCACCAGTTCTGTTCAGTTTCTCGATCTAGCCTCGCAGGTGTGTTATAAGCTTCCCTGGCTCTAGCGGAGGATGCAGACATGAGCAAGAACGTGAAAATGCTGCTCGGCGTGGCCGTCGTGCTGGTCCTTGCAGCGGGTGGCTATTTCATGATGGGGGGCGAGGATTCGAGCGCCACCGTTTCGCGACCGCCGACACCGACGGCGACCGCGAGCATTCCAGACGTGGTCCCGGAGGCCGTTACCCGTGACCAGCCGACGTCGTCGGGCAGCTCTTCGGGGCGCATGCAGGCGTCGGCCGAGGTCGATGAAGAGATCGATGATCTGGACAGCGGCAAGAGGAAGAGAAAAAAGAGCGCTCGTAAGAATCGGCGCACGCCCAGGAAACGCAAGAGCACGGACGAGGACGTCGATATCGATATCGCGCCGCCGACCGAGGGCAAGAAGAAGCCTTCGTTCGCCAGGTAAGTGGGGCCGCTGGTCCGACTGAGTGCTTGTTGATATAGTTTTGATAGAGAATTCGCGATGCCGCTGGGTTCTTCCAGCGGCATTTTTTTTGTCAGTTTCTTGCATGTGGGCCCGCAGGAGGCGTTGCGCAGACCAGACCAGCGTGGCACGCTTCTGCCGATCGCCATGCCCCGCGGGGCTGCGGCAGCGAGCCGGACGCGGCCCTTCGGGGCTTTCACCCACCACATCGCACTACGTCGCAGGCCGCACGCGCGGCGTGTGCAAGGCTCCAGAGTAGGGCGTGGTCGCGCGGCGGTGAATCTGCCGATAACGGAAATCAGGGCGAACAATGAGCGATCTCTCGACATGGCGAAACATCGGCGTCGCGGCCCACATCGATGCGGGCAAGACCACGACCACCGAGCGTATCCTGTTTTATACGGGCAAGACGTACAAGATGGGCAATGTCGACGATGGCACCACGGCCACCGATTTCGATGAAGAGGAGCAGAAGCGGGGCATCACAATCTACAGCGCCGCGGTGACCTGTCCCTGGAACGGCTTTACCATCAACCTCATCGACACGCCCGGGCATGTCGACTTCACCGCGGAGGTTGAGAGATCGCTGCGTGTACTCGATGGGGCGGTGACGGTGTTCGATGCCAAAGAGGGCGTTGAAGCGCAGTCCGAGACCGTCTGGAGGCAGTGCAGCAAATACGAGGTGCCGCGGCTGTGCTTCATCAACAAGATGGACAAGGTCGGTGCCGACTTCGAGATGTCGTTCGAGTCCATCGCCCAGCGGCTCGGAGCCCATCCGGTCGCCATCCAGATTCCCATTGGGGCCGCCGACGACTTCGAGGGCCTCATCGACCTCATGACGATGAAGGCCTACTACTTTGTCGCCGACAAGATGGGGGCCAAGGTGCGTGAGGAGGACATTCCCGAGCACCTTCGAGGCGAGGCCGACCGGTGGCGCGCCCGCATGGTCGAGGAGATCGCTGGAACTTGCGAAGAACTCATGGGCAAGTACCTCGAAGATGAGCACATCGCTGTCGACGAGTTGAAGTCCGCTCTGCGTGGTGCAACGATTGCAAACCAGGTCAATCCGGTTCTGTGCGGGTCAGCGCTGCGGTTCATCGGTGTCCAGAAGATGCTCGATGCGGTATGCGACTTTCTGCCCAGTCCGCTGGATGTGCCGCCCGTCGTCGGGCATGACCCGGCCAAACCCGATACCGAAATCGTCCGTCATCCAACGAGCAGTGAACCCTTTTCAGCGCTGGTGTTCAAAATCGTGGCCGAGAAGCCGGTCGATTTGTTCTTTGTAAGGATCTATTCCGGTGTGCTCAAAGCCGGGACCCGTGTGTTCAATCCGATCGAAGGGGCCAAGGAAAATATCAGCCGGATGTTCCGCATGTTCGCCAAACGCCGCGAACAGCTGGACGAAGCCTATGCCGGCGATATCGTGGCACTGGCCGGGCCCAAGTCATCGCTGACTGGTCACACGTTGTGCGACGCCCGCAGCCCCATCGTGTACGAGACGATACGCTTCCCCGATTGTGTCATCAGCATGGCCATCGAGCCCGCTTCCTCGGCCGATCGGGATCGCCTGGCCGAGGCTCTGGGGTTACTGACCCGTCAGGACCCGACCTTCATTGCGTCGACCGATCCGGATACCGGTCAGGCCCTGATTCAGGGGATGGGTGAGCTGCATCTCGAGGTCCTGCTCAACAGGATCCAGAAGGACATGAAGATCGGCGTCAATGTCGGGGCGCCGCGCGTGGCCTACCGCGAGACCATCACGCAGCGCGGCGCGGCAGAGGTCGTGTTCAAGAAGCAGACCGGCGGTCGCGGCCAGTTCGCTCAGGTCAAACTGGCGGTCGAGCCGATCGCGCCGGAAGAGGGTGAGGAGCCCCTGCGATTCGACAACCGGATCGTCGGAGGTTCGATTCCGAAGGAGTACATCAAGCCCGTCGAGTCCGGATTCCGTGAGGCGGCCATGAGCGGCGTACTGGCGGGCCATCCGATGACCAACATCGGATGTACCTTGCTGGACGGCAAGCATCACGACGTCGACAGCTCTGAGCTGGCTTTCGAGACGGCGGCACGGATGGCGTTTGCCGAGGCCGTCCAGGCCGCCAAGCCGGTTCTCATGGAGCCGATCATGAAGGTCGAGGTCGCGGTGCCCGACGAGCAGTTTGGCACGGTTTCGGGCGACCTCAATAGTCGCCGGGCGGTCATCACGGGATCCGATGTGCGTGGGGCCTATAGGATTATCGATGCGGAGGTTCCGTTGGCGACGATGTTCGGCTACGCGACGCACCTCCGAAGCATGACCGGCGGGCGGGGCAGCTGGTCCATGGAGACTTCACACTACGCTGTCGTCCCCGCACACGTTGCAGACAAGGTCCTGGTCGGCTCCTACTGAACTTCAGTTATTTTTGCACAATTCCTCCCCTCTCGCCTATTGACAACCAGCCGGATATCAGTACATTTAACCGCTTTCCGTACCTGTTGGAATCACTTCACCAGACCCGACTTAGGGTTGGCCCGATGGGGCGGTGAGAAGAGCAAATGACCGGCGAAATAATCAAAATCCGAATGGAAGCGTACGATCACCGCGCACTCGATGCCTCAGCCAAGGATATCGTCGAGAACGCCAAGCGGACCAACGCCAAGGTCCTCGGCCCGATCCCGCTTCCGACGCGGAAAGAAAAATACACGGTGTTGCGTGGTCCGCACATCGATAAGAAGTCGCGTGAGCAGTTCGAGATTCACACGCACAAGCGACTGGTAGAAATCCGCGAACCCACCGCCCGTACGATCGAGGCGCTCAATCGTCTCGTGGTGCCTGCCGGCGTGTTCGTGAAGATCAAGACGTAGTCGATTCGGGCCCGAAGCGAGTCGCGGCGGCAATCGTTGCGGCGGTAGCATTCTTCCCGAAACCAACTGATCAACTTAATCAATGTGCACGTGAGCTTGATCGCGTGCGAGACGGCGACCGTTCCCCGTAACGGTGAAGGTAGCTTGCTATGGTACCCGCGCTGCTAGGAAAGAAAATTGGCATGACCCAGGTGTTCCGCGAGGATGGCACGAGCGTGCCCGTCACCGTGGTGCAGGCCGGGCCATGCCCCGTCGTGCAGATTCGCAACAAGGACCGTGACGGCTATGACGCCGTCCAGATCGGCTACGGCGATGTCAAGCCGCACCGCAGCTCGCTGGCTGCGATCGGCCACGCAGCCAAAGCGGCGACGACGCCCAAGAAGGTTCTTCGCGAAGTGCGTCTGGACGAGCCGGCCGATTGTGCCGCCGGCGATGTCCTGACCGTTAGTGCCTTCGAAGAGGGCGAGGTCAAGTACGTCGACATCATCGGCACGACCAAGGGTCGAGGGTTCTCCGGCGCGATGCGGCGGTGGGGCTTTGGTGGTCAACCGGCCTCGCACGGTGTGGAACGCAAGCACCGCAGTCCGGGCAGTATCAGCAGTCACGCCAGTGATCTCGGTCACGGCGGCAATGTTAAGAAGGGCAAGCGGATGGCCGGACAATACGGCCACGTCAAGCGGACGATCAAGAGTCAGGAGCTCATCGCCGTCGACGCCGAGAACAACCTTCTGCTGGTTCGCGGTGGCGTGCCCGGTCCCAACGGGACAGTCGTGCTGGTGCGTCAAGCGAAGACCAGGAGTTAGTGTCATGCTCGAGATACCAGTTTATTCCGAAGCAGGTGCCGAGGTCGGCAAAGTGGCGATCGACGAGGCGCATCTGGGCGGCAAGGTTCGGCCCCGTCTGCTGAAGCAGGCCATCGTTATGTACCAGGCCAATCAGCGCGTGGGCACGGCAACGACCAAGAGTCGCGGTATGGTGAAGGGCTCGACCCGCAAGCTGTATCGGCAGAAGGGCACCGGCAATGCCCGTGCCGGCAACGTCCGGACTCCGGTGCGTCGGGGCGGTGGCCACACGTTCGCCAAGAAGAACCGTGATTTCGGCAAACGCATGCCCAAACGCATGCGCCGCCTGGCCTGCCGCAACGCGTTGTTGGCGCGGATTCAGGCCAGCGACGTCGTGGTACTGGAAAACATCACGATGAGCGAACCCAGGACCGGTCAGCTGCTCAAGATGCTCAGTGCGGTCGGGGCAGATCGCGGGTGTGTCCTGGCTCTCGACCAACCCAACGACGCCGTCTACAAGTCGGGTCGCGGGTTGCCCAGGACCGAGGTCCGGATGTTCGGTGAACTCAACGCGTACGACCTCCTGCGACGCAAGAAGGTGGTCTTTACCAAAGCGGCATTCGAAGCGATGGCAGCACAGGCTGCCGAGCAGAACTAGCGGGTTTCGGCAATGGATATCTACCACATTATCAAGCGGCCGCTGGTGACCGAGAAGGGGACCCATCAGTCCTCGCTCTCGCATGCAGAGACGAACTGGAAGGTTGCCCGCGGTGGAAACTACACGTTCGAGGTGCATCCCGGTGCCAGTAAGCCGCAGATTCGCCAGGCGATCGAGCGGATTTACAACGTTAAGGTATTGAGCGTGCGCACGGCCAACCACTCCGGTAAGCGTCGTCGCTATCGATTCTCGTTCGGGAAGACGCGGGCGACCAAGAAAGCTGTGGTCGTCCTGCATCCTGATTCGCACATTGACCTGTTCTAAGCCGCACGACCCTGAGGTCGGGTGGTTCTTAATTTGGTGACGGCATGGCAGTCAAATCATACAAACCAACGTCCCCGGGCCGACGCAACGGTCAGGTCAACGATTATCGCGAGTTGACCGACAAGAAGCGTCGTCCGGTGAAAGCACTGCTCGAGCCGCTGAAGAAGACCGGCGGCAGAAATCACAGCGGTAAGATCACCGCGCGTCATCGTGGTGGTGGCAACAAGCGGATGTACCGCCGCATTGATTTCAAGCGGAATAAAGATGGCATCAATGCCATTGTCCAGGCGATCGAATACGATCCGAACCGGTCGTGTCATATCGCGCTGCTGAAATACGAAGACGGCGAGCTGAACTATATCCTCGCGCCGAACGGTCTCAAGGCCGGCGACCTGGTTCGCAACGGCGCCGATGCCGAGCCGACACCCGGCAATGCCATGGCTTTGAAAGACATGCCGGTCGGCCTGGATGTGCACAACATCGAGATGAATCCCGGACAGGGCGGCAAGCTCGTCCGTTCAGCCGGGACCTCGGGCCGATTACTGGCCCGTGAAGGTGACTGGGCGACCCTCGTCATGCCGTCCGGAGAGATGCGTCAAGTACGCGTCGAGTGCCGTGCGACGATCGGTCGTGTCGGTAACACCGAGCATCAGAATATTTCGCTGGGTAAGGCGGGTCGTTCGCGTTTTCGTGGCCGTCGTCCGCACGTTCGTGGCACTGCGATGAACCCGGTTGCTCACCCGCTGGGCGGTGGCGAAGGACGCAGTGGAGGCGGGCGTCATCCGTGCAGTCCGACTGGCAAGCTGGCCAAGGGTGGCCGGACACGTAATCGACGCAAGCCGTCCAACAAGCGTATTCTCAGGCGACGTAAGAGCAAACGCTATGGTCAGCTGACACTGCCCAAGGGTTAAGGTTAAGGAAGCGGTTTGACATGGGTCGTTCGCAGAAAAAAGGTCCGTTCGTCGACGAGAAGCTGTTTCGCAAGGTCATGACCGCGAAAGACAGCGGCAACTCGCAGCCCATTCGTACATGGGCGCGACGCTGCACGATCGTCCCCGAGTTCGTGGGTCACAATTTCTCGGTACACAACGGCAGGATGTTTCACAACATCTTCGTGACCGAGGAGATGGTGGGCCACAAGCTCGGTGAGTTCAGCCCGTCACGAACGTTCAAGGGACACAGCGGCGGTAAGAAGTAGGCCCCGTTGGTGAGGAAGAATTTCGATGGCTGATACTGCTGTCAAGAATAACTGGCGTGCCTCGTCGCGGTTCTCACGGATCGCCCCGCGTAAGGCGCGCCTGGTGATCGATATGGTTCGCGGCCTCAACTGTGCTGAAGCGTTGAACGTTTTGCGGTTCAATTCCAAGCGGCCCGCCGTGGACATCGCTCGGACATTGAAGTCGGCGATGGCCAATGCGGACGAGCAGGAGGCAGACATGGGGCGCTTGTACATCGCCGAGGCTCGCGTCGATGCGGGACCGACGATGATTCGCTGGCGTCCCAAGGATCGGGGACGCGCGCACCCGATTTTGCGCAAGACCAGCCACGTACACATTGTTGTTGCCGAAAGATGATCTTCGACCAGGAGCGTTAATAGTGGGCCAGAAAGTCAATCCAGTTGGGTTTCGCACTGGGATTACCGAGGACTGGAAGTCCAGGTGGTATGCCCCCAAGGCGTCCTTCGGTGAGTTTCTCGTCGAAGATCAGATGATTCGACGTTTCGTCGAGAAGCGTTTGAACGACAGTCCGCCGTATGCCGCGGTGGCCAAGGTCGAAGTTGAACGCACCCGTGACGAAGTGAAGGTCATATTGCACACCGCCAGGCCGGGCCTGGTGATCGGCCCGAAGGGGGCTGAGGTCGACAAGCTCAAAGAAGCTCTCGAAGACCTCATCGACCGTCAGGTCAGTGTGCACATTATCGAGATCAAGAATCCCGATCTCGATGCTCAGTTGGTCGCCGCCGGCGTTGCCGAGCAGCTGAAGAAACGCGCGGCGTTCCGTCGCACGATGAAGCAGCGACTCGAGACGACGATGACGGCCGGTGCCAAGGGCGTCAAGATCCAGTGCAGTGGTCGACTCGGCGGTCGTGAAATGGCCAGCCGTGAAACCCAGCACCTCGGGGCTCTGCCGGTTCAGACGCTCCAGGCTCACGTCGACTACGGTTTTGCCGTGTGTCGTACGACCTACGGTGTCATCGGCGTCAAAGTATGGATCTACCTCGGTCGCTACGGCGAAGAGGTCGAGGCTCTGCAGCAGGAAGGCCCGCGTCGTCAGCATCGTCGCGGCAAGCTGTAGTCCAGGCTTGTTCTGAAGGAGACCCGGCATGGCTCACATGCCCAAACGTGTCAAATACCGCAAGAGCCAGCGCGGCCGCATCGACGGCAAGGCGAGCCGTACGAACACGGTGAGTTTTGGCGAATTCGGCCTGCAGGTTCTGTCGAACGGGTGGATCACGGCGCGCCAGATCGAGGCCGGTCGTGTTGCAGCCACCCACTTCCTCCAGCGTGAGGGACGGGTGTATATCCGGATGTTTCCCCACAAGCCCATCTCGGCCAAACCGGTCGAGGTGCGCATGGGTAAGGGAAAGGGCGACCCGGCACAATGGGTTGCCTGCGTCCGCGAGGGCCAGGTGCTGTACGAAATCGGTGGCGTGACCGAAACGATTGCCCGGCAGGCGCTCAGTCGCATGGCCCACAAGATGCCCTATCGCTGCCGGATGGTATTCCGCCGCCAACGTGTTTAGAGACGAGAGATTGTCATGAAGATAAACGAGGTCAGAGAACTCAAGACCGAGGAACTGCACGCGGAACTCGATCGCCTGCGGCATCACCTGTTCGATCTTCGATCGCAGGCCGTGACCGAGAAGCTCGAGAATCCCACACAGCTGACCAAAACGAAACGCGATATTGCCCGGGTGTTGACCGTGCTCCGTGAACGCGGCGAAACCAACATTGAACAAAAGCAATATCACTTGGAAACGGTAGCCCACAAGGCCGCCAACTAACAGGTACTTGAATTAAGATGACGAGCGCTACTTCAACCGTCAGAAGCCGTCGATCCGTTCGGGTCGGCGTGGTGGACTCAGACAAAGGCAACAAGTCAATCAATGTTGCCTTGGAGTATTCGATCAAGCATCCCAAGTACGGCAAGTTCATGAAACGCCGCACGAAGGTGCACGCCCACGATGAAGCAAACGAAGCCAAGCAAGGCGACACGGTCGAAATCATGGAATGCCGACCGATCTCCAAGACCAAGCATTGGCGACTGGTGCGCATCATTGAACGGGCATAGCGGAGTAGGATGTCATGATCCAGCTGCAATCCATGGTAGATGTCGCTGACAACAGCGGCGCCAAGCAGGTGATGGTGTTTCGGGTGCTCAAGGGCTCCACGGCACGCCGCGGTAAGCTCAGGCGCCAGGTTGCTGGTGTCGGAGATATCGTCATCGGGACGGTCAAGAAGGCCTTGCCGATGTCGGACTTCTCCAAGGCGCGTAATCGGCCCGAGAAGAAGAAGGCACGCATTGTTACGGGTGTGGTCGTGCGGACCAAGAATCGCACGCGTCGCGCCGACGGCAGTCACGTGCGGTTCGACGGCAATGCCATCGTGCTGATCAACGATCTCAAAGCACGTGAGCCGCTTGGTACGCGTATCTTCGGTGCCGTTGCCCGCGAATTGCGTGAAGCCGGCTACATGAAGATCGTGTCTCTCGCAGAGGAGGTCGTTTAGCAGGTCCAGCCTGAGACGAGATGCAACTATGGCGAGTCACGTTAAAAAAGACGATCTGGTCGAGATCATTTCCGGCGACCACAAAGGCCAGCGCGGTAAGGTGCTGCGGGTCATTCCTGGAGAAGACCGGATCATTGTCGAGGGCGTCAACATGGTCTACCGCCATGTTCGACCATCACGGCGGAATCCCCAGGGCGGTCGTCTCCAGAAAGAGGCCGCGCTGCATATGTCCAATGTTCTACCCGTCGATCCTCGGACCGGGAAAGCCAGCCGGGTGCGGTTCGAAATGGGGCGCGACAACAAGAAGCAGCGCGTGACGGTGGGCGGTACGCCGCTCGACAAGGTCTCCAGCGCCGGTAAGGAATAAATAGGGTTAGGCCATGTCACGATTGATGAAACGATACAAGAGCGAGATCCTTCCGCAGCTGAAGGAAGAGCTGAAGTGCGACAATGTCCTCCGCGTCCCGCGGGTCACCAAGATCGTGGTTTCGATGGGACTGGGCAGTGCCCAACAGGACAAGAAACGCATCGAGTCGGCAACGAAAGATCTGGGGCAGATCGCCGGTCAACGCCCGGTGGTCACCAAGGCGCGCAAGAGCGTGTCGAACTTCAAGCTGCGTGAAGGTTATCCAATTGGCTGCATGGTGACACTGAGAGCCGAGCGGATGTACGAGTTTCTCGACCGCCTGATCAGCCTCGTGATCCCGCGTATTCGCGACTTTCGCGGTTTGAATCCGCAAGCGTTCGATGGTCGCGGCAACTACTCGATGGGCCTCGCCGAGCAGTCGGTGTTCCCCGAGATCGATATCGACAAGATTGATCATCCGCAGGGCATGAATGTCACGATCGTGACAACGGCCGAGGATGATGCAGAAGGCAAAACTTTGTTGACCCTGCTCGGCATGCCGTTCAGGAACTAAGCATTACCGAAAGAGCGGAGCAAGATGGCAACAACCGCGTGGATGTTCAAGGCAAAACAGACGCCGAAGTTCTCGAGCCGCAAGGTGCGACGCTGTGAACTATGCGGTCGGTCCCGTGCCGTGTACCGCAAGTTCCGTATCTGCCGAATCTGTTTCCGGACTCTGGCCAACGAGGGCAAGATTCCGGGAATGAAGAAGGCCAGCTGGTAACAGAAATGAGAGGGCGCCCGAATGTGGTCTGATCCAGTTGCTGACATGTTGACTCGTATCCGGAATGCCTTGCAGATGCGCAAGGGTGCCGTGGCCATCCCTTCTTCCAAGCTGAAGGTGGGCATCGCTCAGGTACTCAAAGATGAAGGGTACATCAACGGCTTCGAAGTCATCGAAGACAATAAACAAAACGTGCTGCGTGTCGACCTGAAGTATGGCAAGCGTGGCGAAGAGGTCGTGCACAAGATTCAGCGCTTCTCCAAGCCAGGTTGCCGGAAGTACCGCAGCGTGGAAGAGTTGCCCGAGATCCTCAACGGCCTCGGCATGGTCATCGTGTCGACGTCACAGGGTGTTCTCAGTGACCGTGCATGTCGCGAGAAGCGCGTCGGCGGCGAAGTACTTTGTTCGATTTACTAAGCCCAGTGCGAAGGGCCTGAACCAATGTCCAGACTTGGAAATACACCGATTGCGATTCCCGGCGGGACGACCGCTGAAATCAAGGGACGGTCGGTCGCGATCAAGGGCCCGAAGGGCCAGTTGTCGTACGACATGCCGCACACGATCAGTGCGGAGGTGGCCGATGGCAACATCGTTGTCAAACGCGAGAACGACGCACGTCGCAGCCGCGAACTGCACGGTTTGACGCGCTCGTTGATCTCGAACATGGTTGCTGGAGTGAACAGCGGCTATGAACGCAAGCTCGAGATCTACGGCACCGGTTACGGGTGCAATCTCAAGGGTAACACGCTCGAACTGAACCTTGGCTACATGGGGCGCAGCGTCAACAAGGGCCCCCAATTCAGCATTCCGGTTCCGGCCGGCCTCGAGATCGAGGTCGAAGTGCCTGCCGCCCGTGGCGAAAGCACCCCGGCGAAGATGACCGTTCGCGGAATCGAGAAACAGAAGGTGGGACAGTTTGCCGCTGAAATTCGAGCCCTGCGTAAGCCGGAACCCTACAAGGGTAAGGGCGTACGCTACGCTGGCGAGCAGATCAAACGCAAGCAGGGTAAGGCTCTGGCGTCCGGCGGCTAGTCCGCAATGCGGCCGTCAGGTTTCATCGATAGCCGATTGATATAGGTAAGTGCCATGCATTTTCAAAAACTGAGAACGGTCCGAAGGACCCGCCGCAAACGTCGCATTCGCAAACGCGTTTTCGGCACGTCTGAGAAACCGCGCCTGACGGTCTCGCGGAGTCACAAGAACATCACGGCTCAGGTCATCGACGACCTGGCCGGCCGCACGATCTGCCAGGCGAGCACGCAAAACAAAGATTTGCGTGACCAGCTCAAGTACGGCGGAAATCGCGACGCGGCGACTCTGATAGGTAAGGAACTGGCCGGCCGGGCCGTGGCCCAGGGCGTGTCGCAGGTTATTTTCGATCGCAACGGTTACCGTTTTCACGGTCGCATCAAGGCCCTCGCCGATGCAGCCCGTGAAGGCGGGTTGAAGTTCTAGCACGTAGGGATAAGTCCAACATGGCAGACGCCCCGAAAAATCCACAGCAATCCCCTTCGCCCGCCAAGGGACCGCAACGCGGCGGCCCTCAGCGTGGTGGTCCGCAAAGAGGCCCTCAGCGTGGCGCGCCACGTGGTGGGCAAAAAGGTGATGGCCCGGAATCCGCATTCGAGGACAACGTGGTCAAGATTTATCGCTGCGCCACGGTGGTCAAGGGTGGCCAGCGGTTCAGCTTCGCGGCCCTCGTCGTGGTCGGCGATCGCCGGGGACGCGTGGGAATTGGCTACGGCAAGGCCAATCAGGTGCCTTCGGCGGTCGAAAAAGCGATCAAGAATGCTCACAAGAACATTGTTTCGATCAAGCTCGAAGGCGCAACGCTCCCGCATAAGGTCAAGGGGCGTTATGGCGCCAGTCTGGTCGTCATGGTGCCCGCAAGTGAAGGTACCGGCGTTATTGCCGGAGCCAGCGTGCGGGCAGTCCTCGAGCTGGCCGGCGTGCACAACGTGCTGACCAAGAGCTACGGATCCAACAGCCCGAAGAACCTCGTCCGGGCAACCTTCGAGGGACTGCGGGGCATGATCAACAAACAGGACGTCGAGAAACTGCGCGGAGTCAAGTTGGCCAGTTAGTTCTCAGCGTCTAGCAGACGGAATCGTCATCATGGAATTGGCAGACATCACCAGGAAAGCCGGAGCACATAAGGGCCGCAAACGCGTAGGTCGCGGACGGTCCAGTGGCCACGGTAAGACGTCGACACGCGGACACAAGGGATGTGGACAGCGTTCGGGCGGTGGTACACGGCGCCTCACCGAAGGTGGCCAGATGCCGCTGTTCAGGCGGATTCCCAAACGCGGTTTTACAAACGCGCAATTCCGCATTGAATACGACGTCGTGAACGTTTCGGCCCTCGAGAAGTACTTCGATGCTGGCTCCGACGTAACCAAGCAGGCTTTGCTCGAACGCGGCTTGATTCGTTCGATGCAAAAGCGCGTCAAGATCCTTGGCGACGGGGAGATCAGCAAGAAGCTCAATGTTGAAGCCGACAAGTTCAGCAAGTCGGCCCGTGACAAGATCTCGGCTGCCGGTGGCGCAGTCAGCGAGGTGAAAGCAAGTGCTTAAGACGTTCCTCAACATCTTCAAGGTTCCCGAGTTGCGCAACAAGGTGCTGTTCACCTTGGGCCTGCTGGCCATCTATCGCATCGGGTTCGCCGTTCCTCTGCCGGGTATCTGGCAGGAGGAGATGTCGCGTGTTTCGACCGGTGGCGAGGGTGGCCTTGGTGACGCGTTCGAGTACTTCGCCATCTTTACCGGCGGCAATCTCAGTCAGAGCACCATTTTCGGCCTGGGCATCATGCCCTACATCACCTCTTCGATTATTTTTCAGCTGCTGGCGACTGTGGTGCCGGCTTTGGAAAAACTGCGACGCGAGGGGGCAACGGGTTATAAGAAGATTCAGGAATACACCCGCTATGCCACCGTCCCGATTTGTGTCGTCTCGGCCGGCATGTGGCTCAGCTATGTGCAAAACCAGGGCTGGGTCTATCCTGACTTCAGAGGATTCCCGTTCTGGATCATGGGATTGACGGCCCTGGTGTGTGGCACGATGTTCCTGATGTGGCTGGGCGAGCAGATCGACGAATATGGCATCGGTAACGGCATCAGTCTGATCATCATGGCCGGCATCGTGGTGCAGATGCCCTCGGCGATTATCAGCGTCATCAAGAAGTCGACATTGCGTTTGCGCACTGTTCCAGCCGGGGCCACACTGGGACCAGCAGGAACTCATTTTCCTGGTTTGTGCGTTTGTTGGCGTGGTGGCAGGGTCGATTCTGATCACCCAGGGCAGCCGCCGTATCCCGATCCAGCAGGCCAAGCAGACGCGCGGTCGACGGGTCTATGGCGGGCAGCGCAACTATCTGCCGCTTCGGGTCAATCACGGTGGCGTGATGCCGATCATTTTCGCCAGCACGCTGATGATCTTCCCGTCGATGTTGCTGGGTTGGGTTTTGAATCTGACGGGCTACAGCGGCTGGCTGACCATGTTCCAGAATGGGTTGTCGCCGGGCGGGTATCGTTTATCACGCTGGCCTATGTTGCGCTGGTGTACTTCTTCGCGTACTTCTGGACGACCGTTTAATTCCAGCCCAAGGAGATGGCCAATCAACTGCGCGACTACGGAAGCTTTATTCCAGGGCTGCGGCCCGGAACGCGTACGGCGGACCTATCTCGAGAAGATCATGGCCCGGATTACGTATGTGGGTGCCGGATTTCTGGCGGTGATCGCGTTGATTCCGACGCTGTCGTGGGCGATCTGCTCAACGTCGATTTTCCGATCAGCGCAGTATTTCGGTGGTACGGGTCTGCTGATCGTGGTCAGCGTGGCCCTGGATCTCGTCCAGCGGATCGAAGCCAACCTGGTGATGCGTAATTATCAAGGTTTTCTAGGTGATGAAGGGCCCATCAAAGGCGGGCGGATGTAATCCGCAGACAGTGAAGGATACGCGACGCGGCATCATTCTCAAGAGTCCGCGCGAGATCGAACTGATGCGCGCCGCCGGCAGGTTGGTGCGTCAGGTCCTCACGCGAGTCACTGAGATGTGCGATGTCGGAGTGACCAGCGCGGACCTCAATCGCGAGGCCGAGCAACTGATCTCCGACGCCGGCGCGATTGCACTGTTCAAAGGTGTGCAGGCACCACGGGCGAGGTTTCCTTTCCCGGCTGCCCTGTGCACGAGCGTGAACGAAGAGGTCGTTCACGGTGTGCCGAACGATCGGCCGCTGGAGAACGGCGACATCATAAGCATTGATTGCGGCGTGCGGCTGGCCGGCTACTGTGGTGACTCGGCCGTGACCGTCGCAGTGGGCCAGATCAAACCCGAGGTTCAGCAGCTGCTGGATATCACCCGGGCGATGCTCGATCTGGCTGTTGAGGAAATGAAGCCGGGTGTCCGGTGGAGTTCGATAGCCAGGCAGATGCAGGCCCTTGCCGAGGATTGCGGCTTTTCCGTTGTCCGCGAATTCGTCGGGCATGGCATCGGCCAGGAGATGCACGAAGAACCCAAAGTTCCGAACTACAGTGACCGCGTGCAAGTGCGCAATGACTTCACGCTGAAACCGGGGATGGTTCTGGCGGTCGAGCCGATGGTCAATATGGGTGTGCGGGATGTGGATTACAAAGATCGAGATTTCTGGGCAGTCGTGACCCGTGACAGGTCGTGGGCGGCTCATTTCGAGCACTCGATCGCATTGACCGAGCACGGTAGTGACGTGCTGACTGATGGCAGGTGAGGACAGCGTGTAGATTCCGGCTTGTCTCAGAGCTGGAACGGCTGCAGCTGACTGAGCTGGAGATGAATCATGAAAGTTCGTAGCAGCGTCAAGAGGATTTGCGGTAACTGCAAGATCATTCGCCGTAAGGGCGTCGTTCGCGTGATCTGCACCAATCCGCGGCACAAGCAGAAGCAAGGGTAACCAGGAGATCGGCCATGCCGCGTATTTCCGGAGTTGACCTCCCGAAGGACAAGAAGATCGTGTACTCCCTGCGCTATATCTATGGCGTCGGGCATACCACAAGCAAATCCATCTGCGCCAAGGCCGGTATCGCCGAAGATACCCCGGCCAAGGACTTGACGGAAGGAGAGGTTGCTACCATTGCTGGCGTGATCGAGAAAGATCACGTCGTTGAAGGGCAGCTCCGTCGTCAGGTGCAGCAGAATATCGCTCGGCTGCGCGACATTGGATGCTATCGAGGCCTGCGCCACCGCCGTGGTTTGCCGACCCGTGGCCAGCACACCCGCACGAACGCCCGGACCCGCAAGGGACCGAAGAAGACGGTTGCGGGCAAGAAGGGCGTGAAGGAGATGCAACGTGGCTAAGTCCGGCAAGAAGAAGATCAAACGCAATGTCGCGCGGGGCGTGGCCCATATTCGGGCGACATTTAACAATACCATGATCACGATTACCGACACCAACGGTGAAACACTGTGCTGGGCGTCGGCAGGGACCGTTGGCTTCAAAGGCACGCGTAAGAGCACGCCGTTCGCCGCCCAGCGCGCGGCGGAAACCTGTGCTCATGCGGCGCGAAAGCACGGTATCGTCGAGGTCGAGGTCAAAGTCAAAGGACCGGGTTCGGGTCGTGAGTCGGCCATCACTGCACTGCAGGCGGCCGGTATTCGCGTACAGTCCATCGAGGATGTCACGGCTCTGCCGCACAACGGTTGTCGTCCATCGAAGAAGCGCAGAGTCTGAAGAGGTTTAGAGCATGTCACGGTATATCGGTCCTGTTTGTAGACTGTGTCGTCGCGAGGGCATCAAGCTTATGCTCAAGGGCACTCGCTGCACGTCCGCGAAGTGTCCGATGGAACGCCAGAACCGCAACCGGCCGCCCGGTATGCATTTCTGGCGTCGCAGCAAGGGCACGACGTACGGCATTCGTCTTCGTGAAAAGCAAAAAGTCAAACGCTATTACGGCCTCTTCGAGAAGCAGTTCCTGCGATACTTCCAGCAGGCTGAACGGGCTCGCGGGAACACCGGCGAGGTTCTGCTCCAGCTTCTCGAACGGCGGCTCGACAACGTGGTCCGTAAACTGGGCTTCGCTGCGTCGCCCAAGGCCGCGCGTTCAGTGATCACTCATGGCCACATTGAGATCAACGGACGGCGTGTGGACCGTCCGAGTTTTCAGGTCAACGTGGGTGATCGCGTCTCAGTACGCAACAACGAACGCAGTCAAAAATATGTGCGCTTCAATCTCGAGACCTGTGGGGGAGCCGGGTCCCAGGGCTGGTTGCAGCTGGTACCCGAGAAGCTTGAAGGCACGGTCAGCGCCATGCCGACGCGGGATGACGTTCAGATTCCGGTCGAAGAACAGCTGATCGTCGAGATGTGTAGCCGATAGCCCCAAGGTTGTGTGGCCGGCGCGAGGGAGCGCCGACCGGGGCACAACCGATTAGGAGAACCTGGTTATGCGGATTCGCTGGAGAGGTCTGGAACTACCAAATCAGGTGGTCCGCGACGAGAAGAGCGGAACAGATTTATATGCCAAGTTTACGATCGAACCGTTTGAACGCGGTTTCGGAACGACTGTTGGCAATAGTCTGCGCCGGATCTTGTTGTCGAGCCTGGAAGGTGCAGCAGTCACACGTATCAAGATCGCCGGTGCTCCGCACGAGTTCACCTCCCTGGATGGCGTACTCGAAGATGTGACCGACATCGTCTTGAACATTAAGAAACTGGCCTTGGATCTACATGGCGATCAGCCCGCGACCATGAAGATCGAACGGAATGCGAAGGGGCAGATAACAGCCGGCGATATCGAGGCTGATGCGAACATCGATATCGTCAACAAGACGCTCCACATTGCGACCTTGACGGACGACGTTCCGTTCCTGCTCGAGATGGTCGTTGACAAAGGTCGTGGCTGGAGGCCCGCTGAGGACAACCTCGGTGGCGACGCCGAGGTCGGGTGGTTTCCCATCGATTCGTCGTTCTCGCCGGTTACGCGCGTGCGGTACAAGACCGAGGATACACGCGTGGGACAGCGCACGAATTACGACCGTCTGAGCATCGAAGTGTGGACCAACGGGACCATGCACCCTGAGGACACGCTCGTGGAGGCTGCCAAGATTCTCCGCAAGCACCTCAACCCATTCGTGCAATATCACGAGATGGGCGATGACAATGTCGACATGCCAATGCCCGAGCGTCAGCCGACCAGCGGAACGGTCGATGCCGACATGCAGGCCAAACTCGATCTCAAGATCGCGGATCTGGATCTTTCGGTCCGGGCCAACAACTGTCTAGAATCGGCGCGGTTGACGACGGTTGGCGAGTTGGTCAGGTGCACGGAGAACGATCTGCTACGTGTACGCAGTTTCGGAAAGACGTCACTGCGAGAAGTGAAGCGTAAGCTTGCAGAGCTGAGCCTCACGCTTGGTATGGAATTGAAGCCGGAGGGTGCCGAGCCGCCCGCCGTGCACGATACGGATGAGCCGCCTGCGGTGAATCCCATGATTGATCAATCAACGGTTATTTCTTGACGGCATATTGCTATGAGACACAGAGTCGCACATCGCAAACTCGGCCGGACCATGGAGCATCGCAAGGCGTTGCGTCGCAATATGGCCCAGAGTCTGTTCGAACATGGTCAGATCATTACGACCCTGGAGAAGGCCAAGGATCTGCGGCCTTTCGCTGAGCGGCTCATTACCCTCGCGAAGCAGGCCCGGCAAGGCAATCTCGGGGCGCGGCGCCGTATCCATCGGTTGATGGGCGAGCGTTTTCTGATCCCCAAGGACAACCAGGGCGAATACGATGACATGAGCGATGCCCAGCGCCGCTCAGTGCGTCAATCGCGCTCCGGCCGGCACCATCGCACGGGTGAAGCCCGCGGGAACTTGCCGTTTACTACTGAAGCGGTCAGCCATCGCTTGATCACTGCGGTGGCCGAGCGTTTCGAGGATCGCTCAGGCGGTTACACACGTATCATCAAGTTGTCGCGTCGCCGCATTGGTGACAATGGTTGTCGGGCGATCATCCAACTCCTCGGAGAGGAAGCGGTACCGACCAACGTGCCCAAGGCGCGTGGATCGGCGCGGAAGACCCGAGCCAAAGCGCGCTACTCGGCGGTCAAGCGTTTGGTCAAGAAGGGCGGCGCGGCGACCAAGCCTGCAGCTCCGACGACCGACGACGGGGCTCCGCCCGCATCCGACGAGTAGGGCGATCCTGGCGGCCAATGACGGTGACGGTTTGACTGTTCAAACACATCGCTCGGGGACCAACCTGCTGCCATGAGCGCAAGCCGCGATTGTATCTTTTGCCGGATCGTACAAGGCGAAGTGCCGGCCCACAAAGTCTATGAGGACGATGCCTGCCTCGCCTTCCTGGATATTGCACCTCTGGCAGAGGGGCATGTCCTGGTCATCCCCAAGCCGCATGCCGAGACGCTCGACACCGTCCCTCCGGAGACCGCTGCCCACCTCGGACGCGTGCTCCCGAAGCTGGGAGCTGCCCTGCGCAGCGTGACCGGCGCCGCCGGTTTCAATGTCCTGCAGAACAACGGTACGATCGCCGGGCAGGAAGTCCCTCACGTCCACTTTCACATGATTCCCCGCCACGATGACGACGGTCTGGGTTATCGTTGGAGACCGCAGCAATACGCCGAGGGTCGGGCGGAATCCATCGCACAGCAGCTGTCCCACACCATTGACGACCGCGGTCAATGATTGGGGTCGATACACGGCCGGGCGAGGTCATCTTTGTTTTCAGAATTGACACCAATTGAGTGGGGCGTCCTGCTCGTCTATGCAGTCGTTCTGGTGGTTGTCAGCGTTTACGGCCTGCACCGCTACGCACTGGTCTGGCTGTACTACCGCCATCGCGCCGCCGTGCCCCGGTTGAACGCGTGCTTCACGGACTTGCCCCGCGTGACGGTGCAGCTGCCGATGTACAACGAACGCTTCGTGGCTCGGCGGATCATCGAGAAGGCTTGCGCCATCGACTACCCTTCCGACCGGCTGCAGGTCCAGGTACTCGATGATTCGACCGACGACACTCATGAGCTGGCCCGCGAAGTCGTTGATGAGATGCGTGGTCGCGGGCACGACATTGAGCTGATTCACCGCGACGACCGCACGGGATACAAGGCGGGTGCCCTGCAGGCCGGGATGGCTACGGCAACCGGTGACTTGATTTGTATTTTCGATGCTGATTTCGTTCCGACGCGTGACATCCTGCACAGCACGGTACACTTCTTTACGCAGTCGAACGTCGGGGATGGTGCAGGTCAGGTGGGAGCACCTCAACAGGGAGCAGTCGTGGTTGACCCGCGCGCAGGCAGTGCTGCTCGACGGCCATTTCATCATGGAGCACGGGGCCCGCAATCGCTCGCGGCGGTTCATGAGTTTCAACGGGACCGCCGGTGTCTGGAGACGTGAATGCATTGTCGACGCCGGGGGGTGGCAGCATGACACGTTGACCGAGGACCTCGATCTGTCCTATCGCGCGCAACTCAAGGGCTGGAATTTCTTGTTCCTGCAATACACTGCGGTTCCGGCGGAATTGCCACCGGTCATGGACGCGTTCAAGGCCCAGCAGTTCAGGTGGACCAAGGGTGGAGCCCAGACATGTCGCAAGTTGCTGCCAACCATGCTGCGTTCACAACAGCCCTGGCGGATCAAGCTCGAGGCCTTTTTCCACCTCACGAGTAACGTGGTCTACCCCTTCGTGGTTCTACTGACATTGTTGGTCTTTCCGGCAGTCTACATCCTGGGGACCATGACGGGCGACCACGACGTCTTGGCCCGGGTGGTCGGCGGTTTTTCAATCCTTCTGCTGGCGACGTTCTCCGCCGGAACGTTTTATGTCTGCAGCCAGCGTGAGCTCAACCGCGGCTGGTGGGAGAGCATCAAGTGGTTGCCAGCAATCATGAGCCTGGGCATCGGCATTGCACTCAACAATGCCTGGGCCATGATGCAAGGTTTCGCCGGACGCCCCAGTGAGTTCATCCGGACACCGAAATATGCGACCGACAGCACCGTGAACGTCAATAACGCCGGCTACCGTCCATTGCGCAGTTTCAAACTGCAGCCATGGATCGAACTGGGTTTGGGGTCCTATCTGCTGGTGTGTCTCGGGCTCAGCATCGCGCCGGGAGGATTGTGGATTGGCAGCCCCTTCCTGCTGATGTTCGCTGTAGGTTATCTCACCGTCGGGTGGTCGACACTCCGGGCCTCGTGGGGCCGTTGATCCAAGTTGAGCGCGTCTCTCGGCCCAGGGCGCACTGTCAGTGGCCCGGCTGGACAGTGCGGATCTCGGTCTTGAGATATGCCTTCTTGTACTTGCTAGTGGTCGGCTCCAGATCCCAGGCGTGCTTGAACATTTCGACAGCCTGCGCATCGTGGCCCATGAGTTCGAGCGTCCGGCCGTATGAGTACCACGCGGCCGCGCTATCGGGATGATCCGTGATGCGCTGTTCGCCAATGCTCAGGGCTGTTCCAATGTGCAGTTCGGCATCGTCGTCGCGCTCGAGGAGCCAATAGGTTCGAGCGAGGGAACGGTTGACCGAGGCCGATGTCGGGTCGGCATCGTAACGCTCCATGTCGTGTTCCAGGGCCAGGTTCGCGTACATCGCGAACGCTGCCTCGTTCCCAAGTTCGCGTTGCGTCGCTGCGAGCTTGCGCAGCGTCGACATGCTGTGGGGTCGTAGCTCATGCAATCGCGTATACAGCATTGCGGCCATGTCCCATCTCTCGTACTTGCGATAACGTCCGGCAAATTTCGCGATACCGTTCTCGATGTGTTGATCGATGCGTTCACGTCCAGGTTCAGTCCGGTACATGGCCCAGGTCGTCCCGCCTGCCAGCAGCGTCAGCAGGGTAACTGCGATCACCATACGGGCCCCCAGCGACCAGGATGACCGTGCGGTCCACATCGGATCCTCTGCCAGCCCGTGGCGCCAGGTATAGACGTAGTGTCCAACTGTCAGTATGATCCCGCAGCCGACCATGATCTCGGCGACTTCGCCCTCGTTGAAACTAAACGGGCCGGTCTCCAGCACCCCTCCCATGACGAAGAACGGGCTTGCTGCCAACGGAGGCGCAGCGAAGCCGATGTCGTCGAGCCGCATCGCCGGTCGCCATCCGAAACGCACGGTGAGCGGATAGACCAGGCCATACCCGATCAGCGCGAAGCCCAGACTCCACGAAATCGCCTCCTTCAACATCGTCTTGTATGGCCCGGTGAAGAAGTTATGCAGATTGGTCTCACCCTGCAGGTTGTGCTGCTTGAACAGGTCGGGCGAGTTCCATTGAAAGACGCGCTGTCCCCAGGAGATTTCTTCCATGGCCACGTAGAACGTCGCCAGTGCCAGCAAACCAAAGAACCAGCGATAGCGCCAGCGCGTGCAGATCAAGCGCACACTCATCAGGAACGTGCCAACGAAACACCAGAACTGGAACCATTCGCCAACCAGATCCTCATACGTGCCCCAGATGTACAACATCGGCGCGCGCAACGCGGCCGCCAGGTAGAACCCGGCTATAGCGCTGAACAGCACCCAGGAAACGATGAAGGGCGCACCGGCCGCCCTCGGTTTCGTGTCGGCGGCCAATTCGGGAATACAGACAGGCGAAGAAATGACGTTGTCCATGAGCACCAATCTCAATCGCTGGTCAAGTTAACGCACACCGCACTGTCGGCGGCATCCATGTCAACGCGCCGGGCCGCGGGTGAGGAGTCCACGGGCCGGTCGTAGTTCGGGTCTTTCAACTATCCTCGTATATATCGTTGCGCGAGTCGGTCTCACCTCCTGCAGAACCCTCGATATCCATGCAGACCGAGTTGTTATAGGAACGCCACCCGCTCTGTTGTCGTGCAGAGTCCGCAGGGTGGGCTCGTGGGCGGCAGGCCGAGGACAGCCCCGTACAACGAGGGCGTGTGCGCGCGTGGGGGAAAGGCAAACGCAGCGGGCTGAGGTGTGCCCGGTTATTGACGCCAGGTCTCAGTGACGCGACCGCGGAGGGAGCGTTACGACGGTTCTTTCGCGTATCCAACGGGCACGGCGAAGGCACGAGCGAGACTCGCGAGCGAGTTGTACTCGAACACAGAACCCGACAGCGCAGCTCATAGCATCTGACTCCATTCCGCCGGTTTCATTGCTCGGCCGTCTTCAACCTGATATTTTTCATTGTGCATCCGGGCGTGTGGCGGAATGGCAGACGCAGGGACTTAAAATCGGCCAAGGCAAATTGCGCGATGATGAGCGAACGTGAGTAAAGGATTGTGGTGGTGCAGGTTGTGTCCATTTCTTGCTTTCGACAGTTGTGCCACCATGTGTCAACTTGAGCCGTTTTGAACGGTCGCTCCTGCTACAACTCTGCCACCGTTTGGCCTCAGGCACCTGGCATGTTGTACATCGAACTGATGGAGCTTGTACGTGAACTGGTACATCCTTCTTACACTGATGCCATTCATGTTCTACGCGTTCGCGACATACATGTGGCTCACCAAGCGCTGGTTCTACTACCCTGATGGATTCTGCATCAGGTGCAAGTACAATCTGAACGGCACACCTGAGAAGTGCCCGGAGTGTGGACTTGTGGTCGGCAGGCCGATGGACTGCCCTGTAGAATGACGGAGTTGCTCTTGCGTTTGGACCACAATCTCGTGTTATGCTGGATGGCTCTGTCGGGGGTATTCGTCGCTGCTGCTGCGGTCATTCTTCCGGTGTCGGCACTGTTCCGTCGCCTCTTCCTCGAGGTCGTCAAGAAGCACTACACGGGCGACATACAACAAACACTCACGGCTGCAATGGCCCGTATCGTAGCCGCCGGGTAACTACCCAGATGCAACCTGCTACTGCCACAATTCTGCCCACCTCGCTGTTGTCCAGCCCCCATCCCTGTCGTAACCTATTGGCCGCTACCATCCGGGCGTGTGGCGGAATGGCAGACGCAGGGGACTTAAAATCCCCTGGGCCGAAAGGCCCGTGAGGGTTCGAATCCCTCCTCGCCCAATATCTTGGAGAGGCCGAGTTCGTGGCCGCCGGACTCAGGGGGGAAGAGCAGCTTGGTGGTGCTGCTGGCGACGCCCGTTGCAGGCCCCATTCATCACCGCGCACACACGGGGCGCGTGACGACCGGTGGGTCGCTCCGCGCCCCGCGTGCAGCAGTGGCTGGTCATGACAGAAATCGATTCTTGAGGGTCTTGTGGTGGGCGACGACGAAGCCGATGGCCAGGACTGAGAATGCCATGATCGCCGTCATGATGTAGACCGTCACGCCGGTCACCAACAAGACATCGAGCGCGCGGGTGTGCAGCACCACGCGAGCCATCTCCACACACGTCGACGCAGCCGCGTAGAAGAACGTGAAGCGCAGGACCTGTTGGAACTGTGTCATTCTTGTCGCCCAGACCGCTGCGGCGATGGCCAGGATGACCAGCGCAACGAACCACGGGATTCCCGTGATCCATTCCACGACCACCGACCCGGCGCCGACGGCGGCGGCCTGCAAGTCGATGCGATGAAGTTTGCGGTGCTCTGCGGTCATCATTGTTGCGATGTTCATCATTGCGCTCCTCAGCGTATAGGCCCTGACCCCAGGCTCTCAACGACAACAGGTGCGGCCGCCTAACGGTCGAATTTGCCACCGGCGCGGCGCCCGGTTACGGAGGTGTCGCCGCCGCGCACGTGCGCGTCCCCGACGCCTGGGATCGTAAGATTAGTATTTACAAGAGCTTACTTTGATCGCGGCGCAGGCGGCGGGGCCGTGCGGGGATTGAAAAACCTGTGGTCCAAATCCACCATTTGGACTATAACAGGTGGAGTATGCCAAAGTTCTCGACCCGCACCTCAATCACAACAGGGGTGGTTCTCGTCATCAGCTGGGCCGCAGGTTCGGCTTACGCCGGAGATGACCCCTACGCTCCGCCCGCGAACTACTATTCGACGGCGGTCGGGGTGGGGTCTGTCCTCGCAGACAACTTGCATGACATCATCGACAATCATGTCGTGCGGTCGTACGGCGACGCGCGCGATTCGCTGCAATTGCTCGACCAGGATCCTGCTGATCCGGATGACGTCATCCTGATTTACAGTGGCATTGCCGTCCTTGGGCAGTGGGATGCGGGTGTCACCTGGAATCGCGAGCACCAGTGGCCGCGGAGCTGGGGCATCGACAGTTCAGGACCGGACAATTCGGATCAGTTCAACCTTCGCCCGGCCAATCCATCGGTCAACAGCAGTCGCGGCAACAAGCCGTTCGGGATCGGAAGTGGATATTGGGATCCGCAAGCCCTGGCTCTCCCGGGCGTCAATGATCGGGGAGACTGTTCCCGGGCCTGCTTCTACATGGCCGTGCGCTATGACGGTTCGGACAGCTCGACCGAAGATCTTCAGCTGGTCAGTGGAATGCCGGGCCCGAACCAGATGGGTGATCTCACCCGGATGCTCGAGTGGCATTACAGCGACGCAGTCGACGACATCGAGCGCCGACGGAACCATCTGGTGTACAGTTCTGCCGACAATCCGCAGCATTACCAGGGTAATCGCAACCCGTTCATCGATCATCCCGAATTCGTGTGGGCCATCTGGGGACCTGTGGACAATGATACGACCTTGTTCGTCGGTGCCATCCCCGAGAGCGATGGCGGTTCCGTGTGGACCGAAGTCGTACGGTTCATCGCCGGTGCGCAGGCTCCGCCCGAAATAGTCGTCACGCTGAACAAGTCGGGGTCGACTCCTACGACATATGATGCCGTGCCATTCGGCGACGTGTTGTGTAATGGCTGTGGCCAGGGGCGGGCATTCGTGTCCGGCGTGCAGGACGCGGAACTCGAGTTGACCGTGCCATCGACCGCGACCCCGGTGGCCTACTCCGGCGTTGTTCTGATCGACAATACCGACCTGACATCGGATGGTCCGGCCCAGGGCGTGGACGATGCGGACGACATGATCATGCTCGATGTCTTGGCCCTGGATTATTCTGATGGATCGTTTTCGCCCATTCAGAACCTCGACGAGTTGACCATTGATTTCGGCATCGTGTTCGGAGGTGGCGGTCCGGCCCAATTGGGTTTCGACATCTACAACCTCGAAACGACGAGTGGTTTGACTGCCGGCCTGCAGCTGCTGTCGATTTCCGGCAGTGGCGACACCGCCGAGATGTTGACCGATGTGACACCTTTCGAGAATCTGGCAGGCGGCTCCGGCATGGCGTTCACCGCGACCTTCGACCACGGTGGTGTGGTGGGCGACTTCGAGGCGGTCTACACGTTCAGCGTCGCCGACGAAGCGATTCCCGGCAGTTCTGTGGGAGACGATCTGACCCTGACGCTCGTGGGCACGGTGACGGAAGGTGGCTGTCTGGCTGCAGCAGATTGTGCGGATCTCGATAACGATGGGATCCGCGATGACGGCTGCCTCTACAGTGCGTGTTCAGGTGGTCAGTGTCTGGGAACCGCCATCGTGTTTGCAGACATGGGCGGGCAATTCGGCGCGTGTCTTCCTGATGGTACGGCCGATGGCAACGATCGGTTCCACGCATTGAACTGCTTTGCCGACGTCGATGCCGGACAGATTCCAGGGTACTCATGTGAAGATGATCCACCGGTGGCGATGAACGTCGATTCCGGAGGACCGTTTGGTGATTGTGCGCCCGACGGTGTATGCGATGGCAACGACGCTTTCGCGGCATTGAATGCGTTTGCGGGTACCACGTCGTGCACTTGCCCTCTTGACGGTGGGCCGATGCCGACAGTCGACGCCGACGCGGGTGAGGTCACCCAGGCTGCGCTCGGTCTGCGGTCGAGCGCTGGCGACGTCCGGCCTGGAGCGCTCTTCGAGGTTGACGTGTTCCTGGCCGAGCCCGTCGCCGATCTGCGCGGATACCAACTGCACCTTGAGGCCTCAGGAGGGTCCAACGGGCACCTGGTGCTCGAGGACATCTCGATTCACGAACGCAAGGATTGGGCGTACCACCAACGGGGTGCGTGGAGCGCGTTCAACGTCTTCACCGGCCAAATGGTGGCCGGTTTGGATTCTGCCGGTATTCCCGCGCCGGCCGGGGCGTACCTTGCTACGTTCACCTACCGCGCCAGCCGCCGAGCGGCGGGCGATTTCGTCATCGATGTGCTCGACAGTGTCGACGACCCCAGCCACCGCACATACCTGTTCGCTACGGCTTCGACCGCGCGGATCGAACTCGATCCGGCCCCTGCGCTTCCTCTACGCATCGGCGCAGTCAAGATGCGGGCCAGGTAGCCAGCGTGTTTCCCATCTGCGGGGCTTGATCGAGCGAGGATCGTCTCGCACAATCCGTAATCGAAATTGTCTCTCGAGCCTCTGGTCACGAGGAACCACCATGGACGTACATCCGGAAGGCATGATCGATCATGCCGTTGACGAGAAGTTCATGCGCGCGGCGTTGATCGAAGCCCGCGCGGCGGCAGAAGAAGAAGAGATCCCGGTGGGGGCAGTCGTTGTTCATGACGGCCAGATCATCGGACGGGGGCACAATCAGCGCGAGCGCCTGCATGACCCCACGGCCCATGCTGAAATGATAGCGATTACAGCTGCCGCCGAGCACATGCAGTCATGGCGACTGATCGACTGCACACTGTACGTCACGCTCGAGCCCTGTCCGATGTGTGCGGGAGCACTGGTGCAAGCCAGGATCACGCGGGTGGTGTATGGAACGCACGATCCCAAGGCGGGGGCGTGTGGCACGCTGTTTTCCATCCACGAAGATCCGCGCTTGAATCATCGCTACCTGGTCACGCCGGGTGTCTTGCAGCCCGACTGCGCTGAGGTGCTCGTCGAGTTCTTTCATCAAAAAAGACGTGCCGATCGCAGGTGATCGACACGCCTTCGTATGTAAATCGTGGTGACACGTGTCATGGAACGAAGCGCTTGTCGCGCGCATCGCCGTAGTGCACTGTCTCGACGCGGGTGCCATGTACAACGGTCACCGTCCAGCCATCTTCATTGGGATCGACCTGTTCTTCGACGTCCAGTTCGCAGGGATAGTCTTCCTCGGTCACGTCCTCGATGATCTGCGGCTCAGCCATGACCAGAATCGGACTGACTGCCATGGGCGGCTCCGGTTGGGCCACTTCCGGGGCAGGTTGGCTCAGGGCGTTGAGCGGCAGGACGCCAGCCATTTTTTGCAGCGTCCATGACTTGCCAACCACGATGCTAGCCGTCAGTGCCAAAGCTGCGGCGACGATGATCCAGGTGTTCTTACTCATGTCCGGTTCCTCCGCGGTTGGAGCGTGGGATATTGTGAGGGGCGTTGGCCCCGAGGTCTTGAGCATCCATCGGTCGAACACGCGGTTCGGCGGTAGTGATTTTGGAATGACTCACAAGTCTGCTGCGCCATCGGGGCCCGTTTACGGCCGGGGTCTTCGATGTAAGTTCAACACGCCGAATAGATTCTGGCGATGGAGCGGTGGCGGCGAGATGTCGTTGTGCGCCTGAGTTGGAACCGGGATCTGGGGGGGGGCGCTGCACTTGGCGGGTGGGTCGATGGTGGGTTATATTGGCTGCATGAGCAAGAGGTACACGATCTCCTTCCGTTATACCAAGCAGGGTGAGAAAAAGCCCGGCCCCGTTCAACGCTACGTGCTCTACGCCAACAGCGCCGAAGAAGGCCGCGCGCTGCTCAAGCAGTACGCCAACTATCCCAACCTTGAAATCCTGGGGATTCGAGAGACTTGAATCAACCGGGGGCCGGGTCTGATTGTCCGTCGGGTTGAGGTGTGCGCGTGCCGGCGCTCCTCTAGCTGGTCACGGGTGCGTGGCGCCCGACGACCACCATACCGTACTTGTTGGCGAGTTCGATCATCTTGTCTGCGTCGATGACCATGGTCTTGCCAGCCTCGACGCACAACACGCGTGCGCCGTGGCGGTGCAAGTTTTCGATCGTGTCCGGACCGATCGTGGGCACATCGAAGCGCATGTCCTGATCCGGTTTGCTGACCTTGATGTGACACCAACCGCCCGAACGGCACAGCACACCGGCCCGCTCGATCATACGATCGGTGCCTTCGATGGCTTCGACGGCGATGACATCCTGCTCTTTGACCGCGACCGATTGGCCGATGTCGAGGCGACCGAGTTCCTTGGCGATACGCCAACCGAATTCGATGTCACGCTCCTGGCTGGCATTGGGTCGCTTGCCGGTCATGACGCCGTCAGGGGCCATGGCTTCCTGGGTAAACCTCACACATTCTTCCACGACAATTCCCCTGTCTGCAAACTGATCGGCGATCGCGGTCAGCATCGTATCCGGTCGCTTGTCCACTGTCCTGAAAAACCACAACCGGAAAGTCGTCCAATCGGGGCAATAGTGCAGGATGCGGCCCAGGCCACTTCTGGTGTACATATCTGATTTGCGGACCGATCCGGCGAGAATCGCCTCGCGGCAACCGCGGCGTTTGAGAATCCGAATCATCTGCCCGAGTCGCACGAGACTGGTCCAATAGAACTCATCGGCGAGGTCGGCGAGAACGGGGTCGGCCAGGCCGCGCATCCCAACGGCCACGACATGGTGGCCCTGACGTTTGGCACCCTCCGCAACCATGATAGGGAAGCGACCGCCGCCGCAGATCAGGCCGAATGCATTCTCCGATGTCGGTTGACGATTCAAGAACATATGTGAGTCGTTTCGAGTCAGTGCTTGCTTTCGAGTGCCTCTCGAAGTGCCGCCAGCTCGGCCTCCATCGCCTTCAGCCGTTGGCGCATGTCCGGAAGCTTGGCGGTCAAGGACGCCGCTCGACGGGCGTCGCGCGCGGGAATGGCCGGTTGTCCGAGGACATGTTCTCCTGGCGCAATATCGGCAATGACCCCGGCTTTGGCGCCTATGCGAACATCATTGCCAATCGTCAGATGACCGGCGACACCGACTTGTCCGCCGATCTGGACATGTTCACCCACGTGGACAGAACCCGCGACACCCACCTGCGCGACCAACAGGGAGCATGTTCCGATTTTGGTGCCATGTCCGATGGCGATCAGATTACTGAACTTGCATCCGCGACCGATGACCGTCGAGCCAAGCGTCGCGCGGTCAATCGTGCAGCTCGCGCCGATTTCTACGTCGTCTTCGATGATGACCGTGCCGGCCTGCGGAATCTTGACCCATTCTCCTGCGACCGGTGCATAGCCGAGACCGTCTTCGCCGATGATCGTGCCGGCATGAATACTGACCCGGTCACCCAGGATTGTGTTCTCATAGAGCACGACGGACGGATACAAAACGACGTTGTGGCCAACGCGACAGCCACGCCCAACGTATGCGCCCGGGTAAACCACCGCATGGTCGCCGATGACCACGTCGTCCTCAATGACTGCGTGCGGCCCGATGTTGGCATGGGCACCGAGGGTTGCGGATGGGCTGATCGTGGCCTGGTCGTGTACGCCCCATTGGGGATGTTGCCTGTGTCCATGGATCAACACGATCGCAGCGGTGACCGCCGCGTACGGGTCCGCAGTCCGCAAAGCAGTCGTCGTATCGGGCGCGGAGGCATCCTCATTGAGGATAACCGCACCCGCCGCCGTCTCGGCAAGGGCCTTCTCGTACTTACGGTTGGCCAGGAAACTCACGTCGGCCTGCGTGGCTTCTTCGAGGGTGGCGACAGCGGCAATCCTGCGCGTAGCGTCGCCTTCGACCTCCGTAGGCATGCCGTGGTTGATGAGATGCTCGCAGATGTCCTGAACCGTGACCATGGTGTGCCCCGCGGGGCCCCTCCGTACATCGTTCGGCCGCGCCGTGGGTTGGACGATCGGAAGCGCGTCATTCTAGGTGATCGTCGAAAAGGCAGTCAAACGACCACCGCGAATGGTCTCGGTTGGTGGCTGTGAGTTTCTGTCTGGCCCGGCCCTTCAGCCACCACCGAGTCGACCGCTGGCGGCACTCATTCAGCTCCGGCCGTGCCGGAGGGGAGTCTGCGACGGGCATCGAGAAGAACCGTACGGAGGAACGGACGCGGATTGTCGAGGGCCCGAGATCGTCGCTCAGGATCGAAGAAGGCGTCATCGGGCGGCAGGTCGTTGTCTTCGTGATAGAACTTGAGGGCTTCGTCGAGGCACATCGCCGCCTGCAGCTTGCGCGCCCGATCGGCCGCCGGAGTTTTCTGCGGACTGGTCATGAAGCCGTGGGCCAGCGTCAACCATTGGGCCACATCTACCAGCTCCGAACAGGAGGCGTCGGGGTCGATCCGGAAGCGAATGGCACAGGTCGCTTTGCAGGCATGACAGCGTGCAGTGAGGTCGATGACCACATCGATGTGGCGTGAGACCTCAGCGCGAGCGTGTTCTTCGAGGCGGCCGGCGCCACAGGTCGGACAGGGCATGAGCATGAGATAGAAGCCCGCTTCGGCCGTCGAGTGAGCGCGCAAGGGATGGTCAGCATGCAGCGGCGCGGCGTTCACTTGTCCCCGTCTTCACCTTCGTCTGCCGCCCCGTCATCCGCTCCCGAATCTTCATCTGAAGGATCAGCCGAAGGCATGTTCTGGCCCATCTGGGAGATTTGACCGATGACGGGTGCCAGGGCCGTCATCGCCTTGACCTGCAGCGTACCGTAATCTTTGATCGTTCCGGCGTCGACTTCGGCCTGAATGCTCTCGAGGGTCGTCGTGACGCTGGGGGCGACGCTCTCGGCCATCGATACGATTGTGTCGATCTGCTCGGCAGCCGGGAACTGAGGAATGGCGATGTACCATTCGCCTTCGATCAAGGTGAAGGGTAGCTTGAGGGCGGCGCCCTGTGCGGCCTCCAGGACAATGGTCATGACAGCGTTTTCACCGTCGACCGGATCTATCCTGGCAAGATCAACGGCCTCCTTGACCATCGCGAGTTGTGCGGCTGGATCCATGCTGGGCGTGCCGGGCATCGCCGATGGCGGGGGGCCGAGTTTTTCGGTGACGGTCTCGTTCAGCGCCGTGATCTTGTCCATGAGAGGCGTGACCAGCGGAACGAACTTCTGGAGCTGCTCTTCCTGGTCGGGCACGAAGTAAGAAGGGATATCCTCCCACGCATTCTCTTCCATCGCTTCGATCATTTCACCGGGGATTCCTTTGATCGTCTCGGCATCCTCGTCGGAGAACTTACGTGGCGGTCTGAGGTCGGAGAGATCGGGGTCGGGCCCGACCCTGACCTTGGTGAGATCGGCGTTGTACGTCAGGCGCAATCCGCTCGCAGGAAGCGGCTGGCGGGCGTTGTCGGAAACGTCGACGTCGTGGAGGTAAACCGCCTCCTTGTCCTGTTTGCAGCCCGCGAGGAACACTGCGATACCCACAGCTGCCAGACACGTCGATCGGATCATGTGAGAATCTCCAGAAAAGTAACGCCGCCATCAGGTTATGTGATTGGTGTGGCGGCGTCAAGGCCCATCTCTTCGGGTGTTCAGGCTTGGGCCAGATCCACCACCCTACGAAGGATTGCGTCGAACATCTCGGGCGTCAAGCGGCCCGTCTGGGTGTTCTGCCGGCTGACGTGGTAGGAGCAGACCACCCGCCCGGCAGGCCAGTCGAATTCGACACCGTGACCGAAGCCGGCTCCGCGGATGGTCCACACGCGCCGCAGTTCGTCGAAGGCGATGCGGCCCAAACAGAGAAACACACGGGCGTTGCGCAGCAACGTCAGTTCGCGGGCAAGATGGGCACTGCACGCCACCCGTTCCTCGGACGTCGGCTTGTTGTCGGGCGGGGCGCAGCGGACCGCCGCCGTGATGTAACAATTATTGAGTTTTAATCCGTCATTGCGGCCAGTCGACTGTGGTTGGGATGCCAGACCGGCTCGAAACAGGGCGGGGTAGAGGAAATCGCCCGAAGCGTCGCCGGTGAACACCCGTCCAGTTCGGTTGGCCCCATGGGCCCCCGGAGCCAGGCCAACGATGACGATGCGGGCTCGAGCCGGGCCGAAACCCGGCACGGGACGCCCCCAGTACGTCTGGTCGATGTAGGCCCGCCGCCGTGTTCTGGCCACCGTGGCGCAATGTTGGACCAACCGCGGGCACTTGCGGCAATCGATGATCTCGCGGCTGAGGTCCTTGAGTGTACGGGCCATGGGGCTCAACGTTCAGCGCGTGCGACGTTGCTTGATTTAACGGCGGTGGGCCAGTACGCTCAGCCCCCAATTCGAACCGGTCGCAAAATGCTGCATCCGACGACGGCAGCTCAACTTCGGTTCACCCGTCGATACACCAGATCAAGGTCAGACCATGCACATAGACATTGCGGACCTCATGTCGAAGTTCTCCGGGTTGGTGTGGAGCACGCCGGTCGCGATCCTGCTGGCCGGTGCCGGTTTGCTGTTCACCTTCATGACCATGGGGATCCAGTTCAAGGCGTTGACTCACGGCTTTGCCGTGATCCGTGGTAAGTATGACAACCCTGAGGACGAGGGCAACATCTCCCACTTCCAGGCGTTGTGTGCGGCCCTGTCGGCTACGATCGGTCTGGGAAACATCTCGGGCGTGGCCGTGGCGATTACCGCAGGGGGCCCCGGGGCCGTCTTCTGGATGTGGATCGTCGGTTTCCTCGGGATGGCTACCAAATTCACCACCTGCTCGCTGGCGACCATGTATCGCAAGCAGGACAAGTTCGGTGAGTATCGTGGTGGTCCGATGTACTACATCGAAATGGGTCTCGGCGGCAACGCGACGACCGGAGGCATGAAGGCCCTCGCCAAGGTTCTGGCCGTGCTGTTTGCGATCCTCGGCATGTGCGCCAGCGTCGGTGCGGGAAACATGTTTCAGGCCAACCAGACAGCGCAAATCGTCGTCACCTTCTTTCAGAACCTCAACCCGGAAGGCCTTTCACGCGCCAGCCAATTGGGTATCCAGATGACCGTGGGCGGGTTGATGTGCTTCTTCGCCGCGCTGGTCATGCTCGGCGGCATCAAGCGCATCGGAGCCGTGGCGTCGAAGCTGGTTCCGACGATGTGCGTCGTTTACATCGGCGGGGCCCTGTACGTCATCCTGGCCAACATCGAAATGGTGCCCGAGATGATCGCCCACATCTTCAAATCTGCATTCAGCGTGCAGGCCGGTGGCGGGGCGTTCATCGGTGTGGCCGTGGCCCAGGCCGTGCAGCAGGGCGTCAAGCGGGCATGTTTCTCCAACGAGGCCGGCCTCGGATCGGCCCCGATCGCTCACGCCACGGCCAAGACCAACGAACCGATCCGTGAGGGCGTGGTTGCCGCGGTTGGTCCGTTCGTCGACACCATTGTCATCTGTACGATGACCGCCCTGGTCATCCTGATCACCGGCACACTGAACCGTGACGCGGTTGGCCGTGTCGTCGGCGTGACGCCGGCGGTGGCGGCAGACGCAGGGACGCCGGCCGCGGTCGGTGGTGTCGAGGTGCAGTTGAACCTCACCGATGCAGAGGCCGCCAAAATCGGTGAAACACTTTTTGTCCACGTGCCCAATCCTGACCGCGCCGGCGCCGACAAGATGCAGCTGCACGTGACCGCCGTGGGCGAAGGCGGGCTGGTCACCGCCCACATCGACGGTGATTCGGTGCAGCACCACGCGGATGATCCGGGCCACCTGGCCAGCGGCAAGGACGTGTTCCTGCACCGCGAAGGCGTCCAGCTGACCGCCTACGCTTTCGACCGTCAGATCAGCGGCTTCGGGACCTATTTTCTGCCGATCGGGGCGTTTTTCTTCGCCTTCTCGACGATCATCAGCTGGGGCTTCTACGGCGAGACGTGCACCGAGTATCTGTTTGGTGAAGGGGCGGTGAAGCCGTACAAGTTCATCTTCGTCGGCATGATCCTGCTGGGCACCTACTCGATGAACCTCGGGCCGGTGCTCGACTGGTCCGACGCCATGCTGGGGCTCATGCTCGTGCCGAACATGATCGGTACGCTGATGCTCGCTCCGGTGGTCATGAAGGCCACGCGTGAGTACTTCACGCGGTTGAAGAACGGTGAATTCGACGACGAAGTCCGCCGTGCGGCAGAAGCCCGCCAACGCAGCAAGGGCGCATGACCCATGAGTGATCAGCCTCTCGATCTGCAACCACGCGAGAATTGGGGATCCAAGCTCGGCGTCGTCGCGGCAGTTGCCGGTTCGGCAGTCGGGCTCGGGAACTTCCTGCGCTTCCCCGGGACCGCGGTGAACAACGGTGGCGGAGCCTTCATGGTCCCGTACATCATCAGCTTCCTGCTGCTCGGCATTCCGATCGCCTGGTGCGAGTGGACGCTCGGGCGCATGGGGGGGCGTTATCGACAGAACAGTGGTCCGGGTGTGATGTACGCCGTATCACGGAATCTGCTGGGCAAGGGCGTCGGTACGCTGACGCTGGTCATTCCCGTAGTCGTATACATGTACTACGTGCTGCTCGAGGCGCTGTGCCTGCGCTACTGCTTCCAATTCCTGTCCGGTGGCTTCGCCGACCTGTTCTCTTCTGCAGTCGAGAATGCCGAGGCCGGGCATGAAACGGCCGGTATCGTCGGAGCGGCGACCAACTTCGCGGTCGAGACGTTCGGTATCGGCGCCAACGGCGCCATGTTCGGCTCTGCGATGCTGTGGCTCGTGCTGCTGTGCTATGGTGTGAACTTCTTGATTGTCTATCGCGGCATTACCCGCGGTATCGAAAGATTCTGCACGATCGCCATGCCGGCGCTGATCATCTGTGCCCTCATCGTGCTGGTGCGGGTCCTGA
Source organism: uncultured Planctomycetota bacterium (assembly GCA_942492115.1). Taxonomy (GTDB): domain Bacteria; phylum Planctomycetota; class Phycisphaerae; order UBA1845; family CAIVHJ01; genus CALODL01. The sequence continues at coordinate 130,691 of CALODL010000033.1, forward strand.
CTCTCGACAACGTCGTCGATGGACGCGACATCAACAGCGGTCTCGGATTCATGTGGAATCCTGACTGGGGCGCCCTGCGGAATCCGGAAGTCTGGTTGCGCGCGGCGGGGCAGATCTTCTTCAGTCTCAGTGTCGGCTTCGGGCTGATCCTGTGCTATTCGAGCTATTTGCGCAGCGATGACGATGTCGTGCTGACCTCGCTCAGTTCGTCGAGTACCAACGAGTTTTGCGAGGTCGTGCTGGGCGGCATGATCATCGTTCCGGCAGCCTTTCTGTTCCTGGGACCGGGCAACACGCCGGACAGCACCTTTGCCCTGGGGTTCTTCACCGTACCGGCCATTATGCACTTCATGCCCGGTGGACAGTTTTTCGGCGCCCTGTGGTTCGGCCTCCTGTTCGTCGCCGCGGTGACCTCGTCCATCAGTATGCTGCAGCCGGCGATCGCTTTTCTCGAGGACGGCTTTGGCCTTCGCCGGCGCTCCAGCGTCGCGTTGCTCGGCGTCATCACGGGCCTCGGGGCGCTGCCGATCATGTACTTCAGTGCGGGTGTGACCGCCCTGGATTTCACCGATTTCTGGTGTGAGTTCATGATGATTCTCGCGGGCCTGGGACAGGTGATTATCTTTGGCTGGGTCATCGGTGCACGCCGGGGTTTGAACGAAACGAATCGCGGCGCCGACTTCGAGCTTCCACCGTTCATGGCCGTGATCATCCGGTATGTCACGCCGACGTTTCTGATTGTCGTCCTCGGGCTGTGGTTGACATACAACGCGCCTGACCGACTGCGGGCGATGAGCCCAACGCTGATGGGTGGAGATGCAGCCCGTGCGGTGTACGTGGCGGAGATTCAGCAACATCCCGACTACGCCGCCCTCGAGGGCACCGACCTCGACGCCGCGGTCACCACCCTGTTGGGGGCCGACGCCGCGCCGACGACGGCGGATGGGTTGCCTCCCTGGCTGAGCGCTCAAGCGGATGCCGCCGCGACAGCCCGCAGCGGCGCGGAGGCCACGGCGCGCGTCGCCCGAGGGGTCTTCGTGTGCGTAGCACTGTTCTGGGTGGCCGTCTTTGTCGTGGGCGACCTGGCGTGCCGTGGACGCATCAAACGGGTTCTGGATCAGGTGACCGGAGAGTCCGGTCGGGAGGGCCTCGCATGATGAACGGCATCCTTGCCCAAACGGGCGCTCCACAGCTGTCGAGCGCCGGAATGGTCATGATGGTCGGCTGCTTGTCGATGGTCTGCGGGTTGTGCACGTTCTGCCTGTGGCGGATGCTGCGAGAGGCGCGACCGGGGGATCACCACCATGTGCCGCTGGACCTGCGCACGGACGACGACTGAACCACACGGGCTGTGGCCGCGGGCCTCCAATTCCTGCGCCCCGGGCAGCACCTCGAGCGGGGGCGGTCATCCGCTCGGTGGTGGCGGAAGCGGGCGTCTGACCTTAATGCGTTGGGTTGCATGACGGTACCCAAAAAGAGTCCAGGCCGGTCCCCAGGTTTGAACACACCGGCGCCGAAGCGGCCGGGGCCGGTTGCCTTGAGTGACGTAAGTCGTTAAAATCCCGAATTCTTTGTGGGCCGTCCGGCCTGCAGTTTGAGTTGTAAAGAGGAAGTTTTATGCCGACTATCAATCAGTTGGTGCGCAAGGGCCGCAAGGACGTTATCAAGAAGAGTAAGGTCCGCGACATCCAGGCGTGTCCGCAGAAGCGCGGCGTGTGTTTGCTGGTCAAGACCCAGACACCCAAGAAGCCGAACTCCGCTCTGCGAAAAGTCACCCGTGTTCGCTTGACCAATGGTCGTGAAGTGACCGCCTACATCGGCGGCATCGACCATAATCTTCAGGAGCACTCCATCGTTCTGGTCCGTGGCGGTCGTGTGAAGGATCTTCCGGGCGTGCGGTACCACGTCGTTCGCGGTTCGCTGGATTGTGCCGGCGTCGAGAGCGACAAGGAAAACCAGCCGCGCAACAAGGGACGGTCCAAGTACGGCGTCAAACGGCGCAAGTAATTGTACAGCGAGGTTCATGGCCCATGGCGCATTCGCTGAGCACTACCGAAATCCGACACGGCCAGTCGGCTTCGCTGCCGATGGCGGTCATTGCTGTCTCGGGCTTTGCGCTGCTGACCGCATTGGGTGCCGGAGTTCGCGTTCCGTTGCCCGGCTCACCGGTACCGATGACGCTGCAAACGCTGGTGGTCATTCTCGCGGGTATCGTGGCCGGACCCCGCCTCGGGGCGGCATCTCAGGTCTTGTATTTGTCAGCGGGCCTGTGTGGTCTGCCGATTTTCGCCACGGGCTCGCCCGCAACGATGGGTTTTCTCGCTGGTTTCGTTCCCGCAGCGTTCGTGGCCGGCCTCGTAGCTGGCGATTCACGCCGAACGGGTCGTCTGATCGTGGCCGCAACGGCGGGTACATTCGTGGTTTTTGTCTGCGGTGTCGGCTGGCTGGGCTGGTGGCTCGGTGACGGCGCACTGGCCGTGAGCATCGGGTTGGTCCCATTCCTATCAGGTGCAGTGGTGAAGTTGGTTCTGGCGGTGTCGATCGCACGCGGAGTGCCGCGTCTGGAGATGGCCCCGAGAGGTTGATGATTTGGCGGCTGTGGCCGTCGGCAGAGGATTGCGAACATGGCGTACAAGAGATTCACGAAGTCGGTCGATCAGCTGCGACCTGATCCACGGTTCAACAGCAAGCTGGCCAGCAAGTTTATCAACTGCCTGATGTGGGATGGTAAGAAGACCGTCGCGTCCAAGGTGTTTTATGATGCCCTCGACATCGTCGGCAAGCGCATCAAGGACACGCCGCCTGCTGAGGTGTTCGAGGGTGCGATAAACAATGTCAAGCCCAACGTCGAAGTGCGTTCAAAACGCGTCGGCGGTTCGAACTATCAGGTGCCGATGGCCGTGAGTAAGAGGCGTCAGCAGGCCCTGGCAATTCGCTGGATTCTGCAAGCCATTCGTGGCGGCAAGGGCCAGCCGACCTGTCAACGACTCGCTCGAGAACTGTGTGATGCCTTCAATCGCGAGGGCAGCGCCATGACGACGCGCGAGAACGTCCACCGCATGGCCGAAGCCAACAAAGCCTTCAGCCATTTCGCCTGGTAATCCGGCAGTCCTCAATCGAAACATCAGCCGCCCTTCGGGGCGGCTTTTTTTTTCACGGATGTGCGGGACCGGACATCCTCCCCGACTGCGGGCGCGAGCCCTTGACCGCGGCAGCGACGCTCGCCCGTCAAATAGGTTGGCATCATGACGGAGTCGGGGTTCCACTCCCGCCCTCTTGCTCCCGTGTCCTGAACGGGCTGCACCGACCGCTTTTCCCCGCAGCTTCAGTGTGTTGTCGGCAGGCGGAACTCGGGCGTCATCGCTCGTTTGCGGCTCAATTTGAGCAGCATCGCGACGTAGCCGTTGGAAACGTGGTCGGCCGGGTCGAGACCGATGCGTTGCAGCACGTCGGCGATGGTTGCTTCATCGGGGCCCTCGACCTCGACGTAGGTCCCCAGTTCGGGGACCGTGTCCAGTTCGATACTGCATCCGTCCAGAGTCCATGTTTCGCGCATCTTCTCGAAGACCAGTGCCGGTTTGAACCCGAGGTGATCGAACAGAGCAAGTGCGCGGTCCGCATCACTCACGCCAATTTCGATTTCCTGACGTTGCTTCAGCTTGCCGCCGCGCCGCTGGCCCTTGAATGTCGCCGTTGCGGTCACGCTGTCGTCTGCGGTCGAGCGTGCGGCGCGGACACGCAGCCCGCATCCCAGAGAGCGCAGTCGCAGCAAGGCGTGGTCGAGTATGTGGTTGGTTTCGAGACAGATCCCACGATGTTCGGCGTTGGCCGCGACGAGTGCTGCCCGCACCGCTTCATGGGATGAGACTTGAATCTTGGCTTCGATTTCGAGAGCCATGCGCGGTTCCTGTCGAGATGTCTAGCCTCCGACCACGATATTCACGATTTGCGGGCGGGCGATGACTTTGCGGATGGTCTGGCCGCCGATGGCCTGTTTGACCCTGTCGTCGGCCAAGGCCATTTCCTCGATCACCTTCGGATCGGCGTCGGCCGGGACAGTCATGCGGGTCTTGACCTTGCCGTTGATCTGAACGGGGATCTCGACCGCCTTGTCGCGGGCCAGGTCGGCGTCATAGGTCGGCCAGGGTTCATAGGCCAGTGTGTCGGCGTGGCCCAAACGTTGCCACAGCTCCTCGGCGAGGTGCGGGGCAAACGGTGCGAGGACGAGCACGAACGCTTCCAGGACACTGCGCGGTCGGACCTCGGCTGAGGTCATGGTGTTGCAGAACGCAATCATTTCGGCAATGGCGGTGTTGAATTTGAACGCGGCGATATCCTCACCGACCTTCTTGATGAGTTTGTGCAATCCACGGTTGATTTCCTCACTCGGCGGAACATCCTGGACGCATTCGGAGATTGCATCGGTCTCGGCGTCGATGATCAAACGCCACACGCGGTTGCAAAACCTGAACAGGCCCGGGATGTCGTCAGTGTTCCACGGCTTGGAGGCGTCGAGCGGTCCCATGTACATTTCATAGAGTCGGAATGTGTCCGCACCATACTCATTGAGGATGATGTCAGGGTTAACGACATTGCCGAGGGCCTTACTCATCTTGGCAACGATTTGCTCGACCTCTTCACCCGTCCGGGTGGCGTAGTATTTGCCGTCCCGCTCCTCGACTTCGGCGACCGGGATGACAATGCCGCGCCGGTCACGGTACGCGAACGACAGGATGAGACCCTGATTGAAGAGTCTTTGAAACGGTTCGACGTTCGACACGTGCCCGAGATCGAAGAGTACCTTGTGCCAGAAGCGGGCGTACAACAAATGGAGCACGGCGTGCTCGGCGCCACCGACGTATTGATCAACGTTCATCCAGTACGCTTCCGCTTGTTTTCGCCACGGTGCCGTGGTGTTCTGCGTGTCGAGATATCGCAGGTAGTACCAGCACGATCCCGCCCACTGCGGCATGGTATTGAGTTCACGTTGGTACGTCGTGCCACCACGTTCGACCGTGATCCAGTCGGTGGCCTTGCCCAGCGGGGGCCGTGGCGGAGCGTTGGGATCTTCGGTTGAGTGTGGGCTGAAGTCCTCCATGTGCGGAAGATCGAGCGGCAGCTCGTTCTCGTCGAGTGCGATCATGTCTCCGTCGGGGCCATGGAGAATGGGGAACGGTTCACCCCAGTAACGCTGACGGCTGAACAGCCAATCCCTGAGCTTGTAGTTGATCGCGCTCGTTCCGGAACCCTGTTCCTCGAGCCAGTCCGTGATGCGCTGCTTGAACGCAGCAGTGCCCAGGCCGTTGAATTCACCGCTGTTGATGGCGGTACCATCACCGGTGTAAGCCGAATCAACCGCTGCAGCGTAGGCAGTCCCTGTCGTGTCCGCGAGCGCGGCCGGCGCGCTGAGATGCGCTGCAATCCACTCGGTGGTCGGCTGGACCACTGCTATGATCGGCAACTCGAACTGCTTGGCGAATTCGAAGTCCCGCTCGTCATGTGCGGGGACCGCCATGATAGCACCTGTGCCGTAGCCCATGAGGACGTAGTCCGCGACCCAGATCGGAATGCGTTGACCGTTGACCGGGTTGATTGCGCATGCACCAGTTGACACCCCCGTCTTCTCGCGGGTCTCGGTCGTGCGATCGAGTTCGGTCTTTCTGGCGGCGGCCTGGACGTATCCGTTGACTGCGTCGCGCTGGCCGGCCGTCGTGATGGATGTGACCAGTGGGTGCTCGGGCGCCAGCACCATGTAGGTCGCGCCAAAGAGCGTGTCCGGACGCGTGGTGAAGATGCGCAGTGTTTCTGTCGTGCCGTCGACGGCGAACTCGACCTCTGCCCCGGTACTCTTTCCGACCCAGTTGCGTTGCTGCGCTTTGATGGCGTCAGGCCAGTCGACCGTGTCGATGTCGGCAATGAGCCGTTCGCAATACTTGGTGATACGCAACATCCATTGGCGCAGCGGCCTCTTGAAAACAGGGTGGTTGCCTCTTTCCGAGCGGCCATCGTTGGTCACCTCTTCATTGGCCAGAACAGTGCCGAGCATCGGACACCAGTTGACTGGAACCTCGGCCATGTATGCGATGCGGTGATTGTTGATCACCTGCCGTTGTGCGCTGCTGGACAGGTCGGTCCACGGCGTGGCGCCGGTCGCATCGGGGCTGACCACAGTGTCCTCGGGGCCGACGGCCAACCGACCTGCATCTAACTCAGCCTTCAGTTCGGAGATGGGGCGGGCCTTGCCGACATAGCTGCGGCCGTGCTCGTCGCGCCCTGCGGCGTGGTCGTCGAACCAGCTGTTGAACAGTTGGAGGAAAATCCATTGGGTCCACTTGTAGTAGGCCACGTCGGTGGTCGCGAGTTCACGTGTCCAGTCGTAGCTGAAGCCGAAACGCTTGAGTTGATCCTTGAAGCGGGCGATGGCTTTTTCGGTCGTCTCGCGCGGATGGATGCCGGTCGTGATGGCGTATTGCTCTGCCGGCAAGCCAAACGAATCCCAGCCGATGGGATGAAGGACGTTGTGCCCGGTCATTCGCAAGTACCGCGCGAAGATGTCGGTCGCCGTGTAACCCTCCGGGTGGCCGACATGCAGTCCAGCGCCCGATGTGTAGGGAAACATGTCGAGTACATAGTACTTGGGTTTGCTGGTATCGAAGCCCGGATCACCCGGGTTGCCTATGCTGAATGTGCCGTTCTCGTCCCAATAGTGCTGCCACTTGGGTTCGATATCGCCGGGGCTGTACGCACCAACCGGTCGCGTCATGGGCAGGTTCCTCGCATCGATCGGATCGACGTCGTTATCGGCCAACTCCAGGCAGACGCCGGGCGGGCATTGTATCTATGCGTCGTACACAGGGCGAGCGGGGTTCGGGGAATTGCTCAGAGGTATTGAGAATCGTATGGTGAGGAGGAATCCGACGAGAGTGCCCGCCGCGATGGCGGGTGGCGTTTCATCGGAGGGGGCTGTGGCCTCCAAGTGGGTGGCAGCGCCTCCGGGTGCTGTGATGACAACCGGCAACTCATCTAGGCTGCAGCGAGAGCCTAGAGGCCGTCAAGCTCCGGGCGGCCGCCGGTCTGCTCCTGCCGCGAACTCATTCCAGTCAACAGGCTCTTGTCGATATCGAGGTGTGCCGGGTGTTCCACGCGGTTGTCGGTGCCTTGCCCCCTGATCGCGCCGACCATGGCGCCATCCTCGATGGTCAGGACATTGCGACTGCCCATGATCGTGATCGCATCGACGCGCGAACCGCGCTCGACGTTGATTTTTGATCCGTCGCCGACGACGCTGATGTTGCCGTCGAAGACCTGGGACACACGCACGCCACTTCCGTAGTTGTAGTCGCCCCAGACAAAGAACTTGAAACCGACCACGCCCAGGCCAGCGAGTAGAATCCCAAGGATCGTCATGGTTTTGAATAGCTTCTTCATGATCAGCCCTTCATGTTGCGATTATCGGATCAAGCAACTGTGGCCATGCGGGCCACGCGGTCGATCCACGAGGATCTCTTCGTCCGGCTCTCTCCAATATTGAATGTCGGCTCGGCGAAACGGGGCAATTTGACATATCCGGTAACTGGGTCCAAGAATCACTGATTCGATGGATTCGGCCGCGGACGGTCGATCCGAGCCCACCAGGCCCTGCATCATACGGCCAGGCCTGGTGACCCGCACGGAATGGCATCATGCGGGCCGACATTAAAAAAGCATAATCCATACCGACCCATCGGAGCCTTTTCTTTACAGGCTTTGGTGTTTGCTTCATACTGACTTTCTTATGAGGCTTGGGGTGCCCAGAGTACCGAAAAACTAGGTTTTCCTTGAATCGGGGAGCTGTGCATGGCGAAGGCCAAGGCCGTGTGGGGCATCGACGTGGGCCATTGCGCTCTCAAGGCCGTCAAACTGGCACTGGCTGGTGACGACCAGGTCGAAGTCCTGGCAATTGAATACATCGAGCACGGCAAGATCTTGTCGCAATCGGATGCCGACCCACCAGAGCTGGTCGCCAAGTCGCTGGAGAAATTCCTGTCACGGAATGATCTCAGCGATGACGGTGTCGTTGTGGCCGTGCCCGGACAGCATACGTTGGCGCGCTTCAGCAAATTGCCCCCCGTTGACCCGAAGAAAATTCCCGACATCGTACAGTTCGAGGCCAACCAGCAGATTCCGTTCGATATGGATGAGGTCATCTGGGATTACCAGGCCTTCAGTGAAGATGACTCGCCCGAAATCGAAGTGGGTATCTTCGCGATGAAACGCGATCTGATACACCAGCATCTGGCACACTTCAGCGATGTGGGGATCGAGCCCATTGCCGTGCAGTCGGCGCCGCTCGGTGCGTTCGATGCCATGGCGTTCGACGGCCGCTTGAGTGATGAGACCACCGTGGTTCTCGACATCGGGGCCGAGAATTCCGACCTGGTTATTACCGACGGGATGCGCATCTGGACGCGTACGATCCCTATTGGTGGAAACAACTTCACGGACGGTCTGGCCAGTGGTTTCAAGCTGTCGTTCTCCAAGGCTGAAAAACTCAAGCGGCAGGCTGCGAGCAGCAAGTATGCCCGCCAGATCTTCCAGGCATTGCGTCCGGTTTTTGCTGACCTCGTCAGCGAGATCCAGCGTTCGATTGGCTTCTACACCTCGACCCATCGTGACGCCAAGCTCGAAGTGATGGTCGGACTCGGTGATGCATTCAAGCTGCCGGGGCTGCAGAAGTTCCTTCAGCAGAACCTCAACATGAAGGTCGTCAAGCCGACGCGGTTCAAGAAGGCGACCGTCAGTGCGTCCAGCGCGGAGTATAAAGAACATGTTCTGAGTCTCGCCGTGGCCTACGGTCTGGCACTCGAGGGCCTCGGTGTGGGGCGCATGACCAACAACCTCCTGCCGATGGAGATTGCACGACAGGCCATCTGGCGGCGGAAGCGCCCTTTTTTCGCGGCATCGGCTGCGTGCCTGCTGCTCGCCGCGCTGGTCGTGCAATGGCGATTCTCCTCAGATATGTCGGCCCTGGCCGATGCGCCGCAGACAAAGAGCATGAGCCTGGAACAGGCCAAGCAGATCTGCGTCAGTGGACCGCGGACACCCGAGGACAAGCCGCGCGAGTACGCAGCGGAAGTACTGGCGATGTCGAAGGCGTTGTCTGCTGAATACAACAGCCGTCAGGGCGAGGGCAAAAACCAACTCGAACAGAGCCATGACTTGCTCGAGTTGTTGAAGAATCGGGAATTCTGGCCACTGCTGCTGGACACCATCCACTCGGCCCTGCCAGGCGAACCGGCCAAGCTGGCCGGAGCGACCAGCGGGGCAGACTACGTGCAGCGCCTGGTGTCGGGCGGGGAGGCTCTTGCTCGCGCCGAACGCAAGCAGATCTTCATTGAAGGTATGCGCAGCGAGTTCGTGGGCAACATCTACGCTGAAGACTACCGCCGGCAGTCGGAAGAGGTCGACCTCTTCGACTTCTATGATGAAGAAGGCTTCGAAGGTTTCGTCATCACGCTCGAGTGCATGACACCGCACAAAGATAATGCCAAGTTCATCGAGACCGACTTCATACCTGTCCTCCGCAAGAAAGGACGCGAGTCGGGACTGCCGTTCTACTTCGACGGTGTCCGTCTCATTGGCGGCCTCAACGAAAGATCCAGCTCCACGCCGATGGCGCGGCCTACTCGGGCTCCAGCGGGGCGCTCCGCCCCCGTGCGGCCGACGACGCAGGTATCGCGGGCGGGCAAGCCGGATCCACTGACATTCGAAGATACGACCGGCGACTGGCGTTTCGAGGTCAAGTTCGTTGTCGCCATGGGCGAAGTGCCCGAAGAAGAAACCCCTGGTACACCTGAGGCCGAAGGCCGCCGAGGCGGCGGACGCTAACTCGATCGAGAACGATCCATGGATTTTGTAAAGCGCAACATTCTTCTTCTGGCCAGTGGCCTGGTGGGCATCGCCAGCCTGGGGTTGATGATTTGGGGCATAACCCGAATGGGTGAGGTGACCACCGCCATGGGTGCGGCCAGCAGTGTGGTCAACAGCCTTAACGGCGCCAAGGCGATCAGCACCGCCGACATTGACAATGAGTATGCCCGGATCGATCAAACGATCGAGTATTACGACAAGATGATCGAGCACTTCGCTGACGCGACAGCGAAGAAGCCGATTCTCGAAGGGTTGTTGCCGGATCCGCCGGGCAACGAGCAGGGCAAGCAGCTCAAGTACGATTTCCGTCCTGCATACAAGGCCGCGATGGACGGATTGATCGAACGCCTCCATGCCGGTCAACCACCGACTCGCGCCGAGGTCGAACGCATCGAAGACCATCTCAAGAAGCGGCAGATGGAATTGGAATTGACAGCCGAATTCGACGAGCGGACCGATTCGACCGAGGCTCCGGCGGACACACCGGACGCTCCACCGGCCGACGAGGCTGACGAAGTGCCCGACCTGCCGGAGCGGGCCGGGCCGGAGTCGTGTAAACAGTACTGGGCTGTTCTCGCCGAGCGGGCACAGCACAGCGCGGACATGCTGGCGTCGATCAGCAAGGCACGTGGTTTGTATTGCTACGCTGATGTGTTCGCGTTTACCACCCATGCGTTCTACAAGGGCGGCACGAACGAGCCGAGCATGGACGCGATCTGGGATGCCCAGTTGTGGTACTGGATCCAGCAGGATCTCGTCGAGATACTCGCCAGTGTGAATGACCGGGCGGCTGAAAAAGTGAAGGGTGCAGGCGGAAAGCCGTGGGTCGCCAACATGCCGATCAAAGACATTCGTGGCATGGGCGTCAGCCCGTACATCGACGGGGGCGACGACGAGGCTCGCCGGTCCGCAGACGATTTCCTGCCGCCGCTCCATCCCGACGACGCTTTCACGTTTCAGGTCGCACACCCGTTGTACGACGTCCTCAATGTGCGTCTGCAACTGGTCATTGATCTACGGGATCTGGTGGCGATCATCGATGCGCTGACCCACGAGAAGTACAACATCGTCTTCAACGTCAGCTATGAGCGCGTCGAGCAGTCTCTCGATTTCAACGGCAAGGTCTATGGTCCTGAGCCCTTGGCGCTCGTGAAACTGGATATGCAAACCTACTTGTGTTACCGCTCATTCGTCCCCTTCATGCCGAGCATCATTCGGGAAAGGCGCGGCGTGGAAAAGCTCTTCGAAGAGTTGGTGGGGAACGAAGAGGACGACAGCGGCGAGGACGAAGACGAGGGCTAACGCCGCGTCGGATTTCGAATAGAGAGGTCAGACGCGAGGAGATCCTCCTGTGGCCAGGCAGAAAATCAATATTCTTGAGCGTCACGTCGAGAAAGCGGTCGTTGTTCTCTTCGGTGCCGTGTTGTGCTGGACGGTGTATGCGTACGGACTCAAGTCGCCGAACACCATTGACCTTGGCGGCCAGCAGGTCGGCCCCGGGCAAGTCGACGAAAAGGTGCTGGAAAAGGCCAAGAGCGTCTACAGCCGCATTGCGTCGCACAAGCCCGAGAAGTTCGAGATAGAAGATCTTCCGGCACGACAGAAGACCCTGGCAGTTGGCCCATTGCAGAAGGAAAACAGTTCCATTGCGGCCGTCCTGCGCGCTGCCGTGCCCTTCGGGCCGCCCGTTCCTGTCGTTCAGGGACCAGGTGACACCGGGCAGGTGACGCTGGCCACGCTTGCTCCGCCGTCTGCTCTCGGTGTGGCTTCTGGCCGTCTGCTGGCGTACATGCCACCGGGGGATGCGGCCGTCGTGGGCGATCAGATCAGTGATCGCGATCATGAGCTGATGGTGTTGAACGGCCCTCAGGATGTGCCGTGGGTGACCCTGGGGATCGAGCTCAATGTCCGTGCTCAGCGCAAGGTATTCATCGAGAATAACTACGATACCCGGAAGATGGATGTGCAGGTCACCGGCATCGATGTCCAGCGGCGTCGGGAACTCGGTGGTTCCTGGAGCGACTGGGAGGACGTCAAACCCTACAAGGTGCATTATTTCGAGACCGCTCCGGAGTTGACTCTCGAGGCTACTGATGAAGGCGAGATCGTCCCCATCGAGCAACGCAAAGCACTTCTGACATGGATTGACGAGGTGAGCGATTTCGAGCACGAGGTTCTCCGTCCGCGCATGCCCGAGGAGTGGGATGGTGATCCCTGGGTGCCTCCGATGTGTGCCAAGTTGCAGCAGACGTATCCAGACGAAGGCTGGTCCTGCCCGATCGTGGAGCAGGTCGTCGAGCAGCGCAAGCTGAGCCCGAGGAAACAAGCCGCCCGCGATCTGGAGACGGCCCGTACCTTGCTGGAGCAGGGTTTGCTCGACGAGGCAGAGGCCAAGGCCGAGGAGGTTGCGGGAACGCGCGATGCTCCCAAGAAACTTCGTGAGGAAGCGAATGCGTTACTGGAGGAGATCCAGGACGCGATCGATCAGCGGACGCGCGAAGAGATTGCCGCGGAACCCGATCCTGACGACGACCTGTTTGATGAAGAAGGCGAAGAAGAACCGCTCGACTACGAGTATTTCATCGTGACGGATACCTCGGCGCTGCCAGGACAGGCTTATCAATATCGCATCAAGCTGCGAGCCTACAACCAGTACGCGGGCCAGGCCTCGCGTTTGCAAAACGCTGACGATGCACGCAAGATCGAGATCGATGGAGAATGGTCCACGCCATCGACCGTCGTGACAGTTCCGGCCATGCAACGCATTTACATGGTCGGTGCCGACAGCGATGACCGTGAGGTTCGATTCGAGGTGTTCAAGTGGATTCAAGGTGCGTGGCTCAAGCACGTACACCGCGCACGAATTGGTGAGACCATTGGTGAAGAGGAAAAGGTCCAGCACCCGCTCACCGGTGAACGCATCAAAGTCGACTTCGCCACCGGCATGACTCTAGTTGACTTGTACCAGAGTCCCTTCGTGCCCGTGAAACACTCGCGCAAGGGCGGGGCGACGGTTGGAGAGCCCGAGTTGTCACCCGCCTGCTTGAGTGTTGGTACAGATCTCATGCTCGAGAGCATTCAGGAACGCGACAAGGTGGATCCCGAACGCAGGGACATTCAGAGTCAGCTGGACGCCCAGAAGAAAAAGAACCGGAAGAAGAAAAAGGGTCGCCCCTAGCGACTCCGTGCACGCCGGGTGGTCGAACCCCGATCGCCTGGCATCGATTATTAGAACGTAACATCCTGTTGGTCGTGCAATTATGTTGTACGCCGAGTTTTTCTCTCATCTCGAGGGGGTGTTGCGCGCTGCACGCGTGACGTGAACGGAAGGTTGTAATTCCGGGATTGGACGTTTAGACTTGTGAGGAGTTTCACTCCAGACCTTTGCCCCAGTTGGACTTGAGTCCGTGGGCAAGGTTGCCTTGATGCTGGCTGGCGGGCTGCAGGCCCCGGTGCCAGCGACGATCTCGCCGGTTTTCGGCGCCACTGCGATGAAACAGATAAGGGTCTCGGCCAGGTCGAGGCTATGGGTAGGGAAGGAGGATGTCCCTGATGTGGACACGGCTATTTCAACGCTCGATATGTTGGGTGCTGATTGCGGGCACGGTGTGGGTCGCCCCGGCACTTGCGCAGGGCGAAAGTGAACAGCTCGCGCGCGCCATCCGCCTGTATGAACAAGGCGCGTATGCCGAGTGCAAGGCCGAGCTCGAGTTCATCAACCCCAACGCGTTGTCCAGCGAGCAGCAGAACCAGGTCAGTCAGTATATCGAGCTGGCCGATCTGGGGATCAATCGCGCTCGTCAGGCACGGGTCGATCTCGAGCAGGCCAACGCGGCGCTCGATGCTGGCAAGTACCAGCTCGCCAAGAACCTCCTGTCCCATGTGCTGCAGAACAATTTTGCGCCGCGTGAAGTGCAGGATGCTGCTCAGGATCAACTGGCCCGCGTGGCTCGCGCCGAGCGCGAAGCGTTGTTGCGTGGCAGCAGCGGAAGCGAATTGGGTTCGGGCCCGGGTGGTGGGGGGCGTGTCAGCGACCTTCTCCGTCGCGCCGACGACGCCACATCCAGGGGTGACTATCTGACCGCTGAGGAATTCTACAATCAGGTCCTCGAGATCGTTCCCGGGCACCCCGAGGCGACACGTGGATTGGAGCGTTTGAGTCAGCACCGCCGCGTGGAGGATCGTCAGTATGCCCGCGAAGGGACGTTGTTGCACGATCTGTCGCGCAAAAGGGCCGTGTTGTGGGAACGAACGGTGACCGCGTATCGCGAGGCGGAGCGTGAGATCCAGGCAGCCGTCGACGCCAACAATTATGACCTGGCCAAGCAGAAGCTGCTGCTCGCCCGCGAGACGCTCGAGGCGGGCCGGGAATTTGCCGAGCCGTTGAGCGACTACGAAGCGCTCAAGGCCGGTTACGAGGCGTTGGCCGACATGGTTACGACTCAGGAGCAGAACTACAACGAAATCGAAGCTGATCAGCTGCGCAGGGATCTCGAAACCCGCGAAGCACTCCGCATTCAGATGCAGGATGAACAAAAGCAGGCTGAGATCGACAAACTCATGGAGCAGGCTCAACAGCGTTCGGAAGATCGCGATTACGAGGGGGCCGCCGAGGTTCTGCGGCATGTTCTGCATATCGATCCGCGCAACGTCGAGGCCGAATGGTGGCTCACTGAGCTGCAGGATCGTGCACTGGTCAATCGTCAGGTGAAGGCTCGCAGCAATCTCGACCGCATGACCCGTGAGATGCTGACCGATGCCGAAGAAGCCAAAGTCCCATGGTGGCGCGAGGTGAACTACCCCGATGACTGGGTCGAGAAGATCCGCACCCCGTGGCGGCAGACGCCTGGCGAATTCCCGCTCGAGCCTGAAGAGGAGGAGTTCGAGGAAGCCTTCCGTTCGCGTATTCCGGATGTGTCGTTCAATCAGGTTCCGCTCGAACAAGCACTCGACGAACTGGCCGGTCATGGCGACATGAATATCGTGCCCAACTGGCCTGACCTCGCGACCACCGGTGTCAGCCGGGAGACCCCTGTGACTTTGCGTCTGAAGGACGTGCCGTTGCGGACCGTTCTCGAGGAAGTTCTCGAACAGGTTGAGGGTGCCAGCGTCGATTCGGTCGGCTACACGATTCGGAACGGTCTGGTCAAGATCGCCTCCGCCGACTTCCTTGATCGTGAGACGTTTACCCGCGTCTACAACGTCGAGGACCTTATTCATCCCGTCGAGAATCAGAGCGGCGCGCCGGATATGGACCTGCGGCGCACGACTCAGCGCATGGCCAGTGAACATGACAGCATGCCCATGTTCAAGAGCGACGAGCCGGCTCCCGACGAAGAGAATCTCGACGAAATCGAAGAAGGTGAGATGAAATCGCTGGTCGAATTGATCCGCAAGGTCGTTCGTCCGAGCAGCTGGCAGACTTCGGGTGGTCAACACAGCTCGATCCTCGCCCGCCGTGACGGCAATATCGTGGTCACCCAGACCGCCCTCGGCCACGAACAGATCTTCAACATTCTCGATCAGCTCCGCGAAGATCGGACGGTCCAGATTTCGGTCGAAGCCCGCTTCCTGACCGTTTCGAGCAATTTCCTCGAGGACATGGGTATCGATCTCGACATCATCCTCAACAACGGCAACGCCGGATTTGATCGCCAGGGCACACCGGGCGGTTTTGCAATCGATCCGACGACCGGCGGTACGCTGCTGCTGCCGCGCGCGTTCAGTCGACTCGGTTTCACCCCCGCGCCGGCCGGATTCGGTACCGGCATCCCTCAGGGCGGCCCCGGTGGTCCGGGTTCGGCGATCAACCAGCCGTTCCAGAACGTTGCCTTCGTACCGCAGAACAATCGTGGCGGGAATGCCAACAACTGGTCGCCGATTCCGATTCTCAACAACAGCGTCGAGTACACCAGCCAGCTGCAGTCGGACGTGCCGGGATCGTTTGCCGGTCTCGACCTTCCGCCGGCGCTGGTCATCGCCGGAAGTTTCCTGGACAACATCCAGGTCGACTTCCTCATTCGTGCGACCCAGGCCGATTCGCGGTCGAGTACGTTGCTGGCGCCGAAGCTGATCATGACCAACGGTCAGCAGGCGTGGATCGCCATCACCAACCAGCAGAACTTCGTCTCGACCCTGCAGCCCGTCGTGGCCAGTGGTGCTGCCGCCCAGGCGCCGATCACGGATACAATCGACACCGGTGCTGTACTCAATGTCCAGGCGGTTGCTTCGCCCGATCGCCGCTACGTGAGCATGAACGTCCAGCCGGGCGTCGGTCGCCTGGTGGCGATCAACACCTTCCGGTTCAGTGATCCGGGTGGTGCGGGTAGCGCGGGTGGTTTTGTCCAGTTGCCCATCGTCCAGCGTCAGCAGGTCAAGACGACCGTGACCATTCCGGATGGCGGAACCTTGCTCATCGGCGGGCAGAAGACTACGTCCGAGCAGGAAATCGAAGCAGGAGTGCCGGTCCTGTCCAAGATTCCGGTACTCAAGCGGCTCTACTCAAATCGCTCGATGGTCAAAGACGAACAGGTGCTTCTGATCCTCATCAAGCCAAAGGTTCTGATTCAGGAGGAGCAGGAACAGCTGGCCGTCCCCCGGATGAGCTCTGTTCGCTGACCAGGCTGCACACGACGCGGCCCCTGTATAGAATGGGGCCATGGTCGCAATCCTGTTGATCTTCAACCTGTCCCTGCTCACCGTACAAGACGGCGGGCAGGGACAGCCTTTTCCCCACCTGTCCATCGATTGGCCGAATCGTCGTGTCGAGCTCGCCGCAGCGGTGGTCCTGCGCGAGGGGTACCTCGAGCTGGTTGCCTGTTCGCCCAATTCCCGCGAGCACGAGAGCATCCTGGTCATTCCTGCGCGGCCTCTGCATGTGTGGCAGGCCCTTGGCTTACTGGGGATCGAGTCGGGCCATCCCCCACGGTGGGACGCCGTCAACCAGCAGGTCATTCCGGCACGCGGGGCCCACCTGGCGATCGATGTTCGCTATGAGCTGGACGGTGAAACCAGGACACACCCGATTCATGAGTGGTTGTGGGATGGCCATGGCCAGAGGCCCTGTCCGAGACTCGAGTGGGTGCTCGCCGGTTCCATCCTCAACCCTGAGGGCGGCCTGGCCGCAGATATCGAAGGCACGGTGATTTCCGTGGTCGACTTCGACAGCGCCTTGATCAGCCTTGGTGTGTCCTACTCGGCAGACAACTCGGCACTGTGGCTCAGCCCACGGACCGAGCGCCTGCCGCCGGTCGGTGCACTGTGCACCGTGATCCTGTCCGAGGCACCCCGCAACGCGCGCTGGGTCGAATTGAGATTGGACCGTACGGGGGCATTCGCTACGATGGCCGTCGTGTGGCCTTGCCCGAACTCGTTGAAGCGATCCGCGATGACCTTGTGCGCCTGCCCAAGTTGGAATTCGAGCTGGTCAGTCATCGGTGGACTCTGACTGTTGATCGTGAAGCGGTCCGTGCAGCGCTGCAGGCGGCAGGGGTCGAGGCGACACGAATCGTTGCGTTCGAGCAGTCCGAACCGGATGGCCCGCTGTCACGGGTGCAGCTGACCAGTGGTCAGGAGGCCGCCTGGGCACGATTCATCGAGGATACCGACCGCGCGATGTCGGCCGGCCAACTGTTGCACGGTTTCAGTACCGCGCTGGTGACCGTGGTGGGCGTCGCTGAGGACGGCCTGAGCTGGATCGAACAACGGCTGCCTGCGTCCACTTCCAGTGAGCGGCTGCAGTCACAACCGGTAATGAAAGATTAGTCCATGGGAACGAGAACAGGAATCGATGTACTGGCTGTTGGCCGCCGCGTCGTCGAGAGTGAACGGGACGGACTTGCCGTTGTACTCACCAGACTCGATGAGCGCTTTGTCGAGGCCGTCGACCGCGTATTGGCGTGTCGCGGACGGGTCGCGGTGACCGGTATGGGCAAGGCCGGGCTGATCGGAGCCAAGATTGCAGCGACCCTGTCCAGCACTGGAACCCCCGCCTACGTGCTGCATCCTGCCGAGGCCATTCACGGCGACCTCGGAATGGTTTCGGCCGACGACGTCATCCTCGCGTTGTCGAACAGCGGTGAGTCGCAGGAACTCAGTGGGGTCATTCCGATTTTCGCCCGAATGGGCTGCCCGGTCCTGGTCATCACCGGGCGCCCCGAATCCATGTGCGGCAAACTGGCCAACGTGGTGCTCGACATTGGCCGCCACGCCGAGGCCTGCCCACTGGGAATGGCTCCAAGCACATCAACGACTGCAATGCTGGCCATGGGCGATGCCCTGGCACTTGCAGTCGCCGAGGTCAAGGGGCTTTCGCATGAGCAGTACGCTGCCGTGCATCCTGGCGGCGCCCTCGGTCGCAGTCTGATGCGCGTCGAGGAAGTCATGCGCACCGACAATAATTGTCCGCTGCTCGCCCCCGAGGCGACCGTCCAGGACTACAGTGATTTGCTGCTGACCGTCCCGCGTCGCGCCGGGGCCGCGCTGATCGCCGACGGCGACGGACGCCTCATTGGTTTTTTCAGTCACGGGGATCTGAACCGCCTGTTGTCGAAAGGGGATCGGCCCGGAAGGCACACCATCCGTGACGTCATGACCCGTGATCCCAAGTGCGTGACGGTCGGGCAGCGTGTAGGCGAAGCCCTCAAACTCATGCAGAAGTATCGCATCGACGAGGTGCCTGTGGTTGATGCCGACCATCGCGCGGTGGGGATGATCGACATCCAGGATCTTCTTGCTGCCGGGTTTTCGCTGTTCGACGCGCGTTGATTGAGCGCGTGCTTACTGCTCGAACTGCAAGTGGCGGGCGAATGCCGGGGGGACATTCAACCATACGGATTGGCGATCGACCTGATGGGTACGAATTTGATCATCCAGGTAGGCTGACAGGGTCCGGAACAGCCTGCCGCGCCGACCCATCTTGACCGTGGCGAAGACCGGTCGTATCCCCATGTACTCAAAGTAGCTGAACGTTCCACCGGGTTTGGTGACGCGTTTGACCAGATCGAGGATGGCGCGAACATCCTCCAGAGCAAACGCCGTGAGGGGCAGTCCCGAAATGACAAAGTCGTATCGCCCGAGCCCCTCAACGCGCTGAATATAGTCAGCAAATAGACGGACGTGTCCGGCGTCGTGCAGCGCTGCCAGCGGGCCGTTTGCAAGGACATCCGCCTCCAGCAACGCGGCCAGGGATGGATCGGCCTCGCAAATGTCGAGCCGGTCATCGGAGGCGAGCAGTGCTGCAATGTGCCTGGTCACTGCTCCGGTGCCGGCACCCAGTTCCAGAACCGTGGCAGGTTGTGTTCTGCGGCTGAAAGGGCCGGCCAGGGCCTGTGCCAGAAAACGCGAGGATGGTGCGACGGCACCGATACGCGTGGGGTTGGCAAAAAACCGCTTCAGAAAGGTCATGGATTCGGTCACGGTGCCCATGGCCAAATGCTAAGTCAATCGGAGGAACCTGCCAAGCGTTGTGGGCCTGCGGTCGATGAACTACACTTCCGCTGCCATGGACAACGAATACCTTGTACTTATCGCTCGTTGGCTGCACATCGCCCCGGTCATCATTGCCGTCGGCGGCGCTGTGTTCATCCGTTTCGTGCTCATGCCTGCCACTGGTGCGGCGCTCGCCGATGATGTCCATGCAGCGCTGCATGAACAGATTATCAGGCGCTGGCGGCGCTTCGTGCACGCCTGCATCGGGCTGATCCTGCTCAGCGGCCTGTACAATGTCGTCTATGAGATCGTGATCATCGGAAAGCCGACGCTCTACCACGTACTGTTCCTCCCCAAATTCCTGTGTGCGCTTGGGATTTTCTTTCTCGCCAGTGTTCTGGTGGGCCGCAGCCCGGCTCTGGCTGGACTGCGATCGGACGGCCGGCGCGTCATGAGCGTTGTCGTCGCCCTGGCGGTGATCATCGTCCTGGTTTCTGGCTACATGCGATCCATTCCCGACAAGCCACGGATAGCGTCGGACACCGTGCCCGCGGTCACCCAACCCTAGCCCGCACGCGAGGATGATGGTGTCCACGGCGATACTGACCAACGTAGTAGTTCATCGGCTTCGGATTCCTCTCAAGGGCACGGTTGAACACGCCGCGCAATCACGGAAGGCGGCCGATCCGATCGTTGTCGAGGTCGAGAGTCGCGGCGGGACCTACGGATACGGAGAGACGCTACCACGTGTGTACGTGAGCGGTGAAGACCACAACACGGTCGAGCACGTGATCGAGGAGCACTACCTCCCACGGCTGGCGGAGATGAACCCCGGCAGTTTCGCTGAAGCGCTTGAATTGATCGAGGATCTGCCCGAACGCCAACCCGATGGTACGGTGTGTTCTGCAGCTCGAGCCGCCATTGAGCTCGCACTCCTCGACGTCTACAGTCGAATCTACAATCGTCCAATCGCGCGCGACGTGCTCAATTGGATCGGGCTGCCGGTGCTCGATTCAGGGCAACTGCCCAAGGCGCGATGCTCCGGTGTCCTGGCGACTACGGACCTCACCAGACTTCGTAAACAGGTCCGCACCATGCGCTGTTATGGGCTGCGTGACTTCAAGCTCAAGGTGGGGGTGCCGGAGGAAAACGATCTGGTGCGTGCCGCGGCCGAGGCTTTGGGCAGCGGACTTCACACCGGGCGGTCCTCACTGCGTCTCGACGCCAACGGCGGATGGTCGCTCGAGCAGGCGATTGCGGCGCTGATGACGTGGCACGATCTCGGCCTGGCCTGTGTCGAGCAGCCGCTCGCCAAAGGCGATGAATCACTGTTGCAGGATCTCAAGGCAGCCAGTGGTTGGCAGCTGATGCATGACGAATCACTGGTGACCATGGACGACGCTGAACGTCTCGTCGATCTTGGCGTTGCCGACTACTTCAACATTCGCGTCAGCAAGTGCGGCGGCTTCATGCCCGCCCTGAAGCTCATCGCCTTTTGTCGCAAGCACCACATCCGCTACGCGGTGGGTTGCATGGTGGGCCAGACGTCGCTGTTGTCCGCCGTCGAGCGTCATCTGCTGGACTGTGCCGTCGGCGTGCGTTTCGTAGAGGGCAACTTCGGCAGCTTCCTGCTTACGGATGACATCGTCAAACGCCAGCTTCGTTTCGGATATGCTGGTAAGTTGAAGCTGCCCGCAGGTCCCGGATGGGGCATCGCAGTCGATCGCTGCGCGGTGGAACGGCTCAGTGAAGGCGGCATTCGGCGCTTCAAGCTGTGAGTTTCCCAACCGCTTCCACCGTAGCTGGACTGTCCTGCCTACTGTGAGCATCCTCACTTGCTTTGCACAGTTCTCGAATCCACAACGGCACCGCACAACACCTGCTCCACGCGCTCGAGGGCCCAATCGATCTGCTCACGTGTGATTATGAGCGGTGGGGCGAAGCGTATGACGTGATCGTGTGTTTCCTTGCACAGGACGCCGAGGTCACGCAGGGCCTCGCAGTACTTGCGGGCGCCGCCGGCGGACTCGTGAAGCTCGACGCCGATGAGCAGGCCGGGGCCGCGGACCTCTTTGACCAGCGGGCTGTTCATGTTGCGCAGCGCGGCGGAGAAGTACTGCCCCTCGGTGGCGGATCGGTTGGTCAAATCCTCTTCGATCAGGGTCTTGAGCGCCTGGCGGGCCACAGCGCAGCTCAAGGGCATCCCGCCGAAGGTGCTGCCGTGCGTGCCGGGGCTGAGGACGCCCAGGATCGCTCTTGATGACGCTACGGCCGACACGGGGAGAATGCCGCCACCGAGTGCTTTGCCGAGAATGAACATGTCCGGCTGAACGTCTTCGTGCATGCAGGCAAAACGCCGACCGGTTCGACCGATGCCGGTTTGAATTTCGTCCATGATGAGCAGGACATTGTTCGCGCGGCATAGGTCTGCCACGCTCTTGAGGTAACCGGGAGGTGGTACGATGATGCCGCCTTCTCCCTGAATGGGCTCGATGAGGACGGCAGCCGTATGCGGATTGACTGCCGCGGTGATGGCGTCGAGATCGCCATAAGGCACGATCGGGAATCCAGGGGTCGGCGGGCCGAACCCGGTCGTTGCGACGGGGTCGGTCGAAAAGCTTACGATGGTCGTCGTGCGACCGTGGAAGTTGTTGTCGAAGCAGATGATCTCAGCTTTGTTGACCGGAACACGTTTGACATCATAGGCCCACTTGCGTGCCGTCTTGATCGCCGTTTCGACGGCCTCGGCTCCGGAGTTCATGGGCAGCACCCATTCCATGGCGCAAAACTGGCTGAGTTCTTCGCAGAAAGGGCCGTACTGGTCGTTGTAGAACGCCCGCGAGGTCAGGGTCACGCGCTCGAGCTGGTCCTTGAGAGCATCCATGATCCGCGGGTGGCGATGTCCGAAATTCAGAGCCGAGTAGGCGCTGAGCATATCCATGTAGCGCTGGCCATCGGCATCTACGACCCAGACACCTTCGGCGGACGCGACGACGACTTCCAGTGGATGGTAGTTGTGGGCGCCGCAGCGCTCGGCCAGGGCAATATGTTCCTGAGAGTTCATGGTGAATTCCTGTAATGCCTTGATTAAGAGGGCGTTGGGCCTCAGGGCCGTTTCTCCATGTACACGATAGCGGTGGGACCGGGCGTACTCAAGTGTCGATGGAGCGGTGCCGGGAGAGGCGTCGGCGGATTGCCACGTTTTCTGCAACCTCCCGGCATGGGGGCCACTATGCGCCATCGTGGGCGGCGTTCGACATCGAACTGGCTGGACAAAAGGGACGTCTTTCGCCAACATGGTCTGCTTGCTCCGAGGTCGCCGTCCGACACCCGGACCACCGGTCAGCCTTCTACAGAGGCGGCGTCATCACAAGGAAACTGGCATGTTGAAGAAACCAATGAACCCACGGATCCTGGCCCCGCTGCTTTTCGCATTGACCGGGGTGGCCTTGGACGCGGGGATGCAGATCACCGACAGTACGGCGGTCACTGCCGAGTTGCGGCCGCTGCAAGACCTCGTCACAGTGGGGCAGCCGGTGTGGGTCGATTTCGTGTTGCACAATCCAACGAGCGAGGTCGCCGTCCTTTATCAACAGGGGGCCGAGCGTCTCGATCTCAATCCGCCGGAGATGGGTCTGCCCATCGAACACGTGTTCGGTCGGAGCCTTGATGCGGTTGCGATATACGACGAGAGCGGACGCCCCGTGGGCAGCGTCGATTTGCCTCCCGCACCGAGCCACTCCACCGCTCTGAGACTGTCGCCGTCGTCATCGATTGGCGTGCGTATCGATTTGGCCCGGTTCTTTCCGGGGTTGCTGCAGGCAGGGACCTACGAGATCCGCTGGCGACCCTATGAGGCCTCCACGCCGACCATTACGCACATCGAGGTCGTGGCCCTCAAACAGGCGCGCATCGAGACTGATTTTGGGAACCTGACCATCCGGTTGTTCTATGAGGCTGCCCCATTGCACGTGTACAATTTCGTGGAGTTGGCGTCTGATGGGTTTTACGATGCCCTGACGTTCCACCGCCTTGTTCCACGGTTTCTCATTCAGGGCGGTGCGCCCGGCGAAGCCGCAGCCGCGCTCCGCCCCGATGGTAAAGTTCTTCCTCCGGAATTCAACGATCACAAGTTCGACCGCGGCACGATCGGCATGGCCCGTCGGCCCAGTGATCCGAACTCGGCGAGTTGTCAGTTTTTTATCTGCGCCAGTCGGTGGCCTGAACTCGACGGACAGTACACGGCGTTTGGCGAGCTTATCGGCGACGATTCATTCGTGACTCTGGAGCGCATCATGGACGTGCCAGTCGACGAGAACAATGCGCCGCGCGAGAAAATCTACATTCGTGCGGTGCGTATCGAAAACACGTCGACCGACCGAACTCGGACAACGGGGTCTTTCTCCGAACAGTGAATCGACTATACTAGGTGCCGAACGATTATTGTCGTCGGCGCTCTCCGACCGACCATCGCGCCGGCGAGTCTTGAGCGGTTCCCCGTGCGGCGGGCGCCGTGAAGTGATTGTGCCGCATCGTGTCTCGAGCGGAGTGTTCGACCCTGGAAAGTGGTGGCTGGGACCCGTGCAGTGGTGTTCGCGTATACCGGGTCAGGCCTTAACCGGAGCAGCCCATTCACGGCCATCAGGTGCCGCGGTGTTCCTGGCCATCACTTTCCAGGGTCGGGCGTCCAGATCTGTGTCCGTGACTTGGGAGTAACTGGTGTCGTATACGGTTCTGGCGCGCAAGCATCGCAGTCGCTCACTTGCGGAAATCGTGGGCCAGGAAGCCATCGTCACGACTCTGCGCAATGCGATCACCGGTGATCGAGTCCATCACGGTTACCTGTTCTGTGGAACCCGCGGAGTGGGCAAGACGTCCACGGCACGCATCCTGGCCAAGTCACTGAACTGTTTGCAATCTGAAGGTCCGACTGCAGAGCCCTGTCTCGAGTGCGATTCGTGCATTGCGGTCGGCGAAGGCGAAGATATCGATGTCATAGAAATCGACGCCGCAAGCAACACCGGAGTCGACCACATCCGCGATCTTCGCGATGCCGCCCACTATCGGCCGGCGCGGTCACGATTCAAGATCTACATCATCGATGAAGTTCATATGTTGAGCACCGGCGCGTTCAACGCCTTGCTCAAGATTCTGGAAGAGCCCCCCGAGCACGTGAAGTTCATTCTGGCCACGACCGAACAGCACAAGGTGCCGGCGACCATTCAAAGTCGCGTTCAGCGCTTCGAGTTCCAGAGCATCTCGCCGGCCGACATCGCAGGGCAGCTCGCCCATGTGCTCCAGGGGGAGTCGATCCAGGCTGAGCCCGAGGCCCTGCGCCGCGTTGCGCGGTTGGCCGCTGGCTCAATGCGTGATGCGTTGTCCCTGCTCGATCAGGTTCTGTCATGCGGCGCGGATCACGTGACCCTGGAGACCATTCGGTTGGTTCTGCCCGAGGCCCATGACGAAGTACTGGCCGAGCTCGTCGATGCTGTAGCCCGTGAGGACCCCGGTGAGGCGCTGCATGTTCTTGATCGGTATCTGTGCGGCGGCCACACTTGCGAGCAGTTCTGCGAGAACCTGTCCACGCAACTGCGTACGCTCATGATCGCCAAACTATGCGGGACGGGTAGCGAGCTTGTTGACGTCTCCGAGCAGACGGCGCCCCGAATTGCGGCCCAGATCGAATCGTTCGCCGCCATCGACTTTGCTCATATGATTGCGATTCTCGAAGGGCTGCGCCGGCAAATCCGTACAAGCGGAGCAGGGCGGGCGTTGGCTGACGCTGCAGTGGTTCGTCTGGCCAGTACGCCGGGCGTCAGTCGCATCGAAGAGGTTCTGGATGCCGTGGGGCCGACCGCAGCGAATCGGCCAAAAAAAAAAGAGTATGAGGCACGCCAGCCGGAGCCGCGTCCTCTAGAATCAGGTCCGGCCGTGGCCCGACCACAGTTGGCAGATCTCCCGGAATCTCCAACAGTGGAGGTACCGAGTGCGAAGCCGGTATACTCAGAGCCGCTGGTCCCGGCCCCGGTCCAGCACGGTGTGTCAAGCGAAGAGATGAACAACGCTCGTATGGACCCACTGGTTCGTGAGGCACTGGAACGTTTTGAAGGGACCTTGATGAACGTCGAGCGGCCTGCTCAAGCACCCCCTCGGGAACCGGCCGGTTGAGTCGCCAACAGCTTCAGGAGTCTTGTGATGTTCGGTAATCTTGGCAACATCGCTAATTTGATCAAGCAGGCCTCTGCGATGAAAGCCAACATGGCGAAATTGCAGGAGGAACTCAATCAACGCACCTTCGATGCCGAGTCTGGCGCGGGACTGGTCAAGGCCAAGGTCAACGGCAAGGGCGAATTGATCGATATCAAGATCGATCCCGAGGCGGCCCGTGATATCGAGCTACTCGAGGATCTGGTGAAGGGTGCGGTGGCCGCGGCCGGTCGCAAAGCGCAGGAGCAGGTCAAGAGTGATCTGAAGCAAATGGCGGGCGGCATCGACATTCCCGGGCTCGAGGGCATGTTCGAGGGTGGCATATAAACGCGCTCGACGCCAGCATCAGGACCCCAGCCATGGCCTCCCACCGCATTGAGTCGCTCGAAACACTGATTCGCGAATTTCAGAAACTACCCGGGATCGGCCCGCGTTCGGCGGAGCGCCTCGCGTTCCACATCCTGCGCTCCGATCTACGCGATGTCGAATCGCTTGCCGAAGCCCTACTGCACCTGAAGAAATCGATTCGGCATTGCTCCAAGTGCTTTAATCTGACCGACGTCGATCCATGTGCGATCTGCACCGATCCGCGGCGTGATCACAGCCGCATCTGGGTGGTGGAACAGCCCAAGGATTTGCTGGCCATGGAGGCGACCGGCCTGGTTCGCGGCGTGTATCATGTGCTCATGGGGCATATTTCACCTCTCGAGGGCATTGGTCCGGGTGATTTGAACATCGACGCGCTGTTAGCCCGTGTGACCACCGAACCGGTCGAAGAGGTTATTCTGGCGACCAACCCAACAATGGAAGGCGATGGGACAGCGTTGCATCTGGCAACTGCCGTTGAAGCCAAGGGTGTCAAAGTGACCCGCCTGGCTCGGGGCCTGGCTGTTGGCTCCAAGCTCGAATATGCCACCAATGCCATGCTGGAGGCTGCAATTCGTGGTCGGCGCTAGCCATTCGTGAAGAACGGGTTTGGTGAGCGTGGACCTGCAGGTGTCGTCGCGCCGAGGTCGCATGGGACCACGCGACATGCCGGCGCAAGCTGAGTTCCAGATATTGGTTGTTCCCGCAGCACTCCAATCACCGTTATAATCTGGGAAGTGTCTCAATACCTTTCCCAAGTTGCATCACAGCAAATGCGGCAAGAGCAACGCCTCACGCCGCAGCTGATCCAGTCCATGAACATCCTCCAGCTGAACGTTGCAGCTCTGGAGGCGCATATTCAAGAAGAACTCGAGAAAAACCCCATTCTCGAATACGAGCCGGAGCGCGCGCCGGACTCGCCTGGTGACAACGAGTCTCGCGAAGAGACCACCGACAACAGCCCGCTCGAGATTCTCGAATGGTTGAACGAGGAATACGATTTCGATTCAATCCGCCGCAACGGCGGTTCTCAGGGCACGAATCTTGACCGCGATCCCAAGATCGACGCAATGGCCAATACGGCCAGTAAGCCGATTAACCTCAACGAACATCTGATGCAGCAATGGTCACTGGTCGACCTCGATGACGACATGCGCCGTGCGGGCGAGGCCGTCCTCATGCACATCGACGAAGACGGCCTTCTGCGGGCGAGCCTCGAGTCCATCGCTACTTCTGTGCGGCCCGTGTTGGACGCAGCACTCGTCGAGCAAGCCATCGATCGTGTTCAGGCGCTCGAGCCGGCCGGTGTGGCCGCGCGAACGGTTCAGGAATGCTTGCTGCTGCAATTGCGGGCCATGCCTGGCGATAACAGCCTCGAAGCCCGGCTCATTACCGATCATTTCGAGGACATTCTGAAGAATCGGCTGCCCAAAGTGGCGAAGGCCGTCGACTGTGACATCGAAGAGGTCAAAGAGGCCATCATGGTCATCGGTCGTCTGACCACGACACCAGGTCTGGCGGTGTCCAATCGCGAAATCCCGCGGATCAAGCCTGATGTCATCATAGAGTATGCCGACGACGGTGGCGGGTATACCGTACGTCTGGCCCGCGGCAACGAGCCGCAACTGCGAATCTCGAACCACTACCTGAAAATGCTCAAGGATCGCAGCCAGGAGAAGGAGGCTCGATCATACCTCAAGAAGCAGCATGAATCCGCGACGGCTCTGATCGACGCCGTTCTATTCCGCAAGAGTCGGTTGCTCGAGGTTGCGGAAGCTGTCGTCGAACATCAACAGGATTTTTTCGACCAGGGTCCCCAGGCTTTGAAGGTGCTGCGGATGAGCGACCTGGCGCGGGAGCAGAACTGTGATCCGTCAACGATCAGTCGCACCGTAGCCGAGAAGTACATGCAGACACCCCGCGGGATCTTCCCGTTGCGTGATTTTTTCGTCGGGGGAACGGAGAGCAGCGAAGGTGAGAGCACCAGTTGGGATAGCGTGCGATCGCGCGTCCAGGACCTCATCGACGAAGAGGACAAGTCCAACCCGTTCAGTGACGACCAGATTGCTGCACAACTGAAGGGCGAGGGCATCGACATCTCCCGACGCACCGTTGCGAAGTATCGCCAGCAACTCACCATTCCGACCGCGCGTCAGCGCAAGCAGTACTAGGTTGTAGCTGAACGCTACAAGGGTCCCGGACGTGCCCCGGGCTTTGATCGCGAACTCCGCACTCGATTCTGCCGCCTACATTCAATCCGGGTCTGGCCAGGGGGTCGTGGTGTGCAGCGGCCCGTGCGCGGTGGTCCACAGGAGCCTCTGGTCACGATCCAGGCCTGCCGCTATGGCTGACTTCCGAATTATTCCCGTATTCTCGGACCTCCGAGAAGGAGGCTATAATAGCTGATGGCGGCATTCTGCCGCGAACCAATCACTCACAAGGATGGGCTAGTGCGCACGCGTATCATGATGTCGCTTTGTATTTGCATGTCCGTTTCGTGGGGGGCATGTGTGCGCAGGGAGAGCGGCTCGCGGCTTGATGGCGTTCGATGTGGCGGAGCGCCCGCTGCACAACCGGTCTTCCCAATGTCGAGGCCGCGTGCAGAATCGTATGAGGCCAACCGGCCGGTGGCCCTGCAGACGCAGTTTTACGTGTGGACCTTTGAGTTGCCCACCATGGATAGCGAGGTGCGGCAACGATTCTGGAAGCATGTGCACCAGGACCTATTGGCTCTCGAGGAGGTACGTGCGTTGGCCCGTAACGGCCTGCGCGTGGGGATCGGCAATCCGTCGTCGTGGCCCGCTCTACGGGCCATGCTCAAGAAAGCAGGAGCTGAGACCACCCTGCACATCATGTCGACTGAACAGAATGCTCCACTTACATTGGAGCTGGAGGCCGTCGCGCCTGGTCAGCCGATGTTCTATTACACGCGGGACGATCAGCTCATCGGGGCCCGAGACCGCGGCGGGACGAAGGCATGGCGGATCGAGTACGACGTCGACCTCGACGATATCGCCCGCATGACCTGCCGGGTGACCCCGCAGGTCATTCGCGGCATCAAGCCCGCTCTGGTCCCGCAACTGGAGCCGTTACGCGACATCGAGAGTTTTGAAGACATGCGCTTCGAGGCCGTGGTCGAGGGTGGAGAATATGTGATTATCGGTCCCGGTTCACAGTCCGAGCTGACGACGTTGGTCGGTAGCCAATTCGTGAAGCGGGTGGGCCCGGAGGAGACAGGTGAGACTATCTACTGCATCTTGCCTAGAATAGTACGCAGATAGTTCCTCGCCCCAGTGAGAGGTTGTCGAGTCGTGGGCAAACAAACGGATGCCAGAGAATACAAGATGGAGGTCAGCTCCGCGCAGTTCGTCGAGGGTGCCGGCGTTGCACTGATGATGATCGATCGCGATTTGCGCGTTGCGTCATTCAACACCAGGGTTGCGCAACTGCTTGCTCGCGTGCACGCTGGAGCCCTGCTGACAGACTGCGCCGCCGGTTACAATGGACATGAGTTCGAGCAGGTCGTGCGCTCGGTGATTACCGATGGTGTTCCGGCGGAGTTCGAATTGCGCCGCCCGGCTGGCGATGGTACGGCCCCGCAACTCCACAGCGCCTCAGTGTGGCCCATTCACGACGATGCCGGCGAACCGTGTGGTGCGGGCGTCGCGCTCTTCGACATTGCGGCTCGTGTCGAGCAGCTGGGGCGTGGACGCAAGATGCAGGCGCTGGCGATTATGGCTGGCAAAATCGCACATCATTTCAACAATATTCTCGGCGGAGTGGTCACGCGTGTGGATTTTGCCAGGAGTTCCAGCGATCCTCGGGTTCTCCGGCGCTGTCTCGATAGTACGGCTGCGGGTTTGCAGCGGGCAACAACACTGCTGGATGGCCTGCTGGCTTTCGCGGAGGCGGATTATCGCGACGCGGACCTGGCCGATCTAAAAGAGACCGTGATCAACTACGTTGAGCGCCTGCAGCACGAGATACAGGGCCGCAACATCGAACTGCATGTTCGCCTGGCTGATATCCCGGTGGTCGCAGTTCCGCGAAATCAGTTCGACATGGTTCTGGACAACATTGTTCGCAACGCCCTCGACGCTCTGCGCGACGGAGGGCGGCTCAGTGTCGAATTACAACGCAACGATGATCGTGTCATCTGCGTTATTGCGGACAGCGGTGCCGGGATCTCGGAGCAGGACTTTGAACACGTATTTGAACCCTTCTTCAGCACGAAGGGGCACAACGTGACGGAGGAGTCTGCACAGCACCCGGGTCTCGGTCTTTCCGTTGCCCTGGGGATCGTTCACGAGATGGGCGGAGAAATCACCCTCGACTCCAAGCCAGGACAGCCAACCGTTGTCGCAATCAACCTGCCCGTGGATGGCGTTAGTACTGCAGCCCGCAACGAGATGGTCATGACCCGGCGCTGCTGATCAGTGGTCGACGAAAATGCCGTCGAAGGGTTTGCGGACGGAAGTACGCGATATCCGGTAAGATAGGCAAGCTTGCTTGGCTCATCTGCTTTTAGGAGCTACAATAGTGCTGTGAGCAGAGCATCCTGCTGTGGCCTGTCAACTGAGTCTGGGCCGCTCCACGCAGCTTGCTCTGGACGATTTCAGCGCTTATGGCGATATGACTGTCGTCGGGTTACGTGGGGCGTGTGGACACGAGGTGCATGAATAGACGAATTGCACAATCAGGGGTGGTGGCTGGCGCGCTTGGGCTGGCGGTTGTTGCCAGTTGCGCCGTCTGGTTCCTCTTTGGTGATTCGTCAACGAGAGCGCGACCTGTTCTGACCGAGGTTGCTCACGCTGCGCCTGCGGACAGTGCTGCCGATCCGATCATGTCATCGCTGGAACTGGTGACCCAGGATCCACTTGCCTTTTTGCACGAAGCACGCCGCGCGTATGACCTCAAGGTCCGCGACTACGTGTGCACATTCACCAAACGCGAATATCTCGGCGGGCGCATGCGTCCTGAGCAGCAGGCCGCGGTGAAATACCGCGAGGGCCCGCGCAGTGTGTTCATGCACTTCACCAAGAATGCAGACAAGGCCCGCAGGGTCTTCTATGTGCAGGATCGTATCGTCAAAGACGGCGAGCAGTACGCCGTCATCGAGCCGGAGGGGGCAATCGCGCGCATCTTCGTCAGTACGGTCGAGCGGCCAATCGAAGGCAAGGAGGCCCGCAAGGCCGCCCGACGGTCGATTGCACACTTTGGCTTCAGCGGGTCGCTGGACCTCATCATCCGCTACTCTGAATTCTCCAGAGAGATGGGCAAGCTGGACTTGCGCTACGCAGGAGAGGGGCAGATCGCTGGTCGACCGACTTTTGTCATTGAACGCCGACTGCATGGCGACGGGCCGCCTGATGCTCCGTGGCCGGATACGCTGCTGGTCGCCCACATCGACCAGGAATGGCTGATTCCCGTTGGCGTATACGCCTATGGCGACCTCGAAGGTAAGGAACTGCTCGGCAAGTACACGTACACCAATGTCGTCTTCAATGTCGGCTTGAGCGATCGCGATTTCGACCCCGATTCCTACGGCCTCTAGGCGGTGTTTCCCGCCGCAGTGTGCCCCAATCCGGGGTGCACAGACTCCCAGAGACTCTTCGCGCTTGACCGTAGTCACTGTCCGCCCTTATCTTATCGCGCCCGGCGCACCATCGTGCTTGGAGCGTCCAGGCGACTTGATTCAAACCATTGTCCACCATGAGAGGATGTCTCTGTGAACTTGGTGACTGGCGCAACCGGGCTTCTGGGAAGTCACATCGTCGAGCAGCTTTGCCGCCGCAATCGGCCCGTCAAAGCGCTCGTTCGCAGGAGCAGTGATGTCAAATGGTTGAAGACCATGCCCGTCGAACTGGTCTATGGCGACGTGACGGACGCTGCGTCACTCGACGCCGCGCTCGTCGGTGTTGATACGGTGTATCACGCGGCAGCGCGTGTTGGAGACTGGGGGCCGTGGAAGGAGTTTCAGGAAATCACAATCGACGGCACCGACAATCTGATCCAGGCATCGGAGCGGGCTGGAATCCGTCGTTTTCTTCACATCAGCTCGATTAGCGTATACGGCTACGTCGATGGCGAAGGCAAGCTCTTTGACGAGAGCGCGCCGCTTGGTCAGCATCTCTATCGTTGGGCTTATTACACACGCACGAAAGTCGCCGCGGAGAACCTCGTGTGGGCGGCGCACAAACGTGGCAAGGTCGAATTCACCGTCATCCGTCCAAGCTGGTTATATGGCGAACGTGACCGCGCGACCATCGGGCGCCTGGTGTCGAACCTGCGCGGCGGCCGGGCGCGCCTGATTGGCGACGGAGACAACCGTCTCAACGTTGTCCATGCCGGCAACGTCGCCGAAGCTTCGATCCTGGCCGCCGAACTTCCGAAAGCCTCAGGCGAGGCTTACAACTGTAGCAATGACGGCGTCCTCACGCAGAAGCAGTATTTCAATGGCGTTGCGGAGGCTGCTGGAGCGCAGCCGGTGGTGCGCCACGTTCCGTACAAAGTTGCCTACAGCGTGGCGTTCATGCTCGAGTGCGTCTATCGACTTCTGGGTCTCAAAAATCCTCCCATGATTACGCGTTATTCGGTGTGGTTGATCGGCCGACGCTGTTTCTTCGACACCGGCAAGGCTCGCAGGGATCTCGGCTGGAAGTCGACGATCGATTATGATGCGGGGATTCCCGCCGCGGTAGATGACTATCTTGTGCGTATTGGCGAGCGGCAGGCACCTGCGCGGAGCGCCTCCCCGAGTGAGTCAGTCGCTGTTGCCGGCGGGTGATTCGTGCACGCCGTTGAGCGCGCGGACATGGGCCGTCCACGACGCCAGGAGACTGCGGTGTGTGCGTTCGTCTCCAACGATGTACTTGCTTAGAGCGCGATTCACGGGTTCCGTGCGGCCGGCGTATTCGATGATTGGCAGGTGGTGGGCCCTCTCCTGGTCGGGCGCGATGAAGTCTTCGGTGCTCAGGACCGCATCATCAACATCTCTTTCGAAGCGGTAGAGGGCGACAATTCCGCGCATGGCGAGTCGCTGCCGGCCAAAAGGCCCAAGACACAGTTCCAGGCCATTCGCGTCGGCGATGACACCCAGCCAGCCTGGCCACACAGCAAAGGCCAGCCAGCGTAATCCAATCGCCAGCAGCGCCACGCCAAACGCCCCCAGGACCACCATGACGAAGGCAATGCTCCAGTCAACGAACAGCCGTCTGAGGGTCAGCTGGTAGTTCAGTGACAAGAGGACGTGGCCGGTCCACATCACCGTTGCGAGTCCGGTGGGGAGGGCCACTGTGACAGGAATCAGGCCAGCGAGGCGGTTGGCCGGGATTCTTACAGTGGGTGGAGGGGATTGGGTGGAAACCATGATGGGGTGCCGTGATCTCTCCAGGGCCGTCGTGGCCAGTTGAGAGCCTATCGTCTCTCCAGGGTCCGAATCAATGGGCCCCGACGGTTGACTTCAAGTGGACCCGGGCCTAGCATTTTGAAGTTGTCATCCGACCCGGTCGGTTCAACTCATTGGCCCTTCATCCCTTCAAGGATTCCCTATCATCCCATGGCGCACGTGTTGAGAGAAGACAATCTGATCAGTATCGCCCGCTCGTACATGATGGTCTATGACCATTGCGGCCTCGAGCGCTACCTGCGCCGCTGGGACGTCAACGGATTGCTTCCACTGTTGTCGGGGGAAGATACCGACAAGGCCAAGATCGCGGCACTGGGACTTGGGTTGCTGGGAGAGCCGAAGGCGGTCGCGGCCCTGACCTCCGCGCTGGCCCATCGTGACGCGGTCGTGTCCGCCATGGCCGAGTATGCTCTGTGGACCATCTGGTTCGGCGAGTATGGTTCTGCAGACGAAGGCCGGCTTCGCCGTGCTGCGCAGTTGCCTTACGCCGAGGCAATCGAACTTCTCGAGGAGCTGATCGACCAGCATCCGGATTGGGCCGAGGCATACAACCAGCGGGCCATCGTGCACTTCAGGCAGCGCTGCTTCATCTCGGCGCTCGACGATTGTCGCGAGGTCCTGGCCATCAACGATCGTCACTTTGGGGCTGTTGCAGGACTGGGGCACACTTACGCTCAATTGGGACTCTACGATCGTGCCGAGCGCTGCTACCGCCGCGCTTTGCAGCTCCACCCACGCCTCAAAGGCATCCGTCAGGCGTTGCGAACAATCCGAGGACTCAAGCCGGCGATCCGTTCCTGAGTCGGCGTTTCTCACTATTCCACCCACAAGGGCTTGTCTGGTTCGGGGCGCTCAAGGCCGGGCAGGGTATGGCTGGAAGACACGATCCGTGTGGATTCCGGATCCCAGATTATGAGCCACGTGCTTCAGATCATTGGTGGGGCTTACGGGGCGATGTAACCATAGCTATCACGTTCTGCCTGCTCTTTGAGCCGGCGGTAGACATTGTCCACGCGAGCACGCCCGGTCAAGAGTTGGGCAGGCCTCGAAGACCACACGCCACGCCCCCGGTGGCGGGCGCTGTCCTGCAGCGCGACCAGCGCATCGCGGTGAGGGGCTTCCGCGGCGCCGGAGAAGCGCGCCAGGCCGCTTGCGACCAGGTCATAACATACGTTGTCATGATCCAGCCACACCCAACACAGCAGGCGGCCCTTGTGGTCACGCGGCGCACCGCGATCGAGCTCCTCGATCCACACTTCCTGGTGCAGTATCCTGCGCCTCAGGAAGTCCCGTGCCGCCTGGGCCCCGGGCTCCCCTGCAATGCCTTTGTGCAGTTCCGGGGCATCGACCCCCGCGAGTTGCACGAGCTGATCGTGGCCGTGCCAGGTGATGCGGATGGTGTCGCCGTCGATGACCTCTTCGACGACGAAGAGGTGCCTCTGCTGATCGATGACCCCTGCAA
The DNA here is from genome assembly GCA_942492115.1 of uncultured Planctomycetota bacterium. GTDB lineage: Bacteria > Planctomycetota > Phycisphaerae > UBA1845 > CAIVHJ01 > CALODL01. Next base: position 165,472 of record CALODL010000033.1, read on the forward strand.
TCGCCAAGCCTGTCATCACGATGGTCAAGCCGCTGAATGCGGCCCGACGCCCTGGTGTGCTGTATGACTTCATTACACCAAGTATTCAATTTCGGCTGTTGTGGCGCCGACCGATAATCTGCGTCGCAACGACCAGGATCAGGAGATGATCATGAACGACGACATCACGACGGTGCGCGAACTGCGCAATTTCGTCCAGGCTTTCATCGCCGAACGTGACTGGCAGCAGTTCCACGATCCCAAGAACCTGTCCATGTCGATGGCCATCGAGGTCGCCGAATTGATGGAGCATTTTCAGTGGATCCGCAGCGATCAACTGCTGGCCATGCGTGAGGACGATTCCGCGATGGGCGCTGTGCGCGAAGAACTGGCTGACGTGTTTTGTTACCTGCTGTCCTTTTCCGAGACCATGGGCATCGATCTCGCTGCGGCTCTCGAAGACAAAATGAAGAAGAACCGGTTGAAGTATCCGGCTGAAGAATTCAAAGGGCGCTTTCGGCTGTAGCCTCTGGCCACGGGGCAGGTCATCGAGTCATGTCGGGGGGGCGCAAGTTGCGATGTGAGCTCCGAGAGCTGACACGAAGCCCTCCCAATCATCGAAGAACGGCAGGAGTTCATACTGCAGCGTGTCACTCAGCAGGACATAGTCCTGTTCTTGAATGCAGGCGCGCAACTGGGTCAGGTGTTCGACGACTTCCTGAAGAATCTCGGTGCCCGGCCGGTCGCCGACAGTCATGTGGGCAACATCAATGTTCATCAGCGAGATGATTTGAATTGTTCCGGCGTGGGCCTGTCCCCAGTCCTGCAGGCACCCGGCCAATGTAGACAACGCCGAGTCGGTGTCGTCCGCTGCGAGCATGTCGATGATCGTGGCTTGCCGTGCGCGGGTGTCACTCAGCAATTGTCCGGCGGCGTCCATCGCAGTGGTTGCCAGATCACGCTTCGAAGCGCTCAGCAGATCGAGCCGTTCGATGCCTGCCAGTGGCCGCTCGAGCATCGCATCGACCTCTTCGTCGGGGACGGCTGCGCCATCATGCCCGATCGTGACAATCAACCGGCCGTTCGTTTCGAGCCCCGGACGCGCGGCATCGACCACATCGCGGACGATTCTCGCGTTGGAGGGCACATCGAAAGGGGTGTTGTCGAGGAAGACAGCCATGGAATCGACTCACGAATTGCCGCGGTCGTAGGGTGCAGGAATCTGCCAGTCTCCGAGCAACTGTACGACATCGGTTGTTCCGATGGGTCGCGGCACAGCGTACAGTTCGCCGAAGGCAAACCCGGACAAGGCCCCTTCGGCGCCGGCCATCGATCGCACGTAGTGGACGACGCGTTCGAGACGCTGAGCGCCGAACTGCGAACGGTAGCAGGAGATCGCTTCGACCTTGACGTCAATCGTATCGGAAATATCCACGATGAACCGTGACGGATAATGATGGACCTCTGCGGCCATGGGGACCGGGCGGTACAACAGGTGGTCGACACGGAATGGAGCGGTACCATCGAAGCGCTCATCCCACTTCGTGAGCTGAGCGTAGAACCGGGCTGCTTCGGTGATCAGTTGTCCCTGCCAGTGATCGGGAGAGGCCGCAGGCGTCCGTCCGGCCATGCCCACGAGGATCCGAGGACGCAGACGGCGGATCGCAGTGGCCACCTCGTACCGCGCTTCCGGGCTGTCCATCAGTTCGCGGTTGGTCAAGGGCAGTGTCTCACACACATGGACGCCCAGAACCTTGGCAGCCGCGGCTGACTCACGGGCACGGGTCTCGAGATCACCATTGGGCGTTGGTTCGCCATTGGTCATATGCAGCATGGCGACGCGATAGCCCTGGCGGACGAGTTTGGCGATCAGGCCGCCCATCCCGATCTCGAGATCGTCAGGATGCGGTGCCGTAAACAACACGTCGACAGAGTCGCTCATTGACCAGGTACTCCTCTGGGGACTGGCCGCGGAGACGGCAGCCGCATTCAGCGCAAAAAAAAACCCGCCGCATGACACGACGGGTTAAAAAAATGCGGCAATCACCTACTCTCGCCTTTCGACTACCATCGGCCGTGTGGGCTTCACTACCGTGTTCGGGATGGGAACGGGTGTTTCCCCACACGTCTCGTCACCGCAAGGAACAGAATATCAGGATCACGGCGGGTGTCAACCAGCACAACTGGTTGCCAGACAATAAATTAGGTAATGTTTTGCGATTTTTCGGGCTGCCTGAGTCCGAGAAGCAGGGCACACATGCGTCCCGGCGCGTCCAAATCGTAGCATCTGACAGGGGACTCAAGTGGCCCATCTCACGGTCCGAAGCGTTGTGTAGCGGCTGTCGAACCAGATGGGGTAACTCCATTAAATGCAAGTGTTCCAAAGCCGATTGTGATCGGGCGGCAGACCGCAAGACGCCGTGGTCAGAGGTAACGTGATGAGTGGACAGGTTCCCGACAGTCCCAGACCGCAGTCTCCAGCAGAGACGATGCCCGAGGATGAGCTCGATGCCTTGCTGGTGAAGGTCGAGGAGAAACGGGCACGCAAACAAACAGAGCCGGTAGAACAGCCGGAAGCGATCGATCTCTTTCGCGCGCGCATGCGTCAGATGTATGTGCCTGTCTTCGAGGACCTGCGTGAGAAATACCGCTCAAAGGGCGTCCATGTCTCGATGGACGCCGACGAGCTTCTTGGGGGTGGCTCAACCCTCAAATTCCGCTTCAAGTATGGTGAATTGACGCTCGAGCTCGATGGCACGGTCATGCGCGGCGGCGTGGCCTTCTACCTCATTCGTTCGACCGGTGCGACCCAGGGGGCCGTCGTCAGTGGGCCCATGTTGCGGATCCGCAACCTCAGCGCTGATGAGTTCCGGAGCTTCATCGTCGAGCACATTCGCATCCTGGTCAAGGACGCTCTCCGGCAGGCCTAGGGCTGCCGTCCGGACTCTTCCTGCCTGTCATTTCCGTTTCTTGATACCCGGAATACGAGTTTCGCTGCAAATCCCTCCAAGCCCGTATAATAATCAGAGGTGGAGCCAGGCGGCGTTCCGTGGAGCAGGCGCGGGCGCATCGTTTCGACACTCTGATGAACGATACCATAACGCTGACATTCGAGGGCGGCAGTGGGAGTGGTAACACACTGCCGGTGGCCGAAGTCCCGCGCGAGCTGGGGCACGTACGGTTGATCAAGGAAGTCGGACGGGGTGCGATGGGCGTTGTGTGGCGTGGTCAGGATGTCTATCTCGATCGCACTGTGGCCATCAAGATCATGCATCACGTCAAGGTCGATCGGGCCGAAACAGTGCGGAGCCAGTTCCTGGAGGGCGCCCGCGCCGCTGCGGCGGTTCAACACCCCAATGTCGTGTCGGTCTTTCATGCCGATGAGCTGGAAGAGATCGTCTACATCGTGATGGAGTTCGTTGGTGGCCCTACGCTGCACCACTGTTGCGAGCGCCACGGCCGCTTCGATCCCGAAGTTGCCGCACTGGTCATTCATCGCTCCCTGGAGGCGCTCGAGGCGATTCACGCTGCCAATGTGGTGCATCGCGATCTCAAACCGAGCAACGTGATCTTCGATCCCGACGGTGTGCTGAAGGTCTCCGACTTCGGACTCAGTGTGTTGAAGCGTCCGAGTGTGGACACACCTGCCACTGTCGGTGGAACCCCGCCGTACATGGCCCCCGAGATGTTCAATGGCGAAGCGTCATTTCAAAGTGACGTGTATGCCGTGGGCATCATGTACTACGAGTTGCTGACCGGTGTCCGGCCGTTTCGTGCAGAGACGATCGAGGAATATCGCCACATGCATGAGGACGCGACGGTCGAAAGAGGTCGTCTCGAGGCAGTCGGGGTGGGGACGGAAATCATCGAACTGATCGAACGGGCCGTCCACAAGCGCCGCATTTTCCGCTACAAGACCGCCGGTCACCTCCGCCAGGCGCTCGAGGATATCTACCCCCGGGTCAACAGCGATCGGGCTTTGGCCCGGCGCCTGGAGGACCTCGTTCTGGGAGGCGCTGCCGAGCCCAGTGCGACCGCGCCGTCTGAAGCCCCCGAGACGCCCGCCGCGACCTATTTCGACCTGCTGTCAAAGCGGGCCGAGGACAAAAAAAAGAAACGTCGCGAGTAGATTCTAGCCCTTCAATCGCCGCAAACGCTCACATCCTTCTTCCAGCTCGGCCATTTGTTTGGCGTAACAGAAACGCAATTGCGTGCGACCCTGTTCCGCTCGTGCATAGAAAATCGACCCGGGCACAGTGGCGACTCCCACGCGCTCGAGAAGTGCCTCGGCGGCGTGCGTATCGTGGTCGAACATGTCGTGGAAGTTGACCATCATGTAGAACGCGCCATCGGGCTTGTACGGTTCCATACCTACGTCAACGAGCGTGTCGAAGAGCAGGTCCCGTTTGCGGCGATAGTCCTTTTCCATGTCACTGTAATAGTCCGGGCCGAGTTCGCGTATGGCGGCCTCGACGCCCAGCTGCAGGCAAGATGGTGCGCAGATTCCGATGAGGTCATGGGCCACGCCGACCTTGGCGATGATATGGGCCGGTCCGGTCATGTAGCCAATGCGCCAGCCGGTGACCGCAAAGGTCTTCGAGGCGCCGCTGATCATGACGGTGCGTTCACGGGCACCCGACAGGGTCGCGGCCGATACATGCGGTTTGTCGTGGACGATGTACTCGTAGACTTCGTCGGTCACGAGCAGGCAATCGTTCGCGGTGGCCAGTTCGACAATTGCAGTCAACTCGTCGCGGTCGAAGACTTTGCCGGTCGGGTTCGACGGAGTGCACAACAGGATCATCTTGGTGTGACTGTCGATCGCAGCTTCCAGAGCGCCCAGATCAAAATGCCACGCGGGCGGAACGAGATCGACGTAGCGGATTTCGTTGCCCCGAAGCCTGATGTAGTTGGCATGATACGAGTAGTACGGCGAGAAGGTTACGACGTTGTCACTCTCGTCCAGCACAGACTCGCACAATGCGGCGAAGCCACCGGCCGAGCCGATGGTCACGGCGATCTCCGTCTCCGGGTCGGCCGTGATTCCGTTGACGCGGCAGAGTTTGTCGGCGATGGCTGCCCTCGTAGAGTGCAGACCCTGAACATGCGTGTAAATCGCCTTGTCGTCATCGATGGCACGCTTGGCTGCGGCCTTGAGCACCGCCGGCGCGGGCTGGTCACACACGCCCTGGGAGAGATTGACCCCGCCGATGCGCTGCACCCACGCAGAGTACTTGCGGATGTCCGACTGTTGTTGGTCGAGGATGCGTTTTGATAAGTAACGTGACATGGGACGAAACTCCATGCGGTCGCCGAACGAGGACGGCCGAAGAATGGACTGACACTACTTGAGCAAACCCAGCTCCCGGCCCACTTCAGCGAACGCGGCGACTGCACGGTCGAGCTGGGCGGTCGTGTGATCAGCGCTGATCTGGCACCGCAGGCGCGCCTCGCCTCGTGGCACGACCGGAAACCCGAATCCGCTGACGTAGACCCCGCGACCGTGCAGGACCTTCTGGAACTGATTGGCCAGCGCCTCATCCCCGACCATGACCGGGACGATGGGCGTGATGCCTTCCAGGACTGTAAGGCCGACTTCGCCGATGTGTTCACGGAAGTACCGACTGTTGTCGCGGAGCCGCTGGAGGCGCTGTGGTTCATCGCGCAGGACACTCAGCGCCGCCATGGCGCCGCCACATACTGCAGGCGGTAGCGCATTGCTGAACAGATGGGGCCGCGAATTCTGCAGCAGGTACTCGCAAACCGCCTGGCTCCCGGCAACGTACCCGCCACAGGCGCCACCGAGCGCTTTGCCCAGGGTCGACGTCTGGATAGTGCCCTCGCCGAGAACGCCGAAGTGCTCAGCCGTTCCGCGGCCGTTCTTGCCCAGTACCCCGGTGGCATGGGACTCGTCGACGATGAGCGTGGCGTCGTACTTGTTGGCCAGATCCTTGAGCGCCGGGAGGTCGGCGATGTCGCCCTCCATACTGAACACACCGTCAGTGATGATGAGCTTGATGCGTGCCGAGGACGCCTTGAGCATGTCTTCGAGCTGGCCGAGATCGCCATGCGTGTAAATGTTGCGTTGAGCTTTGCTCAACCGGATCGCATCGATGATCGAAGCATGGTTCAGCGCGTCGGAAAAGATCGCATCTTCCGGAGTGCCCGCGAGTGTCGGCATGAGCCCGACATTGGCATCCCAGCAGCTGATGTAGGTGGTCGCTGCGGCGCAGCCGATGAACTCACAGATCGTGCGTTCAAGCTCGAGATGACACGACATGGTTCCGCAAATGAACCGCACACTCGACGTGCCCTGTCCGTAGCGATCGATGGCCGACTTGGCGCCCTCACGCACGCGCGGGTGGTTCGACAACCCGAGGTAGTTGTTGCTCGACAGCATGATGGTCGGCTGGCCATCCAGGATGACCTCGGCCTGTTGGGGCGACGACAGTTCCAGGGCCTGCTTGTACTTGCCTGCGTCGCGCAGGGCACTGAGTCTCTCACCCAGAATATGATCCAGGATCGTGGGCATGACGGTTCCTCCATGGCGCAGCAGGTATTATGTGCTGCGGTACCTCTCGGATATCTGGGGAATCAGGTAATGTTCGAAAGCGCGGTCGACATCGTAGTCCGGACTCCAGTCCCAGTCGCGCCGTGCGGGATCATCATTGACGTCGGACGGCCACGAATCGACGATCCGCGCTCGCGCGGAGTCGGCCTCGAAAGTGATATCCGCACCGGGGAACGCCGCCAGCACGCGGTCACGTAGTTCGCCAGCACTGAGGCTGAATGAGGTGACGTTGTAGACCCTCTGCCCCAGGCGATCATCGGGGGCGGCGGCAAGCTGGTTCAGGGCCTTGATCGCGTCCGGCATGACCATGAAGGGCAGCCGGGCGTCGTTCTTGACGAAACAACGGTAAGGTTGCCCCTGGGCCGCGGCATGAATCATTTCGGCTGCGTAGTCACTTGTTCCTCCTGAAGGCAGCGTCAATGCACTGATGAGGCCTGGAAACCGCACTGAACGGAAGTCGACGCCGCTGGGTACGACTTCCGCTGCCAGCTGTCGAAAGTGGTTCGTGTAATACCGACCGAGTTGCTCACAGTAGCACTTGTTACAGCCATACATTGTCGTGGGGAAATTCCACTCGATCTCACGCACCCGGCCGGTCTGCGCCTTGGTTGCCACATCCGGGAATCCGTAAACCGCGATTGAACTCGGGAACAGGAACATGACCGCGTTCCCGTGCCAGTGCGCCTGCTCATGGGCCATGTTCAGCAGGTTCAGGGTGCCCTCGACATTGACGCGATGCGCGGTGTCCGGCGAGTATTCCGAACGTGTGCTGAGCATGGCGGCAAGGTGGTAGATCGCGTGTATCTCGTACTCGCTGACCAAGCGCTGCAGAAGCTTTTGATCGAGGATGTCACCGACAATGGCTGCGACGCAGCGGCCGGCAAGGGATTCGGGGAGCGGGTTGAGATCGAGAGCAACGATGTCGCGGTCAGCCGATTCGCTGAAGGCACTGATCAAGCCCTGGCCGACTTCGCCGCCGGCACCCGTGACCAGAACGACAGGTTTTCGCACAGATGGTGCTCCTTGTTCGAGGCTTTGCTTGAAGCCGTGGTTCCTCGCCGCGCCCTGTATCGCGCCAGGGGCCGCTTCGGGAGGACGGCATTATACAAATCGCGGCGCAGGGGGGCCTGCAGTTTCTAACGTAGCGCTTGCTCTGCAGCTCCCTCTGCGGGAATGACTTGATTTCACAGGACTTATGCGCTCATTAGAAACAACATCCTGAGCGCTCGCTCTGGTAATAACGTCATTGACCTCATAGCGAAAATGACATAATCTTTGGATGTAGACGGGCTAAGCGGCCTAAGGCTTTACGCCACGTACGCCGCCGGGTCGAAGACCCACGAGGGAAACCCGTACCACCATTCTCTTTGTGTAAAACTCGAGGCCTGGGATCTCACCGCTCACGACCGGTGAGCCTGTGACCGGGCACGGCTGTCGTAAGGAGGCGTTACATTGAACGCCATCACGAAGGTCTTTGTTGTACTGATGGTGCTCTTCAGCATCACGTTCACCATGATGACAATCCAGTTCGCTGCGACGGTACCCAATTGGCGGGCCGAAGCGGAGAAATGGAAGACGCGTGCCGAAACGGTCGATGCGTCCAACCGCAATCTCACAGCTGCAAAGGTGGCCGAGGCGACCAAAAGCGCGACTGAGAGGGAGCGGTGGAACAGCGAGCGGAGCGATCTGCTCGAAAGCAATGGCGACCTCCAGCGCGTGGCGGATGAGCAGAAAGCCCGCGTCGCTGAGCTTGAGGCGCAGCTTGCCGCCAAGGATGCCTCTGTGAAAATGTTCGTCGCGGAGCTCAAGGTGTCTCAGGAATCGGCAGAGAAGGCCCGGGATCACCGCCGGGAACTCGAGCAGCGCAACATTGACCTCGAGAAGCGTACCGCAGACCTGACCGAGGCGCTCAACGAGAACATTTCGACCGTCATCGTCCTCGAGCAGCAGACCCGTCAACAAGAGCAGGCCGTCGCACTGTTGCGTGATGAACGCGACAAACTGCTCAAGAAGCTAAACCTAAGGGGCACAGCTCTGGATGAGGTCACGGTGACCATGCCGATTGATCGTGTCCGACCTGCGCCCAGCGCCAGCGTGTCGCCCATTCGAGGGCGAGTCAACGAAGTCGGTCGGGACTACGCGAGTGTCTCGGTAGGCAGCAATGATGGCGTGGCCCAGGACATGGTCTTCATCATCTACAATCAGAACGGCTATCTGGGCGATCTGGTGATCACCGAGGTCCGCCCCAATGAAGCGGCGGGTCGTCTGAAGAACATCAACGGTTTGATTGGCGTGGGTGATCTGGTCACGGACGAGACCGGCTACCTGGCCATGAAGTAGGCCGGTCGCAACGTCCGGGTTTCGAATCTCGTCAGGCGTTCAGGAGAGTTATTCACATGGCCGAGGCGGCGTCACGCAAAATCAAAGCAACTGAGCCCATAAACGTCTACTCAGCGTTCATAATTATTGCTACACTGTTGCTGCTGGTCGGTACGGTGTACCTCGCCTTGAAGGCCAATGACTTGTTCGGTAACTGGATGCCCTGGGAATCCTGGACGGCCTAGACGCATCCTCGCGACGGCGGCTCTTGGCGCACAGAGCCGACCTTGACGACCGAACGCTCATCACCTCAACTCGCAGGACGTAGCGTCACAGCGTCAACAGACAATCGGATTGGACTGGCCTCAGGTCAGTAATGGTAGGAAGGGATTCCCGCTGTGATCTTCGACACGATCTTCAACTGGTTTGGCGTCGACATGGGGATCGACCTCGGTACTTGTAATACCCTGGTCTGTCTCGAGGGCGAAGGGATCGTTCTCAACGAGCCCTCCGTCGTTGCCGTCAAACGGGGCACGAACCGGGTCCTCAATGGTGGCAACGCCGTGGGGGTCGTTGCCAAAGAGATGCTCGGCAAGACACCTGGTTCCATCGCCGCCATTCGTCCTCTCAAGGACGGGGTCATTGCCGATTTCGACATCACTGAGGCGATGCTCTCCTACTTCATACGCAAGGCGCTGGGCAAACGCAATTTCTTCAAGCCGCGCGTGGTCATTGCCATCCCCTCGGGCATCACCGAAGTCGAAAAGCGTGCTGTTTATAACTCCGCTGAACGGGCGGGCGCCCGCAGGGTCTACCTGGTCGAGGAGCCCATGGCCGCCGGCATCGGCGCTGGACTGCCGATCGCCGAACCCAACGGTGCGATGATCGTCGACATCGGTGGTGGGACCACCGAAGTTGCCATCATGTCCCTCGCCGATATCCAGGCCTGCGAATCGATTCGCGTCGCCGGCGACGATATGGACGAAGCCATCGTGTCCTACATGAAACGCACCTACAACATGACCATTGGTCCCCAGACAGCCGAGCGGGCCAAGATGGCCATCGGATCGGCGTGTAGTAACGGGCATGAAGACGAGACCATCGTCGTGCGCGGTCGTGACCTGATCAGCGGGCTGCCGCGTGAGGCGGAGGTGTCCGGCGACGAGGTGCGCGAGGCTTTGCAGGAGCCAGTCGGTCACATCATCGATTGTGTGCTCAGGACTCTCGAGCGTGCCGAGCCGGAACTGGCGGCGGATCTTGCTGAGAATGGCATCCACCTCGCCGGGGGCGGGGCTCTGTTGGCTGGCCTTGACCAGTTGATGGTGCAAGCCACGGGTCTGGAAGTCCGCCTCGTCGACGATCCTTTGAGCTGTGTTGCACGGGGGACGAGCGTCTACCTCGAGAACCTTGCGACATGGAAGGACACGCTCGAGTGTGATGCGGATGACTATTGATCGAGCCAGGTTGGGCCACGATCGCCGGAACCCCCAGCCGCCATTGTTCGCTTCGCGGTGCTGTGAGTGGTCTTGGACGAAGGCGTTGATTTTCGACGATTCACAGCCGCGCGTGGGAGAGCGGGTGTCGTTTGCGCAGCGGATCTAAGCGATTTCACAAACCGGGCAGCCGGCTTCTCGCCGGAATGCTCCTGTTGTCTCTGCTGGCCCCTGCCATCCGCGGGCCGCTCGCGTCGGTCGGGAGCATCATGCAGGTTCTCGTGCCCGTTCAGCACACCCTGCAGGCCATGACGCCGGACAACCCCCACGATACGGACGATCAGCACATTCGGGCCCTGGAGAGCCGCATCGCCAGTCTCGAGGCCCAGAACCAGCAGCTCAAGATCAAGAATGAGGAAATGGGCCGGTTGCGCGAGCTCGATCCCAACATCGGCAAGCTGATCTCGGCCCAGGTTGTTGCGGGCGATGGCCTGGCCTGGCGCGCCAGCCGCGTGCTGGATCGTGGCACGCTCACCGGGGTTGCTCAGAACGAAATGGTCATCTCGAATGTGTTCAGCGTCCGCGCCGGTATGAAAGAAGGCGTGGCCGATGGCATGACCGTGCTGTCCTCGGAAGCGCTGGTCGGTCAGATCCACGCGGCCGGCACGTACACGGCCCAGGTCATACTGCAGAGCGATCCGGCCGCCGCCGCCGTGGTGGTGAACGTGGTCGGGCAGTCGGGAATCCCACTCAAGGATGAGTTCATTCTAAAGGGCGTGGGCAACGGTTCGATGCAGGTCAAAGTCGGGTATGACTTCATCAAGGACAATCGCATCGCCGTCGGTGATTCTGTCGTCACGGCCCACGGCGATTCGCGCCTCCCGAGTTCGGTGCGCGTCGGGACGATCACGGCCTGGCAACAGGACGATGACAACCCGGCCCTGTTCAATGTCATCGTGAAGGCGCCCGCTGAGCTTCGCGACCTCAAGCGGGTTTACGTCGTCGACACGACTCCCGAATCATGAGCGATACGGCCGTTACAATTCTAGTCGTGCTGAGCGTCGTCAGTATGTGTGTTGCGTGTGTGTGCGCCTGGCAATGGCGCAGGGCGTCGGGTCGGAGCACGACGCGTGATTTCGAGCGCATGATGACCGACGTTCAGACCATTCTTGTGGACCGGTTCGCTGCGACGCAACAGTCTTTGGCGGGGACCCTTCAGGAGTCGCTCCAGGCGGCGCGCTTCGAGCAGCGTGATGCCCTGGGGCATGCAATCAAGGCTCTTGAAGACAAATTCCTTGGCCTGCAGGGTCAAGTCGACAGCAAGCTGTCGCAGACGGTGCAGGCCAACCGGCAGGACCTCGCGCGTGTCTCGGATGGTCTGGGCAAGCTGAACCTGGCGACTGGCCAGATCGTGACGTTGTCGAAGGGGGTCAGTGACCTCAACACACTGCTCCGCGCTCCGAATCTGCGGGGCTCGTTCGGCGAATGGACGCTCGAGCACATGCTCAAGCAGGTTCTGGGCCCCGAGGGCGGAACTTACCATCAACAGTTCGTGCTGGCGGATGGTCAGCGTGCCGATGCCGCGGTGCACACGCAACCGGGCGGCAGACAGGTCATGTGTATCGATGCCAAGTTTCCGGCCACACAGGCTCGGTTACTGCTCGATCCCGGACTCGAAGAGGCCTTGCGGGTGACCAGGATGCGGCAGTTTCATCGCGATGTCGCCGGGCATGCCCGGGACATCTCGGAAAAGTACATCAGGCCACCCGAGACGACGGGGTACGCCCTGATGTTCGTTCCCTCGGAAGCCGTGTTTCAGTTGATTCTCCAGGAGGTTCAACTGCATGAGAAGCTGCTCGAGATGAACGTCATCCCCACGTCGCCTAATTCACTGTACGCCTACTTGCAGGTCGTTGTGTTCGCGCTGCGCCATGTGCGCATCCATGAGCAGGCGCTCGAAATCCAGAGGCAGGTCGGGGGCATGAGTCATGCGTTCACGGCCTTGCGGCGGAACTTTGGAACCCTGGGCACGCATCTGCGGAACGCCGGCTCCAAATATGAGGAGACCTCGGGCGACGTCGAGCGGTTCGGGCAGAAGTTGAATCGCATTCAGCATGCCGGCGACGTTGACGATACTGAGGCGGGTGTCCAATCCAAGGATGCGGAGTTATTCGATAACGCGTCGCCCGAAAAGGCGGCATGAGGGGCAAGAAGACAGGCTCGTCGGGGGCGGTTCTTGCGACTCCGGTTATTGTGTCCAATTCAATCCCGGCTGCAATTGACATGACACCAACGGGGTGATGACGTCGACGGTCCCGGGGCCGATCCCGGGTACGTGCTGCAGGTCGGCGGGTGTGCAAAATGCGGGTGTGCGCGGCGAAACTTGACGCCACTCGACGATGGCCTGAGCCCGCTGTGTGCCAATGCGCGGCAATTCGGCGAGGATCCAGGCGGGGTCGTGGTTGGGATCGATCGGGCGGTTCAGCGCGGTGGGAGCGGACGCGCCCGCGACCGGAGGCCACCACTGCGCGAGCGCGCCCGTGGTGCCGATGACGCCACACAGAATGGCTGCAGCGCGTTGCTGCCACCTATACCGCAGAACGAGGCTGGTCATTGCCATGGATTTGGGCCCTGATCGTGCACAGTTGCTCATAGGCCAGCTTGGGCGACAGATCGGTGCGCAGCAGGCCGCCGTGGGGGAGAAAATGCGCGCCTTCATCTGCCAGATCACGCCATGTAATCGTATCAATGAACGGTTTGCTGAGTGCGATGTTGTAGAATTCTCGGAGCCATCTGGACTGCAGCGCTTCGGTCCACGGATCATGCCATGCGCCACCTGAGTGTGGTTCGTACTGGCCCGCCCACGCGTCAGCGGGGTCTGCACTGGCCCCCGACGGGGTCTGCGCCGCGGTGATGTGCAACGGCTTACCATAGGTCGCAAAGCGGTCGAGCATCGCTGAGACCTGGAACATATCGCGGACGAACAGGCCGTCGACACCCACGCCGAAATTGAGCTCGAGACCCAGTGCATCGAAGTTGATGTTGTTCTGGATGATCATGTCGGCGTAGAGCAGCGGAGGGATGGTCCGCTGGTTGCGCGCGTAGTACTCGCCCCACGGGGCAACAATATCAATGAGAACCGGTGTTTGAGGGGCCAGTTGCTTCGTGAGGCCCACGGCCAGCCGGCTCAGTTCCATCAGTTGTTCGAAGTTGAACCCGAACGCGTTGTACGCGTGGATGCCCGTTGCGGCGGCCCACAATTGCACGTGGCGCCCGTAACGCTCGACGACGCGTTTGAGATGCTCACCAACGAAATGGCGGACGGCTTCGAAGTCGTGTTCGTAGAGCGTCAGCCAGTCCGGCACGTTGTTCTCGTGGAATGACACCAGCGAGCCCGCCTTGATCGGGATTTGCGCTGCCACGAGGTGTTCGACCCAGCGGTCGAGGTCTGACCAGTCGTATTCGCCCTCCTTGGGTTCGATCGTGCGCCAGCATAGCGGTAGAGAGACGAAGTCGAAGCCGTTGCGCAGCCGCGTGTGGTAAATCTCGGAGGTGCTTTCGGAGTTGACGCCGCAGCCGAACAGACGGCGGCCGATCTGGCCGGCCATGCGACGACGGCCAAGGAATACGCCGGCGTGGAACAGGGACATGCTCTCGCCCAGAGCGATCGCTTCGAAGAGGACTTCGTCCGCCTGCCGCGCGGCCGTGGCCATATCGCTGGCCTTGATGGCCTCGATGAGGTTTTCCTGGGCCCGACCGCAGCTGCGCACGAGCTTCTCGATGTTGTCGACATCGAACAAGCCCCAGTCTTCGCGCTTCTGCTGAATGCGCATCATCTGGCCGCGAGCCAGCTCGAGATTGAGGTTGTACGGCCGGTCACGTTCTTTGAGACGCGTGGTCTCGAGAAGGATCCGACCAGCGCTGCGCACCGGCCACAGGACGGCGACCGCCGCAGGCCCCTGGGCTTTCTTGCGGATGATCAGCTCGCCGCGACTGAACTCGAAGTCGGCGCGGATTGGAACGTGGTCGGCACCGATGACGTAGGCGCCTGCCAGATCGAAGTGCGTTGCGGGTTCTCCGCCTTGATAGACCAGGAATCGAAGCACGGGCGTTCCGCAAGAGTGACCAATCGTTCACCGCTGAAGCACGCGCCCAGTGGTGGTCAAGCAGACCATTATGCGCGATTTGATGAAGGCCGTCGAGCGTACCCGGAGGGTAGCCCGCGAGCCCGCAGATCGCTAATATTTCATGCTGACTCGACTTGGGAGCACTTTGTATGATCGCCGAAGAAGCCGTCTTGAGGACTGCCCTGTCGGGCTGGCCGTGTCGCCGAGGGAAGGTTCGTGACGTGTATGATCTGGGAGATCGTCTCCTGATCGTGGCCACGGATCGAATCAGCGCGTTCGATGTCGTCCTACCTACGGGGATACCGGGCAAGGGCCGGGTCCTCACCCGCCTGAGCGAGTTCTGGTTCAACATGTTCGCCGACGAGTTTCCGCATCACCTGCTCAGTGTCCTGGGGGCCGAGGTTCCCGATGAGCTGGCGGCGCATGCCGACGTGCTGTCCGGTCGGTCCATGCTGTGCCGCAAGTGTTCCGTCGTGCCGATCGAGTGCGTCGTGCGTGGGTATATCACCGGCTCCGGATGGAAGGACTACCGGCAGACTGGCACCGTATGCGGGCACACCCTGCCAGCCGGACTCGAGCGCCGCCAGCGCCTCCCGGAACCGCTGTTTACACCTTCAACCAAAGCAGAAACCGGCCATGACGAGAACATCACGTTCGAGCAAGCCTGGTCGATCGCGGCAGCGCCCGATACCATGGACGTTTTGCGGCAACGCAGCGTCGAGTTGTACTGCCGTGCAGCCGATTATGCCGTTCAGCGCGGCGTGATCATTGCCGACACCAAATTCGAATGGGGTGTCATGGATGGCCAACTCATCCTGATCGACGAAGTGTTGACCCCGGATTCGTCACGCTTCTGGACGGCCGAAGATTACGCGGCCGGCCGCGAACAAGACAGCTTCGACAAGCAGTTTGTTCGCAACTACCTGGAGGCCCTGTGCGCTGAGGGACGTTGGGACAAGACTCCGCCAGGGCCCGTGTTGCCCGAGAATATTGTCAGCGGTACGGCATCCAGATACGCGGATGCGTATCATCGGCTCACTGGCCAGGTCCTGCCCCGCTGACGCATGCTGGCCTCGATGGCCGTGCGCGCGTATCATCCGATCATGTCCAATCTCGACTACCGCACGGCCGGTGAATCACATGGTCCGACAGTGCTTGCACTGATCGAGGGGCTCCCGGTCGGGCTCAGGATCGATACGGCCTTCGTCGACGGGGAGTTGCGGCGGCGACAGGGCGGGTTCGGTCGCGGTGGGCGCCAACGCATCGAAAGCGACCGCGCCGAGATCATCGGCGGGCTGCGCCGGGGCATCACGATGGGCTCGCCACTGATCGTGCAGATCGTTAACCGCGACTCCCGGCTGGACGACACACCGGATCTCACCGCCCCACGGCCGGGGCACGCCGACTTCGCCGGATGCGTGAAGTGGCTTACACCGGATTGTCGCAATACCCTGGAACGGGCCAGTGCGCGCGAGACCGCCGGCCGGGTCGCAGCGGGTGCTATCGCTGCCAACCTGTTGATGGAATTCGGCATCGAAGTCGTCGGCTACGTGCGGCGCATTGGTCCGATCGCGCTGCCGACTGCCCCGGCGATCGATTCTGCGGCGCTGATCGCGGCCCGCGATGCCAGCGCCGTGTACTGTCCGGATGAGCAGGTGTCCGCTGCGATGATCGAAGCGATCAAGGATGCCGGACGCGACGGCGATACCCTCGGCGGCATTGTCGAAGTGTGGGTGACCGGCGTTGCACCAGGTTTGGGCTCATGCATGCGGTGGCAGGACAAGCTTGACGGTCGACTGCTCCAGGCCGTGGGCACGATTCAAGCGATCAAGGGCGTCGAAATCGGCGCCGGCTTCGCCGTCGCCGAACGGCCGGGCAGCGCGGTCCACGACGAGATGGACTACGATGCGGCGCTGGCCTCGACCGCAGGGCTGGGCTTCACCCGCCGAACCAACAACGCCGGCGGCATAGAGGGTGGCATGACCAACGGCCAAACGATTGTCGTGCGCGCAGCGATGAAACCGATCAGCACACTGCGGCGTGGACTCGACACGGTGGACGTTGTCAGTCGTGAGGCGGTTCGTTCGGCCTACGAGCGCAGCGACATTTGTGCCGTGCCGGCGTGCAGCGTGATTGCTCAAAATGTCGTGGCCTTCGAGATCGCTCGGGTCCTCCTGGAGAAGATGTCGGGAGATACCATGACCGAGTTGCGTGCGGCCTACGCGTTCTTTCTCGACGCGGCACGACGACTCGGAACCGCGTGATTCTGGGCGCATCGCATGCTGCGAGTTCGCTGGCTCATACTGTCGCTCGCTGTGGGGTTGGGCGGTGGGTCGATGTGTGCGTCGATCGCCTATGCCTGGTACCTGCACAGCCCGTGGCGACACGAGACCATCGTGACCGATCTCAAAGCGGCCACGGCGATGCCGGTCGCTATAGCGGCGTTAACCCCGGACGGCCGACGTCGAGGTGTTTTTGAAGCCCTGTCGATTCGCATCGCGGCCGAAGGCCCGCCATGGGTCACTTGCCCACGCGGACGCTGGCAACATGCAACCACGTCGATGCTGACCTTCGACAATCCAAGCATCACTATTGCTGACCGAGGATGGTCGACGGCTCACGCCGGGTCGATATGCGACGCACTGCGTCGTTGCTGCGCAGAGTGGCCGAACGTCGACCGCGTCGAAGTTCGTCAATTGACCTTGAAGGTGATGGGCCAGCGGGCCCAAGCCTGGGTTGGTGCCTTGGATGGGACGGCGACACTGACGACCGAATCCATCGATTTCTTCGGCACCGCCCGGGCGTGGAACAGTCGGCCGTACGATGACGGTATCGACATCACCGCGCGTGGCGAGATGTGAGGACATCACCGTGACCATGACATTTCCCGATCTGGCGGTGAGTGAATTACCCATCGCGTTACGCGGGGCGCGGCGTCCGACGACTGGCCGCTTCAACGGGTCCATCTCCTTGGAGGAAGGTTGTTGGAACGTCAAAGGCGTACTGGAGCGTGCAGCTTTGAGTGAGTGGGTCGCCGGGGTTGCAGGACATGTCGAGCGGCTCGATATCGATGCCGAACTGGACGCCGACACTGGACTGACTGCGTTGCACATGAGCGGACGGATCGATGACATCGAGTTGACCCGACTGTGGTGGGCAGTCAAGCAGCCTGCCGCGGGGGGGTGTGGCCGGTTGACCATTGACCGCATGGTGTGGCGCGGCGGTCAACTCGAGGCGCTGCAAGCACGGGGGACGGCCCGGGACATCGACGTCTCCGTCCTGGCTTCGGCTTGGGGGCTGCCGGAAGTCATCGGACAGTTGTCCATCACGGTCGACGCATGGCATGCGGACCGGGCAGGCGTGCGTACGGCTGACTTCACGGTGCGCCTTGATCCCCCGGCGGCGGATCGCGCCTTGATCGATCGCGGATGGATCGTCATGCTCGCCCGATGGATACCTCATTTGGAGGTTGAGCACCTTCCAATGGGTCTCCTGGAGTTCGAAAGGCTCAGCGTGCGGCTGGTGTGGGACGGACAACGATTGCTCGTTCATGGCGGAGCGGCCGATGGGCACACGGCCCTGACCCTGAGGTTGCTGGGCCGCGCGGTTCCGGTGATTCGCCTGCCGCAGGCCGGCGCTGACATTACGCCGGCATGGTCCGATATTGCCCCCATTGTCACAAAGATCATCCATATGGACGTTGTCGGGGACGGTGAGCGCGGCTATGCTCATATGACGTACTAAGCGCAAGCTGATGAGCCTGATATGCCTTGCGCGGCAAGTCCGGCCTTGAACACTGGAAATCCATGAGCAGATCCAAGAAATCCAAGCCCCGTCCCGGCACTCGCGCCGCCCCGCGATCCGAGCCGGATGCAACAGGAGGCGAATCTCCACCACCGGGCTGGTTCGCGTCGCGGTGGCCGATCATCAAAGCCGTGGCGATTTTTGCCGGTGTCATGGCCATGTTCTACGTGGCGCAGTACTACTACACGAACAGAATCGACTGGTATCTCGAAGGCATCGCAGCCACATGTTCGTGGGTCCTGGACCTGTTTGGTCAAGACACCACTGCTTCGGGCACAGCCATTGTTTCGCAGGCGTTCAGCGTGCGCATCGTGCACGGTTGCGATGCGCTCGAGCCCACCGCCGCGTTCGTCGCTGCTGTGCTTGCCTCACCCGTTTCATTCCTCCGTAAAGTGCCCGGCCTGGCCATCGGAATTGCCGCGCTGCTGGTGATCAACCTGTTCCGAATCATCACCCTGTACTTCGTCGGTGTGCATTGGAAAGAGGCTTTTGAGATGATGCATGTCGAATTCTGGCAAGCAGTCTTCATTGTCCTGGCCATCGTCTTCTGGGCTGTCTGGGTGCAATGGGCCACACGAAAACGTACGGTCGTCAACGATGCTTAATACCAGGGCAATTCTGGGTTTTCTTGGGAAGTTCATCGGCTGGTTCGTGTTGTTGATGTACGTTCCCGTCATGTTCCCCGCACTGGGAATCGACAGGCTGTACGCCGGAATCCTGATTGCCGAGGGCAATTTCTTCGTTGGCGATTCTTTCGGCAGCCAGGCCAGCGTGCGTTTCAAGCCCCAGGCAGACGACCCGCTGGGGCGTGATGTTCGGATCGAGTATACGACCACGAACGGGTCCGCCGTGAATCGCGGCAAGACTCGAACCACGGGCTATTGGCCGACCGCGTATCTGATGTCCTTGATTCTGGCCAGCCCTTTGCCTTGGAAACGGCGAGGACTGGCCTTGTTCGCGGGCTTTCTCCTGTGCCAGGTGTTCGTGTGTTTCAGACTGTTCATTCTCAGCCTCTACCCGTGCTGTGATCCCACGACGCCTGTACACGTATTCGACGTCAGCGACTTCACTCTGGACGTGCTGGGCAAGATGAACTGGATTTTCGTACGGTCCTTTGCCGGCAGCTTCGTCTTGCCGCTGATCATCTGGTTTCCACTGTGCTTTCGCATCAGTGACTGGAAAGAGGTTGCTGCCGCCACCCACCCTGCCGAAGCCTCCTGACCACAACTCCAGTCAATCCTTTCGAGCCACACTCACGTGATCATGCCACGGCCGCCGATGTAGAGGCTTGGGACCGTCTCGAGACTCACTATTGCGCGCAGGAGCCCTGCGTGGAGGAAGGACGGGGCATCGAACCTGCGGGAGGTACGGCCTATGGATTGGATGCCGGTATCGGAGGCTGCGTCCGTACTGGGCGTCAGTGAGCGAACCATCTACAACAGAGTGAAGACCCACAAGATCGAGGCCCGCCAGGTTGCCGGGCGGACGGAAGTCCTCGCCATCGCCGGACGCCGCGTCGACGCCTGGGGGCGTCCACTGGTACCCCGCGCGCCGACCTGTGGAACCCGCGACCCCCAGCGTGATGGACTTGAAGCGGTCAATCGTCTGGCAGATAGTCTCGAGTCACAGGTGGCCCTCTTTGGTGAGTTGCACCGCGGGGTGGTCCGATCGCGCAGGTGGGCGTGGGGCGCCTGCCTCGTCGGGTTGTTCGGAATGGCCATCAGCGGCTACTGGTATCGCGACCATCTGGCCCGGTATGAACGCTCGTACCGCGACGCGTGGCTCGCGCTGCAGCAGCGTTGTGCAGGTGAAATGGATTCGGTTGCAGCATGCAGGGCGACCGTTCCTGCCGAGCAGCAACTGGCCGGTGGTCCCTGACCGACCAGCGCCGCTCGCAGCAGGCACCACCAATACCCTGCACGCTGCAACACGTGCTTGTGCCCGTCGGCGCGATCCCTCGGCCGCCGGCGGTTGGAGACAGCGGCCCTCCGGGAATCGGGCTGGACCGCCGTTCGCGATTGAGCCCGGCAGCCCTCCGCCGCCGGGCGTGCTCCTTCGCCCCCCGGGAGCGTCATCATGGGTCAATACCGCCGGTTGCGCGTCCCACTCACGACGAAAAGATGAATCTCGTCGACCTTCGTGGACCGCCTCCGCAACACGCCTTGGAGGCGTGACGGAGGTTCCAAGGTTGAAAAGGTCGTAAGAGCCTGGTATCAAGACACATTCTTTTACTTATGCCGATAGTCAATCGGGCGATAGATCGGGCAGGGAGGTGACCAGGGAATGAAGAACGCTAGAGAACACGCCAAGAGGGCGCGCGAACTGGCTCGCAAGCGGCAAAGGCCGAACTCGTACAAACCCTACATGGTCGGCTACCAGAAGAAGACCGGAGCCAAGCCGTCTACCGATCTGTTCGCGACTCTCGATGAGGCGAAGAAGCGGGCCGAGCAGCTCATGGGCCGCGGGATTCCAGCAATTATTTACGAAGAAAACGAAGCCGGTGAATACGACCCCGTTTGATGGGCGCCCTGCGCAAAGACGTTGTCGCGGTCGATATCCTCTTGTAGAATCTGCTTTTGCTTTCCTGGGAGTGTGCCCGAGTGGTTAAAGGGGACGGGCTGTAAACCCGTTGACGAAAGTCTACACTGGTTCGAATCCAGTCGCTCCCAATCAAGTCCAAGATACCGAACTGACGATCCTGCTTCTCCTTCCTTCCTGATTGAATGCCAATTCCATTGAAAGACCCTAGCGCCGCTTCCAAGAGCGATGCCAAGGCTGAGGAGAAGAGGAAGGAGAAGAAGGACGGTTCAAGCACGCCAAGTATGGGATACGAGAGTCGGCGCGTCAACCGAATATCAACTGCGGCAAAGGATTGCGTCATTGTGGGGCGCTGGTGTGCAGGTCGTCCGATAGATTGAGCACGGAGGTTACGATGCTGGGGTTCACGATTGACGGGCCCCATATCGTTCTGTACTTTCAGTCATAGAGCCCTGGTTCGCACGATGGGAGTTCCTGCGCATGGATCCGATCATCGAAACTACGATGGAGGACGGGCGTCACTGGTTGAGAATCAGTGGCTGGATGAGCATGCGGATGGGGCCAGCCCTGACGACGTACCTGACTGCGTTGGCCGACGGCGGCGCAACGGCTGTGTGGATCGATCTACAGCAGTGCGAGCATATCGATAGCACCATCATGGGCTGCCTCGTGGGGTTCGTACAGCGCAGGACTGCCACAGGCGGGCCCCGACTGGTCATCAACCGCAGCTCTGAACCGTGCATGGCTGCCCTGCGCCAAATGCGCCTCGACACATTCCTTACACTCGACGACGCTCAGCCGCCCGAATCGGGATGGCAGGTTCTGGATGCTGAGAATCCGACCAGCGCCGCTCTCGCTGATGCCGTCGTTGCTGCCCACCAGGACCTCGCGGCCCAGAATCCCGACGATCCCAGCCTCGCCAGACTGGCCCAGTCCTTCGCGAGCAGCAACGCGAAGCGCCAGCAATCCTAGGCGTGATCCGGCAGCGCGTAGGAGAATCCAGTCGGCCCAACCCCTGCGCGGTCAGACGAGATCCCGGCGGCATGTCAGCGACTTCGTGATTTCAACCGCTCCCGGCGGCCTTGGACGGCAGCGGCCTGCTTCATGCTTTACCCGCCAACACCTTCGCACGGGCCACGATATGGGCCGTAGACAGTCCGAGATGGGCCATGAGATCCGCCGGTTTGCGGGCCGATTTGGGGATGCGGTCAACGACCAGCTGCTCGACGACGCAGTCTCCGCGGCGTGCGGCGAGGTCGGCCACCGCACTGCCGAATGAGCCACAATAATTGTCCTCGACGGTCAGGATGCGTCCACCCGAACGCGCGGCAGCATCGAGCAATGCAGGGTCTGTGATGGGCAGAGTGTACGCGTCGATGAGGGTACAGTGGATTCCCGCGGCATCCAGTTCGGCCCACGCCGTGAGCGCTTCGGTGACCATGACCCCCGATGCGACGATGGTAAGATCGCTGCCTTCGCGAAGGACCTTGATTCCACCTATGTCGAACAATTCGTCAGCGTCGTAGATGAACGGCACGTCGGGGCGATGCGTGCGCATGTAGCACACGCCTGGGTGGTTGGCCATGACTTCACACATCCGGTATGTCGCGTGCGCGTCAGCGGGATTGAACAGCAAGCAGGCCGGCTGGCCGCGGCCGTTATCGACGCTTGCATAACTGCGCAAGAAGCTGATGTCGGCGAGCGCCATTTGCGACGGGCCATCGGACGCAGGCCCGAGGCCACTGTGTGAACCGACGAGTTTGACGTTGGCGCGGGAGATGATAGCCAGTTCGATCTGGTCATACGCTCGGGCGAAGAACTTGCCGAATGTACTGACGAATGGAATCTTGCCTGCAGCCGACATGCCGGCGGCGGCGGACACGATGTTCTGTTCTGCGATTTTTCCGTCGAAGAACCGATCGGGATAGGTACGTGCAAAGTGGTCGGCGAAGGTCGAGTTCATGACATCGCCGTCAAGGGCCACGATGTCATCACAAATCGCGCCAGCCGCTGCGAGGGCTACGCCGTAGCCGAGCGCGTGGCCAGTTTTCCGGCTGAGGCAGCCTTGGCAAATGGTGCGTTTGCGACGGCCTCGGCGAACGGCGGCAGTCTCAATGTTCAGCGCGCTGGGCGGTGCAGAGGGCGGTGCAGGTGGCGTGGCGTCGAGCCCGGCGACGGCCGTGGGTGCGTGAGTGCGCAAAGACGCATAGGCCGTGTCGAGTTCGTCGGCGCCAACGGGTTTGCCGTGGTAATTGTGTCCGAGCATGAAGTCCACACCCCAACCCTTCTGTGTGCGAGCGACCAGCGCGCAAGGCTTTTCAGTATTCTGCTCGAATGCCGTGAGCGCGGCATCAATGGCTGCGGGGTCGTGACCGTCGATGACGGTGACCTCCCAGCCGAAGGCCACCAGCTTGTCTTGCAGGCGTTCAGGAGTCTGCATCGGCGACACAGTGTTCGCTTGCCCGGCACCATTGCAGTTGAATATGGCACACAGGCCGCCAATGCCGTGGTCCGCGGCAAAGTCCGCTGCCTCCCAAATCTGACCCTCACGACTCTCGCCGTCCCCGATGATGCAATAGACTCGTCGATCCGAGCCTTCCAACCTGGCAGCCAGACGGATGCCCGCGGCCACCGACAGGCCCATGCCCAGCGATCCTGTTGCCGCATCGAAAAAGGGAAAGCCTTCTGCCGGGTTCGGGTGGCCGTCGAGGACGCTGTCCAGGTCGCGGAGGGTGTCCAGTTCAGCGGTGGTCAATACCCGGGCATCTTCGCGCCCGTGGCCAACGACGCCGCCCAGATCGGCATAAGCAGCGTAGACCATCGGCACCGCATGCCCGGCAGAGAGGACCAGGCGGTCCGCGGCACGGTTCCACGGGTTTTTCGGGTCGAATCGCATGTGCTCATACATCAGCACCGTCACGATGTGGGCGAGCGACAGGGCGCTGGAGGGATGTCCGGCACCAGCAGCGGTCGTCATGCGCAGGGCGTGTTCGGACAATTCGACCGCTTTGACGTGGGCAGCTTCCGGTTTCAAGGCAGTTCTCCGTGCAGGAGGTGGAATTGGACAGTCAACTGGGCGCGAAGGTTATCTCGCGTCAGGGGTGTCTGCAAGCCGTTGGCGTTATCGGCCCGCTGCCGTGGCTGTGCGGGTTCGTGGTCCTGTGGTGAATTAACACCTTCTAACCCGCAGAGCCACGGGGAGTCGACCCGCTGATTGACTTGCGTGGCACTGCGTCCGTAAAAAAATGTGACAGTTCTACGCAGAATCAGGTCGTGGCCTGGCACACGCGTCTGGCGCCCACGTGGCGCAGCGGATGACCGGGATTGCGGCCGCTGGACCGGGGGGTCCAGTCTGTCCATTCGTGACGGGAAGAGCAATGCGTTTGAGTTATTGCATGATGGGCGGCCGTCCTGTGGGCGCATTGGGCGCCGGCAGAGACCATGGCCCAGTTGCTTCGCGGGTTACGCTGCGTCCACCGTGGTATCCCCGGCTCAGCAGGCTGCTGCAACCCGGCTGAAGGTCGTCGCGCAGGCGCCGGCCGACAAGGACGGCGGGCCGCGTCGAACCCGTCGTATCGACATTGATGGTGCCGTGACCAATACAGCACGCCTTGCGGCTGGGCTCGACCCTCAGGAGGTCTATCGCAATACGAACGATCCCGTGGGCTATCAACCCGGACAGCACATTCTGGTTGCCGACGACATCACGCCGGCTTGTGCAGGCGCAGGAACGCTGACGGGCTTTGAATTCGCTGTGTCCGGCGGCGGATATGGCGGCGGATCGGGCTACGTCGTCGAGATCGCCTTGTTCGATGCGTGCCCAGCGAGCGGGGGACAGGAACTGCCCGGGTCCAGAACGGTGGTCGAGTTGCCGGACAACGGGGCGTATGTTCTCGACGTCGATTTCAGTGAAGCACCGCTGACGCTGCCAGATACACTGTGGTTCGGCTTGAGTCTCTCGACTTCGGAGGCCGAGGTGATGACCTGTGGCCCCCCTGAGATTGGAATCTCCGATGATCTGATTCACATTGATGACGCCACGGCTCCTGATCTGGCGTGTAACGCATGGTTCGGAGGCTACCCCGAGTACGATCATGCCAGCTTCTACGCCGTCGTGCGGGCCACGTGTGCAGTCAGCGATCATACGGCAGCGTTCAATGCCAGCACATATTCCGGTTTCTTTCTGGCCGACCATGCAGGCATCGCGGTGGCCGACGACATCCATCTCGCCGGCGGCGCCTGCCAGTTGGCCCGCCTGGAGTTGCAGTACGCGGGCACGGGCGGTGAATACAACTCGACCATTGAACTACGCTCGAACCTCGCAGACCGTCCCGCGGGGCTGATTGCGGGAGGCCAGGCCTCGTTTGTGGGGGCCGGTGACGGTAGCCTCGAGATCGCGGTCGTTGACTTCGATCCACCGGTCGAGGTTCCGGGAGAGTTGTGGATCGTCCATCAGGTCGACTCGGATCGCGGCGGGCCGGTGATTGCCAACGCACCTCCGACGGTGGGCCACAGCTCCGACAGTTTCGCGGTGTTCGACCCGACGACCGGTGCATGGGATGCCGTGTATTTTGGCGGTTGCACGGATGATCCAACCATTCCGTGCGCGACCTTCAATGCTACTGTGTGGTGTGCCGATGGCGCGCTCGAGCCGCGCGGAGCCTGCTGTCTTGACGGAATCTGTTCGGAGGCGTCCGCCGCGGACTGCGGCGCTTTCGGTGGCGCGTGGAACATTGGACGCACGTGTGCGCCAGGAGACTCACCTTGCGTAGACGGCTGCGGCGCTGCAGTAGGAGACTGCATGGAGGCCCAGGTCACCGCCGGCTGCTCCGACGCTGCCTGCTGCACGACCATTTGCGGAGACGACGACTATTGCTGCACGGTGCAATGGGATGACCAATGTGCAGCGCTGGCCGCGACGCGTTGTGCCGGAGCAGCCTCGAATGATGAGTGTGCAGCCAGTGTCCAGTTGGAGAACGGAGCGACACCGTTCAGTACGTTCGGTGCAACGCAGGATGGCCCTGAGCTGCCGGCGGACTGTGCGGAGAGCTTCGGCACCGGATTTGGCGCCGACGTATGGTTTGACTATGTCGCGAATGACTGCGGCCAGGTGACCGTGAGTACGTGCAATCAGGCGGACTATGACACACGGCTGGCAGTGTATGAAGGGTGCGGTTGCGCTGTCGACAACGCGCGCCTGGTTGGATGCAATGACGATGGTGCCGGGTGTACAGACTTCACCTCGAGCGTGACTTTCGAAGCCGAGCGTGGAACGTGTTACAAGGTTCGCGTGGGTGGTTACGAGGGCGCTACCGGGAGTGGTACGCTACGCGTCACCGGCGGTGAAGGCGGATGTATGTCATGTCCTGCGGGGGCGGTCACGTTCATCGATCCGCCAACAGGCGTCGTCGACGCACGCATGCCGCATCCAGTCGACGACGCGAGTACGCTCCTGGGTATCGACCGTTTACGTGTCAGCGCTCCGGCTGGGGCTGCGAATGTGAGTTGCTGGTCGCTGTGCGACGGATCCGGCGGTGGGAATGCGATCGCGGAGGTCATCGACCATGTAGATGGCACGATGACGCTTGTTCTCGACCGACCGCTTGCACCCGGCGCGGTGACCTCTGTGAAGTACGGTGAGAGCGACTCGGCGGGGCACTTTACTTTCCATCCAGGAAATGTCGACGGCGATAGTTCTACGGGGCCGCTCGATGCGTTGATGATCATTGATTACCTCAATGGGATGACGGCGGCACCGTTTGGACAATACAGCACCGACATTGATCACAGTGGTTTGTTTGCACCGCAGGACATTCTCGCAGTGACGGATTTGCTCAATGGAGCGGGCGCCTTCGAGTCGTGGAGCGGAACGGAGCGCCCGCGCATGGAAACCTGTCCATAGGCGCAGGAGGTTTGTGGTTGACGTTAGAGGGTCTAATATTCTCGGGGTGATAGAACGCTAATGTCTATCTTGTTAACTTAGCTGTACTTGTGGGGTGCCTCGCGATGTAACCCTCTGTGCGAGGTCCTTTTCGGTTTGACTTGAATCTACGAACTGATTTAATAGTGGTTGGTCGCTATCCATCGTTCGCATCTTTCCAGTTGCGGCATCAATCAGTTAGGGGGAGGAAAGTAGTACCCTCTGCAGAGATTGCTTGTGATGGTATCGGTCACCTGCCAACGAGGTGGTGCATGGTCGGGGGAATGGTCTTTCGTGGGGGAGTGCTGGCGATCAGCTTGTGTCTGGTCGCGCCGACTCACGGGGTTGAGCCGGGCACAAGAAGAACGGGCCGACGTGTTCGCCCCGTGGTCAATCAGGCAACCCAGCCCGCAGCAGCGGGGGTGTCGATCGTTTCGGAAAATAGTCTGGGCAGTTTCGACGTCGTGACGCCGGTCGACATCATGGCCAAGCATCGCGATCAGATCCAGCCACTGTCACCCAAGCTCGAGTTTCGGCGCAAATCGCTTGTCGTCGAGGGTGGCGGCAATCACGGCTCTGCACGTGGGGCGACAGGCGCTGCAGCGTGTAGCGGCACAGAAGTATATCGCAACGCGTCGGACGAGTTTCTATTCAGCCCCGGCTCCGGCGTGTTGATCGCAGACGACATGCAGACCGTCTGTACGGCCGACGGGGCGTTGACATGTATCGAATTCAGTGTCGCCGGTGGAGGCGACGGTACGGGCAGCGGGTTCTCCCTGCAGTTCGCACTTTACGACGGATGTCCCGGAGATGGTGGCACAATCATCACGGGCACGCAGAATACTGCCGTACTCGATGATGACGGCGCGTGGATCGTGGAAGTGAGCTATGATCCACCCGTGCAGGTAACAAAGGACTTCTGGATGGCGACGTTCAACTACTCAACCGCAACCGCCGGCTGGGTGTTTGGTGATCCTACGATCCTCGGATCGTCGGAAAACCTGTTCGACCATCCCGATTTTCCATGTGAGTCCTTCTTTGGCGGCACCGATCCCTACGCCGCATTCAACGGTTCGATTTTCTTCGATGCTTGTACTGAGCAACATGTCGCCTTTCTATCAGATCAGAACTCCAATCAGTTCTATTCCGGGGCCGATGGCGAATTGAGTGCTGACGATATCAGGCCGATTACTCCGGGCTGCCAGCTGTCACGGCTCGAAGCCGACTACGCTGGAACGGGCGGAACCTTTACGGTCAATATCGATTTGCGTACCGACGACGGCGGCAACCCCGGTGTGCCGGTCGCCCTGATTCCCGGAACAGCAGGTACATTTGTCGGGGAGGGCGACGGCTTCCTCGAGACAGCCGTGTTCGTGTACGATCCGCCGATTGCACTACCCAACCTGTTCTGGATCACCAGTTCGGACGACAGCACCTCTGCAGGTCCCGTCCTCGCATCGGAGCCCGCGAGCATCGGCGTCAGCGAGGATTTGTTCGCTGTGTTCAACGACACGACCCAGCAATGGGCGCAGTTCTTCCTCGGTGGATGCGCTGATGGCCTCAATGATTGCGGGTCCTTCAACTTCAAACTGTACTGTGCAGGTACGGCCCCGACCGGCGCATGTTGTGATCTCGAGGCTGCCAGCGATTGTACTGACGACGTCACCGAGGGGGCGTGCAACGGTCGGTTCGTCGCGGGCGAGACCTGCGTGACAGCTAACTTTGATCCACCTTGCGGTACGGCATCCTGTTGTTTGCCAGCCGGCACCTGTGAGAATCTGACCGATGCAGCGTGCAATGTTGCCGGTGGCCTGTGGCAACGTGGCCAATTCTGTGGGGTGGGCAACCAGGAATGCGTGAGTGATGCGTGCATCAATGCTACGGGTGCGTGCCTGCAACCCCACTCCACACCGGGTTGCGAAGACCCGTTGTGTTGTGACGCGGTGTGCAGCGCGGACACGTTCTGCTGTACGAATGAATGGGACCAGACATGCGTTCTGGCGGCGCTCGATACTGCTGTGTGCACCACCGCTCCTGATAACGATGATTGTTCGGACGCGCTGACGATCACGGCAGGGACCACGCCGTTCATCTCGATCGGTGCGACCACCGACGGGACGGCATTGCCTCCGTCCTGTGACCAGGATGGCAATGGCCTCGTCTTTGGTAAGGACATCTGGTACGAGTACCACCCGAACGGCACGGGCGACGCCACCGTCAGTACGTGCAGCGACGCAGATTTTGACACACGCCTCGCAGCCTATGCGGGATGCGATACATGCCCACCGGCAACGGCCGACCTCGTGGCGTGCAACGACGATGGCCCGAATTGCAGCATGTTTACTTCTGAGATGCCTTTCGACGTAGTGCAGGGTAATTGTTATCTGATTCGAGTCGGGGGCTGGGGCAGCGACGATGCTACGGCTGCTTCGGGTACGGGCAACTTGACGTTGACCGAGAATATCGTGTCCGGTTGCCCTGTCGCAAGTGTCAGCTTCGTCACACCGCTCGATGGAACGATCGATGCTCGTGAACCGCATCAAGTCGATGATGACACTGTACCGTTGGGCATTCAGGAGATCACGGTACAGTCGGACCAGAACGTCGCGGACCTCGCTTGCTGGTCGCTTTGCGAGACCGCAACCAACGGAACAGCGAATTCGATTGCCAGTATCGTGGACCATGCGGATGGCACGTACACGCTCATGCTGGCTCATCCGATCGCGTCGGGTGCAGTGACAACACTGACCTACGATGAGACCGGGGCGCGTGGGCAGTTCACGTCACATCCGGCCAATGTCAATGGTGACAACGTCGCGTCGGAGGACGATATTCTCGCGCTTGTCGATATCTTGAATGGTGTCAGTACCCCATCTTGGGGTATCTTCAGTTCTGACATCAACCACAGTGGCTTGGCAACGCCTGCGGACATCACCCGTGTGATCGATCTGCTGAACGGCGCCGATGCCTTTGATCGGTGGATGAATACACCGCTGCCGGACAGCACAGGCTGCCCGTAGTGCGGAGAAAGTAACACAAGGAAGCCAGAGCAGACCTTTGGCTAATGGTTGATCCCGAGGGAGGTTTCAGATGGATGGAAAGGGAACCGACATGCGTTCGATCAGACGCGCAAGTTATTGCTGCTTGATTGTCGGTCTGCTCAATAGCGTCGTGGCCGGCCAGACGGCACGCTCGTTCCTGTCGCGTGACGGCGAGCAAGCGGCTCAGCCCTCGACGGGCAACACGACCTTGCAGATGACGTCGGGTGACACCGAGACGATCATGGTCTTCCTCGAGGACCTCGTGGTCGACGGCAGCCAGCTCAATGCCTATCAGGTCCTCCTGCCCACGGTTCCCGAACCCTTGGCCGGGGCCACAGGCACGATCAATTATATCGATAACGATCCCGGCGGCGGCGGCGGTGATACGGTGGTCATCGATACGCTGCGTGACGACTGGGTGTTTGCCGACGAGGTCGTGACCCTGGATCCAACGTACAACGAGACGCCGGCTTCCGGATTCATGGGCGTGTTCTACGCCACGATTCCCGGCCTCGGGCCGGTCACCGACGACTTCGACATCAGCTACATTCTGCAGGCAGACTTCATCGCCTCTGCGGATGCTTGCGGTGATTTCGAGATGCGTATCCGCATCGGGCCCAAGGCACCACCCCTGTCGGCGTACTTCACGCCATCCGGCACGTCCTTCGGGGACGTTGAATACCAGACGCTGATCATCACGGTTGACGGTCCCGCATGCGGGGGCGGCTGTGAAGATCCATGTTCCGACGATGATGTGTGTACAGTCAAGGATGCATGTGACGGCGAAGTCTGTGTGGGGCAGCCGGTGGATTGCTCCGGTGACGGCGACGAATGCAACGAGGCGTCCTGTGATGCCGCGGGGAACGAAGGTAATTGTGACACGTTGACTCCGGTTGCCGACGGGACCCCGTGCGGGATCAACGGCATGTGCACCGCCGGCGAGTGTATTGAAGAGCCGGGGTGCGAAGACCCCTGTTCCGATGGCGACGCCTGCACGATCAATGACGCATGCGATGGCGATGTGTGTGTCGGTGAGGCTGTTGACTGCTCAGGACAGGGCGACGAATGCAACGACGCTTCGTGCGACGACGGCGGCAACGAAGGCAACTGCGATACATTGACGCCGGTGGCCGATGGCACACCTTGTGGAGATGAAGGCATGTGCGTCGCCGGAGTATGTGACGAAGGCGGTGGTGGCGACAATATGGTCCGCGTATTCATGGCCAAGGATGGCGAGCAGGGTGCTCAACCCAATTCGGGCGCCACCGCAATACAGATGATGGAAGGGACCACTCAGAAAGTGACGGCATTCTTCGAAGACCTGACCCAGGACAAGGACATTCTCGAAGGGCATCAACTGCTGTTCCCATATACGGCTGAGAAGCTCAATGGAGCGGTCGGTACCGTCACGTATGTCGATATCGATCCGGGTATCGGCGGTGGCAATTCGATCGTCATCGATACATTGCGCGATGACTGGCTGTTCGCCGAGTCGATCGTGGCCACCATGCCGGTGTACAACGAGACGCCGAACGACGGTTTCTTTGGTGTGTTCTACGCCACGGTTCCGGGTCTCGGTATCCCACCGGGCGGAACGGGCATCCGTTACGTCCTGGAGTTCGATATCGTGGCGTCGGAAGATGCACAAGGTCAGTTCCTCATCAAGTTCCGTCTGGCACCCAAGTCACCGCCGCTCAGCGCGTTCTTTGCGCCGGGTGGTACGGAGTTCCTGGTCGACGAATACCAGGATCTGATCGTGACTGTCGGTGAGGTCGTGGAGCCGATGTGCCCGGCAGGTGCTGTGACCTTCGTCGATCCACCAAGCGGTGTCGTCGATGCCCGTCAGCCGCATCCGACCGATGATCCGAATGATCTGCTCGGTATCGATACACTGGTCGTTGAGGCGCCCGAAGGTGCTGCGGAGTCATGCTGGTCGCTGTGTGAAAATGGGACCGGCGGCCTGGGTGACAACGCGATCGATAGCGTGGTGGCCGACGGCACGACTTACACGATCTCGCTGGTTCGCCCGATTACGGCTGGCGAATTGACGACCGTCATCTACACCGACGATACGATGGCGGACACCGTGGGCAGTTTCGTGTCCCACCCCGCCAACGTGAACGCTGACAATGTCTCAGCTCCGCTCGATATCATCGAGCTGGTCGATATCCTAAATGGTGTTGCCGACCCGGCTTTTGGCGATTTCAGCTCGGACATCGACCACAGCGGAACGACAGCTCCGCTCGATATTCTGGCCTTGATCGATCTGCTGAACGGGGCCGATGCGCAGGAAGTGTGGAATAATTACGAGGTGCCCGCTGGCCCATGTGACCCGTAGGGCGTTTCCGTTAAACTATGGCCCTCCGCGGCGAACGGCCGCGGAGGGCTTTTTTCTTGGTTGCCGACACTCCGTGCGGCTCGGGTGGTGCACTGACAGCTCACACCCCCTGGACCGATCGCGGCGCTACTGCAGAGAATCCTAGAGGGAGGACGCGAGAGATGGACGGAAAGGGACTCGATAGGCGCGCGCTGCGTTGCGCCGGATTGTGTTGTGTTGTGATCGGGCTGCTGCACGCGGCGGCCAGCGCACAGGACGGGCGGGCGTTCATGTCCCGTGATGGTGAGCAGGGTGACCAACCCGCTACTGGAAACACGGCCATGACGATGGAGTCAGGCGAGACGGCAACCATCTCGTTTGTTCTTCGAGGCGTTCAGTACCAATCCACTCAATGCCTATCAGCTCCTGCTGCCGATGGCGCCCGAGCCGATGGATGGCGCGACCGGGTCGATCGACTACATCGACAACAATCCCGGAGCTCCCGGTGGTGATACGGTCGTCATCGATACCTTGCGCGATGACTGGTTGTTCGCCAACGAACCCGTTGTGCTGTCCATCACCTACAACGAGACGGCAGGACAGGGTTTCTTCGGTGTGTTCTACGCGACGATTCCGGGCACTGGCATCGATGCCTCCGCCTTGGGGATCGCGTATACACTCGAGGCTCAGTTTACGGCGTCCGCCGACGCGTGCGGTGATTTCGAGGCCCGCATACGACTGGCACCCAAGGCACCTCCGTTGTCGGCGTTCTTCAACGCGCTGGGGCAGTCGTTTGGTGTAGTCGAGTACCAGAACCTCATCATCACGGTCGACGGCCCCAGTTGCGGTGCCGGGTGCACCGACCCGTGTTCTGACGACGATGTGTGCACGGTCGATGATGCCTGTGAGGGCGATGTGTGTGTCGGCGTTCCGGTGGATTGCTCCAAGTCGGGCGACGAGTGCAATGTTGCGACATGTGACGCGGCTGGCGAGGACGGCAACTGTGCCACGCTGACACCGGTCGAGGACGGAACCGCCTGCGGCGTCGCCGGCCAGTGTATGGCCGGCGTTTGCGAAGAGCCCGGGTGCGAAGATCCGTGTGATGATGGCGATGCCTGTACCCTAGACGATGCGTGCGAAGATGACGTGTGCGTCGGGACCCCGGTCGATTGCTCCGGCGCTGGCGACGAGTGCAACGTCGCATCCTGCGATGGCGCAGGGGCCGATGGGAACTGTGACACCCTCACCCCCGTGGCGGATGGCACCAAGTGTGGCGACGCCGGTCTGTGCATGAGCGGGGTGTGTGAGGAGCAGGGCGAGTGCCAGAAGGATGGCGAGTGCGACGACGCGAACGAGTGCACCACGGACACGTGTACGGATATGGTCTGCTCCAATGACCCCGTGGAGGACGGCACGGCCTGTGGGGCCGGCGGGACCTGTCAGGGCGGGGCGTGCGTCATCGTTGGAGACAACGATACGCGCGTATTCATGGCGGTCGACGGCGAGCAGGCCTCGGAACCGACCTTCGGTGCGACGTCCATCACCATGGATCCCGGGGCGACTCAGCGTGTGATGGTGTTCTTCGAGGACATCACCGACGACGCCGACGTGCTCGAGGGGTATCAGGTGCTGATGCCCTATGCTCCAGTCGCCCAGGCCGGAGCGTCGGGAACAGTGGACTACGTCGATGTCGATCCGGGCGAGCCGGGCGGCAATTCAGTGTTCATCGATACACTGCGTGACGATTGGGTGTTCGACGCATCACCCGTCGCGACCCTGCCGGTCTACAACGAGACACCTGGCGAGGGCTTCTTCGGTGTGTTCTACGCTGCGGTGCCCAGCCTCGGAATCGAGCCGGGCGGCGCTGGCATCCTCTACGTTTTCGAATTCGAATACACGGCCTCAGGCGATGCCAATGGCGACTTCCTGGTCAAGTTCCGTTTGGCGCCGAAGAATGCACCGCTGAGTGCGTTCTTCAGACCGATGGGGACCGAATTCGAGATCGACGAGTTTCAAGACTTGATCATCACGGTCGAAGGCAAGGGAGGCGATTTGTGTCCCGTGGGCGATGTCGAGTTCACCGACCCGCCGAACGGTGTTGTCGACGCCCGCCAGCCCAACCCGACGGATGATGCCAATATTCTGTTGGGCATCGAGACCCTGGTGGTGACTGCGCCGAGCGGTGCAGACATGACTTGCTGGTCACTGTGCGAAAACGCCGGCGACCCTGCCAACAGCATTACCGCCGTTAGCGAAGACATGGGCGTGTACACGATCACACTGGCCCGTCCGATTACGCCTGGCGAATTGACGACCGTGACGTACACCGATGATGACGGTGGGCAAACGGTGGGGAGCTTCATTGCGCATCCGGCCAACGTCAATGGCGACGATGTCTCGACCGCGGGTGATATTCTGGCCTTGATCGATGTCATCAATGGTGTGACCGAAGCAGCTTATGGCACCTTCAGCAGCGACATCGACCACAGCGGTAAGGCGTCTGCAGAGGACGTGCTGGCGCTGATCGAGTTGCTTGACGGTATCGATGCTCAGGAAGTGTGGCTGAACTCCGTGGTTCCGGCCGGTCCGTGTGACTGATCGGATCGACGTTCCCAATGGTCGGCCCCTCGCAGCCTCGAGCTGCGGGGGGCCTTTTTTCTTGGCTCCAATGCGCATACCATCATGGGCCCTAAACTGAGGGGGCGTGCCATGGTGGCCGCCCAGGGATTGAGGAGCCCATGATCGAACACCCCGTTGTCGGCCTGGATCTTGGTGGGACCCAGATCAAAGGGCTGCTGCTCGATGATGCGGGGAAGGTCCATGCCCGTGCAACCTGGCCGTCCGAGGCCGATCAGGGCTCGGATCACGGCATTGCCCGGATGAGCCAGCTGGTGCGCCATCTGGTTGCCGAGGTCGATCTGAGCGTCGACCACCTCGCGGGGGTCGGCGTCGGCACGCCCGGGCCGTTGGAGCTGACCGGTGGCCGGATCATCCGGACGGCCAATTTACCCGGATGGACCAACGTCCCGCTGCGCGATTTGCTGGCACAGCAGCTCGGGACGTCGGTCGTCATGCTCAACGACGCCAGTGCTGCAGCCTACGGTGAGTACTGGCTGGGTGCAGGACAGGGCGTCGAAGACCTCGCGCTGCTGACCCTCGGCACGGGCGTGGGGGGCGGGGTCATTTCGAGTGGGCAAGTCATCGTGGGCCATTTCGACAATGCGGCCGAGCTGGGGCATGTCATTTTCATGCCCGGTGGCCGTGCCTGCCGCTGCGGGCAGCGCGGTTGCGTGGAGGCATACGCTGGACGGCAGGGCATCCTCGATGAGATCCGATTACGGCTGTCGAACGGTTCGACTTCTCTACTTTCAAGCAAGATCGATGATCTCGATGTCGCCGATGTGGTGGCGGCAGTCGAAGCGGGCGACGCCATCGCGGAGGCCGTGTGGGATGAGGCCTGTCGAGCCGTTGCAATCGCCTGTGTCAATCTCCAACATACATTCAATCCACAACGCATCCTGCTGGGTGGAGGTGTAGCCGGTGCCCGTGCGACCTTGCTGGACCGCGTGATCGCATGTTTTCGGGAGAACACCTGGACTCTGGCGGCCGATGCCCCGGAAATCATTCTCGCCCAACTCGGCAACGACGCCGGCGCGACCGGCGCGGCCGGGTGGTTCCTGCATACCCATGCCCGCACCTGAAGGCCATACCAGCCGGTCAGCGGCGCCGTGGATCGGTGGTGTATGCATCATCATCTGTGGACTCGTCGCTTATTCTTCAAGCCTGCACGGTGAGTTCGTGTTCGACGACATCACGTCGATCGTGAAGAACGAGCATATCCGTGCACTGTGGCCACCTGCGTATCTGACCGCGCCTGAGGGCGTGACGGTCAGCGGACGCCCTGTCGTGTCGTTGACCCTGGCACTCAATTATGCACTCGCCGGTGGACTCGATGTCTTCGGGTATCACCTGTTCAATGTCCTCGCACACATCGCCACTGCCGTGGTGATGTGTCGCCTGCTCGCTGCGGTTTTCGGGCGACTCGGTGATGCGGTGCGCGTGGCGGAAGGGTGGGCACTCGCGGCGGCGGCGGTGTGGGTTGTACATCCACTGTGCACCGACGCCGTCAACCAGGTCGTCTACCGCACAGAAGTGCTCATGAGTCTCTGTTATGTGCTGACGTTGTGGTGCACGGTGCGCGGCGCATCCTCGACGTCTCGTTCAAGATCATGGTATGTCCTGGCCGTCGTCAGTTGCGGCGTGGGTATGGGCTGCAAGCAGAATATGGTCTCGGCGCCGCTGGCTGTCCTGCTCCTCGATCGCATCCTGCTCAGCGGGTCCTTCAGCGAAGCCGTACGTCAGCGCAGCGGTTTGTATATCGGATTGCTCGCGACGTACGGAATCCTCTTTGCCAGCATGTGGGCCGGCCGGCCGCCCGAGACCGTCGTGGGTTTCGGCATCGAGAAACTACCGGCTCCACACTACTGGATGACCCAGTGTGGTGTGTTGCTCCACTACCTGCGTCTGGCCGTGGTGCCCGTTCCCCTGGTGATGGACTACCAGGATTGGCCCGTGGCGACATCGTTCAGTGCCGCTGCCGGTGCCATCCTGACCGTTGGCGCACTCCTGTGCGGGATCGCGCTGCTT
Organism: uncultured Planctomycetota bacterium; assembly: GCA_942492115.1. Lineage (GTDB taxonomy): Bacteria > Planctomycetota > Phycisphaerae > UBA1845 > CAIVHJ01 > CALODL01. The sequence goes on from CALODL010000033.1 coordinate 202,168, forward strand.
TGGCGACATAGACCGTTGATCGGCTGGCTGTTGACTGTCGCGCTGTTCATTCTGGCGCCAACGAGTCTGATCCCCAACATTGGTGACATCTGCGGCGAACATCGCATGTACCTGCCCGTCGCAGCCATCGTCATCCTTGCCGTATGGCTCTGGCGACGATTGGTCGGGTGGCTCAGGCCACATGTGGCTTCAGCTGCGGTCCAGGGCTTGTCCGCCGCGGTGGTGATCGTCGTGGTCGTGTTGGGTTGGCATACCTGGCAGCGAGGTCTTGACTATCGTACGGCACTGAGCGCCTGGGCCGATGTTGTCGACAAGCGGCCGACCAATCCGACGGCACGCATCAACCTCGGGGCGTTGTTGCGCGAAGCGGGACGCTTCGATGAGGCACAGCAGCAACTCGAAGCGGGTCTCGGTCTGCATCCCCGATCGTTCGAGGGCCACTATAACCTGGGGCAGGTCCAACGTGATCTGAACGACTTGCCGTCCGCGCACAGGCACATGCGTGCGGCCGTCGAACTGCGCCCGTCGTCCTATGAGGCACACGTGGCTCTGGCCGAGGTCCTGCACGAGCTGGGCGATGAGGCCGGGGCATTCGATCACATCGATGCCGCTCGGCGATTGCAGCCCGATGCGCTCATCCTGTGTCAGCAGCTGGATAACTGGGCCATGTACGATCAGGGTCTCGCATGCATGGAGGATGCGGTCGATCGAAGTCCAGATCTGATCAAGAAACTGATCGACCGCAGCCAGGCGTTGCTCACGATCGGCCAGGTGCAGCCTGCTCTGGCCGGATGTCGGGCAGTCCTGCGGCGCGCACCCGATGATGACGCGTTCCGTTCACAGTACGCCCGGTTGCTCCTGCAGGCCGCCGAATTCGACATGGCGCTGGTGCAGTATGATTTTCTGCTCGAGAGGAACGCGAAGTCCATGAGCGCGTGGGCTAACGGTGCCCAGGCACTCAGATATCTCGGGCGCAATACCGAGGCCGCCGAGCGGCTGAAGCGGGCACTCGCAATCGACCATGACCAGCCGCGGCTGCACTACGAGTTGGCCCTGATCCTCGTGGATCTCGGGCAGCGTGCAGACGCCATGACCCACCTCCGTCAGGCCCTCGACCTGCAACCTGACCTCGTGGCTGCACAGGCCAAGCTGACTGAGCTGGAGCAACAGGGCGACTGAAGACTCAATTGGTCTGAGGGGGAGCCGCTTCGGTCGCTCGATCATCCGGGGGCGTGTGGATCAGGATCGTGCGATCGCGGAGCGCCCGCGCCCGGTCGATCAGTGCGTTTTCGTCGACCGGCTGGGCCTCCACGAGAGTGATGGTCGGGGTTTCGTGGTGATCGAGGACTTCCCACGGCCACACCAATTCCGCAAAGAGGTCGATGGGAAACCGCTGGTACAGCGGTGGGTCTATATGGACATTCGTCAGGACTGGCTCGAAGCCGTCCATGCGATAGATTACGTCATAATGACCATACCAGGTGAATTCCACCGTAGCAGGTGTCCGGCCGATGTCGCGGTCGTTGAGCATCACGCGGGCTCCAGCTGGTTCCGTGGTGAATCGCATGGTCCGTCTGACGCAGCCTGAGACACAGCTGACGTATGTCAGAGTGGCCAGCAGGAACAGGAGTCGGCGGTTGTGTCGAGTGATGTTCAACGGTGATTGAGCTCCACGATGTCGGCGCTGAGCAGATCGGTGTCGAGGATGGCCACCGTACAACGCTCGCTGACCCAGCCGCAGCATTCGCCGGGGTTGAGAAAGAGGGTGCGACCCTCTGTACTGTTGACGACCTCGTGTGTGTGTCCCGTAATGACCACGTCTGCCCTGGCGATGTCTTCGCCACTGCACCAGTCGATAAAATGATGAACCAGAATGCGGCGCCCAGCCATGTTCAGATTGAGCGGTCCGCTCTTGATTTGAGGCAGCGTCTCCCGCAGGCCACGACGCTCGCCGTCGTTGTTGCCGTACACCACATAGATCGGGCCTCGATAGGCCAGGAGTTTGCGCGCGGCGAAAGGTGCGATGAGGTCGCCAGCGTGAATGATCGCCTGGACGTCACGACGAATGAACAGATCGATCGCGCGTTGGATCAGTGGAACGCGGTCGTGGGTGTCGGCCATGACGCCTATGCGCATGCAGTGGACCTCCGGCGAATGTTATATAGGGAAGGGTCTCGCGCATCAATCGCAAAGGATGAGTCGAGGAGAGTTCCTGACATGATCGATCAGTCAGAGGACTGTGGTCGCGTCGCCCGATGAGCACTGCGCGGCTGTCCAGCTTCGGTGCGTTCGCGGACTGCAGGGCCGGTCAACGGGTCGTGGACCGCTGTGAAAGAACCCTGGACGAGCACCGCTGACTGCCTTCGCCAACCTGTTAATACCTCGAACTTGCGCGCTGAACAGTTGAATCTGAACTGGCCGGTCAGGCGTTCATTCGGCATGACATCCAGAACCACGATGCCCGTGAGTGAGCGCAGACGCAGGTGCAGTGCAGAGCGATGCCACAGTCCCCGGACCGTGTGGCGGTTGACCCTGTACTCCCGGCCGGTGCCCGCGGGCATCTCGTCGAGCACCAGGCTGATTTCGAGCGCGTCACGCGTAAGGTTGCCAAGAGGTGACAATTTGTCGAAACGGAAGGCCATATTGATACGATCGTCGTCGTCAACCCACCACACGCACGAGTTGATCTTGAAGCGATACTCGAGCGGCGTGTCGGGAGCCATCGTTCGCGTGTTGAGCGGGATTAACTGAACGGTGGCCGACCCACCACACCCTCCCAGGCACGCCAGTATCGTGATCATGAAGGCGCGGGCGAGCCATAAGCGGGGGGGTTGTATGTTGACCATGATCAATGGAGCGGGTAAGTCGCACACAACTCGACGACAGCGCCGCGTACCTTTTCAATGACCTTCGTGTCGCCGCCGCTCGAGATGATTTCGCTGATCCATTGTGCGATCAGTGCCATGTCCTCGGTGCCCATGCCGCGGGTGGTGACGGCCGGGGATCCCAGGCGCAGGCCCGACGTCTCAACCGGCTTGCGTTCGTCGAAGGGCACAAGGTTCTTGTTGGTGATGATGTGTGCTGCTTCGAGCCAGGTTTCGGCATCGCTGCCGGTCACCTGCGGGTGGCTTTTGCGCAGATCGATCAGAGCCAGATGGTTGTCCGTACCACCGGACACGATGCCCATGCCTCGCGCTTTGAGCGTGTCGCACAATTCGGCGGCGTTACTCAAGACGTTTTCCTGATACGTCTTGAACTCCGGGCGCAACGCCTCGCCGAACGCCACGGCCTTGGCTGCGACCTGGTGCATGAGTGGGCCGCCCTGGATACCCGGAAAGACACGCGAATCGATTTTCCGAGCATAGTCTGATGTGCACATGATCAGGCCCCCACGGGGACCGCGGAGCGTCTTGTGCGTGGTCGAGGTGACGAATTCTGCATGCTCGACGGGGCTGGGGTGCAAGTCGGCGGCGACCAGACCGGCGATGTGGGCGATATCGGCCATGTGCAGCGCCCCGACTTCCTGGGCAATCTCGCTGAATTTCGAGAATTCTATCGTGCGCGGATAAGCGGACGCTCCGGTCAAAATCAGCTTGGGCTTGTGTTCAAGGGCCAGCTTGCGCACGGCGTTGAGGTCGATCAGTTGGTCGTTTGGATTGACGCCGTAGTGCACGATGTTGTACAGCATGCCGCTGATGTTGATGCGCATGCCATGAGACAGGTGTCCGCCATGGGCCAGATCGAGCGATAACACGGTATCGCCAGGTTGAAGCACGGCCAGGTACACAGCCGTATTTGCCTGGCTGCCAGAGTGCGGTTGGACGTTGGCGTGATCGCAGCCGAACAACTGTCGCGCACGATCACGGGCGATATTCTCGACGGCGTCCATGTTGGCGCATCCGCCGTAGTACCGCCGGCCCGGATACCCCTCGGCATACTTGTTGGTGAACACCGATCCCGATGCCTGGCGCACTGCTGGAGACACGTGATTTTCGGAGGCGATGAGTTCGATGGTCTGTTGCTGACGCAGCTCTTCACGCTCGATGGCTGCAGCGGTCTCGGGGTCGTGTTGTTCAATGAGATCCCAGGGCATTGGTCTTCCTGACTGAACTGGCCGCAGGACACAGTTCGGTGTTGAGTTTAGCTCCCCGCGCCCGCCAGTCGTTCGGCCAGGGCAGCCAGCACGGAACGCTCGAGTTCGCGATCGTAGCCGGTCGTCGTCCATACCATGCCGCCGGTGTCTGCATAGCCCCTGCTCTCCTCGAGCGGGGTGCGGTTCGGCGCGTCGATCGAATTGGGTTCGATGTAGCTCTGTCGTTCGGTGCCATCATTGCGTTGGACGATGACCCGGCACTGCGCCCGTGTCCCACCGGAGACCTGAGACAGCCGCAGTTCGGCAATGTGCCTGACAGCAGAAGGAGAGCTGATCCGGGGGACGATCTCTCCTGCGCGCGCGGGCGTGGCCACCGCCGGAACCGCGCGGATTACACCGCGCCCCCGATCGCTGGTCTCGATCCGAAAAAACTCACTCATCGTTTTCTCGGCCGCCGCGAACGCCGTGTCGATGTCGACATCAGGATAATCCGCTGCACTCGAACGATCGAGCGGTTGATCGGGCAGCGTGCAGCCACCTGCCACGGCAAGGCCAGCACAGACGAGGAGGTAGAATAAGGCTGAAAAGTTACGCATGGCCAGGTATTATCGTGCCGGCATGGTCAGAATCAAGCACCGGACCGACCATGAAGACCCGTTTGAACATCGCTGGAATATTGAATGTCGTCCTGCCGGGTACGGGGCTGATCGTAGCGCGCCGTGAATGGTTGGGCGTCGTCATCGTCGGTCTCTTTTCCGTTGCGGTCAACCTGTGCATCCTGGGCCTGTGGATCGAGCCGGAATGGGTGCCACGGCAGGTCCTGTTTTCCGCTGCAGGTGCGGCAGCCGGGTGCTGGCTGGCGGCTCAGTGGGCCCTGTTCCTGCAGTGGCGCCGTCTCCGCGACCCGAGCACACTGGACCAGATCCTGACATGCTACGAGGTCGCCGACCGGGCTCAGGTGCACGGTCGGGACGGGGCCGCGATCGACGCGTTGCGTGTCGCGCTGGTGGTCGATGATGAAAACGTCGATACATATGCTCGGCTGGCGCGGGTTTCCACGAATGCAGGGCATCATACTGCGGCCCTCGAGGCCTGGCGTCGTGTCCGTCAGCTGGACCGGGGCGGGGCATACGATTCGGAGGCGCGCACTGAGATTTCACGTCTCAAATCCGGCGTCCTGGCGTCTGAGCTACCATAATCCATGGGCGTCCGGAAAAAGCCTGTTTTCTGGCCTCCGAGGCAACGGAGGTTGCCAGTCAACAATTGACGTATGACACTAACGAGCCCGGAGGGGCCGTCTGGACGATGATGAGTGCGGGGAGAACCTGTCCGGCTTGATGGGCGCTATCGACAGTGATAGAATCCTTGGCAGCCGGGGTGCAACTCCCTCACTGCAAACGATTTGGGGAGACACGCGGCGATACCGGGCGGCCGGTCGGCGCCTGGAAGGAGATGGCTGAATGTTCGAGCGGTTTACGGATCGAGCGCGCAAAGTGATGGCCCTGGCCAATCAAGAGGCCCAGCGGTTCAACCACGAATACATCGGAACTGAACACGTCCTACTCGGGCTGGTCAAAGAAGGTTCCGGCGTAGGCGCGAACGTACTGAAGAATCTGGATGTCGATCTGCGCAAAGTTCGGCTCGAGGTCGAGAAGCTGGTCAAGAGTGGTCCGGAAATGGTCACGATGGGCAAGCTGCCTCAAACCCCGCGGGCCAAGAAGGTCATCGAATACGCCATCGAAGAAGCCCGTAACCTCAATCACAACTACGTCGGAACTGAGCATCTTCTGCTCGGTCTGCTCCGCGAACAGGACGGTGTGGCCGCCCAGGTGTTGATGAACCTTGGACTGAAACTCGACGAGGTTCGCGAAGAGGTTCTCAATTTGCTCGGTGCTGGCGGACCTGAGGGTGAGGAAGCGGTATCCGGTCCCGCGGAAGCATCCAGCCCGCAAGCGTCGACCCGCAAGGGTTCGGCCAAGAGCAAGACCCCGGCGCTGGACTCTTTCGGTCGTGATCTGACCATGATGGCCCGTCAGGGCAAACTCGATCCGGTCATTGGTCGTTCGGGAGAGATCGAGCGCGTCGTGCAGGTGTTGTGCCGCCGCCAGAAGAACAATCCTGTGCTTCTCGGTGAGGCGGGCGTGGGCAAGACTGCAATCGTTGAAGGGTTGGCGCAGCAGATCGTCAACCACGACGTGCCCGAGATCCTCGAGGATCGGCGCATCGTCGTGCTCGACCTCGCCATGATGGTTGCAGGAACGAAGTATCGTGGCCAGTTCGAAGAACGCATCAAGGCGGTCATGAACGAGGTCCGTCGTGCCGGAAAGACCATCATCCTGTTCATCGACGAGTTGCACACCCTCGTAGGCGCCGGTGGAGCGGAGGGCGCGATTGATGCGTCCAACGTACTCAAGCCGGCCCTTTCGCGTGGCGAGATCCAGTGCATTGGCGCCACAACGCTCGACGAGTATCGCAAGTATATCGAGAAAGATGCCGCGCTCGAACGGCGCTTCCAGCAAATCGTCGTGGGGGAACCGTCCTCCGAAGAGACAGTTGAAATCCTCAAGGGGTTGCGTGACCGTTACGAAGCCCATCACCGCGTACAGTTCACCACGGGTTCGCTCGAAGCTGCTGTCAAGTTGTCCAACCGCTACATCACTGGTCGCGTACAGCCCGACAAGAGCATCGACGTCATCGACGAAGCAGGCGCCCGTTTGCGTCTGCGGAACATGACCAAGCCTCCGAGTTTGACCGAGCTCGAGAAGGACGTCGAACATCTCGATATGGAAAAGAATGAAGCGGTCAAGAACGCGGATTATGAGCGGGCCGCCGAGTTGCGTGATCGGGCGGAGTCGCTGCGGCACAAGAAACAGGAAATCCAGGAAGAATGGCGCAGTCGCAGCAAGGAATTTGATGGTGTCGTCGACGGTGAGGTCATCGCCGAGGTCGTCAGCAGCATGACAGGTGTGCCACTGACCAAGCTCGAGAGCGACGAGTCGCATCGCCTGCTGAAACTCGAGGACGAGCTGGGACGCAAGATCATCAGTCAGCGTGAAGCCATCTTGGCCATTGCCCGTAGTGTGCGACGCTCACGGAGTGGTCTCAAAGATCCCAATCGTCCAATGGGTTCGTTCATTTTTGTCGGTCCCTCGGGTGTCGGTAAGACCTATCTGGCGAAGTGCCTCGCGGAATTCCTGTTCGGAAATTCCGAAGCTCTGATCGTCGTCGACATGTCCGAATACATGGAAAAGCACAATGTCAGCCGGCTGGTCGGGGCGCCTCCCGGATACGTCGGGTATGAAGAAGGCGGCCAGCTGACAGAAAAGATCCGGCGTCGGCCCTATGCGGTTATCCTGCTCGATGAAATCGAGAAGGCGCACCATGACGTGTTCAATATCCTGCTGCAGATCATGGAAGAAGGGCGTCTGACGGACAATGTCGGCCGCAAGATCGATTTCCGCAACACGATCCTGATCATGACCAGCAACATCGGTGCCCATCGCATTACGCACCAGGACTCCTTCGGCTTTGCCAAGAAAGACGAGCTGAAGGATTACGATAACATGAAGGACGTACTCAAGGGCGAACTCGAGCAGCACTTCCGTCCTGAGTTCCTCAATCGTCTCGATGAGATCGTGGTCTTCCACAAGCTGACCCAGAAGGATCTCATTCGAATCGTGGAACTCGAAACGCAGAAGCTCATCGATCGGATGGCCGAACGCGGCATGACTCTCGAATTGACGGGTGAGGCAAAAGAGTGGTTGGTCGAAAAGGGCACGGACGAGAAATTCGGCGCTCGCCCACTGCGTCGGGCCATCGAACAATACGTCGAGGATCACCTGTCTGAGTCGATCCTGCGGCGCGAGTTCGACGGCAAAGATCGTGTTGTTGTGTCCGTCAAGGCGGATACCGAGGGCCTTGAGAAGAAGCTGTTCTTCGAAGCATTCGCGACCGACGGTGGCAAAGCCGGCGCCGTCGATGGAGTCGTGGATGGCGGCGGCGAAGAGCTTGCGGATGCAACCTAAGCGAGGCCGGAATCAGAGACTTCACAAGGCCGGGCAATGCCCGGCCTTTTTTGTGGTTCTTCACGACATTCCGGGATGGGCCTGCGCACATGATCCTTGTTGGCGCACGCGTGACGGAGGGCTCGAGGCATGGGCCGCCGCGGGGGAAAGCGGTCGGTGAAGCCCGTTCAGGACATGGAACCAAGAGGGCGGCCTGCTATCTGTGGGTGACGTGCAGGTCATCTAACTCGCCGTAGAACGCCAGAACCCGTTTCGTGATGGGCGCTCTGCCGGAGCCGTGGGCTTCTGGGACAGGTCTGTGCTGTTGTTCGGGCTAGCTCAGCCAGTTCCAGGTCAGCGCCCCCAGAACCAGCAGCGGCAGGCCGATGCACAGCAGAGGGGCCAACACAGGGAACTTGAACCAGTAGAGGCGTTTGAGGTGAACCAGGTAGAGCAGTTGCTGGTTGAGCGTCAGTTTGCTCTCCCCAGAATGGCGGTCGGTGAAGATGATCGGGATCTCACGGACGACTGAGCACTTGCCTTTGATGACGAGTTCGAGGCCAATCTTGTAACCAAGCGGGTTGAGCGTTGCACACCGGCGCCATACGTGCGTCGGCAGGCAGAAAAACCCGGCCATGGGATCCTTGATCGGGGTGAGGCCGCGGGCGAGAAGTGTGGCGACCTGGCTGTTGAGTTTGCGCAACAATGGCCAGTCTTTTGTTTGACCAGCGTCAACGTAGCGCGAGCCGATGACAAACTCACAGCCCTCATCACGGACCGCCCGGACGAGTTCGGGGATTTTCTCCGGGGGGTGTGAGAGATCGGCATCCATGACCAGCAGGATGTCCCCGCGAGCGGTGTCGAAGCCCTTCAAGACCGCTGTACTCAAGCCGCGCTCTGTCTGACGCACGACCATCTCCACAGGAAAATCACGCGCCCTGAGGGCCGCAACCCGCTCTGTGCTGCCGTCGCCGGAGTTGTCATCGACGAAGATGACCTCCGCGGAGAAATCGGCCTCCCTGATGACACCGAAGATGCGTTCGACCAGCGGGGTGAGGTTGTCAACCTCGCAATACGTCGGGATGACGATGGAAACCAGTGGCTTATCGGGCATGAGTTGATCCGGGTGCGAAACCGCGCGGGTGTCCGAAGATACCATAGATGACGTGGTCATGGTAAGGGCGCTCCTGTACTGGTAGTGTCGGCAGTTGTGGGTCGAGCCTCCAGATTCGAGGAGGCGATTGGATTGACATCTACCGGTGGCACAGGTACATAGGCGCACAGCCGTTTACAATCGGAGAACGGCTGTGCCGGCCTGCGGCCTCCCAGGGAGGGTTCCCCATTCGATGAGCTTCAACGGTATGCTCGCGGAAATCGGACGTCGCGAACTCCGCGCCGTCGCTGCCTTCGGGCGTTTCTGGCTGTTCACCGCCGAGACCGTCAGGGGAGGACTGCGCGGGCTGCACAGCCGAGACTTGCGGTTGCTCCTGCCGCAGATGTACGAGGTCGGAAACCGGTCGGTCTTCGTGATTCTCATCACCGGGTTGTTCGTCGGTCTGGTTCTTGCCGTGCAGGCCTACTCACAACTCGAGGCCATGGGATTGCAGGACCGCCTCGGGATGCTGGTCAATCTGTCGGTCGTTCGTGAACTCGGTCCCGTTCTCGCAGGCGTCATGCTCGCCGGCCGGGTGGGGGGGGCGCTGGTTGCCGAGCTCGGAACGATGAACGTGACCGAGCAAATCGATGCCCTCCGGAGCATGGGGTCCGACCCGATCCGCCACCTGGTCGTCCCGCGCGTATTGGCGTGTGTCATGTTGACGCCGCTGCTGACCGTTTACTGCGTCATGATGGGCGCCCTCGGTGGTGCCATGATTGCTGTGATGCTCTACGGCGTGGCGTCGGAGCCTTACTGGTATTACACCGCTCAGGCCGTGTTCATGTGGGATCTGATGACCGGCTTCGTCAAGAGCGTCTTCTTCGGTGCCATTATTGCATTGATCTCATGCTACAAGGGCTTTACCTGCCGCCCGGGTGCCGAGGGTGTCGGGCGGGCCTGCACCGAAGCCTTTGTTGCCAGTTTCATAGCGATTCTGGTCATCGACTTTTTCCTCGGGGTCATGCTGCAATCGATTTACGATGCCCTGTGGGGTTTTGAGCCACTGCTGTAACCGGTCAGGGCAACGACCATGGATGGTGTGACAAGGCAACAGGGAGAGCCCCGATGATCGCTGGCGAGGGTACCCCCATCATCGAGTTCCGCAAGGTCAGCAAACGCTTTGGTGAACTGATCGTGCTGGACAAGGTCGACTTGCAGATCCATCGTGGTCAGACGACGGTCATTATTGGCGAGTCAGGCGCGGGGAAGAGCGTCACGCTCAAACATACCCTGAAGTTGCTGGCTCCTGACAGTGGCGAGGTGTACTTCGAAGGTCAACGCATCGACACCTTGTCTGAGCACAAACTGGTCAGTGTTCGCCGCGACTTCGGCTTCCTGTTTCAAATGGGTGCCCTGTTCGACTCGATGTCAGCGGGGGACAACGTGGCGTTCCCACTCCATGAACACACAGATCACACCGAGGAAGACATTCAACAGCTGGTTGCCGAGAAACTGCGTCTGGTTGGGCTTGATGGCGTACAAGACAAGAAGCCTGCCATGCTGTCAGGTGGCCAGCGCAAACGTGTTGCGCTGGCCCGCGCGATCGCACTCAACCCCAAGGTTGTGCTCTATGACGAACCGACCACCGGGCTCGACCCCGTGCGTGCGGATGTCATCAACGAACTCATCATTCGACTCAAACGAGAACTCCACATTACATCGCTGGTCGTCACGCATGACATGGCCAGCGTGTTCAAGGTGGCTGACCGCGTGCTCATGCTGCACAAGGGACGCTTTCGGTTCGACGGTACGGTCGATGAGATCCGGGCCTGTGATGATCCGGTGGTCAAGCGGTTCGTCGATGGACGTGCTGACGAAGTGGACCTCATGTAGGACAACGCCGACCACCGGTCGGCACGGGAGACTAGTCAATGGCTGACGACGGCCGTGAATTGCGGGTTGGGATGTTTTCGCTCGTCGGGCTCGTCCTGATGTGCGGGCTGGTGTTGCTCTATGGTGAGGAGCCGACGTGGTTCTGGCGAACACACTGGCTCCTCGAGATACGCGTGACGAGCCCGCAGGGTGTCGGAGAAGGAACACCGGCTTTCCTGGAGGGTGTTCAGGTCGGACGGGTCCAAAGCATCCGGTTGCGTGATCGCACTGACCCTGCAAAGGGAGCCATTGTCATGGTCGAAATCGAAGAAGACTTCGTCGTGCTCGAGGGTACCGAGGCAACCCTGCACCCGTCGTTTGGATTCGACAAGGGTTCAATCCACCTGAGGGTGCCACAGGTTCACGGCGCGCCCTTGCCGACCACAGGGGGGTGGATACAGGGGAAGGCGGTTGGTGCTCTCGAGACCGTCGTTCCGGAGGAATTCATCTTGAAGTTGGTCGAGGCCGTGGACAAGATCGGCGAACTGAGTGGCAAGTTTGGTGACGTGGCCGTCGACCTGCACAACCTTCTCGAGGAACGATCAATGAACGACGTTGACAGCGACGCGCGGCTGGTCGCAAATCTGTCAACGGTGATTCAGCGGATCGATGCGAGTGTTGCTGTATTCAGGGAGGTGCTGGAGGATGGCGGGCAGAATGATCTGCAGGTCATGCTGGCCAATGCCCGCGAGATTTCCAAGGATTTGAAGAACTGGACGGGCCAACTCGAACCACGAACCTCTGAATTGATGACCCGTGCGACCTCGTCACTCGATCAGATCGATGGCCACCTGGATAAGGTCGCGATAAGCCTGGTCGAACGGCTCGACCAACTGTCCGGAGTGATCGACCAGACCTACCTGATTCTCAAGGCCGTGCATCAGGGTGAAGGGACGGCCGGGCTGGTTCTGAAGGATCCACGGTTATACGAGGAAATGGTCGATTCGTTTGCCGAGCTCCAACTGTTGATCGCCGATCTCAAAGGCCTCGTGGTGTGGGTTCAGACAGATTCGATGCTGCGAGGGCCCTTCTGATGCGCCGGTTATTCTCCTCGACGCTGTGTGGTGCCGTACTGGCCGGTTGCACCGCGCTGCCGCAACCGGCGGTCGAGTCCGTGCGTGATGCAGGTCGGATGTACGCAGCCGGACAATATGATCAGGCCGCAGTCGTTCTGGATCGGGTCATCACGGAACAGCGCAACGCTCAGGGAATCGGTGAAGCGTATTATGTCCGTGGACTGTGCCATAGTCGTCAACACAGATACCGCGCCGCCGAAGCCGATCTGCGGTGGGCGGCGGAGCATGGCGGCCGTGCTGAGATCATCGGGCGAAGCTGGGCGCAACTCGGTCACCTGGCCTACGATCAGGGGCACTACGACACTGCGGCAAAGTATTATGCCAGCGCGCTACCGGAGTTGCCGGGGCACCCGCCTACTGACGAGGTCTACTTTCAGCATGGCGACAGTCTGCAAAAGCTGGGGCGCTGGCGTGATGCTCGCGAGGTGTTGCCCAAGGTCTGGCATCTGTTTCCCAACAGCCACCTGACGCAAGCCGCACGCCGTAAATTCGCCTGGCCCCATGACTTCTTGTCGATTCAGTGCGGTGCGTTCACCGACAGAGCTCGGGCCCGTGATCTGGAGCGGCAGCTGCGCGAGCGCCGCCTTGACAGCCGGGTCGAGGTCGACTTGCGTGCACGCCCGCCGTTGACCAAGGTCTTTGTGGGCCGCTTTCCGACCTTCCAGGCTGCACGCGGGGCTTTGCCAGTGGTCCGCGCCGGCGTCGACGACGCGATCATCGTTCCCTGATCACTCACCTGCAGTCCGATATTCCATTCCTGCAGGCACCCCCGCAGTCGTGCCGCGCCCGCGCGAGAACAGAGTAACCCATCCAGGCCCCCGCGCCGATAGAGCTTGGGGACCCTGCTTCCCCACTCACTGTACTCTTTGACGAGAGGTGCATGATGCCGCCTGCCGATCCAGCGGCCTGCCAGCGTTACAACGAAGCCATGACTGCCTATCGCGACGGCGATTACGACCGCGCGGGTAGTTTGTTTGCAGCGCTGGCGTCCGCACACACCCCGGGTGACAGTTTGTCGCGGTACTACGCAGCGGATGCGCACTTGCGTGTTGGGCTTGGACACATCCGAGCCGGCCGCTACGAGGCCGCACTGAAAGTCTTGCAGGTGGCCCTCGAATTCAACCCGCACCATGACAGCTTACCACGCTATCTTGCGGCATGTTGTGTCCGGATCGGGCGGTTTGATCAGGCTGTGGATTACACGGCCCGCGCGGCTCAGCGGCAACCGGACGCACCCGCGGCGGATATTCGGCATGCCGTAGCCCAATGGCGTGACGGTCAACAGCTGGCGGCCATGGCGACGTTGGAGGACGCTGGTGATCGCCGGCCCGATGATCCGCTCGTCTGGTTTCACCTCGGGACGATGCTGGCGGCTCGCGAGTCGTTCACCGCAGCCATCGAACGGTTCGAGCGCGCCCTCGAGCTTCGCCCGGCTTATGTGGATGCGCGTGTGCGGCTGGCCATGTGTTTTGCAGCCGTGCAGGATCCTGGACAGGCCGTCATTCATCTGACAGCTGCGCAGAAGCTGGAACCTCGGAATGCCCAGATTGCCATGTGGCTGGCGATGGCTCTCGAGACTGAAGGCGGTGGACGTCACGGGAGTCGTGAAGAAGTCGTTTGTCCGCTGACACCTCCGGCCGCAGAGCCTGCTGATATCGCAGAGCTCACCCGTGTCGTGTTGCATGAACCGGAGTTGATTCTGGCGTTCGTGGCCCTTCCAGAATCTCAGGCCGACCAGGATGTGCTGCCGTTATTGCGTGCCGTCCTCGACCGTGCCATTGCCAGTGCGCCGCAACGTGCCGAGCTGTATTACTACCTGGCTATGATCCACCGTCGATTGGGCAATCATCAACGGGCGATCGCTTCCTGCGAACGGGCCGTCGAAATCGATCCGCGGCTCATCCAGGCATTGATCACACTTGGACGACTCTATCACGAAACAGACCGTCAACAGGATGCGGCGTCCCGGCTGCAGGACGTCGTGGCCCTGGGGTATGAGTACGCCGATGTGTACTACCTGCTTGGCTGCGTCTATCGAGACCTGGGGGACAGTGTCCAGGCGCGCAATTCATATCATCGCGCTTTGGCCATCAACGACAACTACATCGAAGCCCGTATCGCCCTGGAGCAACTGGCGGCCTGACGGCCGACCTCGACCGCCTATGTCCTTTTTACTCGAAATACTGGGGCGCGGGTTGATCAACAGCCTGTATGGTGCGCTGGAGGAGAAACTTCCGCCGGTAGACCATGCGGATTCGGCTGCCCTGAAAGCTCGCCTTCTCGATCAGCCCGATGATCTCGATCTCCGTGCCGAGCTCGGCCTGCACTTGTTTCATGAGCAGCGCTACCTCGAGGCTCGTGCGATTCTCGAGGCCGTTCTCGAGCATGATGACGAGCACCTCGTGGCCCTGTTGACGCTGGTTTGCGTCGAAGACGAGATGGGCTGTACCGATCGTGTATTCGAGATTCTCAATGAGGTGCGACTCGTAGAGATCCTCGATCCCATCATTTTGTTCTGCATCGGTTTTACGCAGGAGAAGCGCGGTCGCGATGATGAGGCCATTGATGCCTATCGTGCGGCATTGCGCGTCATGCCATCGTTGCGCAACGGCCATGAGCGGCTTGCAGCGATCTTCCTCAAGCAGGGCCGTAGCCCTTTGGCTCTGCAGCATTACCAGGCACTGGTCGAACTTGATCCGGAGAGCATGTCCGACCGGCTGACGCTCGGCAACCTGTATCTCGAGGTCGGCGAGCCCGAGGAAGCGATTGCTGAGTACGAGACGGCCATTGCACTGGATCCAGACAACTGGGAGGTTCAGGACGATCTGGTCACCGCCTACGAACAGGGCGGTCTGTTGCGCGAGGCCATTGAACACCTGCACCAACTCATCGAGAACCAACCCGAGTCGGCTGATCATCGCTTGCGCCTGGGTGATTTGTATGCCAAGTCGGGGGACGATCTTGCGGCCATTGAACAATACGAGCACGCTCTCGGTCTCCAGCCCGAGTACCTCGAGGTGATGGTCAAAATGGGCACCACTCACCTGCGGCTCGGTGAGTACGTCGAGGCCGCGCAGTGGTTCAACAAGGCCGTCGAGATGAATGATCGCTTGCTCAGTGCCTGCGTGGGATTGGGCGTTGCCCAATTGCATGCTGGACGCCGGGACGAGGGCCTGGCCAGTCTGCAGTTGGCGTCGAAGATTGAACCCAATACGACGTTGCTGTTCAGCGAGACCGCGCGCATGCAGCTCAAGGCCGCGGTTGGTGAAAGTGTCGATGAGCAACTCGGATTACCCGAGGGAGCGCTGGACGAGGTCGCTCCGCAGGATCTCGCGGATCGCCTGATCGACCGCCAGATCGAGCAGCACCGCCGGGCCATCGATCGACAGCCCACGCACGCTGATCTGTACTATCGTCTTGGTCTGTTGTTGCGCAACCGGGGCCAGATCGACGGGGCCATCGATGCTTTGAAAAAGGCCGTGCATATCAATCCGTCCTATGAGAAAGCACTGGTCAAATTGGGCATTGCCCTGCAGGAGCGTGGTGAACTCGAGGCCGCGGTAGACGTGTTCAAGCAGGCTCTCGTGATCGAGCCGGAGCAGGCTGAGACGCACTATCAGTTAGGCGTGATGTTCGCGGAGAAGCATCTCTTCGACCTCGCGGTTGAACACTTCGAACGCGCTCAGAAGGGTATGCCCGCCGATCTGGAACTGCAGGCCAACCTCAGCCTGGCACTGCAGAATGCTGGCCTGCTCGATCGCGCGGAGATCAGTTGGCGCACGACGTGCGAGCTCGATCGTGAACCCGGGCCTCCAGGATCGTCCATGAATTGAGCGTCCCGGCGATCGTCCCGCGGCTCCATAGCGGTCGGTGCGGGACCCCGGTGAGCGCCTCAGGGGTGCAGCAGTGTACGGGTCAACGGTTTCGACCTACACTGATGAGCCATGAATGTCGCGGTCGTCGCTGAGCACATCGATACAGCCCGCGGTGGCGCGGAACGCTCCACGGTGCAATTCCTGCAGAATCTCGTGGCCCTGGGCGTGCGGCTGCGTGTGTACACGCGCTCGGTGGGCACCGTCCTCGAGGGTGTCGAGATCGAACGGGTCGATCCGGAGGGGGCCATCCGCGGTTTGAGAACCCTCGCTTTTTCCCGCGAGGTCGATCATCGTTTCGAACAGCACTGCCCCGATGTGGTCCACGCCATTACTCCATGCCTGTCGGCCGACATCTATCAGCCACGTGGTGGCACGTTCATAGAGACCATGGAGCGGAACGTCGCGCTCAGGCGTTCACCCGTGGCCCGCCACCTCAAGCGCCTGGCCAATCGCTTCAACCTCAAGCAGCGGACGATGCTCAAGCTCGAACGCGATCTCATCATGCGTCCGCGCCCTCCTGTTGTGATAGCGATTTCTGAGTATGTCGCCGGGCAGCTCGACCGCCACTATCGCGTGCCACCGGAGCGCGTCGTCCGGATTTTCAATGGTGTCGATCCACCGGATTTGCCAGCCGATCGTGTTGCCGCGCGACAGCGCTTGCGTGAACGACTCGACATCAGTGAGCACGAGACCCTGGCCATTCTGGTCGCACACAACTATCGACTGAAAGGCGTCGCCAGGTGGCTGGAGGCGGTTGCGCAGGAGCGCGGTGGCGTGTTGCGCGGCTGGCGGTCGCTGATCATCGGCCGCGACCGTGGCAGCGATTGTCCGGCGTTGGCCCGCCGCCTGGGCCTCGATGGGCTTGTTACGTTTACGGGCCCTGTGGACGACATGCCGGCTGTTCTTTGTGCGGCGGATGTCCTGGTCCATCCGACGTACTACGATCCTTGCAGTCGTGTCGTGCTCGAGGCCCTGCTGAGCGGCGTGCCATGCGTGACCACGCGCTTCAACGGTGCGGCCGAGGTTATCGAGGATGGAGTCACCGGACGTGTCATCGAGTCACCCGATGACACCACGGCGTTGGCCACGGCGGCCGCGCAGGTGTCCGCTGTGACCTATCGTGCGGCACTGGACCGCACCCACGCGGTACTGGTGTCCCGCTTGAGCATGGCCCGTCACGCCCGCGAGGTGTTCGAGTTGTACGAGAGACTGCGATCGCCATGACGCTCCTGATCCTGGCTTTATGCATAGCGTGCTATCTGATCGGCGGCATCCCGTTTGGTTATGTCGTCGCTCGCGCTCGCGGCGTCGACATCCGTGAGCAGGGGAGCCGGAACATCGGGGCAACGAACGTCAGCCGGGTGCTGGGCCGTCGACTGGGCATCACTGTTTTCTTCCTTGATGCACTCAAGGGTCTCGGACCGACATTGATAGCCGGCTGGTGCCTGCGGCGTTGGGCTGACGTCGACGGCGCAGCCCTGTATGGCCCGTGGCTGTTGGCCGGTGCGTGTGGCATCATGGGGCATATCTGGCCGGTCTATCTCAAGTTTCGTGGGGGCAAAGGGGTGGCGACATCGCTGGGCGTGACCCTCGGTATCTATCCACAATTGACCGGCCCATGTCTGATGTGCTTCGTCGTGTGGATCATCGTCACGGGTACGACGCGTTATGTGTCACTGGGGTCGCTTACGGCCGCCGTCGTCTTTCCCATCGCGACGGCCCTGAACCTTGCACCATTCGTCCTCGCCGAGCAGTGGCCGATCATGCTGTATGCCCTGGCCCTGCCCGCTCTCGTCATTGTGCGGCATCGGGCGAATATCACACGACTGCTACAGGGGACGGAGTCAAAGATCGGCGGTCCGCGCGCGTCGTAGAGCCGCTCACCCGAGGCCGTGCTTACGGCTATGCCGTGCTATGCGCGCGGTCTTCCGCACGACACGGTGCACGAGTCGGCGATCCGCCGACGTCAGTCGCTCGTGTCCGAGGTAGCACTTGAGCCACCGCAGTCGTTCGGTGCGCGAGGCGATTCCAGTCGGCGTCGAGTAGTTCAGTGCTGCGAGATCTTTGCATCGCCAACGCTCGAAGCGCCATCGCGGCCGAAAAACGCGCTGGAGATCGATCAGCGTCATCGGCGGTATGGGCGGGTGTTCAGCTGCGACGAAGATGTGCGCCAGATACAAATCGCGATGAACCAGCCCGGCACCGTGCAGCCTGGCCGCCATTTCGGCGACTCCGCGCAGGATGGCACGTTTGGTGTGAGGCTCGGGCCCGCCTTCCTCGAGCCACTGAGTGGCGCGCCGCTCGAGCGAAATACCCGTGATCTCGGCCGTCACCAGCACGCTGCGGCGCTCGGCGAGCCACGCGCGCTCGCATCCGCATGCGACCGCCGGAGGAACGGCGATTCCGAGATCCGAGAGTGTTTGGATCGAGGTCCATTCGATGTCGGCGGTCGAGCGTCCGCCGACCAATACGCGCTTGAGCTGCTCCTTCAGTGGTGGGCGCGTGTAGCGCTTGATGAACAGGCGCGGCAGGCCGTGGGACGGTGCGACCACCACCCGCTCCCGCCACGTGGCCAACCCGTGCTTGCCTAATGAACGCTCCGTCCTGGCTTCCATCAGGGCGTCGAGCGAGTCGAATCCACGTTGGGTCAACGCTCGATCGAACTTCGGACTGATCCACAGGTGGGTGCTCATGACGGTTGCGGCGTTCCTGGTTGTTCGAGCAGTTCGTCAGCCGCCGCAACCACCATGTCGGGGTTGATGTTCATGAGACAGTTGCGGTGGCCCAGAGGGCAGACGGGTTTCTGGCATGGACCGCAGTCGATCTCTACCAGCACCTTCCGTTCGTGCGGGTAGTGCGACTCGGTCCACCCGGGATGGGTGGGCCCGAAAATCGTCACCACCGGCGTGTCGAGGGCGATCGCGAAGTGGCGTGGGCCCGTGTCGTTGGTGATGAGCAAGTTGGCGCGGGCAATGACGGACTTCAACCTGCGGAGGTCTTGACGCGGAGGCAACAACGTCAGCGGAGGGCGGGTCATGTGGGCGGCGACCGCATCGACCATAGGCTGGTCCTGAGGCCCGCCGGTCACGATGATGTGTGCACCATGCCGGCTTTGCAGGGCGTGGGCCGCTGCTGCGAAGCGTTCGGCCGGATAGATCTTGGATGCACCGAAGCGACCCCCGGGGTTCAGCACCACGATCGGGCGTCCATCATCGAGGCCGAATTCCCGCCACCAGCCTTCAACGGTTGCCGCGCTGTCCTCGTCCGTGAACAGCTCGAGTTCCGGAGTCGGCTCCGGACAATTCAGGTGTCTGGCAAACCGTCCGTAGTAGGTCAGCATCGATTCGACACGCCGCCTGCCGTTGTCGCACGGCACGGGCAGGGGTTCGGTCAACAGCCAGCTGCGGTAATCACGGGCGTATCCGATGCGGCGACGCGCCCCGATGAGCCACGCGACCAGGGCTGTGCGGAATGAATTGGTCATCAGGAGAATGCCGTCGAAATTGGCACGGCGCAGCGCACGGGCGCAACCCCACAACGCAAGGGGATTACGCCCCCGGGCGGGCCACAGCGCGATGTCATCGAACCAGGGCGCGCCGCGAAGGACGTCCTGCACATAGGGTTTCATCAGGTAGGTGATCTGTGCGCTCGGGTACTGCGCACGGATGGCCCTGAGCATGGGCGTGGCCATGACGACGTCGCCAACCCAGTTGGGCAGGATGATGAGCAGCTTGTCGAGCGTGGTGCCGGGCATCTGGTGCGGCATTATACGCCAAGTTCAGCCCGGCCGGCCGGATCAGCGTGAGCGGTCGAGTACGAAGAGGGTCAATGTGACAAGTTGCAGCACGCCGGCCAGGACGAGGCGGGCAATGGCAATGTCCTCCTCGGCATTGAGCAGCGCGACGACTCCCCAGAGCAGAATGCCCGCGGCGAGGAACTGAAACAGCGTTGCGCCGAGCCGGCCGAGAGAGAAATCGCTCTGAGCCGTGTCGCGGCGTTGGTTGTGCATGAGATTGCGAATGTCCTCGAGCGTGCCGAGCACTCTTTCCTCTGTCGAGCGGGTATCCACGAGCGGCATGGGCGGAAGGGTCGTTTGAGCGGGTTCTTCTTCCTCCGTGTAGTCGTCCACGTCTGTCGGCAATGACTGGCTGCCCAGGTCCGGCAGATTGATCGATGCGGAATGGTCGTCGTCGATCCCGGTGTCGTCATCCACAGCGTTAGCGCCTTCGGGATCCGCCATGTCATCCCCGTCAACCTGTGTATCCATCACGGTGTCCTCAGGGGTGGGAACTTCGCTCGGACCATCGATGACGATGCGCGCGGCTTCGACGAGACTGGCCGCTTTGTGATCGGCCGCAGTTCCGGCGGCCACGCCGTTATCGTTGACGATGATCGTCTGACAGCCAGCAGCTTTGCCTGCTTCGACATCGCTTGGCGAATCGCCGATCATCCACGAGTAATCGAGGTCCAGGTTCAGTTCGTTGGCGGCCTTTTCCAGCATGCCGGGCGCGGGCTTCCGCAGGTGACTCTTCCGGCGGTACTTGGGCACGATGGCTTCCGGACCGTCGAGATAAGGACAGTAGTATATGCCGTCGATGTGGGCGCCTTCGGCTTCGAGCAGCAACTCGAGCTGTGCGTGAATGTCCTCGAGCTGAACCTCGGTCAACAGCCCACGCGCAATACCCGACTGATTGGTGACGATGACGACGCGATAACCCGCTTCGTTGAACTGCCTGATGGCTTCCGCTGCATTCGGCAGAAGGCGCACGAGGTTCGGATCGGCGAGGTAACCAGGGTCGTCGATCAGCGTGTCATCACGGTCCAGAAAGATAGCTGCCTGTTTCATCGTACTGTTATTATCGGTCGTCGGGGCCATGCAGCTCTTCGAGAACTGCCATGCGAATCAGGGGCAGCAGGATTTCGTGGTGTCCCACGATTTCCAGGCCGTTGCCGGCAGCCACCGGACGTCCGATGACGTTCTGGCTGGGGCGGTAGTGCCGGATCATGTCGAGGTTGACCGTGATCATATCATCAAGGGTCGCACCGAGATTGCGGGCCACGGCCACGGCTTTCAAGAACACTTCCGGGAGAATGACGCTCGATCCGATGTTGAACCACACGCCCGGGGGTGCACCGGCTGATGCCGGCGCCATGTCGGCGACCAGGCTGCATGCCAGTCTGAAATCGGTCATGCTGGCCTGACCAATCTGGGCGCCGTTGGCGTTGCCATGCATGTGAACCGTGTCCGTGCCAAGGGCTACGTGCACTGTCGCCGCCACGCCGTGGCACCAGGCGGCAGCCAGCAGACTCAGTTCAGCGTGTGGCGGAGCCAGCCCTTCGAGGAGGCGGCCCAGGGCCAGGCCCAGGCCGCAGCGCTCCGCGACCGCCAGCCTGGACGCTTCGGCGAAGATGGCCGGTGTTTCCTCCACCATACCGAAGCTGCCGTCCCGGATGGTGTCGGAGACTTCTTCTGACGTGCTTCCGAGCGTCGCGACCTCGACGTCGTGGATCGCGGTTGCCCCGTTCATGACCACGCCACGCAGGATACCGCGGCGCATGAGGTCTATGAGAATCGGAGCACAACCGACTTTCACGACATGCGCGCCAATCGCCCAGACGACGGGGCGGTTGCTGCGGTACGCGTCGGCCATGGCACGAGCTGCTTTGCGCAGCTGGTTGACTGCCAGAAAGCCCGGTAGCGAATCGAGCCACGTTGCGAGGCTGGCCCCGGGCTCGGGCAGGCTGGCGAATGCATCGACCTCGACTTTGTGCGGGCGCGCAGTGATCGAATAAGTCTTGAGACCATCGAGATCAACCGGTTGGTAGGGCGTCGGGGGCAATGGCATTCTCCACTTTACCAAGGAGCATCTTACCGCCCTGGCCAACAAAGTCGACGACAATCCGCAGGGCATGCACCGGACAGGGCCAGTCGAATTCAATCCGCTTGAGTTTCACGAGGTCCTTTTCCGTGGTGATGATTGCGTCGGCATCCGAGCGTTCGGCGGCAGCGGCAAGCTGTTGGCAATCCGCGATCGTGTAATGATGGTGATCGCCGAATGCCAGGCTATGTGTCGTTTGAGCACCAAGTTGTGCGAGCGTGCCCCAGAAACCATCAGGGTTGCCGATGCCGCATGTCGCAACGACGCGCCAGGACGCCAGCGCGTCCAGTGCCGTCAAGTCATCGTTCTGAGCGATCAGGTCACGCGGTCGATGGTTGCAGCCGACGATCAGGCGCTCCCCCAGTCGGTCACGCAAGTTGTTCACCAGGCGCTGCAGGCGGTCCGCGTCGACCAACCCCACACGCGTGATGACGATGGCATCGGCCCGGTCCAACCCAGCCGCAGGTTCACGCAACAAGCCCCGGGGCAGGACATGGCCGAAGCCCTCGGGACTGAGCGCGTCGATCAGGACCACGTCGAGGTCGCGATGCAGCCGGCGGTGTTGAAAACCATCATCGAGCAGCAGTACATTTCGATCGTGGTCCTCGAGGGCCGTGCGGCCGCCGGCGACGCGGTCGGGATTGGTCACGCAGATCGCATGCGGACATGCGGTGCGGAGCACCCGGACCTCGTCGGAACCTGCCGCATCCGCCCGGTATCCGCGTGTCAGGATACCCACCCGTCGGCCCCGCTCATGGAGTGCGTTGGCCAGCCAGGCGACCACCGGTGTCTTGCCGGTGCCTCCGGTCGTGATGTTGCCGATACTGATGACCGGGCATGCCAGCCTGGCCGGGGTCGCCAGCACGTTGTAGTACACGTTTCGCAGGCCCACGATGCCGCCATAGGGCCACGACAACACCTGCAGACCCGCGCGTGACACACCTCCGATGACGCCGCCGCGCCGCCCGCTGATGATGTCGCGAAACGTCGAATCCGTGGCGCCGTGTGCTGAGTGTGACGCGGTTGCCGTAAGCTTACTCCTCAAAGACGGCCGAGCAACAGCTGACACTGCACTGTGCCTCGTGGTTGACGGCCTGATGATATGCCAGCACGTTGACTTGTGCGGTGGGCAAAGCCGACATCAAAGTGTAGATGCAACCGGCACTGCAGATACGGGTCGGGTTGTCGTCCAGAGCCACCGCAGAACGGAAGCGCTCAGCGTCGTTCGTGCCGAGGTGTTGCAGTGCTCCCTGGTCCCGATTCCTTGTTTCCTCCAGAAACGCAGCGTCGAGCGGCCGGTCGTCGCCAAAGAACGCGCCAGTGTGGCTGAGATCGGCTCCTGCAATGAGGCATGTCCGGGTCGCGCTGGCGTGCGTCGACTCCGCCAGAGCATCCGCCAGATGGCGCAGGTCCACGCCACTGCCGTCCCATGGGGCAGTGCCGGTCGGCCCGCACGGATCGGGGCACAGGATGGGGACGATCTCAAAACTGTCAGGGCCAAACAGGTGCTGTAGGAGAAGAACCTGGATCTCGATCGAGTGCTCGCGTTGATGATCGAGCTCGTACGTGCGCAAGGTCTGTCCGCAATGCTGTTCCACAGCCGCAAGGAACTCGACATCGACCCGGGTTGTGCCCAGTGGCGTACTGAACGGCGCGGCGGTTGCGACGGCTGCCAGTGAACGTCCGAAGTGGTTCGTGCCGAGAATGACGAACCGTTCGAAGCGTCCTGCGTCAGCGATCGCCGAGTAGGTGGATTCGTAACAGGGCAGTCCGCGGGCGTAATCAAGGTGCGGGGCAACGATACCGCGAACGTGGCCGGTGCGCGGGGCCGGAGTGATCTCGAGCAATGCATCGAGTTGTACGCCGACCCCGGTCGGTTCGAGGCCGAGCCCGCGGAGGTCATTCATCGGGCGACTCGGGGCACTGAGGTAAGCCCGCAGGTGCTCGGCGTAGTAGGCTTCGAATTCGGGGCCGTCGAGCAGATGGGCTTCCTGCAGATGCGCGACAAGACTGCCCAGGATGTCGGCGTTGAGTTCCTGCCCGAATGCTTCAAGGAAATCGTCGCGAATGCTGGCCAGCGTGCGCGTGCCGTCCATCTGACTGAGGATGTGCAGCGCTGCGTGCGAAACGGTCAAGGTGCAGCCAGCCAGGCCGGTCGGGTCGCCGATGATGACCTGGTCTTGTGGGTTATCCGGGTCCGCTTGCGCTTCAACAGGGCGCAAGCGCGGCTGCATGTCCCAATCGATGGGGTGGTCGGGTTTCATGGTCGCTAGAGAATAGCACAAACCGCAAGTCAGGAGCCAGGGAGTCGACGTCTTCCGGGGGGCTGCGCCGACCGTATGGCGACTGGCGACTGTGCAGGACAGCGAATAGGATGGCTGCGTGAGTACTCCTTTCGGTTTCTTACGCTCCGCGTCGGTGCTGTCAGCTCTGACTCTGGTGTCGCGCGTCCTCGGCCTGGTGCGCGAGGCGGTGTGTGCGAGCCTCTTCGGGCTCAGCATTTTCTGGGACAACTATACCCTTGCGTTTTGCATACCCAATCTCGCACGGCGTCTGTTCGGGGAGGGGGCGCTGTCCGCGGCGTTCGTGCCCGTGCTCTCACAACGTGTTCATCACGATGACCCGGAGGTTGCCCGGCGGCTGGTCGGGAATGTCCTGACGCTCCTGGCAGTGCTCCTGGTCGCGCTGGTCGTCGTGGGTGAGATCGTGTTGTTCACGTTGGGGGTGTTCAAACCGTCGATCCTGTGGATTCTCACGGCCATCATGCTGCCGTACATGATCTGCATCTGTCTGGTCGCATTGATGGGCGGCGCGCAGAATACGCTCGGTCGCTTCGCTTCGCCGGCGTTGATGCCCATTCTATTCAACCTGATTGTCATTGCCGTGGCACTCGGTGGGGAATGGGCTGCTCCGGGCGCTGCGGATCGTGGAGTCGTCGTGCTGGCGGTGGCTGTCGTCGTAGCGGGCATCGTTCAGCTCCTGTGGCAGTTCGCCGCGTTGCGGCGGTCCTCACTGCGCCCGCTGTGGTGCTGTAACCTGCGCGATCCTGACATCCGCAGCATCGCCGCAGTGATGGCGCCGATGATACTCGGCTTGTCCGCAGTGCAGTTGAATACCCTCAGCGACTATGTCGTGGCCCGGATCATGGTGGAGGGTCCGGGCGGCCCGTCGACGCTGGTCTACGCGACCCGGCTGTACCAGTTGCCGGTCGGGTTGTTCGGTGCAGCTCTGGCGACGGCAATCTTCCCGAGCCTGTCCCTGTTGCGGGCTGCCGGCGACGACACGGGCTTCCGAGCGATGCTCGAACGGGGACTGCGGCTCGCTCTCTTCATCGGTCTGCCGGCCAGCGCCGGTCTGCTCGCCGTGCGCGAGCCTCTGGTGCAAGCCATCTACGAGCACAAGCGGTTCACCGCCGCAGACACGCCGCGGGTGGCCGCGGCGACTGCGGCGTATGGCATCGCAATCTGGGCGTATATTGCCCAACAAGTGGTCGTCCGGGGATTCTACGCCCATGGCAGTGCACGCACGCCCATGCGGATTGCGACGGGGATGGTCGGCCTCAACCTCGGGCTGAACCTCTTCCTGGTCGGGCGCATGGGCGAAGCCGGAATTGCCTTAGCGACGGCGGTGTCCGCGATGACGCAGTTTTCCATTCTCACCTGGCGCGCTACCGGATCCACTTCGGGCACGACCTGTGGCCGGCGATCGGGGCCGTCGCCTGGCGTGCGCTCCCGGGGGCCGTTCTGGTGTGGCTGGCGGCCGATCAGGCTCGCAAGGCGGTGGTCGTGGCCGGCGGGGGGGCTATCCCGGCCCTCGCAGGGGCCGTGGTGGCCGGTGCCGGGGCCTATGTGCTCGTGGCGATCCTGAGTCGGAGTTCGGAGCTCAGGGAGCTGAAAGCGGCCCTGGGAGGCTCTCATTAGGCGGCGTACATGATTTGCTCGCCTGGTAGGCGGGCGTATAATGACCCGAATGTCAAGCGTATCCGATCACCCGAAGTTGTCCGCGATGCTGGTCTTGAGCGTACTGGCGAGTTCACTGTTCGCGCCGATGGTCAGCGCTCGGAACTGGGTCGATCTGCAATCCGACCGCGCCGACGAGGAGCAGCCCGTCGAGCTCCCGGCTGAGCCTGTTGAGGCTCCGGCCTCTTCGGGGCCGAGTACCGGCGTGGTTCCGCAAGTCAGTCAGGCGCCGACGCGCTGTCCACAACGCCCGACGTTATGTCCGGCGAATCGGTTGTTGGCCACCCTGGCCAGGATGAGTATCGCGCCACTCGCGCGACTTGAACCCAGCCACACGGTTTACGTTGTCGACCTCGTGCCCGTTGCACCACGCTGCGTGGCGCCGTCCTGCTGGCCACACGCACCACCTGCCGCTTGATGCCCATTTCGATTGCACAGCCTGTCCGATCATCATGATGCTTTGTGTGTCATTCGATGATGTTCTCTTTTTCTTAACATGTCATTCGTTCTCGAGGAGCAACGGATATGAATGTCGATAAACTCGCTTTGAAGTTCACCATCCTGGCCGGCATCATCGCATTGGCCATTTCGATGATGTGGCCACCTGGCGCCAAACTCAAGCCGGGGATCGATCTCGCAGGTGGACACAGCCTGCTCTATGAGATTGATACCTCTGATCTGGATGACGCCCAGATTCCCGGCATTGCCGACAAGATCATCACACAGCTGCGCAAGCGGGTTGATCCGAATAACCAGCGGAATCTCGTGTGGCGGAAGGTCGGGCGGACGCGAATCGAGATCCAGATGCCCAGCACTACTGGCAAAGCCAAGATGTTGCAGCAGGAGTTCGACAGCGCCCTGGCGGTCCTCATGGATATGAACCTCTCCAAAGGAGAGGCCCAGGCAGCGATCGAAATGGACGCGGAGCCGCGCGAAGCAGCGTTCACTCGACTGTTGTCCAATGTCAGCGGCCAGACGGCCTTACGTGACCAGCGACTCGGTTTGTTGCAGGAAGCGGCGGCGAAGTATGACGCCTACCGTGAGGATCAGACGCCCGAGGCGTTGCAGGCCTTTGAATTCGCCATGACGCAACTGATGAACACGAACCTTTCGGAACAGCGTCTGCGCGATGTCCTGGCCCTCGAGGCCAATCGCAGTGACCAACTGACACGTATCGAGGTCGACAACCCCGCTTACGCCGCGAATCTCAGTGACCTCGTCACCAAGTATGATGCGTGGTCGGCCAACCGTGGTTTGCTCGAGGACCCCGAGGATCTCAAGCGTCTGTTGCGCGGTGCCGGTGTACTCGAGTTCCGCATCGTTGCTCAAAAGGACACCTCAAACCCGACTCTGCTGGCCTCACGGACGCCGCGCCTGCGACAGCGTATCGCCGAATATGTCGAGCAGCTCGAGGAGCGTGGTCCGCGCTACCGGCAAGGCAAGTCGTATCAGTGGTTCAAGCTCGAGGATCCCGCCGACTTCGTCGGTGCCGACAGCCCGGAGGATATCGATACGCTCATCGGCAGCCGTCCGGAAGTCATCCGGCGCTATGCCGAGGACTATTACATCCTGGCCTATGATGAACCTGATTTCACCATGCTCAAGAGCGACGAAGAGGCCGACAGCCGGTGGAAGCTGGTCAAGGCCTATGGTGGTCGAGATTTCAGCACCGGGCGCCAGGTCGTGTACTTCAATCTCGATCCGCGTGGCGGCGATGTGTTCGGACGTCTGACAGGCAACAACCTGCAGCGGCCGCTCGGCATCTTCCTCGACGATGTGTGCATGTCGGCGCCGAATATCGCTGACCGGATTACGCAGCGCGGAATCATCAGTGGTAACTTCAGCACGCAGGATGTCGCGTTCCTCACAAATACGCTCGAGGCCGGCTCTCTGCCGGCGCGACTCAAGGAGCCGCCACTCAGTGAACGCAGCATCGGTTCGTCACTGGGCGAGACCAATCTCCAGAAAGGCCTGAGGGCCGCGATCATTGGTCTCATCGTCGTTGCCGCATTCATGCTGGTCTACTATCTGGTTGCCGGCGTCGTGGCCAACGTGGCCCTGGCGCTCAACACGCTGCTCGTGCTGTCGGCCATGGCAGCCCTCGAGGCGACGTTCACGTTGCCGGGCATCGCGGCGTTCATCTTGACGGTGGGTATGGCCGTTGATGCCAACGTCCTGATCTTCGAACGAATCCGTGAAGAACTGCGTCGCGGAGGGAGCCTCAAGCTGGCGGTGAAGAATGGGTACGACAAGGCGTTGTCGACTATTGTGGATGCCAACATCACGACACTGATCACCTGTGTGATTCTGTACTACGCAGGAAGCGAAGAGGTCAAGGGCTTCGCCATCGTGCTCGGGCTCGGCGTGGCCATCAGTATGTTCACGGCCCTGTGGGTCACGCGGTGGATCTTCGGTGCTCTGATTCAGAGTGGCCTGGTCAAGTCGCTGCTCATGGCTCGGATTGTTGGTGTCCCTGATATCAAATGGATGGCCATGCGTCGGATGTTGTGGCCCATTTCGCTGGTTGTTGTCCTCGGTGGTGCGGGTCTGTTTGGTTTCGAACATGTTACGACACCAGAGAATGTCTACGACATCGAGTTTCTCGGTGGTACGGCCGTGACCGTCGAGCTGAAATCCAATGTCGAAATGGGCGACGACGCACTGCGCAAACGGATCGTCGGTGAAGACCAGGACAATGCCTCCGGGTGGCTGCGCTATGCCGCCGACACCTTGCCGTCAGCCAAGATCGCGCCGGGCGCGTCGCCCGGAACGTTCCGGTTGAGCAGCACCGACTTTACCGCCCAACAGCTCGATATGATGGTCATGAGCAAGCTGTCGGACGACATCGAGGGGGGCGGGCGCGGTATTCGCCATTCTGGTCCAAACTCGATTGATGTATCCATGAAGTCCGCCGGCTACACGGCAGAGGAATTCAAAGAAGGCGTCGCGCGGTGTGCCGCTTATCTCAAGGGGGCTGCCGATCGGCTGGCCTCGGCACGCGTACAGATCGACAAGGAATCGATGCACACCTTCGACATCAATACCATCGAGAGCAACAAAGAGGTCTTACGCCAGGCTATCGTGCAGGTCATGCAGGACGAGCTCAAGATACAGATGCCGATCAATTTCCGCATGCGAACGGACGAGGCCCGTGCCCGCCAGGGCTTCTACCCGATTACCAGCCCCGAAGATCATCGCGGAAGCCTGCGACTGAAGGACATCATCGGTGGCGATGGTCTTGTCGAGGTCGATCGCTACCGAGGTGGCGTGGCGCTGGTGTTCGATGACCTCGAGCCACCCGAGTCGATGGCCGAGCTGACCAACCGGCTCGAGACTGCCCGGTTGCTCCCTGAATTCGAGCAGTATGAGTATCGTGATTTTGAAATCGTGCCGCTCGACATCGTTTCTGGGGATGCGGCTTTGCCTGCTGCGGATCAACGCCTGAAGAGTTTTTGTCTGCTCGTCGCTGACGAGCAGCTGACCTATGAAGAAGATGTCGCACTCTGGGAAAGTGAGTTGGCCAAGCCGGAAATGGCCAAGGCAACCGCCGCTCTCGGTAGCAAGAAGACCCTGCAACGTGTGCAGCAGTTTGCCGAACAGATCGCCGCTGACCAGACGGTGCGTGCTATCATGGCCATTCTGTTGGCCCTGATCACCATCGTTGTGTACATCGCGATCCGTTTCGGCGACGTCAACTTCGGACTCGCGGCCATCGTGGCACTCGTACACGACGTGTCGATTTCACTGGGGGCGGTGGCGGCCAGCTACTATGTTGCCGGCGTTCTCGGGGCGAACAACTTCCTGTTGATCAACGATTTCAAGATCGATCTGCCGATGATTGGGGCCCTGTTGACCATTGTGGGGTACTCACTCAACGACACGATCGTCGTGTTCGACCGTATTCGTGAAAACCGCGGCAAGATGAAGGACGTCAATGAACGCATCATCAATCAAAGCATCAACCAGACGCTGTCCCGAACGCTACTGACATCCATCACGACCCTGTTGGCTGTTGTCGTCATGTACGTTTTCGGCGGTTCGGGCATCCACGGATTCAGCTTTGCGATGATCGTGGGCGTGCTGGTCGGAACCTACAGTTCCGTGGCGGTTGCGACACCGTTGGTACTCTATCCGCGGGTTCTGCGCTGGGTCATCAACATCATCGTGGCCGGCGTTCTGGTCGGGCTGATTCTGGCCGTCGAGCAGACCGAGATGCAGGTGCTGTTGTGGATCGCCCTGGGCGGATTCGCAGTGTTCACCGTCGCATCAGAGTTGCGTTCACGGTCCTCGCAAAGCCCGCGAGGTCTGGCGACCACTTGAGGCCAGGTGAACCCAACATGACAGCCTGAGATCGGGCTCCAATTGCGTGGAGCGCGACCTGGATCGACTTTGCGGGCGGCAGGGCGGCGTAGTGCGTCTTGCCGCCCGCTGTCTTTTGCGCGGATCAACTCGCTATAATGTGGTTCGTTCACTGGCGGGACAGTCCCGTGGAAAGCGTCTTGTGCAATGACGATCAAGTTATTTCGGCCTCATGCGTGGCCACAGCACAGAAAGGGGGCAGCTTGTGGGAAACAAGCAATTCCTGATTCGGGCACTCGTACTGCTCAACGTGATCTTGCTCGGCGTACTGCTGGGCAGGATGGATGACACCAGCAATCAAGCCTTGGCCCAGACCCACGGCGGAGGGGGGGCGTACGCCGTCGGCTCTGCGCTGTACGAGGTTAGCGCGGATGCCGTATGGGTTCTGAACGCGCGCAATGGTGACCTGGCAGTTCTACTGGCGAATCAACAGAGCGGTCAGATGAGGTTCCTGGGAAAGCGTAATGTCGAGGATGATGCCCGATGACCAAAGAAGATTTCAAAATCGGTTCACTGAGCCTCGTGGCGATGATGTTGTTTCTGACAATCGTGATCACCACGTCGATGCACGTGCCAGGAGCGCAGGCAGCCAGTGGCATGTCGCAGGCGGGTCCCTATACGCTGTTCGTCGGCCAGGCGGGCGTCGGCTTTTCCCACGTGTACGTCATACACGGCAAGAAGGATAAGTTGTTGACCTACCGGCTCGAGCAGGGCACCGGCGCCATCAAACTCACTGATGTGATCGACCTGGGTGGAGGGAACGATACCAAGAACAAGGGCGGGATGAAGCCCTGAGTGCAGCAGTGTAAAGCCGCGACTGGATACGCTCGCGGCGCTGATACTCTGCGATGATCTCGAGAAACCCGAATCTCGAATCCCGATCTCGATTGGCCCGCACGGTGGCCAGCAGAGGCCGGCAGTTCGTGATTCGGGTTTTCCTTGCGCTTGAATACAGCGTTGGGTTGATCGACGCGGCATTCTCGACGCATCAACCACATTTTGCGCCAGCAACGAACGGGAGTGCTCCATTATGGCGGGCCTTCCTGGTCCTGCGAAATGAGTTGCATGTTATGGGCGCGTTGTGACGTCATGCATACAATGGTATCTCCTCAATGAATGGGGCGGCAGGAGGTGGGGCGGACGCACTGGGGATGATCCGCTCCACGACGACCGGTACCGCGGGATACTCACATGGCATCACAGCAGCGGACCCAACAGCATTGCGCTGCTGCCGGTCCATCACAACAACCCAATTCGGGTCGACATGGCTGGTTTCTAGGCATCCTGGGCATCCTGATCGGGGTCGGGTGGATCGGTTACAGCCACTTCGCTACTTCTACACCCACCGGTTCAGAACACGACGAGCGTTTGCGAACCGAGTTCGAGTCGATTGCAGAGGACCTGGAATTGCGCGGGCCCGTCGAGTTCTTCGGCGTGAGGCTGGTCGACGATCTGGTGGCGCGGCTGCGCAATCCGGCTCTTGATCATCAGACGCGTGCGGAACTGCATCACCGTCTGGCGCGGATTTATCTCGAAGACGGTCAGGTCGACAAAGCCATCTCTACGATGACGCGGCTATTCGACTACCTCAAATCGATCGGGGCCAGGCCGACGCATCAGTTGTGGGGCACGCGCGCACTGGTCTATCTTCGACAAGCCGAGGTCGAGAACTGCGTCAAACGGCATAATGGTGAGTGCTGTATCTGGCCGCTGAAGGGCAAGGCGGTGCATGCCAACAAGATGCCTGCCCGGCGCGCCCGTGACTGCTACCTCGAGGCCCTGCGGCTCGATCCGGATAATCTCAGCTATCGCTGGTTACTCAACATTACATACATGGCGATGGGAGAGTATCCTCACGGTGTGCCCGCGGAGTTGCTCATCGAGCCGGGGCAGGGTGGTTTCGAGGTGGCGCTCGAGCCTTTCGTTGATATCGCGCCGCAGCTGGGCGTCGATACGTTCAACCGATGCGGGGGGGCAATCGTGGAGGACTTCGATGGCGACGGCTATCTCGATATCCTGTCCTCGACCATCGATCCACGAGGTCCCATGGTGTATTACCGCAATCTGGGGCCTGCCGGGTTCGCGGATCTGTCAGCTGCGTCACGCGTGGACGATCAACTGGGGGGGCTGAATTGCATCGCAGGTGATTACGACAACGATGGTGACATCGATGTTCTGGTCCTGCGGGGTGCGTGGTTCATGGGCAGTGGCCAGATTCGCAATTCACTGCTGCGCAATGATGGCTCTGGATCGTTCACGGACGTCACGCACGAGGCAGGGCTCGCAGAGCCCGCGTGCCCTACCCAGGCTGCAGCATGGGCAGACTTGGACAATGATGGCGATCTGGACCTGTATATTGGGAACGAATCCAGGCGCGAGTTCCACGATGAACCCTTGTACTTTCCGTCCCAATATTACGTCAACAATGGTGATGGGACCTTCACGGAGAATGCGGAACAGGCCGGCGTGACCAATAATCGAATGTGTAAAGGCGTGACCGCTGGCGATTATGATAATGACGGTGATGTTGATCTGTACCTGTCCAATATCGGCCGTAACAGGCTGTATCGCAACAACAGCGATGGGACCTTTACGGACGTTGCACCGGACCTCGGTGTGGTCGAACCACACGAACGCAGCTTTGCGCCGTGGTTCTTCGATTTCAACAACGACGGATGGCTGGACTTGTTCGTATCGGCATACGATGCCAGCACCGCCGACGTGGCCGCCGACTATCTGGGGTTGACCCATTCGGCGACGGACCCGAGTCTATATCGGAACAACGGTGATGGCACGTTTACGGACGTCACGGTCCAATATGAGCTGAACCATCCCTACCTGCCCATGGGTGCCAATTTCGGTGATATCGACAACGATGGCTTTCTCGATATCTACTTGACGACCGGTGCACCTGACTACCGTACTTTGATGCCCAATGTCATGTTGCGTAATGACCGTGGCCTGCGGTTTGAGGATGTCACGACAGCGACCGGATTGGGCCATCTGCAAAAGGGCCATGGCGTCGCCTTTGCGGACATCGACAACGATGGTGATCAGGACATCTATCATCAATTGGGTGGTTTCTTTCGCGGTGATCAGTTCAACAACGCCCTGTTCCTCAATCCGGGAAATGACAACCATTTCGTGAGCCTGCGGCTGGTCGGTGTGGACAGCAACCGCCCCGCTTTTGGCGCCCGCATCAAACTGGTCCTCGAAACGCCTTCAGGTTCGCGCGAGGTCCATCGCGCCGTCGGGACGGTGAGCAGCTTTGGCGGATCTCCATTTCGGCAGGACATCGGCCTGGGCTCTGCGACGCGCATCGAACGCCTCGAGATCGACTGGCCGGCGTCCGGCCTGCATCAGGTGTTCACGGACATTCCACTGGATTCCATGCTGCGGATCATCGAGGGCGCGGCGACCTGGGAGCCGGTCTCCGCACCCGGCTACGACCTGGGCAAGGTCATGCCCGTGCCACGCAATTCAGCACCCGAGTTGGGTTGACCTTTGGGTCAATGCCCGTTTCCCAACGCGGAGCGTTCAAACGCCCTCCCTATGTCCGATAATGTATCTTCTGTTGAATTCGCCTCGAGCGTCTGAGAAGGCATCGATTTCCGCTTCAACGCACACATCACCCCACAGTACGGTGTGCGGTTCGCCGGTTCTGTTGAATTCGTGCGTGCGCGACCGAGTCCGACACGCCAGACATCCGTGGTTACACACAAGTGCGCAGCATCAGGCCGGGTCCGTTCCATGCCGATAACACCGACATGAATCCAGACTCGGTTGTTCCGCTCATTTCCGTGATCATCCCCGCGTACAACTCCGCGCGGTTCATTCGCGAATGTGTCGACAGCGTGCTGGCCCAGACGCGGACGGATTTCGAGGTCATCGTTGTTGACGACGGTTCGACTGACGAGACTCGCACGATCCTCGGCGAGTACGGCAACCGCGTGCAAGTGCTCGCCGGCGCTCACCGTGGAAACGCCGCGGCACGCAATCGCGGCTGGCGCGCGGCACATGGCTTGTGGGTCTGTTTTCTCGATTCGGATGATCGGTGGGCGCCCGACAAGCTGCAGCGCCAATTGGACGACATCGCCAGACACCCCGGCACCGAGGTCCATTTTCCACAGGCGACGTGGTTCAACGATGACGGCCCGATCCGCCCCCTGCCAGCCGGCCCCGAAACGCGGGACGGGTTGTGGCCGCAACTGGCCCGCATGCAACCATTCGGTTCCAGTTTGTCGGGTGTCATGGTCAGGCGTGCATGCCTCGAGCGCGTCGACGGATTCGATGAGAATCTGAAGCTATCCGTCGATTGGGACATGTGGATCCGCCTGGCCGATTGCTCCGAGCTTCGCTGGTGCGCTGACCCGACTGTCCATGTCCGCCTGCACGAGCATAATGCGAATCGTAACGATGCGGTCCGCTTGAGCATGTACCTGCAGTGCTTGCGCAAGCATCGCCGACTGTTCGTTCGACGTGGAATGCGACATGCGTGGACGGCGTCCTATGGTGACCGTCTCATGCGCCTCGGCCGCCACCACCTCAAACACGAGCGCTGGGCGCCGGCCGTGGCGGCCCTATGGTCGTCGTTACGCTACGGTCGGATACGCACCATACCTGCGAAAGCGAAGTTGCTGGTCGAAGGCAGCCTGGGGATGGCTGGCCTGGTTCGCGAACGCTCGGTCTGAGTACTGCGCGGGAGCGATAACGCGCTGCCTGGTCAGACCGGTCCGAGGGCTCGACCATCGATCGTGCCCGGCTCTTTCCAGAACTGCCGTTGTCCTTCGATCCAGAACCGCTGAGCTACGGGTGCGGCAATGACGATGCTCTCGTCGCGGATCACGGAATCAATCTGCAGTAGTCGCAACACATTGATGAACGCCAGTTTGTCGAACCGCGCATGCGAATCACCCGGTCGCGGAGGGACGTCCAGGCGTCGAAGTTCCTGTGAGAAAGCCGATTCCAGTGTCGACGGTGGTGGACTCGGCGGGAAGTGCTCGGCGTTGGGCTTGCGCACCAGGTACGGTTCGATCGACTCCGGCTGCAGCCAGGCCAACTGGTTTGCCAGGAGGTCCGCCCGCCCCTTCCATTCAGCCGGGTCCTGCACTTGGGTGGTCCATGGGTCGAGACAGAAGCGATCGAGCACGTGGCCCTGGACGAAGAGTTCGTACCCCCAGCTACCGGCCTCGTCGACCCATGTCAACAGGGCCGGTCGCGCGAGTCGTTTCGTGATTGCGGCCAGGGCCCCGCGGCGCAAGCGCCATTCCACACCGTGCCCGAGGTCGACAACGACCCAGTCGTTGTGCCGAACATGGATCGTACTGCGCCACTCGGCATCGCCCTCGTCGACCAGCGGGTGGCCTGCGGTCGCATAGAATTCGGCCATGCACTCGAAGATGCTTTCGGCTTCGACCGCATGAAACAGGTTGAGATCACGGGACATGCTCATGGTGAATGATCATTCAAAGAGTGAGGCGGTTTCCACAGGGGGCTCGGGCGGCGTCAAACCAAGATGTTCGTAGGCGCGCCGGGTTGCCTGCCGTCCCTGACGCGTGCGGACGACGAAGCCCAATTGCAGCAGGTACGGCTCGACGACATCCTCGAGTGTGTCGCGCTCTTCACCGAGACTGGCGGCGAGGGCCTCGATTCCCGCCGGCCCCCCACGATAGGTCTCGATCAGAACGCGCAAGAACGTGCGATCGAGGTCGTCGAGGCCCAGGGCGTCGATACGCTGGATCTCGAGGGCCTGGTTGACGATATCGGCATCGAGCTTCCCGTCGGCCCGCACCTGGGCATAGTCGCGAACGCGGCGTAGCAGACGGTTGGCCACGCGCGGCGTACCACGGCTGCGGCTGGCTACGACAGCCAGTTCCTCCGGACCGGCGGGGACTCCCAGTTTCTGGGCAGAGGTCGACAGAATGTCGGTCAGGTCGGTTTCGTCATAGAATTCGAGATGGTAGCGGAGGCCGAAGCGATCGCGCATGGCGGCAGACAGCAGCCCTGCACGTGTTGTTGCGCCAATGAGCGTGAAACGCTTGAGTGCGAAACTGACCGTGCGCCCACCAACACCGCCTTCAATGGTGTAATCGACCCGATAGTCCTCCATTGCCGGGTACAGAAACTCCTCGACGACTTTGGGCAGACGGTGGATCTCGTCGATGAACAGCACTTCGCCATTCTCGAGATTGGTCAGCACGCTCATGAGATCGGCGGTCTTGCTGAGCACCGGCCCGGAGGTCACGCGAACCGGCCGAGGGCTCATTTCATTGGCGATCACATAGGCCAGTGTCGTCTTGCCCAAACCCGGTGGTCCGTCGAGCAGGACATGCTCGAGCGGCTCGCGCCGCTGGCGTGCCGCATCCATTGCGATGGCCAACTGCTCGATGACCTGGCGCTGGCCGACCATGTCGCAGAGCATTTGTGGGCGCAGGCTGACACCGACGCAGTCTTCGTCCCGCGCTTGGGTCTCAGGTGCCGTGATTCGTTCGCGGGCCATTATTACCTCGCTGCTGCATTGTGGTGCGCAAGCGGTGAGCGGGGTCGGACCATTGAATCATCAGGGATTCTGGTGCTGCTCATGCCTCACTTCCTGCTTTCAGTTTATAACACGCACGTACCCACTCCTCTGCGCTGCCGATGTCGGGATGGAGCTGTGCGCTGCGGGCCATCCACCGCTCGACCTCACTGCGATTATCCCCCCAGGCGACCATGACCTCGAGAGCATCCTGCTGTGAGTCGGACAACGCGACCTGCGCCGGAACGGCGACCTGCACGGTGCCGGTGGCAAACTCATCGATCTTGCCCCGAAGTTCGGCCACGATCATCGAGGCCGCCCGGGCACCGATCCCTGGCAGGCTGGTCAGGGCTTTGGTGTCTCCTGCGGTGATCCAGCCTGCGATGCGTGTCATGGGTTCCGAGAGGGCTTTGAGGGCCTTGCGCGGTCCGAAGCCCTTGACCCCTACGAATCGATTGAAGAAGGCCCGGTCTTCTTTGTGCATGAAACCGACGATGCGCGGAACGAAGTGCCCGGTGTTTGCGCTGCCTTCGAAGAACTCAAGGGTGTGCAGGGTCACGGTTCTTCCGCGGCTGGCGGCCAGCTCACCGACCGCGTATCCCGGAATGAGGATCTCGTGGGCCACGCCGTCACGTTCGATCGTGACCGCGTGGGGATCGATCTCGGACACGATGCCGCTGATACGGACGATCATCGCACGCCTCTTTCTACCTCGACGGCTGACTCGAAATCGCGCACGGCACACATGGCAATCGCCAGCGCGTCCGCGATATCATGCGGTTCCGGGACAAAGCCCAGACCCAGCTGCAGCTTGATGGCCTGCTGCATCTGGGACTTGCTCGCCCGTCCGTTGCCGGTCAATGCCCGCTTGACCGCGGTGGCCGCGACCTGGCGTACCATGATGGCGCCTGTCGCGGCTGCAAGCAACACCACTCCACGAACATGACCCATCAGAACCGCGGTCTGCGGATGTTTGTAATGTGAGTACACATTCTCGACGGCGAGGAGCTGCGGGTTGAACTCGGTCAGGATCTCAGCGAGGTCCTGTGAGATTTCATGCAGCCGGACATCGAGCGGAGCGCTGGCGGTTGAACGGATGATTCCGGCATCGACCAGCGTGTGGCGGCCGTCATGGATATCGAGTACGCCGTAGCCGGTTCGTTGCAGTCCGGGATCGATCCCGCAGACGCGCATGTGACATCCTCCATGATGCGAGAGCTTGCCTGCCCCTCCCGACCCAACATTCTTCTGGCCCATACTCCATTCAAGAAGCACGGCTTACGATCCGATTCGCCAGTCCGTTCCGCCCGGCCGATCCTCGAGAGTCACGCCAAGCTCGCTCAGGCCCGAGCGGATGCGGTCGGCCATGGCATATTGTTTGTCCGCTTTGGCATCCTGCCGCAGGATGACGAGGAGGTCGAGAAGTTTTTCGGCCAGTCCGTCGGTTTTCTCCTGGACGATGGGTTCTTCGAACAGCCCAAGTATGCGCGCGTCCGCGATGAGGCTGCGCGTGGCCTGCAACGTCAAATCGCGTGGGCCGCTCGCCGTGGTGTTCTCGACCTGGTGGGCGTCCATGAGCTTGTTGATGTCGCTGGCCGTCAGGAACAGGGCGCTGATCGCACCTGCGGTGTTGAAGTCATCATCCATGGCCTCGAGAAACTGGTTGCGCTGCTTGAGGACCTCTTCAATGAAGCCGTGATCGACCTCGTCGTAGTTGTCGAGCCGCGGTTTGTGCAGTGTTGGACCATCCAGATATGGCGATTCGCCGGTCGCGCGCTCGACGCGTTCGAACAATCTGTAGAATATGTCGAGTCCCTTGTGTTTGCTGGCCAGTTCCTCGTCGGAGAAGTCGATCGGCCGTCGATAATGTGTGCCGAGGATGAAGAACCGCAAAGCTTCGCCAGTGTAGTTGGCCAGCAACGTGCTGAGCGTCAGTTTGGACAGCGCCGCGGCCATCTCGGGGTCCGACTTACTGACTTTCTTGGTGTTGAGCCGTGTCAGGCCATGGTGCATCCAGTACTTCGAGAACGGCTTGCCGCTGAACGACTCTGATTGTGCGACCTCATTTTCGTGGTGCGGGAAAATGAGGTCCATCCCCCCACCATGAAAATCGAATGTCTCGCCAAGGTAGCGCATGCTCATGGCGGTGCACTCGATGTGCCAGCCCGGGCGTCCACGCCCCCACGGCGCGTCGAAGATCATCTCCTCGGGTTCACCGGCCTTGGCGGCCTTCCATAACGCGAAGTCATTCGGGTGTCGTTTCTCTTCCCCGACCAGATCACGCTGCCCGGCTTGATCCTCGAGCGCGCGGTTGGACAGCTTACCGTAGTCGTCGTCGCTGGGCACGTCGAAGTAGACATCGCCTCCGGAAGTGTAGGCGTGTCCGCGCTCAATGAGCCCTTCGATGATCTTGATGATCTCACCGATGTTTTCGGAGGCTTTCGGCATGTGGTCGATGTGGCGGACACCGAGGGCCGCGAGAGATTCGCGGTACTTGCGGGCGATTCGCTCAGCGAGCTCGAACGGCGGGCAGCCCAGCCGCTCCGCTTCGATCATGATCTTGTCTTCCACATCAGTGATGTTGACGACCCAGGTGACGTCGAAGCCCTTGTAGACCAGATAACGTTTGATGGCATCGAATATCACCGGGCCCACGGCATGCCCGATGTGGCTTTCCTTGTATACGGTTGGGCCGCACAAATAGATCCCGACCTTGCCGGGATTGACCGGAGTGAAAACCTCCTTCTCGTGCGTCAACGTGTTGTAAACCCGCAACGACATGCGCTCACTATCCTCCGCTTTTCAAAAGCACCGCCACATGGCAGGCGATGGCCTCGCCCCGTCCAATGGCGTCCAGGCCTTCATTGGTCTTCGCTTTGACCGAGATTCGCTCCTCGGGGCCGTTCACGAGCTGGCTCAAGGAGGTTCGAATCGCTGGTTTGTGGGTCCCGAGCCGTGGCTGTTCAGCGTGGATCATGACATCCAGGTTGTGCACCCGCCAGCCCAGGTCGGTCACTTCTTCAATTGCCCGACGGATCAGCGCACGGCTGTCGATTCCGGCGTACGCCGGGTCGGTGTCAGGAAAATGTTCCCCGATATCAGGTAGGCCGGCCGCGCCGAAGAGCCCGTCGATGACAGCATGGAGCACGACATCACCGTCGCTGTGGCCTCCCAGGCCGCGATCCCACGGGATTTGGATCCCTCCGAGTCGCAGCGGCCTCCCAGTTACGACTGCATGAAGATCGTAGCCCATGCCGATGCGCCAATCGGCAACATGCTGGCCGGAACCGCTGTCTGGCGACCGTCCTTGCATTAGAATGTTAAGAGTAGCCGCCCGCGTGGTCCGAATCAACTTGGGCCCCACTGGCGGCCCAGGGTCAGGAAGGGATCGTGGTGGCCGAAAAGAAGACGGTTTTGTTCGTGTGCACAGGCAACTCCTGCCGGTCGCAGATTGCGGAGGTTCTGCTGAGGGATATCGCGGGCGAGCGGTTCGAAGCGCTCAGTGCCGGCTCGCGCCCCGCAGGATTCGTCCACCCGCTGGCCATGGCCGTTCTGGAGCAGATGAACCTCCCGACCGCCGATCTCACATCCAAACACTGGTCCGTTTTTGCCGAGACCCCGATCGACATCTGTATCACTGTCTGCGACAACGCGTCGGCTGAATGCCCTCAGTGGCCCGGAAATGCCGTCCAGGTGCACTGGAGTCTGCCGGACCCGGCGTACTTCGATGGCCCGGAGGAGGCTCGGTTGGCGTTCTGTGACGCGGTGGCCAAGGTCATCGAACGCCGTCTTACGGCCCTCGCGCGCCTGCCTTTCGGCCGACTGGCGCCCGCCGAGCTCAAGGACCGTTTGCAGCGCCTGGCGGAAACGATTCCGGCGCCCAAACGTCCGTCTTGACCGCTCTCGCCGACCCCATTGAGGTTGTAGACACCAGGGCTGTGCCCATGGAGCGCCCCCGCGTTTATTGTCAGCTCTGAAGCGTTGGCAGCCGATAATCACTGAGTGAACAGATCCCGGATACTCATCACCATCGGACTGTGGGCGGTTACCTGTGCGCGCGTTGATTCAGCTGTGGCTGAAACGCCCGGCGCGGGCGAACGAGTCGTCAAACGGTTCGATTTTGATGAGCGGCCCCTGGGCAACCTCGAGTCGATTCCGATGTTGTGGCGCAAGCACAGGGCCGTGGGTTTCCCGGATTACGCCAGTGGCCACCTCGATGAGAGCATGGGGCATGAGGCGGCCCCATCGTTCTATGTCGAGCTCGATGGTCGGAGTTGTGCGTACACCTACACGGGATTCGACATTACGATCGAGCCCCGCAGTGACTATCGCCTGGTCGGCTTTATCAAGACGGACCGCTTGCGGTCTGCGCGGGCATTTCTCAGCGCGGTGTTCCTCGACGCCAACGGTCAACCGTTGCCCGACAGCGAACGGCGAACGCCACTCGTGGCCCGCAACGACGTGTGGAGTGAGGTCGTGATCCGCATGCCCAGCAATGTCGGCGCGGCTCACACATTGTCGGTGACAGCGTGGGTCGTGCAGCAGGAAGTGTGGTCCACCGCCCCGCGGCGTGTGGGTCACATCGATCGCAAGGACGTCCACGGCGGTGCGTGGTTCGACGACATCCTCGTTTATCGCCTGCCCAGTGTCGAACTGACAACTTCTGCGGAAGCCAGTGGTCACCTCTATGAACCCGATCAGGACCCGGTCCTGCGCGTCAAACTCGGCGAGTCGAGCTGGCATGGCGCACGGGCGACGTTGACCGTGCAACCGAAGGGGGCTCCGCAGGTGTGGCAAGACACCATTGAGTCGCAGCCCGGACGTGGACGGCCGTACCAGGAGTTCGTGCTGTCGACACTACCACCGGGCGTGTACGACGCCAATCTGACCGTACATGTCGATAGCGACGCCGTTCAGGAGCGGGCCTTGACCTTCATCAAGATGGCCCGCGTAAACGATCGCCGCGTGCGTTTCAAGAATCGATTCGGTGTCATCCTCGATGCCGGGTTCGACGGCACGTGGTCCGCCCCGGCAGCCCTCATCGACGGTCTGGATATCAAGCCGATCAAGATCGTTCTTCCCGGGACGGCGCTGATCGATCACAGTTCGGCGGTATCTGATCTCGAGGATTTCGTCCAACAGCGGGTCAGTGCCCACAACACTCTGGCGGTCGTCTTGACCGGCCCGCGTGATGTGGAGGGCGGTACGCTGATCGATCGCTTCAGTCGCCCGCAGGACACCTGGGCACCGATGCTGACGCACCTCGTCACGCGCTACGAGGGGCTGATCAACGCGTGGCAACTTGGCCCCGATGGCCCGGCCCGCGGGGCCGCAGACGAACGCTTGCCCGCTGTCTTCGACGTCGTACACAAGCTCGTCAGTCAGCTCACTTCTGCATCCATGATGGCCGTACCATGGTCAGTCCACCACACGTTGCCACGCGGACAGCTGGACAAGGCCGTGCTGTCGTTGCATGTCCCGACAGATGTTCTTCCCGAAGAAATTCCCGCCTATATCGATGGCCAGTTCGGTGACCGAGGTCGGCGTGTGTGGGCGGTGCTCGACATGCCCGCACTGCGGAGCTATCACCGGCTGCCGGCCATCGTCGATTTCGCGAAACGGCTGATCTTCGCTCAGCAGAGCGGGGCCGAAATAATCTTTGTCAACCAGCCGTGGCGCTCCACGGTCGTGTCCAACAGAATCATGACGGTGCCGACCGAGGAGTACGCCGTCTTGCGCGCCATCGTCGATATGTTCGACGACGCCGAATACATCGGTCCACTCGACCTGGCCAACGACGTCGTATGCCACGCATACGATCGCCACGGCCAGGCGTTGCTCGTGTTGTGGGATGAGCAGGCGCCGCCTGCCGGGCGGGAACACGACCTCTTTCTGTGCGGCGCAGACGAGATGACCGATTTGTGGGGTCGGACCCTCCCACTGATCCCTGCTGGTGAGAATCATCGCATACGGTTGTCGGGTGTGCCGGTGATCGTACATCCGGCGGAGACCTGGCTCGTCCAGTTCGTCCAGGGGCTGCGTTTCGATCCTGAGCTACTCCCGTCGCAGTCGACGGCCCACGAGCTCAATATCAGAATCCATAATCCTGAGAATGATCCCATTTCAGGGTCACTCAAATTGCAGGCGCCGAGACGCTGGCGACTGCGTCCAACCCATGTATCGTTCGCCATTCAGCCCCATGAAACGATGGTCAAACCCGTGTTCGTACAGTCGGCTCCACGAGAGCCCGCGGGGACCAAACTGATCGAAGCGCGGGTCAACATCGATGCAACTCCGCGTTACGAATTCGATATCACCATGCCGTTGAAGCTCGACCTTGCGGATATGGATGTGTGGGCCGACCTGTTCATCGACGGCACGGATCTGGTTCTGCGCCACGGTGTGACCAATCGCTCCGATGAGATCGTGACTTTCCGCAGCATGGCCGATGCGCCTGGGCGCAAGCGGCTCAATGTGAACATCATCGGCCTAAGGCCTGGCCAGAGTGCCATGAAGGTTCACGTGTTCGAGAATGCTCGTGAACTGTCCGGGAGTGCAGTCCGCGTCGGCCTCAAGCAGATCAAGGGTCCACGGGTCCACGATCTGGCCCTGGAAGTACCTTGATCCCATGCACACGCGCCCCCCGATGTACGACTTGCTGGCCGCCTCCGAGAATCGGGCGGTTGATGATTTGCTCGTTGCCCACCTCGGCGAACTCGGATCC
This sequence comes from uncultured Planctomycetota bacterium, assembly GCA_942492115.1. GTDB lineage: Bacteria > Planctomycetota > Phycisphaerae > UBA1845 > CAIVHJ01 > CALODL01. Next base: position 245,682 of record CALODL010000033.1, read on the forward strand.
GAGGAACAGGTCGCCGCACTCGAAGTGTTGATCGCCCGCGGCCGCCCCGACACGCTCGAAGGACTCCTCGAGCGCTTTGACACGTTGCCGCATACCTGTCAGGGCTTTATCGAGCGTCACGTCCACGAATTCGAATCCGTGTGTCGGTCGTTGATTCGCAGTGGTGATGAGGCGACCCGCGCGGGCATCATTGATCTCATTGTCCGCAGCCGGGCGCACAGCCTGGCGTATGTCGTCGCCAGCGGGTTGCGTCACACCTCGTCCGAGACCCGTCGCGTATCCGCCGAAGCACTGCGTCGGATGGTCGAAGACCATCTTGATCAGGGCGCGGCCCTGATGCGCGATCACGGCGCGTGCCTGCAACCCGAGCCGGCGTATCGTCGCCTGGCACGCTGGCACACCGAACGCACAGGTGTGACCGCGGCCTTGAGCGAAGCGGTTGCGGCCTATCCGATTCACTTACGGACGTCCGTCGTGGAGGCGCTGTTGCGGTGGCACGAACCGCTCGAGGACCTGTTGTGTTCACTGGCGGAGGATCCACACAGCAAGTGTTGGCGCGCCATCGACGAGAAGATGCGCCATGATCCCGAGCCGGCGACGACAGGAATCCTGATGGCCGCGCTGGGCCATGCGGCCAGTCGAGAACAGGCCGCTGCGGTCATTTCGAAACTCGAGCGGATTGACACGCTGCGGGCGCTGAGCCACAAGGCCTGGATGCTGGGCGATCGTGCCGTGTGCGATGGAGCGCGGACGATTCGTCGGCTGAGCTGGCTCGAGAGCGACAGCGGCATCTACCTGGAATTGTCCACCGAGGAACTGCGCGGATGCTTCCGCCTCTGTGCGGCGACCGCGGTTCCGTGGCACGTCGTGCTGCAGGCGTGCTCGGCGGTTGCGTTGTCGGGTGACGAGCCGTGTCAGCGAATCGCTCTCATGACGATGCTGTCACGAGAGGACCCGGCGTTGACCGGGATGCTCCACGCCGTGTCGCACTGGATCGCCCCTGCCCTGCAGCCCGTGGTTCGCCGGGTATTGGCCCGCCGTGACGGGAGTGCCAACCCCGCGCGGTCGAATACAGAACGACGGCGAGGTGCGTTGCGCGAAATCGTTGATTTCAAGGACTACTGGAATCAATTCGATACGCTCGATCCGGTGGAGCGCCGCGAAATGGGGTTGCGCGTGCTTGGCCAAGATATCACCGCGCGGGCACAATTGGTTGAGGCGCTGACCCAGGTAGACGCTGCTCGCAGGGCCACCGCTCTGGCCATGGTGCGTGTCCTCGGCGAAGCGGGACACCATCGCCGGTACATTTACGAAGCGGCAACGGACAACGATCCCATGGTTCGTTCTGCGGGCGTCCGCGCTCTGCCCGGTGTGGGTGGCGCAATGGCCGAACGCTTGTTGAACGAGGCGCTGGAGGATCCTGATCGGCGCGTGCGGGCCAATGCCGTGGAGGCGCTCGACGAACTCGATACGCCCGATCGGGCCGATCGCCTGTTGCCCAGCTTACAGGATCCTGACCATCGCGTGCGCGTTGCCGCTGCCGGGGCCCTGATCAAGATGCGCGTCCCGGAGGCGGCCCAAACCCTCCTGGATATGCTCGCGCATCCGTCTCGAGCCCACCGTGCAAGCGGTCTGTGGCTCATCGAGCAACTCGGTCTGGCCAACGTCGTGCAACAGGTTCAGATTCTCGCCGAACAGGATGATGACGACGTTGTGCGGCGACGGGCTCGGCGCCTGGTCCGCGCCGCCAAGCGTCAGCGTCGGCGACGCAACGTCGAGTTAGCGGACAGCCACGAGGAGAGTCACCCATGACCGCGCTGCTCGCTCAAATCGATCCACGACTCGTATGGCACGAGCAGTTCAACAAACCCGCTTGGGACGCGCGAACCTGGGCGGAGATTCTGCTCGTCCTCCTCGGGCTGGTTGCCGGTGCGCTCGTGCTGATCGTCGTCCAGCGAATGCAGTTGCGCAAGAACGGCCAGCTCCGTTCACAGACGGAATTGTTTCGGGAAGTTCTCGTGGGGCTCGAGTTGTCTACGGCCCAGCAACGGCTGTTGCGGCGTGTTGCCCGCGATCTGCAGATGACCATGCCGTCGCGGATGCTGCTCAGTGCCGACTTCTTTTCGGAAGCGGTACGGACCTGGCTCGAGGGTCGTGGCGCCAGGGCCCGGGCGGTGCACAAACACCGGCTGCGCGACGTTCGAGAGAAGCTCTTCGGGGCTCAGCCGGCGTCTCACTGAGTTGGAGCGCCGCCGAGTGGGCGCAGGCGGCGCCAATGTGCTATTCTCCCGAGTCTGTGTCATTCCAACTGATCCATGAAGAAAAGCATTGTCACGCTCGGCGGGGTCGTTTGACCACCGCCCACGGCGCCATCGAGACCCCGGTATTCATGCCGGTGGGCACGCGTGGGACGGTCAAGGGCCTGACACCCGAACAGGTCGCGGCGACGGGCGCCCAGATCATTCTGGGCAACACGTATCATCTCTGGGTCCGGCCGGGTCATGATTTGATTGCTGAATGGGGTGGGCTGCATCGCTTCATGAATTGGCCCGGGCCGATCCTCACGGACAGCGGCGGCTTCCAAATTTTCTCTCTGGCCGACCTGGCGCGCGTCGATGATGACGGCGTCAGCTTTCGTTCGCACATCGATGGCCAGCGGTTGCGACTCGATCCGCAGGCCGCCATCGATATCCAGGCCGCCATTGGCTCGGACATCGCCATGGTTCTCGATCAGTGCCCGCCTTATCCTGCAGAGCGCGACGAGGTCGAGCGCGCGGTACGCCGTACGGTGCTGTGGGCTGGGGAGTGCCGACGCGTACACGAACGGTCGGATCAATTGCTATTCGGGATCGTACAAGGTGGCATACATGAAGATCTCCGCAGGCAGTGCGCCAAGGAGCTGGTTGAGTTGGATTTCCCCGGATATGCAATTGGCGGTTTGTCCGTTGGCGAAAGTCACGAGCAGATGTGCACGGTCCTCGACTATGCGCCAGCCCTGTTGCCGTCCGATCGCCCGCGCTACCTCATGGGTGTCGGCATGCCTCGGGACATCGTCGAGGCGGTCAGGCGCGGGATCGACATGTTCGACTGTGTCCTGCCGACACGCAACGGCCGAAACGCCTACGCCTTTACCGCAGAGGGACCGCTGAAGATGCGAAACGAGCGTCACCGCCACGATCGGGGGCCGCTCGAAACTGGTTGTCCCTGCTATGCTTGCACGCACTACAGCAGAGGCTATATTAGGCACCTGTTCCTCGTCGGTGAGATGCTTGGGCCGATTCTCACCACGATCCACAACCTGCAGTTCTTTCAGCGCCTGCTGGCGCGAATCAGGACGTTGATCGAAGAGGACGACTATTCACGCATTTATGACGAATTCCCCGTAACCGCTGGCGGATCCTGACCCGCCCGCCAGCGCTGGCGACGACCAACATGTTTCGCGAACAATACATTCTGGCCCAGGCCACTCCCGAAACCACAGATGGTGCCGAGGCGACCTCCACTGACGGCGCGGCCGGCACGACGGCGCCGGGTGGCACGCCTCCAGGTGGGACACCGGCAGGCAAACCGGCGCCCAATCCGCTGGGCAACCCGCTCTTCGGCTTCCTCATCGTCCTGGTCGTGTTTTATCTCGTGCTGTTCATGGGCCGCGGGAAGAAGCAGAAAAAGTATGACGAGATGCTCAAGAATCTGCGCAAGAACGATCGTGTGGTGACCATCGGTGGTATCGTCGGGACTGTGGTGTCGGCCAAGGAAGACGAGGTCGTCCTCAAGGTCGACGAGAGCAACAACACCAAGATGACTTTCGTGCGTCGCGCTATTCAAAACGTCGTCTCCGAAGACCATCCCGAGTGATTTGTCATTCTTGATTACCTTACTGACACCTGCGCGCAATCGGGGACCCGATGTTGAGCACCCTCGACCTCCAACACACGTGTGGCCTGGTCATGGGCTGGGCCCAGGAAGCAGGCGCCATGGCCCTCGAGGCTTTCGGCCGAGACTTTCGGCCACGACGTAAGCCCGATGCATCCCCGGTCACCGACGTCGATGAGGCCATCGAAGCGTGGTTGATCGAACGGATCATTGCCCACTTTCCCGACCATGGGATCGTGGGCGAGGAGTCGCCGCGGCGCGTTGGATCCGGGCGGTGGACGTGGGTCATCGACCCACTCGACGGCACGCGGAACTTTGCCCAGGGCGTGCCCTTGTTCTGCGTCGCGATCGCGCTGATGGATGGTGGCGTCCCGGTCATTGGGATCATCCATAATCCGGTCAGTGGAACGACTTACCACGGCTGTACGGGCGGCGGTGCATTCAGTGGCGATCGCGCCGTACATGTGGCGGCTGAATGGACGCGCGATTCTCTGATCGCAATAGCGGTCGGACGCAATCAGCGCTGGTCTCCAACGAGTCTGTCAGAGCTGTTTGCACTTGGAATTCTGCGAAATACAGGGTCGACGTCGCAACACCTGGCCTGGGTCGCAGCGGGTGGTTTGACAGTCGCGTGTGCACGCAACGCCAAGTTGTGGGATGTGGCTCCGGGGGCGGTTCTGGTGGTCGAGGCCGGAGGCGTGCTGACCGGTTTGAACGGGGCGCCGCTCTTTCCAATCGAGGTCGACACCTACGCCGGGGGCAGCATGCCGTTCATTGCCGCTGCACCCTCCACGCATGCGGATGTGCTCGCGATCCTGGCATCCTGATCTGCCCGATCATGCCTGGCGCGTGCCTGCCGCACAACGCCCTGGCTCCGTCTGAAAACTCCGCCAGCAACGATCGGCTGCGATGCTATTCCTGCGTGTTCAGCATGACATGGTCCACCCGATCTCACCAGCCGTAGTGCTCTCAGGCAGGGCCTAGTTTCGGCGCCCCATGAAGTTCAGAAACGTCTCCTGAGTCAACATGGGCACGGACAGCGAGCGCGCCAGTTCGAACGCAGAGGCGTAGCGTCTGAGCGCATCGAGATCATCCTCATAGAGCGCTGTGGCTTCAGGCGTGGCGCTCTTGCCCGGTTCGCGAACCAGTGGTTGAGCGCCGACGATCAGGAAGTCAACGCGGGCTGTCAGCTCGCTGACCAGTGTGCCGCCGCCTTCTTTGATAATGGCCTCGACGGTCTCCGGGCCATTGATGTCGTCCAGGCCGTCGTAGTCGAAATCGAATGCTCCAATGGTCATAAACACCAGGCTGCGATGGCGATCGTAGATCGGGTTGGCGATCGTGTCGCCGGCGATCATGGGATAGGACGGGTTGGCCCACAGGATCCGACACTCGCTGGCATCCTCGCCGATGCCGATGACCTCGATGGCACCCTTGGCCTCGCCACTGGCCGGGATTTCACTGTATGCCTGGTATACGGCAAAACGCAGCCCCAGGATCATCTTGTCCTTGGACCCCAGATTGATGAACACCGCATCCGATCCGCTGGTCGCCAGGACGATTTCACCATCGGTTTGACGGGCGCGCCCGCCGGACTTCGGTTGGACCTGGAATTCGCGGACGCGTTCCTGCAGCTGACGCTTGGCCGCTTCGGTCTCGGCAAGACGCTGCTTCTGCTGATCCAGCTCCTGGCTCATCTCCAGACGCAGCTGCTGGTTTTCTTCGGCACGCTCTGCGCTCTTGGCCTTGAGTTCGTCGAGCATGGCGACCTGGGCGTCCCGGCTGCTCCCGACCTCCGTTTCAATCTCGGTGACTTTGGTCGTGAGTTCGTCAGCGGTTCTGGTGAACTCCTCCTGGAGTGCCGTCTTGTCCGCCGTGCACTGGTCCCGTTCCGCGTGGGCTGAATCGAGGGATGCCTGGAGCTGATCGGCGCGATCATTGGCCTGCTTGTACAGGTCGTACATGGAGCGCAGTGCGGCCACGAGCGGTTGGTCGATGACGGCTCCGGCATCCGGAATGCTGTCATCTGCCTCGAGGCGGTTCCACAATGCGGACAACTCTCCCCCTTCGTCCTGCAGGCCCGCGACGTAGTCCGGCTCGACTGCCGCATCATCACCATTGACCAGCTCGGCGAACGCACCGAGTTCCTGTGCCATCAAGCTGGCAGCGGACTGGCGGCCGGCCTTGTCGTACCAGCCACGCAGGGCGCCGGTGCGCTCGGACGAGGACATCACGCGGTTCGCTTCGTCCGTCTTGGACTTGGCCTGGGCAACCAGATCTTCCTGCTTGGTCCACAGAATGACCAGAAACACCAAGGCGATGACTGCAATTCCGATACCGACACACATGCCTACGATGATGCCGGTCGTACTTCCCGCGGTGGGTCTACCTGCCATGAAGGACCCTCCCATTGCTGGTCCAGGCGATTGATTCTCGTTCGAAAAAATGCGGTGGTGGGAGCTCTCACCCTGCTCATCACATTGTCCGAGGGCTGCCTCGTCTTGTCAATATTAGGTTGCTGCACATAAGGATACGTTGGCAAAGCGCCAGTTTTCGATTAGACACCACTAATGATCTCGAGGCCGCTTGCCGCCCCACTGTGTTATAACTATGCCCCACATGAGCGAGACCTTATATCTGATCGACGGACACGCCCAGATCTTCCGGGCATACTATGCACCGTTCGGCAATCTCTCGAGCCCGAGCGGCGAGCCCACGCGAGCGACGTATGTCTTTTTCTCAATGCTGTTTAAGCTGATCATGGAGCGCCAGCCGACCTATTGGGCCGTTGCTCTGGACTCCCCTACGGCGTCGGCCTCGCGGGAGGCGGTGTACGCGGACTACAAGGCAACTCGGGATGCGACCCCGGAAGATCTGATACCCCAGATCGCCCGCATCACCTCAATCCTCGAAATGCTGGAGATTCCGGTGTTCGAGATGCCCGGCTACGAGGCCGATGACCTGATCGCGAGCATCGTCGAGCGCGTGCCTCATCAGGATCTCGAGGTCTATATCGTCAGCCGTGACAAGGACCTCGAGCAGCTCATCGATCCGCGCGTCCGGCTCTACGATCCGGCCAAGGACGTCGTGATCACCGCGGAGGCGCTCGAGGAGAACAAGGGCTATCGTCCGGACCAGGCGGTTGAGATCCAGTCCCTCGTCGGCGACAACGTCGATAACATTCCAGGCATTACGGGGGTCGGCCTCAAGACCGCGGCGAAACTCATCGCGCAATTCGGCACGGCTGATGCGGTCCTCGAGCATGCGAACGAACTGTCACCCAAGCTCTCACAACGTGTGACCGCGTTTGCCGATCAACTGCCCATTACCCGCAAACTGGTGACTTTGCGGCGCGACCTCGAAGTCGATCTCGACTTCGACCGGGCCAGGTTTCGCGGTTTGCGCGCCGATCGCCTGGGTGCCGTTTTCGATGAACTGGGATTCTCGCGGCTGTTGTCGACGGTCGAGAAGATCAAGCGGCATCCGGATTGTCCGGACGTCGGCGACAGCCCCCCGGCGGTTGAACGCGACGCGGACGTCGCCTACGAAGTCATCGACACGCCAGAGGCACTGGCGAAGCTGACTGCGGCGCTCGTCGATCTGCCGGCGGTCGCGCTCAAGATCATGATGACGGGTGCGACCGCGGTCGATGCGGAATGGGTGGGCGTGGCGCTCAGCACCATGGCCGGACGGGCGTGGTACATTCCGATTCGCGCCGCAATGGGACAGACTCTGCCACGTGAGGAGGTCGTTGCGGCGTTGACGCCCGTGTTGGGTGCAGTCGATATCACGACGGTCGGTCATGACATCAAGCCCGCCATCGTATGCCTGGCCGAACACGGCCTCGAGGTGCGCGGTCCGGTCTTCGATACCAGCGTTGCCGCATTCATGTTGTGGCCACTGCAGGCGTCCCATGCTGTGGCACGACTGTGTCGAGAACAGCTCGGCGTCACCCTCATGCCCCTCGAGGAGATCGTTGGCAAAGGACGCAATCAGGTGGGCGTCGGCGACGTCGATCCGGCACAGCTCATCGATTTCGCGGGGCAACAGGCCGACTATATCTGGAGGCTGTACGAGCTGCTGAATCCGCAACTCGATGGTGCCTCTTGTGCGGGGTTGTTTGCCGATGTCGAAATGCCTCTCCTGAGCGTTCTTGCAGCCATGGAACGCCGTGGTGTGGCGATTGACCAAACATGTCTGGCCGACATCTCCGATATGCTACAGGCGCGGATTGATGCGCTCCGCGATGAGATCCACGGTCTTGCGGGCCATCCGTTCAATATCGAGTCGACGCGGCAGCTTGCCGAGGTCCTGTTCGACGAGCAAGGATTACGTGTTGTGCGCAAGACCAAGACCGGTCGCAGTACCGACGCTGATTCGTTGACGACTCTCGCCGCCGAAACGGACCATCTGCTCCCGGAGAGGATCATCGAGTACCGCGAACTGACCAAACTCAAGAGTACCTACACGGATAATCTTCCGCGGATGGTCTCGCGACGCAGTGGACGTATCCATGCGACATTCCACACGACAGGAGCGATTACCGGGCGGTTGTCGTCCAGCGATCCGAATCTTCAGAACATCCCGATCCGCACGGAGACCGGTCGCCAGATTCGTCGAGCGTTCGTGTCTGGGGCGGACGAGTATGTTCTGCTGGCTGCGGATTATTCGCAGATCGAACTGCGGCTCCTGGCGCACTATTGCCGGGATGACAGTCTCATCGCAGCCTTCGAGCGGGACGAGGACATCCACCAGGCCGTCGCTGCAGAGGTTTTCGGTGTCGAGGACGGCGTCGTTGCCCCGGAGCAACGGGCCCGGGCCAAAGCGGTCAACTTCGGAATCATCTATGGCCAGACGCCCTTTGGCCTGGCCAAGGGCACGGGCATGACCGTGGGTGAGGCCAGTGCGTTCATCGATTTGTACTTCATGCGCTACCCTGGTATCCGACTGTTCATCGACGACTGCATCGAACGTGGCAAGACCGAAGGGTACGCAGAGACCATGCTGGGCCGTCGACGGCCACTACCCGAGTTGACGTCGCGGAATCGTCAGAAACGTTCGTTGGGTGAACGCCTGGCGGTCAATACGGTCCTGCAGGGGTCTGCAGCTGATCTCATCAAGAAAGCCATGGTCGATATCCAGCGGGTGACGGCCCGGCGGGATGACATCCGTATGCTGATCCAGGTTCACGATGAACTGGTTTTCGAATGTCGCCGGGATGTCGTCGATGACGCATCGGCGTTGGTTACGCACCACATGACGACCGCCCTGCCGGTGAGCGTGCCGCTCAAAGTCGACATCGGTTGGGGGGTGAACTGGCTGGAGTGCAAGTCCTGACTCGGAGCCCGACAACTCATGTCAGATGAAACCCCTCTCAGTGCGGGGCTGGTCATCGACCCGCTGACCTTCGAGCGCCTGGGGCCGGTGATCGGTCACCTCTCGGTTGGTTTGCTGGAGTCCGTGCAGCAGATCACGCTGATCACTGAGGCCAAGGCGGCCCTGAATCTGTCGCTCGGTCCGGTGCAGGTCCTGCGTCACCGTGCTTTACGTTGGCCGCTGTGGAAGCGCGGCGTACATCGGATTGCTGCGGAATTGTCCACCAGCATGCCTGCGATCTTCCATGCATTTTCTCAACGCTCCCTGTCGTTGGGGAGTGAACTGGCGACCGCGACCGGGCGGCCGCTCGTGGCTCATTTGTTGAGCACTGAAGACGTGACCGTCGGGGGAGGCCACGAGGGACACCATGCCAACAAACTCATCGCCGGCAGCCAGCCGTTATTCGAATTGGCCGTGCAGCGGACTCCCCCCGATGAGGTCGTATTGATCCGTCCAGGTCTGCTGGCGGCAGCGTCGCCCGTCTGTTTCTCACGTTCTGGACTCATGCCCACGATTTTGTGTATGTCGGCATTCGAGCCGAACACGGGGGTGGATCGGCTCATCAGGGCCGTGGCGACTCTGGTGCAGGAAGGGCATGAGATGATGCTCCTGCTTCTGGGCAGTGGGCCGATCGAAGCGGACTTGCGCAAGCTCGTCGAACGGCGTAATCTGATCAAGCACGTGACATTCGGTCAACGCTTGCCTGATTGGGATCTGGTCATGCGAACGGCCGACATTTTTGTCGTGCCCGGCGATGTCAATCGCGTCGACGTGCGCCTGCTCCATGCACTGGCCGCCGGGCTGGCAGCCGTCACGTGTAAAGTGCCGAACTCCGATTTCATCATCGACGGTCAGACCGGGTTGATCTGCGCGGACACCACCGATGCGTGCCTGGCCGCGACGATCCGGCGTTTGTTGCGCGATCCCGAACTGGCCCGCCGCCTGGCCGGTACGGCGCTCGATTACTGCAAAGAACACCACTCGCTCAGTCGGATGGCGGAGCGGACGGCTAAGATCTATCGCGAAGTCATCGCCCAGCACCCGGTGGCCAGCAGCTGAGCCTGACGTTCCCCGAATCTCTTCCGACTATTCCGGCGGCCGACTGGACTCGGTCGGCACAGCCAGTTCTTCCATGAACAGCCGGAGCTCATGGTGCTCGGGGTAACGCTGCTCGAGCCAGGACCTGGAGCCGGTGATGTGGCCGGCGTCGGCGCCCAGCGCCCGCGCGCGGCGCAACAGGGCCAGTCCTTCATCTGGGCGCTGGCGCTCGAATGCCATGCGCGCCGCCAGCAAAGGTGGCGTGGGGCTGTCCGGGGCCAGAGCGGTCAAGCGTTGGACGTGGTCGTCGATAGCGGCGGGCCAGTGCTCCGGGGAGATGAATTGGAGCACTTCGGTACACAACACCTGATACAGCTCCGCAAGCCGTACGGTGAACTGTTCCGGTGGGGGTGACACACCGAGCCACGTGCGGACGGCCAGTTCCTCGTCGCCAGGCGTGCCGCGGGCCAGGAGATACATGCCCAGGCGCTGTTCGATCTGACGGGCGATCGGTCGACACTCGTACGCCCGCGGCACGAGGTCGTGCCCTGCCCTGGCGATGGCGACAGCCCGTTCGGCGTTGTCGGGGTTCGCCAGGTAGGTGTAGTGGGCCAGCTCACGTCGACAGATCGCCGGTGTAGCAGGAAAGAACTCGGCCTGGGCGTCTGCCAATCCGACTGCGGCTGTGCCCAGAACGACCGCCCCCGTGTAGTCGCGTCGGAAGGATGCGACCCAGGCGGCGATGCGCAATGTCTCACACGGGTGGGGTTGATCAGATACCTCCCCGTCGGCAGCCGCGAGTGCATCGGCCACGCGCTCGGTGAGCATGGCATCAAAACCGGGCTGCTGTGCAAGTTGATCGACCATTCCGAGGAAGCGATCGTCGATGTCCAGGAAGCGCATCGCCGGCCCCATCATCTCGAGGAACTGCGCTGGCTCGAGATCCTGAGACAACTCGAAGACTCGCCAGGTGATGTTGCGGTTGTGCGGCTGGCGCTGGTATTCGATGCGATATGCCTGGGCCGCTGCCTGATTGCGACTCAGGCTCTCTGTGACGTTGCCGACCAACGCTGCACAGCGCCCGACGAGGTCGTGGGCGTCCCCGATGATGAGATGGGCACCGATGGCCGGTCCAACGCGTGCCGTGATGGATTCGACGATATCGATCGCGGTCTGAGCATGGCCGATGGCCAGTTCGAAGTAGTCGCGCGCGGCGGCCTCCAGGCCGGTGCGTACACCCTCAGTGTTTTGCAGTTGTTCACGGACGCGGAGCAGATCTTCATAGCGCGCGGCTGCCACGAACAGGTGCGCTCCACCTTGTGCCAGGGTCCCACTCAAGCGGCGTTGTGGACTGAGACGGTGGGAGGCTGCCAGGTCAACGGTGGCGAGGCCCGCGTCAAAATGGCGCTGGTGCAATTGGGCAGCGTAATCGTGGAGGGCCCGGGCAGCGCGAAAGTCCCAGACGTGAGCGGCTCCGATGAACACTCCGCCCCCGACCGCCGCGGCAGTCAATAGTGCGGCCAGGGTCAGCCCGCCGGGTTTTCCGGTTGCGCGTGGCGCGGGCGCGGAGAGGGCCCAGATCATTCCAATGACCCCATAGAACACCGTGGGGAAGCCCGCGATCCGCAGGGCGACGTTGGTACTCTCCTCGACGACCATCGCCGCGAGTGCTGCCAGCAGCCCGATCAACAGCCAACGCTGGGTCGGATCATCCAGTTGATCGGCGCGGCGGATACCGGCCAGAAAGGTCATGCACAACACCCCACCGAGGGCAACGACTCCGAAACTGCCGATGTCCGCCAACGCTTCGAGCCATTCATTGTGTGCGTGGGCGATGCGGTCTTTGAGGGCCCACGGATCGTCCTGCACCTGTTGAACTGCGCGGCCGTCTGCAAGGTAGGCGTAGCCCCCCTGTCCATGCCCCAGGATGGGCGCCGCGGTGGTCAGCTGCAACGCATATTCCCAGGTGTAGAAGCGTGACCGAACCGTGTCGCCCCGTGCATCGATCAGTGGTTGCAAAACGGACGCATAGCCCACGATCGCGATCACGGTCGTGGCGGCAACGACCACCATGCGTTGAGTTTTGCCGCGAACCGCGACGAAAATGAGCACTGCGAAACCAGCGGCCAGACCGAGGGCCGTCCCACGGGCCTCGGTGAGGTACATCGCCCAGCCAATGATGCCGGCGCTTGCGGCAGCGCTGAGCAGTGTACACACGGCGGCTGCCGGGGCCGTGGGCCAGCGGGCGACACCGCGCACGCCCCAGGCGACAGCGATGAGCATGCCGGGGATCAGGCATGCGGAAAGAAACAACGGATTGCCGACCGGGTAGCCGAGGCGCATGTTGGGATTGCGACCGTAGAAGTACCAGATACCCAGGCCTGCACATAAGAGCAGCACCACGGACAGGCCCGCGGCGCACGCGCACGTAGAGCGTCGCCCGAGTCCGTAGCGCAACATGAATGCCCAGGCCAAATGCGACGCGAGTAGCACGGTCCCGCCAAGGGCCGAGCGACGGTCGATGGCGATGAGACAGCTACCCAATGAAATCATGACGACGCCGATCGCCAGGTACTCGGCGGCCCGTTGCGGATGGATGTGCTGTTTGCCGACGCTCTCGACGGCCTGAGGTTCTTCCGCCCACACCGCAGTGCGGACGCGGTCGCGTTTCTTGAGGAACAGCCCCACTGCCACGACGAGGATCAGTATTGCGGCCCCGATGCCCCCCACGAGGCTCTTGATCGCTGCGCCAAAGGGCGTGGGAATCTTGAATTCAAAGGCCAGTGCCGTCGTCAGGGCATGCAGCAGCGAGTCCTTGGCCCAGGGTATGGCCCCGTCGGGAACCATGTCGGGCGGCGGGCTGGTCAGGAAAATGACTCCGGCGAATACCGCAACGGCGATGAACGTGACCACGACCTCGAGGGCTGGCACGGGTGTCGGTCGAACCGGCCCGGTGGACATACGTGGCGTTGCAGCGCTCATGGTTTCCAGGGGATCTCTCCCGCGCCGGTCTCCTGGTTGTACTGCCGTGCCCAGGCGAACAATAGATCGCTGAGCCGGTTGAGGTACTTGATCAATTCAACGTTGACCGGATGGCCGGCACTCAATGCGACCACCGCACGTTCAGCGCGGCGACAGACGGCACGGGCCATGTGCAGGCGCCCCCCCCCTTCCGATCCGCCTGGAAGAATGAAACACGTCAGCTGTGCAGTGGCGGTGCTGGCTTGATCGATCCAGCCTTCCAGGCGGGCGACGGCAGACCCACCGATCGGGACGAATGATGCGGGCAGTTTCCCGGCGTCGGCGCTGGCCAGTTCCGCCCCAATGAGAAACAGATCGGCTTGAATCAGTTGCAGCTGGTCGCGCCAGCCCGCATCCATTGCCGCCGCACACCAGCCGATCACGGCATTGAGTTCGTCGACGTCGCCATAGGCCACGACCCGCATGTCGGTCTTGGACACACGTCCACCGCCGACCAACCCCGTTGTCCCGTCATCACCGGTCTTCGTATACAGCTTCATGGCCGACTCAGTGCTTGAAATGTCGTGTGCCGGTCAGCACCAGAGCGACGTTGCGCTGGTCGCAGGCAGCAATCGTGTCATCGTCATTCCTGGATCCGCCGGGCTGAATGATGGCGCTGATTCCGGCGGCCATCAACGCCTGCGGTCCGTCGCTGAATGGAAAAAAACCGTCAGAGGCGGCCACGGCGCCAGGCAGGACCGCAGCGTGACCGCAATGCTCGGCGAGCCACAGGGCCAGTCGGCAGCTCATGACCCGTGACGTTTGACCGGCGCCGGACCCCAGCAGCATCCCGTTCCGAACGATGGAGATTGCGTTGCTGCCCGTGTGTTTGCAGGTCAGCCAGGCGATGCGCAGGTCGTCATACTCGCGTTCGTCTGGTCGACGTCCGGGGCAGATCCATGTCTGCTCGGCCAAATCGGCGTGATCGGGCGTTTGAACCAGTATGCCCCCCGCGATGCGGCGCAACACCAGAGCGTCATCGCGGGCAGCCATGTCTCCGACCGCGAACAGGCGGCAACGGGCGGCCCACGGCTTGCCCGCACGGAGCTGCGTCACGGCCCCGTCATCGAAGGCCGGGGCGGCCCACACTTCGATGAAAAAGCTTCCGGCCCCGGCGGCCCGACCCCAGCGTTCAAGTGTTGACAGCGCGGTCTCGGCCATCAACGCATCGACGGGCGTGTTCGTTGCCAGCACGCCACCCATTGCCGCGTGCGGGTCGCCGAGATAAGCCAACCGATAGGCCTCGACCGCGTCATCCGCGACCCCGACGCCGCATGGATTACCATGTTTGACGAAAACCGCAACGTGTTGTTTCGCGCAGGCGCGGCTGAGATCGCGACACAACGCGACCGCCGCATGAGCGTCGGCATAGTTGTTGTATGACGGATCGCGGTCGCCCGGAATCTCCGCCGGTGTGCCTGGCGGGCCGACCAGGTTGCACCCGGGTGGCTGCAGCGTGGCGTCGACGTAGACCGCGGCCGCCTGTTGGGGGTTTTCGCCGTACCGCGAGCTGCGCACGCGGCGCAGGCCCAGCGTTAATTCCTGCGGCAGGACGTCGTCAGGCTGCGTCCAGTAGCGGGCCACGACGGCATCGTAGAGCGCCGTGCGGCGGAACGCGCGGGCCGCGAGCTGGCGTCGCGTGGTCGCGCTGATCGTGCCGGATGTACGGAGTTCTGCGGCCACGCTGGCGTAACAGTCCTGGCCGGGGACGACGACCACGTCGCGATGATTCTTGGCCGCGGCGCGCAGGAGGCATGGTCCGCCGATGTCGATCATTTCCGTGGCGTCTTCCTCGGTACAGCCGGCGCGGGCGCGGGTCTGCTCGAACGGATACAGGTCGACCACGACCATATCGATCGGCCGGATGTTGCATTCAGCCAGTTGCTCCATGTCATCCGGGGTGCCGCGCCGCGCCAGAATCCCTGCATGGATCGCCGGGTGCAGCGTCTTGACCCGCCCGCCGAGCATGGCGCCGTACGAGGTCAACTCCGCCACCTCGGTGACCACGACGCCCTGCCCGCGCAGATGCTCCGCCGTGCCGCCCGATGCGATGATCTCAGCGTCGCGCGTCCTCAAGACCTCCACGAGTTCATCGAGGCCCGTCTTGTCGAACACACTGATCAGCACTCTATTGATGGGCACCGCCGCCATGTGGCGGAGGTTAACATGGGTGTGGCACGAGGATCAAACCGGCGTGGGCTCAGTCATCCTGTCCGACAATGAAGGCTGCACTGTCGTTGGACAGCAGTTCACGCAGACGCGAGCGGCGCGACGCCGCATCATCCGGCGCTTCATCGCCCTGGCCGACTGCGGCCGCTGCGGTCGTCCCCGCGGAATATGCAGCTGTGAGTTGTTCGAACCGGAGGAACGGGACGTGTTGCTCTTGAGCGCACAATATCCGACCATCGCGACTGGCCAGGAACATGGCGCTGGACACGATGTTGGGTACGATGATTTCGACGTCCAGTGCGGGGATGCGTTGGCGGGTCGTGCCGCCCGCGGACTCGACCGCGAGGATCTCTCCGTCGCCCATGAGCAGTGTCTGCGTGTCGCTGACTGCGATGAGCCCGGACGCCTCCTGGATATGCCAGCGCTGCTCGAGTGAGGCCGAATCCAGGGCGTACAGGCCATGGTTGTCGACGATCTGAAAGACGGTTTCTCCGACGACGCTCGGGGCCGAGGTGATGTAACCAGGTGTGCGGAAGCGGGCGATACCGCGACCGCTTTCGACATCGAGCTTGTATACCATGCGGTCGATGCTGCCAAAGTAGACGCCGGTGCTGTCGACGTGCATGTCACCGACCACGGGTGCAAGCGTTCTGAAAACCCACAGACGCTGCTTGTTGTCCGCAACGCAGGCGCGGACTTTACCATCCTTGGATGCGAAGAAGAGTCCACCCGACCACAGGACTGGAGAGGTCAGTGAGACCTCGCCGGTGATCGTCTGCCACTTGCCGTAGGCGCGGACCTCGTCGTTGACCAGGGTAAACTCGAGGCAGTGCATCCGCGCATCCAGACCCGGTGCGAAGACCCGTACGCCATCACTGACGGCGCGCTCGCTCGGCACGAACCCCGGTTCGATGCGGGCAACGAGTTCGCCGGTGAACCGGTCGCGCCATTCGAGGACGCGCGAGGTGGTGATCAGGGTCAGGTCGCGGCCGTAAAAACTGCGCGTGTGACTGGGCAGAAACACCCAGTCGCCCGGCTGGGCGGCACGGTACGACCACAGCGGCAAACCCGTATCGGCCTGGACGGCGTAGACAGCTCCACGGTCGGAGACGGCATACAGCGTGCCGTCCACGCGGTTGAGGATCTTGATGGTATCGCCATCCTCGAGAGGGATCTGGTTCTGCCAGTACTTGTAGTAACCCAGTTCATTGAGTGCGCCGGCACTGACGAGATCCTGGCCATGAGCCAGGGAACCAGCCGCGCACACGCCTGCAAGAACGGATGCCAGAATTCGTATCATCATGTGATCCTTACCTCATCCCATTGAACTCCGCTCACCTTGCCGGGTCAAGGAGGTTGGGGGTGCTTTGTCATGTTGAGGTTCTAATGTTGTTCTAACCAGTCTGTCAGGCTCGGGAGAGCCGGATCGCGCAAAGAGCGGGTCGACAATTCCTTGACACGGTTTTCTGGAGTGACTATCTTTTTGAGGTCGAAAAAGAGTGGATTGGGGAGTCGCTTCGCAGCCCCTTAATAGCTCTTATATTGATCATACTCAGATTCCCTCCTTGCGAAGCAATTCCGACGGTATCATCATTGCTAATCATCCGCGCCACGACTGCGTTGGTGGGCGCGGATCTGCTGGAGAATGGCGTTCATTCTCCACGGTTCCAGGAACGCCTCGTTTCGAGGCCAGGTGTCCGGTTGGTGCAGGTGCTCAGCGGCGAGTGCTCAGCAATCATCCATTACATTACGGCAGGCCGTATGAATCGGCCGACCGGATGCCGCAACGCACATGATGTGCGAAGGAGGTTTGCCATGCGGCACACCAAGGCTTTTACCCTGATCGAACTCCTGGTGGTCATCGCGATTATCGCGTTGTTGATCGCCATCCTCTTGCCCAGTCTCGCACGGGCTCGCGAGTTGGCCAAGAGGACGACCTGTGCCAGCCACCTGAAGTCGGTCGGCACCGCGTCGGAAATCTACAGCAATGACAACAAGGGCTCATGGATGATCCCGGCGCATTCCACCGTGCGGTGGCCGCCGAAGGGTGAAGTCATCGTCTGGCCAGGCCAGATCGGTGGCCATTCGCCGGGAACCACTGACCAGATCTTCCGCGAATATCAGTGGAGCAATGCAGCGGAAGACCCCAACGACGCCCGGGCGGTCAGCGTGACGCGGGCGTTGTTCATGCTCATTCGCGACAGCCGTGTCGATCAGGAAATCATGACCTGCCCGAGCTCGGATTCCGATTTTCCCGACCGGCTGGTCGATGTCGATGGCGTGAAGCACTCCCCGGACTTCTTCTACGACTTCGAGGGCTATCGCAACATCAGCTACGCCTTTCAGATTCCCTGGGGGCCGGGTCAGGTCAATCGTTGTCGCGCCAGTGACAAGACCGACTCGCGGATGGCGGTCATTGCGGACAAGGGTCCGTACAACCGTGCCGGTATCACCGATGCGTCGCAGGCCGGCGGCGGAGAACGGAGTCTCAATATCGACGATGTGTTCAACGTTCCAGGCAACTCGCTTGCGGAACTGAGTCCAAACAGCCGTCCGGAGCGCTGGCGTCGAGGGAATTCGCCGAACCACGGTGGTCGTGGAAACGGCGAAGGCCAGAATATCTACCGTATTGATGGCAGCTGCGAGTTCAAGATGAAGTCGGCATCCGGTATCGATGATGACAACATCTACACCCACCAGGATGGCGGCGGCGAGCCTGATGATGCAGGCGGTACCGGGAAAGCACCCTGGCGGGGTGATCTGCCGGGCATCGATCCGGGCGCCTCGTTCGGCCAGCTGCTGCTCCCGGGCATGATGTCGCTGGAGCTGGGCAACGGCACGACCGATGCCTATCTGTGGCCGTAGGCCGCTGTGGCCTGCTGTAACCTGCGATGACGTTTGATTGCGGCCGCCCCATTTTGGGGCGGCCTTTTTTATTGTTTGTCACCATCAAATGGGCTCAGAGGTACGAAGCGTCAGGCATCATGGCATCGTGTGGTCTCTTTCGTTAATATGAATCAAAACACCTCAGGAGGAATCCTGATGCCTGCCCATTGGGGAATCATCAACTCTGTCGTTTGTGTCTTTGTGGCCTGCACTGCGAATGCTTGGGGAGCGGGTTCATGTTGCCTGCCCGATCAATGTGCGCCTGCGGCCGACGCCGCTGCATGCGCTGTGATCGGTGGGGTTTACCTCGACGGAGCTGAATGCAAGGATGACCCCTGCGCGGCCGGGGCGTGCTGCAGCGACCTGGCCTGCTTCGACGGCATTACGGCATTTGCCTGCGTGACCGGGGGCCGCGACTACGCGGGCGCCGGCACGGCCTGCGCGGATGATCCCTGTGCGATTGGTGTCGGGGCCTGCTGCGTAGACGGAACGTGTGCCATCGAGGAGGAAGGGGTGTGCCTCGAGAACGATGGTAGCTGGTTGGGCCCGGGGACGACCTGTGTGACGGCGCCCTGCGAACCGGGGGCCTGCTGCTCCCCCGCAGCGTGTGCCGACGTCCTGCGCTTCGAGTGTCTCCGCCAGAATGGTGCGTTTCTGGCAGGCGACTCGTGCGAATTCGAGCCCTGCGAGATCGAAGACAGCTGTCCTCTGGACAGTCTCTACGGCCAGGCGCCCGACGACATCGAGCATTTCAATGCCTACGTGTCCGACAGCTCGGCTGGTCTGCTGCGTTTTGATGATTACTACGCCGTGAGCGGTCCGATCGCAACGGTGCGGTGGTTCGGCCTGGATTTGCTCTTCGACGGCGGATTTTCAGAGTGCGATGACACGACCAATTTCTTCCGTGTGGCCTTCTACGAGGATGCCGCCGGAGAACCCGGCGACCTGGTATGCGACTACGACTTCCAGATCGTCGAGCCGCTGCCCACCGGGTTGGAGATCGAAGGCTTCCAGGTCCACGAATACCGCCTCGAGCTGCCGCAGCCGTGCGTTTTGACCCACGGCTGGTTGGCCGTGAACGGCATTGGCGATGACTGCTTGTTCGTGTGGTACAGCTCGCCTGCTGGCAACGGACGCTCGTGGTGCGATGGGTGCATCACGGAGGAGGAGCTCGACGACGTGAGTTTCTGCCTCCTCGGTTCTTCCGGCGGCGTCACTGGCAGTTGTTGTGACGAGCTGAGTGGCGGTTGCACCGATGACATCGATATCTCGGAGTGCACTGCTGCGGACCAGCGCTTCACCGCCGACACCGTGTGTGCGGCCATCGATCCACCGTGCACGGCACTGAGTGGTGCGTGTTGCTTCGCTGACGCCACGCCGTGCAACGTCACCGGCGAGATCGCGTGTGCTGAAGCAGGCGGCGATTGGCTCGGGGATGCCATCGCCTGCGACGCGTGTCCGCCGACCGGGCCGTGCTGTATCGGGGATGGCAGTTGTGTCATCACGCTCGAAGACGCGTGCGTCAATGAGGGGTTCCTGTGGCTGGGGTCGGATCTGACCTGTGACGATTGCCCGGAGGTTCCCCCCTGTCCCGAGGACAGCCTCGTTGGACAGTCTTCGGACACGCCTCTCGATTTCGTTGCCGGAACCTCCGAAGAGGCCTCGCCGTTCCGCAGGTTCGAGGACTACAGTGGCGTGGCTGGGGCCATTGATCAGTTGACTTTCTATGGTTTCGATCTCGAGCCGGTCGGCAACAGCTTCATCGAGTGTGTGGAGCTCGATAACCGGTTTACCATCAGCTTCCATCGCGATGCGGCTGGCCTGCCGGGCGAGACCGTTTGCGCGTACGACCTCGATGTGACGCGCACGCCGACACAAGTCCTGTACATCGGCGCCGAACTCAACCTGTACGAAGTCGAGTTGCCCGAGCCATGCGCACTGCCCAACGGCTGGGTGTCGATCAGTGGCCAGGGCAGCGAGACGTGCTGGTTCCTGTGGAACAGCAGCTCTACCGGCAACGGTCGATCGTATTGTGACGGGTGTCCCGAGGCACTGCAGGGCCACGATCTGGCGGTGTGCCTGCACGGCGACGAGGGCGGCGTCAGCGGTGCGTGTTGCGCCGACGACTCCGGCGTGTGCGCCGACGACGTCGATATCTCGGACTGCACGGCGGCTGACCTCGACTTCAGTGCGCAGACGACCTGCGCGGAGCTCGAACCGGCCTGTGGTGTTGTCCTGGGGGCGTGCTGTCGTCCCGGGGCATTGTGTGACGCACTCGAAGAAGACGCCTGCATTGCCAGTGGAGGCGATTGGCTCGGACCGGACACACTGTGTTCGTTGTGTCCCTGCGAATTGCCCTGTGCCGACAACACGTTCCCGGAAGGGGAACCATTGTGTGCTGACGGTTACGTCGATTCGTACAACGGCGGGTGCGACGCTCCGCCTGAGCTGCGCAACTTCTCGAATATCACTCCCTGCGTGCCCATCTGCGGCACCACCGGCGTGTTCGAAGCCGGGGTCGATTTCGACTGGTATGAAATGACCGTGGCGGAGTCGGACACGCTGACCCTGACCGTCGAGGCCGAGTTCCCTGTTGGTGCGGCCATCGTTGCTGCAGAGAGCGGGTGCGAAGAGCCGTTCGTGCTGGACGTCGATACTGTTTCGGAGTGTGAGTTGCTGGAAATCAGCGCTTCCGTTGCGCCGGGTACATACTGGATCGTGGTGGGCCCGATCAGCGGCGGTGACCTGTCGGCGTGCGGGGCACGCTATACGGCCACCGCAACACTGTTCGACGCCTGCACGCCCGACTGCAAAGCTGCTGCGGATTGTGCGGATGTCGACGACAACGGTGTACGCGACGATGCGTGTATGTGGTGGGACTGTGTTGCCGGGTTCTGCCATGGTGTGGATGTCGACTACGGGGACGTGGGCGGCGGTTTCCTGCAGTGCTCACCGGATCGTGCAGCCGATGGTCATGACCATTTCCACGCCCTCGACTGTTTTGCGGTTTGGGATGGTTTGGACGGTCCGTACCCGTGCACGACGATGAATGTCGACATCGCCGGCAAGGACACACCGTGTGTGCCAGACGGACTGTGTGACGTCAATGATGCCGTTGCCGCAATGGATGTATTTGGGGATATCAGTCCGTGTGGGTGCAGCCAGGGCCCCGCGCCGACGCCGCCTGCGGTCGTCCTCGGCAAGGCGGTTTTGACCGTCGACGCGGCGTCGGACACCCTGAGTGCAGGTGATGTCGTGCGCGTGGATGTGGTGGTGTCCGCCAGCGCCGCCCTGCGGGCCTATCAGCTCGATCCAATCGTCCGCGGTGGGACACATGGAAGCCTGACGCTGGTCGACATGACGGTCGAACCCCGGGATGATGCCGTGCTGCCGGCCGCGAGCTGGCGAGCATTCAATCTCGAGCGCGGCCAGATGATGGCCGGCCATTTCGAACCATCGGAACGTCGACAGGGCTACCTGGCGTCGTTGTTCTTCCAGGCCACGCCGGACGCTGCCGGCCGGTTCGTCATCGATCTGCGACACACCGCCGCACGCGGGGACACGCAGTTGATCGGTGCCGGTGCGGGGGCCGTACTTGACATCCAGTCCGTCCATCCCGCGATCCTCTCAGTTGTCGACCGGGCCAAACGCTCCGAACGCGAGTGACACCCGACCCGCATATTGCCTGCACCATGGTCGCTCTGTAAACTACGCGGCACGTCACAAGGCTGGAGGACGGCGCGATGACTCTCGACCAAATCAAGAAGGACTGCCGGCAGAGTATGACCAAGGCAGTCGATTACTTCGATAGCGAACTCAAGGGTGTGCGGACCGGCCGGGCCACACCCGGCCTGATCGAGCACCTCAAGGTTGCCGTGGCCAGCTATGGCTCGACCATGGACCTGCGCGAGTTGGCGGCCATCAGTGCTCCGGAGCCTGCGATGCTGGTGGTCAAGCCGTTTGACCCAACCACCACCAAGGACATCGAGAAGGCCATTTTGACGTCCAATCTCGGGTTTACTCCCAACACGGATGGCAACACCATTCGGGTGCCGGTGGCCGCACTTTCGGGTGAGCGTCGCCAGCAGTTGATTCAGGAGATCAAGCGCATGGCCGAGGCTCAGCGGGTTGCCGTACGCAACGCGCGGCGCGATGCGAACAAACACATCGATTCCGAGGAGAAGGCCAAGACCATCAGCGAAGACGATGCCTCAGGGGCGCGCGACGAGGTCCAGAAGCTCACCAAGCAGTTCGAGAAGCTGGTCGATGACAAGCTGGAGGCAAAGAAGAAAGAACTGGAGACCATCTGATCTCAGACTGCACTCGGCCGATGGTTGCCAAGCCGGTGTCGTTTCTCAGCGGGTCCCCCGCAGTGTCCTCAGGCCCCCTGGTTCAACAACCCCCTGCGATGAGTTGATTCACTTCCTGCTTGTGTCTCGCACTCTGCCATCACGTCTTCATGCGGTCCAACTGTACGACCATCACGGGTGTCAATACGATCAGCGGGAGCCATGCCGTCAGGGCCGGGTAGTCAAGGGCGACCATATTCTGACAGAAGAACGTGAACAGGAAACACACACCGCAGGTCACGAGGCAGCGTCCCCCGCTGCGCAACACACTGGCCGGTTGCCGATCGAGGAACAAGGGGATGCCGATGATCAGAATGAACATGTTGACGATTGGAGTCGTGAAACGGTTGTGAATCGCCCGCGAGACGTCGTTGGCTGCGGCCATTCCTTCGTTACGAATGTGTGTGAGTTGTTTACGCCCGAGGAACTGGATCCAATTGGTCGATTGTCGTAGTGCGATGCTCTGCGGGTTCATCGATGTTTCGAACGTATCCTGTGGCAGACGCTTCAGGCGATCGTCGCCACCTGACCCGAGGTTACGGACCCACCGGGAGCCGCGCTCCAGGCTCCAGTGTGGCGTGGGGGCATCACTGACCCACAACGCCCGATCGGCCGTGATCAACTCTGGCGTACCACCGCTGGCATCGGCACGCAGCAGTATGACCCCGCCGAGCTGCCCTTCCGCCTGATTGAACGTCCGTGCCGAGATGAGCCAGTCGTGCTGGTCCCTCAGGAACCATACACCATATGGCCGGTTGAGCGCTGCTGATTCGTGCGACGCCGCCAGGCGCGGAGCCAGCCGTGGAATGATCATTTCCTGGTCGATGAGCCACAGTGCGTTGAGGGCCACACCCGTCAGAATGACGGTCAAGGCAACCCGGTACAGGCTCACCCCGGATGCGACGATGGCGACGAACTCATTGTCGCGCTGCAGGCGCGCCAAAGTGACTGCCATGGCGAACAGTGCGATGACGCCGGCGATTTGACCGAAGTACAGGAACAGGTGGGTTCCGTAGTATGCGCCCATAGCATGAACAACGTCGATGAACGGAATACCGTCTTCCTGCATGAATTCATCAAAGTTGAAGAACAAATCCAGAGCGACGTACGTGCTCATCAATACCGCCAGCGAAATCAGGTAGTTGACGCTGAGTGACTTGATGATGTAGCGGTCCAGAGTGCTCATGGATGCGGACACGTTACCTCGGGTAATACTTCTTGAGAATGACGATGTCGAGGATGATGACCGCGATGAGCCCTCCCCACATGATGGACAATCCAGGAACGAGCACACTCTTTGCGATACCCTTACCGAGAATCGTTGTCAGGATGACACCGAGAGTCGGCAGGAAACTGATGCCGAAGGCGACGAGCAACTGGCCGCCGCGAAAGATCACGCTGAGGGCTGCACCCAGGACGGCCAGGAATACGACGCTGACACTGAACACTGTGCGGAGGTGAATCTCACTGTAGAACTCATGGACATACCGTCGGCGGCGCTTGCGCAGGCGCTTGCGCTGCTTGTCCACGTCGGCACCAAACTCGGGGAGTTCGCCTTTGCCCCACAGTACCTCGTCGGGATACTGCGTGGCCATTGCCGTGTTGATGACCTCGGGCAGGTCAAGTGGATCGAGTTCGCGGATGCGGAACTGCTGAGTCTCTCCGCCATCGAGCCGCTTGAGTGTACCGTTGTTGAGCGTGATGACCAGTTGGGGCGGCCCATCATCTTCGAATCGTAATTCGAGCCGGCCGTGTTCGGCGGTATATTCCAGCCGGGTGTTCTCGAGCGCTTCGTTCAGCTGGATGTTCGAGAGCTCCAGCCACCGTCGTCCGGCCATCATGTTGTCGGCAACCACCTGTGGATCGCTGGCCGAAATGTCTACCTGCAAGTCCTGTCCGCTCAAATGGCAGCGTGCGGCCTTCGAGAACAGCGCATAGAAATGATCAAGGGTCAACTTGCCCATGACCA
Organism: uncultured Planctomycetota bacterium; assembly: GCA_942492115.1. Lineage (GTDB taxonomy): Bacteria > Planctomycetota > Phycisphaerae > UBA1845 > CAIVHJ01 > CALODL01. The sequence goes on from CALODL010000033.1 coordinate 270,363, forward strand.
GTTGGCGTGTCGCGGCAATTTCTTTCTGGAGTTTGTCAATGACGAGTTCGGGTTGGTCGCGATACTTGTAGAGTTCGCCCATGTACAGGTACTTGGGCCGCATGCGGAGTCCGGCCTTCAGTTCGAGGGGGCCGAGCAATTCTCTTTCATGGCGGCTGTACCGGCCTTCGCCGGTCAAGTCGAGAACCTGCAGGCCATTCAGCTCGGCTTTGATCTGTGGATGACGCCGGGACATATCGAACTTCACCGCGGCTGAGGGGGCAACGCCGACCCGCGTAAACTCGTCGCCGTCTTCGACGAGGAAGACCACGTCGCTGACCACGACCGCATCGCTCGAGACGTTCGGGTCATCGTCGGACAGCGATACGACCTCGGCCGCGGTGATCATCTGGCCCTGGAATTCCATACGGCCCCCGTCCTGCAACGTCCGGACCGCGAATTCCTTGATGTCCTGTCGTACGACCTGGTGCAACTGCTTGACGAAGCGCGGAATGACCAGATTGAACACCGCGAACGTCGTTGCGGCCGAGGCAATGCTGATGACGATGCACGGGGCCAGCAGCACATGGGAGTTGATCCCGGTCGAGCGGCAGGCGATGAATTCACTGTCGGAGGCCAGGCGCCCGTAGGTCGCCGCAGCGCTGAACAGGGCTGCGATCGGCAGCGTCATCGAGGCACACATCGGTACGACCAGGACCAGCAACTTGAGGGTGTGTTCCGGGCTGACGTTGGTCAGCTGTGTCATGTTGTACAGACCGCCGCAGGTGGTCAACACCGCAGTCAGGCCGATCGTGCTCAGAAGGAATGTCTTGGACATTTCTCTGAAGATGTATTTGTGCAATGTGGTCAGCATGGGTTTGACGCAGCATATTAACAGGACTGGGCAACAACGCAACGGTTCATCGCCGTGGCATTACTCACAACTGATTGTTGCCCAACGGGCTTGGGCACAGGATCCGCGGCCCTGGCTTGCACGAGCGGAACTCGGTTCTACAATCATTCCTGCACCCGCACGTCGTGCAGGTCATCGCAAGTTAATCCATACCGGCCGGCCGAGCCCACGGCGGTGGGCCGAATACGTGAAGGAAACCGATGAGGGTTCTCATTGTAGGCAGCGGAGGGCGCGAACATGCCCTGGCCGCGGCGGTTGTGTCCTCGCCTCGTTTGACAGAATTGTTCGTCGCTCCGGGCAACCCGGGGACCGCAACGCTGGGCCGCAACGTGCGGGTGGCCGTGGATGATATCGACGGTATCGTGAAATTCGTAGACCAGAATTCGATCGAGCTGACCATCGTCGGGCCCGAGGATCCACTGTGCGCCGGCCTTGCCGATCGTGTGGTCGCCGCTGGATCGAAAGTGTTTGGTCCCAGCGCCGCGGCGGCCCGCATCGAAGGCGACAAGGCCTTCGCCAAGCAACTGATGCGCCGCGCCGCCGTGCCGACGGCCGAGGGCCGCGCCTTCGACGATTATCACGCGGCCTACGACTACGTGGCCACGCGCGATACACCGGTCGTCATCAAGGCCGCCGGTCTGGCCCGGGGCAAGGGCGTCGTGGTATGTGATGAGCCGTCCAACGGCTTACTCGCCCTCGAAAAGTTCATGGTCGACCGCATATTCGGCGCAGCCGGTGACGTCGTCGTCGTCGAAGAGAAACTCGTGGGTCCGGAGGTCTCGGTGCACGCGCTGGTGGATGGCCGTTCGATCTACCTGCTCGATACGGCGCAGGACTACAAACGTGCCCGGGTGGGCGATGCCGGCCCGAACACCGGCGGTATGGGGGCCTGCTCTCCCGCCCCTTCGATCACTGCTCCGGCCATGGACATGATTGTCCGCGATATTCTCGTGCCTGTGGTCGATACGATGTGTCGCGATGAGGTCCCGTACCGTGGCGTGCTTTATGCGGGACTGATGCTCACTGCCGGTGGCCCGAAAGTTCTGGAGTTCAATTGTCGTTTCGGTGATCCCGAGGCCCAGGTCATCCTGCCGCGGCTACGCAGCGACTTTCTCACCGTCGCGGAGGCCGTTGCTGACGGGCGTCTCGACACGATCGAACTCGAATGGGATCAGCGCACAGCGGTGTGCGTCGTGCTGGCCTCCGCGGGGTATCCCGAGAGCTACGACAGGGATGTTCCGATCAGCGGCCTCGACGCGGCGGCGGGCCATGAAGCGGTGCACGTATTTCATGCGGGGACCGCCGATCGGGGCGGCGTGTTGACTTCGGGCGGTCGCGTCCTGGGGATTACCGCACTGGGCAACGATCGCGCCGAGGCACGTGGCAGGGCCTACGCGGCCGCCGCGGATGTGCGCTTCGAGGGCATGCAATTCCGTACGGACATCGCAGCCGAATGATCAGACTCTGCTGTGCCACGGTTCACCGCTGTTCGGCTGTCCTCTGGTGGCGATCTCGGGCGAGGCGTTTGCCGTCGTAGAGTGTTCAGGCAGAGATGGGATGAAAGCGAGTTGTCGGCTCCTCGGCCTCGGCATCAGAGCTGCCAGGGCCGCCCCTTCCGCACCGCCTAGTGCTTCCTGCGCTCAGGCATCCGGCGAGTGGGGTACGCTGGTCTGGTCTGGTCACGCACGTGCACGGTGGCGGTCGGCACGTCGTGTAATTCGATCATGCCATGCTGGGGCGTGGGGAACAGGAAGGTCCGTCCGCCGGCGTTGCCAGCGAGCAGGTCGAGCGCAAAACGTCCCACGGCATCCCTCGAGGCCTGCAGCGTGATTGTGGCGAGATAAGCATCCGCCGGTACTGCGATGCCTGCTTGATCGAGGCCCACCAGTACCTGTTGCGTGTCGAGGTTGAACGCGTGCCAGTATGGTAGCCCGCTGTAGGCGTGGTTCTTGCGTTGTTCAACGGCGCAATCGATGATGTCGACCGTGCCGCGAAGGCCACCGCGGATGCCGAAGTGCAGCTGATATCCGCGAAGATCGTCAACCGGGCTGTTGAGATAGACGTCCACGGTCATTGTCGCACCAGCGGTCAGCACGTCAGTGGTCGCCTCAAAACGCAGTGTAGTCGTGCCTACGGCGACAGGCACAACGTCCGGGCTTGGCCCATCGGAACACGTGCAGTCCGAAGCCCCACCGAACGCATTGAGGGCAGCGAATGCGTCATTCCCATCGCACACCCCATCGGGGGTGCAATCGCCGAACTGACCGCCGGCGTCAACGTTGTAAGCCGCCGGCGGATTCTCCTCGCATTGATAGGCCCCGCCTTCGGGAGCGCTGCCCGCAAAACAGTTCAGCGCCTGGAAACGGTCGTTGCCATCGGCAGTGCCATCTGGAGCACATACGCCGAACTGCCCACCCATGTCTGCGAACGTGATCGCGGTTCCCGCACACTGCCCGTCGACGCATGCCCACCATGTGCAATTGTCATCGCGTATGCCGTCGAGATTGAGGTCCGCACACTCTGCGATCGTGCCGGTCTCACACGCGCCCGCCTCACAGGCCGGTGCCTCGTCGATGATGTCGTCACAGTTGTTGTCCTGGCCATCACAGATCTCGCGATTGCCCGGAAAGTTCGCCGGGTTGTCGTCCGCACAGTCGGTGTTGAGCAGCGCTTCCCCCGGGTCGGTGCAGTCGCCATCGTCGGCCAGTAGCGTTACGGTGGAACCCACCCCGTCGCCGTCAGCATCGACGAAGCATGTGACCGTATCGGTGCCGTTACAGTCTTGGTCGACGCCGTCGTCCGGCGTTTCGCTGTTTCCTGGGAAACGATCGCCGTCGTCGTCGTCACAGTCGTCATTGGTCGAGGCCTCGCCGTCATCCGTGCAATCGCCATCGTCGGCGAGCAGCGTGTCCGTTGAACCGGCGCCGTCGCCGTCACTATCGACGAAGCACGTCACGGTGTCAGTGCCGCTGCAATCCTGGTCGATACCATCGTCAGGCGTCTCGGCATTACCGGGGAACCGCTCAGCGTCGTCATCGGCACAATCATCGCTGGTCGGCGACTCGCCGTCGTCGGTGCAGTCGCCGTCCTCGGCGAGTAGCGTGTCAGTGGAACCCGCGCCGTCACCGTCGCTGTCGACGAAGCAGGTGACCGTGTCGCTGCCGTTACAGTCCTGGTCGATTGTGTCATCGGGGATGTCGTCGGCCCCGGGGTTGATGTCGGGGTTGCCATCGTTGCAGTCGGTGTCGAACGGCGACTCGCCGGCGTCGTCACAGTCGCTGTCGTTGTTGGCGACCGTCACCGTCGAGCCGTACCCGTCGCCGTCGCCGTCGACGAAGCAGAAACCGGCCGGGACGGTGTTGATGCGGATGAAGTCGCCCGTCTTGAGGATGGCGTCGCCCTGACCCATGTTGGCCGTGTCCCAGTCATTGCCCGGGGCGACGCCGACGAATTCGTTGGCTCTGAACGGCGCCGTCGCGCTGACCAGCGTGGCTACGAAGTCGAAGCTGTCCCCGGCGGCCAGGCCGAGGTGCGCCAGCGGCAGGCGCAATTCGCGTTGTGCGGCAGTGCCGTCAGCGGTCGAAGTGAAATAGGCAACCTCGGTTCCACCCAGCGCATCAGTGCCTGCTCCGAGGGCTGCGCCGTTGATGAAGCCATGGTTCAGCGCATCGAGGGCAAAGATGCTGACGTAGTCCGATTCGATGACGATCGCATGATCGGCGCGGAATCCAAGAGCGAAGAACATGTCCGCTTCGCTGCCAGAGGTCGAGCGTCCAGAGGCCAGGCGGCGCGCCTGGTCGGACGTGTCCTTCATTTGCGACGTACCCGGCAGGCCACCTGTCGTCGTGCTGATGTACATGACGACGCCCCACGCCGAAGGGGACGGCCAGGTACTGAGACTGTCGATTCCAATGGTCAGTCCGCCGGTGGAGCTTGAATCGATGTTGAGTGTGGAATCCTGGCCGATGCGGTCACCCGCACCGTTGTTGATCCCCGACAGTTCGATGGCATACTCACCTGGCATGATCGTGCCGTCGACGACGGCGGCCTGTGGTGTGGCATCGGTGTGGTCCTGGAGCGGCGCTCCGGCGTCCGTTGGACTGTACACGCGGATCCAGTCGAGTTGCATTTCCTGCGGGAACGACGTCGAGCCGTTCGGCGGCCCTGGCCAGTTACCACCGACCGCAACATTCAGGATGAAGTGGAAAGCCTGATTGAACGGCGCCCGCACAATGCCCGGTGCATTGGCGCTGAACCACGTGCCGCTGGTCTCGGCATGGTAGTTGACGTCATCGACGTACCAGCGAATGACGTCGGGATTCCAATCAATGCGAAACACATGGAAATCGTTGGCATAATTCGTGCCGTCGTTCAAACTGCCCCCGGCGGACGAGTTGTCGGGCCAGTTGTCGCCAAAGTGCAACGTGCCATGGGCCGTCGTGGGAATACCCACCGTCTCGACGATGTCGATCTCGCCGCTGGCGGCCCAGCCCCCGTAGACCGAGCGGCTGGGCATCATCCAGAAAGCAGGCCACATGCCCTGGCCCGCCGGCAGTTTGATGCGCGCTTCGAGGCGTCCGTACACGAAATCCTGGGCATCGAGTGTCCGCAAACGGGCCGACGTGTAGCTCTGGCCGCCGAAGTTTTCTTCGCGCGCGACGATGTGTAACAGGCCATCGCTTACAAAAACGTTTTCCGGGCGGTCCGTGTAGTACTCGAGTTCGTTGTTACCCCAGCCAGCCGGTAGACCATAGAGCGTGCCGGTTCCGATGAGCGGTTCCCAGGTGTCGAGATCGAGCGTGGTGCCGTCGAATTCATCGGCCCACACCAGCTCCCAGTCCCCTTCCCTGCCGCCGCCCCCCTCGCCGCACGATACCCCGTCGACCAGTGCCGCGCCAGCAGCGAAGCCGGCGTTGATGAAAACGAAAGCGATTCGTGCCTCGACGGTTTCAGGCGGCGCGACCGCGACGAGGTTGACTTCGAGCCACTGGTCGACTGGAGAGGCTGACGTGAGTGCGGTCGTTTCGAATTCGGCCAGCATGTCGGATGTACCGAAGGTTCCACCGAACACCCGATAGAATTCGATCTTCATGATCAGGGTGTTGCCGCCGGCCAGCTCATCGCCGCTGTTGTGCCGTACGTGGCCGGTCAGGTCCCAGGTCTGGCCTTCTGCCGCCGTGCGGCCCTGCAGCAGCCCGCTGAAGTTGGGGTCACCGTTGAAGCCGCCGAAGATCTTGGCGACATGCGTGCCGTCGAAAGGCGTGGATGTTTCCACCAGCACATTCGGGATGACATTGTTGAACGTCGACCACCCGCTCAACGACCCACCGGCCTCCTCGAATCCTCCGTTGAACAATTCCGCGCTCGCCGGCAGGACGAGAATCAGGTTCGTCAGGATCGAGATACTGAGTGCTTTCATGGTTCCCCAATTCCAGGCATGACCCGACGGGGTCAGTCCCCGCCGGGTCAAGTTCACAGCTGATCAATCTCGCCTGGCCTATTGTAGCGATTTCATCGTCAGGCGACCGCCATCCGGAACGACGGTGATCATGGCCGGCGTCGTGCCACTGACCTCGATCTTGGCCCGGTTCGGCGTCGGGAAGACGAACGTCCGCTGAGCCGGGTCGGCGTTGTCATGCAGCAGGTCGACCAGGAACGAGCCGCGGGCATCGCGGCTCACGCGATAGGTGAACGTGGCCAGGTAGGCCCGGGCAGCGGTCGGGCTGCCTGCGGCGTCCGTGCCGACGACCACCTGGTGCTTGTCGATGTTGAACGCCTGCCACTGGGCATCCATGGCGGCGTCCTTGCGATTCTCGACCGAGATGTCGACCAGTTCCAGATGACCCCGGTCGCCGCCCAGCGGCACGACGTGCAGCTGGTACCCGCGGAGGTCGCTCACGGCGCCATCGAAGTACACATCAACGTGCAGCAGGGCGCCTGGACGGACGCGTTGCACATCCGCCTCGAGGGTGACGCTGGTGCGGTCGATGACCGTTACAGAAGTCGGAGCGATTGGGGCCGGTCCACCGCCGCAGGCACAACTGTCGTCGCCACCGAAGCAGTTCAAGGCTGCGAAGGCATCGTTGCCATCGCATACTCCGTCGAGAGTACACGAACCGAACGCCCCACCGGCATCGACGTTGACGGCTGCGGGCGGAGACACCTCACAGGCCTGGTCAGGCCACTGATTGCCGAAGCAGCCCAGGGCCAGGAAGCGGTCGTTGCCGTCACAGGTACCGTCGTTGTCGCAGGCGCCGAACGAGCCACCCATGTCCGACTGACCCACGCCGCGTGGCGTCGCCACGCACGTGTTGTCCACACAGGCATAATGCAGACACACGTCGTCACGGAAACCGTCGTTATCCGCATCGCCGCAGTCGGCGATGGTCTCACAACTGTTGTCAGCCATCGTCAGATTGATGTTGTCAACCGTGAGTTCGCCGGAGTCGAACCACGAGTTGATCTCATCATCGAACGCCACCGCCACCGTGCAGGTGTCGGCGCCCGCCAGGCTGACGCCGCTGGCGAACAGGTTGTCGACGGTAATCGTTGCGCCCGGGCCCCAGTTGTCGCTGGTTCCGAGTACCGCCACGGTCACGTTGTACGTGTCCTGGCCCCAGTTGAATATGCCATCGCTGGTGCCGGGATCGACGTCGACGACCTGCGCATCAGCGAGAGCGCCCCCGACGGCCTGGAAAGTGCCGTCGGCCGTGACATCGAATGTCAGGCCAGTGAGATCGCTGTCCTCGATGCGGAGACCGTACGTGCCGAGCGTTTCGCCGGCTCCGGCCACGCCACGGATGTCTGCGGTCAGGAAAACATCGGTGAGGGCCGCCTGGCCACCGTCGATCGCCGCGCTGAGGTCGATGCTCACATCGTTCCAGAACAGACCCGCGAACCACCCGCCAGTCCCCGGTGGGTTGTTGGATGCGATCAGTTGGCCGGCTCTGCTGTTGCTCACGCCGCAGGTGAGGCAGCCCTGGGCGGTGGCGCCGTCGCCGGTTACCGCGTCGCCAAACGCACCGTAGAACGCGTTTTCTTTCTCGAGGCCGTCGTCCCAGTTGTCGACTTCGCCTCCAGTGAACATGACACCGCCGGTCGCCGTCGCACCCGTGAAGTTCTCCTCGAAGTCACCGAAGGTGCTCGTGCCGGCGGAGAGGTTCCCACCGACCGTCTCGAAGGCCCCTGTCGAAGTGTCGAAGAAGGTCACACGGCCGATTTCCTGGTCGACCGCGGCCGGCGTGAGGAACACGTTGTCGATCTGCAGCTCGCCACCGAAGTTCCAGGGATTGGAGTTGATTTCGTCGCAACCCAGCTGGCCGCTGGTTTCGTTGGAGAAGGCCACGACAAGGGTGTAGTTGTTCGAATCCAGATCGAACTGGCCGTTGCCGCCTGTGAATGAATCGCCGAAGGTGGCCGAATCGAGCGTTCCGCCAATGGTCTGCCACGAGGTCGTGGCCACAGTGCAGAAGAACAGCCGATCGCCGTCACCGTCCTCCAGACGCAACTCGATTTCGCCGAGGCTGCCGCCCGAAACCGTGGCGCCACGGACGTCGGCGTTGATGGTCACCATACTGAGGTCGGTCGAGGCCAGCCCCTGGCCGCCCCACGACATGCCGCCGAACCACCCGCCGCCCGGGCCGAAGATCATGTCCTCGACGCGCACACGCCCATAGGCCCCAGGGTTGCCTCCTGAGCTGACGCCCCGGGCGAAGAATCCGCCGGTCGATGTGCCGTCACCAAATACGCCACCGAAGGCCAATGCCCCGCTGATCCCGCTGTCCCACGCCAGCGTCTCGCCATAGGTCTGACTTCCGGCCACCATGTCGCCGGTCAGGAAGGCATCGGTGCCAAAATCACCACCGTCCGCGGCGGCCTCGCTGAAGGCCTCGTCAACACCGCTGAGTACGGACTTGAAGCACTCCAGACGCAACTGCAGTGCACCGTCGACGATGCTGCCGAGGATGTCGGCGGTGAGTGAGAGATCGTTGATGCTGGTTTCGGTGACGGCGATCCCGTCCCAGAAGAGGCCACCGAACCACGAGCTGCCACCTGGATCATCCGAAGGCATGAACAGGTTATCGACTTCAAGTGTTCCGCCCGTGCCCCAGGTGCCGTTTTCGAAGCCGGCGACAACCGTGAATGACGGGGAGTGGGGATTGAATACGCCGACGGCGGGCATGCCATCTGCATCGGCTTCCGTTGCCGTGTCCAACGAGCCCCCCACACTCTGGAAACTGCCAGTGGCCGCTTCCGCGAAGATGAGGCGATTCCCATCCGTATCCTCGATGCGCAACTGGTAGTCGCCGAGGATCTCACCGGGGCTGTCGGTCGTGCCGCGAATGTCTGCGGTCAATTCGAAGTCGGCGATGTTTACGGGATTGGGGCCGGCGACGATCTTGAAGCTGACGTCGTCGATCAGGCCAGCCCCGCCGCTCGTGGCATCCTGGACGAAGACAACGACGCCGCGCGCCTCGACCGTTCCGGCCGGCGCGGTGGCCTCGAGTGCTGTGTTGTCGATCCAGATGTCGGTCGGGTCCGCGGCGGCCAGAATGGTCGCCTCATCTTCCAGCAGCAGCATGCCGTCCGTGTCAAAGAACTCGATCTTCATGACCACGGTGTTGCCGGTTCCCACGAGAGAATCGCCACCGACATGGGCCGAGAACGCATCGATCCGCCACACCTGGGTGGGCTGGGCCGCGAGGCTCTGAAAGATGCCCGAATCGCCGGGGAAGGTCCCGAAGAATTTCATGAACTGCTCGCCGCTGTGCGCGGCCAGGCCGACATTGACGATACTTTCGGTGAACACATTGCCGAAAGTTTCCCAGTCCTGCGCCCCTCCACCCAGGCCGCCGTCCTCGAATCCGGGATTGAGCAGCGGGGTCGCACCCGGCAAAGCACTGGTCTCGAACTGCAGACCGGCGAACCAGTCAGCGGTGCTGATGCTCGCCGCATCGATCTGGGCGGATCCGGTGCCGCCCACGCCGCCCAGGGGTAACCCCTGAGCGCTGATGCTGCCATTGACCACGGCGCCGTTGAAGGTCCCGCCGAAGGCCGCAGCGCCGAAAATGCCGGTGTCGTACATCGGAGTGAAACCATTCGCATCGGGCGTGGCCGTGGGGACGAATCCCCCGCCGCCGAGACCGGTGGCCGCGGAGAAATCCTGAGCCAGCAGGTTGAACGTCACCTCGGGCACTGAGATCTGCGCCGCGCCGCTGCCGCCGACGCCACCGGAGGTTGTTCCCTGAGCCGTCGCGGTCACCTGACTGCTGCCGACGGTACCGGCGAACGCATTCTCACCGGTCAGGCCGTCATCGAAGTCGGCGATGTTGTTGGCCCCCGAGCCATCGAGGATGGTTGCGCCGGGGCTGCCGGTCGCGGAGTTAAAGTCCTCTTGCAGTTCCTGGGCGAATGCGCCGCTGGCAAGCAGCCATGCGCTGACAAAGCCTGCGGCCCGAAGCATGTGTGTCCTGGAATTCATTGCGGGTAGCTCCTTCTCTCTGAGCCTCGATTATTAGCTTCAATCCTCATGCATTCATTGTGATCAGTCATCGTCAATGGTCTTGGGTTCATATGGTGAAACCCGGATATTCGGCGCGTACCGCGTGGGCAGTTTGCGATTGAAATTGTTGTCTTCGCTGAATTCGACTGGCAGAATCGTCTCACCATGCATGTCCGCGGCGAGGACGTTCGTCCGGCCATCGATATGACGCTTGGTTGGCATACGTGAGCCAAAATGTTGTTGGAAGTCTGCGAGATAGGGCCCCTCGGCCTGGGCGCTGATGATCAAGTTGGCGTATTCGGCGCCGTTGTTCTGCTGGGCCTCGGCCACGGTGTCGGGGCCGGCTTCGAAGATGAGCCCGACATTGGCCGGCGCGAAGATCCGCTCCAATCGGCCACGCAAGCGTTTCCCTTTCCGGCTGCGTCCGCACGGATGGCTCGGTGGATATTGAAACTCGCCTTTGCACCCAATCCATGTGCCGTTATCGTCGGCCGCACGCCAGCACGCCGGGCTGCCCCCGCTCTCGGACACTTCGGCTCCGGCAATGTCTTCGTTGAGCCCGTAGCTCAGGTAGCCCCAGTAGGATTCGTCGGCCTGCGCGCTGCCATCCGGATCGCCAATCAACGCGCCGCTCGTTTCGATCCTCAGGCCGTTGTTACTGCCACCCTTGTTTCGTGGGTAAAATGGCGTCGAGATCTCGACTTTGTCAGATGGACACAGCATGAGCTCGTATTTCGTGGGAATGTCTTTCCTGTTCTGATTGGCCGTCAGAAAGCTGGTGATGCTTTGACCGTCTTCACTCTTACGCATACCCCAGTCGGAATTCTTGTTGAATCCTAGTCCGCTGGCAGCGGCGAGGGCGACGGGCCAGGCCAGAAGTTCTCCGTTGCGGTCGTAGGCGTAGATGTTCCGGTTCGGATCAGCAAGGCGCAGACCGACTTCGTCCGTGGCGATCTGGAATCTGCCCTGATGCTGGTCTGCAAAAACCTGGGCGGCCTGGGCCATCCCGCGCATGTGTGCCAGGCACTTCACCAGACGGCCCTGGTCTCGGGCCCGGGAAAGAGATGGGAGCAGGATGGAGATCAACAGCGCGATGATGCCGACGACGACGAGAAGCTCGACGAGCGTAAATCCGTTGACGCGACGCTTGGCGTGATTCATTTCGTCTCCTCCTCTGCACCGGTATGCAGACCATTCCTGTGGCCATTGCCCAGGACCCCGAGCTTCTCCTTGCCGGGCGGTGCGGTTGATTCGTGGACTTCGAAGAACGTCGGGACCGTGCCCTGATAACACCGGTTACCGGGAACGGTCAGAATGGTGGCGAGTTGTCTTGCCGCCTCCAATCCAAGGGTGCCCGCATCTTGACAAATGGAGGTCATCGTAGGGTGGACGCTGTGGCGAATGTTGGTATCGTCAAAGCCGATGATGGAAACATCTTCCGGGATGCGGATACCCATCTCCTGGGCCTGCTTGAACGCACCGACGGCCAGCATCGGATCGGCGAAATAGATGGCGGTTGGAGGATCCGTGCGACCCATTAGAATCTGCATCACACTGGCGCCACCGGTCAACGTATAAGGCAGCCTGAGCACGAGCGATTCATCGAGCGGTACGTCAGCGGCCGCCAGCGCCGTGTGGTAGCCCTCGAGTCGATCCATGTGATCGCGGTCGGGCATGTTGTGCATGGCGAAGGCGATGCGCCGGTGTCCCAGTCGGATGAGGTATTCCACGGCGCGGATGCTGTCAGGTTTGGAATCACAGTCGATACAGCTGATGAAATCTTCATCGAACCGTTCACTGATGACCATGGTCGGAAACCCTTCTTTCGCGATCTCGATGCAAATGTCACGCGTGTCGTGCATGGTGCGGATGACCGCCCCACGCACACCCTTGCGCATGAAGAACTGCGTGTAGGTTTCCTCGGGCCGTTTGTCGCGGCGGAGATTGAGCAGCATGACGTCGAAATGGAGTTCGCTGGCTCCGCGGGCGAGGCCCTCGAGGACCGCGGCGTCGAAGGGATGGGACAATGTTCGCGAGCCGGTGTAGCAGAAACCAAGCAGATTGGTTGCCCGTTTGCCGACGTTGGCGACGTAGCCGGTGCGATTGGCGATGGCCAGGATGTTTTTCCGGGTCTTGCTGTTGACTGAAGGATCGTTGTTCAGGACCCGCGAAACTGTGGTGATGGAGAACCCGGCCGCTTCTGCAATTTCCCTTACCGAAGCCATTTGCTTCCTTTGACAATGGGATTGAAACCGTATAGAAACAGTTCCTGAAACAGTTGCGAATATATTGTAGTCGAGCGCGTCTGTAAAGCACGATTTCCTGGGGCATGAGTGGCTGACTTGCGAACAACACCTCGGTCCGCCCCCCGGAGGATTGTGGCTTCAGGTGTAATCCTTTGTGGCGCTTGCTGAAAGGTGGATTGGATGGCCATTCGATGGACCGCCGCTAGCATCTTGTTCGCCCTGTTGGGGCGACCTGTCCTCGCTCAAGTCGGGGATGACTGGATACGGCAGATCGACTCTTTGAAGTGGGTGGCCTACGCCGCCCCGTCTTCGAACCCCCCGCAGGGCATCGAGGCAACTCGTGAGGCGATGATCGCGGACTTGACGCTGCTGGCTCGAGCAGGTTTCAGCGGTATCGTGACCTACGGCACCTCCGAGTCCTCCGGTCCCAAGCTGATCGAGGCCGTACGGGCCGCCCGGATCAAAGGGCTCATCGTCGGTGTCTGGGATCCGTTGAACCGGGCCGAGCTCGAAGCTGCCCGCGATCTCAGCCATCACGAGGAGGTTGTGGGCTACTGTGTTGGCAACGAGGGGTATCCGGGACGTTACGATCTCGATCGGCTGCGCAAGGCGGTCTGGTGGCTCGGGAACGAGACCGCCAAACCGGTGGCCACGTCAGAAGAGATCGGCGACTATGCCGATGAGGAGCTGGCCGCAGTGGGAGACTGGATCTTTCCCAATGCCCACCCGTTCTGGCACGAGCACATCGATCCAGCAGCAGCCGTGACCTGGACCACTCAGCAGTTCGAAGCCTTGTCGGCGAAGAACCCGACGCGCCTGGTGTGGTTCAAGGAAGTTGGCCTGCCGACCGCCGGACGGACCGGGCTCAGCGAAGACAATCAGGCCAGGTACTATTCAGCCCTGGACCGGAGCACCGTGCGGTTCGTCTGCTTCGAAGCGTTCGATCAACCGTGGAAGACCCACGCAGCGGTTGAACCTTTCTGGGGCCTGTTTGCTGCAGATGGTCACCCGAAGAAGTGGGTCGCGGCGCGGATGCCACAGGAGGCGATGCCCGCCCTGCCCGTCATGTCTGCAACTCGGACCGCGCCCGGTGTGCCCGGCGGCATCGTCAGTCGAGGCAGCGGAGTGTCCGCGGAGGATGCCCAACGCATCGACACACTGCTGGCCAAGTTGACGCTCGAAGAGAAACTCGGACAGCTCACGCAGCAATGGGGTGGTCAGGTCCAGGACATCAACCCGGTGGTCACTTCGAACAAGCAGAACGAGTTGTTCGCCGTCGCCCGTGCGGGCAAGGTCGGTTCGTTCCTGGGCGGCCGCGGTGCCGAATACACCAATCAGCTGCAGGAGGCGGCCCTTGAATCGCGGCACAAGATCCCTCTGCTGCTGGGCAACGACATCATTCATGGCTATCGCACGATCTTTCCCATCCCACTGGCCGAGGCGGCGACCTGGGATGTCACACTCGTCAAACTGTCAGCGCGGATTGCTGCGACGGAGGCCCGTGCCGGTGGCACCCACTGGACCTTTGCGCCGATGGTCGACATCTGTCGGGATCCGCGCTGGGGCCGCATCGCCGAAGGTGCGGGCGAGGATCCCTATCTGGGCGCGGCCATGGCCGTGGCGCGGGTGCAGGGTTTCCAGGGCACCGACCTGGCTGCTCCCGATACCATTCTTGCATGCACCAAGCACTACGCTGCGTACGGCGCCCCCGAAGGCGGCCGTGATTACAACACGGTGAACCTGTCCGAGCGGGCCCTCCGTGAAGTTCACCTGCCCCCATTCAAGGCAGCCGTGGAGGCCGGTACGGCCTCGTTGATGAGTGCGTTCAACGAGATCAATGGCGAACCGGCGACCGGCTGCGCCTTGACCCTGCAGAGGATTCTTCGTGAAGAATGGGCCTTTGACGGGTTCATCGTCAGCGACTGGAATTCGGTCGGTGAAATGGTCACGCACGGCTTTTGCGCGACACCGGCACACGCGGCCGAGGTCGCCATCAGACTCGGCATCGACATGGACATGTCGAGCTTCCTGTACCGTTCGCACCTCGGCCAGTCGGTGAGGCAGGGAACGATGGACATGGTGACCATCGATCAGGCCGTTCGTCGCGTACTCGAGGCCAAAGCCCGTTGCGGGTTGTTCGATGAGCCCTTCTCCAATCCGGAGCTGGAGAAACAGGTCGTTCTCAGCAGCGCGCATCGTGACGCTGCCCGCGAGGTCGCGCGCAGTTCGATCGTTCTGCTCAAGAACGATGGCGGTACTCTGCCCCTTACGGCGGCGGCCCAATCGATCGCAGTCGTCGGTCCGCTGGCCGATAGTGCGGCCGACCCGTTGGGTACGTGGAAAGCGTTTGGTGAACCCGACGATGTCATCACCGTCCTCGACGGTATCCGGCAGCGCGCCGGCAGCGGAGTGACGATCCACCACGCGCGCGGATGCGAGGTCAAGGACGATGGGACCAGCAAGATCAACGAGGCCGTGACTGCGGTGAAACGCAGCGACGTCGCCATCGTGGTCGTGGGCGAAACCGAGGATCAGAGTGGTGAAGGTCACTGCCGGACGCGACTCGATCTGCCGGGTGGCCAGATCGAATTGATCAAAGCGGTTCACGCGACCGGGGTGCCGACGATCGTCGTGCTGCTCGGTGGCCGACCATTGTCCGTGCCGTGGTCCGCTGAACACGTTCCGGCCATTCTCATGACCTGGCATCTGGGCGTCGAGCAGGGCCATGCCGTAGCCGACGTTCTGTTTGGCGATCACAACCCGTGCGGCAAGCTGCCGGTGACCGTTCCGCGGAGCGTTGGCCAGGTCCCGCTGTACTACGCCCACAAGAACACCGGGCGGCCGCCCCGTGCAGGCGAGCGCTATACGTCACAGTACATCGACGCACCATGGACGCCTTTGTACCCGTTCGGGTTCGGGTTGAGTTACACCCAGTTCGAATACACCGACCTGTCGACCTCTTCAACCTCGATTGGCCGCTCGGGGCACGTGCAAGTCAGCGCAACAGTGACCAACACGGGGGCTGTCGCTGGACACGAGGTCGTGCAGCTGTACATTCGTGACGTCGTGGCGTCGATCACGCGGCCGGTGAAGGAGCTGCGCGGCTTCGAGCGGATCCATCTGGCCCCGGGTGAGAGTCGGCGGGTGATCTTCGACCTCCATGGTCGTGATCTGGGCTTCTACAACCGCAACATGGACTTCGTCGTCGAGCCCGGTGCGTTCCACGTGTGGATCGGACCGAGTTCCACCGATGGATTGCAGGGCAGTTTCGAAGTGACTGCCGCACGCTGAGCAAACGATCGAGCATCTCAGATCGGGCCCATCCGGCCCGCACATTGGTATATCCCGGGCGGCCGGCGCGGCGCCGCCCGCACAAGGAGTGCCCCGTGGTTATTCTGTCTTTTCTGTTCTTCACCGGTCTCGTCGCGATCATCACGTACACCCTGACCGGCAAGGACGACCATGCGAGCTCCTCCGGCTATTTCCTGGCCGGGCGTCGGCTCGGAGGGCTGGTCATCGCCGGTTCGCTGCTGCTGACCAACCTGTCGACCGAACAGATGGTCGGACTCAACGGCGCGGCGTTTGCGGATGGCTTCTGCGTCATGGCGTGGGAAATCATCGCAGTGTTGGCGCTGGTGCTCATGGCCTTGTTCTTCCTGCCCCGATTTCTGAAGAGCGGGATTGCCACGGTGCCCCAATTCCTCGAACTGCGTTACGACAAGGGGACGCGGACGATCTGTTCGTTCATTTTCCTGGTGGCCTATGCGGTCATCCTGCTGCCCATCATTCTGTACAGCGGGGCCAAGGGTCTCAGTCAAATGCTCGACCTCAAGGCCATCCTCGGGTTCGACGGGGACACCGTCGCCCTGTTCGGACGCACGATGGCATCAGACACAGTGGTGTTGTGGTTGACCGTGTGGCTGGTTGGCATTATCGGCTCGATTTACGCCATCTTCGGCGGCTTGCGCACGGTTGCTGTCTCCGATACGCTCAATGGCGTCGGTCTGCTGGTCGGGGGATTCCTGATTGCCTTCTTTGGTCTGCAGGCCATCGGCGGGGGCGAAGGTATTTTCAAGGGTTGGGAGATCATGAAGGACACCAACCCGGAGAAGTTCAATTCCATCGCCAGCCCGACCCAGTCGGTGCCCTTTGACACGTTGTTCTCAGGTGTTTTGCTGCTCAACTTGTTCTACTGGTGTACGAATCAGCAGATCATCCAACGCACGTTTGGCGCCAGTTCGCTGAAAGAGGGGCAGAAAGGTGTGCTGCTCACCGGCGCGCTCAAGCTGCTCGGTCCG
Source organism: uncultured Planctomycetota bacterium (assembly GCA_942492115.1). Taxonomy (GTDB): domain Bacteria; phylum Planctomycetota; class Phycisphaerae; order UBA1845; family CAIVHJ01; genus CALODL01. The sequence goes on from CALODL010000033.1 coordinate 287,301, forward strand.
GTGTACCTCGTTTTTCCGGGCATCATGGCCTATCACCTGTTCGCGGGTGAGGGTGTGGCTGCCGATGATGCGTACGGCCAGCTGGTGCGCAAGGTCCTTCCCGGGCCGTTGACCGGTTTCTTTGCGGCGGTCATGGTCGGGGCCATACTCAGTTCGTTCAACTCGGCGCTGAACGCAACCGTTACGCTGTTCAGTCTTGGCGTGTACAAGAACCTGTTGAATCGTGAGGCCAGCGAGGAACAAACCGTTCAGTCCGGGAAGGCTTTTGGCTGGATCATCGCCCTCGTCGCCATGATCATCGCCCCGAATCTCGCAAGTCAGCCAAGCATCTTCAAGTACCTGCAAGACATGAATGCGTTGTACTTCATTCCGATCTTCGCCGTGGTCGTCGTTGGCATGCTTGCGCCACGCGTTCCGGCGGTGGCCGGGAAGCTCGGCCTCGTGCTCGGGTGCACGCTGATCGCGATGGGCTATTTCATCCCTCCGCTCAACCAGCACATCGTTCAACCGATGCACAATTTTCACTTTATTGGAGCGGTCTTCGTTTTTGTGGTGCTCATGATGCTGGCCATCGGCACCGCCATGCCGCGAAGCACCCCCTGGCGCCAGGAATACTCCGGCGATGTCGACATGACCCCGTGGGCCTTCAGTAAGCCGGTTGGCGCCGTGTTGTGCGTAATCGTGTTATTGATCTATGTGGCATTCGCTGACTTTTCGGTGTTGTCCGAATCGGCTCCAGGTATGATCGACTCCGTGACCGGTTCCTAGGAGCCCCCTGGGGTAAGTCGAACTCCCAATCCTTTCTTACGGTCCACTGAGGACAGCAATGAGTCCGGCTGCATCAGTCAGGTCTACGATGTGGTCATCATTGAAATCGGCAACCCCACAGCCTGGCTCCAACGACATGAAACACGTTTGCAGGCGTACCACGTCGTACAGGTCCACGGCTCCATCGGCATTGAGATCCTCATACGGGTGAGGACCCAGGAAGTTCCACACGTAGTCGGCGTAAAGACCCAACTGCGGCTCGAGGGTGTCGGTGCCTCCGTAGGCAAGACCGGCGTGGTCGAGGATTTCTTCCTCCGTGAATAGGATTAGACCAGCGTCGTAGCCGCCATTGAGCGCAGTGGCGAACAGGTTGGCCATCATTCCCTGGATATGCGTGTGCGGATGGATTCTGTCGTGAACGAAGGCCGCTGAAGGGGAACTGTTGCTGTCCGTATCGTTCTCCCAGAGTTCAATCGTCACGTCGCCCAAAATGAGGAATTCATGCAAGTCGTCATTCGGCCCGAATATGGTGCGCAGGAGTCCGGACAAATCCGCCAACATGAGCTCGTGCGTTTCAGCCAGTTCTGCGATTCCGTTGTTGAGTTGCTCTATGACTGCCGTGACGCGGTCGCGGCCCGCTAGGTCAGACCAATTGGGCGAGCTCCACACAAGCGAGATCATGCCAAAATCAGCGACCGTCGCCACCACCAGTCCCGCACCGGTATTCCGGACAGTGGTGATGGCTGTCTCCATGTTGGCGAGCATTTGGTTGACATGTGCGTCGATCTGCGCCTGTGACCAATTGTTGTTGTAGATTTCATAGTAGGCCTGATTTGGAATGGCGAGAGGAAAAAAGTCATTGGCGCCGATGCACAGCACGGTATGAGACACATCGTCTGGGCCAACCAATCCCGCCACGCCAGTGTGCTGGCCGTGACTCAATAACCCGGCGGTCCGTTCTCCAAATAGGGCCCAGTTGTACTCGTGCCCCGCCCCCCGCGCGTCACCCCACGTGCCGCCGGGCTGGCCCGCCTCGACAGCCCTCGGGCCAATATCGAGACCGCGGTACTGTTCGAGTTGTTCGATCCAGTTGGATGCGTAGTGATAGGCTCTCTCCGCGTATTCATCGGTCAAACTATCACCCATAGCACCCAGGCCGGTGACTTGGGCAATGGCCGATGACGCAATCAACGCCGTGGCCAGTGTTGCACCTGGGAATGACATCTTCATGGTGTCTCCGTTAACTCCTTCCGTGATTGAAAAGATGCCGATTAACAGAGCGAATACACCAATTCTACAACATGAACCAGATGCACGGAACGCAACGGTCCAACCCCTGTATGCAGAAGGATTTCGGGCTCTTGGTGACGCGAGAGAGGTGGGATGACGACACCGATTTGTCGGCCTTCAGTGGCCTCAGGCCCAGTCCCCCGGGGCGATGGCGGGCATTGCTTCTAGCGTGTATCACGGCAACGGGGCTCGCACCCACGTCACTGGACGGATGCCCGGGACTCAGCGGCAATGGCTGTGACGGATGTGGTACCTTTCTACAGTTGAACCCATCCTTAACGTGCATGACGCAAATCGGGTCGGTACCCTGAGCAGGCCGCAGCCTGACCGTGTGCCCTCTTCACACCACGCAGGCCGGTCAGCCAACTGTTCAGCACAGGCCTCAGTTCTGCGTACTGACCGAAGACTTCCAATGCTGCACCAGCGTTGCCAGACCCCACAGTGTGGCCACGGCGTAAGCGCCGGCGGCGCCGTAGAACCACGTCCAGTATCCACCGGTCTCCTCCCCCATCGCCATGACCCACAGGCGTGAGAGTGCCATGGCAATCGAAGCGAAGTAGTACAGGAAGAACACACTGATGAAACAGGCGAAGAAGTGCCGCTCCATGAGCCGGTGCTCACCGCCGGATTCGAGCCACGCTTCCCAGCCGGGCGTGAAGCCGGTGTGGGATTCGAGGACCTCGCGGATGTAGCGGCCCGCGCGCATCATGGCGCTTTGTTCGGAGAGGAACAGGACGATGATGACCAGAACGAAGAATGGCAGCGCCAGCCACAGCTGCATGTTGCCGTCGCCGGCAACGTAGGTCAGTGCGGGGACGCCCAGCAGGCCGATGACCACCGTCCAGAATGCGCGCATCTGCCGCGAGCGGATCTCCTCGCGCAGTGACTTGAATTCTTCAGCTGCGAAATGTTTGGCGTCCATCGTGGACCTCCTTGAGTAGCTTGATTGAACCGGCGACGCGGGACCTGCTTGGGGGCCCGGCTGTGCGGCGGTGTATGCGTGCTGAATTCCAGCATGTGTCTTGATTCCTGGCTTATACCACCGTCCGTACGCCAAGTCGAAGATCGCCCCCTTGGCTTTGCACCCCCAAAGGGCTCCTGACCCCTTTTTGGCAAGATAGGGAGAGGGGTAAAAAGAACACCCCGGTGTGCCAAGGCACACCGGGGTGTATTCGATCACGCTAGTTTCGATCTAGCGGATGGTGCTCTCAGCGAGCAGTCACCCGACGACGACCGAACTTAACTGCGATGCTGGCCAGCAGCAGCATGACCAGGGCGGCCATACCCCACTGCGTGACGGTCGGGACCGGCGGGGCTTCGCAGTCGCACTCGGCGCTGCAGCCGTCTCCGTCCTCGTTGTTGCCATCGTCACAGCACTCGCCCGCTTCGATGCGACCGTTACCGCAGACCGGGACGCAGTCGCTGTCCTGGTTGGCGTTGCAGCCAGCCGGGCAGCAGCCATCGTCGTCGATGCAGCCGGTGATCGGAGCATTCGGCGGGCAGCTCGTGGTCGTGCCGTCGCAGAACGAATCTTCGAGGCAACCCGTGCCGGTGCCCGGGTTGCACAGCGTACCTTCTGCAGCCGGCGGATTCGCCGGGCAGTCGATGCTGTCACCCGTGCAGGTGGCGTCGTCGGTACAGGTGGCGTCGTCGCCAGCCGCACAGACCGTACCACCAGCGGTGAACGTGCAATCTTCATTGCAGCAGTCGCCACCGTCGCACTCTTCGTCACCTTCGACGATCCCGTTGCCACATTCCTGGCCACAGGTGATGTCGTCGCACAGCACGCCTTCGGTCCACTCGGGCTCACCCGGAGTCGGGTCGCCGTCGTTGACCATTTCGAGCGTCCAGGCGTTGAGCGTACCCGTGTCGCCAGCACCATTGTCGCTGACGGTCAGGGTCCAGTCACCGGCCTTGTCTTCGCCATCAAAGGCTGACAGGAGATCCGGAAACGGGATGAAGCAACCGGCCTGATCCGGTGCACACGACGGGTCATCGTTGATGTTACCGTCGCTGCCTTCGTCATCGAGCGTCAGATTCCAGTTGTTCTCTGCACAACCGAATGGACCACCACTGTGGCATGAGCCTTCGTTCTCGCCGGAGCGCTGAACGATTTCGATGCTCGTGCCACCGGGTGAACTCAACGAGACGCAAAGATCACCGGTCCAGGTGTGGGTGACATCGAGGCCGACGTTGACGTCGCTGATGGTACCCGCATCGGGAACATTGATGACATCGCTGACACCAAGCGGATCATTGTCCGGAATGCCTGCTGCGGGGCTCGACGCGTAGACGCGGGTCGGCTGACCACAGCCTTCACTCGGCGGATTCAGACACGCCTGCTCGGAGATGTTATCGGTGCAGGCACCCGTATCCGGATCGCAGCAAGCGCCCAGGATGCCACACGCGATGTCGCCACAGAGCTGACCTTCGAACCACTGGGGATCGGGGCCACCGCCGCCACCGGGATTCTCGCCTTCGTTCGTGATACCGAGGTTCCACGAGTCGAGGGTACCCGTGTCGCCAGCACCATTGTCGCTGACGGTCAGGGTCCAGTCGCCGACCTTGTCTTCGCCGTTGAAGGCCGCCAGCAGGTCCGGGAATGGGGTGAAGCAACCGGCCTGATCAGGTGCACAGGACGGGTCATCATTGATGTTGCCGCTGCCACCCTGGTCATCGAGCGTCAGATTCCAGTTGTTTTCTGCACAACCGAACGGACCGCCACTGTGGCATGAACCCTCGTTCTCGCCGGAGCGCTGAACGATTTCGACGGTCGTGCCGCCGGGTGAGCTCAACGAGACACAGAGATCACCAGTCCAGGTGTGCGTGACGACGAGACCGATGTTGACATCGGTAATGATGCCCGCATCAGCAACATTGATCACGCTGGTGATACCGACGGGATCATTGTCCGGAATGGCACCGCCACCACCGGCGTAGTTCCGCGAGGTCGGATCGCAGGTGTCACCACCCACGTTCAGACAGGCGGACTCGGTGACGTCTTCGGTACAGATACCGCTGTTCTGATCACAGCAGGCACCCGTCGGCAGACCTTCACAATTCGGATCCGCCGCAGCGGTATCCGCACAGATCTGATCCCACTCGACGGCGCAGCAGAAACCATCAGCTGCACAAACAGAGACGCAGCAGTCCTCTTCCTGGCAGCCCGGCGAACCGTTGGGCGCCAGACAGTCACCTGCACCCGGGCAGGCCGGATTGGAGCATCCTTCGGTGACGCTGAGCGTGTAGTCACCGCAATCCTCGAGGAAGCCTTCGACCGCGATGTAGACCGTACCGGCCGGCAGGTCGGCACAGATCTGCGTGCTGAAGTCGGCACAACCGGCCGTGTCGTCCACGCTCGCGATTTCGGTCCCGCAGCAGGTCGTACCCACGCTCAGGAACGTGTCATAGCCGGCCTGGTTGCAGGTCGAGATGGTCCACAGACCGGCAGTCGGAATGTCGACCTCGTACACGTGGTCGTCACCGGAATTCAGGATGCAGGTGTCCGAGCCGCACGAATTGCTCGTGTTGTCGAACGGCGCGGCCAGGGTGAAATCGGGTGTGCACTCAGGGACCTCGCAGGTCACTGCGTTGGCGCAAGGGCCACCGGCAATGGCGTCGGCGAGGGCCGCGTCGGCACAGATCCCATCCCACTCGGTCACGCAGCAGAAATCGTCCAGGGCACAGATCGCATTGCAGCAGGCTTCGTCATTGCACGCCTGGTTGCCGTTGGCTTCGCAGCAGTTGCCGGCAAACTCTTCGCCGCACTGCGGGATCTCCAGCATGCAGTTCTCGTCACACCCGTCGCCGGGCGTGGTGTTGCCGTCGTCGCACTGCTCGCAGCCTTCGACCGTACCGTCGCCGCAGACCGGGCCGGAGCCGGTGTCGGTGCACGCGACGTTGAGCGTGTAATCCGTCGGGCACGCCAGAGGATCGAAATTGGCCGGGAGCATGATCACGTAGTACGTGCCCGGAGCGAGCGTATAGGTCTCGCACAGTTCGACACCCGGGGTGCCGAAGATGTTCGTACCGACGACCACATCGGAGGCGGCACAGGCTGCGGCATCATCACCACCGACGCAGGCGGCATTGGTCGCGGTGCCGGTGCCGCCGTTACCGACGATGCCGGCCAGACTGGTGAAATCGGCAGTCGAGCAGACCGTGACCTCTTCGCTGTTCGGACCGGGGATATCCAGCTTGTACCAGTCGGTATCACGGCTGCCGTCAGTGGCAGCGCTGCCGCAGATGGTTTCGCCGCAGGACACGCTACCGAAGGTCAGACCGGGATCATTGCAGCCACCGTTGGTGGTATCGACGGGCAAACCGCAATCGGGTTCGTTCTCCGGGGTCGCAGCGCCACAATCGGTCGGGACCTGGCAGGTGCAGCCGGCGGTGCAGATCTCACCGTCGCCCGTGCAGCCACCATTCGGTTCGCCGGATGAGTTGTCGCACTCTTCGCCGGGATCGAGAATACCGTTGCCGCAGGGATCCGGCGTGCACTCGGTGCCCTTGCAGGCGGGTTCACCCGCTGTCGCGCCGGCGCAGATGCCATCCCATTCGGTATCGCAGCAGAACGGATCAGCTGCGCAAATCGCCAGGCAGCAGTCCAGATCGTCACAACCGGGCGTGTTGGTGTCTTCGAGGCAGCAACCGGCTCCGGGATCACCACAGACCATCGGTCCCGGGCCACCGGACTGCTTGGCAGCCTGGGCACGGGCTTCAAAATCGATATTACGCAGCGGGCTTCCGATCGTAACCGGAGGCTGGGGAACCTTCTGCTGGACTGCGTTGAAGGCGCTCGCCGACGGAGCTGCCGGGCCGCGCAGACTCGGCTCGGCTCCCAGGCGCTCGCCAGTGTTGCGAACCTGTTTCTTGGCCACCCGGCGATCAGTGCGATCACGCGAGTCACCCTTTTGTTGTGCGATGGCGCTTTGAGCGAGCAGCATGCCGCCCACAGCACAAGCCATCAACCCTACTCTCCACTTTGAACTACTTTGCTTCATCTGAAATTGCCTCCTGGTTTGACAGGCGCACGGTCCTGTCTTGGCTTCTTTATGCTTGATTGTACGTGTTGTAAAGAACTCGAGCGTTGAGGTCACGCTAGCGGACGGGAGGGGCCCGCGTGCGGGTGCGAACGGGAACGAAGCTCGGGACCAACGGCAGATAGAACTGCCATGGACCACGATCGGGACAGTCGAGCCCCAGCGAGGGCAGGGGCAGACGAATGTCGACTCTGAAGCGGGCCCCCAGAGCGAGGAGCCAGGCGGACGCCAGGACGAAGAAGAATGCGACCCAGGCGTAACCGAAAACGTTGCCGACATAGCCGGCGACGCCATGGTCGCCAACCGCGGAGCTGGCGAGCAGGCCACTGTCGATGGCCAGAGGTCGCAAAGCGGCCTCGACCAGGATCCAACCGCAAGCCATGAAGACGGGACTGAATCCAATACGCCGGGTCAGAAACGCGCCAAGCCCCGTATAGGCTGCGGGAATGGCCGTAAGCAGAGCCACGGACAGTGCGCTGGCCGGGACGACGTTCAGCCCGGTGGCCGTCGAAAAGATATAAATCGCAAGACCCCACACGCCGCCGGCACAGGCCGAACGCAGTGGGGTCATGGTTTGAATGCCACGGAGCAGTGGAAGCAGACAGAACAGGCCAATCCATGTGTGATTCTGCGAAGACAGGATCATGCACATGACGTAGGCGCTTACGACGATGGCCGTGCCGTATGACAACGAGCGAATGATTTGGATGGGGTGCCTCTTTCCCAGCATTCTTGCTTCTTTCCGGGGGACGGATCGTCCCTGATTGACTTGTTTTTACCCTGACTGGTCGCGGGCCACAAGGATCAAATCTTGAGAAAAACCGCAGTTCGCGCTGCCTGCGTTAATATGGGTGGTTTTCGGGGCGCCTATCCGCCCTCGAGGGTCGCCAGCTGCTCCGCCGCCCGGACATGGTCGGGCCGTAGTTCTATTACTTTCTCGAAGTAGTTCCGCGCCTGATCAGGATGGCCAAAGGCCCGCGCCAGCAGGCCCAGCTGCATGTAAGCTTCGACGTATTCAGGAAATAGCGTTGTCGCCCGATGGTACATGGCCGCCGCTTCCGCGGGCTCGTGGAGCTTGAGCAGTACAGTCGCCCAATTGAAGCAGGCCTGCGCGTCGAGGTCACCCAGCGTCGCGGCCTGTTCGAATTCCGTGCGGGCCTGTTCCAAGTCGCCGGTTTGCCCGCGGGCTGACGCGAGTTTGGCCAGAGCCGCGGGATTGGTCGGATCGTTGGCCACGGCCTGCTGGTAATGTGGGATCGCCAATTGTGGCTGGGCCTGAGACACCAGGAGGTCACCCAGGATCAGGCGGGCTGCCGTGTGGTTCGCGTCGAGTTGGACGACGGTCTCGAGATGCGTGCGGGCTTCGTCGTGACGCTCGAGCCGCAGCAGCAGATTGGCGATGCGCAGCTGCAGGCCGACATCCTCCGGCCGTGCTTCGGCCGCGATGCGGAAGTGGTCCACCGCATCAGCGAGGTGGCCTGCCCGTTGGGACTGCTCGCCCAGCTTGAACGCGCGATCGGCGCTCACGCCCTTCTGCATCACGGCGAAGCGAATGGGGTCGGGCAGGGACAGGATGGACGCGAGGTTCCGCGAACGATCGGAAGCTGCCGTGGCCAACTCACGCTCGCCGGCTCGGGTGTAGGCTTGTGCCAGCGCCGCCTGTGTGGGGCCATCATCAGGGGCCTCTTCAGCGCAGCGTCTCAGTGCTGACAGCGCCGCGTCGATTTCGCCCAGAATCACGAGGACCTGGCCGAGGCTTCGGCGGGCGATGGTCAGTTTCGGATCGAGCGCCAGGGCCTGCTCGAACGACTTGCGCGCTGCGGCATTCCTGCCCTGGCGTTGCAGCACTTCGCCCATGCGAAAGAACGTTGGCGGGAACCGGGGGTCCGCGGCGGCCACCTGGCGGTAGAGGCCGACGACCTCCTCCCATTCGGCGCCCTGCAACTCGCGCACACCCGCCAGCAGATACGTCCAACGATAGTCCGCCGGATCGAGGCGCGCGGCCCGACGATAAGCGACTTCGGCGCAGTCATGGAGGTTGTGTACATCACACACCTGACCCAGTTCGGACCACGCGTCGACGCTCCCGGGGTGAGCGGTGGCGTCGGACAAAGCGGCGTCGATCGCCGCTTGGACGCGCGGTTCCATGTCTGCCGTGCTGATCGCAGGAAGTGCATCGTCACGCACGGCCAGCGCAGGGCTCGATGGATCGTTTGGCCCGCGTTGCAGGATCATGACGACGACCACGGCACCCGCGGCAAGGCCGCCCAGGAAGATGCCCCACTTGCCCAGGGCGTTCGATCCACCGGCTGCGGGAGCGCCGGTCTCAGCCGGATCGGGGGTCGATTGGGCGGGCGCGCGTCGTTTTCGCCGACTCATGGTTGCATCTCTCCGGTGCCACGATTGAGTTCGATCATGCGATCTCCGGTTCCGCTCGAGAACGACTCGCGGAGACCATCGGGCCAGCGCACGTCGATGCGGTCGTAGGTCATCATCGAGCCCAGTCCAAAATGAACACGCGTGTCGGCGACGGACAGATAGCTACCGCCGCTGCCCACCGTGCGAACCTGACGCAGAGCGCCGGCCTTCACCGTGACCTCGGCGCCGATGGCGTCGCGTTTGAAACGCGGATCGCGCAGTCGGATGCTCAGCCAGTGACCCTGGCGTGGTGCGTCATTGCGGTACAGCCGTGCCGGTCCGTGGCAGTTGGTCATCAGCAGGTCGATGTCGCCGTCGTTATCGATGTCGCCGGCGGCGAGCCCGCGGCCGATTTCCACCCGCCGAGTGAATTGCGCACCGGGGTCGAAGACCGCAAACTGCCCGCTACCGTTGTTGATGTAGAACAGATTGGGTTCGGGATAACGGTTCCAGGGGGCGCTCAGACTCGAGGACAACGGTTCTCCGACGGTCACGACCCGGCCGTTGACGATGGCCAGATCGAGGTCGCCATCAAGCTCCACGTCGAAGGCTGCCGTGCCGAATCCCGTGCGGGTCATGCTCGACGCCGCCAGGCGGCTTTGACCGGTGTAGTCGATGAACCCGCGACCGTCGCCGAGGTTGTGATAGAGCGTGTTGGTTTCGTCGGCCAGGTGGGTCACCAGCAGATCTGACCGGGCGTCGTTGTCGAAGTCACCGAGTGCAATACCCATTCCGGCCTCGGTCTGGCCGAGGGCGTTGCACGCGACGCCGAGCATCAGGCCCTCATCGGCAAATGTACCGTCCTGCTGGTTGATCCACATGTTGTTCATATATGCGTCGTTGGCGACGTAGACGTCGGCCCAGCCGTCGCCGTTGAAGTCAGCGCTGACGACACCCAGGCCGGCGGCCGGCGGCGCGGTATGGAGACCGCATTCCTTGGAGACGTCCCGAAAACGCCCGCTTCCATCATTGTGCAGCAGGACATCGTGGCGGGGAGCGAATGACTTCGGGCCACAAAAATCCAGGAGCCCTGAAAGGTTGCGACAAACCGTTTCGCGGACGACGTCGACGTATTGCGTCACGAAAATATCGAGGAATCCGTCACGGTCGTAGTCGAACATCACCGCCGAGCATGACCATTCCGGCACATCCAGGCCTGCCGAGAGCGTGATGTTCTCGAAGGTGCCGTCACCGCGGTTACGATACAACGCATCGGGGCCGAAGTTGGTCACATACACATCGACCGCGCCATCGTTATCGATGTCACCCACGGCCGCCCCCATCCCGAAGCCCCGATCACCCAGGCCACTGGATGCCGTGACGTCGACGAAGCGGCCCTGGTCCTGCCTGAACAACCTGTTGGGGACGCTGTTCGAGGTCGGGCCATCGAACGGGTCACCGCCGTTCATGAGGTACGCATCCAGGTCTCCGTCGTTGTCGAAGTCGAACAGCGCCGCGCCCGGTCCCATGATCGCAGGCATGGGCATCCCCGTGGACGAAGCAGTGTGTTCGAACGCGAGTCCGCTTTCTGTGGTGACTTCGGTGAACCAGCCCGCGGCCGGGGCCGCTGCGACTGGCGTCGGCTGCTCCGCGGGCGTTGTCCGGCGACAGCCGCAGGACCCGGCGGCCAGCGCCAAGATCAACACAAACAGACATCTACCGGGCATGACGCGCATTCTACTGCAAAGTGTGCCGATATCACCCTGACGTTCTCGCAGCCAGCTGTCGGGGCGGCCCAAAAAAAAGCCGCCCGGGGAGTGCCCGGGCGGCCTGGTCTTCAATCAGCGATGTTCCGTTGCATCAACGCGTGCGTGCCCGACGGGCACCATTGACCTGGAGGGTCACCGGGTTCGATTCGGCGACGATCTTGTTGTCATGCGATGCAAACAGGAACGTCCGGGCATTGCGCGCGGCGTCGTCGGCGAGCAGTTCGATGGTGAACGCTCCGGACGCGTCGTCGCTGACCCGGTAGGTGTACGTGGCCAGGTAGCCGTTGGCTGGCGTGGCCACGCCCTGACGATCCATACCCGCGACCATCTGACCGGTGGCGACATTGAACGCCTTCCAGCTGTTGTGGGCTTCGAGGACAGCTTCAGGCCGCATCGAAATATCGACGAGTTCCACCTGGCCGCTGCGACCGCCCGAGACGCCGAGGTGCAACTGGTAGCCGCGGACGTCGGCGAGGGCGTTATCGAAGTAGACATCGACACTGAACGTCTGGCCCGGGCGCAACGTCTTGGCGTTGGCCCGCAGGCTGACATCGGCCGTGCCGACGACCTGTGGTCCTTCACGCGGGAATTCCGGGGCAGGACCATCGAGCGGACAGGAACAGGCGGTCGTGCCTTCGAAAGCCGCGAGGGCTGCAAAGGCGTCGTTGCCGTCACACGTGCCGTCCGGGTCGCACACACCGAATTCGCCCACGGCGTCGATGTTGTACCCGAACGGAGCGTTGTCGGCACATGGGTAAGAGCTGCCCATACCACCATTGGGGTCGGTGTCGGAGAAGCAGTTCAGAGCGTGGAAGCGATCGTTGCCGTCGGCTGCACCGTCTGGCGCACAGTCACCGAACGCCCCACCGAAATCAGCAAATTTGACGCCGACTTCCTGGCAGTTGGCACCGCTGCAGGAATACCAGACGCAAGCGTCGTCGCGGATGTCATCGCCGTTGCCATCGGCACAGTCGCCGATGCCGGCACAGGCATTCGCGCCCATCGGTGTACTGACAGTGCTCTCGAACGTATCAGGCGTCCCCGTCATGTACAGCGTGGCGGTTGCCGGCAGGAAGGTCGGGGGCGCGTCGGCGTCGAATCGGAAGTTGAACATCGTGCCCCAGCGGATGGCCAGAGCGATTCCGCCCGAGGTATCGTAGTCGAGCGTCGACCACGTGATGGCGCCGTTCTCCTGTGACACGGTCCAGTCGATGTTCGAAAGATTCTCGCCACTGTGGCTGTACACCGGGCGGTATTCGATGTTCGTCAGCGTGACGTCGTCCGGAACGGGGATGCTGAACGAGCCGACCGGATCCTGCGAGTTGAGGTTGTGCACCGCGTACTCGTAATGCCAGGTGCCGTCACCGTTGTCGCTGGCCCGGTAGCCGACATGGAAGCGTCTGTCGTCGATGGTCACCGTGCCGACTTTGGCCAGCGGATCCTCGACAACCCAGGCGAAGATCGCCGGTTGCTCTCGAATTGTCGGGCCGAGGTTGAATGAGAAGCTCGTGCCGGTCCAGCTGGCGGGACGCCACGAGGCGTTGTTGTGGTGGTTGCCGGAGGAGGCATCGTCAAAAGCGACGTACTGGCCTTCGGCGTAGTACTTGGCGCCGGTCAAACCGAGTTCGGAAACTGGAATGCGAATACGCCCACGCAATGTGGTGTTCCCACTCGCGTTCTGGTGGCTGCCGGGGTGTACGCCGCTCGATGGGTTGATCTGGATGCGCGGGCCGAGGTTGCCGAACTCGCCGTTGCGCTGTGAGCTGTACGGATCGGAACAGTTGGGCCCGAGGACCGTGCAGCACCCGCCGCAGGCCGCCTGGCAGCTTGGTGGCGTGCAGACCGAACCCTGGAGTGCACAGAAGCCGTGCTTGACCCAGCTGGCGCCGAGTTGCTCGAACTTCATGTCGTGATAGCGATACATATTCTGGCCGATGACCGGATGCGAAGAGTTGGGCTCGGCGAACCAGTTGAGATTGACCGTGCCGACGTTGCACGAGGTCGTTGCGATGGAGTACGCGCGATAGGTCGTACCGTTTTCGCTCGACTGGCCCCATGAGAAGACCGACGGGAGTGACCCCACGGTGACGTCGGCCTGACCGCCAGTTTCGACATTGCCCTCGGCGCTGTCGCCAACGATTGGGCGATCGATGTCGGTGAGTTCCACCGGGGCCCGCATGATGAACTGGCCGACCGGGCCGATGCTGGTATCGATGCCCAGTTCAAAGGCTGCGGGGTGCCAGAAAATGTCGGCCTTGACATCGAGCGACATCTCATTGGTGTTCAGGTAGAAGTCCATGTCCTCGGAGGCGATGGTGAATACCGGATGGCTGTCGCTCTGGATGATGTCGACGTTGTGCCTGCCATGGAAAATGAGCCGGAAGTCTTCGATGACGACTTCCTGTCCTTCCGGGCCGAGCAGCTCGATGCGGCCCATGGCCTCAGGCTTGCCGTTGAATGCCAGCGGCTTGCCGTCTTCGATCTGCCACTCGATCTCACGGACACCGTCGAGGGCCAGCGGCATGATGTAGTGATCCTGCGACAGGGTCCAGGCCTGGTCGTTGATGGCCTGGAGGTCGAAGACCAACTCGATTTCGCCGTGGGCGTTCGAGCGGTACGTCTCGTAGGTTTTCTGCTTGGTGGTCTTGAGTTCTTCCGCCGAGCTGATACCCGTCGTGGCGAACACCGCGATGAGGGCACCGGTCAAAGCCCGGACCATGTTCCTGCTCTCCATTCTTCAGCCTCCGAATCGATTGAAAGGTCAATGTAGGGACTGGCTGCCCGGATGCCGCCGTGCCGCGTCCCCGAGAGCACAATCTCCCCAGATACCAAGGGTTTATGCGGAGTATAAGCCGGTGCCCCCCCTGCTGCAATCAAAAGCTTGATCTCGAAGATCAATCATTTGTCATGCAAGGAGTTACGAGAGCCAACGGGGCTATTTCACATTTCGCGCGGGAGAGGCCACACCATGGCGGCGCAATGCAGCGCACCCCCTTGGCGCTGGCTTTCGGCACTGAGAATGCCAACCACCTTGAGAGTGCTGCCGCACGTGTCACGAAACACCGCGGCCGCCGCGGCGTCAAGCGGTGCGTACAGCCCCCCCCACGTGGGCATCAGGTACCGCGCGGGTTCGTGCAGGCCATTGAGGTAGTTCACGCCGCGCTTGTAGTCAGACATGCCGGGAACCGTGACGACCACACACCCGGCCGCCTCGAGAACTGCCTGGAAGACCGGCCGCAGCGCCCGCTGTCGAAGCAGGGCGCGCAGGTGCGCCGCCTCGTGTCTGTCCATCGCAGACGAGGCCTCACGGTCCATGTCGAGGGTCTCGAGGGCCGTCAGGAACAGGGCCAGGTTGCCTGGACCGGAGTCGGCCGGGCCGCTGGACCACCGGCTGGCCAATGAGGCCGGAAAACGACCCTGGCTGTCCCGGTGTGGTTGCAGGCAGGCTTCGACGTTGCGGGCCACTTCTGTTGCCGGTTCGCCCGACTGCAGAGTCTTCGTCCAGGTGCTGAGGTCGCTCGAGGTGATCACTCCAGCCTGTTCGAGGGCGGTCAGGCCACTGGCGACGATCGTCCTCGCCGCGGATTGCGGATCGTTGACGAAAGCGATCAAGCGGTCCTGAACTGATCTGAACGTGACCTCGGTGTCGATGTGGATGCCGAGAGCCGGCAGTACGACCACGCGGTCGACGTTCAGTTCGCTGGCCAGAGCATGCTCGACCTGCGCCCGGTCGAGGCCCAGCGTCATGTTGCGAAAGATCTCCGCTTCGCCGATGAAGCCGATGCGCTGTCCCGTGCCCGGATGCCGCGCGGTGATGATATTGCCGCCCTGGAACAACAGGGGCGAGTGGCCCGTCGGCAATCCGTGTTCGGCCAGATCGTTCATGAGGAATGATTCATTGGGCATGAAGAACGAGGATTCCTCGCGCTGGTTGGCGTAGCGTGGGAGCAGCACCGCGATCTGCGCGCGGCCGGTCGGGTCGCGCGTGAGTCCAGCCTGGCCGTTGTCCCGGGCCCAATGCGTGAGCGGAAGGACCGTGGTGAAGACGCGGACAGGACCCGGATGGGTGGGCGACCACGCCGCGAGTGCCTGCTTGAACGTGCTCAGGTCGCGACTCTTGACCGTGAATGTACACGGTCGATCCGGCACGATCGCAAGGAGTTGACGCTGAATATCGAGGATGCCGCCGGCGCCGGGGCTCCGCCACACGGTGCTGCGGGTGGCCTGCAGTCGCAGTTCTCCGATGGGCCGTTCGCCGCTTTCGGATGCGGCAGAGAACCCTTTCAGCGTGGGCCGCCAGCGAAACGGCACCCGCTTGCGCAGCTCTTCTCCTGCGATCACTGCAGAATCCGCGGCCTCGACGGCGGCGCAGATGGCGTCGATGGTCGCGGTGGACCCTGCACCGAAGTATTCGAGCAAGTCCACGGGATAGCCGACCGCCCGCAAATGCTCGCGACCGGCGTCCTGACGCACCCATGCCGCGCCGCGCCGTTCCACGATCTCGGCGAGAGTCTGTAGAAGGCCGTCGCGGGCGAGTCGTCGAGCAACGAGTTCAAGGATTTCGGGGTCGCCGGTCCCCGGAAGCTGCATGCCCATGATCGGCGCCTGGAATCCACGCAGTGCCGGTCGTTCGGGTTGAATCATGACGCGCTGTTGCAGGAGGTCTTTGGGCCATGTCGTGTTGATCACTGCGACACGATCCGGCAGCGGAGTCGAGGTCTGTACCGGACTGTCGCCCGCGGTATCCGCCGCCACGGCCCGGTACCGTTCACGGTACGACAGGCGGACGATGCGGTCGACAACACGATCGACAAACTGCGGATCCAACTCCAATGCTTCAACGGTCACCGGGCCGCACGGCTGGGCCAGCAGGTTGCGGCGGACCTCGGATTCAACTGCTTCGCTCTTGCCGCCCGGCAGTAGCTGCCCGGGACACGCTGCAACGACGGCCATCAGAACTGCAATCATGTGTGTACGTGCCTCCGCCGGGCGCCCACGAGAGCCAGCGTCAGAAGCGGTACCATGGCCAGCACTTCAGAGCCACTGCCGCAACTGGCCACACCGATCGCACAACCGGTCTCGTCGACTGCGGCCTGCGCAGCGGTTCGCGGGCATGCGTCGAGTGAGTTGGCCACCCCGTCACGGTCATCATCCAACTGGTTGGCCGCGCATCCTGAACGATTGACCTCAGCCCCGCTGAACGTGTCCGGACAATCATCGAACTCGTCGGTCACACCGTCCTCGTCAGAATCGGTGATCAGGCCCGGGCACACCGTGTTGAATGAAATGGGGTCCTGAGAGTCGTAGGCCGTATTGCGGTCCGAGCCACCGGGTGCTCTGACGTCCACGGTGACCGCCCTGCCGTCGAGCAACTCGATCGTCGCCACCGCCGTTCCCGGAGCGCCGGCGGAATCGAACCAGAAGTTGTAGGACGTCCCCCAGCGGACGGCGTTGATCGTGGTATCGTCTCCCGTCGGCACGGCCGACCACTCGATTGCGTCCGGCGTACCGCCAACGGTCCAGTCGGTGGAATCGTGGATTTCGCCGCTGTGGTAATCGATGTCCTTGAAGCCGGCGCCGGTGACGCCGGCAGCAGCAGCAGGGATGCGCAGTGCAATGGCCGCATTGGATGCGTTCATGTTGTAGATCGCGTAATCATACCGCCAGGTGCCGTCCGTGTTTTCGCTCGCGCGGTGCGCGAGGATCAGGCGGCCGTCGTCCGTCACGTCCACCGCTTCGAGGGTAACCGCATCGTCAAGATCAGCCCATGCAGCGATGGCCGGTCGCTGGCGATGAACGAAATCAATCACCGCCATGCGCCAGCCCCCATCGAAGAAGTCATCAACGCGCACCTCGCGATATGACACGTTATTGAGGTCGTTGCCCGATCTGAAATCATCCGGCACGAGGTACTGGACTTCGATGAAGTAACGTGCGTCGACATTCATCGCGGGATCGAGATCGCTGTTGGCAATCTGCAGCCGCTTGTAGATGTCATCGCCGCGTTCGCCTTGAAATGGATAGGGGTATGAAAAGGTGACATCGTGCGGACGAATGTCCGAACGGGGTCCGAGGCCACCGCGGGTCCCGCCGGCGAATCCGCCCTGCGAGCCGTTGGTCGAAGCGCTGTAAACATCACCACACCATGTGCCGAGCAGGACGATGTTCTCTGGATCCTCGCACGGACAACAGGTACTGTCGGTGTTGGCGCCGAACCCGTGTTTTGCCCAGCTCATTCCGATCTGTTCCATGCGACCGTTGGCCAGGCGGTACATTTGCTGAGCGATGAGCGGGTGGTCGGTGGTCGTCGGTTCGAAGCTGACCGGCTCGGACCCGATGTTGAACGACACCGTCGAGCACGAGTAACCGGTGATCTCGTCGACCGTCCCCCACTTTACGATGGACGCGATATCCCCGACGATGAGATCCGGCCCCGCACTGGGCGGCGTACAGTCCTGAGCCGCAACCCATGCAGGTAACAGAGCCACCACTATCACACATCTCGCCATGACACACCCTTTACGCGTCCACACGGATCGGTCCGGAATTCCTGGGATTCTAGTCTAGTCGACACGAGCACTGCCGCGGGTTGCCGTTTTCCAGGCGCTGGACCACAAATCACCGTCTGGCCCTCTGGAAATCAGCGTTTGACGGCCTCGAGCCCTGCTGCAGACAGAAAAAAAGCCGTCCCGGCCGTGGGAGGCCGGGACGGCTGCGTGTTGGTTATTTCAACGGTCTAGCGGGCACGTGTTGCCATGCGTCGCGGGACTTCGAAAGTCGCGGGCGTGGTGCCCGTGATTTCGATGTGGCCGTTGAGCTGGGTCGCAAAGAGGAACGTGCGGTGTTCCGGGTTGTTGTCGTTGTGCAGAACATCGATGAGGAACGTTCCGGCTGCGTCCTTCTCCACACGGTACGTGAAGGATGCGAGGTACACGCGACCATTGACCGCGATACCGTCGCTCTCGAGACCGGCCAGCATCTGGTCGGTCGACGTGTTGAATGCCTTGAAACTTTCCTGGCCGCCGAACACGTGGTCGTCGCGCTGCTCGATGGCAATGTCACGCAGGCTCAGGGTCCCCCGGCCGCCACCACGAACGGTGGTATGCAGCTGGTAGCCGCGGAGATCCTGTAGCGTGCCGCTCAGGTAGGCATCGATCTGTACGAGCTCGCCGGGCCGTGCGACCTTGCGGTTGGCCACGAGGATCAGTTCGGCCTGGCCCATGACGACCGGCTTCGTCTCGATGCGCTCGAACTCGGGACTCGGGTCCAGGGGGCAGCTGCAGTTGGCCTGGCCCTCGAATGCAGCGAGGGTCAAGAATGCATCATTGCCGTCACACGTGCCATCCGGAGTGCAGCTGCCGAACTGGCCGCCGATATCCTGATTCATGGCAAACGGTGCATTGTCGTCGCAGGGATAGGCATCGCCCGGGCCACCATTCGGGTCGATGTTGGCAAAGCAGTTGAGCGTGTGGAAGCGATCGTTGCCGTCTGCAGTTGCGTCGGGTCCGCAGACGCCGAATTCGCTGCCGACATCGCCGAAAACGACATCGGTCGAGAGGCACTCGCCCGCAACGCATTCGGAGTAGACACAGGCGTTGTCACGCCGTCCGTCGTTGTTGAGATCGGCGCAGCTGGCCGTGCCAGTGCACACGCCACCGTTGACGGACTCGACGAGGATGACGCGGACTCCCAGGTCGCCGCCCGGGGCCGTGATCTGGTAGCCCTCGACCTGGCCGAGGCCGTCGCGATCCGAAGTGGCCAGGACCGTGCCGGACGCGTTCAGGATTTCAAGGGTGTAATCGCTGCTGCTCTTGAGGACGACCGACACGATGCTGCCACTCGGGACACCCTCGAGGCGGTACGTGTCTGCATTGAGCGTCTCGCCGAAGTCGGTGTCATTACCGGATGTCCCGGAAGACGTCCCGCGCGACAAGACCTCCAGAACATAGGGCGCATCCTGCACGATTCCGGAAATGGCGACGGGGTCGATGTTGTACAACTCGGGGAGCTCATGGTCGATGAGTTCGGACTCGAGTGCTTCGTTCGAATCGGTTTGCTCGAAGAAGTGATCATTGGCCCAGCCGCCAACGAAGATGTCAGCCCGGCCATCGCCGGTGCCATCGAACACATCGGCGTGCCAGCCGCCGAGGCTCGAGCCGTCGGGGAAGGCCAGCTGTGGGGTCCAGTCGATGAAGCGGATGTCTCCGCCGAGATCCGAGACGTTTCTGAGAACGACGGGACGTCGCCCTTCAGCCATGACGATGAGTTCCGGCAGACCATCGCCATCGAGGTCCGCCGCCGTGGCTTTGCGCGACACGGTGTTGATGATCGAAGGCAGAGCGCCTTCGCTCGCACCGACGAGCGACACCATCAGTTTGTTGGACGCGTCGAAGCCGGTGCCCACGCGTATGCGATCCTGGGAGCCGACCGCATTGCTGTGATACACATCGAGGAAGCCATCCTTGTTGAAATCGTTGGCTTCCATGGCGTTTTCGTTCTGGCCAGTGGGAAAATTCGACGTGCTTCCCGTGTAGCGGAAGTCGCCCTCACCACTGCCGGCATTGTTCAGGTTGTTGTAGTAGAACCAGTTTTGATCACTGGTCCAGTTGGCGATCAACAGGTCGATCTGTCCGTCGTTGTTCAGGTCACCACTGGCGACATCGACGGTGTAATCACTGTCGGTGGGAACCATCGTCGAAGTGACCGAGTTGAAGAACCCGTTGCCGTTATTGAGGTACATCGTGTCCTGGCTGGGACCGGGGTAGTTGCCGACGTACAGGTCATCACCGTTGACACCGTCGGCGTTGAACACGACGGCACCGCACGCTGCGCCACCGGTGCTCGGACCGAGGCGGGCGTTGCCCTCTTCGACGAATCCGACGTGGTTGCCAGCGACGTGGTTGTTGCGGTAGTACTTCGTCCGGCCGGGATCACCACCCGTGTTGTTATCGCACACGATGATGAAGTCCTTCCACCCATCGGCATCGAAATCCGAGACCAGGGCGTTGCGGGCGACATCACTGCCGGTGAACAGCGGAACGAGTGCCGAGATCTCGTTGAACACGCCGGCATCGTTGCGGTAGAGCTTGTTTCTTCGAGTTCCGAAATCCGAGTACCCGTTGCCCACGAGGACATCGAGGTCACCATCGTTGTCGAAGTCGAAACTGGCGACTTCTTTTTCGTTCGATGATTCTTCAGCTTGAGTCTGGTTGATCGAGGACGATGTCGTGTTCTGGAAATTTATTCCATCGGCAAGCGCGGACTGTGTGAACAACAGTCCGGCGGTGAGCGCACTCACGACCACCAAGCCTATTCGTGTCCCAAATTCCATGCGAACTTCTCCCAAAGTTTACGGATGACAACGCGAACGCGCAGGTAAGGCCAGGACTCCCCAGTTTCGAATAAGCCTTAATCCTATCAGCGTACTCGTTTCGACGCAAGACGGACCGCCTAATCGGGAACCGGAAGTCCCGTGCTCAGTTGGACTTGTCTACGATGGGCGGCTCTCTCAGGGCTTCGCGGGCCACCTGGCGAATGACGCGGTCCATGGGGTCTGCGGGCTGGGGGTGGGCGGCCAGGGTTCGTGCCAGAGTGTCTTGATCTTTGTGCACCAGGGCCTTCAGCAGCACGGCGCGCGGCCCGACAGCACCTGCAGCGTCCAGGAGCCGGGTCACTCGGACGGTATCGCCGTCCAGGGCGGCGAGCAGCACCATGGTTTCCCGGGCCTGACGTTGATGCGGATCAATGGTCAGAGCCATCTGTGCATACCGGTAGGCGGCCTGGCGATCGCGTCGCGTTCGCTGCGGATGAATCAGGTGGGCCCACGCCAACTCGACTGCGAGCATGGGATTCTGCGGCAGGACCGTGAGACCGTTCTGCCAGGTGGTGATGGCGCTGTCCCAGCGTCCCAGGTTGCGGCGGGCCGCGCCGCCACTGACATACGCCGCAGTCAAATCGGGATCAGCGGCCACTGCCGCGTCGAACAGTGCAACGGCTTCCTCGAGGGCGCCCTGGCGGCCGAGGAGGTTGCCCAGATTCAACGCGGCCCGCGCGTGACCGGGGCGCAGTGCCAGGACGATGCGGTAATGCCTTTCGCCCTCCGCGGGATCAAGTCTGCCGACGAGAGTGGCCAGGTTGTAGTGGGCTTCGGCGAGGTTGGGATCGAGGCGTGCAGCGCTGCGAAAAGCTGCTGCGGCCCGAGTTGCTGCACCGGTCGCAGCGTAGGCTCGACCGAGGTTCAGCCGGGCCGAGGCGAGTTGTGGGTGGTGCTCGACGATGCGCTCGAAGGTGCTTCGTGCCCCGTGCAGGTCGCCGGCCTGGAATTGGCTCAGGCCGAGTTGAAAATCGAATTCCAATGCCCCCCCCGCGGCGTCGACCGTGCCGACGAGTCGCTGCAGGCTGGCCGGCTGGAAATCCGCGGCATCGGCCAGCGCTGCATAGACGTCCAGCGCTGGACCGCGCGGGCGGAACGGGCGGGCCGCGCCCTCCGGCGTGGCCTGTTCGTGCCGCGGGTCGAGCGCAGCGGGTGAGCCCCGGCGCTGGATGCGGTGGTCGGTCATCACGACGTGGATCACGTCATCCGTGCGCCGGCGCGGCATGTGGCATGCGGTGCAGTCGGCCGCAGCGGCTCCCGCAGGATGTTGTTCGCCACAGTCGTCCTGGCCGTGGCAGCCCAGGCATCGCTGGCGGTAGTGCGCCGCGCGGTCGTCGGGGGCGACTTTGTGGTGCGGATCGTGACACGTCACGCAATGCAGTCGTCCGCTGCTGGCGGTGTAGCATGTGCTCTGGTGCAGGCGATAAGGGTGGTGATTGATCTCGAAGGGATCCTCCGCAGGGGACCGTTCGATGTCGAGGTGGACCAGATAATCGCTGAGGGTCTCGCCGGGTTGGAAACTGTAGTCGGCACGACCGAACCGGCGAATGAAACTCGTGCGGCGACTCGTGGGCTGCAGGTGACACTGCAGGCAGACGTCGTCGCGACGCTCTGCGGACAGGCGCGCGGGATTGACGATCGAATCGCGAACGGCTCCGACCGGAGCGTCGTCCGAGGCAGCGAGGTTCACGTGACGTGCGCCGGGCCCGTGGCACCGCTGGCAGCCGATCCCGGCAGGCAGATCCTTCGGAAAACGATGTGGCTGGCCGAACGCGTCGCTGCCCGGCGTGTATTGGGGATAGGCATTATGACAGAACATGCATTGACGTGTGACCATACGATCGAAGTCTTCGTGCTGCGCCGTATCGAATCCGGGAGCCATGCCCCAACGTCCCGATTGTGTGTACCATGCGATGGGCATCTGGAACATGTCGCCTGTTGGCAGGCGATACAGATACCCCCGCGAATGGTTCCCCGAACCGACTACGAAGTCGGCCGTCTGGCGTCGGACTGCATAGCGGATTCCACGTGTATCCATGCGATAGCGTGTGATGACCATCCGGCCTTCCTCCAGGGTCATCTCGTAGTGACGATTGGATGGGCGGTGGAAATAATGGTTGTCGACGAAATCCTCGATGGCGGCGTCCGCGCGGAACGGCTGGAAGGACCGGCCCATGCCGACCTCGGAGAAACCGTGCGCGAGGGCCCGGTGACACGCAGTGCAGGCGCCGTCGGCGACGTATCCGGTCGTCGGTGGTTCCGGCGGCGCAGTCATGCGGGGCCGACCTGAGTCGCCGAACAGTGCTACAATGATCAGAATGTGGGGCACGTGTGCTCCATGTGGGGTCCCGGGCCGACGCCGGGTATTCTAACACAATGACACCAAAAGACCGGGGATCACGAATGTCTGTCGCGCGCGTACTCCTGATCATACTGTGTTGCGCAGGCAGCACGGCAGCACGGCGTGGTACGCCTCCCACCGTTGACAATTCGGCACTGGATGCCTACCTGCAGAAGTGTGGCGAGTTGTTGCACCAGGGGAATTACGTCGAGGTCCAGCTTCGACTCGCGCCGCTGGCCGAGCAGCATCCTGACCACGCGCGGGTCCAGTTGTACCTGGCCCTGGCATTCCACAAGCAGAAAAAATACGAGCAGGCATTGCCGCTCTTCGAGCGGGCGATCGCGCTGGATCCGGGTTACGCGCCGGCTCGAATGTTTTACGGGTGGTGTTTGTACTACCTCGGACGCATCGACGAAGCGGACAAACAATTCACGAGTTACCTCAAGAGCCATGCCGGGTACGCCGACGCTCACTTCGCGCTCGGTTTGATCGCTTTTGATCGCGACCAACTCGCAGCGGCGACCACACAGTTCGGCGCAGCGATCGATATCGCCGCGCGCACCGGGCAGAAAGTGGTCGAATCGAAGGCCCGCGCCCGTCTGGGAGATGTGCACATGCGTGAGGCGAACCTGCCTGCAGCGCGGGCGGAATTCGAGCGTTCGATCGCTTTGAACCCCAGCAACTATACGGTCTATTTCAAGCTGTCCCGCGTGTGCACACGTCTGGGCGACACAGCAGCGGCCGAGCGGGCTCGCGAGTTGTTCGAAGAGGTTCGCGAGCGTGTCAGGCCAACGAATCCACGCCATCGCCCGGAGGACCAATGAGAGCCATCCACCACCGCTGTCTCGTCGCCGCGATCAGTGCTATCGTGGCTACGCCACATATCGTGCACGCAGGTCAGCTGATGTTCACGGATGTGACGTCTGCAAGCGGATTGCAGGCAACGATGACGTGCGGAACCACACCATCGCGACACATACTCGAGGTCGATGGCGGCGGCATCGCGCTGTTCGACTACAACAACGATGGTCATCTCGACGTGTTTCTGGCCAACGGTTCGACGCTGTCGGATCCGGAGGCCGGCCCTGGATCGCGGCTGTTCGCAGGGCGTGGCGATGGTACGTTTCACGACGTCACCGCCCCGTGCGGGATCACTCTCAAGCGGTGGGCCATGGGCGTGGCGGTCGGTGATTATGACAATGATGGTTTCGACGATCTGTTCGTCACCTGCTACGGTGCGAACGTGCTGCTGCGCAATGATGCCGGCCGGCGGTTCGTCGATGTATCCACGGCGACAGGCGTGAGCGATCCGCGGTGGAGTACCTCGGCATCGTTCGGTGACCTCGACGCCGATGGTGACCTGGACTTGTACGTCGTGAATTACCTGCAATTCGATGCGACGCGTCCGCCCTCGCGTGCGGGCGTCAGTTTCAAAGGTGTACCGGTCATGGCGGGCCCCTCCGGGCTCGCCGCCCAGGCGGACATCCTGTACGAGAATCGGGGTGGGGTGTTCGTCGACATTACGTCGGCCAGCGGATGTGCTGCAGTCCGGCCGAGCTACGGTCTCGGGGTCATGGTCTTCGACGCTGATGCGGACGGTGATCAGGACATTCTGGTGGGCAACGATTCGAATGCCAATTTCCTGTTCGAGAATCTCGGCGGCCTTCGTTTTCGCGACATGGGACAACTATCCGGTGTGTCGTGCAACTACGACGGGAGCAATCAGGCCACGATGGGGATCGCCCTGGGGGACGTCGATGGCAACGGCCTGCCCGATGTTTTCACCACCAACTTCTCGAGTGATACCAATACGCTGCACCTCAACCTGGGAGGCGGCATGTTCGAGGACCGCACCAGCCAGTTCGGCCTGGCCATGATCAGCCAGCCGTATCTGTCGTGGGGCGCCGGCTTCTATGACTTCGACAATGACGGCGATGAGGATCTGTTCTACTCGAGCGGGCATGTCTATCCCGAGGCCGCGACCCATGACATCGATTCGCAGTACGACCAGCCGGCCATGCTGTTCGAACGCAGTGGCAAGCGTTTTCGTCGTGTTACGACGGCAGGGGCCGCGCTGCAGAAATCGTATCGCGGTCGGGCGACCGCCTTCGGGGATATCGATGAAGATGGCGACGTGGACATCCTCATGACGACCTTGAACGGACCGGTCGTCGTGTTGCGCAACGACGCGCCCGCTCAGCCTTCCGTGACCATTGCTCTGCGGGCGGCGGGCGGCAATCATCGCGGCCTGGGTGCCATGATCGAGCTGCTGGTGGGCACGAGGCGACAGTCCCGCTGGTTACGCGGCGGTAGTTTTCAGTCCGCCGATCCGTTCGTGGCCTATTTCGGCTGTCCCGACGCACCGGCGGGCGGTGTGGTCACGGCACGGGTGACCTGGCCAGACGGCACGCGCAGCACCCACCAGGTCTCCACCGGGCAAACCTCCCTCATCGAGCAGGGCCGGGCTGCCGTTCAATCGAGACCGTTGCGCACGCGCTGATTCCTGACCGACGATCCGCCCATCCTCGACGGCGCAGTCGCACGACTCGACCTCGGTGAAACCTGGGTTTCTGACAGAGCCCTGTCCTGTTCAATCATCGTGTCGTGCCGGACGCCGATAGGGTTTACCCGCGCGGTACAACTGTTGGCGCCGGGCCAATTCTTCCGCGTACACCTGTTGGCCGCGCGCCCGCGCGGCGGAGAGGGCCTTGCCCACGGTCACCGCGGCTTGCTCGAAAGCACCGGTTTCCGCTTGCGCCGCCGCGAGTGTGTCCACTGCCCGAGGTTCGCTGAAATTGGTGTGTGCGCAGATCCGGGTGGCCCACGCCAGTGCGCGCTGGCCGTCCCGCACGGTCTCGTCACCTGAGGTGGCCAGCAGCCAGGCAGCCCGATTCCGCAGCGTCATGTCGTCCGGCATGCGGGCCAGCGCCGCGGTCAGGACATCGAGGGCGGCACGGTCATCGCGGTCCTCCGCCAGCATCCGGGCCAGGGTCTTGGGCGCTCTGGGGTCCTGCGGCCCGAGCGGAATCAGGCGGCGCAGTTCAATTGCTGCGGCGTCACGGTCTCCGAGGTCGAGCAAGCACAGGGCCAGGCCGTAGCGGGCGTCGAAGTGATCCGGTCGAACCGCGAGGGCCTGGCGAAAGTGCCGGGCAGCATCGCCCGGGTGGCCTGTTTGGCGGATGCCGACACCACGGTGATAGTGGGCATCGGCATAACTGGTGGGTCGAGCGTCACGGCAGTTGCGCAGTGCCGCGAGCGCTCGTTGACGTCCGAGCTTGAGCAGACGGGCACCGAGATGGGCGTGGGCCTCGGCCAGATCGTTCCGTTCGCGCGCGGCCTGTTCGAGTAGAGGCAGCGCGGAGTCGAAGCGCCCCGCCTGCATGAGGTCGATGCCTTCGTGCAGCGCGTGTATGGGCCCTCCTGCGAGGTCCCGCAGAGCGTCGATCCATGGATCGGTGTACTCGGGACGTCGGCCGGTGTAGCGCACGGCCAGCTCGGCATGCCGTTCGGCTGCGGCACGTGTTCCACGTTCGCGTTCGATGCGTGCGAGTGTGTAGTGAGCCAGGGCGTAATCGGGCGCCAGGGTGATGGCCTCGCCCAAAGCTTTGGATGCCTCTTCATGGCGTCCGCTACGTTCTAGCGTTCGTCCGAGTCCGCACAAAGCGGTTGCGGTGGCAGCAGGTTCCGCGGAGTGCAGCAGCGCTCTGCGAAACATGGTCTCCGCGGTGGTCGTGTCCGCTTGACGCAAAGCGACTTCGCCGCGTTCGAGGAGCGTGGCGACGTTGTCAGGCGTATGCGTCAGAATACGATCGAGGGCGTGGGCCGCACGGTCAAAGGCACCGCTGTGACTCGCGGTGAGTGCGAGGTAGTACAGCCACTCCGGGTGTGTGTCGTCGAGGGCGACCGCCCGTTCATAGCTGGCGCTGGCCGCGTTGAACAACTCGTATGTATGCAGCACCATGCCCAGGGCTGCGTGCGCGGCAGCGTTGTCCGGTTCGTGGACCACCGTCTGACGGGCGCTCTCGATCTGGTTCCTGACACGGGTGCTGAGGCTGTCGATGGGGAATTCTCCGGGAAGGGCCCGAGGTGTACGCGCCGTCGCCACATCCACAGCGGGCGTTTGCGGAGGTGACGGACGCGGCGCGTTCGGACGGGTGGCGACTGCGGCAGTGCCACGGCCTTCCACGAGTGTCTGAACCGGCCCCGGTGTGACATCGAAGCGCTCGACCTGTCCACTGGGCCAGGATACCCGCACGAGATGTTTGCGCGGACTGGTCACTGCGAAGCGCACCCGGTCATCGTGAGCGCACAGATAACTGCCATCACGGTGCATGCGGCGATGCAGCAGACGACCGTCGTCGCCCTCGAGTGCCACGATGGCGCCCACGGCGGAACGTTGCGTGCGCCCACGGAGGCGGATGACGCACCACGTTGCAGCATCCCCTGCCGTGTTCTTCAGCAGTTGCGCCGGACCATTGCAATTGAACACGACGATGTCGGTGTCGCCGTCATTGTCCAGATCTCCGAAAGCGGCTCCGCGGGAAACCCGCGGTTCCGTGAGGGCCGGAGAGGATTCAGAGTGGTCAGCAAAGGTGAACCGCGGGTGCACCTGAATTCACGATGAGCTGGTTGGGTTGTTGATACGGGAACGCGCGATCAACCGCATGCTCATCGAGCTTGACCGCGCCGTTGGCCACCACAAAATCGAGATCCCCGTCGCCTTCGAAGTCGAACCACCGTACACCGAACCCGGTGTATGCCCGGCTGAGCGACCCCAGGCCAAAGACCGCCGTGCGGTCAGCGAACAGGCCGTCACCATCATTGACCAGCAGCGTATTGTGCTCGCCGACCAGATGGGACAGAAGGAGATCGTCGTCGCCGTCCTCGTCGAAGTCGCCGGCAGTGATGCCCATTCCTGCTTCGGGAACGCCGTCGGCGTTGTACGCGACACCTGCGAGTAGCGCCGTGTCGATGAAGCGGCCGTTGCCCTGGTTCATCCACAGATGGTTGGCCCGGCCATCGACGGCCACTGCAATGTCGGGCCACCCGTCGCGGTTGAAGTCGGATGCGACGACACCGAGGCTACTGCCCCGGGCCTGGTCGATGCCGCTGGACGTCGTGACATCGATGAATGTACCGTTTCCCAGATTGCGAAACAGGCGATCGGGAGAGGGATCGAAGGACTCGGGGCCGCAGTAGTCCCGCCGACTCGATCGACCGTGACACGGCGGATTGTGCTCCGGTACGAAGCGAACATAGCGGCACACATAGAGATCGAGCAGGCCGTCGCGATCGTAGTCGGTGAACGTGGCGCTGGTGCTCCACTGGTCGAGGTGCTCAATGGCCTGACCGTGTTCGTCGCGGGGTGTGGCATCCCAAACGACCCGGGCGAACGTGCCGTTCCCCTGGTTGGCGTACAGGACGTCCGGGCCGAAGTTCGTAACGAACAGATCGTCATCACCATCGTTGTCGTAGTCCCCGACCGCGCAGCCCATGCCGTACCCGACATCACCGACTCCGGCGGTTGCGGTGACGTCGACAAAGCGTGGCGTGCCGTCTTGTAAGTCGTTGCGAAACAATCTGTTGCGGGAGGCCGGGCCAGCCGGCCCCTGGAGCG
This sequence comes from uncultured Planctomycetota bacterium, assembly GCA_942492115.1. Lineage (GTDB taxonomy): Bacteria > Planctomycetota > Phycisphaerae > UBA1845 > CAIVHJ01 > CALODL01. Next base: position 315,859 of record CALODL010000033.1, read on the forward strand.
GTGTACCTTGCACGGCGTATATGTCGAGATCGCCATCGCCGTCGTAATCGAACACCGCCCCCCCTGCACCTGCGATCTCCGGGAAGAAGTACTGGCCGGTACTGCCTGCACTGTGCTCGAACAGCAGTCCGCAGTCGGCGGCGATGTCGACGAGTGGCGCCGATTCCGTGAGAACGGACGCGGGCCACAGCAGCAGGAGTATCAGGCCAGGTGTGTGAATCACAGCGTGGAGTCCTCGTTCATTGGACCACAATATAGAAAAAGGCCGTCTCGAGCGAGGCGGCCACTGGGCCATTGAACGGTTCAACGGAATAGCGGCTGCTGCGCTTCCGCGCGGACTCTGCCGGAGAAACCGCGATGACGGCGTCGTGCCGCTGAGTGCGATGTGGCCACGCGGCTCCGTCGGGAACAGGAACGTGCGGTCATCAGGATGGGTCTGATCCCCGGAGATCCACCACGAACGTGCCGGGCGCTGCCGACGTGGCGCGCAGCGTCAATGTCGCGAGGTCACCGCCAATGGCGGTCGGCACACCGGTCCCGTCGACGCCGGCGACTGCCGACTGATTCGGGAGCCTGAGATGTCGAGTGCGGGACCGACATCAGACGCGGAATCGTCCTGTGCCAATATGCAATGTGCCGCAGACCGGAATCAGCAAGAACCGCCGGCAGAACTCAGGGCAGAGGCTCGATTGGACTCGTGGGTGTGGGAGGACGAAGAAATTAAAGCCAGGCGGCTCGTGACTCGCGCTCGTTTTCACGATTTTGGAAGCCAGTTTCCCATAAAAGCGTCGCAAGCCGACCTGGCTGTGGGAGACAGTGTTTAGAGCTTTCTAATGAGAATATACACTATTGTGTAGGCCATGCGAGTCAAATCTCTCCACTTTTGATCGGGGTCGGGCGGAGCGGGCGCTATTTGAGACTGAAGGTGTTCAGCAACACGGAGTTGTGCCGCGTGGGGACGTACGGGGAGCACTGATTCTTGTTTCTCGCACAGCATGCAGCCGGGTGCTGAGCTGTTCCGGCACCGCTACTCGCGCAAGCGACCTGACGCGGGGGTGCGTGGTCGGGGACGCTTCCAGATCAGGCTCTGATTGGCCTGTTCGTTGGTCTTGCTGACGATGACGACCCTTGACGTTGCGGCGTGACCGAACGTCACGATGTAGTGGCCCGCTTCGACCGCATCAAAATGCCACAACCCGAATTCGGCGGTTCGCGTGGAACGCAGCGGCGTGCCGTCGGCGGCAGCCAGCTTCACTTCAAGGCCGGCAACACCACTTCTCAAGGGGTCGGTTGCGCGATCGAATATCGCGCCGCCGATAGTCAGGCCTGCTGACGCTGACGGATCACGGTCGCAACCCGCGCACTCGCCGAAGAACAGGCAGTCAACGAAGCACGGCACGTCGCCAACGATACTGAGAAAGCCATCACCGTTGCAATCACCACGACAGCTGCACCCTGGTTCCGGGCACGTCTCCACCCCGCAGGCACCGAAGAACACGCAATCGACGAAGGGCTGCAGATCGCCGACGAGCGTGACGATGTCGTCACCATTGAAATCGAACGGGATGAACCCGAGAAGGAATTGAATGCTCTGGTTCTGTGCCTCATTCTCGGCATCGACCGGAACCGTGATGGCCGCCTCACTGACGATTTGCCCAGCGATCACGTGACTGAACGAATCGGCGCATCCGCCACCCGTCGTACTGACGGTCAAGTTGCAGTCACCACAAGGCACGTTCGAGGCCTGCCACAGTCCGACCGGGTCGCAGGACGTCACGACGGTGTCTTCGAATCCGCTGGTGCATTCGATGTGCACGGCGACGTTGGCCGCCCCACTGCCGAGTGGGTCAGTGAGATTGGAATAAACCGATCCGCCAATCGTAAAACGCGGCTCATAGACCACGGTGACCTCGGCAAACACTCCGAAGCCCCACGCGGGTTCGGTACGCAGCCCCACACAGGTGTGGTCCGGATTGGCCAAGCGGAATGTATTGAGGCCGCCGAGATTGTAGTTGCCCGGATTCAGGTTGAGCTGGATCACACGCCCCCCATCGCTCACCGGACAATGACAGACCTGTTCCGGGGTAAAGAACGGCGCGTTGAACTCACCGTTCAGCTTGGTGAACTGAATTGCACCAGGCAGGTGGCAATCAATACCGACGTTCATGGCGATGCGGATTTCCTTGACCGGGGCGGTCCCGGTATCCATCCACTGGAATCCAGGCTCGAGATCACAGGTTTGGCCGTTGAAGAATTCATCCTCGTCGCACTGGACACTCAAGCCGAGGAGATCGGCCAGTCTGATCTTGTACACCGTGCTCTGGCCGTCGTCTGCTCCGACACACAGCCCGTTGACGCACGAGTCTCCGGCGGTGCAGGGATCACCATCATCACATGAGCCGGCGACGTTCGTTGCGGTACAGCCGATGACCGCGTCGCAGGAATCGTCCGTGCATGGATTGCCGTCGTCACACACCACGGCGGATCCGCCTCCGCAAGTACCGTTCTGACACACCTCTCCCTCAGTGCAGGCGTCCCCATCATCGCACGGCACAGTCGTGTTGGTGAATACGCACCCCGTGGCACTGTCACAGGAATCAGTCGTGCATGGATTCTCATCGTCGCACACGAGGGCGCCGATCGGAATGCAATTTCCGAGACTGCAGATGTCCCCAGTCGTACAGGCGTTGCCGTCGTCGCACGGCTCGTTGTTCAGCACATTGACGCATCCCAGCGCCGGATTGCAGCTGTCTGTGGTGCACGGGTTATTGTCTTCGCAATTCAACGGCGCGCCGCTGCAGGCCCCCCCCTCGCAGGCGTCGTCGATAGTACAGGCGTTGCTGTCGTCACACGGTGCTGCATTGGCTGTAAAAAAGCATCCCGATGTCGGGTTGCACGCGTCATTCGTGCATGGATGGTTATCGTTGCAGGTGATGTTCGTTCCGGAGCACACGCCGGCCGCGCACACGTCCTGGCTGGTGCACGCGTCGCTGTCATCGCATGGTTCCGTGTTATGGGTGTAGACACAGCCGCTTGCAGGGTCGCAGGCGTCATGTGTGCACGGGTTGCCGTCGTCGCAGTCCAGTTCGGGGCCACTGGTGCACGTGCCTGCGTCGCACACATCGGCAGTGGTGCAGGCATTGCCGTCGTCGCACGCGGCCGTGTTATTCGTGTTCACGCAGCCAAGCTCGACGTCGCAGCTGTCGTTCGTACACGGGTTACCGTCGTCACAGTCAGGGCCACCTCCGCCCACACATACGGTGTCCGTGCACATGTCCTGGGTCGTGCACGAGTTGCCGTCGTCGCAGGGTATGCTGTTCGGTGTGAACACGCAGCCGCTTGCGGGGTCGCAGCTGTCATCGGTGCATGGATTGCCATCGTCACACGTCGGTGGTCCCCCCCCCACACAGACACCTGCTGTGCAGACATCACCGCTCGTACAGGCATCGCCATCGTCACAGATCGCGCTGTTCGGAGGATGGTCACACCCGCTGGCCGGGTCGCAGATGTCGTCGGTGCACGGGTTGGAGTCCGCACAATCGAGCGGAGTGCCACTGACACACACGCCGTCGGCGCAGAGATCATTCGTCGTGCAGGCATTGCCATCGTCGCACGCCAGGCTGTTGGGTATGTTGATGCAGCCGCTTGCGGGGTCGCAGCTGTCATCGGTGCACGGATTGCCATCGTCGCAATCACGGGCCCGACCACCGACGCACTGTCCACCGGCGCAGGTGTCGATGGCGGTGCAGGCGTCGCCATCGTCACAGGGCTCATTGTTCGGATCGTTCTGACAGCCGGTCACAGGATCGCAGCTGTCGTCCGTACAGTCGTTGCCATCGTTGCAGCTCAGCGGTGTGCCGCTGCAGGTGCCGGCTGAGCAGATATCGTCGGTTGTACAGGCATCGAGATCATCGCATGTCGCGCTATTCTGGACATGTTCGCAGCCGACCATGGCCGCGCAGCTGTCATCGGTACACGGGTCGTTGTCGTTGCAGTCGAGTGGAGATCCAGTGCAAACGCCGTCTGAGCACGAATCCTGTACCGTGCACAGGTCGCCATCGTCACACGCATTCGAATGGGGGATGTGCATGCATCCGAGGATCGGATCACAGCTGTCCGTGGTGCAGTCATTGCCGTCAGCGCAATCCAGGGCGGCGCCGCCGATACACAGTCCGTCGACACAGAGGTCGTCTGTTGTGCAGGCATCGTCGTCGTCGCACGCCGCGCTGTTCGGGGGATGATCGCAGCCGCTGGCCGGGTCGCAAAGGTCGTCTGTGCACGGGTTGTTGTCGGCACAATCGAGCGGAGCGCCACTGACACACACGCCATTGGCGCATAGATCACCGGTTGTGCACGCGTCACCGTCATCACAGGGGTCAGAATTCGGCGCATTGACGCACCCTGTCGCCGGGTCGCAGGAATCGTCGGTGCACACTTGACCATCGTCACAGTTCGGTGGCAGGCTACCGACACATACGCCTCCGGCGCAGAGATCATCGGTCGTGCAGGCGTTGCCATCGTCGCATGGCGCAGAGTTGGGCGAGGTGATACAGCCGACACTGCTGTCGCAACTGTCGTCCGTACACGGTTCGCCGTCATCGCAATGCAGCGGCGGCCCCCCCACGCACACGCCTCCTGCGCAGGTATCCGACGTCGTGCATGCATCATTGTCATCACACGGGTCGGTGTTGTCCGTGTTGAGGCACCCCGTCGTCGGATCACAGGAGTCATCGGTGCAGGGTTCCCCGTCCGAGCAGTCGACAGGTGCGCCGGCAATACAGGTTCCGGCGCTGCACTGATCGCCGGTCGTACAGGCATTGCCGTCATCGCACGGAGCACTGTTCGGATCGTTGGAGCATGAGCCAGCGGCGCAGACGTCCGCCGTGCATGGGTTGCCGTCGTCGCAGTCCTCGTCGATGGTGCAGGCGACGTCTCCGAGTGGTTGCCGCGCGTGCCGCGGGCGCGAATCCACGCGGAGGGGGCCAGGGTACGCCGCGGTTTCGAATGGCGTCGAATGGTCCCACTGCGCTGGCCCGGCGCCCACCAGCCAAGCCGGCAGCGCGAGCCACAGGGCGGTCATGATACGAAGGTTTTTCATCTCTCCCTCCAGGAACGGTCGCCGCTGAAGTCCCCCCGAACGTGCTGCGGAACAATGACATTCCCGGTGCTGACGTGGCAACACGAGTCCGATCGCCGCTTCATATCCTACCGCAAACCCGGCCGGCGGGGAATGAGCGGTTCGGTTCACGCCGAGCATCGAGTGGAACAATCACATCTCAGGCGTCGTTAAGATCCGCTTGCGACTGGCCTTCGGTAACTCAGTGGTGGGCCGCGATCTTGCGAAGGGCCTCGATCACTCGCGTTGGACGACACAAATCGCCCGGCCTATTGGGCGTTTTGTTCCCCCCGCGGCCGAAAACAGTCGGCTCGTCGAGGCCAGCTCGAGGACGAAGGTTCCCATGGCATCAGCGGAAGCCTGAACGACGACGGTCACCAGGTAGCCTGCCGCTCGATCGGGCATGGCGAAGCCGGCGACCACCTGGTCACCGTCGAGGCTGAACGCATGCCATGTCCGCCCCTGTCTCGCCGCGTCATGACGTTGACCATCGATCAGCAGGTCGACGATCTCGAGGCGACCACTGAGGCCGCCGCTGGCCAGGACTTGCAGCTGATACCCCCGGAGGCCGCTGGGCGGTGCCGCCAACCGAACCTCGAGGGTGTCCTGCGTGGCGGGACGGAGAGCGATCCGGGGCGGTTCGAACGTCGCGAGCGCGGGGCTCGGAGGTGGTTGGGGAGACGGACCAGGGAGGCCTCCGTTCAACGGACATCTGCACCCCGCAACGCCGCCGAACTCGTTGAGTGTCAAGAACGCCTCATTGCCATCACACACGCCATCGGGGACACACGTACTGAACGCCCCACCCGCGTCGCCCCGCAGTGCGTGCGGCGCCGCGAGATCGCACGGATAAGGTGATCCCGGAGTTGTATCCTGGTTGGCGAAGCAGTTCAGCGCGTGGAAACGATCGTTCCCATCGACTACACCATCGGGCTGGCATGTTCCGAACTGTCCTCCGAGGTCGGCGAACTGGATGGGGGTCGGCTGACACGTTCGCTCGACACATGCCCACCACACACACGGGTTGTCGCGTCGCTGGTCACGATCGAGGTCCGCACACTCACTGAAGGCCGAGCATCCCGGGAGATCGATGCACGTGCACGTGGGATCGCAGACCCCGCTGCCGTCTGCACACAGGACGCCGAGACCGCAGCGTTCGGTACAGCCGTCAGCGCGAGCTTCAGGGTCATCCGGCCTGCATGCCGTCAGGATGCACTCGTTGCCCGTTGCGCAGAAGAACGCATCCGTGCATCTGCCGTTGGCACAGGTGGCCGGATCATCTGAACGCGTCCCGAGGATTTGAATGTTGCCGTTGCCTGGTTGCTGTGCTTCGTTGATCAGCATGGTCAAAGGCGGTGGGCCGCCGAGGGTCGTTTGTTCCGGAACACGGATATTGAAGCACCAGCCGTCGAGTTCCGCATCGATGACGTAGAGCCCCTCGTCCAGTCCGGAGAGGACCCACAGACCGTTAACGCCGTTGAACGCCGTCGTCGTCTTCAGCGTACGACCATTGCCGGTGACCGTGATGTCAACGTCATTGACTCCACTCAACAAAGGATCGTCGATGTCGGAGAAAATGATCCCACCGACGACCAGGTCGCCAGCGATGGCTGCTCCGCCGAAAGCGACCGCGCCTAGCAGTCCAGAAACGGCTGCGAGCGTAGTGGTGTGCATGCGATGTCCCCAATCTCCCAATGTCGCGACTGCAATCGGCAGGACGATGCATCATCGGCCAGCGCACGTCCTGCGGTGATACTCGGAGTGACGCCGAGTCAGCGCGTACGTCAGCAGCTGACGATCAACGAAGCGAACCACCACGGCGGCCGGCGTCGATATCGATGGTCACAGCGGTGCTGCCGTCAACTGCAATCTTCCCGGCCATAGGCGTGGCGAACAGGAAGGTCCGCGCCTGCGGGTCATGGTCGTCGTGCAGAAGGTCGATGCTGAAACGCCCCGCCGCATCGTCGCTGACGCGAATCGTGATCGTGGCGAGATACGCGCCGGCGGCCACTTCGATACCGGGACCCTGCAGGCCACTGAACAGTTGCCCAGAGAAGACATTCAGCGCCTCGAGTGGACCACGGCCCGCGAATGCCGCATCAGGCCGGTCTTCGATCGCTATGTCGATGATTGCGACATGGCCACGACGACCTCCCGAAACATCAAAGTGCAGCTGATACCCACGCAGGTCCTCGATCCCCGAACCCAATCGCACATCAACGTCGAAGACATGCCCCGGGCGTACGCGGCGTACTGATCGTGTAGCAACCAGCGTGGTGCGCTCGGTAATGATGGGCGGAGCCTGAGGCGTCGGGCCTCCGTCCGAACAGGTGCACGGGGTCGTCTTGCCGAACGCGGCCAGCACATGGAAGACATCGCCGCCGTCACACACACCGTCCGGTTGACAATCACCAAAGACCCCACCGGCGTCGACGTTATAGGCAAACGGCGAGGGTAGATTTTCGCACGGATACTCACTGCCGGGGCCGGACGTGTCCTGGTCGGCGAAGCAGTTGAGCACGTGGAATGTGTCATTGCCGTCGGAGACGCCGTCGGGCGGGCAGTCACCGAGAAAACCGCCCAAATCGGCAAAGACCGTTGCGATACTCGCACATGTGCCACCGGCCGTGCAGTCCCACCACACGCAGTTGTCGTCACGAATGGTGTCTCCATCCATGTCCGCACAATCGCCAAGATCACCACACGGCAGTCCGCATCCACCGGTGACCGTATTGCAGACCTCGCCATCGGGGCACACCGTGTCCAGGTTGAAGCAGGTGTCCTGGAAACAGGTATCGACCGTACACGGAATGCCGTCATCACACTCGATATCGTCGCGACAGCAGTCGGGTGTGTGTTCAAAGATGCAGGTTCCGGCCACGCATGTGTCGACGGTACACCGGTCGGCATCGTCGCAATCGATATCCCGCTTGCAACAATCGGCGATGGGTTCGTGCATGCACGTGCCGTCCACACAGATGTCCGTCGTGCACATCGAGCCATCGATGCAATCTTCGTCGATGACGCAGCAGCCAGGCAACGGCTCGTTGAGACAGTCCCCTGCGACACAAGCGTCGGTCGTACAGCTATTCATGTCGTCGCAATCCAGCGGGGCATGGGTACAGACATTGTCGTCGCAAGTATCGATCGTGCATGCGTCACCGTCGACACACTCTTCAGGACCGTTGCAACATCCGCCATCGGGTTTGTGGAGACAGGTATGGTCGATGCATGCGTCTTCAGTGCACGGATCATCGTCGTCGCAATCCGTGGTCTCATTGCAACATGCACCGATGGGCTTGTTGAGGCATGCGCCACGGATACACACGTCCTCGGTACAGGCGTCATCATCGTCACAATCGAAGTCGATAGTGCAACAGTCGAGAATGGGTTCATTGACACAGCGGTTCTTGGTGCACATGTCGGTCGTGCACAGGTTGCTGTCGTCGCAGTCCTCCTCAGTGAGGCAGCAGTTTGCAATGGGGTCGTTGATGCACGCGCCGTCACAGTCGTCGGTCGTGCACACATCGCCGTCGTCGCAATCCGTCGCGTCGACGCAGCAGCCCGGGATATCTACATTCACGCAGATGTTGTCGGTGCAGTCATCGGCCGTGCAGGCATCGCCGTCGTCGCACTCCGCCACATCGACACAGCAGTCCGGGACGCTCTCGTTGACGCAGGTATTGTCGGTGCAGGTGTCGGTCGTGCAGGCGTCGAAATCGTCACAGTCGATATCGGCCTCACAGCACTCCGGGATGGCGTCATGGGCGCAGGTGTTGCCGATACAGTCGTCGGCCGTGCACACATCACCGTCGTCACACTCCGCTGCGTCCTCACAGCACTTGGCGATGGGTTCGTTGTTGCAGACACCGCTGATGCACTGATCGATCGTACACTCGAGTCTGTCGTCACAGCCCTTGTCCGTCAGGCAACAACCGGCAATGGGCTCGTTGGTACACTCGCCCCCTTCACACCCGTCAACCGTGCACGGGTTGCCGTCACCGCAGTCCACTGCATCGTGACTACAGATGCCATCCAGGCAACTGTCGAGGGTGCAGGGGTCCAGGTCGTCGCAGTCGATGGGTTCGAGGACACACCCGCCGTTGGTGCAACCATCGGTCGTGCATGCGTCACCATCGTTACAATCGATGGGTTCGTTGACACACGTACCGTCAACGCAGTCATCGGTCGTGCACGCATCTCCATCAATGCAGTCGAGGGGCGCGCCCAGGCAGACGCCCATGACGCACTGGTCGGCCGTCGTGCACTTGTCGCCGTCGTCGCAGGCGGCGCCATCGGGCGCCGTGGTGCGTTCGCACGTACCGTCGATGCAGGTAGAGATCGAGCATGTGTCAGGCATGGCGGGGCAATCGTCGTCGATCGTGCAGCCGGTGACCCGGAGAACTTCAACTGCCTTGAGCGCCCCGTTGTCTGCCGAGGGGGTCAAACTCAAGTCGAGCGACCCGTCGCTGACCGTTACCACCGCACTGCGGACCACCGGGCTGCCGCAACCGACGAGGTTCTCGCCGAGTCCTGTCGCGAACTGGTCGAAGTCGCTGTAGAGCGTCGTGTCTTCGACGGCGATATCGAACACGCGCCACCCGATGCCGCCGTCGCAGCCCGTTCCACGACCGCTGAAGGCCTCGGAGAACAGCATGTTCACGATGTAGGTGCCGTCTTCGACGGGATAGGCCCGGTTCAAGGGGGCGGCGAAACGTGTCGACAGCACGATGGACTCCGTGACCGGATCCGTGCAGCCGAACAAGCCGGTCACGATGGTCGACTCTGCCGCAACATTACCTGCGCTGGCCATGCCCGTCGGATTGGTTTCGGCCAACCAGGTGTTGCCGGCGCAGTCGGTCGCCTGAGGGCCACCGAGGTTCAGCCGCAGATCGGTTCCGGCAGCGCACTGCTGGGTGCCTCCACTGTCGGCACATTGTGCAATGGTCGCCTGGCAGCGGTTGAACGTATTGACCGGGCCGGCGGGTCCTACGCAAGGATCATTGCTCACATCATCGAGACCGTCGCAGTCCATGTCGCCGACCGGCGGAACGGCGCAGAAGGCCGGGGCCGGGAGGCACTGTCCGGTCGAGGAATCGCAACTCTCGCCGGCCGGGCAGTCGATTGGTGTGTTGCTGCATCCGTCGGGATCCGTGCAGTGGTCGAGGGTACACAAGTCCCCGTCGCTGCAGTCGATTGGTTCGTTGGAGCACACGCCATCAACGCACGTATCGTCAGTGCATACATCGTTGTCCGTACAATCGATGAACGATCCGCTGCACCGGCCCGCCGCACACATGTCGTCAGTGGTGCACGCATCGTCGTCATTGCAAGCGGTTCCATCATCGGCATTGACCATCGCGCAGGCCCCGGCGATGCAGGTGAACGTCGTGCAGGGGTCCATGCTGGTCGGGCAGTCATCATCGAGCGAACAGCCCAATGGCCCCAGCACCTCGATGGCCTTGAGGGCACCGTTGTTGGCCGACGGATCGAGCAGGATGTCGAGCACCTCATCCTCGATATCCACGAAGAGGCTGCGGACGACCGGGCTGCCACAGCCATTGCCGTTGAGTGCCAAAGCAGTGGCGAATTGGTCAAAAGCAGGTACTCGTGGTACGCCTTCAATGGTGATATCGAATACTCTGAAACCGGCACCGGCGTCGCACCCTTCATCGAAGTTTTCGGCAAAGAGCAAGTTGATGACATAGGTACCGTTCGCCAGTGGGTAGGCCCGGGTCAAGGGGTCGAACCACCGCTGCGACAGGACCAGCGCTCCGGTCGGGCCATCGGTGCAGCCGAACAGGCCGGCAACGGCGACGCTGTCGACGGTCACATTGCCGGCACTCGTGTTGCCGGAACCGGGTGTTTCGACGGCCCAGATCTCGCCGTTGCAGATCTGCGTGTCGCCCGCAGCGCCCAGATCGAGGCGCAGGGGTTCTCCCGCGGCACAATCCTGCGTTCCGGGTGGAGCCTGCGCACACAACGCCACCTCGGCCGCGCACCGATTCATGGTGTTGTCCAGTCCGGGCGGCCCGACGCACGGATCGTCCGTGGCATCGTCGAGGCCGTCGCAGTCCATGTCGCCGGCGGGCGGAAACGCACAGAATCCCGAACACAGACCGGTTGAAGGGTTGCACACTCCCCCGCCACAGTCGATGGCGTCACCGCCGCAGCTGCCGCTGGTGCACGCGTCTTGCGTGGTACAGGCATCGTCGTCATCGCATGGCGTACCGTCGTCTGCGGCGACGGGAATGCAGGCGCTGTCGACGCAGGCGAACGTCGAGCATTGTGTGCCAGTCGGGCACGCGTCGTCGTCGTCGCATTCGGCAACAGCCAGAACTTCGAAGGCTTTGAAGATTGCGTTGTTGATGGAGGCATCCAGATTGAAGTTCAGCGCGTTGTCTGTGATGGTCACGATGACGCTGCGGACCACCACGCTGCCACAGCCGAGGCCGTTGAGGGACAGGGCCACGTCATGCTGATCAAAATCGACCTCGATGACCTGGCCTTCGACGCTGATATCAAACGCACGGGCGCCGCTGACGCATGCCTTGTCGAAGTTCTCCGCGAGCAGCAGGTTGACGATATAGGTGCCGTTGGCGATGGGGTATGCGCGGTTGATTGGATCGTCGAACCGACCGGTCTGCACGATGGCCTGAGTTACAGCATCGCTGCACCCCAGCAGTCCTGTGAGAATGCCCGCGTCAGTCACGACGTTACCGTTACTGACGTCACCAGAGGGACTGTTGATCTCGGCCGTCCACGGGTCACCGAGACAATCACTCGACGTCACGCCACCGATATTCAAGCGCAGGGGCTCTCCCATCACGCAGTTTTGAAAGCTGGTGGGCGGATCGGCCGTACCGCAGGTTGCAACGCCTGCGGCCGTGCAGCGGTTGAGCGTGTTGTCCGTGCCGGGCGGCCCGACGCACGGGTCATCGGTGGCGTCGTCGAGCCCATCGCAGTCCGCGTCACCCACCGGTGGAAACGCGCAGAATCCCAGGCTGTGGCACTGGCCGGTCCCTGGATCACAACTCTGACCGGCAGGACACATCATGGGTGTGAACACGCATGTGTTGTTATCACACGTGTCGTCGGTACAGGGATCGCGATCGTTGCAGTCACGGTCCATCTGGCAACTGCCCTGAGCACACTGCGCGCCCGGCTGGCCCAGGAAGTTCAAGCTGCCAATCGCTCCCTGCGTGGCCTGGTTGACTTCAATGTTGATCGGGGGTGGCCCGCGGCTGGCTCCGCTGTCCCATACTTCGAAACACCAGCCGTTCAGCTGCACGCTGACCGTGTACAGGCCTTCTGGAACATCCGCAACGGCCCATAAGCCGGGAACGGTTGCGGCGAGGTCCGCGGAGAATGTGGTGAATGATCCGTTCGGGCCGTCCACGTCGATCTGCGCGCCGACGATCGGGCTTCCGAGAATATTGTCCGGGTCACTGAACAACAGCCCGCCGACCTGGAACAGTTCTCCGCCGTAGGCCGAACTGACCCCTGTCCAGATGACGCCCGTGAACAGAAACTGGAGCATGACTGTTCTGCGCATTGCTACTTCCCCGCCTGCAGTCGGTGTGTTCTCTCGTGGTGCGCGGTGACCCATTCCCAGCCGGGTCGCAGCCGCTTGTCAGGTAATCCTAGCGGAAGGCTGGGGGTGATGCGAACCGCAACCCCCTACCAGGGAAGGCATTAGATCGCAACATGCTGTCTTTGTGTACTTTACCAACAGGTTGGTGCTTTCGAATGATCCGAGTCCGGGCCCGTGAAAGGCGAAAGGCTCACTCCAGCCGTCGTCTGCCACTAAGTGCCCCATTTCACAATTCTTTGTAGGGTTTTCCGGACGCTTGCCGCCCTGGACTGTGTTGCTCGTCGTCAACGATGTCAGGCATCGCCTCCTCCTCGCGCCTTGCCCAACACGACAAGCGCCGCGGAGAACCCTACACCCAATTATGCAAAGGAGCACTAAGATGCACGTGAGGCGGGCCGACGGACCACGGCGCGACCCGGGAGAGCTGGCTCGATGCGTGAGCAAGTCATTCTTGTCGATGAATCTGATGAGCCGATTGGCACAGCGGAGAAACTCACTGCCCACCGCACGCCCGGCATGCTGCATCGGGCCTTTTCAGTATTCATCTTCAATACACATGGCGCGGTCCTTCTGCAGCAGCGTGCCTGTACCAAGTATCATTTCGGTGGGCTGTGGTCCAACGCCTGCTGTGGTCACCCACGACCGGGCGAGACCACACTCGGAGCCGCCGCGCGCCGACTGCATGAGGAGCTTGGTGTTCAAGCTCCACTCGTCGAGCTGTATGCGTTCCACTACACGGCAGAGCACCACGACAGCGGCCTGATCGAGCGCGAGATCGATCACGTGTGCGCGGGGCTGCATGATGGTGCTGCGACCCCTGATCCGCAGGAGGCCAGCGCTGTACGCTGGGTCGATCCGCCTGATCTGCAGGCCGAGCTGAACTCAACGCCGGAGATCTTCACCCCGTGGTTCACGATCACGGCTGCGCGAGCGGTGCGGGTTTGGCGACGGGTCCACGAAGGGACATGATGAGGATGCTGGGACTCGAACCCAGGACCCACGGCTTAAAAGGCCGTTGCTCTGCCAACTGAGCTACATCCTCTGGAGTGGAACGGTGCCCCACTCGTTTCAGAACAGGAGAATCTTAGCGTGGACGGTGGTCGCCCTCAATGACTTATTGAACCGTGGTTCGATTGTCGAGTGTGTCGAAGACTTCGGCGACAAGATCACTGTTGTGGTGTACGTGCTGGTAGATGAGGAACAGGGCCCCGAGATTGGCCGTCATGGCCACGGCGGCGGCGATGAGATGGCTCGTGGCATCCTGGCCATATACACCGCCGGAGTCACTGGCGCGGGCGCCGAGAATCGCCGCGGTCAGCGTCGCTCCAATCGCAACAGGAATCAGGGCGGTCATTCTGGCCTTGAGACCCTGACTCCGGGGTATGAACGCGTCGTCCAGATGACCCCGCTGGACCGCGGATTTGATCAGCTTTCCAGTGATGATGAAATAGGTCAGGATCACGCAGTACATCAGGCACGTGAACAGCGTGGTGACGAGCCCCAGGGCGAAATGAACCTTGAACCCGCTGGCGTCGGTGACGGCCAGACCCGCAACGAAGGCCGCGGTGTTGATCAGCGCATAGCTCAGAGCAAGGCCCACGAGAACGAGCTTCATCAACGACCGCGGCGGTTCCTCCTTGATCACCTCACGGGCATCACTGTCCATGCGGGGGCTCAGGAATGTCATCTGCCGGCGGCGTCTGAGGCATGGGTTGTCCGATTGCTCCGGCCGGCGAGGCCACCGGCTGACTGCGATAACTCTCGACCGGGCCGATCTGGGTGAGCTGCTTGATACGCTCGGTGGCCCATCTGAGGTTCGAGCTGTTGTCCTTTTCGGTGGCGAGGACAGCCCGATACAACTCCAGAGCCTTCTGCCGTTCGTGCAGTCGCAAATCATAGACCACCGCAGCCTGGAATCGTGCAGGGTGCGGCGTGGCTGGATCCCACGTCCAGGCCCGTTCGTACCACTGGACGGCGATACCGTCTTCACCCTTGAAATACTCTTTGTGTAACTCGCCACAGTAGTACGCGGCGTCATCGATCTTGTCGCTGCTGGGGTATTCACGAATCAGCTGCTTGAACATCTGCAGTGCTTCGATCATCTGTGTTTCACTGTAAATGCCGGGGATGCCATGTCCGGCGTTTCTGGCCTTGGTCACGGCTGCGGCGAACAATGCATCGGCATCAGGATCCTGATCCACGGGCTGCAGGTCGAGACGAGCCAGCTCGCTGTCGAGCAGGTAGTGGTACGGACGCACCCGCTGCAAGCCGCTCAACTCATTCTGGGCCCACTTGCGCTTCTCGGAATAACCGCGATCCTGGTAGTACTCAGCAAGGTCGCGCAGCGTTCGACTGTACATTGTGCGGTGATAGAGCAATTGCTCGACGAGATCGACCTCTGACATTTGGGCCAGCGTCATCTCGGACTGTCGGGCAATTTCCACCGACTCCATGGAGGTGACCGGAGCTCCGGCCACCGGGCGGCCACGCTTCAGTCCATCCGTCCGGCATCCGCCGGCCACGATGCATACGACGGCAATCATCCAAGCTCTCTCTGCTACCTTCATTGCAAACTCCTTTTGCTGTGCGGGGCCGGGGGCCGGGGGCACCTACTCCTGTTCGTCGATCCGTGCTGCTGCAGCACACGACTGCTCACCACTGGGCCTCTTCGAACGGCCCACGCGGGCTACTGGGCCGAACCTTGGGACGCGATTTTAGGATGGCAGCGGCCAAAGCGATATCCCCAGGGAACGTGATCTTCAGATTGCTCGAGTCCGACTCGACGATTCTGACCGGGTGGCCGGCTGCAGAGACCACCCCGGCGTCGTCCGTGGCGGGGTCCGTTTCGTCGACGGTTTCGTATGCGCTGACGAGGATCTCACGCTTGAACACCTGCGGTGTCTGGGCCTCGTACAGGCCGACGCGGGCAGCGTCGCCCGCAACGTGTTTGGCATCGTCGACCCGCTTCAGGGTTCCAGTCACGGGTGCCGCCAGAATGGCCGCACCGTGCTCAGCGGCAGCCGTGAATACGCGATCGATCATATTGGCGGTCACACACACGCGCACGGCGTCATGGACAGCGATGAACGGGACATCGTCGCGGACTCCGGCCAGCGCCGACTTGACGGTCAACGCCCGTGTGGCACCGCCGGTTGCCAGACGCACCCCCATGAATCCGAGGTTCGGCCCGAATTGATTCTTGATCATGTCCTCGTCTTCTGGATCCACTGCCAGAATGACCTGTGCGACGTCGTCGCGATTGACGAACAATTCGAGCGTGCGCAAGAAAATCGGTCGGCCATCCAGCTTGGCATAGGGTTTCTTGTCCTTGCCACCGAAGCGCTGTGACTTGCCTGCCGCGGCCACGATGACGGCGTAGGTGGACATACGGCTCTCCTATCTCTGCCGCTTGCGGTCATTCGCGGATTCATCAGTACGCCCGAAGACCATCCGGCCTGCCGACGTCTGCAACACGCTGGTGACCGTCAGATCGACATCATCACCCACGTACTCCCGCGCGCCGCCGACAACGACCATGGTGCCATCCTCGAGGTAGCCCACGCCCTGGTCCGGCTCTTCACCCGGCTTGACGATCTTGATGCTCATCCTTTCGCCGGGCAGAAAAACAGGCTTCAGTGCATTGGCCAGGTCATTGATGTTGATGACCGTCACCCCGCGAAGCTGGGCAACTTTGTTGAGATTATAATCATTGGTCATGATTCGGCCGTCAAGCTGTTGCGCCAGCGAGACGAGCATTTGATCGACGCCCTCGGCAGCCAGTTCCGCCGGGATTTCAACGTCAAGAATGCGGATATCGACTTTATCGTTGGACTGCAGGCCATTGAGTATGTCGAGGCCACGACGCCCGCGGTTGCGTTTGAGCTTGTCGGAGCTGTCGGCGACCAGTTGTAACTCATGGAGCACGAAACGCGGCAGAATCAGCTCGTTTTCGATGATCTTGGTTTCGGCAATGTCGGCGATGCGCCCGTCAATGACCACTGAAGTGTCGAGAATGACCGGGCGACCGCCCTTCTTCTGCTTGGTGAACTCGACGTACGGAATAATGAAGCGGATGTCGTCTTTGGTCTGGATGATGAAGCTGATCGCGAAGTAACAGCACACGATTCCCAGGCTCAACTTCACCGTCTTGACGAGCATTTCGGGTGGCTGCGGAGTTCCGGTCATGACCAGATCGACAACGAGGGACAACCCGTACGCGCCCACCATGCCAACCACCAGCCCGAAGAACACACCCGACAACGCCGGGAGCGACTTACTGGGCAAGAGAATGTCGAGGGTGACAACGGTGACGCCGAAGACGAGGAACATGGGGATGACCAGACCGACGGGCAGCCAATCCGGTCGGGCCGGCGAATCCATGAAACGCACGGCGACGCCAGCCAGGAGGATGACGAAGACGATGCGTAAGACGTTGAAGACGTTGAGGAACATAATGAGCCGTAATAACCTGCAGTACAAGTATATACCGCCGGTTGCAGGGTTCCTCAACGCCACATCCGTGTTGATGCGCAGTTATTTTGTGATTGCCGAACAACTCACAACCTGGCGGTTGCGTTTCGTCGGGGGCGTTCAGTCGAGAAAACCACGGTCACGCGTGGGGGCGCGAGCCCGTTCGGCGCTGGCTCCGGCAGCGCGGGCTTCGTCCCGCATCAGTTCTGCGAGGACTGCATCCCCGCCCTCGCCGATCGCCAGGTGGAACGCGCGGGCCGCCGCATCCGGGTCGCCACCGAGCCAGGTGAGGTAACCGAGCAGGAACCATCCTGCGCGGTCGTCGCTCTGATTGGCGAGCAGCGCTTCGAGCGCCGCGGTGTGGGCTGCCAGGGCCTCGGGTGTTCCGTAGAACGTGGAGAGATCGAAGCCGCTGTAGATGAGATCGGGTTCCGTACGCAACGCAGTCGTGATGCTGTCGAAGGCGATGTCATGTTGTCCCTGGGCCAGGTATGCCAGACCGTATCCGATACGACTGGCCGCATCCTGCGGGTCGACCAGGATGGCCTCCACGAAGTCTTTGCGGGCGGCGAGGTAGTTGCCGTCGGCGAAATTGTTCTGACCGCTCTCGACGAACGGTCGTGCAGCCGGGCTGGCCCACTCGAACAGTTCGATCGGTGCCGCGGCCATCTGTGTTGGATTCGATGCGGGGTGGGTGTCGCGGTCAATGCCGGCGAACGGAGCGTGACTGTCGTCTTCGGCGACCCCGTTTGCGAAGATGGTGTTGTTGACCGTGTTGTCGATGGGAGCTGGAAGTCCGGCATATCCGCCGTACGGATAGCCGGAACATTGCAGATCGCATGCGCCGAAACCGTACGTCGAGCCGTAACGACCGTAACCAAGGCCTATACTGAAACCCGATCCGGCATAGCCGCTGTACCCGACGGCGGAGCCGTAGTATCCACTGTCATAGCCGTAGTTGCCGTAGAGTCCACCATACCCATATCCATACCCGTAGTTGGGATAACCGTAGTAATTCCTGTAGCGACCATATGGACCGAAGCTTCCCCAGTAGTAGCCGACAAATCCTCCGACCACGAGCGCGGCGATGACCTGCCCGTTATCGCTCCACAGCGACCGGGTTCTGTCGACCAGGGTGTTGGCGCCGCTGATGCCGGCAGTCTGCGTGCTCCCGAGCGCTTCTGTTGTGACGCCGCGAATCTGGCGTCCGCGGGTGCGCGTCGAGGTTGTACGGGTCGCCGCGATGCGTGGACGCCGACCGCTGCGGCGTGTGGTGAATCCCTGTGTTGTTCTGCTCGACGGCCGGGAGGCGGTGGTGCGCGTCGTGCGGGCGACGGCCTGATCGAGCCCCGGCACCGTACCCGGAAATGGACGTCGCGCCTGTTGGCGCGGTCGCTCGGACGGCGCGGTCGCGCGCCGCTGGTCCGCACCGACCACGCGCGGGGCCGAGTGTGGACGGCTGGGCGCTCGCGTTGCGGAACGGATTCGCGAGCGCCGGCCCAGGTTGGGCTGCCGCGTCACGCGCGGGGGCGTACTTCGTGTGACGGGTCGCCGGATCGGGGGCCGCAGACCGGTTCGTGCGCGCGGCACCGCTCGCGTCGATCCGTGCCGGTTCGCGCGCGGCACGACAGCGAGCGCCGCGCCGGTCGTTGGGCTGCGCGGCGCGTGGGGCGTGGGCGCGCGCTGGATACCCGTCGGGGGGTCCGGGCACGAACGGTACTTCGGCTGGTTCGTCCGCGGTTGCCCGCGGAACGTCGCCGGCCAGCTGCCTCGAGAACGGGCGTGCCAGCCATGATGAGCACGAGTGCAAGTGCGAGGACACGGCTCTGCGGTGTGCTGTTCATGGCGAAGCTCTCCACCGGGGCATAGTTGACGATTGTTAACTACTGCCAGGGTAACACGATCCGGGGTCAGGACGCAAGGAGCAGCCTGGACCACGATTTCAACCAGCCGGGAGCCTTCATGTTACGCTTTTTTGGGCGACCGTTGGGCCGTTTTTTTGATGGGACGCCCGACCGTCTCGGCGTTGAACGCCGAGGGGCACCACCTGGCAAGGGCGCAGTCCTCACAATCCGGACGACGGGCCGTGCACACCCCCCGCCCGTGCCAGATCATGGCGTGGGACCAGAACGTCCATGACCTTCTTGGCAGGACCTCCATGAGATCACGCTCGATCTTCACGGCGTCCTTGCTGTCCCGGCTGCTCCAGGTGAGTCGGAGCCGGTGCGCGATACGCCCGACGTGCGTGTCCACGACGACACCCTCGTTCTTGCCGAACCAGGTTCCGAGGACGACATTGGCGGTCTTGCGGGCGACGCCGGGCAGTTCGATCAGGGCATCGAGGTCGTCCGGGACCTCTCCCGTGTACTTGTCCACGAGGATGCGGCAGGTGCCCTGGATGTTCCTGGCCTTCTGGCGATAGAACCCCGATGCGTGGATATCCTGTTCGAGCTCGGTCAACGCCACCTTCAGGAAATCAGCGGGCTTCGTGTACTTGCGGTACAGCGCTGCCGTAACCCGATTGACGTTGTCGTCCGTCGACTGCGCAGACAGGATCGTTGAGATGAGCAACTGCCATGCGCTGTCGTGAACCAGCGCGCACTCGGCGTTCGCGTACTTGCGCCGCAAGATCGTCAGAATCTTGCGGGCACGGGCCTGTCTGTCGGCGGACGACTCGGGCATGGCTGACGGTGGCTAGCGTTCGATGGTCAACGTCGGTTGACGAACCTGCAGCATGTTCTTGACGCTGATGCGCCCCGCCGCGGCTCCGACGACCTCGTCAATGGCCTTTGAGACATGGTTCTCCGTATCGGTGAAGTTGAGCAAGGGAGTGCCCTGGTCACCATGGACGCGGACCTTGAGGTCAAGCGGGATGGCACCGAGGAACGGTACCTTCAATTCATCTGCGGCCTTGTGCGCTCCGCCATGATCGAAGATTTCTTCACGGTGGCCACATTGGGGGCACAGATAATAACTCATGTTCTCGATGATACCGAGACAGGGAATGTTGAGTTTCTGGTACATCAGAATGGCTCGCGAGGCATCGAGCAGAGCCACATCCTGCGGCGTACACACGACGATCGCCCCGGTGAGCGGGATCGATTGGGCCAGCGTCAGGGGAACGTCGCCCGTACCGGGGGGCAGGTCGACGATCAGGTAGTCGAGTTCGCCCCAGTCGACCTGTTCGAGGAACTGCTTGACGACGCCATGAACCATTGGGCCGCGCCACACCATCGCCTGGTTGCGGTCCACCATGAAGCCCATGCTCATGATCTTGACGTCGTGCGCTTCGATCGGCAGGATCTTGTCATCCTTGACATAGGGCTTGCCGTCTTCGACCCCCATCAACTTGGGGATGCTCGGGCCATACACGTCAGCATCCATCAATCCGACCCGGGCGCCCTTGCGTTGTAATCCGGTCGCGAGGATGACCGACGCGGTACTCTTGCCGACCCCGCCCTTGCCGGAACCGACTGCGATGATGTTGGCCACGCCCGGAATGCCCGATTGTTGCATGGGCGCGTGGGCGCGAACCTGAGCGCTCCATTCCAGCTCGACTTGCTCGACGCCACTGATGCGTTTGACGGCGGTGCTGACGTCGTTGCCGATCTGATCCTTCAACGGGCACGCCGGCGTGGTCAGCTCGACGTGGACCTTGACATGGCCATCGCAGATCGCAACGTTCTTAATCATGTTCAACGTGACCAGATCCTTGTGCAGCTCGGGGTCGTTGACCGTCCGCAGCTGTTCGAGAACCTGCTCTTTTGTGACCTCGGGCATTGCTTGTCTCCGAAGACCCGCCACCTTTCTGCAAGTGGCGAGCCACACGCTGTGTTCAGTTCAGTGATTGTATGGCGCACCCTAGCAGATTGTGCGGGGTTGGACCACGCGACGCCGTCCGGCAAGACCGACGCTCGATTCGCAGGTCGCTACGGCGGGTCGATATTGTTTTCCCGAGCAATCTGGCACAGTCTTTCGGCGTGCTCGACGCCTTCGTCGGCCAGTTCACGGAAGAGGTCTTTGATTTCGGGTTCGGTGATATGCGGTTCCATCAGGTCGTAAAACGAGGCCGTCTTACGCTCGGCCACAATGACCGCACGCAGAGCATCCTCGAAACTCTTGCGGTCCGTAATGCTGAACTTGCGTGGGCCGCTCTCGACCATACCTTTCTCTTCGGCCGTTAACACAAACTTCTCGCCGGAGAAGTACTTGTCGAGCAGCCCCTGGAGGCGCCCGTGGTGTTCCTGTTCTTCCGCGACCATCTCGCTGAATTCTTCGAGATCCTGCGGCCGTTCAGCTTTCTCCGACAGGAGCAGATAACGGTAGGCAGCCATGTTTTCGCCAAAGCACCCGAGTGTCAGGGCTTTGGCGGTACCAAGCGTCTCCAGGAAAGCGGCGTCCATGAACAGGGATGTACCAGAGACTCGCATGACGGGCAAGGGCCGTCGGCGTCGAGAGCGGCGGATCAGGGGTTGGCCGCGAGCTGCCCCGCGATTGAGGCTCCTGCTCTTTCGAGCCCGCTGATCACCAGCGACTGGGTGAGGATCTCGGGCAAGTCGATATGGCCCTCCGGATCGAGCGCGGGGAAGATGACGTTGTACGGGACCGCCTGGCGTCCGTAGCGGCGCATCTCCGTCAGCATGTCATCGGGTTGATTGGTGAAATCGGCTTTGATCGGAACGACATTCAATTCCTTCATCAAATGCCGGATCTCGGGTGTCTCGAGCACGGCCTTCTTATTGACCTGGCAGGACGCACACCACGACGCGGTGTAGTCGATGTATACCGTAAAACCATGGTCGGCCAGGCTCGGGCCGATGCCACGTTCCCACTTGCGCCACGGTATCGTGTCGACCTCTGGATCGATGTCGTCCCACTGGCCCTCGAGTTCGCAGATAGCGAAGGGACAAAACACCAACCCCCCCTGCCAGTCTTGTGAAAACACGAAATCGCGATGCAGCGACTTGTTGTGCAGGTGATAGGTGAAGATCCATCCGAACGCGATCGTTGCCAGGGCGGAGCCCCACAAGGCGAGCTGTCGGGAGCGCGACATCGAGAACGAGATGATCCCCACAAGCCACGCTGCGAACCCGAGGAAACAGAAGAACACCATGGTCCATCCGAGGCCCTTCGGCCCGATGAGGTCACCCAGAATGATGAGGAACCACGCGACCGTGGCCATGAGTACAAAGCCCATGAACTGCTTGAAGCGGATCATCCACGTGCCGGGCTTCGGCAGGTAGCGCATCCACGCCGGGTAGGCGGCCAGGACAATGTACGGCAGGGCCATACCGATGCCCATGGCGGTGAAGACGGCGAAGATGACCTGTTCGCTCTGGCTCAACGCCCATCCGAGCGTCGTGCCCAGAAATGGCCCGACACAGGGTGTACCGAGAATCGTGGCCAGCACACCTTTCATGAACGTGCCGAACAAACCTTCACGGGCCTCCGCCTGGCCCAGTTTGGCTGAAACGCGCCCGGGTAAATGGATCTCGAACACGCCGAACAGGCTCAGGCCGAAGAGGAAGATCACCGCAGCAAGTCCGACGACGAAGGGGGCGCTCGATAGTTGGAAACCCCAACCGACATTCTGCCCCTGACTCTTGAGCACGGCGACAGCGGACGCGAGCATGAGGAAGGAGGCCACGATCCCTGCAGAGAACGCGAGACCGAGCTTGAGCACTCGGCTGCGATCTTCGCCAGCCTGCTGCACGAAGCTCATGAGTTTGAGCGAGATCACGGGCAACACGCACGGCATGACGTTCAGAATCATCCCACCCAAAGCGGCGAGCAGCATGTACCAGGCCAGCGTGCTGAACGATGTACCGACAGCCAGCGCCGCGGGGGGTGTTGTGGCGACCGGAACGGTCGGGACGACAGGAGGCTGCCCCGCAGAATCTTCGTCAGACGGCAGTTCGATCGGGTCGGAGCGGACAGTCTCAGTTGCGGTCTCGGACGGATCGGGTTCGTCCTCTGCCGGCGCGTGACCGGCAGCACCCTGCGCTGTGCCAAAGATTTCGCCATGCGTCGGCGTGACCGGGTCGCCTTCGGCGGCAGTCGGCACGCTCACACTCCAAACGATATTCTGAGGCGGATAGCACCGGCCCTGCTCGTTGCAGGCCTGGAAACGTGTCACACCACTGAATTCGAGCGGTCCGGCGGGCAGGGTGTTGTCGGCCTCCCCGGCGATGCGAATGACCACGCGACCTTCGAACTCGGCGAGCTTCATCCCACCGGGCCCGGAACGGACCTTGTGCTTGGGGAACCGTGCCATGTCGAGGTACACGCCATCGACTACGTCGGCAAAGACATCGGTCGCGACCAGGCTCTCGACCAGCGGCGTATTTGACTGGATGTGAAACTTGGGTTGAACGTCGAGCACGATGGCGAGCTCGAAGGTGTCCTGCGGGCGGATGCGATCGACGCTGGAGAACGCCGCGATCTTGACGTACCTGGCCTGGTCGGGTTCGACGGGCATCTGCCGCCGGGCGTCTTCGATGAATTCGGCATTGGCCGGCGCGGGGGTCGCCGATTTCACGGGCAGCTCGGCGCGGACTTCACGTTTGAGCATCCAGCATTTCTTCTTGCACGATAACACCTGGAGTTTTGCACTCAACTTGACCGTGCCGCCGTGTTCCAGCTGTGCGGGCGGTGTGATCGTCGTCAGCAGAACCGGTTCACCACTGAGGACGAACGTGGTGATATCCCCCTCGGCGACCTTCCGCTCCGGCGCCGGGTACTGCAGTGGACCGGCCGAGAAGCCCTGCGGCAATTCCCACATGACGCGCGGAGGCATGCCGCTCTCGCCACTGTTTCGCCAATAAATGTGGTACTCATCCTGGAGTGCAAACTTCAGGGCCACTTCAAAGGGCTGTCCTGGCTGAATGGACGCAACGGCCGGGAGAAGAGCAACTTCGAGCGTCGGCTCCTTCTCCTGGGCGAAGGCCGGTACAACGGCCAGAAGCACGGTGGTCACTAAGGTGGTGTGTTTGATCACTGTCGTCCTCGAATCGTTTTCCACAAGACGGCCCCGGGTGCGGCAGGCCTGTCATTCGTTGAATCTATTATGTCCAGCTTGCACTTGGAGCGTCGTGCACGTTCTATCTGCAACTTCCTGGCCTTGGGGTCATGGCTCGACTGACCAGGCCCCTGCTCCACAGCCGCCCAGCCCCCCCTCTCGATGCACCATCTGTTGCCATTGCGCTGGCGTTGGCGCAATCAGTTTCGTTGGAAGCGCTTAGGGATTGCGGACTCTGTCGCAGCCCCGTCCCCCGGCGACCGATTATCATAGACGACCCCGCCTGCAGGCAACCCCGGCGGTTCCATCTTCGGCCTCGCCCTGGTTCCAGGGACGTCACCTGCTGCGATCGGACATCGTCCCAATGGATGAATAGCCTTCCTCGCGCTGGTCCACCACCGTCGCTCTGCGCCCTAACCCGTTCATCGGGAATTGCTTAGTGTCAAGTCCCACTTGACAGAGGTCAACAACGTCATTACAGTCGACATATTAACAGCACGTTCGTAAGAACGGTTGCTTTCAAGAGATAGATGCCCGGCGCTCACACAGGTCTTGCCGACCCGCGCCTGGGCGATTGGTTAGGAGTTTTCCGATCCTGTCCGTTTCTGCTTTCTGGAAACGGCTCACTCATGGGTTCCGGCGCAGCATCTTCCTTGCTCCCGGGCTTGATACGTTGGTCATTGCAAGATTGAAACACTCGGGACTGGACAAATTGAAAGTCTGTAAACGCCCGTGGACGTTTGCAAGGGTTTTGTGTCAATGACCTGATGCATCGAGCGCTCCTGCCACTCCCTGTGTGAACTCGCCACCTGCTCGTTCGGTGGAGTACACGCTGGCCTCATCTCTCGAAAGCGCTTCAAGCCGCCACGTGGCTGCGTGCACCGCGTGATGTATGAGGTCCGCATGGATTTCCTATTGCTACAAGCCGAATGGTTCATGCCCGGTACCCTTGGCATCGTAATCGGTGCCGGGGTCGCCAGCGGTGTGTTCGCCCTTCTCCGCGCCAATCAAAAGCGTCAAGCTGGGGACATCATTGACGTCGCTCGCCGCGAGGCGGATCAGCTGACCCAGGATGGCAAGATGCGGGTCAAAGAAGAGCATCTCAAGCTCCAGGAAGCTTTTCAGAAGGAGACGAGCGAATCAAGGGCCGAGTTCAAGGAATGGGAGAAGCGGCTGGCCAAACGCGAGGACAACCTCGAAGGCAAGCTCGACACCCTTAACACCAAGGAACGCAATATCGAGCAGGCCGAGAAAAAGCTCGATCAGCGCAGCGAGAAGATCGAACAACGCGAAGGTGAGCTTTCAGAACTCCTCGAGCGACAGCAGCTCGAACTCATGCGCATCTCCGGGATGGATCGAGACGCAGCCAAGACCACTCTGCTGGAGAACCTCGAGGAGGAGATGCAGCACGAGTGTGGGCAGTTGATCGAGAGAATGATCGGAGAAGCCAAAGAGAATGTCGAGGACAAGTCGCGAGAAATCGTCATCACCGCGATTCAGCGCTACGCCGCGGCCCACACGAGCAGCTCCACGGTGCGAACGGTCGATGTGCCATCCGACGAAATGAAGGGCCGGGTCATCGGCCGCGAGGGGCGCAATATCCGTGCCTTCGAAAAGGCGACGGGTGTCGATGTCATCGTCGATGATACACCCGGTGTGGTCGTCGTGTCGGCCTTCGATCCGGTGCGCAACGAGGTCGCACGTTTGTCGCTGGAGAAGCTGATTCAAGACGGTCGTATTCACCCTACGCGAATCGAAGAAGTGGTGGACGAGACGCGCAAGCAGGTCGAAAAGCAGATCATGGAGCACGGCAATCGGGGAGCGCTCGAGGCCAACGTCGGCAAACTGCACCGCAAGCAGATCGATTTGCTCGGCCGGCTGCAATACCGCACCAGCTACGGTCAAAACGTGCTCGCGCACAGTATCGAGGTGGCGTATTTGTGTCAGATCATGGCCGATGAGCTGGGGCTGGACGGCGCACTCGCGCGCCGCTGTGGATTGCTGCACGACATCGGTAAGGCCGTGGACCACGAGATCGAGGGTGGCCACCCCCAGATCGGCGCTGATATTTGCAAACGGTTCAAGGAGCGTCCGGAAGTGCTCAACGCCATTGCCGGGCACCACGGCGATATTCCGCCGATCAGTCCGTACACACCGCTCGTTGCTGCAGCAGATGCAATCAGTGCGGCGCGTCCAGGGAGTCGGCGAGAATCGCTTGAGCATTACATCAAACGTCTCGAACAACTCGAGGCCTTGGCGACAGGATTCGATGGGGTCAAGCAGGCCTATGCAATCCAGGCCGGGCGCGAGGTGCGCGTGATTGCCGATGCTCAGAAGATTGACGATGCTTCGGCAACCAAGATCGCGCGGGACATCGCCAAGCTCATTGAAGAAGAGATGACCTATCCGGGCGAGATCAAGGTCACGCTGCTCCGCGAAGTCCGGGCCGTTGAATACGCCCGCTGACCCGTTGCGCGCTGCGGCATACCCACAACGAACTGCGTTTTCCGGTTACTGTTGTTGAAGGTCGGTCATCGAGGAGCTTCGACGTGTCGCTCACCGTGTTGTGCATTGGAGATGTTGTGGGTCGGAGCGGCCGTTTCGTGCTGTCGCGCGGAATTCCGGCGATTGTCGCAGAGCACAACGTTGATGTAGTCATCACCAATGTCGAAAACTCCGCTGGGGGTTCGGGACTGACCCCGACGCTGTACCAGAAGATCCAGCGCTATGGTGTCCATCTGATGACGATGGGCGATCACATCTACAAGAAGCGCGACATCATTCCGACACTCGAAAAGCAGAACAACATCGTCAAGCCCTGCAACCTGCCGGCGTCCGCACCGGGGCACAGGTTCGCCGTACATGAGACGGAGGCCGGACACCGTGTCGCCGTGGTATCCGTACTTGGCCAGTTGTATATGAACATGCGGGGTGATTCTCCTTTTGCTGCCCTTGACCACACGTTGCAGTCCATCCCCGATGACATCAAGATCATATTCGTCGACGTGCACGCAGAGGCGACCAGCGAGAAGGTCGCCCTCGGGTGGTATCTGGACGGCCGCGTGTCTTGTGTGTTTGGAACGCATACGCACATTCAGACCGCGGACGAGCGGCTGTTGCATCACGGGACCGCTTATATCACGGACCTTGGCATGACCGGCCCGTACGATTCAGTTCTGGGGCGACGCAAAGATCGTGTGGTCGAAACCATGCGGACCATCATTCCGAGTCCATTCGACGTGGCCGTCGGCGAGCCGGCGATGTGCGGGATCCTCGTGCGTGTCGATCCATCTAACGGTCAGGCCGAGCACATCGAACGTGTGCGTTTCACGTGCGAGCCCCCCCCTGAGACCCAGAAGGTGCTTGCGTCCTGAACAAGGTGCCTGGTCATGGCCCACGATCCACAGCTGGATTTTGAGAGTCAAGCCGACGAGCCCCGGGGCACGCGCAGCGCACCTCTGACCGTTACGCAACTGACTCATCTGGTCCGCGATGCGCTGGCCACCGCGCTGCCGCATGGCGTGTCAGTCGTCGGCGAGATCAGCAACTTCAAACACCACGGCTCCGGTCATTTGTATTTCACTCTCAAGGACGCAGCTTGCGAACTGGCCTGCGTCATGTGGCGGTCCGATGCTCGACGCCTGCAGTTCGAGCCCCAGGATGGACTCGAGGTCATCGCCTTCGGTGAGGTCACCGTCTACGAGCGCTCCGGGCGCTACCAGCTGTATGTCCGCAAACTCGAACCCCGTGGCACCGGCGCGCTGGAGCTGGCTTTCAGGCAGCTCCATGACCGGCTGCAGAGCGCAGGGTTGTTTGACCCACAGCACAAAAAGGACATTCCACGTTTTCCTGCGCACATTGGCATCGTCACCAGCCCGACAGGCGCGGCAATCCGGGACATCCTGCACACGCTCGAACGCCGCTTTCCGTGTACGCGTGTCACCGTGGCACCGGCCGCAGTTCAGGGGGCCGAAGCGGGCCCGCAGATCGCTCGCGCGATCAGGCAGCTCAACCGCGCGGGCGATATCGACGTACTCATTGTCGGACGTGGAGGTGGGTCGCTCGAGGATCTGTGGGCATTCAACGAAGAGGTGGTCGCGCGGGCGATTTTCGCCAGCCGCATCCCGGTTATCAGCGCCGTTGGGCACGAGGTCGATGTTACGATCAGTGATCTCGTCGCCGATCTTCGCGCCCCTACGCCGACGGCAGCGGCGGAACTGGCCGTACCCGTTCGCGAGGAGGTACTCGCTGACCTCGCGGTTCTGGAGGCCAGATTGCATCGCGGTGTAGCCCAGTGCCGCACGCGTCGGGTCGAACAATTACAAGGGCTGGCGCGGCGTGAGCCGTTGCGCGCGCCGCTGCGCGCGGTCGAAACGCTTCGCCAGCACATTGATCACAGCGCCACCCGCCTGGACCGCCGTTGCGGTGAATTGATGCATCAGCGCCGACGGATGTTGTCTGATTGCGCCGCAATCGTTGCCCTCATCGAGCCTGGACGGGTGCTTGCTTCAGCCGGGGAGCGCGTCGGGGTTCTGCACAACCGCATGGAGATGGTCCTGATGAGTCACATGCAGCGGGCCGAGCGGCGCAGCACCACCCTTGCGGCACAGTTGACTGCTCTGGCTCCCATGACACGGGTACGCCACGCGCAGGAATACCTCGTGCATGTGACGCGCGCCGCCACCCTGGCCGTCGATCGCCATGTGACGGGTGCGCGACGTGCTATCGAGGCTCACGGCCGTCACCTCGAGGCAGTGAGTCATCAACGTACTTTGCAGAGAGGCTATTCGGTGACGTTTGACGTCCTTCGCGGTAAGATGGTTCTCGATCCGCAGCAATTGCAGACTGGGGATATCGTCCGTACGGTCACGGCCGGTGGAGAGTTTCACAGCACGGTTGGCGAACCCGGCCACCAGATGGAGTTGTTCGAGGCAACATGACTGCGAAGAAACAGTTGACATTTGAAGAGCGTCTGACCCAGCTCGAAACGATTGTGCGCGAGATCGAAGAGGGCAAGATCGGCCTCGAAGAGTCGATCAAGAAGTACGAGAGCGGTATCGGTCTGCTGGCTCAGTGTAGACAGATCCTCGATGACGCGGAATTGAAGATCAGGACACTCCAGGAGCAGGCCAGCGGTGGCGACACGCCCGACGCAGATTCCTGATCCCCTGCCAGGCTTCGCATATCCTTGTACGGCCTGAACATGCGGACTAATATGATGGCGGGGTCCCTGCCGATACGATAATAACCTCCAACAAGGAGCCCGACGCGTGTCAGCCACCGTACATCCTGATATAGGGAGCCGAGTCCACGAGTGGGCCCGGACTTCGATGTGCGTATGGCACCGTACCTCGAGTGCGCGGCTGCGCCTGGACGCCTTGGCGAAGCGGTCCGTTATTCGATGCTGGCACCTGGGAAGCGTCTGCGGCCCTATCTCGTCGAGACGGCCTGCCGGTACAGCGGCGGCACTTCCAGGCAGGCTGAGCCGGTGGCCGTCGCGGTAGAGTGTCTCCACGTGTTCACGCTGATCCATGACGATCTTCCGTGTATGGATGACGCGGAGACACGCCGCGGTCGTCCCGCGTGTCATCGAGCATTCGGCGAAGCAATCGCCACGCTGGCAGGCGACGCATTGCTCGCACTGGCATTCGAGCTGATCGCCTCGGCACCCCTGTCGGCCGCCACGGCGGTCAGGGCCATTCGTGAATTGGCCGAGGCGGTGGGTTACGACGGCGTCATCGCCGGTCAGGTCGATGACATCGCGGCCACGGGCGGCGCCCCATTCGACCTCGAGCAGGTGCAGTCGATCCATTGTCGCAAGACGGCCCGTTTGCTGCAGTGCGCCTGTCGTCTGGGGGCCCTGGCTGCCGAGATGGACACGCCACATTATGATGATCTGAGCGATTATGGGCTGCATGTGGGGTTCGCGTTCCAGATCGCGGATGACCTGCTGGACAGCAATGCCGGGACCGGCAAACCGGCAGGTGCCGATGTTCGCTTGAACAAGGCGACTTATCCGGCCTTGCTCGGGCCGGAAGCCAGCCTTGAAGCGGGTCGCCGTCATGTGGCTGCAGCCATGGCCGCAATTCGGGACGACGGCCCGGTCGCGGACGAGTTACGCGGTCTGGCCCGATTCGTATTGACGCGAACCCACTAGGCTGCACCGTCGTAAGCATGAAGGATGAGCAAGGAGTGTCGATGTCGAACAGCATTCTCGATCAGATCAACGATCCGCATGACCTGCGTAAACTGGCTATCAACGATCTTCCGCAGGTGGCTGCAGCCATTCGGGAGCGAATCATCGACGTCGTCGGTCGCAGCGGAGGTCATCTCGCCAGCAACCTCGGCGTGACTGAATTGACCATTGCCCTGCACTACGTTTTCGATTTTGCCTCTGATCGTCTGCTGTGGGATGTTGGCCATCAATGCTATCCGCACAAGTTATTAACGGGTCGTCATGCCCGCTTTGACAGTCTGCGCAAGTCGGGTGGTATCAGCGGATTCCCTTCGATCCACGAGAGCGAGTACGATCTGTTCAATGTCGGGCATGCCGGAACGGCGATCGCCACAGCGGTCGGAATGGCCCGTGGAGACCAGATGCGTGGTAACGATCGGCGTGTGGTGGCACTCGTGGGCGATGCCAGCATCGTCAACGGCCTGGCCTTCGAGGGGCTCAACCAGGCCGGACTGCTCAAGCGTCAGTTGCTGGTTATTCTGAATGACAATCAATGGGGCATCGGTCCAACCCAGGGGGGCGTCGCCGAGCATCTGGCCAAATTCCGCACCAGTGAATTGTACGAAGAGGTCAAGGAACGGACCAAACGTATCCTACCGCGAATTCCCGTGGTGGGATCACCGATGTTCAACATCCTCGCGCACCTCAAAGAGGGCATCAAGGCAACCGTATCACCGCATCAGATTTTCGAACATATGGGGTTCCATTACGTGGGGCCGACCGACGGTCACGACATCGAGCATCTCGTGGACCTGTTGACGGCACTCAGGGACGCACACCATCCCGTGCTGCTGCACGTCCATACGCAGAAGGGTCGTGGGGCGGAGTGGGCCTGTGCTGAACCTGGCAGGTTTCACAGTCCGAAGCCTTTCACGATTTCGGCAGGGAAGGCGGACATCAAACGCGGCAGTGGAAAGAGCTGGACCGCTGCTTTTGCCGATGTGCTGAGCGACCGTGCCGAGCGGGACGACCGAATCTTTGCCCTGACCGCGGGCATGGCCGACGGTACCGGCCTGGCGAAGTTTGCCGAGGTCCATCCTGAACGGTGCTGCGACGTCGGTATAGCCGAGAGCTGTAACGTGGACATGGCGGCGGGCATGGCCAAGACCGGCATGCGTCCAGTGTGTGCGATTTATTCGACCTTTCTTCAGCGCGCCCTGGATCAGGTATTCCAGGAAGTCGTTCTTCAGCAGTTGCCCGTGATCGTGTGTATCGATCGCGCCGGTGTGGTGGGTGGTGATGGGGCCGTGCACCATGGCTTCATGGACATTGCTTATCTCCGGCCCCTGCCGAACATCGTACTGATGGCTCCGGCAGATGAGCTCGAGTTGGGCCAGGCGCTGGATCTCGCTCTGGCCCTCGATCGCCCCGCCGCCATCCGCTACCCGCGTGATAACGTTCCGGAGGAACCTCTCGGCCCTGAGCGTGAGTTCGTTCTGGGGCAGTCCGTGACACTTCGCGACGGTACCGACGTGACCCTGCTGGCCTACGGATCCACCGTCAGCGCTGCCCTTGAAGCAGCCGAGTTGCTCGCAATTCAGAACGTGGCGGCGCGCGTCGTCAACGCCCGTTTCGTCAAGCCCATCGATCAGGACATGGTTCGGGATGCGCTGACCTCGGGTCACCCCGTGCTGACAATTGAAGATCACGGTATCGAGGGCGGGTTCGGTTCGGCCGTTCTGGAGTCGGCGCAGCAGCAGGGGTTGCCTGCAGACATGGTCCAACGTCTCGGTATGCCTGCCGATCGGTTCATCATGCAGGGCGCCCGCGCCGCTCAGCTGGCCGAAGTTGGCATTGATGCGGCCGGAATTGCCGGGGCCGCAGTACAGGCTCTCGGTGGCGCGAGCGACGTTGTGCCCGATGCGACTGCACAGATGATTGAACCCTCTCCGCGCTGAGGGGACGCCACATGAGCTTGCCGCGAGTGGCCATCATTGCCAATCCTCACAAGCCGGAAGCGGCTTCCGCCGCCGCCGGTATCAAAGCTGGGGCCAACGGTGCGTGTGCGTTTCTCGATGAGGTTCACAATTCGGAATCACCGGGCTTGTCAGGGATCGAGGCAGAACTGGCCATTGTTCTGGGCGGGGACGGTACCATCCTGTCCGTGGCCCGTGCGGTGCTCGAACGCCGTATTCCAATTGTCGGGGTCAATCTCGGCAAGTTGGGTTTCCTGGCAGAATACTCGGTCGACGAATTGTTGGCGCACCTGCCCCGGATCCTGACAGACAATTCCCTGGTGTGTCGGCGCATGGTCCTCGACATCGCGGTGATCCGCGCCGATGGTACGCCAGCGTTTCACCAGCCGGCTATCAACGATGCCTGCACCATAGCCGGGCCGCCCTTTCGCATGATCGACATGGAGATCACCGTGGGCGGCGAACGGCTGACCTGCTTGTCCGGTGATGGCCTGATTCTGTGCACGCCAACAGGCTCGACAGCATACAACCTGTCAGTCGGCGGGCCCGTGTTGCTCCCCCCGCTGGAGGGTATCGGATTGGCGCCGGTGGCGGCCCATTCCTTGACTTTTCGTCCGATGGTTGTGGATGGCGGCGCGTTGATCGAGGTTCGCATGGTCAAGGTCAACGAGGGCAGCACGCTGGTGGTCGACGGGCAGATTTCGATCCCCCTGCATCAAGGCGACGTCATCCGTTGTCAACGCGGTCCGCGCGATTTCAAGCTGGTGGGCAATCCCAATACCTCTCCGGGCAGCACCCTCGTGGCCAAGTTGGGGTGGGGTCGCAGACCGATTGACCACGAGCCCTGACCTGCGTGCACATCGGGCGCAAAAAAAGGGCACGAGGTCGTGCCCTTGAAAGCTGCGCTGAAGGAGAGAGGCGGCGTTCAGTTCAGTTCAGGTGTCACGATCGCATCAGGAATGACTGCGTGCAAAGTTTGCGTAGCCCGTGGAAGTGCCGCGCTGCCCTGCACACGGATATCGCTGATTTCGATATCGGCCTCCAGGCCCGTGCCTCGGCCGATCCAACCCGTGACCAGTGACCGGGTTTCTCCCGGGAGGATGGGCCCGGGCAGGTCGTCATCGAGCCCGGCTACGGGGAACGCTGCAAAACGATCCATTTCGTCGACCAGGCGGCCTTCGCCGTCGCGGATCAGCAGTCGAACGGCCATGAAGCCGATGGTCCTGTCCCCGCGGTTGTGGATCTTGAGCAGCGGCGCCATGTATTTGTCGCGGCCCTGGACTTCGGTGAAGGTCACATCGACATCAAGCTGATCGCGATAATCCGGAAGGCGGTGTCCGATCGCTTCGCCGATGATCGGTGACTCGGCAATGTTCGGCAGCTCGCCGGCGACCCGTTCGACAATGGAGAGCACGGACTCGCTGCGCTGATCAACGATGCTCATGCCGTAGACGACGACGATCATCGCGCATCCAACGGTTGTCATGATGATCGCGGCCAGACTCCATACGACTGAAGAGAAAAAGCCCATCCGGCGTTGTTGAACGATGGTTCCAGTGTGCGTGGCCATGCCAGTTCCTCCTTCACGTGAACCCATTTGAATGATTCGCCAGCCCATGGCCTCCTATTCGCCGGCGGTCGCGACATATTCGGTTGGCCACGCCGGTCGGCCTGAAAAACCCGGCGGACTTGTCAGCCCGGCTGGTTGCGGTATCATCCCGCGGACAGACCGGGCTGCTGTTCGCCCTCGTAATTATCTGAATAACAACGTTTTAAGGTGATGCCATGACGAGCCGGGCCATCTCTCACGTCGAGGCGCTCGAGATCCTCGATTCCCGCGGAAATCCAACCATCGAGACCACAGTCGTTCTGGAGGACGGCAGCTTCGGTCAGGCGGCCGTTCCTTCGGGGGCGTCGACCGGTGAGCACGAGGCCGTTGAGTTGCGCGACGGTGAACACCGTTATGGCGGCAAGGGCGTCCGCAAGGCGGTCGAAAACGTCAATACCGTGCTATTCGATGCGGTCGTCGGGCTCGATGCGGCAGACCAGGAGGAGGTCGACCAATCCCTCCTGGAGGCCGATGGGACGCCCAACAAGGCCAAGCTGGGAGCCAACGCTCTACTCGGCGTGTCACTCGCTGTCGCCAAGGCAGCGGCCGATTCCTGTGGCCTGCCGTTGTTCAGGTATCTCGGAGGCCCGGCAACCCACATTCTGCCCGTGCCGATGATGAACATCCTCAATGGTGGGCGTCACGCGTCCAACAACGTGGACTTCCAGGAATTCATGATTCAACCGTGGGGCGCCGAGTCGTTCTCCGAAGGGCTGCGGATGGGGGTCGAGTGTTTCCATGCGCTCAAGAAGGTGTTGTCGGACAAGGGGTACTCGACTGCGGTGGGCGACGAGGGCGGTTTTGCTCCGGACTTGAAGACCAACGAGGAAGCCCTCGAACTCATCGATCAGGCGGTTGCGGCCGCTGGTTACACACTGGGCGAGCACATCTTCATTGCGCTGGATCCGGCCTGCAGCGAGCTATTTGACGCTGCCTCGGGAAAGTACAGCTTTTTCAAGTCAGATCCCGATAACAAGATCAGCAGTAGTGAGTTGATTGACCTGTGGTGTGACTGGGCCGAACGCTATCCAATCCGCTCGATCGAGGATGCTCTCGATGAGAACGACTGGGCCGGTTGGAAACAATTGACCGATCGTCTCGGCGAAAAGGTTCAGTTGGTCGGAGACGATCTGTTCGTGACGAATTGCGACCGTTTGACGCGCGGTATCGACGAAGGTTGCGCCAACGCGATTCTCATCAAGGTCAACCAAATCGGCACGTTAACCGAGACCCTCGCTGCCATTCAACTTGGACGGCGGCACGGTTATGAATCCGTGATCTCGCACCGCAGTGGCGAGACCGAAGATACGACGATCGCAGACATTGCCGTGGCTTCGAGTGCGGGGCAGATCAAGACCGGCAGCCTGTGCCGTTCAGATCGTACCGCCAAGTACAATCAGCTGTTGCGCATCGAATACATGCTTGACGAGCAAGCCGACTATGGCGGTCGCTTGTGGTCGAGATAGGGAGCGATTTTGGCGGATCGATCAGCTCGTGAACCAGCGTCCCACGCCGTGATGTTCTGGCTGCTCGCGGGCATGAGTGTCGTCGTGCTCGCACCGTGCTTGTTCGTACCGCCGGCAGAGGCACTGGCCGTTCTGGCGGAGGCCGAGGTCATTGAAGCTGCCGAAGTCGAGTTGCTCGAGGCGCAAGTCGAACAACAGCTCATCCGTATCGAGAAGTTGACTTCCGATCCCCTGCTCTATCGCCGCCTGGCACTGCGAGAATTGGGCTACCGTCCTCGGGGGCGTGTGCAGTTAGTGGGATACGTCCCTCCTGCGCCTTGTGTCCGCGAAGCAACACCTGGTGACCCGCGTGACATCGTGCCTGCGTGGGTTCAACAGTTTTATCCTCATGAATGGGCCCCAGTCTATCGCGATCCGGTCACCCGCCAGTCTCTGTGGTATCTTTCCGTGGCAGTCATGTTTCTTGCCGTTGTCATGTATGCTCCGAAGCGACGTTCGACGAAGGTGATTGCGCGCTGACCGGGTGAATCAGCCGACGACAGGAAGGTTGAGGCCGGTGCTGGCCGCGGGCAGCTCCGCTGGGAGTTCCGCGTGAAGTGTGAGGGCCGTCACCGACTGAATCCGCACATCGATGAGCTGCCCAATCAAAGCGCTGTCTCCGTTGAATACGACGATCTGATCCCCGCGCGTCCGGCCTACGAGTTGATCGCTGCGGCGCCATCCGATCTCTTCCCCGCGCGTTTGCTCGGCCTCTTGAGCCTTGATGGCGGCTTTGCTGTAACCCTCGACCAGGATTTCAACATGCTGGCCGATGAGGTGACGGTTGGCATCCATGGAGATGGCCTGTTGGACTTCGAGCAGACGTTGATTCCGCTGTCTCTTGATTGCGTCGGTGACGTCGTCTGGCTGGCGGCGATCGGCCACGGTGCCGGGTCGTTCTGAGTACTTGAATACGAATATGTTCTTGAAGCGGACATGCTGAATGAGTTTGACTGTCTCGTCGAATTCATCGTCGGTTTCACCAGAGAATCCGACGATGAAGTCGCTGGCCAGTTGAATGTCCGGAACGATCTCTCGGCCGCGATGCATGAGTTCGATGAAGCTCTCGACATCGTATTGCCGCCGCATGCGACGCAGGACACTGTTGGAACCGCTTTGGGCGGGAATATGCAGGTATTCACACACCTTCGGGAGATCACGCATGGCTTCGAAGATATCGTCGCCGAAATCACCAGGATAGCTGGTGACGAAACGAATGCGTTCGATACCGCCAACCTCGTTCATGCGTTCGAGTAGTTCGCTGAACATGACTCTTCGGCCGTTTTCCATATGTGCGTAGCTATTGACGGTTTGGCCAACGAGCGTGATCTCCTTCGTGCCACGGTCGGCCAGCATACGCGCCTCATCGACGAGAACAGAAGGTGCTCGACTGCGTTCTGGACCGCGCGTAAAGGGTACGACGCAGAATGTGCAGAACTTATCGCAGCCACGCTGAACACGAATGTACGATTGCAGAATACGGTTCTCGTCAGGTTCGCGAGAGAGATCGAGTGCTTCGAGTGAATCATATTCGACGAGCGAACGCTTGGCCGGCTCGAGCTTGCGTGAATTGTCGTTGGACAGCGCACACACCTGATGTTGCCCAGCCTGAACTTCGGCGATCAGGCCCGGTATGTGATTGAGTTCGCCGGGACCACACACCAGATCAACCTGTGGTGTTTTGGACAACAGCCCGGCAGTGTCGCGTTCGGCCATGCACCCGATGACGCCGATGATCATTTTAGGACGCTGGGCTTTCGGCTTTTTGAGTTGTCCCAAACGCGAGTAGACCTTCTCCTCGGCGTGTTCGCGCACGCTGCACGTATTCAGTAGAACAACGTCGGCGGTGAGCATGTCTGATGTCGAGGTGTAGCCCAGGCGCTTGAGTTGGCCAATGACCAGCTCGCTGTCCAGGACGTTCATCTGGCATCCCATGGTTTCGAGATAGACAGTCTTGTTGTCGGGTGCAGTCATCGTTGTATCTTGCTCTTGAGCTCCTGCTGGAGTCGCTGGAAGTTGCGGCGCATTTGACTGCCCCCCATCTTAGGAAAAAACGCCTTTTTCTGCTCGATGAGGTTGTACAACATTTGAGCATCCTGATCCAGAGCGGCCCGGCAACGCACCTCGCCGAGCAGTGCCGTCCACCAGACGTCGCTGTTCTCGGGGCTGAGTCGGTGCAGGCGTGAGAAATGGGGCAAAGCTTCAGCATAGTGCTCGCTGGCCATGGCTGATTCGGCCAGGCCCTGGATGGCCCGTGCGTTGCGTGGCTCCCCGTCCGTCCGGCTGGCGGCATCTTTGGCCACCACGGCCGAGAAAATATCGTAGGCTGCGATGATGTCCTGCTCGCGGGTGGTGCGCATCAATGACTCAGCATATTCCAGTTGCAGCGCGGTCCGGGCAGCCGTACTGAGTTGGCTCGCCGACGAGCTGGCCCAGCGACTCAATTCACGAGCAACGATTACCGCATCGAGTGCCTTCTTGCGTGCTACATCCGTTCGTTTATTGGCGCGGGCTTGTTCGATTTCGTCGTTCAGGACTTCGAGCAGGCCTTGCAGTGTGGCGCCCGCGCGGGTCGGGTCGCGTTGGATGTATCCAGGGATGATGCTGGCAGCCTGATCGGAAAGCCCCAGGTCCTGATAGGCGAGAATGCGCAGCCGCATGGCCCGTCCGATCAGTTGTGGGTGTAGCTCGATGGCGTCGTTGGCCTGGTCAAGGACTTCGAGCGCCTCGGAGGCCCCCCGCCGGGGATCGAGGAGGGTGGCCTCAGCGACAATCAGCTGCGCATCGGCCCACCCGGTATGCTGCGTGACCGGATCGGTGAGGACGCTGAATGCCTCGGCCGCCTCACGTGCGCGCCTGGCATAGATCGATCGTGATTGAGTCTCAGCATTGTCCTCTGCGCGGGCGAGTTGCAGGTCGCACTGTGCTTTGTGCAAGAGTGCCGCCGAATAACGCGGGTCATCCTGAGGAACAAGATCGTATTGTGCGGCAGCATCCGCGAAACGCCCTGCATCCTGCAGGATGCGTCCGTACACGAACAACCGTTGCGCCGACTCCGGAACATGTGGATACTCCGTGACCAACCCATGGATGGCCTGCAGCACCGGTTCGCGCAGTGATTTTCGAACACTGGGAGCCGTCCGGGCGTATAAGCCTTCTGCAAGCCGCGCCGCATAGACGGCCGCCGCCTGACGACGTTCAAAATCCGGGTGGTCGTCAACGACGAGGTTGAATTGTTCGATTGCTGCAAGAACTTGCCCCTGGACGTGATAGCACACGGCAATGTTGAATCGAGCCTCGGCGTGGAGCTTGCGCGCCAACGGTGATGTATCCTCCAAAACCCTGAATGCCAGGTTGACTGCACGATGCAGCAGTGTGTTTTGCTCCTGGCGTAGTTCCTGCATGCGTTTTCCGTCATCCTTTTCGGCAAGACCCTGAAGTTCAACCCGAATGTCCGAGGCCTGTCGCAGAAGCCGAGCAGCGACGATGTTTTTCTCGAATGAGTCCAGATCCGCATCGGCCGTGTCCGTGGCGACGTCCTCGTATACCTGGCTGTAGATCTCGTTGCGGTAGCGTGGATGTTCTTCGGCAAGTTCGATCAAGGGCTGGCGGGCGCGCAGGAGCAGAGCACCCCTGCGGCGTTCTTGATTCGGTGGCAGATCCTCGGCCTGTGCCCGACACACCGTGCCCTCCAGTAATGCCAGGGCATACTCGATGTTGAAGCGTTGCGGATCATCCTTTCGCAGGCGGGAGCGGTAGCGCGAGATGGTGCGCAAGGCGCGATCATAGTCTCGGGAGTCTCTGAAATTGCGCACGCGCTCGAGCTCTGCTAGCGTGACGACCCACTGCAAGCGGTGCCGATTCGCGACATCCGGTAATGTTCCTGCAACGCCGGCCGCGCGATCCAGCAGTACTTCAGCGCGGTCAGAAGAATTCAGCAGCCGATAGGCCATGCCTGCCAGCAGCAGCGATTGGGCCTGGTAGTTGGACATGTTATGTGGCGTGTCGACCAGTTGTGATTCTTGAGTGAGGTAGGTGATGACCTTGTTGAGCAGCTCGATCCGTCGCGGGTCGCGGCTCTGCAGTGTCAGGCAATGGTAGTAATTGGCCCACATGCTCAAATAGCGGGCACGGGGCAGGAGTTGCTCAATCTGATCGATTTGTCCGTTGCGCGTCATCCGCTCGAATTCGGAAATAGACATGTCGTCGATCTGTTGTTCGATTTCGATCAGCTCTGCAATCAAGTCGGCATACACATCGATGGCTTCACTGGTCAACTCAGCGAGAGCCGTGCGATCATCATCGGTCCCGCCGCGAAACATGATGTTGTTGTAGAACGGTTCAGCCTGGCGGTCGATGAGGTCGCGTCCGAGATCGAGTCGCCACATGAAGCGACCCTCGTGGTCGGGGTAAGCATCGATGAGCGCCCGCAGGTGATTGCTCGCCCGTTCGGCGGCGGCCAGGCGTTCAGCAGTGGACAGGTCCTGACGACCGTACTGCAACAGGGCCAGTTGACGTCCCTGGGTATGGGCCTCGAGTGGACGGTCCGGTGGAAGTAGTTGAAGGTGCAGTTCGAGCAGATCGACCAGCCCCAGCTCCTGCAGCCTCTTGCGTAGAACCCGCGCTGGAAGACGTCGGTCCTCCGCTGCGGACGCTTCAGCCGGAGGGTCCGTGGCCAGGACGGCCAGTAGCAATGCTAGAACGATCACCTCCCCCCCCCCTGGCCAGTGGCAAAACTGATCCGTTCAAACGGTTTGATATCTGCCTCGTTGATGCCGACGCGGCGGACGGCATTGAAACAGTTGGCCACATGATCCCAGTCGACGATATCATCGGCGAAGATGACGATGGGCGTCAGCTCGTCGAAGCCCGGAGTGCGCTGGACCGCCGCAAGAACGCCGGCGAGTTCATCAAACGTTGCAGGCTGGTTTCGCCAGTTGTCGATGCTGAGGGTATAGCTGTCTCCGACTGCGGCGATGCGTATGCGAATGGGGCTGACCGGGAGCGGAGCGGCTTCAAGCACGCCCTGTTCACTGGGCACAGCACTGGGCAGGATGCCTTCGGGAGACGCGAAGCGCGTACTCACGATGAAGAAGATCAGCAGCAGGAAGGTGATATCGATTGCCGGTGTCAGGTTCACCACCATCGCACTGCCGCGCTGGGCACTCTTGAGCTGTCCGGTTCCGGCTTTCACCGTACCCCATCCTCCATTCCTGCTGCAATATTCATGGTCTTGAGTCCCGATCGGGCGATGGCCTCCATCGCATCACGAATGCGGCCATACGGCACGTGACGATCAGCCCGGAGCACGATTTCGGTTGCGGGGTTATCCCGCCCGATCGCTGCGAGACGCAATTCGAGCTGCGCGAGATCTTCGACCAGTACAGGGCCGACCCAATAACGCACGCCAGTCGTGCCGCCAGGGGTCCTCTGGCAGTTGAGCACTATCCGTTCGGGAAGTTCCGCTGCCGCGGCAACGCTGTTGTCCGGTTGGGGCAGATCGACTTCGATGTTCTCGGCCGAGATGTATGAACTGACCAGCATGAAGAAAATGATGAGCAGAAAGACGATATCCACCATGGACGTCAAGTTGATGTCCATGCGCCGTCCTTCACGCTGCCGGGAATCCTTTATCCGCAGAGTCATGGCTGGGCTGCCACCTGTGGCGCAGGAGGCGTTGCGGATGGACGCTTCTGGGCGGGCGTGGCACTCTTGGGCGGTTGCCTGAATACGTCGAGGAGTTCCTCACCCGCGAGCGCACACCCGGCCATGAGGCCATCGATACGGTTACGCATGAGGTGGAACACCGACAATGCTGGAATGGCGACCAGCAGTCCCCAGAACGTGGTGACCAGCGCGATGGAGATGCCCTGTGCGAGGCTGGTGGCATCAGGTTGACCGCCCTGCTCGACGATTGCACTGAACGTCTTGATCATGCCGAACACAGTTCCGAACAGGCCGATCATCGGGCTGAGGTTCCCGATGATGTTGAGGTACTCGATTCGGCGAAACAAGCTGGCCGCACGAAACTCGAGAACTTCCTCCATCGCTCGACGCATGCCGTTGAGGCCGGCAGATGCGTGCGACAAGCCTGCCAGAACCATTCCTCCAAGCAGACTGGTGTCCTCCGTGACCAAATCCAGAGCCTCCTTGAAGCGTCGTTCAGCGAGCAACTCATCGAGTGCTGCTTTCAACTCGGGAGGCGTCAACACGCCGCGGCGGATATAGAGCAGGTGATCGATGCTCAGCGCGATGGTGGCGAATGATAGTGGCACGAGCACGAGATAGGTGATCCATCCGCCTCCGAACAAGAAATGATCGAGGGCAGTGGTGCCACCGGGGCCAGCATCGTCCGCCGCCCACAACGATGTGGCACACAGCAGAACTGCGGCGCTGGTCATCATGAGGGGGCGTAATCGGATTGTTCGTGTCTGCATACTCAACACCTCATCAAATACCAAGCCGTTCAAGAGCAGCCGTAGCTTCTGCGAGCACGGTCTCATCGGCCTGGCGCATCTTCAGGCATTCCTGGTAGAGGGTCACGGATTCTTGCGACCGCCCCAGTTCTTCATGAATTCGCCCCGCCCACAGCAACGCCGCAGGAGCCTCAGGGCTATCGTCGAAATGGATCGCGCACCGCATGAATGCCATGGCCGCCTGCAACCGCTCTGCGCGCGACGCACCGATCTCGTACAGACAGCGGCCTTTGAGAAACAGGAGTTCCGCGAGACGGTTTCGCGGAGCTGCCGCGATGGCACGATTCAGAAACGGCACCGCCTGCGCGTAGGCGCCACCTTGAACAAAAAGGCGCAGGGCAGTCATCTGCAAACGCCATTGAACATCGGAATCGCCGATGTCTGTCATGCGTCGGATGATGTCTTCAATCAGGTCCGCACTGCGCGGGTCATTGAGGCTGTGCATCAACGACAGGCGGTAGATTTCGACGTGCCAGCGTGCTTCCTGGTTGGCCACATCGGGGAACAGACGCTCGACGACGACGAGGGCCGAACGCCGTTGGTCCTCGGAAGCGCGTGCATAATCCTGGGGAACGAAAGCGTAGCCCTTGTTCGGCAGTATTTGAGCCAGCTGAATGTAAGTTCTGGAAGCCGCGGCCAGGTCGCCGCCCCGATTGCTGGCCATCAGGTAACGGACGAGGATCAGGGGCTTCCAGAAGTCTCGTGCGCGTGGTAACGCGCGGTCGTAGGCTTGGGCGGCACCAGCAAAATCACCCTTGGAAAACAGGGCCTCGCCCTGATTGAATGGTTCAAGGCCTGCAATGGAATCAACACGGATCTGGCCGATGTCACGCAGTTTGCGGGCCATCGACTCGGCCCCACGGGGCACGAAGACAACAACCTCGCCATCAAAACGTCTGATCGTGACTTCGCGGAAGACTCGATCTGCGTGTATTTCGTCTGCAACTGCCGGCCCGGCCGTGAGTACTACGAGTAGAGTACATTGTGTGAGACGTTGTATCATGTGCATGGACCGGTTGGATCAGTTCAGGTCGTTGGAAGAAATATAGGTGAATTGCCCACCGTTCTCGCGCGCGATCTGTCGCAGCAAGTCTTCACCTCGACGGCTGATGTAGGCGATCGTATAGATCTTCACTTTTTCGTCACTGTTCCACACACGCAGTCTCTGAATCAAGTCCGGTGAGAACTCACCATCGGTCAGAAAGTAAATCAGATCGGGTTCAAGTTGGAAAGCCCGGGCCATGGCAGGAACGGGGTCGGTGCTGCCGGCGGCATCCAGGGTGTCGAGGAAATCGAACGAGCGCTTCTTGTACGGGCGGATTGCGCTAACC
Organism: uncultured Planctomycetota bacterium; assembly: GCA_942492115.1. GTDB lineage: Bacteria > Planctomycetota > Phycisphaerae > UBA1845 > CAIVHJ01 > CALODL01. The sequence goes on from CALODL010000033.1 coordinate 359,129, forward strand.
ATCTTTCTGGGGGGAACCTCGACCGGCGGGCCGCTACTGAAAAACATGATGTGGTATTCCTGGGTGCGGTTGAGCCGACCTACAGATCGTTTGACCTCGTCCTTGACATAGTTGAGCGTTTCGACCATCGAGCCGGAGCGGTCGACGACATAGCAAATCTTTTTGGCTCCGACCTCGCCCTTACCCAGCCCGAAGAACGACGGGCCCTCACCTACGCCGCCTGCCAGGCCGAACCCGGTGAGGTCGCCTTCACCGGCACCCGCACCGATGCCGATGATCGAGATATCACCACCGGTGTTGCCGGCAACCTCGCTGAGGAGGTCGAGTTGCTCTGTTTCGAAGGACTCCATCTCCACGGGGATCACCGGGCCATCCGCCGCCAGCGTCGGATTCTCGGTCGGGGAATCGAAACCATCCTCGATGTAATCGGCCAGGGTGGCTTCGGCAAGTGGGAGTCCCGGTGTTGTCGCAGTGGCCTGTACGACCCAGACGATGAGAGCCATCAAGAGGAACAGCACGGCGTGAAACAGGATTGAAATAATCCAGGGCAGCGCTGCTTCGAAGGATTGCTTTGCTTTTTCGAGGGTGATAGCGGAATCCACCATGGTAGGTACCGCAAGGGTTTTGTCTGTCGGTGCCGGGGGCTTGCCTGAAGGGCAACATCCACGTATTAGTGTAGGCAGCCGAGCAGGTTGCGTCAATTTGGGTGCGCTGACCATGTGAGCCGCTCTAATGTCTGGAGCTCACCTGCTGTGCACTTCACGACGCGCTGGAAAGGAATCGACATGTGTGTCCAATCAATCGTAGCCGTGCTTCTTGTGGCCCTTGCAACCACTCCACCCCTCAGTCAGGCCCCGTACCCCGCGGGCGTCCTTGATGAGACCTCTTATGCAGCATGGCTCGATGCACAGGCCGGGGCTCTGGACGCGCTGGATGAACCGGAGGATGCGCTTGCCCGCGCGCGCCATCTCGGCTATCGCGCCAACTGGACCATGGCTTACCATTGTGAGCCCTATGTTTCGCGAACAGTTCTGGGGATCGCTTCTAGCGAGGATGCCAGGACGCTCGCCACGCATGCGGCGCGAGCGCAGGTCGATCTTCAAAAAGCGGCAGCGATCGAGGGGTTACCGGTCGAGCTCCAGGACGATCTCGATTATTTGATGGGCGTCAACAAGGCCATGGACATTCTGGCCGAATCCAGCAGCGGGCCGGTTTTACCAGAACGCGCAAGTGATGCGACCACCGAGTTGGCCGTGTGGCTGGATGATGAGCGAGAACCGGTGGCGACCAGCGCCCGTTTATGGCAAGCGCTGGTATTTCGCGCATCGGGTCAATTCGACCGGGCGCTGCGCAGTCTGCCGTCTGCGGTCGCACCGCTGTCTGAGGATCGTGCGGCATTCTTCAGTCGAAGTGTGCGTTGTCTGGTGCATGCCGATCGCGGCGAGTTCAGTCTGGCGACGGCGCTGTTGTTGAAAATGGAAGAACGTTGTGCCCAATGGTTCAACAAGACTGCGGATGCCAGCCGCGCGGAGCTGACTCTTCTGTGGATGCGCATCGGGGTGGCCGAGCGCGACCACCGTCCGTTGCGTGAAATGCCCAGGCAACTGGTCGCCGATCAAACAGAGCGGACGCGCGCTTTTCTGGCTGAGGATCTGGACTCGGGACTCTTGCGTCTGCATCCGGCCGTGCCCATGGTCGTGGATGCTGTCGAGGAGGGCCCGCGTGGCGAGCCTGCCGGGGCGCCGCGAGAGGACGCGGATCCGGTCAGCGACATCGACTGAATGGATGGTGCATGCCGTCTCAGGCAGTCACGGCGCACGACGCAGTGGTTCATGACGCTCAAAAAGAAACAGCCGGAGTGCTGATCAAAGCACTCCGGCTGTTCTCATGATGATACAGTCGGACTAACGGCGTCGGCGGAGCGAGCGTATACCGAACAGGCCCATGAGCATGAACAGCAATTGGCCCGCACCGGTCACCCCACAGCCGATGCCGCACGGATTCTCATCTGGCGGTTCGGGCTGCTCCGGTTCGCCTGGGTCAGGCAAGCCCGGTCCGCCGTCCGTGGGCGGTGCCGGCGAGGCGACAATCGGAGACGACGTCGCCGTGTCGAAGGCACCCGTACTGTCGGTGACCGTCAACTCGATCACGTATGTGCCGACTTCGTTGTAGGTGTGGTTGACAACCAGCCCGAAACGCGGTGCAGAGCCGTCACCCATGTTCCACATATAGCTCAGTGGTGTGCCTTCCGGATCGAGTGACCCAGTGGCATCCGCCGTGATCGCCAGCGGAATGACGCCGCTGGTCGGCTCGACTGACAGAGTTGCAACCGGCGGTTGCGAACCGAAGACCTGGATGCTCAGCGTGTCGGTCTTGCGCGCTCCGTCAGTGCCGATCATGGTCGCTGTTGCGGTGTACTCCGTCGTCGCACCATTCTCGACAAAGTAGGTATGGCTGACCAGTCCTGGTGCAGGTTGCGTACGGCTGGTACCGTCACCGAACTGGACCTCGATGCTCGAGAGCTCAGCGCCATTGATGGCTCGCGACCCACGTGTGTCGAACAGCACATTGAGCGGCGCCGTTCCACGGAGCATGCTGTCATCCGCAACCCCGAATACCAGGATGAGATCCGGACTTTGCGGGCCGTCGGGGCCGTCGGGGTTGTCGCCCTCGGGTTGGACCACGACCGTGCGTGTCGCGGTGGCCTGCGTGCCGTTCGGATCCGAAACGACCAGTACAGGGTTGTACGTGACATCGTCGCTGGTCTCGTTACGGTACACATGGGTGACCTCGCGACCAAAGCCAAGGTTCCCATCCTTGAAGTCCCACCGATATGACAGCACTTCGCCATGTGTGTCTGACGCAATCGCCGTAAAGCTCACACGTAATGGGGATTCACCGATCAGTGGCGTCGCAGTCATGTCGGCAGTGATCGTGTTCCCCGAACCCAGAATGACCTGGATGACCTGCGAGGCATTCGACATCGCACCGTTGCCGTCGTCCACCTCCAACGTGGCCTGGAACAGACCCGTGGTCTGATAGGTATGGATGACGGTCTCGCCGGTTGCGGAGTCCGACTCATCGCCGAAATTCCACGAGTAACTCAGGGTGTCACCATCCGGGTCGGACGAATCCGTGGCATCGAACACGACAGTCAGCGGCGCGGTGCCCGAGCTCGGTGTCGCTTCGAATACCGCCTGTGGTGCGCGGTTGCCCGAATCGATCGTGTGGGTGACCAGCGTGCTGTTGTTACCCATCGAATCGGTCACCCGCAGAGCGACGGTCCACGAGCCTTCGGCGAAGGACCGCTCGATCTGTGGCTGGGCGGTCGGGCCCAGGTCGGGCGCGAAATTCTGACCGTCATAATCGAAGTCCCACGTGTAGTTGAGCGGCGTGTCACCCTCGGGATCGAACGAGTCCGATGCGTCGAGCGTGACCAGTAATGGGGCCGGCCCGGCATCTGGCGCCACGGTGAATTCTGCGACCGGCGGGCGGTTCAAGATCGTCGTTGTAACCGTGGCCTGTCCGCTGCGGTTGGTGCCGCCTTCGACAACCGTCAAGGTCACGGAGAAGGTTCCAGGGTCGTCATACTGCAGCGACAACGTCTGCCCAACCGCATCGGGTGGATCGTTCACTCCGTTGTCCGAGCCAATGTCCCAGCGGTACTGGATGAGTCCGTCGGGCAGACCATTCGAATCAATCGAATCGCTGCCGTCATATTCGATGCGGACGCCCGGGAAGCACATGTTCGGGCACCCTTCCTGGTTACTCGTGCGTTCGATGACTGCAATCGGTCCAGGGTCGACCTGGCCGTTGATGACTTCGATCGGCGCACTGTACGGCGTGTAACCGGTGGTGGCGAACGTAAAGCGATCCGGCGGGTCCGCAATGAATTCAGGTCCGTCCGTGGTGATGACGAACTTGACGGCCCCCGCGGGCGAGCTCGTTTCCTCGGGTACACCCGTAATCCAGTAACGTTTGGCTCCGGTGAAGTCCTCCGCATCTTCGCAGGGAACGTAGGAGCCGTCATCGGTTTGCAGGCCCGACAAGGACCCGCACACTTCCCAACGGTTGTCGCCGGCGTAGGTGGCGGTCCAGCCTTCGAGACGTGCCGAGTTCGGGTTCGCGAAATCAAGCACGACCGATTCGATTTCCAGATTCACGACTTGGCGTCGGAGCACATCCGAGAAAATCGGAATCGTGTGGGCCTTCTCGTCGATGTCGTCGACGCCAGGCGAATTGAATGCCGGGTCGAGGAACGCGAAGAAACGGTATAGACCGTCGTCCAAACCACCGATGCCCACGGGCACGGGAATCTCATTGGAGCTGTTTCCCGGCGTGGCCTTCGGGATGGTCGTGGGTGTGACGGTGGCGAGCGTACTGTCGTAGCAACGGCCATCGGTGCATGCCCCCCGATCATCGAGGGTCACTTCCGTGACAGGTTGGGCAAACAGCCGCAGACCGGTGCCGGCATTGATGTCGCTCCAACGCACGATGACAGGGAAACGGTTGCCGATACTCTGCCCGTTGGGGGGCTGCAGGAAACGCAGGGTCGGAATTTCCTGCGGGAACCACAGGAACGTCGGGCTCGAGCCGCCGCCCTCGAGGACGATGTCCAGAAGTTCGATGCCGCTATCGACCGGTTGGGACTCGCCACTGGCCCACCAGGTGTTGTCCGGGTTGGTCGAAGCGTTCATCACGGTCGTGTCGCAAATGCCGGGGAACGGGTCTCCGGCATCGCCGCCGTCGCCCCCGAATTGCAGTGGTGTTTCCAAGCCATGTACACCATCGGCTTGCTCGTACAGGTACGTGAAGTGGCTTCCGAGCCGCTGCTGCGGTGCAAGACCTTCCTGGTTGGCTGCGAGATCCGTGTGCAGCATGACCATGCCGCCGGGCTTGACGCCACCTGGCGCGGAGCCGTCGCCGCATGTGCTGAACGCACCCGCCAGTTCGTTCCATGGCAAGTTGCTGCTGAACTCACCCTGATCCTGCAGGTGGAAGAAGTAGAAGCGCTCGAAGCGTGAGGAGTCCACTGAGGCCAGGTCGCGCTCGTAGAAGTAATAGCTGTTGCCGACCAGTTCGATCGGGCTGAGGTTGATTGTCTGGGGCACGCCCGGGGTCAGGCGAGTTCGCAGATCGATCGCCTGGATCCATCCAGAGTTCTGCTTGAAGAGCGGGATCACGTGCACGAGCCCACTGCCACTCCCGGCCATGAGGTCCCAGCGGCCAATGGGCTGTTCGATGGTCAATTCACCTTCGGCGAATACATCGTAGTCGTACAGATCAGGCCAGCATTCCCAGTAGTGGCCGAACTCGTGAGCGGCAAACGCGCTCAAGAGCGAGCCTCCGTTGTCCACGTCCTCGTTATTGCTCTCCCCGTTGCGGTCGAGCGAAGCGGCAAGGTTGGTGAAACTGGTCATGTGGACCATATCGATCAACTCAGCCCGCACCGGCAGGTCGCACGCCCCTTTGGTACCCAGCTCGTTGTCATCGATCGTGTTGAAACTGATGGTATTGGGCGCGGTGACCGCAAAGGGATCGGTTGCCGGCAGGCCCGGTGGCAGGATCACCATATGGGCGATCCCCGGGGTGCTGACGCATCCAACCCCTTCATTGATCCAGATGTCGTAGTCCTCGCTGAAGTCCATGTGCTCGATCACGTCTTCAGTCAGACGCGTACGGTTGTGCGGATAGGCGAGATCATCCATACCATCGTTACGTGTGCCATTGAGCGAATCGATGACATAGTTGTCAGTGCCGAACGCGCGGCCTTCACCGAGATCGAGCATGCCATCGAGGTTGTAGTCGCGGAACCCACCACGGCCTTCATTGGCGTTGAGGTTGTTGCCACCGTCGTAGCCAATCGTACTGAGGGACGGATCGAGGGGCTCGGTTGGTGCGCTGCCGTCGGTGCGCCAGGTCATGAACTCGAGATTGAAGACGTTTCCGCCATCAAAGCCCGGAGATCCGGAGATTGGATCGATCTGGCAATCGAAGTTTTGCAGAAGCGCACCGTCGAGGAAGAACGCTGTGTCTCCACCGGCCATGGGACCGGCGGGCACGATGTAGGTGTCGGGAAAAATCACGGTCGGCTGAAAGCCGCCTTGATCATGACCATAGTAATTGCGGTCCACTTCGAACGGGGAGGTCGTCGTGACTTCACCCAGCGCGAGATCGCCACCGTAGTTCAGATTGAAAACCTGGTCGTCGACGCCATCTCCATTGATGTCCCCGGCGATGGGCGCGTCGTCAGCACGGTCGCCCAACGCTCCGACGTTCGTACTCCATTTCGTGTGATAGAGGCTGGAGGCGAGATCGTCGTATTCCTTTGGGCCGTCATACGTCAGATTGGCGGGCGGCAGGATATTGTCGGTCGGATCAGCCTGAGACCAACCAGGCCACGCTTGATCGTCTTCGAGATCGGGCAGCGTACCATCGCCATAACGCCGGTTGAACGTGATGAGACAACCCAGCGCATCTGGTGTCATGGTCGGGTCGTCTGAGGTCGGCGCCATGAAACGCGGAATCGGGCAATAGCGCGAATCGCATTCCGGGACGAAGCAGTCCACCGCCTCGATGTTCTCACCGCACCCGTCATCCGGGACCAGGCCTCCACCGGGACAGCATTGCTCGTTGAATGGATTGGCCGGGTCGACGTCGAAGTCGATGCATAGGCAATTGCCGGCGAATTCACCAGTCGAGCATTCGGGTTGACCTGGCGGCGGCTCGTTCGCTTCACCGATGGGATGGGTGAAAATAATATCCGGGGTGTCGTTGCCATCGATGTCGAGAAGCGGGCCAAACGTGTCTCCGACATAGGGTGGCATGTCGGTGAATACGAAAGAGTCTGGTGCGCCGTCTCCGTCGAAATCGCAGGGGTCTACAGCCTCCGGCTGCTTCTTCGGTCCATCCGGATCCAGGAATGGTCTCATGGTTGCCGCTCCCGGATCGATACATCCGGTGTAACCGTTGAGCGACAGGCTGTGCAACACGTCATCGTTCAGTCGGACGATGATCGGCTCGAGCGCTTCTTCGTCGAGCCATCCGACGGTGTGTTCCGTGCAGTTATAGTTGAAGCTCGCGGACGAACAGACCGGCAGATTCTCGGGATCGAGCGTTTCCGACGGCGGGCAGGCAATGTAGCCCACCGGCGTGGGATCGGATTCTGACGTCGCGCTGTATGGCGAGGACAGTGGTGCACCGACCGTACCCTGTTCAATGTGCGCCGCGAATGCCGGACGGATGTGCAGCATTTGTTCGAAGACCGTGCCCCAGCCACCCGTTCCGCCGCGGTTGGGCGAGAAATTCAGCTCCGTCGAACCGGCCGTAAACTCGCCCTCGTCGTCGGTCGGAGGCGTGTACTCCAGCATTTGGGGAATCTCGGTTTGCCACGCGAGAACGGGATCGTTGGCTGACGTCACGCCATAGCGCGCAGCCCAGAATTCACGGAACCAGCTGGGCTCGGGTGTCACCGGGCTGACGAGGGTAGGTTGTTCGGTATCCTGCTCCAACTTACGTGGGTTGGTCTCGCCCGGGCCCGGGGTCGTGACTGCAATGTCATCCCAGCGATCCGGGCTGTCGTAGATATTGTTGCCGATCCGGTCGAGCACCATGGGGACGTTACCCGGATAGTTAAAACCGATGTAATCGGTATCAACCAGAGCAAACTGTGGGACGCCCGGCGTGTTCGAGACCCGTCGTACGATGAAATCTTCGAGCGGCTCGGGCAGGTCACGTCGATCGTTATTATTGATATCGACGTACTGCCGCGGCTCGATCATGGCCCCGTTCATGTTGTTGTAGCAATTGGTGGCGTCATCGGCATCCGTCGTGTCAAAGATGACCGCGGGTTCGAACAGTGCGTCGTAGGCGCCGTCGCCGTCTATATCGCGGAACCGCTCACCCGGCGTCCACACCGCTGTGTAGTCGAGCGTTGCGAAGTAACCCGATGGGCTCGGGCAGCACGGTGGTGTTTCGCCGATGCCACCGTCGATTTCACACTCAGTGGGCAGCACTTGCTCGCACGGACCACAGCCGGCCCCTTCGCCACAGGCATCGCATACTGCGGGAGGAGGATTGTCCTCGCACTCCTCGTTGCACACGCAACATGTCGACGGCGTGAGAGGAAGTTCGCACGAAGTGTCGGCGTCTTCGTTAATGAGATCATGGTTGCCGTCATTATCGAGGTCTTCGTTGGTCGAGAGGAGACCGTCGTAATTCAGGTCCTCCCCGGCATCGAGAAGGCCGTTGCAGTTGGTGTCTTCGCCGACGTCAAGGTGATTGTCGTTGTCTTCGTCTTCGCTGGTCACGTCCTCGAAACCATTGCCGTTACAATCTTCGCCAAGGGCCGGCTCCCAGATGCCGTTGCAGTTGCCCAATGGACATGTGCAGTCTTCAGAAACAGCAAAATCGAGAATACAGTTGCCGTTCCGGTCCTCAAAGATCAAGTCGAAACGCCCGTCGTTGTCGATGTCTTCGACACCGAAGTCCAGACGACCGTCGCCGTCGAGGTCCTCGGTGGTCAAGGTCGTGACGTTGTCGAATCCACTGCGACGCGACTGGGGACCGGGGTATTGTGCATTGACTTCGGCAGCACTCGCGGCAGAGCTGTTGGAGTCGGTCTTGTATAGCGGATCAACCGTCAGTTCTCCGGGGTTCTCGCGGACCCGTTCGCCTTCGCCGTATTGGAAGTCGCCGGTGGAATTCAAGTCGAAGTACCCGACACCGTTTGAAGCGGTGGAGGGACTCCAGGTCGTGTCGATGGTGCCGTCTTCGACGTCTTCGACGGTGGTCTGGATGTTCGCGAGAATGGGGTACTGCGGCCAGGGCAACTCGACGATTCCGAGAGCCTTACCGTCGATGCGCACGATGCCGTAGGACACTTCGTCCCAGTACTCGGCAAAACTGCCGAAGCCATCGTCGGGGTTGATGCGGAAGTAGGCCCGGTTTACGTCCTCCAGGCTCGGGCATTCCTCGCCTTCGCCCTGGCACGGCAGACCGCCCGTTGCAACGAAGGAGCGTTGCATGTTGGCCAGGAAGATGAGGAACTTGCGTTCTTCGGCAGCGGCCCGATCGACCGACAGCAGAGGTGCGCCGATTGCACAGAGCATCGCAGTACCAAGAACCACTCGAAACATCACAGCGAGCGAACGGGAAGCCATGACGGTCTCTCCTTGCAGGAGTCAGAATTCAAAAAGCGTTTGATGGTGCGCCCCCTCCGGCTCCTACCCTCCACGGGGGTCAAGACGGGTTCGGGGCAAACCCGGCCTGTCTTCAGCACCGGCCGTGTCCAAATAGGATTGTTTATGCAATCAAGTGACCATCAAGACCCGACTTAAGAAAAAGCCGGTGACACAGACACCTTACACTTAGCAGAGCCGAAAAGTAATGTCAACCATGGTGTTAAGTCGTCCGGGCTCCAATCGCAACGCTGCGCAAATGTATAAGTCAACGCACGAAAAAGCTTTGCGCAGCAGTCGTGAGGATCTTCTGGGGACGCCGTGCCGCGTCCGCGCTGACGTAACTCTCTAATGGTGGATTAATTAGCGACCAGTGCCGGCGCCAGCGGTGCGCGCTCCGGATGCGGCCCTCGCGGTCGTTCGAGCAGGACCACGTAAAGGGCCGCCAGTTCCCAGAAGGCGATGTTCATCGTCAGGAGGATGAGGACATGGGCAATCATCAGGACAGGAACGAGCAGGCGGGCAAAGCGTCGTGAGACGAGAGCGAACGGCGCCGCCGCTTCGCAGAACGTCAGCGCCACAAAGCCGATGTGGGCGGATGCGTAGAACCACGCAGAGGTCAGCATGTGGGTGCCATATGCGAATCCGTAACTGTGCATGCCGTACGTGCGGTGGAGTACATAATGCAGAAGCGTATGTGAGCCAAACAGCGCCACACCTCCGTAAATCAAACGGTGGACGCCGATGAAGCAGCATGCCGAGACAACGATGAGGCGCGCGACCAGCAGCGCGCCGTGATGGCCATGACGCTGTCCTCGCGCCGGCCACAGGGCCCACGTCTCGGTACATGGTGCGACACACAGCATGACCGTCACCATGAGCAGCGGCAGTTCGGCGTGGTTGATGAAACCGAACCCGCGCACGACACCCTGGACAAGAATCAGCAGGACAGTCGAGAACACCAGCGCGGGGCGCGTGCCCAGCCCACACAGTGCCATCAGCAGCGTTCCCGTCAGCGTCCACTGGGCTGCGTTCAACACGTCGGCGCTCAGCAGTGTGGACCACCATCCGGGTGGAACGACATTGAGCACTCCCAGAGGATTGAATAGCTCACGCGGCAGCCGGGCAAGATCCTCGAGTGGATCTGGCAGAACACGAATGAGCCACACAACGCACACCCATGCCCGGAGCAGGCCCAGGCGCTGACGTGCTGCGCTCCAGGGCCCGGTCATGATGTGCTCCCGATGGTCAAGACGTGCCGGCGTTGTGCACTGTCGCGCCGGGAGTCGTGATCGAACGACGTCAGGTACACATGGATGGCCGTGATGGGGTCGTCGCGATGGTCATCGTTGTACTTCGCTGCTACGGCACGAATGGCTTTCGAATAGGTGCGGAACGCAGGCCCCGCGCGTTCCGAGCCGTCGCCGGCCACGGCGCCGAGTTTGACTTCCAGGGCGTCGCCGAGCGTCGGAAAAAGGACGGCCGGATTCAATGCCGTTCGCCTGCCGTCCGGGTGAATACCTACGTACTCATAGTACCGAATCGTACAGGACGGCATGACGGCGCTGTACATGGTCCAGGGGGCCAGTGGGTAGAAGGCCACCTTGGCCAATTGGGCGAACAGTCCGCAGGTCAGGATCGCGGCGGCCGTGACTGCGGTCCGACGATCGAGGCTCACCAGAGCGCGGTTGATTCGCGAGTGGCTCAACAGCATCAGGGCCAGGGCCAGGTAGACGCCCGCTTCGAGGCCAGTGGCCACGGCCGCTGAGGGACCGGCGGATGTCACGGACGGATCGCGCTGTTCCAGAGCCAGGGGTGTGCAGGTCCGGACACCAAGTGCTGCAATGGTCACGACGCACCAGGTCGTGCACACCAGGACTGTCAGGCGTCGAGCGCTCAGCGTCGTTCTCCAGGTGGTCGATGGTCCCATATCAGGATCGACACGTCAGGCCGCGTTTCATGAGTGTCCCCCACGCTTTGTAACAAGTTGGTGACCGGCCCCCCGCCATCCGGTGGGTGAGGCTGCAAGGCTTTGTGTTATAAGACTTTGTTGCCGGTGCCGTGGTGCGCGCCCAACGGTCGTGCAAGGATTTGAGATGGTTGTGACCGTGAGGACCAAAATGTAGGATGATTCATGTGTGATGTCCGCTCAGCCGGCACGTCGCACATTCCATTGTCTCAATCTGGAGGAGCGAGGATGTTTGTTTGTATCAGGCGTGCTGCAATCGCAGCAACAGGGGCTGCGTTCATGTTGAGCCTCGTGACCGTTGCGTCCGCGGCACCACAGGACAAGCTCAAGAAGAAAGACCCGACGGCCGAAGCCCGGAAACCCGCTGCGGAAAAGGCCTCGCAGGTGAGAAAGCGCTCGGTCGATCGTTCACGGATCTCTGTTGGCACGCGCGCCGACAAAGCGGCCCAGCGCGGTCGGTCCGGCACGGTCAAGAAGGCGACTCTGGCGCCCGAGGTGGGTGCCAAGTACGTGTGTGACAAGACCGAGGTCGAGCTCGAGCCCATTTGGCGCAAGTCCGGAACGTTGACTTGGGATTTCTACATCAAGAGCGCCGGCACGAAGCCCTTGAAGATCAAAGCCAAGGGCGGCTGAGGGACCAAATTCAACGGTCGGTCCGACCGTATGATCCAGCCCGGTGAGACAGAACACCTCGCCGTGACCATCAACTGTGGCAAACTGTCCGGTGCATTCACGCGCAAGATTACCGTGATGACCAACGATCCGGACAACCCGAAGATGAGCCTTGCCTGTCGTGGCAAGATACTCGAGGGGGCCAGGGTGGCTCCCAAGGTCGCCAACTTTGGCAGAATCAACAGTACCGATTCAGCACAGGTACAGAAGGTCATTCTGACGCGCGGCGACGGAGGCCCGATCGCCCCGAGCGTACGACCACTCAAGAATGAAAGTTTCACGACGAAGATCAACGAGATTACACCCGGTGAACAGTACGAGTTGGTCGTGACCTACAGTCCGCCCTTCGACAGTTCCAAGTCACGAACCAAGATCGAGATCGACACGGGAGTCGCCGAATCACCGGTCATCGACCTGCATGCCTATGCGATCGTCAAACCACATGTCGTCAGCCAGCCGCGGCACGTCATCATTCCACCCGATCGTGAAGGCGACTTCGTGGGCAAGGTCTCACTCGACTGGAGCGACGGTAAATCGAAGCACACGCTGACGGGTGCGAGTGCCAGTGATCCAAAGTGGAAAGTCGAGGTCCTCACCGAAGGGCAAGAGCAGTTCGTGCAGCTGACCGTACCCGCGGATTACACGCCGGCTCCTGGTGCCCACCATCTGTTCGTCAAGACCGACGATCCCAAGGCACCGTCCGTGTCGGTTCCTGTCAGCTTCAAGAGGCAAAGAAAGGCGCCCCGTTCATTGACCGCGCCCACAGAGCGGAGCACCACGGCTCCTCCCGCCCCGAAAACAGATAATCGTTGAACGGGGGCGTATCACTGAGTTCTCACCGGGCCGCGTTCATGAACGCGGCCCTCTTTCTTGGTGCTTCACGCATTTCCGGGATGGGCCTGCACACATGATCCTGTTGACGCACGCGTACCCCGCACGCCGTCATGATGCCAACCTGATTGACGGGCGAGGCGACGCCGGTCCCGCAAATCCGTGAACCCTTCTCTTGGCCTGGTCAGCAGAATCTGTAATCGAAGTGTGGGCGCCAGGTTCCCAGGTCAGGTGATCGGGCGCCCGTCGGCCGAAGAGCCCTCGGGCCTCGCGCGGACAGCCTACGGGCACGGTGGCAGTTCACGGCCGAGCCATGATTGGAAGGCGTCCGCGCCGTTGAGCAAGTCGATGACCCGCAGCACATCGAGAGGGTTGCATTCATCGCTGCGATCGACATCGCACTGCCAGGAGGCCAGGGGCGGGTCCACGAAGCCGTTGAGGTTGTCGATCAGCTTCAGAATATCAAGCGTTCCGGCTTGCCCATCCCCATCGACATCAGCCGGCAGGTAGCCGAGCTCGATGACGCTGCCGTCCGGGAGATAGGTCAATGTCGTGCATTCGCCGGCGGGGATGGGTTGGTCGAGAACGACCGTGACCATGTCGTCAACGCTCGGTGTGGCCACGACAACCGGAACGCTTCCTCCACTGGTCTCGATCATGAAGTCCTCGGCCATGACATTGACCGGTCCATCGAACAGGAGGTCGATTTCATCCCATCCGGCGATGTCGTTGTCCTTGCCCTCGACCGGCTGCCGCGCATCGCTCGCCAGCGAAGGTGGCATCGAATCGATGATCGTCGGAACCGGAACATCGAGCACCAACTCGCTGACCCATGTCTTCCAGGTCGTCGTGTTCTTGTATTCCGAATGCATCCAGAACGTTCCCGCCCGAGTGGGATCGCTCACGACTGCGGAATAGTCGCCCCATCGCCGTGAGCTCGGTGAGCCTTGGATGAACGGGAAGGTGCTCTCCCGTACGACTTCGATCGGGCCCATCTCATCCAGCGGATCCGTCGAGAGCCGATGCGTGCTGCGAATGGACACATATTCGTTGACACCTGTCGTGGAGAACACCATGGCCACGCGATCGTCGACGTCGGCCCAGATGCTGCCGAACAATGTCCGCAGTCCATTGCCAGGCAGAATGTCGCCCGACTGCACGAGCTCCGGCGACCCGCCTGACGGCCACTCGTTCAAGGCGATCTCGTACCACCGCTGGCGGACGTTGGTCGAATTGACATGGTGTGTGGCCCACAGTGAGCCGTTGCGATACATGCAGCTCCAGAAGCGCGCGTCGAACGTTTCAATTCGCAGGGTCGTCCCCAGCCCCGGGGGGTCTTCAGGATTGTTGTAACTGGGGACGGTGACCGTCGTTGATTGAAACTGCGGCGTCCCCAGAGGATCCGTGACCGCATGGACCTGGACATTGACGTGCGTCCCGAAGGTCAGGTCTGCCTCGATCAGGTACTGCGCCCCGGCATCATCCCCTGTATTGACGACCATACCCGCGGCCCGATGGCCCGGTACAGCAAGACCCCGTTCGACCGGGGTCTGGCCCACGAGCAAAGCGCTCTTTTCGAGAATGAATATGAAGTGAGTCTGGGGACTTCCGCCCACCGACAGCATATCGGCGCCAACGAACACTGCTTCGGGCGTAATCGACATGTTGGGCGAATCGAGATTGCCCGGTCCGGCGAGGTCCCGGATGTCGAAGCGATACTTGAACCACAATCCGTTGGGGTCCGCATCGTCCGACACGGCGAGCAGGATGAAGGGGTCACCATTGGCCGGGGGCAACTGGTCCCGCTCGACTGCGGTGATGAAGAATCGCTGGCTGTCATCGTCCCACAGCACTTCGGGGTCAAAGACGAACAACGTGGCGCCGACCGCGCCAAAGAACCCGCTGCTGTCGTGGAGCGCATCGATGAAATTCAGCGTCCCATCTTTTTCATAAAAGCGGATCTCGCCGTTGCTCACGAGCACGAGGTGCTCGGGGCCTGCGGCCATGTGCGGATCGGGTGGGTTCCACCCCGTGAAATCGATGCCGTCGAACGCGATTCCACCTGCGGCATTTTCGGTGAGGTCGACCGGCGGGCGTTTGCGCGGGCGCGGGCGATGTTTGGGGTTGAAGCTGGGCGGCAGATGCGGGTTCGCGCCGTCCTGCGCGTGCAGGGCAGGCGCTAATGCTTCGAGGTGGTGGACGGACAGGTGAATACCTGATGAATCGCCAAGGTCGCCATCACCCGCCCAGGCCACGGCCAGGTTTTCGCGGGTGCCATGCATCAGCGCGGTCGATCCGCCAGCAGCGGACAAGCGCTGGTCAGCCGTTCGCCGCGGCGTGATGCGAAACGGCGTGGTCAACTGTGTCCCTTCGGCGGAGACGCGGGCCGCGAGGACGCCGGCCGTTTGATGAAGCGAATCGTACGCCCCCCAGGCGACCGTCAGCGTTCGATCCGGGGCGGTGGCGAGCGCGAGGCCGGTGGCCTCGGCATGACCACCCTGATCGAGGGTGCGCGCGGGGACCCCATATCGAAGGGCTCCATGTCGCCCTGCATGAACGTGACCCCGTAGTGACCGTCGGGGGCGCTGGTCAGCCAGGCCACGTGCCATCGACCGTCATCGTCTATGGCGATTGCAGGCTCGATGTGGCTGCGCCCTGCATCGCGGATGATGTCATGCTGATCGCCGAGGGGCTTTCCGTTTGCGGCCACCCTCCGCATCACCAATCCGGCCGGCACACCCGTGTGATCGGTGCGGCTCCAGACGCACACCACCCTGCCCTGTCCGTCGGTCGCCAGTGCAGGACTGCGATCGTCCCCGGCGGGCGCTGTACTGATCGTCTGGGGCGCCCCGAGTGTTGCGCCGTCGGCGGCCAGCCCGCGAACGGTCAGGCGTCGTCCGGTAGGCGTGGGCGCAGTCCATGCCAGCACGGCAGACCCGTCGAGGTGGCCGCTCAGTGCAATGTCGTCCTGCGCCGTGGGGCCTGACGGATCGACGAGGAATTCGTCACCGAGTGGGTTGAGTTCGAGGTCGAAACGGCGGGCACTGACACGAGGGCCATCATGCTCCTGTCCGATCCAGGCGGCCCAGAGCACATGACCTGCCCGGGCGATGACGGGGCGCCACCGCCCGATGATACGATCGTCATGGAGCCGGACCTCCTGAGCGCTGAGTTCACCGTTGCTGTCGACTCGGCGGGCGCACAGAGCATCCATGCCGCCGTGCTGTCGGCGACTCTGCCAGGAGAGAATGTAGCCTCCCGCGCCATCGTCCGTGAGTGCCGCGCCGGATTGCGTGCTGCTGCGGTAGGCGTTCACGCGTACATCGAAACCGGAGGTGTCAGGAGCAATGTCCAGACGGGTCGTCAACGGTGAGTTCACCCGACAGCAGCACATCAGGAGTGCCGCGGCAGCCACACCCGGCGAGACGCGGTATTGAATCATGATTGCCATCCTCTCCATTGGGCAGCGTGGGGGCCGCTCGGGCCGGCGGTGATCATTCGGCACAGAGGCTCAGCGTCTCCGTGCATTCGACGACCTCGAGGTCTTCCGGCCAGTGCAGGCCTTCAGGACACTCGTTGGTCGCATCGGTCGGATCGGAGCGCAACGCCAGGAAGGCCCCCGTTTCTGCGTCGAAGAAATGCCGGACGCCACCCAGCTGAGTCGCGAAGGCCGTATAGAGCAGCGTTCCTTCGGCACACACGCCCGCAGAGGCGGCGATGGCCTGGCCTTGCTCGTTGACACATGCGAGGGACTCGACGCCGGCCTGCAATTCGCACAGGGCCGTGTCATAGTCCGAAAAATCACCTGGCGACAGACCGAGGTCCAGAGCGCATTCTGCCGGATCGCGCTGCACCAGCCAGATTGTCGGGAGATCAGGCGGACAGTGGGCAGGACAGTTGCCATTGAACACGCAATCAACCAGGCAGGGGCCATCGCCGGCAATGCTGACGACTTCGTCCCCATTACAATCCACGCGACAGGCGGCGTCCGGCGGGCATTGACCGTAGAACAGGCACGCGATGAGCGGCTCTGCGTCACCGGCCAGCGTCACGGTGCCGTCATCGTTGGCATCGAGCATGGTGATACCGGCACACGCGGTGTCGCCCTGCGGCCCGGCCAGCCACATGAATGTGATGATCCATACGTGCACAACTATCCCCTCGCGCGGGCTCGTCTGGAGCTCCGCTCACCACAAAAGTCATCCAGATGACATCAGGCGTCGGAACCGCAAATTATAGCCGCCCGACCGGGCCCTCTGCAGACGCTGGCGGGCGATTGCCGCAATATTAGAACCCGAATGGGGCGAAATGCCCGGCCCCCCGCGGTCGCGCGGCGTGGTACGGTCGGCCCGGACGTGGTGGTTCTAGCACCTACTCTTTGACTGCGAAGGAGATAGGTTGCAACTGATAAGAATTCCAGTTCTGAGGGCAGCGGGCAATATCCGCCAGCAACTTGCGTTTGCACGGGCGGATCGCTCTGCGAAAAACTATAATGTTCGGCTGCTGAGACTCTAATCCATTCGAGGCCCAATCGTGAACAAGCGCGGATTCACTCTCGTCGAGCTCCTGGTCGTCATCGCCATCCTGGGCCTGCTCGTCGCCATCCTGTTGCCGTCGCTGTCCAGTGCGCGGACGGAAGCCCGTCGTGTCACATGTGCGGCCCAGCTGCGGCAGGTCGGTGTGGCCATCCAGAGTTACATGGAGTCCAACCAGGACCACCTGCCGACCGCTTCGTACATGCCATCGATGAGCCCATGGCCGATTGCGCTCGATGCTGCCCCGACGGACATCAGCCAGCCGGGCAGCGATGGCCTACCGGATACGCCTGACGAGCCACAGGACGATTCAGGGTCGACGTTGGCACCCGGGGCGCTCAGCATTTCTGACGTCCTCGCCGAGCATGTCAATCATCAAACCGATGTGTTCAGGTGTCCAGAGGACACGGGCGCGGTCGAACGCCCCGAACCGAACGAGGGCAAGAGCTATTTTGAGACCGAGAAATCGAGTTACGAGTTTCGCCGGTTCATGTGGGGCCTGGTGCGCGATCGCTTGTCTGCCCGTTACGAGCGGTTTACCGGCCGAAAGGTCGCCAACAACATGATCTGGATCATGCGTGACTACAACAACTTTCACGGGGACGCCGGGACCCGGGGGTCCCGCCGATACCTCTATGTGGATGGGCACGTGACCGACTACGAAAACTGATTAGCGAGACGCTCCATGAACCGCAAATACATCATCACGACTGCAGTTGGCCTGAGCGTCATTGCAGTTGCCGCAGGAACATGGGCGCTCTCACGCGAGGAAGCGCCCGTCTCGATTGTTCCGGAGAACATGACCGTCGCGGCACTCAAGGAACAGATCAAGGATCCCGACCGCATGATGACCACCATGTCAACAATGTGGGATCGCCGTGACGAATTGACTGAGGAACAGCGCCGTGAGGTGCGCCGCAACATGGGACAGGTCATGCGCGACACGATGCGCGCCAACATGGACGAGTACTTCGGAGCCGAGACCGAAGAGGACAAGCTCGCCATCCTCGATCGTCACATCGACGAAATGCAGGAATGGATGAAACGCTTCGAAGAAATGCGCAAGCAACGCGAAGCTGAGCGCGAGGCCAACGGTGAAGACGCCGAAGCTGAGCGCGAACGCTGGCGGCGTGAACGCGCGAATCAGTCCACCGAAGAACGCAAGGAACGGTCCGAGGGCCGCAGCCCCGATCAGATGGTTCGCATGATGACTTACTTCGGGGCCGTACGCAGCCGGGCGGAGACCCGCGGTATCGAGATGCCGCGCTGGGGACCGGGCGGCCGAGGTGGATCGGGTCGCGGCGGCCGTGGCGGATGAGAAGACGTGACCCCATCACCTGCAACAAGTCCGTCCACTCAATCATCATCCTGTTCTGCGCGCAGATCGATATCGACCATGAGGTCGGCTGCGATGCCCTCGAGGGCGCTGCGGAGGACATCGAGGGCCAGGGTGTTGGGGACATGGAGGATTGCCGTGGCGATGAACATCGTACCGCCGCTCATGGGCGCGGCCCCGAGCGTGGTCGACAGCTCTTCGATGTTGACCTGATGGGTGGCGAGCACCTCGGTGATCTCGTGCACGATGCCCGGCCGATCGTGGCCAACCAGCTCCAGGTGAATCCGCTGGGAATCGACGGTGGAGACTGCAGCTGAACTGCAGCGCGTGATCGTCACCTGCAGGCCACGGGATTCGAGGGCAGCGAGCGCTGCAATCATCGAACCGGAGCGGTCCTCATTTACAGCGAGACGCAGAATACCGGCAAACTGTCCGGCGAGATGGGCCATACGGCTTTCGAGCCAGTTACCGCCATGGTCGGCAACGACTTCGGAGATGGCCTCGACGATGCCGGGACGGTCCGGCCCGATGATGGTCATGACGTGATCAGCACTCATGGCGTATCATTATACCCGGCGAGAGGGTTCTGTTCATTTCTGCGGCCCGCGGCTCACGGACCGCGTATACATGAGACATCGTCTGCGCAGGGTTGCAGTCAGGAGGACGTTGTCGTGAAACTACGGTTCTCTCGTCGTTCCGTGTTCGGCCTGGGCGCGCTGGCCGCGTGCTGGGGTGTTGTCACCAACCGAAACGAGGGTGCCCGCCCTTGGGAGCGCGGTCACCCTCGCCATCATTCGTTGCGGTGGTCGGGCTGCTACAGCGAATTCATGGCCCTCTGGGTCACTTCGTTGGCTATCGTCGGCATGACGTAGGGCATCACGAACTCCATTGCACCGAAAAGCATCGACATCAGAAAAGCTAACATCACAATCTCCTTATAATGTCCCGTCCAGCGGGGTCCTGTCCGTGTCCATGTATCCACGCGTCGCGGCGGCGGGTTTTCCGCACTCGATTCTGGGACCGGCCCCCAAACGCCGGACTCTTTGCCGGACACCTGATGCGCTACTATGATTCGGGTACGCCAGAAGGACGAACGGACTTATCGGCTCACGGGCCTCAGGGGGGCTTCTCAGTTGTTGTGCAGACCGACCGATACAACATCCATGTTGACTCGTGCCGCTTTGACCATCGCATTGCTGGCCCCGGTGGTCGGCTGTGACACCACAGAGATCTGCCCAGACCCGGGCCCACCGCCTGCACGACGCGAGACGGGCTCTGACACCCCCCCACTTACAACCAACACCAACCCGTTCAAGACCGGCCCGTTCAAGGTCGACTGGATCGACGTAGAGCCTTGCACGGATGGCGCCCTCGTGCACCTTGCGGCCTATGTGCCCGAGAGACCTGGAACGTATCCACTGATCATTTTTCAGCACGGCATTTCGACCAGCGCCTGGAGCTACGATACCGTACTGCACCACCTGGCGAGCCACGGATTCGTCGTCGTGGCTCCGATTCTAGGCGACTGGGCGCTGTCGTTGCTCATCAACACGCCGGCACAGGCCGACGCCGATCTTCTGACCGATTTGATTGCCCGGCTGCCCGACACCGTGCCGGGGCGCGACAACGTGTTCATCGATCATTCCCGCATGGGCCTCGCAGGCCATTCGCGCGGTGCGAAGATCGTGTGGCTCGTTGCCAACGATTTCCCCGACAACCTGCGCGCGGTGGGTATTATCGAACCAGTCGACAGTACGACGCTGCCACTGGGCAATGCTGATTCGGCGTTTGATGAAACGGAGTTCGATGTCCCGACCGTTGTCGTGGGCGCCGGGTTCCAGGGCGATTGCTACTTTGGGCAGTTCACCCGTTTCTTCGAAATGGCCCCATCTCCGGCGTGGCAGATCGAGTTGCATGACGTGGCCCACCTCGACATCATCGACGACGCCGACGTGCTCGCATCCGAGTTGTGCGTCAGCGACAGCCAGTCCCCCGATCTCAAGAAATTCATGGCCGGCATGCTCGTGACCCTGTTCCGTGAAACGCTGCAGGACAATCCCAACGGCTTTATGTACCTCGATCGCGTCGCAGAGCAGCCTTACAACCTGACGCTCACAACCAAGTAGACGAATTCATTCAGCATCATCAGCCCCCGCGACCCCGGACTGCCTGCGACAGTGCGCGTCATAGCATTCCGGGCACAGAGCCTGTCCCGTGGTCAAGTGATAGATCTTGTGATCACCGCGGTGGCATGCCTGGCACGTGCCCTCGATGAATGGCGGGTAGGGCTGGCCATCAGGCCCGCGCCGTTGTGCCTGATACCGGGCCCACGATTCGTTCTCACTCTTGATCTGCAGCCACATGCGCAGCCCCATCCAGCCCCCGATGCCGATGACGCCGAGGACAGCCAGCAGGACCACGACGGTGATGATCAGCCACAGGTTCTGGCCAAGTGTCCTGGGATCGACTTGCAGGAGAACAGGCATCGCGCTCCTTGGTGTGAAGGCCCGGCGCGGGTCTCAGAATCCCGCCGCCCTCAATGCGCGGAGCTGGCTGTCATCGAGACTGTCGGGATCATGCTCGTGTGCTTTGGCATACCATGTTGCGGCTTCCTTCAGCCCCAGCGCGGGATCGTCTCCCAGAGCCCGATAGCACAGCGCGACATCGGCGTGAACGCGTTCGATCAGGTCATCGGGCGCCTGCTCCAGGAACGTGACCAGTGCCGCAGCACCCTCCGCGTAGCGGCCTTCGTTGACCAACCCGTTGATGATGCGATTGTATTCGAGGATGGCGTCCCGTGTGCCTTCGACTTCGGCCAGGGCCTCGATGGCCTCATCGAGGCTCATCGACTCGCCGGTTGCCTGGCGGGCCTTGCTCTTGATGATATACACGCTCGCTCCGGCGAGTAACACGACGGCGATCATACCGATCACTGTGCGTTTCATGGCGTTGACACCTCGATGTGGGGAGGAGGATCTTGCTCCGATTTCCGAACCAGCCGTGCGGTCAGGCCCAGGTCGTCGAGGACGACGTACAGACTGGGGATGACGAGCAGGACGAGCACCGTCGTGGCCATCAGGCCTGCCGCGATACTCACCGCCAGCGGGATCAGGACCTGAGCCTGCAGGCTGCGCTCGAGGGTCAGCGGCAGGAGCCCTGCGATCGTGGTCAACGAAGTGATGACCACCGCGCGGAAGCGCTGGCGGCTGGCGGTGGCTGCGGCCCGTGCTGCGTCGATGCCCAGTTCGCGCTGCTTGCGCAGGAACAGAGTGAGCAGGATGGAGTCGTTGACGACAATGCCGGACAGCGACACGAACCCCAGCATGCTGGGCATACTGAGGTCAAGGCCCAGCAACGCATGACCGAGGATCACCCCGATGAGCGAGAGCGGAATGATGATCATGACGATGAACGGTTCGATGAAGCTGCGGAATTGGAAGCTGAGCAAGGCGAACACGCCCAGCAGCCCGAGCGCAGCACCGCTGAGCATCGATTCCTGGGTGGTCGCCGCTTCCCGCGCCTCGCCTTCGAAGTCGACGATGATGTTTGGAAACTCGTCCTTCAGGATGGGGATGAATTGATCACGGACGCTGGCGAGCACCTGGGCGGTGTTGGTCCGTGTGGCATCCGTGTCGCCGCGCAGCGTGATCGTGCGCACGCCGTCGGTGCGGGCAATGCGCGACCATCCACGATCTTCGTAGATTCTGGCGATCGTTCCCAGTGGAACCGCCTCACCGCCCGGCAAGTGACAATGGAAGTAGTCGAGGTCGGCATAGCTGTTCTGGTCGTCCTCGGACAATTGAACGTCAATTTCGTAGGATTCGGTACCGACCTGGATCTCGCTGGCCGTGACCCCTTGAAACGCTGCCCGGAGTTGGCGGGCGACCCTATTCGCGTCGAGCCCGAGGCCGAACGCGCCCTCACGCAACCGCACACGGTACTCGGGTTGTCCGCGGCGCGTGTCGAGCGCCAGGTTCTTGACCCCTACGAAATCGCCGACCCACTGGTGCAGGCGCTGGCCGGCCTGTTGTAAACGGTCGAGATCCTGCCCGCGCAAGCGGATCTCGATGTTACGGCCGCTCGGTCCGATCGTTGGCTCGGTATACGACACGGCCACGGCGTCGGTGACCTCGCCGACAGCGTCCTCCCATGCGGCCAGAATATCGTCGATGCGACCGCTGCGTTTCTCGGCGGACAACAGGTCCACCGAGACGGTGGCGACATGCGGCCCGGTTTCGAAGGCGTCGGCATTCTCGTTGAAGGTCACGTAATGGTGCAGCACGAGATCCTGCCCGTCAGGTTGGTCTGGCTTGAACCGCGCGTTGAGGCGGTCCAGGCCGGAGGTGACCTGATCCACGACGCGTTCGGTGTGGTCCAGTGGTGTGCCTGGCGGCATGAGGATGCGGCTGACGATGACGTCACCATCCAGATCGGGGAATGCCTGAAACTTGATGAAGCCACCCGCGACCAGGCTGACCGTGCTCAAGAAAATGAGGGCGACCGCACCGAGCCATGCGTAGCGCCATTCGATCACACGATCGACCGTACGCCCCAGTATTCGCTCGCGAACGAAGTCCAGCATGGACTCGATGCCCTGCCGAATCCGCGACTGCCCGGTGCTGTTGTCAGGCAGCGCGTGGGACAGGTGGGCCGGCAGAATGATGAAGGCCTCGATGAGACTGACGGTCAGGACGAGTATGAGTACGATGGGCACGACGCGCAGCACCCTGCCGATATCGCCGGCCAGTCCTGCAAGCGGCCCGAGAACACAAACCGTCGTCACGAATGACGACACCACGCCGTCGGCGACCTCGCGTGTGCCGCGGACCGCTGCATCCAGAGGAGAGGCCCCGCGCGCCCGATGGGCCGCGACATTCTCAGCGATGACAATACCATCATCCATGAGGATGCCGATGGCCAGAAGCAGTCCAACCATGGTCAGCATGTTGATGGTCAGATCACACGGTGGCATGAGCACGAAAGCTCCAAAAAACGACACGGGCAGGCTCATGACCACCCAGAAGCTCAGCTTGAGGTTGAAGAACAGCCACATCGCCCCGAACACCAGCAGCATGCCCTGCCAGCCGTTTCTGGTCAGCAACTGCAGGCGGTCGCGAACCAGGATCGAGGAATCGTTGCTGATGACGAACTCGAGGTAGGGTTGCTCGAGACGCGCATCCGCGACGAACGCCTTGACTTCGTCGGCAACGTGCAGGGCGTCCTGGTTCTTGGTCTTTTGAATGGACAGCACGCCTGCGCGTCGGCCATTGAGCAGAACTTTGTCTTCGGCGAACTCGAACTCCTCCGTGACCGTGCCGAGATCTCGAAGGGTCAGCTCGGCGCCCCCGGCTGACCCGCGGATCACGAGGTCCTCCAGGGCTTGCACCGTGCTCCGTTGATCCTGAAATCGGACCACGATGTCGCGCTCACCGGTCTCGAGGACACCCGCGGGCAGGTCGATGTTCTGGCGCGTGACGATATCGGCAACCTGTGACACGCTGAGACGGTGCCGCCGGAGAGCTTCGGACGACAGTGCGATACGCAACTGACGATCGGAGAACCCCTGGACCGTGACGAGAGAGATCGCTGGTAGCGTCTGCAGCTGGCGTTTGAGGTTCTCGCAGTACTGCTTGAGATCGGGCGTCGACATTGGCCCGGCGATCAGGATCAGCATCACCGGATCGGTGGTGTTCATCTGGCTGACCACCGGCTGTTCGACGTCCGGAGGAAAGTCATCGATGGCGGCGACCGCCGTGTTGACCTCGTCTTTGAACGTGATGATGTTGCCGCCGGCCATTTCGGCGACCACGATGCCGATGCCGGCCCGCGCTTCGCTGCGGACTTCCTTGACGAACCGCACGCCATCGATGGAGTCTTCAACACGCTGGCAGATGACCTCCTCGACCTCCTCGGCGGTGGCTCCGGGGAACAGCACGCGAACTTCGACCTCATCCGCACTGAAATCAGGAAAGGTCTCGCGGCGCAATGTGGCCATGGACAGCGCTCCGCTGACCAGAATGATCAGCATCAGCAGGTTGGACGCTGTCGGATGGCTGGCGAAGTAGCGGATCATCGGACGCTGGTCTCGGCCCGGGCCTGGGCGATAAGTGTTTCAAGCACCCGCGAATCATTGACGGGTTCGACCAGTTGGCCATCGATCGCGGGCGTGGGGTCCGCAACGACCACACGCGTGCCCTCGGGCAGATCGGTCTCGATGCTGGCGAAGTTGGACTGCTCAAAACCGATGACGATGTCATGGCGCCGCATGCGGTTGTCCGCGTCCAGAACGAAGATGGCCCCGTCGTGAACCGCGGAACGCGGAACGACGAGGAGGCCGCTGCGCACCGCCCCGCGCAGCTCGACTTCGCAGAAGGTCCCGCGAACCAGCGGTGGCTTGATACCTGGATCGTATTGGGCATATGGCTCGGCGACCTGGACGACGAACTGCACCGTGCGGGTCACCGGATCGAGTTGCTCGCGGACCCGCACCGGTGTCGCGTTCCATTCCGCGGTGAATTCACGATCCCGCATGCGGACGATGGCCGAGAAGCCCAGCTTGGCCAGGGTCTCGGGAAAGTCGCGGACGTTGGCGATGTTTGGGATCTTGCCGGCGGTCACCAGCGAGCGGGCCGCGCTGACGGGGACCTGGACATCGATTTCAGTGGCCGCGGTGCCGTCGGCTTCGAACAGCGTCTGGCCGACCTGGACGTACTGTCCAATCTCGACGTTGGTGTCCTGCATGCGGCAGGCGAACGGGACTGCAATGGTCGTTTTGATCAGATCCAGCCGCGCCTGGGCGAGCTGCGCGGCGGTGACCTCGAGCGCCGCCTGGGTCGTGGTGTGTTGTCGAGCATTGTTCCGCAAGGCGTTCCGCAGGCGTTGGACCTTCTCGCGTTGAGCGAGGTTGGCCAGTTGTCCATCGCGTAGCTCTGTCGCTGCCGCCGTGCGGTCGGCATACAGGCCCTCGAGGCGGTCGAGTTCCAGTTGCGTCAGTTCCAACGAGGCCTGCTCGATCTCGAGCAAGTCCCGATCGTTGTCCGCCCGGGTCGCCAATTCACCGAGCTGGGCCTCGACCCGCGCGTATTCCGCCTCGAGCCGAGTGACCGCCAGCGCGTATTCCTGCGGGTCGATGCGACAGGCGATGTCGCCGGGCTGCAGAAACGCCCCCCCACGAACATTGGGGCTGAGCTCGACAATGCGGCCGCTGACTTCGCTGACCGCGTTCCACACACGGGCCGGTTTGGCCGTGCCGTGCCCGAGCACGCGAGGAACGACATCGGTCCGTGGAAGCTCGATGACGCGCAAGCGCCGGGCCAGCTCGGTCGGCTCATTGCGCTCAGGAGGCTTCGCCCGGCTGGCCAGGAAGGCCACGAGTACGATCCCGAGGGCGACCGGTGGTATGAACAACAGTTGACGAGGAACGGCAAACCGCCGCGTACGTTCCATAATGGTCCTCGTAAGAACACGCGCATCGATGATGTGGGTTGTACCACTTCGTCGATCAGGTGCCAATCGCCAGGCGGATGGAATGGCCGGCGCGGGGCGCCATCCCCCCTCCGCCTCCGCCCCCCCTTCCGCCTCATGGATAGTTGCACTATGTGAACGCCTGGTCGAAGGGCTCGTTGGCGGGTCAATCATTCGTGCCGCCGGAGCGGCACTCAGGTGCACGCTCAAACGGTGTCCACGATCGACGACGGACGGCCGGCGACCGGCGCGGGACGCAGGGCGCGCGTCGACCGGCACGACGCGACGCGTCATACAACACAGATAGTGACGAGAATGAAGGACAAGAACGCGCGCATCGCTTGTCGCCTGTCGTCAATCGCCGATCGCGTTGCGTCGACGGATTCATCAGCCAGCCGTGTGAAAGCAGATGTGTGCTGGCAGCTCACGAAGTCCGGTGCACTGTGCGGCAGCGCTGGGCCCCGTGCTCATGGCGCGCCCAGCAGTCCGAGATACATCCGCTATCGTGCAGGCAGGCATCGATGCATTGATTGGTGTCGTCGAACAATTGTGCCCAGCAGGCCTCGCGATCACGATAGGCCTCGTCGGTCACGCCGTCGAGCTTGGGTGGGACATAGCCGTCGAGCGGATCGTGTGCCGCCGGTGACGTGCAGCCGGCCAGGCTGGCGAGCACGGCGCACGTGAGGCGATGAACGACTGACTTGCTCATGAGCCTTTGTATATACGACCCGCCAGCAGCGTGCCACCCCCAACGCGTCAATTAGGGTCGGTCTCGCACCGCCGAATGCGCGAGAGGAAAGGCTCCTCGGCGGGGCGCGGTAGTTCTCTTGCTCCGTTCCTCCTTTGCGGGTGCTTACGCACGTTTACTGTCTGTCGTCATCTGCGCAAGAGAGCTACCGACTTCCTCTTTTCGTGCGTGGCATTGAGCGTCCGAGCGCGCTTCGCCTGGACAGTGCCTACTCGGCTGCGCCTCGAGATTGGTTGCACTGGGACCGCGTGTACGGGATGGCAGGATGAATACCTGGGTATGGCCCCAATTCTTACAAAAAGGAACTCCCCACCCAGTAGCTGCTTGTGTCAAATGACCTCTTTCATCTACCCACCCGATGCGCTTCACGTCGCTGCGCGACGCTCAGGTTGGAGCGGGATCGAATGTGGGGTTCCGCGGCCGGCGACCGTCTACCGGCGACCGGCGCGAGACGCATGGCGCGAGGCGCCCAAGCCGTACAACCTGATCATTGAGTTAACTGATTAGAACGACTCGCGCCGCGCGCCGATCGCCGGTCGAAATCCTTCGAATTGGGCCCCCGGCGTTGGCCAACCAGGACATTACGATCTCATAGTCTTGCTGACCCGCAACCTTCAAATACCAGGCAATCTCCAGTTGGGTTTCGAGCTCGCGGCATGACCCCAGTGCGATCCTTAGAAACCGACGAAACTCCGGATCACTCTCGCGTCCGGCACCCTCTGCGATGTTGCTGGGGATACTGATGGCGGCTCGAATCATCTGATTCTTCAGCTCGCCTGCGCCCCTCCTCGGAAAACCGGCCACCATGCGCTGAATGTCTGCAACCAGTTGCATACCCAGGTGCCATACCTTTAATTCCCTGACGTTAGCCATTTCGCATCTCCCATCTAGACCATCACCACCGAATGAAGCCACCCTCCATTCGTCTGGCGCTCACCAGCCCGCCGCAGCCGGCCAGTCAAGTCGATGAGATACCAGAAAGGAACTCACTCTCAGGTGACTCATTGCATGAATGCATCGACTTGATTTGCCGGACCGGTGGGCTACGCTTCACCCAGTCGGATGGAGGGTGTCCTCAATCCCGGCCCTGGCTATTCAGATCACAACAGAACCGTTACGACCGACGATCGGCTACTGGCGACCGGCGCGGGTCGCATGGCGCGGCGATCGGCGCCCAATGGTGTGAAATCATTTATCACGAGAATGCGCGAGGTGAAAGGCTCCTCGGCGGGGCGCGGTAGTTCTCTTGCTCCGTTCCTCCGTTGCGGGTGCTTACGCACGTTTACTATCTGTCGTCATCTGCGCAAGAGAGCTACCGACTTCCTCTGTTCGTGCGTGCTTGCAGCGTTCGGGCGCGTTGCGTCTGAACAAAGTCTACTCGGCTGCGCCTCGAGACTGGTTGCAGTAGGACCGCGTGTATGGGATGACAGGATGAATATCTGGGTAGGGCCCTTATTATGAATAGGAACTCCCCACCCAGTAGCTGCTGTCATCAAACCGGTTTTTTCATCTGCCCACCCGATGCGCTTCGCGTCGCTGCGCGACGCTCAGGTTGGCGCGGGGATCGAATGTGGGGTGCCGCGACCGACGACTGTCTACCGGCGACCGGCGCGGGACGCATGGCGCGAGGCGCGAGGCGCGTAACGACAAAGTCGACTCCATGACACCCTGTGCACCCGGCAAGAGGCGAGTCCGGATTTCTCGGGGCGAAGTGAGCTGGATTCAACGGCCGCGAGGCCAGGCAAACGGAGCGAATGCATGTCCTGAGAATCACCGTGAGCCGCACAGGAGCCTGTTCGACGAGTGATCCTGCCGTCCAGCCGCCGGGGCGTTCTGCTCCGGCTGGTGCTGCACCCCCCATGCAACGCAGCACGCGCAAAGAAAAACGCCAGCCACGGATGTGACTGGCGCACTGGAGACGAAGAGACTCGAACTCTCGACCTTCGCATTGCGAAGCCATTTTCAGCAATCAACGCACGACCTTAAGTTGTTGCTTGGAGAATACATGCGTTCTTGTGTTCATTCAATAGCTTGAGTTAGTTTATTGCACTTACGTTCGTTTCGGTACCCTTGGGTACCTGACCCATGACCTTCGCGTAGGACACGCGACAAGAAAGAGAGGACACGCCATGCAAACCACAGTCACAGCCGAGCTGAACGATGAACAGATTGCAGTCCTCAACTCGGTCGCCGATTACTTGGGCGAGCAGCCGGAAGATTTCGTGCGCGCTGCTATCGCTCAGCGCATTGATAGCATGCGAGAGATGCTAGAGGACTTGCACTTCGAGAGGTGTTGGAGATAGCGATGACTGTCACGGCGCCAGAACACCGCGGCCACCGGCGCCGCGGCGCAGCTCGAGCAGGATTTCATCGAGCAGCCGGCGCGATGCTTCATCGACAACATGTTGTACCTTCTTGCCATCAGCGCCAGTGACGACGTCGGCGGTATGTCCTTCCATTCTACCGCCCCGCCTAGGACGACCTACATCGTCCTGCGCAGCTTGTAGCGCGTCTTTCTCGATCGTGTCAAACCTGCGCTGGAACGGATCGTCCACCACCGCTTGCAACTGCAACTTGGCAATCTGATTGCCCTTCGATAGGACGGTGTCCGCCAGAACGGAAGCCTTGGTGAATTGTGCGAGCGCAGACGACCCGACAAACTCCGCGACCGTATTGAGGCTCTTGGCAACCGTCGCGACGGCCGAGGCGACGTATGCGAGTACGTTTGTGGTGAGCACCTTCAGTTCCGCAAAGCCTACTCGGACGAAGTCCACTGCCTTGGCCACGCCTCCAGCCACGGAGTCGAACACACTGGACATCGTCGCGCCAACGGAGCCGGCAGAGTTTAGGAGCTCGACCAGGCGATCAGACAAGACCTCAACGAACGGAGCCAGGCGCACCGCAATGACGTTCGCCGCCCCACGCACGGCTTGGCGCAGCCGCGCAAACGCGTCATTCGCGTTTTCTACCTTTTTGGCGTCGACCCGTGACACCGCAATCCCCAGTCGCTCAGCGTCATCCCGAAACGCTTGCAGGCCGGCTGCACCGTTGGACAGCATGTTGACCAGGCCGACCCCGCCCGAGTCGAACAGCTTGAACGCCAGGCGGACCCGATCGCTTTGTGAGGCCACGTTGGACATCGCATCCGCGATTAACTCGAGTTGCTTGTCGGGTGACATGCGCACAAGACTGGCGGCGCTCAGACCCAGCTCGGACAGCGCCTTGACCGCTTCGCCGGACCCCATCGCCGCGTCGGCCACTCGCCGCGTCATGCGCTGCAAGGCCAGGTCGAACTGCGCCACCTTCACGCCCGACAGCTCGGCGCCGTGCCGGAGCGCGGACAGTGCTTCAGTCGTCACGCCCAGTTTGTCGGACGTCTTCGCCAGGTTGTCGATGAGGCTCGAACTTTGCTTAACGAGCAGCGCAATGCCACCGCCGGCGACCACCCCGAGGATAGCCGCACCGTAGCCAACGAACATTCGTGAGGCCCGCGCCACCGTCCCGGCGACCCCGCGCACCTGCCGGCGAACAAGCCGCATTGACCGCGTAAAAGAGTTGGTCCGCGCGACCAGGCTAACCGCCAACGATGTGATGTTACGCGTTGCCATGATGAGCTTTCCTTTGCTGAGGGGCAGAGCCCCCGACCGCCCACCTCGAGACAGACGGCCAGGGGCCCAGTCTGAGAAAACGCGCTACCGTGCGCGGTGGGGTGCCCAAAATGCGTTGTCCAGGGGAACCTCCAGCCGCCCGCAACCTGAAAATGAAACAAAAGGACCACGGACGGCCGGAGGATGACAGAAACCGCACGACAACTGAGACGCGGTTTAGGAGTCGACCTTTACGTGATGCCGCTGATCATGCCCAGGCCGTTGGCCCGTGCGACACCAATGTCGAGACGCATGTACGCCAAGAAACCGAATTGCATGTTGTCTGCAAACCTCTCATCGAGCCGCTGCACGGTGAGGCGCTTGCGCAGACCGATGACAACCTCTTCAAAGCCACCCATGAACAGTTTGCCCTCGCCGGCCAGAGCAGCAGTAACCCGCATGTTCATGCCGGACAGCGCCGGCGGCGGCTGCAACGGCTGACCGTCGCCGGAGCCCGTCGCCTTTTGGATCGTCGACCACTCCGAGGGCGCCATGATCGCCGTGTCCGGCACGCGGCCGGAGTCATCGAGGATCAGTTTGCTGGCGTCCACCAGGTCGTCATATGGCACCAGCGCGCCGCTCGTGTCGAAATCGTTAATGCCCAGGCCGACGATGCCGGTCGGTTCATTCGATGCACCAGAACCGATCAGCGCGACGCGGTCGATTTCTTCCGCGAACGACGCCGCAAACATGCGATCGAGTACCTGTGCGATGTTGACAGAATCCTGCGCCAGCTCGTGGCTGACCTTGACGACGACACCGTAGACTTCCGGCGTGAGGACAAGCCCGGACAACGTCGCATCAGCAACGTCCACCGCGGCGTTTTCCGCGCGCCATCCGCCGGCGGCATCCGCGGCGATGCGGGCGATCGTCGTTTGCTTGCTCTCAAGATTGATCACCTGCGCGCCGCTGTCGAGTACCGTTGATTGCTTCCTGAGCTGGTCAAAGAACTTCGCCGAAGTGATGTCCGGCACGGTGAAGCCACCAGCAGAATCGGTGCCCTCTCCCATTGCCCTTTTTGCAACCTCGCTGCGCTCGGACGCATCGCGCGTCATCGCCGCGCACATCTGGCCGATAGTCAGCCCCGGAAACCGATCTTCGCCGCCGGCGTCCCTGATCGCGTCGTCGGTCATCGATCCTGAGCCCTTGCCGTAGCAGCGCAGCTCGGCACCTGACTCACGATCGATCCACCGCTGAGCCGGCTTGTCGCCGTCCCCGAGCCGCGCCCGGTTGCTCTTCTTGAGAACAGCATCCTTGGCGATCTTGTCCACGCGCTGAGCGCGTTCGAGTTTCCCGTTGACCGCGTCGTATTCTTTGTTCAGATCGGCCCACGCCTTGTCTTCTTCGGCCGTGAAATCGCGGTTTTCGGCCGTGACCTTGGTGTGCAGCTTTTCGATTTCGCCGAACAGCTCGCCCTTGCGCTCCAGCAATCCCGTAATCTCAGACATTGTGTTCACCCCGTTAGAACAGAAAACAGGCGGCCACCACCCCGATGGCCGCGTAACCAAACAGACACCTAACATCGGCCAGGCGCGAAATCCACAAAAATTAGTGTGCCTTGTTGAGCCGAACCAGGAGTACGCCCGTGGCCAGGCGGGCTATGCTTCGGAACCAGTGCAACAGCGGCCCTGTATCGGGGAATCCCTCTGGGTCATCAGCCGTCGGCGCCATCGCATCAATCCCAAATAGCGCAGCACTGGCAGCCACCGCCATTTGAGCGTCAGACCAGCCCCGCGGATTCATCACGCAAAGATCGATCTCCCGCGGATTCTCGTCGACCGTTTCCCGCCGGTGAATTTCTCGCTGAGCCACACCCAGGAGCCACAGACCGAACGGCCGCCACTCGTCTTTCGGCGTGTAGTACCGCTCGCAAAAGGCACCGAGAATCGCCAGATTGTCATCGCTCAGCAGCGATGGATTGAGCGTCAGCTTGTCCTGAATCATCATCTTTGAGCTCCTTCATCAAAAACCGCCCGTTGGCGGTCATTGGCTTAGCCGCAAAACCCCGCGCGTCAAAACCCGTGAATTTGTGTGCGCGCTGGGGGCGTGGTCTACGGGCTAACGCCCGGCAGATTTTTTAGGGGGGGGCCACAACTGCTCCGTCCACATCTCGCCGTTACAGTCGGCGAAGATCCGCAGCCCACGACCAGACCCGAGATTGCGGAGAGTCACCATCACCTTTGGTTTGGCCACTGGCGCTGTACTGATCACGGCAGGAAATTCGTCCGTGTGTGCCACACCCACGTCAACGCGCCACTCTGGAGTGCCCGGCTCTGGATCATCCTTGACGCACTCGACCGGATGCGCGAACTCAAGAGCCACCGCCTCATCGCCGCCCGTGCACTCGACGACCATCGCACCGCAAAGCCCACCAACATACTTACTGCGAACGACGCCCTTCAATTGCCCGCCCTCTCATCAGACTCGACCACTTGCACCATGTCCTCGAACTGCGCGACGCGCAGCTCGGAACCGAACGACACCATCCGCCTCTTGCCTTGATTCATGTCGGCGATCTCTAGCACCATCTCGGGCGCTGGCAACCTGTCGCTGGCCACCCGTGGAACATGTATGCGCAGCTCGAGGCGCCACCGCGCACCGTTGCCCGGCCAGGCCGGCCGCACGTCGCTCCCATGAAACCACTCCGCATCGTCGAATTCCCACACGAGCGCGTCGCCGCGCACCTCGGCGTTGACCAAGATCGCAAGGATTCTGCCGCTAAGGTCATCCGATGAACCTTGCAGCGTGCATAGTTTTCGATTCATGATCTGCTCCTGTATTTACATTCGACACCTGGAGTTGTGCCATTCGCATGATGCCCGGCCGCTTGGATTAGCCTGATGACCCGATCCGGCGGCTTGCCGTCATACTGGGCGACCAGCTCGACCGCGAGCTGGGAGACGACGCGGGCATGTTCACGATCGATATGCCTACGCTCGGCTAATTCGCGGCGCAGCTCCGTCAGCTCCTGGAGCGCCATCTCAATGTCTCTTGTCAATGCCGATCCCCCTATCGATCAGCCCATCATTGCCCGCCAGTACAAGGCGGTGTGATCTCGATGGACCGCCCACAGTGGGCGATACCTACTAGAACGTGGTTGGCGGACAAAAGGGCTCGCCGCGGTCCGCCAGCACCGCCTTTGCCGAATCGCTCAACGACTTGTTCTTTGAACCCCACTTCGGATCATCGACCTTGTCGCCCAGGTAATCAATCATCGATACGAGATCGTCGGAAGACATCTGACCCAGCGGTTGCCCACGGTTGCGGCCCATCGGACAAACGACGTCCGCCGGTGTGTCCGGGGCGCTGTGATCTCTTGCCTCGGAGCCGTTGCCCGTTGTCGTCGGATGTGTCGGCATCTCTTCGGCGCCACAGGGCTCGTATCCAGCAAGCACCATCACGAAGCCCAGAAGGCCTCGGAGTGCCCGTCCCGTAGCTCGGGTCTGCGCCATGGCTCGCAACGCAAACTCATCACGGTCACGCCATAGTGACTCGTCACGACTGCACATCGCCTCACCGGAGCCGACGATGTTGCCGGCGGAATTCCGAACGACACACCGCGCCTCCCAGCCACCGGCGGGTAACGACCTTGTCCACTCGATCGAGGAGTACAAACCCAGCATGACCGCCAGGGCCTGCAGGGCTTCGATCTTCAGATGCTGCCGGCCGCCTATGTCCACCGCCAGGTTGCGGCTATGGACCAGGTCAGCCAACGGCTTGACATAGGCCTGCGCTGCACTAAGAGCGCCGGGATCACCCGTTGCGAACAGCCCCGCCATTGCCACGCCTTTCGGCTCGGCGTCCACTACTGCCAGTTGCGATTGCATGATCGTTCACCTCTGCAAAATGCCGGCACACACGTTCTGCATCACGCGCGGCAGCCGACAGGAAGTCCAGCGCGTAGTGGGCGGCGGCTGCCGCATCAGTAGATAAGTGAAACGGGACCGCGTACCTCGACGCCCAGGCCGCGATCGACGCCAGCACCGACCGCGGCTCGATCTTCGACGCATACCGCCCGTGCCGGATGTCGTCCTCGGACCCCTCGACCACGACCGCCCGGCGCGGGAATGCCCGCAGCCGCAGCAGCTCCCGTTCGAATCGATCGCGCTCACGGCCACAGCAGGCGGCCAGGTCGTCGATTGACTTCCGCTCGATCCGCACGATGCCCTCGAGGCCGCGGATCGAATAGTCACCGGTGCATAGCCCGCCGCGGATCGTGGCGACGTCTACAGGAAAATCCCACGGCGACTGCTCGCGAGTGTCGACAATGACTACGATCTGTGAAAACTTCAAACCAGCCAATTGAAACGCCCCCGATGCAAAGAATTCCAAGACCGCCAAGCGGTCACTACCCAACCCCAATTCCAGGCCGTCAGGCCGGTTCCGCCTTCAAGGCCGCCAACACCCCCCGCGGGGGGCCTTGGCGGTCTTGCGGAGTAGGCGAGTCCATCTTCACCCACCAACGACCACCATCTTTCAAACTAATCACACCCGCTTCTTTCTTGGCTCGCTCCATCGTTCGCCATCTAATGCCGCGGTCCTCGGCGGTACGCTTTGCTACTTCAGAGAGCATGCGCGCGCCGTCGCCCAGCATGTCCTGCCATGCTTCGACCGCTTCGTCGAGCTTGCTCGATGGATCGGCTGCCGCCCCACCGCTGGCCAGGTCGTGAGCCGTCAGGTCCACTGGGTCCGGCTCCCACGCCAGGCACGGCTGAGTATGCGAACCCTCGACAACGGGACGATATGCCAGAGAAGTGCCCTCGCCGCCGATGTTGTTCTTGATCTTGGCGAAGATGCGACGTTCAGGGTCTTCGCGATCGCGGCCCACCATCCACGCCGACCGGGCGGCCGCGTTGAATGCGATCGATCCCAGAGTGCGATACATGACGCCCCCTAGCGCTGTCCTTGTTCATGTGGCTGATGCCCACGAGGCAAACGCCCGTTCGCTCGGCCATGCCAACGAGTGGGCCCAGAACGCTTCTGATGTCCGAGTTAGAGCTATCGTCCGCGGAGCCCATGAACGCAGTAATCGGATCGATCACGACGAGAGCACAGGGTTGACCCGATTCCTCGCCGGCGGCGTTGATCGCGTTCTCGATCGTTGCGATGCCATCCCTGAGGGAGAGTACAGTCGGCAAATCGTCGATGTGCGCCTTCGGGCCTTCGATGTCATAGACCAGATCGAGGTTAGCGCCGGCGGCCTCCAGACGCGGGCGGATCGTATCGCCCCGGCCATCCTCGATACCCATCAGAATGACTGACCCTAGCGGGCAATCGCTGCCATCCGGCCACTTCGCCCCATTGCTCACTCGAGCGGCCATGTCGATGGTCATCAGCGATTTGCCTACGTCGGGATCACCCACGAGGAGGTTCAACTTGCGCCGGGCGAACCGCCCAGGCCATAGCCATTCGATATTCTCAGGCGCGATGTCCGAATATCGCGTGAGCGTTGCGGCGCCCGGCGTCGGTTGTCGACGTAGGGCTGCCGGCTTGCACCAGGTCGGCGCGTCTTTGAACATCCCCCGCAGCTCTTCACGTATCTGCTCGTCGGTATTCCCGGCAGACCTCCGGGCTTCGACCAAATCGCGAACGTCCCCACCGCGGCCGAATTCGTGAAAGGTCAGTATCCGGGCCTGTTTCCCTTGTGCGGCGAGTATCGCAGCAACTTCATCTGCCGCCCCGCCGCCAGGCTCGTCGGCGTCCGCGCAGATGCACAAAGGTCCACGGACATGCGCCAGGCCATGCCAATCCGCCTTGCCGACAGCGCGGGCGCCCCCCGGCCAGGTCGTCGCGTTCAGATTAAGCCCACGGAGCGTATCCACGTCGCTTTCGCCTTCAACGATGAACACTAGCGCGTCAGCGGCGAGAGCCGCCAAGCAATCGAGGCCGTATAGCGGTCGTGGCTCCGGCAGGCCTTTGCATGCGAAGCCGCCCGGCGTCCGTGTGAACGGGATGAATTGCTTATCCGCGGTCCGGCCAACCACGCCTACGATCTCGCCGTGTCCGTCGCGGTACTCGTGCACACGATCGAACCGCTGGCCAGCCAGTGCTGCCTCGAGCGTCGGGAACTTCCGCCGGCTGATTTGACCGTTGCTCGGCTTCACGGTTCTCGAGCTCGGCGGCCCGATGTCCTCGAGCTTGAGACCCAACGCGGCCAGGATGTCGTCGCGTTTGCATCCGGCGAAACACCGAAACGCTATCCATCCGTCCTCTTGAACTCGCCAACCAAAAGAGGCCCGTTTGTCATCGTGCGCCGGGCACCGACCGTTAGTCCATCCCCCACCACCAGGACGAACGCCCTTGACCGTCGACTTGATGTGCGCAAGCGCATCCCGATTTGCATCCATGCATAACCCTGTCATCCGTTTGACCCTCTAGGTTATGCGCGCAACTGGGCACGGGCAGAATTGCGGTCACGTTCCAATTGTGCTGAGGAGCGTCGACGCTTCCGCTGTCTGACCCGCTTTACGGGCGGCTCGTGATGCACGAGCACGGGAAAGGCCGTTTGCATGAAGTGTTCAACGGCCGCAGTTGTGGTGAAGTACCGGCGGCCGACACGCTGAGCCTCCAGGCGAACGCGATCCCCATCGGGACGCACGACACCTTTAGTTACCCAGCGCCATAGGGTTTCGGGTTTGATCTCAGCAGGAAGATTCTGCGCAGCCGCGGCGAGAGAGATGTACTCCAATGTCATGACGTGATTCCATTATTGCCTCCGCCCTACTCGAATAAAACCCCAAACGATGCCGCCCGCACTGTGGGGACAAGTATTCCTATCACGCCGATTAGCTCAATTCAACCGTGTTTCATCATCGTAGCTATCGCAACGTCTAGGTTTCGTTGTGAGTAGTTATCGATCATTCCATCTGAAGACCATCCAATGGTTTCACGCACAGCATCGCGGTTGCCTACTTTCTTGAGTAGGCGTTGCGTCCCTGCATGACGAAGTTGGTACGGTGTCCACACCGGCACGCCGGCTGCCTTGCATGCCCGTTCGACGGCGCGGCGGTATGAATCTGCGGTATAACGTTCGCCCGGAGATAGCTCTGGCTCCGCTTTCCGGTTGGTTCCCGCGCGGTTGCCACACGACATCGGCGTCTTGCGCTTCAAGAACAGTGCTTTTCGGCGATCCGCTTCGGCCTCGGCCGGCGAGAACAGTGGCTTGTTGACTGCACGATCAATGAGGAATGGCTTGATGAGCGCCTGACAGCGCGGCCCCAATAGGATCGTTCTGTCATGGTCGCGCCATTCGTTCTTGTGGTGTTCCGGGGTATAAATCCAGCAATCACCCGTCGTATCAATATCGATGGGTCTCATACTGAGGACCTCGCCCGGGCGCGTTGCTGTGAGCAACTCAAGCTCTATCACGGTACGGATTTGCCGACTGAGAAATGGAAAAACTTTGTACACGTGGTCCTCAGGAACCGGCCGGCGCTTGATACCCTCGCGTGCGGCGCTACGCCCTTTGCGTAATGGCGCCACCGCATCGAGTGCTTGGCTTACCGCCGCCGGTACGATTTCCTCCTCGACGCCCCACCGCACAATCCGGCGCAACCGGTTCACCGATTCGTTAACGGTCGGACGTGCAAGTTTGTACTTACGGATCAGATGGTCGCGCCAGACTTTCAGGCGACGAGGCCCGATGTCGTCGACCTCGACATCCTCGTACAGTTCGTTCCAGCGTTTGATGAGGCGTTTGACGTGATCGATTTCCTTGGGCGACTGCGCGTAGTACCCCCGGGCAAACGATAAGTAGGCGTCCATCAGATCGAAACTGCGCACATCGGTACGATGAACCACCACAGATGTCCCACACGCGGCGATCTCCGCGCAGACGCTTTCATATGCCTTCTGCGCAGCCACAGAGCCCCACTCGCCCAAGAATCGCTTTCGACCATGTAGTCTGATGAATGCCCGATCCGCTCGGGTTTTCTCGCGTTGCCGACAGAGCTTTGGACGACGCATCGAAGCCTCCCTTGGGTACATCCGGGTACCTTTGCAGGTCGTTCGATCCGCGCCGCCACGCTTGGCGGGTGACACTTAAAAACTAGTGTCGGATCATGTTGGATTGATGGAGACGAAGAGACTCGAACCCTCGACCTTCGCATTGCGAACGCGACGCTCTCCCAACTGAGCTACGTCCCCATGTGGGTACCGCCTTCGGCGGGCCAGTTGAAAATTTAACCTGCACTCTTGCTGTAATCAAGCACTTGCTTTGAATCCTCTACGCAGGAATGTGTTCGGGGCGTTTCAGGAAGCGCGTCGCGTTGGCCAGCGGGCGGCGCAGGCCACGCCACATCAGAGCGCAGGGCCGCCAGCCCGGGTGACGCCAGCGGTAGATCTGGCCGAGGTGGTTGTCATCGGGGACCATGATGGCCTTCATGTACCCGAGGCGATACCCCACGCCCGGCGTCGTCAACAGGTCAACTGCCAGATGCGCCAAGGGGGTCGCACGGTCGCGCGGAGCCTGCCACAGAGCCAGGCGGTCGCGCCAGCCCACTGGCGTGGCCAGTGCGTCGGACAATCCGGCGAGGCGGTGATCATTGAACAGCCGGGCGGCGGCGGTCAGGCCGCGGCGCACAGGCAGAGTCAGACCCCACTGCGTTGCCAGGCGCGTGAATGAGCCGTCGTCGAAATCGCGGGCGGCATGGCGTACGCGCATGAGATCGTACAACCATATGAAACGGGTGTTGCCGTGAATCGCCGAATGTGCCGCCAGGTGCACGAGCATGGCCTCGGTCGACGGCAGTGTGAATCGAATGTTGTTACGCTCGACGCAACGGGCTTCGCGCCACAGCCCGTCATCAGGCATCAATCTGGCAAAACGCTGGGGCCGCAAGGCCCTGACGTGGACGTCCAAACGAAAACGCAGCGGAGGGGGTGTGAAGTATTCACGCTCGTAGTAGTAGTTTGGAAAGAAGTCGGTATTGACCAGTGCCGGCCCCGGTGAGCACCCCTGCTCCGTCAGGACCTCGAGGGCCCGATGAGCGTCGGGCGGCGCGACCAGAATATCGATGTCGGTCATGGGTCGCAGCTGAGGCCTGGCGTAGGCCCCCAGCAAGAGCGCCCCCCCTTTCAGCAGCATGCACGGCACGTCGCTGGCGTTCAGTGCCGCAACGAGTGGCTCGAGCGCATGCATGGCGGACAGGTTGATGGCCGCCGTGCGCGCAGCACGCTTCGCCAGTTCGTCGCGTTGCGCGGGGGGCAGCGTGAGCTCGAAGTGTTCAAGGGCTTCGAGTAGCAGCCCCGAGACATTGTGGCAACACGCGGCGGCGACGAGAGGTGTCGAGCGTTGCAGGTCCACGGTGACCTCGCGGTCGCCACGCAGCGCTCCTGCGAGAACTCGCGCAATGTCTTGTCTGCAGGAATCATGCCCTGTCCGCCGCGCCAGGTTCATGCGCTCACCTTGTCTGCAGCTCGGGTGGCATCCAGCGTGTCCTCGATCAACTGGCACGTTGCGTCGACGGGACCGACGTTGAGCTGATGGCAGCGCGCCTGGTTGACCAGGGCGACGGTGGTTTGCAGGCCGCTGTGCCCGCAGTGCAGCGTGTTCAATCCCGTACGATAGGTGTATACGACAGCCTCGGCGGTGGTCGGGGTGAAGAGTTGTGCTGCGGTACCAGGCTTGCGGCTGAGAAAGAACAGCCAGCGAACCGGGCACGCCGACCCGATGACGTGCGCCCCCAGAGTCCAGGGAGGAATGTAATAGCGTTTGTATTTGTGACGCAGAATGAACGGCTCGGTCGTATGCCGGGCCAGTTCACCACCGACCATGTGACGTCCTGGTTCCTTGACACACAGCGCTTTGGGAAACGGATGGACGTACAGTGTGTGTGGATCAACCAGAGCGAACTCGTCGGACAGGAACTGCCATCCACGGTTGATCAGCGCTGCCGACAACGTGCTCTTGCCGGTGCCGGAGTCAGCTGGAAATATGACCCCGTCGCCGCGCCATGACAGGACGGCGGCATGGTACTGCACGAAATGCTGCAGATGACGAATGACCTGCTGGTTGAGCAATGCCTCGATTTCGGCAACGGCCGAGCGCGGCGTCAAGTCTGCGGTGCGGTCACCAGGGCCGCCGCTGACGCAGTAACGCGACCGGCCATGCGGTGTAATGTCAAACACCAGCGCGTTCTCGACGGGTTCGGTTGATGCGAACGGAGAGTAGGTCTTGGCGTACAGGTCGAGCACCGCGCCCGGGCCGTTCAAGGTGACGCCGACAGCGCCGATGCGAAAGTGTCGTGTTTCGTGCATCACGGTGCCGGAGCATCCTCGATGACGACAAGGTGTTCGCTGATCATCTGCTGCAGTGCTGCCTGTGTGTCGGGCAGGGCTTCGTCGATGGCGACGTCGAATGCTTCCGTGAGTTTCGAGGCAATGTCCTCGACCGAACGCTCTCCGGAACAATGTTGCCAGATGACCGATGCAGATCCATTCAGACGGTGCGTGCGGTCGATCCGCGGGTCGTACAGCAGCAATTCGTCATCGAGTTCGTGAATGATCAACTGGCTGTCACGGCGTGGTCTCATACGTACCTCCACGGGGGATCCTAGCAGGCATCGCGTGCCCGAT
The DNA here is from genome assembly GCA_942492115.1 of uncultured Planctomycetota bacterium. Classification (GTDB taxonomy): domain Bacteria; phylum Planctomycetota; class Phycisphaerae; order UBA1845; family CAIVHJ01; genus CALODL01. The sequence goes on from CALODL010000033.1 coordinate 400,085, forward strand.
CGCGCAGGGCGCCAGTCCACTCAGGGTGATCTGCCTCGATCATTGCGCTGGCGGCGGCACCTTTGCATGCCCGGCACGCAGCGGTGAGCGTGTCAGTGAGTCGTCGCAGAATACTGCGGTGGGCCACGCTCCACGCTTGGCGTCCGGCAAGAATGGCCCGGGTCGCGCGCGACGAATGCCGGGCGAATGCGAATACGACGTCAGGCCAGATGCCGGGGATCGTCGCCAGTTCGCTGAGTAACCGTTGATAACGGCAGATCATGTCATTACTGAGATGATCATGCACTACGAGCGGCCCGCTCTCGAATGTGTCGGTGTCGTGTTGCGGATCGTACATGCCCCGTCGTACGCAGTCATCATAGAGTGGCGTGCCCTTCATCGGTCTGAAGATGCTGACTCGGGCCGCATGGGGCCGCAAGCGCCGCAGCATGCGCCAGGACTGGCGCAGTGAAGCACGGTCCTGGCCGGGCACGCCCACCATCGTGAACGCAAGGGTACGGACCCCGAGTGCCCGCGGCACGTCAAAGGCCCGCGTGAGAACATCATCGGTCGTGCGGCGGTTGAGTACACTCTTCCGGATGGTCTCGTCGCCGCTTTCGAATCCGATGGCAATCTCGTCCAGGCCCGCCTGCGCGAGCAAAGTGATCTTTTGGGCAGTGAGGTTTTCAGGACGCTCCTGGATATTGAACGGCACACCGATTTCACGTGGATAACGCCGTGCAAAATCTGCCATGCGTTGCCGTCCAGTGGCGAAGACCTCATCGACCCACACGACACGATCCAGCCCACCACATGTCTTACGAAAGTGTTTGAGCTCGGCAAGCACGCGGTCGACTGATTTTTCGCGACGCCACTTGCCGAGGCCGCGATACGCGTTCATGTATCCGGTGTTGCAGCAATACGTGCACTGGTAGGGACAGCCACGACTGGCTTCGATGGTCGCGCGCCATACGGGGCGCTCGGCCAATTCGCCGGCAGTCCATGACCGAAACGGGACGCGGTAGTGCAGCGTGTCGAACAGCGACCAATCCGGAAACGGCAGGACATCGAGGTCTTCGATCAACCGGCGGCGCGACGTTCGTACGATGGCGCCGGCGGCGTTACGCACCCACGTGTTGGCGATGCCGTTGAGTGGGCGTTCATCCGCGGAGGCGCGAATGATGTCCATGAGCGCACCTTCACCCTCGCCGACTACGAGCGCGTCAGCCTCGGTGATGACACCGTCAGGATCACTTGTGGGGTGCGGGCCACCGACGATGTGCGGGAGGCCCAATTTGCGGCAGGCAGCTACCGTTGAACGGATGAGTGGCCACTGGTCCGACGTTGCGGTGAAGGCCACCAGGTCAGGCTTGATACGCCGTACGCGGGACTGCACAACGTCCTCGACCAGGCTCGGTGGGACGCCGGTCAGGTCGCACAGGCTCGGCTCAGCGCCGATGGCGCGGGCACAGGCGGACAGCGTGGCCAGACCGAGGTGTGGCATGTGCATGTAAACGTTTGGATAAACGAACAGGATACGGCAGCGCTGCCGTGGCCCCAGCGGCGTGAAGTCGAGCGGCATGGTGGGTGCTGTCTGTGACCTCACGGGCAGTTGCACGTGTGATCTCCCTGGGGCTGTGTTCTGAGGCCCTTCAAAACGGGTTCGGCAGGCCCGGTCCTGGCCCCCCGCCCGAGGCACTGCTGCCGCTGGCTGCCAATGCCTGACGTGCAGAAATACTCCAGATGACCGGCGCAGCGTAGGCCGCCCGGCGCAGGAACCGCCGGCGTGAGGCGGCTTCTGTATTGGAGGTCTGCTCCGGTGCGTCGTTCGCAGGCGGCGCCGGCACGGTGTTGTGGCAGCTGTCTTCCATCAATCCCCAGTGTTGTCGTCAGTTTCCGGTCGAAGAGTCCGGCAAAAATCAGCGTACAGTCGAACTCTCGGGAACGCTTTGAAAGAACCCGGTGACCGAGACGCGCGCGTGATCCCCAGCCGACGGGTCAACACGTTTGATGGCATGGTAGTTGCCCGCAGACAGCACGACCAGGCGGTTGGGCCGTGGCATGACATATTGGCCGCAGCCGGTCTCCATGAGTTTGCTGCTGATGTAGGTTGCATCGACGATCTGCCCAGCGTGCAAGGTCTCGAGCATTCTCCGCGCGTTGGGGTCGGCCAGGTCCACCGTGGGGTACTTCACACGACATGTCGCGTCTGCCACGAGCAACTCGCCTCCCCAGTTGGCGTTCCAGGTTTCGTGCGCGTAATAGATGAACGAACCCGTGTAACGCACCTCGTCGACGTGCCAGCTGAGACCCGCACCCAGCGGGTAGACATACGGACGACAACTGCAGGTCGCCCATTCCCGTCCCTGGCGCCCAACCAGTGAGGCGATCTCGTCGGCCAGGCCCAGGACGGCGTCGATGACCGAGTCGATTTCGGCCCCCGTCGGATAGACATGCCCCTCGCAGTTGACGGCGTGGGAATGGACGAGGTCCCCCGCAAGCGGAGCGCCGTCGAGGAGGCGCCAGACCTTCTGCCAACCGCCGTGGTGGACCCATCGATACTTCTCGAGTTTCAGAGCGCTGCTCAGCGCTTTGAAGCGGTCCTGTGGAAGGACGTGGTCCAAGACCATCATTTGATCGTTGTGCAGCGTAACTTGCATTGGTTCACCGTAGATTATCGGACGCACCCGGGCCTGGACTTCAGCTGAACTCCCTCCCGGGCGATGAAAAGTGCAAGGAATCTCGTGTCCCAGCTCTTGCATGTGTCATGGGCCTGGACGCGAGGTACACACGTATCGTACCTATTATTAGGTATATCAATTACAGTGAGGCTTGAGTCTTGAGCCACCGATTGGGTTGTCTTGTAGTCGTCATGATCATGGGATCACTCGGCGCCTGTGGTCCTGTGGACGACGTGCGCGATGACGATGGGACCCTCGTGATTGTCGACATGCCGATGACCGATAACACTCAAGACCCCACGCCACCGCCTCCACCGCCTGCACCGGGTGACCTCGAGACGCTGACCGTCGATATCGGACCCGATATCGTGATGGACATGCCCGCGCCCGTGGAACTGCTGGCCGAGGTGTCCGGCGCGGACCCAGAAGGCCGCTTGTTCTACTCGTGGTCCTTCAGTACGGCGCTGGGGCATGTCATCGGCGAGGGCGCTTTTGCGTTCGACCAGGCATCGACCACTCTCGACCCCGAAGCACTGCTCGATGGTGCAACCCTGGCAGGTGGCATTACATTGACCGTGACCCTCGAAGTGCGCGAGCTACGGGACGGTGTGGCCCGGGCGGCAGACGACACGCTGCAGGTCATCATCGCCGGCGGGGACCCGCCAGCCGACGGTGACGAGCCCGTTCTGCCTGATGACGGTGACGACGCAGATACGGAAGAACCGCCGGACGAGGATGTTGAAGACGATCTGCTGCCGGACGATGGCGCTGATGTGATTGTCGACCTCCCCGGCAACGGTGATGGTGGAATATTGCCAGGCAACCCCTGTGACGGCTCGAATGCTTTCACCATGGTTCTGCCCAGTGACCTGCACATGTCGCTGTTCGAAGGATCGCGGACGCTGCAGCCCATCGTCTGTAATGGCGTCGCGCCATTCACGTACGCCTGGACGCCGATCGAACTCCTGCAGGACGGTGGCGGCGCACTCGATTCACCCAGCGGCCTGGTGGACACGTTGGACGTGGACTTCCAGCCCACGGCGGTGGGTGACTACAGTGTGACGCTCGTCGTAACGGATTCAACGGGAGCTGAAGCGGTGGGTACCATACGCATCCATGTTCATGACTTCGATCCCCTGATCGCAAATGCAGGTGCCGATCAGGCGGTGCCCATTGGAACACCGCTTACGATCATGGGTAGCGCCATGGGTGGGTCAGGCTCCTATCAGTACGCGTGGCTACCTGTCGGCGGTACCGGACAAGCCTTTGTCGTGCCAACGGATACCATGGGACAAACGGTGTACACGCTGCAGGTCACCGATGCCCAATCTGGTGCCGTAGCGACCTCGACAGTCGACGTTGTCGTGACCGCGGCCCCGGCGCCCGGGTGCGTCGATGCGGACGTACCGACAGGTTTCAATGCAACACGCTTTGTGGCCTTTGATTCGGCATTCGGTACCTCCGGTCAGGCCGTCGTTGCCAACGGCAACGCCGTGGCACTGATCGAACTACCCGCGGGCACCATAAGGGCCACGATGCCCATTCCGTCTGACGCGACTGCATTGGTCATCGACGAACTGCGCCGCCGGGCCTATGTCGCCACGCGGCTTACCGGAGCGTTCACGCGCTCGGTCCAGATCGTCGACCTCGACAGTGCCACCCTTGGAGCCAACATCGGGCTGGTCGATACCGTGGCGGCGGCACGCGGCATGGACGTCATTCCCAGTACCGGACATGTCCTGGTTGCGGTCAGCGGTGCCATCAGCGGTGTGATACAGGTCGATCCGGTTGGCGCAGCGATCAACTCGGCTCTGCTGAACATGCATCACACGAATTCATTCTCGCAGCCCATCGATGTGGCGGTCGTCGAGAGCGGTGCGTGGGCCGTCGCTGCCGTGGCGAACGCCAGCGACCCGAGTGTTACGCTGGTGCCGCTGAGCGCTATCACTTTTGACCCGACCATGCCCCCCGGTGGCGGAGCGCTTGGGCCGCTATCACGTGCGACGACCTACGCCGCCCCGCGGGCAATCGCACCTGACGGAGTGTCCGGCCGGCTGGCGGTGGCGATGAACAGCGGCGGTCAGGGTAGGGTTCAGAACCTGCGCCTGACTGGCAACACCTCGGCAACACCAGGCACGACCACGATCCTGCCGGCAACGGTCAGCGACCTGGCATTGAGCACCGACGGCAACGGTCAGGCGTTCGTTGCCGTCGGATCTGCCGGAGCCGCGGCCGTACTGCTGGACTTCTCCATCGTGGGCGACTCGTTCGGCATCGGCCAGACGGTTCTCGACGTGGCCGCTTCCTCGGGAGCGGTACTGATCGTCGGAAATGGTACGACACTGGCACAGCGGTGTCCGTGACCTGATCGGACTGCCCTCGCCTGTCCTCCTTACCCAGTCTGTCACAACAGTTGTCGAATAGGGATGCCCGTTTCGCCCCGGCAGATCCGTATCGTACCCTCGATCCGGACCCTGATGCCGAAGAGGAGGTGTCCCACAATGCGAAGCCGGCTGTACTCCCACATCCCTCTGTACGTGACGCTCGTCGGTGCGACCTCCATGTCCGTGGGCGCGGCTGAACTGCGGGTCGGCCCCCCACTACCTGACGCGTGTGACGGCCCGTGTGACGCGCACGCGCTGCAGGCGGCTGTCGATCAAGCGCGTCCGGGTGATACCATTCTCGTCTACCGCCGAACCGATGATTCGATGAACAACCAGTGTTACGACGAACACGTCATCGTGGACATCCCTCTGACCATTGCTGGCGTCGGCTTGACCCGGGAGACCGCAGCGTGCCTGGGGACCTCGGCGGGCGGTGACATCATGACCATTACGTCGAGCAAGGTGACCCTGCACAATTTGCATCTCAGCGGTCGGGTCAACGATGGCGCGGGTGGGTCGAACGTGGCAGGGACAGGTGGACGTGCGTTCGGTCATGGCGTGCACGTGATCGGCCAAGATATCGAGCGCGTCATCGTGCACAACTGTTCGATTGATGGAACGTTTGGCGATAACCTGCGTTTCGACGGCGACCGCGACGCCGATGGCGTCGGGAGCATCCAGGTTCTGCAGAGCTATCTCCACCACAGTGATACGGGGCGCAATATTGCCATCTATGACGGCGGGGGCCGGCCACCCCAACGCCATGTCGTGCGCAACTGCCTGATTCACACCGGAGGAGGCGTCCAACTGGACGGAGACGTTGCGCATGCCCGCATCGAGCGGAACATCATCAAGGGCTGGCCCTTCTGGGGGCATTTTGCTCTCGAGGAGTACTCAGAGTTTCCTGAGCTCGGCACCGCGTCCTATGGCGGCGGATGGCGCTATTACAGTAATTGCCCAGCGGGAATCGATGTCGATCTGGTCGCTGGACGCAAGATCCACGTTGCCAACAACCTCATTATCGGCACGCGAGTCGGTGTCCGCGCCGGCGCCATGGCGCATATCGAACACAATACAATCGTCAATCCCTTCAACCTGGCCGAGTACGCTTACGACGGAGATGGTGATCCGGTAGACATTCGGGACAACACGTTCGGTATCGTCCTCGCGGACGGCTTCGCCGGTCGAGTGCTGAACAATCTCGTTGTGGTGACGGCTGACAATCGCGCGACGGGCGGCCCGGGCCAGACGATCCCACCCTACTACACTCCGGGGATCACGGGAACAGGGATTGCAATTGCGGACGAGGGCAGTTTGGCGCGGCGGGCACGCGTGCGCAATAACAATGTGTGGGGCTTTGTCGATATCGATGGCATCACGCCGACCAATTACGCACCGAGCCTGGATGCCCACGCATCCAACATGTCCCTGGATCCGGAGTTTGCGCTTGATCACATCGATGAGAGTCATGGTGGTCAGCCGCCCTGCCCGGCTGACGGGCTCGATGAGGACGATGTGCGCTGTTTCGAGCTTTACGAGGACAACTACTTCCTGGCCTCGACGGCAGGGTCCTGCCATGCCGAGGCCCTGCTCGATAGTGCCGGCGCCGCGGTGTTCCTCGACTTGACGGCAGGAGGCCGGCGCATGGCTCCACAGGATGCGTTCAGCGGTCTGACCGAGTGTACGTGGCAGGACGATGATACGGCGAGCCCGCTGATCGACGCCGGCAGCGAAAAGCCTGCTGACGAGACCATGCCCGCAGGCGGCTACTCGAATATCGGTGCGTTCGGTCAGACTTCCCGGGCCAGTCGATCACCACAGGATTCCGAAATGGGGTTGCACGGTCGGTGATCACGCAAGCGTGCCACGACATGCACATCGTCTTCGACGCTAAGGATGAGTGGCTCGGGGTGCACCGCAGATCCTGTCACCTCAGACATACGCACGGTTTCTCGATGGGCCAAACCCATCGAGAAACCGTGCAAGGTGATTCCGCGTTCGTGAATCAGCAGGCGGTATGCTGCGGATCCTGCTCGGGCTGACTCTCAGTGGGTGCCGGGGTATCCAGAAGTCTCTCGAGGCGCTGGGTGATCTCGTTCAACGCCGCATCCGAAGCGTCGCCATCCATTCCGCGGCGTGCAATCTCGATGGCTTCTTCAATAGTGCGGCGATCCGCGTTCTGCCTGGTCTGGAGTGCTTCGAGAGCGCTGCTGAAACTGCGGTGTAACTCCTGGAACTCGTCCTTCTTGCGCAGTTTGCGGACGACAGGGAAACGACCGGCTTCGAGTTGCTTGAAATAACCCTGCAGCACATGCAGTGGGCCCGCTATGCGATGCGTTGCGAAAACACTCCAGAAGCCAATGGACCCCGCGGTCACGACGCCGAAGGCCAGCGCCGCGCCAATCATGATCAGGGTGTTTTCCCACAGGGTCGATGACATCGGGTTGATCACGCGCGCCCGTGCCTGGCCATGCAGAACGGCGAAGACGATCACACTGATGGTCGTCGACACTGCGAAGACCGTCGTGCCGACCAGCGCGGTGTACTTCCACTGAAAAACCGGATTGATGATGTAATTGCGCCGCATGATTTCCTCTCTTCCTCGTCACCATGGAATGGTTGACCGGGCAAGCTGCTGCGATTCTGACGGAAGTATAGATTATGCCCGCCAGCGAGCACGTCTGATAAGCCGTTCAAGTCCGGGCCAAGCACGAAGTCAATCCGAACAGCAGTCAAATCAGGGGTTTATCGGGGCTGCGCACGTGTTGCACAATTGTACAGTTGTGCCATGGGAGATTTGAGCAAGGACAAGATACGGCGGATGTGGTATGCGGTGGCGTGTGCGGGTGTTGCCTCGAGCATCTCCGCTTCAGCACCAGCAGCCACGATTACGGTCGGCCCACCCACGGCCAGTGCCTGCGGTGGCGCGGACTGCGATTATCAAAGCATCCAGTCCGCCATCGACGCGGCAACGGCCGGCGATACGATTACGATATATCGTCGGAGTGACGATGCGACGAACAGCGCGTGCTACAATGAACATGTCACCGTAGACAAATCACTCACGCTGGCAGGGTCGTCGGTGGATCCGGCGAGTTCAGCGTGTGTTGGACCGAGTACGGGCGGCAACATCGTTACGGTCACGGCCAGCAACGTGACGCTGGCCAACCTGCACATCAGCGGACGTGTGAACGATGGCGCCGGGGGTACCAATTCGACAGGATCCGGCGGACGTGCTTCGGGGCATGGGATCTATGTGGCGGGTGATGACATTGACAACTGCCTCGTGCTGAACTGTTCGATCGACAACACGTTCGGGGATAATGTCCGTTACGATGGCGACCAGGACAACGATGGCGACGGTTTTATCCTTGTCAAGCAGAGCTATCTGCATCACTCCGACACCCTGCGTAACCTGCGCATCATCAATGGTGGCGGATCATCCTCAGATCGTCATGTCATTCGCAACAATCTGATCCATACGGGTCACGGCGTCATGCTCAGCGGCCCTATCGATTACGCGACGCTCGATCACAATGTCGTCAAGGGCTGGCCATTCTGGGGACATCTCAATCTGCCGGCGTTCAGCAGCTTTCCTGAGGTACGCGACGGCACCCATGGTGGTGGGTGGCGCTACTACAGCAATTGTGCGGTGGGTATCTGGGTCACGGCCATCGCCCCGGCGGAGCTGCTCATCGAAAACAACCTCGTCGTTGCGACGCGGGTCGGAATTCGAGTCAATACGACAGGAGTCATAGTCAACAACACCATCACCAACCCGTTCAACACGACGACTTACGATTACGATGTCACCGCCGGCGCGGCGGGCATACGCGACGAGACCTTTGGCTTGATGATCGCGAGCGGGTTTGCAGGGACCATTACGAACAACATCATCAGTGTGACGGCTGACAATCGGGCGACCGGCGATGCCGGCGAGACCTCGGGGACGTATTACACGCCCGGCATCACCGGCTTCGGCATCGGGTTCGAAGACAACAGTGGGACGCTCGGCGCTGCCAGTATTACCAACAACGTCGTGTGGGGATTCGTCGATACCGATGGTGTCTCGCCGCTCAACTATGGCGCTGGGATCGTCAAGGGTTCCACCAACCTGTCGGTTGATCCCAAGTTCGCCAGCGATGTCAATGACGAGACCAATGGGGGTGGCGGCGCGTGTCTGGCGGACCCCATCGATCAGGTGCGCTGCTACGAGTTGTTCGAGGACAATTTCTTCGTCAGTACGTCCGGCGGCGGCGGCAGCTGTCACGCCAACGTGTTGTCCAATACGGCGGGTTCTCCGGCTTTCGTCGACCTCACGGGCGGCGGGAGCAAGGATCCGGACACGGACGAATTCAGCGGACTCGACACCTGCGTCGTCACGCCTGACGCCACCCTCAGCCGCGCGATCGATTTCGGGACCGGTACGACCGAGAACGAAGACGGTCAGCACGGTGGTCAGATCAACGTCGGTGCGTTCGGCGGCACGAGCCGGGCAAGCGAATCCCCCACCCTGCGCGTGGCTGATGTCGATGGTGGTGCGACCGCCGACGGCACGGCGACCGCCAGCGGCCCCGGCGCGATCAACCGAACCGTGAACGGCGTCGCGCAAGCGCGGGTGTTCTTCAATCGGGCCGTCACTGCGAGCGGCAACAGTTTTTCAGTGCGTGACGTAGCCGACTCAACCGCTCTGGCGACACCGACACTCATCGATACCAGCGGATCGTCCTCCGCCCCCTTCGTGGTCACACTCAACTGGCCTGCCGGGACTTTCGTCGATCGCGCCATGCGGATCGAAGTCCTCGGCGACGGCGCCAACCGGGTCGTCGATTCGCAAAGCCTCGAGGCCCTCGATGGTGAAGTCGGGGATGCAGTGAGCGGCACCCTCCCCAGCGGCGACGCCACGGCCGGAGGTGACTCGGCGATCGTCATCTACTCACTCGTGGGCGATGTCGATGGGGATGGCATAGTCGAGGGACAAGCCGGCGGGGACGATTACGACACGGTTCTCAACTGGAAGGGGTATCCTGGCGCAGCATGTTCGGGTTGCGCCGCGGATCTCGACGCCGACGGTGATGTCGATGCAGATGACCTGGCCATTGTGGCGGCCCACGATGGCAACACGCCCGATTCTTCGACACCGGCCCGGGGGTTCGAGTCGGCCTATGGTAACACGCAGGCGAGCGTCAACAACAAGCAGGTCGCGACCAAGGTTCTGCTCAAGTCGGGTACCATCACGGCAATCCACGCCCACGTCGGTGGGAAGCAGAACCAGAATATGCGGTTCGCAATCTACAGTCACGATGCCGTGATGGACGCACCCGGTACCCTACTGGGCGAGACGGACACTGACAAACAGGCGACCGACGCAATGAGCTGGTTCTCGATCGACTTGGAGTCCGATCTCGTTATTACCGAGGGCGTGTATTGGCTTGCATTGAGTTTCAACCACTTGAATCTCCAGTACTCCTACGATGCGGGCGGTGGCAAGGTGCTGACGAACGGGAGTAATGCCGTACCGACGGGCTTCGACGCCACCTGGAGCGACACACTCACCGTGGAATCGCGCAAGATGAGTATTTTTGCAGAATACCAGTAGTCGACGAGGCACTTACATGAAACGATTTGTCATCATAGCCCCCCTGCTTCTCGCTGCGGCGTGTGGTCCGTCGAACGAGCCGGCTGACGCGGAGACCACAGCGCGGTTATCGTTCGATGGCGTGTGGCGGTGGTCCTCGGCCAACCAGGCCATGTATGAATTGACCATCGCAGGCGGTGACCTGCAGGCGATCAAGCCGTTGAGCAAGTCCGCGCGGCCACTGCGCTATGCGCGCTGCCAGTGCGCCATTGATGATACGGACGGACTGCAGGCGATCCAGCTGGTGTCGGACCCTGACGAGCGCGGCAATCGCTTGCGGTGGGTGTTCAGCTTCATCGAAGAACGTCACCCCGGACGCCGTGGACCCAACGATTCGAGTCGCGGCGTGTTCTTCGAAGAGATCGTGACCCCGCACGAACTGCCGTCTCCGCGCACGCTTGTGCAGCGTGGTGCCTTGCAACGGTTGACCTTTTGAAGCAAGCGCGGGCCGCGCATCACGAGACGTTCAGGATGGCTTGCTGCCGCACTCTGAATATTCGGCAGCGCAGAAGCGGTCCGTCATGCCAGCGATGTAATCACACACCACGCGCTCCACGCCCTGCTCAGCGATACGCGCCGTGAACCTCTCGGGTAACCGCTCGGGGTACTTGCTGTAGGCCCGGAACAACGTGCTGACCTTGTCTGCGGCGGCGCAATCGGATGCCCGCAGCGTAGGATGGGCGTAAAGGCGTTCGTGCAGGAAAGTCTCGAGTGCTTCGACGTCGTGACGCATGTCGCTCGAGAATGCCACGACCGAGGTGGTCGCCGCGCGAACCCCTGCGGTCGAACTGATACCCAAACGCCCCAGCGCCTGGCCCACTTCACGCATGACATCTGTGATCAAGCCGTGCTGGATGCATTCAATGGCCGGCCGCCAAACAGCAAACAGCGAGGCACCCGGGTGAGCGAGAACGACGGGGGTAGCGTAACGCTGCCACAACGCCAGGTCGTCCAGATCGCTCATGTTCAGGATACCGGCCCCGATCCCGTCCTCCAGGTCGTGACAGTCGTAGGCGATACGATCAGCGATGTCCGCAACCTGACCCTCCAGAGTCCCTGATGGCGTTGCCGTCAGCTGGGCGTTCAACGCCGGCTCACACGACACGATGTTCTCCGGGTTGTCGTAGGCGGTGCGATGGCGGGCCAGTCCTTCACGCACTTCGCGCGTCAGGTTGAGGCCGCGGAAAGATGGGAAGGGGTGCTCGAGATATTCGACCACACGCAATGACTGCGCATTGTGTTCGAAGCCACCGGCAGCGCTCATCAGTTCGTTCAGTGCACGCTCTCCGGCATGGCCGAAAGGCGGGTGTCCCAGATCGTGGGCCAGGGCGACCGCTTCAGCGAGGGTCGCGTTGAGTCGGAGCCCCAGCGCCAATCGGCGGGCGACGCCGGCCACCTCGAGCGTGTGTGTCAGCCGCGTGCGAAAGTGATCACCCGGCGCGACGAACACTTGCGTCTTGTACTGCAAACGTCGAAATGCGGAACTGGCGATGATTCGGCGGCGATCGAGTTCGAATGCCGGCCACGGTTCCGCCAGTTGCTCCCTGTACGCCCGCCGGGCGTCGCCGTCAGGCACCCCGCATCCCACCGCTGGACTGTTGATCTCAGTTGTTCCTGCCACTGCCCCACCTGGTGATCAACTCTTGAAAACCTCGGTTCCGGCATCACACAGTCGCTTGTATAGCCCGTCCATGTCTTCCGGAATGATGCGAACGTCGCCAACGGTTGTCATGAAATTCGTGTCACCGCCCCACCGCGGCACGATGTGCGTGTGGATATGCCCCGGCAGACCTGCCCCCGCACAGCGTCCGAAATTGATCCCGAGGTTGTATCCCTGGGCATGGACCACGTCGTGCAGCACGTTCATGGCATCACGAGCCAGTGTCGTCATTTCAAGCAACGCCGGTTCGGCCAGTGCGCTCAGGTTGTCTACGTGGGCCGTCGGCGCGATGAGCAGGTGTCCGTTGGTGTACGGATAGCGGTTCATGACGACGAGACAGTCCCGACCGCGGTGGATCACTCCGTTCGTTGCGTCGTCGCCGGGTATGTTCGCGTACGTGCACAGAAAACACGGGAGCGAGTCACCCGCGCCGAGTCCCCGGATGTACTCAGCCCGCCATGGGGCCCACAGGTTGGTGTTGTCTTCCGGCATCGGGCGGTCCGATATCAAGAGGGCCTGCTTCGGCCGACCCGCGGACTTCCGTGTGCCGTGGGCGTCCGTCGCGCAGTGTACCCCTGGCCGCGTGGCGTCACAACCATCCGCGCGGCGTTGCATGGCCCGCGGCATCTGCTAAAGTGAGTCGGACCAGGAAATGGGGATCCATAGCTGAATGAACGCAGAGCGTCGCTGTACATCTGGATGGGTACTGGGTTTGGCCGTGCTGCTGGCCGGTGGTTGCAAGCCCAGCGCGGAGGGTCCGGATACCAGCGTCCTGCCCCAGAGCGAGCGCACGGTCGAAGCTTACGGACTGACCCTCGACAGTGCGGCTGATCCTCAACTCGTCACGTGGGCCATGCTCCGGACTCTGGCGGAGGACCTGGCCGCGCAGCCTGGCACGCCAGAACAACTTGCTGCGTTCGCCCGGGCGTGTGAACTGTCCCACGTCACGCATCTACGGTCGCGCATCGGACGCGACGAAGATGTCGTGGAATACATCAAGAGGTTTGCTCCGACGATCAATTACTACTCTGATGCGATTCCCGACGATCTTGAAACAGCTCGTGCCGCCATGAAGACGACACCGATTTCAGGACTGGAGAACGGCTACTCGGCACTCGCGGTGCAGTTTGTCATTCCGGGCGGGAGCCGGTCGCCGGATCCCGCAGCAGCCTACGCTGTTTCGATCGCTGTTGGACTGGTCCGCCAGGGCAACGGTCCGTGGCGGGTTATCGAAGTTGGCTTCGGTCCGTCTCCCGAACTGCAATCGAGTCCTCCCAGCGCCGGTCCCTAGGCCATCGAGTCACCCCGCGCAGTGGCCCACGGCCGACATCCTCGGAGTCCTTCCGAGCCCCCAACAGCGTCCAGGAGTACACATCATGAAAGACGGTGAGAGTCCAGCGAAGTTGGATATTGCCCGCGTTTTGTCCCCACGCAGGAAGAGTTCCTCTGCGCAGTCGTTCGAACAGTTGGCCGACGAACAGCTGGTCCACTTCGCGATCGACAAGGACACCCCTTATGGCGCGGCCATGCACGACGTGGTCATCCGGTTGTATCAGGCCCACTGCAGCATCCAGGAGTTGTGGGATCAGACGCTGGAAACTATCAACAATTTGCCGCGCACAGATCGCATCGCCTACTTCAACGCCAAGAAGTTTCTGTGCTTCCAATTGGCCAAGATGCTCGACACGTTGATGAATCCTTTCCGCACGAGCTACCAGAAACTCGGGGCGACGGACGGGACGATGTGTGCTCAGGGCAGCTACTCGATCTTCGACAACGTAACGGCCATCTTTGCGGCCAATCCGGTGATCGTGCGCAGCGCCACCTACATTTACGCGTGTACCGAATGGATCGATGATGGGTTCAAGGGCAAGGAATTGCTGCACCAGGTGTACACGCGGTTGCTCAACCCGACGTCCATCTCACTGGCCAACTACATCGTGGACATCGAAGCAGGCCCTGAAGCCGACAAATATTGGGCGTATAACTTCAACAGCGGCATGGCCGCGATCGACGCCATTCTCACCCACCTGGTCAACGTCGACGACATCATCGTGTCGTCGCGCAACACGTATGGCGGGACATATCAACTGCTCGTCGACCTTTTTGCCAAGAAGAACAAGCACCGAGTTTCGCTCGAATGGTTCGACGGGTATACGGGTGAGGAGTTCACCGAGCGACTTGAAGCGGTGAAATACAAGCACCGTCTGGCAATCGATCGCGGCAGCCGTGTGCTGGTGTACCTCGAATCGCCGTGCAACCCGCATGGCTACGCCCTCGACATTCCCGAGATCTCGCGCATCGCCCACGAGTCAGGCTGTCGCGTGGTGCTTGACGGCACCGTCGGAACGCCGTTCCTGCAGAAGCCGCTGCGCCGCGAGAACGAGGCCGAGCGCCCCGATTTCCTGATCCACAGCTATACCAAGGACATCTGTGGGCATGGCAACACGACGGCGGGCGTGGTCATCGGACGAAACGAAGACATGTTCATGCCCAAAGGCGCCCACGGAGACGGCACCGGATGGGAAGATACGCTGTTCTGGGACGTGTATTACATCAAGGGCGCGTTCCTCGATTCGGATAAGTCGTTTGAAGTGCTCAGTGGCATCAAGACGCTCGATCTGCGGATGAAGCAGAAGAGCATCAACACGACGATCCTGGCACGGTTCCTGGACTCGCATCCGGACATTCGCGTGAACTGCAATGCGCTCGAGGGCAACGAGAACTATGCCGTGGCTCAAAAAGTACTCAAGAACGGCCTGCCTGCGGCGTTGTTCACGATTGACATGGATTCCGCGGGGCTTGAACGTGCAGCGTTCCAGTCGTTTTTCGACTGCCTGTCTCCGATGTTCAACCACATGATCAGTCTCGGTCAGACCAACACGATGGTGCTGTGTCCGGCGCTGACTTCTCATTCGGAGATGAGCGAAGAGGCCCAGCGCGATGCGGGCATCTATCTGACGACCATCAGGATTTCGGTCGGCCTGGAGAACCCCAAGCAGCTGTGCGCCCACTTCCTCAATGCGGCAAAACTCACCATTGACCCGTACATGCCCGGGTTCAGCGACAAGTTCATGGCGCCGGACGACATCGACCGCATGGCCAACAGCACCTACGTGGAATGCCATCGCCAGCTGGTCGAGGGCAGCCCGACATTCTCGACGTTTCTGTAAGGCCTTGGCGTCATCGAGGGCAGGAGATTGAACAAGCTTGCCGTTATTCCCGCCAAGGGGCGCAGCACACGGTTGCCGGGGAAGAATCTCGCGCAACTGGGTGGGCGGCCGCTGGTCGTGTGGTCGATTGACGCCGCCCGGGACAGTGGATTGTTCGATCGCATCATCGTGTCGACCGACGATGAAGGTATCGCCGCAGTTGCCCGGGCAGCGGGCGCGGAGGTTCCGTTCATTCGTCGGAGCGAATTGACCGTGGATGGCGTCGAGGTCGACGCGGTGATCCACGATGCCGTCAAGTGGTGCGCGGCGTCCGCGATGGTGCCCGAGTGGGTGTGTACACTGCAACCGACCTCGCCATTACGCCGCGGTGAGCATATTCGGGCGGCATGGCAACTGCTGGCGGATGAGCCGACGGCAACAGGACTGGTGGCTGTATCCCCGTATGGGCATCACCCGCTGTGGGCCTTGAGGATCCACGAAGGCGGCCTCGTACCGCTCGATCCCGACCACTGCATGCGCAGCCGCAGCGAACTCCCCGAGCTGGTTCATCCCAACGGGTGCCTGTACTGGCAGAAGGGTGCTGATATTCTGGCGCGCCGCGGTCGTTATGGCGGCCGTATCCTGGCGTACGTGACACCCCACGATGCGGCGGTGGATGTCGATGAGCCGGAGGATCTGGCTTACGCCGAGTGGCTGTTGACCATGCGGTCTAATGATTGACCTCGGGAGCCGGATAGCCCCACTCGGCGACGGTGACTCCTTCGGCGACTTTATGCAGGCCGAGTCCGAGTTCTGCGCCGCAGCCCAGGACGAAGATTGCGATGATGGCGAAGGCCAGTAGCGGGATGTAAGCGGTTGACTTTTTCATGACGGCTCCCTCCTTTGGAAGCATCAGTCCGTAAGAAGCGTCGTGTTATGCTGTAAGAGTTTGGCTTGAAGGATGTGTCTGATCGAGCCGTGTGGCTCTCGACTGGCGAGTCATCTGATAGTAGGCCGCCAGCCGGCTTGCGATCCACTGTAATTTCGATGTAAGTCGTTATCGGAAAAGGGTTTTTGTAGAGGATGACAAGGCATGGCGGTACGTCCGGCAATATGGGACGACCTCGCAACGATCGTCGACATCTACAATCACGCCATCACCGAGACCGTGGCGACCTTCGATACCGTTCCGGTCACGCTTGCCGAGCGGGAGGCGTGGTTCGAGGGCTTCGATATCGACAATCCACTGCGCGTCAGCGAGATCGACGGCATCGTCGGGGGCTTTGCCTACTACCTGCCTTATCGGGCCAAGCCGGCGTATGATCTGACTCGCGAAACAACGGTTTATGTCTCCCCCCGTTGCCGTGGTCGTGGAGTGGCCTCCGAGTTATATGCAGCGCTGATCGAACACGCCCGCCGGCACGGCGTCCACACTCTCATCGCAGTTATCGCGGGCGACAACCCTGCGAGCGTTGCACTGCATCGCAAGTTCGGCTTCGCCCAGATCGGGCACTTGCGGGAAGTCGGGCACAAGTTCGGAGCATGGGTCGACACACGGTATTTCCAACTGTTGCTGTGACCGTGCTCCGCGCTCACCGGAGCCGGCCGAGGACGTCCTCGACGACGGCCCACGGCACGTGGACTCCGGCCTCGAATTCGCCCCAGGCGCGCGGCAGAACGAACCGCGGTCCATGATCGACACATTTCTTGTCGGCGCGCATGGCCAGGAGAATCCGTTCCTCCGATACGCCCTCAGGGACGGCCACCGGCAATTCGCAGCGGTGCAGCAGGCCTGAGAGGCCAGAGCGCATGGCGTCGAGCCGGCGGCCCAGTGCAGCGCCCACTTCGATTGCGCCAACCATGCCGATCGCGACGCATTCACCGTGGGTCAGTTGATAATCGCAAGCCGCCTCGATGCCGTGTCCGATGGTGTGGCCGAAGTTGAGCAGGGCCCGTGCACCGGTCCGATCGGTCTCGTCGCGAGCGACTACACTGCCCTTGAAGCCGATATTGAACTCGATCAACTGGCTGACCATCTCTGGATCGCGCTGCAGCACGGAGTGAAGATTGTTTTCGTGCCACTCGATGGCTCCCGGGCCGTCGAGGGCCGCCTGCTTGATGCTCTCGGCGAGGGCCGAGTTCCACTGTCGGGCGCTCAGAGTCGCAAGCAGGTCGGTGTCGATGAACACCGCAGCAGGCTGATGGATGGTCCCGATGAGGTTCTTGCGGGCTCCATGGTTCAACGCGGTCTTGCCGCCAATACTGGAGTCGACCGCTGCGAGCAGCGTGGTCGGGCAGTTGATGAACTCGATGCCGCGAAGCCAGATGCTGGCGACGAATCCGGCGAGGTCTCCGACGACCCCTCCGCCGACGGCCACAATCGCCGCCTGGCGGTCGACTTCATGGCTGCACAGGAAATCGAGTAGCGCTTCGGCCTGCCACCAGGATTTGCTCTCCTCCCCTGCCGGAACCGTCCAATGGTGCACCGGCGCAACCACATCCGCCAGCACCGTGCCGATGCAGGCGCCATGCAGCCCGGCCACGACGTCGTCGCAGACGACCACGACCGCGCTGGCATGATGGAGTGCTCCATTCAATCGGGCGATGGCTCCCGGCCCGATACAGGCGCTGTACTGCCGGGATGCAGTGCTGATGTCAACCTCGCGCATACGCGGCGTCTCCGCTGTAACTGTTTGCTGTCCGGAAGATAGCGGCAGATTCTCTCACAGCAAGTGGTGGACAACCTGTGAGTTACTCTCTCGTGCGGCGGTTGTTCTTTCACACACGTGACATCGGCCTTAACGCAAAGCCCGGCAGTGGAATCTGGCTGATTGCATGGCTGTGATCTGCGCAGTTCTCCGCACGAAGTCCAGGGGCCAGCTTGATTTAGGTTCGAGATTTTGCTACGGTCGCCCCTTATGGCAGATACCAAAACTTTACCAACCAAGCGGCAACCGGCCACGAAGAAGGGCAATTTCAGGTCCTTCAGGTCGGCCATGAGTTTCCTCGGACGGGTCACGGACTACGAGACCATGTCGCGCGTGTCCTACGGTCAGACAACTTTCAATCTCAGCAGAATGAACCGCCTGTTGGCCTCGGTCGACAACCCCCAGAAGAACCTGAGAATGGTTCATATCGCCGGGACCAAGGGCAAGGGCTCGACCGCGGCCATGCTCAGCAGCATGTTGCAGGCGGCCGGGTACCGGGTCGGGGTGTTCTCCTCGCCTCACGTGCTCGACATCCGTGAGCGCATTACCGTGAATGACACCTGGATCAGCGAGCAGGAGTTCGTGCGCTGCGTCAATCTCGTGGCGGCGCACGTCCGCGCCAGCACCCGAAACGAGCCCACGTTCTTCGAACTGATCACCGCGATGGCGTTCCTGCACTTCGCCGAGGAGGACGTCGACGTCGCCATCATCGAAACCGGTCTGGGGGGACGCCTCGACGCCACCAACGTCATCAAGCCCGAGTTGTGCTGCATCACGAACATCAGTTATGACCATATGTCGCTCCTCGGGGACACCCTCGAGGAAATAGCGACCGAGAAAGCCGGTATTCTGAAGCAGGGAATTCCGGCCATCAGTTCACCGCAGAGCGATGAGGTCAAGAAGGTGTTGAAGGATGCGGCTGAAAAAGTCGGTGCGCCCCTGCAGTTTACCGGTGATGAAATCGAATTCAGCTATCGCTTCGAGTCGTCGCGCATGGTCGGGCCCCACAGTCGGGTCTGCCTGACGACACCGACCAGTCATTTCGAGCACCTGCAGGTTCCGCTTCCGGGAGAGCACCAGGCCGTCAACTGTGGTCTGGCCCTCGCCATGCTCGACAACCTCAAGACCCGCGGCTTCGAAGTCGAGGATCAGCAGGCTATCGAAGGATTGGCCAAGGCGCGGCTGGCCGGGCGCATGGAAGTGGTGTGCGAGACGCCCAAGATTCTTGTGGATGGGGCCCACAATGCCGCGAGCATCGAAGCCCTCATGCGCACCATTGGCCAGTGCGTCCCGTACGACTCGATGGTGGTCATCTTCGGCTGCCAGACAGGTAAGGATGTCGCAGGGATGATTCGTCATGTCCAGCTTGGCGCGGACAAGCTGATTTTTACGGCAGCCGAGACGCCCAATGCGGTCGACCCCAAGCAGCTGATTTCGATCTTCAAGGAACAGTCCAGTGGCACGGCTCAGGTTGCCGCAACCCTCGATGAGGCAATGACGATAGCCCAGGGGGCGGTTTCAGAGGAAGATCTCATCTGTATCACGGGCTCCTTCTATCTGGTGGGCGAGGCCAAGCGCCGGTTCTCCGACTGACCTCGAGACGGGAATGCAGCACATGAATCCATTCGGCAAAGACTCCCTGACCGATCTGCAGGACGGGATCAATCGTCTGTTCGAGCAGGTGTGGCATGGTGGCCTGCGCACCGGACCCTTTGATGGCCAGGACTGGGCACCCGCTCTCGATGTGTTGGAGCGCTATGACGGTTATGTCATCGAGATCGAAATCGCAGGCATCCCATTGTCGGATATCGAAGTGACGGGGGCTGAGGACCGCGTGACCATCACCGGCCAGAAGTCCCGGGAGCCTGACGACAGCCTGCGTCCCGTGGTCACTGAGCGCCGTTTCGGAAGTTTCAAACGCGTGGTCAGGCTCGAAGAAGCGATCGACAGTGCGGGCATCAGTGCCAAGCTCGAGAACGGAGTTCTGCGCATCGAGGCGCCGCGCAAGCACGTCGCCGAGGCCCAGTCGGTCAAGATCCGTATCGATCCGGCCCAGCCGTAAGGCACACCTTCTGTCAGTCAACTGTGATCACGGAACCTCCGCGCTCCGCGGCGCGTCAGCGACGAGGGCTTGCAGGTCGGTACCGCGCGCGTGCTGCCCGACTGTGACCATGAAGCGGTCCAGTTGCGCGAGGCGCTGCTCGGCAAGTTGCTTGACCTGATCGAAGCGGAATGAGTCCTTGATACGCGCATGCCAGAAGTTGTATTCACGCTGGCGGTCCCACGTCTCGAGGGCCGCCTGAATCCCACGCCCCTCGTCACAATGCCGGCGAATCATCTGCCACAGCGCCAGCGGACCGATTTGATCGAGGTTGGCCGCTTCCGCAAGGATTTGTGCGCCGATCGAGGTGGGATGACGAAGGCCTGACTCTCGAATGATCTGACACACCACGCGCAGTTTCTTGTTGTTCAGGATCGATTCGAGCGCTTCGCTGGCCCGCGTCGCACTCAACTCGAGCTGCACATCGGTCAACGGTTTGGTCAGGATCTCTGACCGATTGACCACCCCGTCTTCGTACTGCACGGCCCACGCCGCTGGATAATACAGCCCGGCTGCGACCAGAGCGTCATGATCGAAACCGGGGTCGCGGTCGACCAGAGCCATGATCATCGTACAGTCACGGGCGACGCGTTCGGCGTGTTCGTACAGAAACGGGTCGTTGCCATCCTGGTGTTGAATCGGAATGGCCAGGTCGGTCCGCGCGGCTTTGAGCAGCAATTCCTCCGTGGAAGCCACCGACATGGGGTTCTCTCCATTATTGCGGACGACAGGCTGAGCCGAGCTCGAGCATCCATGCTCGTAACGTGGATCGTCCGGCAGTATCCCTCTCCTCAGTTATCGTCAGATCGGCTGATAATAGCAGTTCCTTTTTTGGGGCCGCCAGCCGGCGTCCTCGATGAGGTGGCGAATGTGGCTCTCTTCGAGGCAGTACGTGGTTCCTGCAGCCGATACGACATTCTCTTCCATCATGACTGAGCCCATATCGTTCGCGCCGAAGTACAGTGCCAACTGCCCGATCTTGGGGCCCTGCGTCACCCAGCTCGACTGAATGTTGGGAATGTTGTCGAGATAGATGCGTGACAATGCCAGCATGCGCAAGTACTCGTGAGACTCCGCCAGGTGCAGGTGTTCACCGTCGGGCTCGGCGCGCGAACCGGCAGGTTGCTGCCGGGCACGGCCCAGCGGTGTGTTGTCGGGTTGGAAGGACCAGCAGATGAACGCGGTGAAGCCGCCGGTTTCATCCTGGAGTTCGCGGACGAGGCGAAGGTGTTCGATGCGCTCGGCCAATGACTCGATGTGTCCATACATCATGGTGATGCTCGTGCGCATGCCGACCTGGTGGGCCTCGCGCATGACAGCCATGTATTCCTTCGTCAATGTCTTACCCTGAGCGATGCGCTCGCGGACCCGATCAACCAGGATTTCGCCGCCCCCTCCCGGAATGCTGTCGAGCCCCGCCTCCTGCAGACGCAGCAGTACTTCGCGCAACGGCATATCGAACATCTGGTGAAAGGCCCAGATCTCCGGTGGGCTGAACGCATGTGTGTGGACACCCGGATAATTCGTTTTGATGAAGCGCAAAAGATCGAGGTACCAATCGAAGGGGAGCATGTTGGCCGGCACCAGCCCCCCCTGCATGAGGACCTGAGTACCGCCTATCGCCAGCAATTCATCGATCTTTTGACCGATTTCTTCGAAGGTCAGCACGTACCCCTCTGGGAGATCCTGCCGACCTGAGTTCATATCGGGAGGATCGGCCTTGAAATTGCAGAAAATGCATTTGGCCGTGCAGTAGTTGGCATAGTTGATATTGCGATCGACGACATAGGTGCGGTAGTCCTCGGGATGGAGGCGCATGGTGATGTCGTGTGCCCTGCGACCAAGTTCGTGAATGGGACAGTCGCGATACAATTCGAGTGCTTCACTGTCGGAAATCCGTGTGGCAGCTGTCGAAGTCGTGATCATGATTGGCTGCGCGGTTCGTTCAGGCCCCGTGGCCCGCGGCCGTGGTCGTCGCCGACACGTGTGCTGCCGCGAGATCGAGGAAACGAACCATTCCTTCTGCGTACTTGGCGTCGATTTTGTAGCGCATATAACGTTGGAGATACTGCTGGGCCAATTCCACGGGCCATCCGCGTAGCGGGCCAAACTCAACCGCGAGCTGTCCGGCACGCTTGATTCCGGCGTCCCGAGCGCTGCACAGCAAGCGCTCGAGCCCGGGGAGATTGGATGTTCGCGGGGCAGCCCATACGGCAAAGACCAATGGTAGTCCGGTCCAGGCCTTCCAGGCCCCACCGAGATCGATGTGGTAGCCAAAGTCGTCCGGATTGATTCCGACGACCTTGTCGCCGATGAGCAGAACCGTGTCGAACGCCGCTGGATCGTCGGTTGCCGGCAGCGGTTCGAATTCGACCGTGCGGCCATAGAGTCCCGGCCACAGGACACGCGCGAGCGTGACCGAGGTGCGCGAATCCGTATCGAGCCACATCCGTTCGATGCGTGCCGGCGGCACTTTCGAAAACACACGCACCGTCAGCGTCTCACCATCGGAAGCGATACACGCGTCGGACAGCACACGCAGTGCGCAATCGGGCCGGGCCAGCTCGACGACCGGAATGAGTGCGGCATCGAATTCCCCGGCGAGCAGTCGGGGGGTCAGCTGCGCGGGCACATCGAGGGTCAGGTGTACGGCAGGATCGCGTTCAAGTGCCGCCACCAGCGGCCGCGCGTTGAGGTACGAAACGGCCCCCAGGCGGAACCGTGATTGACCGTTGGGCAATGACTGACTATGGTTTGCGATCATGTTCAGCTCGGCAGCTCCCCGTTGGCATCGTTCATTATTATTAGAGGCTGATGCGATCTGATGGTCAAGCGAATGCCCACTGCCGCATGCTATGCGACATTCCTGCTCACCCTCGCATGCGTCGGGTGCCAGAAACGGCCCCCAAACCACCTGTCCGTGTGTGAAACCCGTAGCGACGCCGCTGCTGAGCACTACGAAGATTTCGACCGGGCCTATTTCCGCAAACGTCACGACGGTCAAATCGATCTGATTCTGATCAAGGAAACGACCGGCGGCCTCGCGGAGGACGGCGCGGAGATGCGACAGATGGTGCATCTGCGTACGCTGTGGCGCTCGCACCCCGGGCGGACATACGCCAACGCCTCGATGATCAATGCTCGGATGAGCTATTGCCTGTTCCGCGGATCGGCCGCCATCAGCTACGACGGCAGCGGATTCATGCATTGCAAGGAGTCAGGTGATGGCCACCGCATCACAGGCAAGATCACCGGGGGCATGCTCCATCCGTTGCGCCAGGTTGGCGAGGATTTGCGGATTTTCGAACACATTTCCGTTTCGGGACGATTCAAGGCCACGGAGGACGAACGTCGTGTTGCACGGTACATCGAGGACATCGGTCGATGGCTCGGGCCGCTGCCGGCGCTGGACGCGCCGGTTCCCGGGCCTTAGCAGGTGTTTGCGATGAAGCCCTACCTCGAGCTGCTCAGGCCACGGCACTGGATCAAGAATGCCGCAGTGTTGTGTGCCCTGCCCTTCGGAATGTTGCAGCATGGCCTGGCGTGTCTGCCGACGCTGGCCGCTGCATTCGGGGCTTTCTGTCTGGCCGCCAGCGCCATTTACGCGCTCAACGATGTTCTGGATCGCCGCGAGGACCTCGAGCACCCTGCGAAACGTCATCGACCGGTGGCCAGAGGTGCCGTGTCGCCGACCGCCGCCATGCTCATGTCGGCCGCACTGGCGGCTGGAGCCATGGGGTTGAGCACATTCATTCCCGACCCGACCTTTCGATTCGAGGCCCTGGTTGGCGGCTACCTGGTGCTCATGGTCGCCTATTCGATCATGCTCAAGCATCAGGTGATTCTCGACGTCATCGTCATTGCCACCGGTTTCGTCATTCGAGCGTCTGCCGGAGCCGTGGCCGCTTCGGTGTACATCTCCCCGTGGCTCATCGTGTGTACGTTCACACTGTGCCTGTTCCTGGGATTTGGCAAGCGTCGCAGCGAGGTCTCGAGCATTGCGGATGCGGCCAGTGCTCAAAAGCACCGCCGAACCCTGGCGTCGTACACCCCGGATTTGTTGAATCAACTGCTCAGTATGTCCGCCACGATCGCGCTGGTGACGTTTCTGGTGTATATTCTCGATGACGATATCGAAACAGTGTTCCACAAAAGGCGACTGATCTACACTTTTCCTCTGGCAGTCTACGGCATCTTCCGCTACGCCATGGTGATCGAGTCGGGTACATTGACCGGACCGACCGAAATCATCCTCAAGGATCGGGGGCTGTTTGCGGTCATCGGCCTGTGGGGCATGTCGTGCCTGGCCATCGTGTATTTCACGAGGCTGTGAGTAAACTCGAACCACGAGGGCAGTGAGTTGGCGCAGATGCGCCGTCATCATCGGTTCTGCGGCCGCGGCCGCGGGGACCTGCCTGGAGTAAGGTCATCATGGCTCAATCAACTGTCGCAGTGCTCAAGACCTCGCCCGAGACGGTGCTCGAGGACTATCACGCCCTGCTCAATCTTGCCGGCTACCAGGACGTCGTCGATAGGACGGTCGACACGGCCCTGAAGATCAACATCAGCTGGCATTTCTTCTATCCGGCGAGTTCGACGACGCCGTGGCAGATGGACGGTGTCATCCGCGCGATGTTGCGCGACGGCTACGACAAGTCTCTCATTCATGCTTGTCACAATCGCACCGTGGTCATCGACGCCCACCTCGGTGAGCGCGAAAACAAACAGCTGCCGGTCGTCGAAGAGCATGGACTGCGGAACTGTCATCTTTATGAGGGCGACGAGGAATGGATCGACATCCGCGAGGCCGTCGGTGAACTGTGCGATGAGTTCCTGTGCCTGAACGATGTGTATCCGAAGGGCTTTTCAATCCCCAAACGGTTCATCGGCGAGAACATCATTCACATGCCGACGGTCAAGACACACGTGTTCACGACGACGACCGGCGCGATGAAGAACGCTTTCGGCGGCCTGCTCAACGAACACCGCCATTGGACCCATCCGGTCATTCACGAAACGCTCGTCGATCTACTGATGATCCAGAAGAAGATTCACCGCGGCGTATTCGCGGTGATGGACGGGACTTTCGCGGGCGACGGTCCGGGGCCGCGGTGCATGATTCCCTATGCCAAGAACGTCATTCTGGCTTCTGCGGATCAAGTGGCCATAGACGCTGTGGCCGCATCCATGATGGGCTTCGATCCGTTGTCCGATTGCAAGTATATCCGCCTGGCCCACGAGCGTGGCCTGGGCTGCGGCGACGTCAAGCAAATCGAGATCGCCGGTGACGTTGCGGCCGGTCGCGCGCAATGGTCGTTCGACGGGCCGTTCAAGAAAATGACCTTCGCGGCCAAGATGCAGCACAAGATCTACTGGGGGCGACTCAAGACGGCCATCGAATGGTCGCTCAAGACCATTCTCGCACCGTGGGCCTATCTGGCCAGCGTGGTCTATCATGATTCCTATTGGTACCCGTTCATGGCCCGCGGCAAGATGCGCGATGCCCTGCGGAGCCCATGGGGTCGGCTGTTCAATTCCTGGGGTCAGGTCCAGCGCACGGAGCGCGGGTTCACCGGGATTCCCGATGAAGCTCCGACACTCAAGCGAACCGGCATGCGCAGCTTCGCCACGTCCCTGGGCATCCTGTGGACCTGTTTGTGGGAGGCCCCGGAACTCGCGACGCGTAAGAGACGAAAAGCCCTGGGCCACAGGAACGCCTGAGTCGGGTGGTCGATCACGTAGCACCCTTGCAAAGCCCTGTGCCGCTGATATAATTCTCGGCTCGACACTGCGGGTGTAGCTCAGTGGTAGAGCGTCACGTTGCCAACGTGAATGTCGTGAGTTCGAATCTCATCACCCGCTTTCTTGTGCCCCAAGACCTTGGGGTGGTGCGGGCGGCATCAGCAACACGGATAGGGCGTATCAAGTGATACGTTCCCATTTAGGAGTGTTGTCGATGCTAGTCCCGAAACTCAGAAAGCAACCCGGCAAGTACCCCCGCGCGTTCGTTGAACTGTATCAAAAACGTATCTACTTAGGCCGATGGGACGACCCTGAGGTCGCCGAGCGCTACGCCCGACTCATCGCCGAGTGGAACGCTAACGGCCGATTGTCCGCCGCGCCGCCCGGCTCGAGCATGACGATCCTCGAGCTAGTCGATCGCTTCAGCATCTACGCCGAGGACGCCTACGGCGAAACCAGGGAGTTCGCGAACTACCGGCCCGCCCTGCGGCCTCTGCTGAGACTCTACGGGCGTACGAGTGCCGCCGAATTCGGTCCCAAGGCGCTGAAGGTGCTACGCGAGACTTATGTCGCAGAGGGCATCTCAAGGCGTACAGTCAACGATCGGGTCGGTCGCATCAAACGGATGTTCAAGTGGGCGGCCGGCGAAGAACTCGTGCCCGCGAGCGCCTATCACGCCCTATGCACGGTCGTGGGGCTCCGTCGGGGCCGCACTGCGGCGCACGATCCGGCGCCAAGGCGACCAGTCGATGATGCAATGGTTCGGCTGACACTGCCCCACCTGAGCGACGTGATACAGGCAATGGTCAAAGTGCAGCGGCTTGTCGGTATGCGATCGGGTGAGCTGTGTCGGATGCGTGGCCGTGATCTCGAGATGACCGGCGAGGTCTGGGAATATCATGTCGCCCACCACAAAGGCTCTTGGCGGGGAAACCAACTGATCTACCCTCTCGGCCCCCGGGCGCAAGAGATTCTCACGCCATATCTGAATCCAAATCTCGATGCACCACTCTTCAGCCCTGCTGATTCAGAGCGCCAGCGACGAGCTGCGTTGAGCCTCAGCCGTCAAACGCCGATCACGGCCGGCAACCGCCCTGGTTCGAACCGGTCCCGGACTCCGGCGTGGAAGCCGGGTGAGGCCTACGGTCCCGATACGTACGCGCGAGCAATCGCACGCGGATGCGAAAAGGCGTTTCCGCCGCCAGACGGCCTCACCAAAGAACAACGGGCCAAGTGGGTCAAAGAACACCGCTGGACGCCGCACCAACTGCGGCACGCTCGAGCGACCGAGGAGCGCAAGCGCGGCGGCATCGAGGCAGCGCAACTGATCTTGCAGCACCAACGGTGCGACGTGACGCAGGTCTATGCCGAGAGAGATCGTGAGGCCGCGCGAAAGCTGGCGCTGCGATATGGATAAGACGATAGCGGCGGCCGTTGGGTGAATTCCGGGCTTACAACGGCCGCCGCCTCTTGAGAAGGGAGTCTCTTGCGATGGATCCAGGTTCTTGGGTTGCCCGCTACGTAGCACACTTGCACCAACTCCTCCAGCCATCCTCGGCGCTCCAGATGGTGCGTCGTTCTGCTGAGGAGAAGTGGGCGATGGTGAGAGCAAGACAGGCAAGCTACGCCGACCAATTCACGCGGTTGAGTTTTCGACAACAGCTTATCCTCGAGGCCCTGCACGATGCAGATGCGGATTCCGAGCGCCGGCGACTCTCTACCAGCCGTATTGCCCTGGCTGCGGATGGCCCCGGTGCGACACCATCGAATTTCAAGCACGATCTGTCCAAGCTGCGCAAGTTTGGGTTGGTGAGCACGCGCAGGGGCGTCGGCGGCGGGGCATGGCTTACTGCCAAGGGCTGGCTTGCTGTCGAAAATGGTGCGCAACTCACAGTCCACTGAGCGCACCATTGAGTAACTAACGCGCCGTATCCTTGTTGCATGAACAATGCAACAACTCTGCATCAGCGAACAAATGAATGGCTCTCCACGGCTGAGGTAGTCGAAAGTGGCCTACTGCCGGGAGTTCGAGAGGTTCAAGGTGTCGCATATGCAATGCGGGCCGGCTGGGTTGCTCGTGACGGCAGTCGTGTAAAGCTCAAGCATCTACGCAAGCGCGGGCGGCCGCCGAGGCTCTACACCACGCCCGCGTTCATCCAGGCATTCATTGACGAATACATCAGTCACGACCAGGCGGTCGTCGACGGTTCCTCAGTGCCTCTGTCCGTCCCCAATGCGGCGGATGCGGCAGAGGCACGGTTGCGCGCCCTGGGTGTCGCAGAATGACGCGGCCGCCGATCCCAACGGGCAAGGCCTGGCGAACGCCGCGGTTTACATGCGCCCAGTGTGGGACGCCGGGCAGTGAGCCCGCGCGGATGCGGTTCGAGCGGATCGACGGCGACCTGGTTCTCTTCTGTGAAATCATTTGCCGATCGCCGGCGTGCGCCAATCGGTGGACACGGTATGTCCGCAGCACTCGCGATGTTCATTCATGGTCTGGGAGTTGATCCGAGTGGTGTTACTGGTGCGCTGAGCTGTGTGTGATTTTGATCGGTCTGGTGGCCCGCGAGCGCTCCGCAGGGGCTGCGCTGCGGGGCCGCCAGCATGCCGAAAATAACAGAGGTTGTCAAGAGTTTCTCATGGACAGGAATCACGTAGAGCTGTTGGTGAATCGTCGCCTCTCTCCGCTATGGCCTGACGCAGTTGCCAAGATGAAGCCGGCATTGTTTGAGCGGCTTGCATATCGGTGGCGCGAGTACACGTATGCCGAAGTCGATCCGGTCGTCGCCGATTGGGTTGATGACAATTTGGATGCACCGTCGCCGCGCGGCATTTGGCGCCCGGTGTGTGCGATCCTCAATGCGCGGTACGGTTGGCGCCTCGCCGGCGACGTGGATGAGCACGGTATCTCCGAAGCGACATACGAAATGATTGATGCTGCGATGCTTGAGCCGCGCATGGAAGGGCTGACGCAGCCGGCGGCGTGTCTCGCCAAGATGACCAAAGCCGAGCGCAAGCAACTTTGGCTCTCGCAGAATGGCTACCTTAAACCACGGCCAGAGGCGGCTCCGGCTGTTGCCGACGAGGCAGCCGCATGATCGTGATCATCGACACTCGCGAGCAGTCGCCGTGGGATTTCCCTGTGGACGTCGCCCGTGTCCGCGAAGGGCTGTGCACCGGCGACTATTCGATCCGCGGCCTCGAGGGCATCGTGCGGATCGAGCGGAAGTCAATCGACGACCTGGCCGCCTGCTGCGGCCGTGAGCGCGATCGATTCGAACGGGAGCTGCTGCGGCTGCGGGCATTCCCGCGCCGGGCGGTCGTGGTCGAGGGTTCCGAGGACGACATCCGGCACGGGCGGTATGCGTCGAAGATCGAGCCGCGGTCGGTGCTGGCGTCGATCGCGGCCTGGGCGTCGAGGTACGCGGTCCCGTTTCACTTATCTACTGATGCGGCAGCCGCCGCCCACTACGCGCTGGACTTCCTGTCGGCTGCCGCGCGTGATGCAGAACGTGTGTGCCGGCATTTTGCAGAGGTGAACGATCATGCAATCACTGGCAGTAGTGGACGCCGAGCCGAAAAACGCTCTGGCAATGGCGGCCGATCCCGCGGCAACAATGGACGCTTTCAAAAACATCGCAACGCACCTGCACGACGCGATCGAGCGGGCTGACCTGGTGTGCGACATCAGCGGCAAGAAATACGTGCAGAGCGAAGGATGGCTTGTTCTGTCGGCACTGTGTCAACTCGATCCGGTCGTGCGTTGGACGAAGCGCCTGGACAATCCCGACGGCTTCGAAGCTATGGCCGAGCTGCGCAACGCCGCCGGCGACGTTATCGCGAGCGCCGAAGCACAATGCGACCGCGACGAGTCCAAGTGGCGTAAGGCCGACAATCATGCGATCCGGTCGATGGCGCAGACCCGCGCGATCAGCAAGTGCATTAAGTCGAAGCTGGCATTTGTGGTCGCCCTGGCCGGCTATGCGACGACGCCGGCAGAGGAAGTGCCGTCCGGCAACGGCTCCGAGGCAAGAGATCACAGCGCCCCGGACACGCCGGCGGACGTCGTTTGTCCGATGGGCCGCAACCGTGGTCAACCGCTGGGTCAGATGTCTTCCGACGATCTCGTATCGATGATTGATTACCTGGGCGACAAGGTCGATGATCCGAAGTGGGGTGCAAAGAACAAGTCGTTGAGCGATTCGGCAAAGGCGGTGCTGGCGGACCGCGGCGAGCCCTTTTGTCCGCCAACCACGTTCTAGTCGGTATCGCCCACTGTGGGCGGTCCATCGAGATCACACCGCCTTGTACTGGCGGGCAATGATGGGGTAGATGACATGGAAAGTGATTGTGACCTGCGGCGGAGATTGGTTCGCGTGATCCAGAGCATGGCAGTACGGATGGTGGCGGAAGGTCCGCGGCCTACACCGAGCTGGCTGATCGAACGTGCACGCGCGGCCAGTTGCTTGGCAGCATGCGACGATCTGGACGTTGATCAAATGATGGCTGTGGCTGGCTTGGTAGAGGTCGCAGCGGCGACGGCGCCTCCCCCCCCTCGAAATCCTGTCGAGCGGTTCGCCGTAGACCACGCCCCCACCGCGCACACAAATGCGCGGGTTTTGTGAGTTCTTGTTGCGCGGCGCAGAAAAGGGAGTTTGATATGGGTAAGCGCGGGCCGAAACCTATGCCCAAAAAATTGTTGAGGCTTCGCGGAAGTCCGCGCGCCAACTTGCATGGTCCCGAGATTTCCGGCCTGAAAATGGGCGTTGCCGACCAAGCGCCTGATTGGATTACTAACTCAGAAGCGCGTGCGGAATGGCGCCGCGTTGCGGGAGAGCTGAACGGTATTGGACTTCTTGCGCGGGTCGATCGGGCGATCCTCGGGGCGTACTGTACGGCCTGGGGCGAATTGGCCTCAGCGACCAAAGCGCTTGAGACCGCGGATTTGGTGTATTACGACGCGAATGGCAACCCGCGCAAAACGCCGTGGCTGACGATCAGCCGAGACGCTCGAGCTCAGGTCCAGCGACTCGGCGCCGAGCTTGGCCTCAGCCCATCCAGTCGCGCGCGGGTGCCGGCGCCGAAGCCGGTCTCCTCACCCAATGATCTCAAGAAAAACTTGTTCGGGTGATCCAGCGAGCACTCGGTTTTGTCTGGATTAGCACACCTTATTGTGTTAGGTGAATGTTAGGGGTGGCGGTCCGCGGGGCCGCCAAAGGACGAACATATCAATATATGGGGTTGCAACGTGAGTACAACGGAACTTCTCGAGCGAAAGGGTGAGCTATTCGGCGAAATCGAAGCGCTCCACAACAAGGTCACGGCCGAAGACCGCGACTTCACGGATGACGAAAACAAGACTTGGGAGCGGCTCAATTCCGACTATGACCAAGTCGACAAGCAACTGAAACGCGCCGAGCGCGTCGCCGCAATCGGCAAGCAGCGCGACGTGCCTGATGATCGCCAGCGTGTCGAAACGTCGGACGACGGGGTGGTCTGGCGTGATAACCAGGGTCGCGAGATTCGAGCCTACGACATCGACAGCGCGGGCAGCCTCTTGCCGCAGCGTGCGAAGGACGATGAATCGCTGACCCTGGGCGGGTTGCTGCTTGCAAGGCTGAAGCCGCAACGCGCGACGCCAGCCGAGCTACGCCAACTGTCAACGCTGACCGACGCCCAGGGTGCCGCGAGCGTGCCGATCGTCACGATGAAGGAATCGATTCCCGCGCTGACGCAGGCGAGCACTCTGATGCAGGCGGGCGCTCGGGTCGTTCCCCTCGAGACCAATGCGACGGTCTTCGCCTCGATGGTGACACCACCTACGCCAGCGGTTCGCGCCGAAGAGGCTGCCGTGGCGACCTCACAGCCAGTGCTCGGCCGCGTGACGCTGACACCGTTCAGCCATGCGTGCTCGTTCCAGGTCAGCGAAGAGCTGCTGGCTGATTCGGTCAACATTCGTGAGATGCTTCAGCGCGCGGCCGTTGACGCGATGGCGCAGGTGATCGACGCGAAGGGCTTGACGGGTGTGGGCACGACCGACGTTTTGGGCATCACGCAAGACGCGGATTGCTCGACCACCGCCGCCGCGCCCACCGCGCTTCCGACGACGACAGCCCCATACGCCGGGCCGCTCGAGTTGGTTCGCGTACTGCAACAGGCTGGCTTGCGGAGCGCACCAACCGCACACATCGCTTCGCCAGTCTTGTGGCAGACTTGGGAATCCCTCCAAGGCGGCGCCGAGTTCCAGCCCGTAATGGGGCCGGCGTCCTTCGAGGCTCGGCAAAAGCTGGTGACGCAGAATGCATTCATCACAGATCACCACTACTACATCACAGGCGACTTCAGCCAGTGCGCGCTCGGTGTGCGGCTCGACACACAGGTTGAATTCATCAAGGCGACCGACTACGTCGACAACTTGCTGTGGAACGTTGTCATACACGCGCGGTTCGACTGGGTTCGCCTCCAGGCGGCGGCGGTCGGTTACGTCGATTACGACCTCTCGTAGATTCCGTGCGTTCTCTTTGCGTTCTCCCTCGGCCGTTCGTGCGGGCATGCGCTCGAGCGGCCGGGGGCGCCCCTGCGGGCAGGAGGATGGGAAACATGTTCGGGTTGCGGCGACTTACGAGACTATTCAACAAACGGGACCTCGATCCAACCCTCTTGTCCAATGATTGGTTGGACGGCGCAACCGCGTCCGGTATCCACGTCAACAAGACAACCGCCTTGAGCTACGCAGCCGTCTGGCGTGCGGTCAACATGGTGTCTCGCGACATCGCACGAATTCCGCTTGACGTCTATCGCCGCGAGGGCGATTACGATCGTTCCAAGGATCGCGGGCATCCAGCCGGCCGGCTGATGCGCGGGCAGCCGAATCCGCGAATGACGTCATACAACTTCCGCCAGACGATGCAGGCCGGCGTGATGCTGGAGGGCAACGCCTACGCGATCATTCGGCGTGACGGCCTGGGCGACATCACCGACTTACTTCCCGTGCCATTTGGGGAAATCGCACCAGTCATCGAGCGTGACGAGCGCGGCACGAAGAAGTTGTTTTACAGTTGGCGGCCGGGTTCCGACGCGATTGTGTTGCAGCCAGACGAGGTATTGCATATCCGCGGCCTGGGCGACGGCCTCGAGGGCTACAGCGTGCTGGCGCACGCTCGCGAGTCATTGGGGCTTGGCCTGGCCGCACGGGCCTACGGATCGGTGTTCTTCAAGAACAACGCGCGGCCCAATCTGGTGCTCGAGTTCCCGAAGCGGCTCAGCGAGCAAGCGCGGCGCAACATCATTGGGTCGTTTGACAGCATGACGCGCGGCATCCAGCGGGCGCACCGTCCGGTGGTACTCGAGGACGGCCTGAAGATGTCGCATGCGGTGACTATCAACGCCGCGGATGCTCAACTGCTGGAAACGCGGCAATTCGAGATCCGCGAAATCGCCGCATGGTTCGGGCTGCCGGCGCACAAGCTGGGCGACACCGAGCGGACATCCTTTGCGTCGCTCGAGCAAGAGAATCTCAGCTACCTTCACGACATCGACGGGTGGCTGGTCAACTGGGAACAAGAGTGCAACGCCAAGCTACTGACCGGAAAACAACGTCGAGAGGAGTCGCATTTCTGGGAGTTCAATCGGTCCGCGCTAGTTCGGGTCGACCTCAAGACACGGTTCGAGGCCTACAACATTGCAGTACGCGGCGGGTGGATGGCGTTCGACGAGGTCCGGGCGAAAGAAAACGACGGGCCAATCCCCAACGGCTCGGGTGCGAAGTTCGTTGCCAGCGCCGATCTGGTGTCCCTGGACTCCATTACAAACCCGGTAAGTGACGTTGGTCCGGCAGACAGGTCCGGGCTCGCCGCTCGCCTGGCGCTGCGACAACTGGTCCAGAACGAAGTGCAGAAGTGGGCGCACACCACGACGAAGTGGGTCATGTCAAAGCGGGCAGATCCGCGGGAGTATTTCTTGCGGGCAGAAGCCATTGATGTCGGCGGCCTGGCCGAGCGTTTGAAACCATACAAGGCCTCCGCCGATGCGCTGGGCGCTGCGATGTCGTGCTCAGACATCTCGACGCGGTGCTGTGCAGTTCTATCTGAGAAGTTGCTGACCGTTGCCGAGTGCAATCCGCGGGAACTCCTGCACGCTGCGACCAAGCTCAGCCGGGCATCGAGGCGTCCGTGGCTGAGGAAGTGCCCAAGCTACTGCAATGGGGTATCGAAAATGGATGATCCGATCAGGCGGGCCGTGTTGCGTCCGGTGGATTATGTCGAGCGTGCCGGCGGCGCCCCGAAGATCGGCGGCCTGGCCGCGGTCTATTACGATGGGACGCCGGCGACCGAGTTCAAGCTGTTCGATGACCTGGTCGAACGAATCATGCCGGGGGCGTTCGACCGCGCTCTCACCGAAGGGCAGGACGTCGTCGCGCTGTTCAACCATGAAGCGGACAACCTGCTGGGCCGGCGGTCGGCCGGCACGATGCGGTTGCGGTCGGTGGCCGCGGGCCTGCATTACGAAATCGACCTGGCCGATACGCGGATCGGGTCGGATGTGGCCAAGATGGTCCAGCGCGGCGACCTGGCCGGCTCGTCGTTCGCGTTCATCCCGCGCAAGGTGAAGTACGTCGATGCCACCGATAGTGAGCTCGAGGTCCGCCAGATCGAGGACGTCGACCTGTTCGACGTTGGGCCGGTGACGTACCCCGCGTACAACGCGACCAGCGTCGAGTCCAAGTCGCGGTGGTCGCAGTTCAAGAGGATGAGTGCTGAACGGTCAAATCGAGTTCGTGCACTGAGCATCGACTGCAAACGCCAATCTTGAAACGATTCCCACCTCCGCCGGTCGCCTCGTTTTCGAGTTCTTTTCCGGGGCGGCCGGCGACCTGGCGCTATCCAGCCATCACACACCGGGCGTTCGCTCGCCAACAGGCCTCCGCTACGTGCCAGTCTTCTGACTTGATCTCGCGCAGAGTCTCTTCGAATCGCGGATCGCTCACCATGCACTGATGGGCGCTGATCTTGTCCGCGATCGCCTCGCGAATGAACGCGGCGGGCTCCTGGCCGAGGTACGCGCACGCCGCTTTCAGGTATGCGTGCTGGTCGATGGTCAACTCGGCCGTGACGGTGGTCGTGATTGCCTCGTTGAACGGGTTCTGCATGGTGTTGATCCTCCGTTACGTTTGACAGTCGGTTATTGCTCTCAGGCGTATCAACTGATATATCAACCATCATAAAACCGTGGCCTCGTGGTCAAAAATGGGTGTATCACCTATGGCTGACCGGGCCGAAACGATCGCCTTATCTGTTTGTTCCGCAATGAGTTTTGCTCTCACGGTTCTGGCTTTGCCAACGTGAATGTCGTGAGTTCGAATCTCATCACCCGCTTTCCTTCCGTGCTCAGGTCACTTCCCCTGATGATATGATTCGACACGCCATACCCGGCGAAGCGTGTGTCAGCCGCCGATCAGCAGGCTGGCCGCGGCAAGGCCGAGGTACGTGCCCAGGCCCGTCCCGAGCGCACCCACGAGAATGCCAGGTAATTCGAGGTCATCTCTTTCGAGGCTGCGCGCCAGGGCCAGAGCCGTGGTGCCCCCACCGATGGCTGCCTGTGAGGCCACGCTGACCATGGCGACATCCGCCCGGAAGAGCGCACCGATCCCGTAGACCACGGCGCCGTGTACGGCGATGAGAATACCGACGAATGCGATGAGGGTCAGGCCCACCGCGCCGAGGCTGTGAATGGCGCCCACATCGCAGCAGGCGCCGATGACGGCCAGGAACACCTGCACTGCAAACATGCCGAGCATTCGCGAGCCGGGGAGTTGCACGATGAAGCGGAACTGGGCCAGTACCAGGGCCAGTGACGTCAGCACCACAATGGCCGGCAGTTGGGTGCGATCGGCTATCCACAATGAGAGCCACAGGGCCGCCAGGCCGGCGCCGATCAGCAGACCGACGTCGAAAGGCCCGACGCGCTCGACGTCCGTCGTCTCGGCCACCGCCGGCCGGGGGTCTGCCGAAGGGGCCGCGCGGTGCACCCCGGGCCAGGTGCGGCGACACATTCGCGGGATGGCGATGGTCACAACCATCCACAGGGCCGTGGCGATACTGTCGACCGCAATGGTTGCCCCAAAGAGTACCTGGTTGCTTTGCGCGACGTGGTACTTCAGCGCCACCGCGTTGAAATTTACGCTTCCGCCGGTGTAGGTGGCGACAAACAGACCTCCGATGGCGCCCCGCAGGTGGCCGAACACTTCTGCGCCGCCCACGAGGGTGAGGCCGGTGAACACGCCCACGACGGTCCCCACGCATGCAAGCAGGAACAGACCGATCATGGGCAGTCCCGCGTCCATGATATCGCGGAGATTGACGCGCAGAGCAACAGGAAAATGGCCAGTTGGGCGACGTAGCTGAAGACGCCCGTGTAGACCGGTGATTCGCCGACCGGAATCACACCGGCGTTGGCCAGAACGGCGCCGAGCACGATGACGACCAGGCTGGCCCCGAGATGCCGCAGCCAGGAATGCCGGGCCAGCCATTCGGCCGCAGCCACGGTGCCGCACAGTATGGCGGCCACGAAGCATGGGTGATCGAAGGATTCAGGCATCGGTTATTTCTTCAACAGGGCGGCCGCCGAGCGGGATGTCGCCAGCGAGAAGCTGTCCATGTCGCCGCCCCAGCGGTGCCCGCGCGTTGATTGCCAAGGCGCAAGCGTCTCTGTTATAGTGAGCCGCGCATCTTAACCCAGCACGACAGGAATTAGGAAGAGGATCTGTGATGGTCTCGATGGCGGCACTCAAGCTCGAACGAATGAAACGGTTGTCCAACGACCGTGGCATCATTGCCGCGGCCGCCATGGATCAGAGGGGGTCACTGAAGAAAGCGATCGGTCAAGCGAAGGGCATCGACAAGGACGCCGTAACTGATTCGATGATGGAAGAGTTCAAGGTCGCGGTCAGCAAAGTCCTGACACCGCATGCCTCCGCGATCCTGCTCGATCCTCAATGGGGTATTCCGGCCATGGCCGCGCGTTCGAGCAATGCCGGTCTGCTGGTGTCCTACGAGGAGAGCGGCTACGACCAGACCGGCCCGGGGCGTTTGCCGGTGCTGCTGCCCGACTACAACGTGCCGCGTTTGATCGGCCTGGGTGCAGATGCGGTCAAAATACTCATGTATTACACGCCTTTCGATCCCGCCGACATCAATGCCCAGAAACATGAGTGGATCCGCAACATCGGGGACGAATGCGCTGCCGCCGACATCCCTTTCTTTCTCGAGTGCATTTGCTACGACGAAAGCGAACAGGGCGAAAAGACCCTCGCCTTCGCCAGGAGAAAACCCGACGCCGTCGAGGGTTACATGCGCGAGTTTTCCAAGCCGGAGTACAAAGTAGACGTGCTCAAGGCAGAGATCCCGATCAACATGGCCTATGTCGAGGGCTCGAAAGCGAACACGACGGGCGAAGTGGCATACGGCCACAAGGAAGCGTTGGAGATCTTCCAGCGCGTGGCCGAGAGTACCAAACTCCCCTTCATCTATTTGTCTGCCGGGGTCGATGATGATGTATTCCGCGAGTCATTGGAACTCGCCGGCGAAGCCGGTGCCGAGTTCAATGGTGTGCTGTGCGGTCGGGCGACCTGGAAAGAAGGTATCCCGGTCTACGGCAAGGGAGGCGCCAGCGCCCTCGAGGACTGGCTCAGTGATCGCGGGGTTCAAAACATTACAGCGCTGAACGACGTATTGGATCGCGTGGCCAAACCGTGGTGGGATTGCTTCGGCGGACCGAACATCTCCACCCATTGAACACGAGAGAGAGGGCCAAGGGCCCATAAACCTGGCACATTCCGGGATCTCGGCCCGGGAATCAAGACCTGCCACCCATTGCCGATGACTGCAACACATAGGCCCACATTGGATTGGATGGCGCCGCACACCGGAGGATAGAGTCGCGATGACCGAAGAACCGCTGACCACCGAGGAACACGTCGACACGGAGTCCATGAGCGATGAAGAGGAGCTCATGGCCAAGCTCAAAGAGGACATCACGGTTGAGGTCGAGGACCTCGGCACGCTTCGCCGCAAGCTGACGATCACCGTGCCCGCGGACACCGTTTCGGGAAAGCGCAGCGACCAGTTCGGCGAGCTGAAACGCGACTCGGTCGTTCCCGGCTTTCGCAAGGGCCGGGCTCCGATGACGTTGATCGAAAAGCGTTTCGGCTCTGACGTCAACGAGCAGTTGTCGAGCCAGCTGATGTCCAGCAGCTATATGGCCGCGGTCGAAAAGGAAGACCTCAAAGTCATCGGCGATCCGCTCGTGTGGGCCGCCGAAAAGGCCGGAGAGCCCGAAAAGCTCGTCTCGGTCGAGCAGGCGTTCGACATGGTCGACCTGCCGTCGGAAGGTGACTTTACCTACAGCTGTGAAGTCGAACTGCGTCCCGAGTTCGAGCTGCCCGAGCTGGAGGGTATCAAACTCATCAAGCCGGCCATCACGACGTCCGACGATGACGTTCAGTCTGCCATAGACCGCATGCGTGCGATGCGCGGGCAGTACGAACCAGCCACTGGCAAGATCGCCGAGGACGACATGATCGTGTGCAAGATCAAGGCGACCGTGGGCGACAAAGTGGTTCTGGAGGAGGACAACTGTCAGTTGGCCGCGCGCCCGATGCGCTACGCCGGAATCCTGATGGATGAACTCGGCAAGTCGCTGATCGGTGCCAAGAATGGCGACACGGTCAAACTGACCGGCGAACTTCCTGACGACTTCGAGGACGACAGCGTTCGTGGCCAGAGCGCCAACGTCGAGCTCGAGCTCCTCGAGCACAAGAGCCTGGTGCTGCCCGAACTCGACGCCGCGTTCCTCGAGACTCTGGGAATCGAATCGGAAGACGAGCTTCGCGAGTTGGTTCGGAACGACCTCGAAGCCACTCAGCATGAACAGGTCCGGCGCAACCAGCGCGAACAGGTCAACGACTACCTCATCGAGAAAGCCGACTTCGAGCTGCCCGCTGATCTGTCACGCCGTCAGGGCGAGCGGGTTGTTGCCCGGCGCCTGGTCGAGCTGGCCAACATGGGCATGCCCGAGGCCGAAATCTCCAAGAAAGTCGATGCGATCCGCACCGGCGCCGTCGAGGATGCCAGCCGGGATCTCAAGATGTACTTCGTGTTCGAGAAGATCGCCGAGGAGTGGGACATCGAGACCACCGAGGACGAGATCAATGGCGCCATCGCCAGCATCGCCCGGCGCCAAAACCGGCGTTTCGACCGCGTCCGCGACGAAATGATGCGCACGGGGAACATGAATTCGCTCTATTTGCATGTTCGTGATGAGAAAATCATCGACCGCCTGATCGAGAAAGCCGAAATCGTCGAAGGCGAAGCTGCAGGCGGTGCCACCAAGAAGAAGACCGCCACCAGGAAGAAGGCGACCAAGAAGAAAGCCTCCAAGAAGGCTGACAAGTAGATCCGACTACGAAGGAACAGTCCATGAACCCACTGCACGGCGACTTGATCACGAAGGCCCAGGCGGCCCCGGGGATGCAGCGCTATCGCGAGATGTCGATCGAGGATCTCCTCCTGGAGAACCGCATCATCTTTCTCGCTGGCCCGATCACTGAACGTACGGCCAGTGTCGTTATCATGCGGTTGCTGTACCTGCAGTCCGTGCGGCGTGAGCAGGACATCAATCTGTACATCAATTCGCCGGGTGGTATGGTCGACCAGACGTTGGCCATCTACGACACGATGCGGTTTCTGGGATGTGATATCTCAACTTACTG
Organism: uncultured Planctomycetota bacterium; assembly: GCA_942492115.1. Lineage (GTDB taxonomy): Bacteria > Planctomycetota > Phycisphaerae > UBA1845 > CAIVHJ01 > CALODL01. The sequence goes on from CALODL010000033.1 coordinate 439,898, forward strand.
CATTGGGCAGGCCGCCAGCGGCGCGGCCATTCTGCTTGCCGCCGGAACCCGGGGCAAACGTTTTGGACTGCCCAACGCCAAGATCATGATGCATCAACCCTGGGGCGGTATCACCGGTCAGGCTGAGGATATCCGCATCCAGGCGGAGGAAGTTCTCAAGGACAAGCGCAAGCTGGCCAGCATTCTGGCCGACAACACGGGTCAGTCGTACGACAAGATCATCGAAGAGACAGAACGTGATCGATACATGGATGTTGAAGAAGCCAAGAAGTACGGGCTGATCGACGAGGTTCTGAGCGAGGAGCAGCAGGAAGCCAAATCATGAATATCCCATTTGTCATCGAAAAGGACGGTCGGGGCGAACGGGCATACGACATCTACTCGCGCCTGCTCAAGGACCGCATCGTATTCCTGGGGGGGGGCGTGCACGACGAAAGTGCCAACCTCATCGTCGCCCAGATGTTGTTTCTGGCCAACGAAGACAGCAAGTCCGACATCCATTTCTATATCAATTCGCCGGGTGGTTCGGTTTCTGCGGGCCTGGCGATCTACGACACCATGCAGTTCATTCGTCCCGACGTGGCGACCTACACCGTCGGCATGGCTGCCAGCATGGGTGCCATCCTCATGGCCGGCGGCGCCAAGGACAAGCGCTATCTCCTGCGTAACTCGCGCATGATGCTCCATCAGCCACTCATTGGTGGTGTGATGGAAGGCACGGCTACGGACTTGTCGATCGAGGCTGAAGAAATCATCCGCCTGCGTGTGCGGCTCTACGAAATTCTCGTGGACCATACCGGCCAGCAGATGGCCAAGATCGAGAAGGACTGTGATCGCAATCTGTGGCTCAGTGCCGACAATGCGATCGAATACGGGCTTGCGGACACGATTCTGGATCGCATGCCCGACGGTCCGGGCAAGGCCTGACGCCGCTTTCATTTGCTGCACTGTCCTGATCATGCAGACGCCGACTGCATACCGCCAGTACCGAACGCGAACCCGCTTCGCTGCGGGACTCGTTACGGCTGTGCTGACCATCCCGGGCTGCACGGACCACACCAAGTTGATCCGCAACCTCGAACGGAGCAACGCCAGCCTCCGCAGCAAGGTGAGCAGCCAGCGCGAGCAGCTGATCGCTCAGCAGGCTACGATCGACGGCTTGCGCGCGACCCTTGATGCCGACCGCGATTTCGGCGACCGTGATCTCTCGAGAATCTACCGTGTATCGGACATCACGATCGGCAGGTTATCGGGCGGGTGGGACCGCGACGGCGAGATTGGCGACGAGGGCGTGACCGTTTTTCTGCAATTGCGCGACGGCGATGGGCAGCCTTTCAAAGCCGCCGGCCAGATCGACATCACACTGCTGGATGTCGACCATGACCCCCCTGTTCCACTCCATGCGTGTCACTACGACATCGATCAGGCACGGGAATTGTGGTATGGCCAATTGATGAGCTACCACTACAAGATTCGCTGTGCGTGGGGTGCAGAACGCCCCACCGGTCGCACGGTCGTGGTTCGGGCGACCTTTACCGAGTATCTCACCGGCCAGCCGTTTCAGGCGGTCAGGACGCTCGAAATTACCCCGCCCATGCCTGCTGTCGGTCACGCTGAATAGCGTTTCTTCGCGGGACGGGGTCGAAAGCGTCGAAACCCCCACCTTTGCAAGTGTTCTGTGTCCATTCTTCCCAACCACATTAACCTGGCTTAATATTTGAGATCGCCGCGAAACGTGCATTAGAATTGGCGTGCGGTGTTTCGGAGGGGACCGCGCCGCAATTCGTTGAAGTTCTGGGCTGCCAGCGGCTTAGCGCCACGCGCCGCGATCAGTTACGCATCGTAGACATTCTGCAGCACGATAGAAGGACCCACATTGCCCGTGCCCGAACACCAGGATACGCCTTCACCTGCCGAAACGCCGAACGGCTCATCGGGCGCCCCGGGTGCACCATCTGACGCATTGGCCAGCGCCTGGTCTCAGCTCAAGAAACAGGAAACGGACTTCGAACGGCGCAGTGAAGTGCTCGACGCGCTGCGGCAGCGCCTGACGCGTCACCTCGACAAACAGAATCGCGTCATCCTCGAACGCCAGCGGGCGCTCGATACCAAGCGCCTGCAATCCGAACGCGAACGCCAGTTCATCCATGACGCCAAGCTGCATCTGCGCCGCACTCAGAAAGAAGAGGAGATCCGGCACCAACGGCTCGAGAACCGCGCCCGCCAACTGGAGGACGAGGAAGCCACCGTCGAGTTGGCCCGCGTCGAGATCGAGCGCGAGCGTCAGGATCACCAACGTGCGCACACCTCCAAGCTGACCACGCTGATCCACCAGAAAGAGGCGGCCCAGCATGAACTCAGCGTGATGCAGCAGCGCCCCGCTGCCGTGCCGTCCCGCCGCATGCTGAGCGATTGGCGCCTGGGTGTTGCACTTCTCGTTGGCTGCGTGGCCGCGGGGATGCTGTTCGTCCGCAGCAACTTCGATTACGAGCCGTGGGTCCAGGTCTCAGCGACCAGCGTGCGCACGACGGCCACCGACATGGACGCCCATCGTCGCGATCTGGCACGCGGGCTGGCCATCGAGGCGACCGATCCGGACAGCGCCCTTCATGGTCCGACCGTGCACACGGTGGCCGAGGAACGTCAACTCATCGTGCGGGCCCGCAGCCACACGCGTGCCGGTGCCGATGTGGCCCTGCAGCGGTGGGTCGGCGCTTACCTGACGCGGGTCGAGACCACGCGCCTGCACAGCATCGCGGCAACCCGGCGGGAGATCGACCGCCTCAGCGCCGAATTGACGGCCACGGAGTCAGCACTCGAGCACCTGGTCGGTAAGATCGCCGATCAGCGTCTGGAAATCGAGGTCGAGAACCCGCGGGCCGAGTGGCAGAAACTGAACGCCGATGTCGAATTGGCCAGACAACGAATCGCTTCCACACGTGCGGCTTCAGACGCAGCACGCCAGCGCCTCGTCGTGCTGGAGAATACCGCCGTGCCGGACCATCCAGAGGTGGCTTCGGATACGCGCGCCGCTGCAGAAAAACGTGACACGCAACTTCACCAGGACCTCGAGGAGTTGCGTTTTCATCTGAACCGGCTGCGCAACCATCTGCTCGATGCCTTCAAGGAGTTTCCGCAACAGCTCGAGCGTCTGGCGGCTGCGACCCAGAACTTCAGCACCTTGCTGGAGACCGAACGGGTCAAGATGGATGATCCGGCAATCGCTGCCCATATCGAGGCCATCTGGCAATTGGCGCGCAAGCTGGCCGATCGGGTCCTGGAGTTCGACTACGCGTGGCGTAAGCAGAACGAAGCCCTGACCCGGCTGAGCGTCGACCCACGTCGTGACGAATGCCAGCAGGTTCAGCGCACCGTGGAGAAGATGGTTCGCGACCTCAACGACGACGTCAACAGATTGCTGGGTGACATTCAGACTGAGCATCAGAAGTATTTGCGCAGTCTCGACAGCCGCCCCCAGCACTTCGAGTTGTCCAACGGCCTGCGTCGAGGCCTCGAGAGCATCTTGGAAGAACAGTATGCCTTCACCACGCTCGGTGGCCGGGTCCTGCCCTCTGGTAACCTGGCCCTCGACACGATCATGCATCGCGTACGCGGACTCAGCCGGCGGGCGCACGATCGACGCCAGGTCATCGAAGACCAACTCACCGGCAACGAACGCGCGCGTCTGGTCTCTGAGCGCGATGCGGCTCTGGCCGCCGCAGCCGATGAAGTCCGGCACCTCGATGGTGAGCGTCAGGCTGCGACCGACCAACTGCTCCGACTGCTGGATCGGCTCAATGCGTTGACCCCCTACGTGGAAGAACATGGCGTGACCGACACCATGTTGCAGTACACGCAGGAAGAGGCAGACCTCCTCAGTGCACAGGTGGAGGAACTCAAAGGCGCGCGTCGCGCCTCCGAGGCCCGTCTGTCTGCCCTGCTGGCCGCAGAGAAGCCACTGGCCATTGCGGAGGCTGGCATCGATCGCTGGCCCGTCAACCTGTTCTCGCGGGGACTGCACATCACTTCGACGGCCATTGCCGCGACCGTATTGTGTTTCCTGCTGCTCGCAAGCCTCGCCCGCTCGGGCCGCCCGCCCTCATCGACATCCGCACAGGCAACCGCAGGCCTTCTGCGCGAAGCAGATCACGGCGCCTGAAAGGATCCCCCGTCCATGTCCGTACTGCAGAACCGCCCACCGTGTACGCCCGTTCTCGACGGCGACGTGTTCATCGCCGACACTGCTTACGTGTGTGGGGATGTCCACATCGGCAACGGTTCGAGCGTGTGGCCTGGAAGTGTGATTCGCGGCGACATCTCGGCGATCCGGATCGGTTGTCGGGTCAACGTCCAGGACGGCACGATCATCCACACCAAACACAGCGTCCCGCTCGATATCGCCGACGATGTCGGGTTCGGGCATCGCGCGGTGGTGCATTGCCGGCGCATCGGTCGCGGCAGCCTCATCGGCATCGGCGCGGTGGTCCTCGACGACTGTGTGATCGGCGAACGGTGTCTGATCGCCGCCGGCACGGTCCTGACGCCGGGCACCCACGTCCCCGACGGCATGTTGGCCATGGGCATTCCGGGCAAGGTCGTTCGCCCGCTGAAACCGGAAGAAGACGCTTATCTCGATCACGTGACGACCAATTATCAGCGTCTGAGCGTCGCCCATCGCCGGGGTGACTATCCAGCCATTCCACCCACGCCGCGGGGCTGACCGGCCGCACGCGTGTGCCATTCTGACAGTTCCTCCAGGCCGCTGTTCGAGGCCGTGTCACAGTGACAGCCATCGTTTGTCCACCTGGTGAGTTCGGGCTTTGTTGCCCAAGTAGTTATGTGTCCGGGCACGGGTCCGAGCCGCTGGCATCCCGATTGCTATGGCGATGCTTACAGCAAAGGTCTATCTACAACCCGAGGCCCTCTGAGGCTCAAAGGAGACTTATTCGATGTCATTGAAGCAGCTCAACTATGACCAGCAGGCCCGCAAAGCTCTGCTGAGCGGTGTGTCGAAGCTTGCCGATGCGGTTCGGGCGACCATGGGGCCGCGTGGACGCAACGCCATCATCGACAAGGGCTGGGGCTCCCCCAACATTACCAAGGACGGCGTGACGGTGGCCGAAGAAATCGAACTCGAGGACAAGTACGAAAACCTCGGTGCTCAAATGGTCAAGGAGGCTGCGAGCAAGACATCGAGCGTGGCCGGTGACGGGACCACGACCGCGACCGTTCTCGCCGAGGCCCTCTTCCGCGGCGGCCTCAAGAGTGTTGCCGCCGGTGTTCCGGCCAACGCCATCAATCGTGGGATCGAAAAAGCAGTTTCGGCTGTCGTCGACGCCCTCCACGAATTGTCCAAGCCAATCAAGGCCACGCGTCGTGACGAGCTGACCAGCGTCGCTGCCATCTCGGCCAATAACGACGCCGAGATTGGTAAGATTCTCGCTGACTGTTTCGACAAGGTTGGCAAGGATGGCGTCATTACCGTCGAAGAAAGCAAAGGCGCCGACACGACCATCGAAGTCGTTGAAGGCATGCAGTTCGATCGGGGCTACCTCTCGCCTCACTTCGTGACCGATCAGGACGAAATGGAGTGCGTCCTCGAGCGGTGCTTTGTTTTGATCCACGAGGACAAGATCTCCAGTGCCCAGAAGCTCGTGCCGCTTCTCGAACAGGTGTCGAAGTCCAAGCGTCCGCTGCTCATCATTGCCGAGGACATCGAAAGCGAGGCCCTCGCGACCCTCGTCGTCAACAAGCTTCGCGGCATACTGCAGGTTGCCGCCGTCAAGGCTCCGGGTTACGGCGATCGTCGCAAGGCCATGCTCGAGGACATCGCCGTACTCACCGGCGGGCAGGCGATCATGAAGGACCTCGGCCTCGAGCTCGAGAAGCTGTCCGTCAAGGACCTGGGCCAGGCCAAGAAGGTCCGCATCGACAACGACAATACTGTCGTGGTCGAGGGTGCCGGTGCCACTGCGGCGATCAAGTCGCGTATCGAACAAATCCGCAACGAGATCGAGGTGACCACCTCGGACTACGACCGTGAAAAGCTCCAGGAACGCCTGGCCAAGCTGTCCGGCGGCGTCGCCCAGATCCATGTCGGTGCGGCTACCGAAACCGCCCTCAAGGAGAAGAAGGCCCGCGTCGAAGACGCGTTGCACGCGACCCGCGCGGCCATCGAAGAAGGCATCCTGCCCGGCGGCGGGGTCGCCCTCGTGCGCGCGTCCGCAGCCCTCGACAATGTCCGTCTCAAGGGCGATGAGAAAGTCGCCCTTGACATCCTGCGAACCGCCCTCAGCGCCCCGTTGCGACAGATCGCAGAGAACGCCGGCTTCGAAGGTTCGGTCGTGCTCAACAAGGTTCAGAACAAGACCGGCAGCTTCGGGTTCAACGCCGATTCGGGTGAGTACACCGACCTGGTCAAGGATGGTGTCATCGATCCGACCAAAGTGACCCGCAGCGCACTCCAGAACGCCGCGAGTGTCGCCCGCATTCTGCTGAGCACCGAGTGCCTCATCACCGACAAGCCCGAGGATGACGACGGTGGCGGAGCCGGGGGCGAACACATGGATGACATGGACATGATGTAATCCTGCCGGTCTCGCGATCGGCAGCGTTGGACAAAACATAACTGAACAACAGGAAGAAAAGGATACACACATGGCAACCGCAACTGCGAAAAAGCTCAACGTCAAGCCTCTCGACGACCGCATGATCATCATCCCGGACGACCCCGAAGAGGTTACCTCTGGTGGGATCGTTCTGCCGGACAGCGCCCGCGAGAAGCCGCAGCGTGGCAAGGTCCTCGCGACCGGTCCGGGTAAGCTGCTGGACAGCGGCGAACGCGGAAAGATGTCGGTCAAGAAAGGCGACGTCGTGTTCTACGGCAAGTACAGCGGTACCGAGGTCGAAGTCGGTGGCGAACAGTACGTCATCGTTCGTGAAGGCGACATCCTCGCCATCGTTGATTGACAGCATCGCCGGCCTGGCCGGCGCAGAATAAGAGGAGTGATTCATGGCCAAGCAACTCATGCTCAATGAGACCGCACGGCGCAACGTTCTCGAAGGTCTGACCAAGCTGGCCTCGGCCGTGCGTGTCACCATGGGCCCGACCGGAAAGAACGTTCTGCTGCAGAAATCGTTCGGTCCGCCCCGCGTGACCAAGGATGGCGTGACCGTCAGCAAGGAAGTCGAACTGCCTCAGCCGTTCGAAAACATGGGCGCCAAGCTGGTTAATGAAGTGGCGACCAAGACCAACGATGTTGCCGGCGACGGTACGACCACAGCCGTCATACTCGCCGAGTCCATCTTCAAAGAGGGCTTGCGGAACGTCACTGCAGGAGCCAATCCGATGGCCCTCAAACGCGGCATCGACCTGGCGGTCAACGCTGCAGTCGAGAGCATCAAGAAACAGTCGACCAAGGTCAACGGTCGTGACGACATCGCCAAGATCGGGACGATCAGCGCCAATGGCAACACCGAAGTCGGGACATTGCTCGCAGATGCACTCGAAGAAGTGGGCAAGGACGGAGTCATCGAAATCGAAGAAGGCAAGTCGCTCGAAACCGAGAAAGAGGTCGTCGAGGGCATGCAGTTCGACAAGGGCTACCTGTCGCCCTACTTCATCACCAACCCCGGATCGATGGAGTGCGTGCTCGAAAACCCGATGATCCTCATTCACGAGAAGAAGATCGCGAACCTGATGGATCTCGTGCCACTTCTCGAAAAAACGGCCACCGCTTCCCGTCCGCTGCTCATCATTGCCGAGGACGTCGAGAACGAGGCGCTGGCTGCTTTGGTGGTCAACCGCCTGCGCGGTGTGTTGCAGTGTGCTGCGGTCAAAGCCCCGGGCTTCGGTGACCGCCGCAAGGCGATGCTCGAAGATCTCGCCGTGCTGACCAAGGGACAGGTCATCAGCGAAGACCTCGGCCTCAAGCTCGAGAACATCGAGGTGTCGTCGCTCGGTTCGGCCAAGAAGGTCGTCATCAACAACAATACCACGACCGTCATCGAAGGCGCCGGAACCAAGGCCGATCTCCGTGGCCGCTGCGAACAGATTCGCGCCCAGATCGACAAGACCACCAGTGACTACGATCGCGAGAAGCTCCAGGAGCGTCTGGCCAAGCTGACCGGTGGCGTCGCGGTCATTCGGGTCGGCGGTGCCGGTGAGATCGAGGTCAAAGAACGCAAGGATCTGGTCGAGGACGCGTTCAATGCCACGCGGGCCGCGATCGAGGAAGGTGTAATCCCCGGTGGCGGAACGGCGTTCCTCATCGCCTCCAAAGCCGTCGAGGCGGCGCGGACCAAGGCGCGCGGTGACGAGAAGACCGGCGTGGACATCATCCTGCGGGCTCTCGAGGCCCCGACGCGCCAGATCTGTGCCAACGCGGGCGTTGATGGCGCGGTGATCGTTGAAGAGATCAAGGACAAAGGCGGACGCTTCGGCTACGACGCCCGCAAGGGTGAGATGGTCGATATGGTCAAGGCCGGCATCATCGATCCGGCCAAGGTCGCTCGCGTGGCCCTGGAGAATGCCGCCAGTGTCTCGGGACTGATGCTGACCACGGAGGTCCTGGTAACCGATCTGAAAGATAGTGAACAAGAGATCTCCGGAGCGATCCGATAATCTCTGGTGTCTCAGTCAATACGTGGCGGCGGCCCCGACCTGAGTACTCCTATGCATGATGTGGTCTAGGGTGTGTCGAGGCGATTTTTTGTGTCGGGCAAGGCGTGAGGAAGAGGCGATGCTCTGAGTATCGCTATCGACCGGCAGCGCAGTACAACACAAGAGGCGTCTGACAAAGCCCCTGGAGCAGCATGAAATGGACTACTGAAGTCGGAGCCGACCGCCTTTTTTTCGAACGGGATCAGCGCGAAGCGCAGGGATGTGGATGGTGACTTCAACGGACAAGCGCGACTACTACGAGGTGCTCGGCATCGACCGCGAGACCGCGGCTGATGACATCAAGCGCGCCTATCGCCAGGCGGCGATGAAGTACCATCCGGACCGCAACCCCGGCAACGCGGAATCAGAGGCGTTGTTCAAGGAAGCGGCCGAGGCCTACGAAGTTCTCTCCGATCCGGAGAAGCGCGAACGCTACGATCGCTTTGGGCACGCCGGCCTGCAAGGCGCCGCCGGGCATGACTTCAGCCACATGGACGCCAGCGATATCTTCTCGATGTTCGAAGATATCTTCGGTGGCGGTGTTTTCGGCGGAGGAGGTCGACGACGGCGCTCGCGCGGTGTCGACCTGCAGGTGGCCGTCGAAATCACGCTGGCCGAGGTTGCAACCGGTTGCGAGCGGACCATCGAATTCAAACGCAGCGATATTTGCGGCACCTGCAGCGGGAGCGGGGCCGCTCCGGGCAGCCCCAAGAGCACCTGCGGTACGTGTGGCGGATACGGTCAGGTTGAACAATCTGGTGGTGGCCTGGGTGCCCTCTTCGGGCGCGTGGTCACGACGTGCCCCAATTGTCGGGGAGCCGGCCAGGTCGTCTCGACGCCCTGCTCCGGCTGCCGCGGAACCGCACGCCAGCCTCTGCACCGCACCCTGCAGGTTCGCATTCCGGCGGGCATTCACGATGGCCAGGCCGTCCGAGTGCGCAACGAAGGCGAGCCGGCTGATGATGGTAGTGTGCACGGTGATCTGCACTGCATTGTCCAGATTCAGACGCACCCGTTCCTCGAGCGGCACAACAACGACCTCGTGTGCAAGATGCCGATCAGCTTCACGCAGGCTATTCTCGGCAGTCGCGTCGAAGTGCCCACGCTCGGTGGTCGGGCCGACCTGAAAATTCCCCGCGGCACGCAGTATGGCCAGGTGTTTCGACTCAGCGGCCTGGGCCTGCCCGATATTCGCAGTGGGCGCATGGGCGACGAACTCGTCCAGGTCATCATCGAGATACCGAAGAAACTCGATGACGAACAGGAACAGCTCTTGCGCTCCTTTGCCGAGATCGAGAACAACCATGTGTTGCCCGAATCAAAAGGCTTCTTCGATCGCCTCAAAGAGTATTTTTCTGCACATGATAACGAAGACGAAACATGAGAAAGAGAAAGAGCAAAACACGGCAAGTGAACGAGGCCAGTGCCACTACGGCGGCCACTGACGAGCAGCATGACAGCGCCGCGCCGGTCGCCGAAGAAGACCACGCGGTCACGACTGCTGACGAGGTGGATTGGAAGGATCGCTACCTGCGCTCCAAGGCGGACTTCGCCAACCTTCAGCGCCGCTCTGTCGAAGAGCGAACGATGGCCGTCAGGTTTGCAAATGCCGATTTCATCCGCGGCCTGCTCGAGGTCATTGATGACTTCGAGCGGATGCTCGAGGCCAGTGAGCAGGAAGAGTCTGCAAGCACGGTGCTCGAAGGTGTACGCCTGATCCACACGAAATTCTTGAAGGTGCTCAAGGACAATCAAGTCGAGCCGATCGATGCGGTAGGGCAACCGTTCGATCCCAACGTACATGAAGCCCTCATGCAACAACCCAGCGCCGAGCCTGAAGGGACCGTGTTACAGATGGTGCAGCGCGGCTATCGCCTGCATGATCGGGTCATCCGTCCGTCGCGGGTCATCGTGGCCAAGCCCGTCGAGGCCGTTGAGACGTAAGTGTCGTGGGCGCCGATGAGCGGCATTCGGGCAGGATCACAGATCTCGAGATGACGGGGTCTTTGCTCTGCCTGGTGACGATCTGCCGATAAGCGAGGAACAGCGATGCCGACGTACGAATACGAATGTCCTGACTGCAATCATGCGTTCGAGGAGTTTCAGTCGATCACGGCCAAGCCCATCAAGCTGTGTCCGGAGTGTGGCAAACGTCGGGTGGTGCGCCTGATCGGCACGGGCAGCGGGGTCATTTTCAAAGGCTCGGGGTTCTACGGGACCGACTACCGCAGTGACAGCTACAAGAAAGCCGCCAAAGCGGACAAGGACTCGGGGTCAGCCAAGTCGACCGATGCGAGCTCCAAATCCACCACCGACAAACCGGCGACGACCCCGTCGGAGTCCAAGCCCGAGCCCAAACCGTCCTCCAAGAAGAGCGGAACTGACAAGTCCTGATGACTGCTCCGCAGACACGCTGTCCCACTTGTTGCACCCCATTGCCGTCGGACGATCCCGATGCGGTGAAGTATCGCCCGTTCTGCAGCAAACGCTGCCAGTTGCTCGACCTCAGTAAGTGGTTCAACGAGGAATACCGTATTTCAACGCCCACTGTGCCTCCTGAAGCGCCTTCGGGCCCCACCGATTGAGAGCGCGGGGACCTTGGCTATAATGAGCTTGCGCGGTCGAAAACCCTGAATCAATCCGTCCTGTTGCTGCTGTGGAGCGATCGATGAACGAACCCTACGGGGCCGAATCGGACATGCTGAACCGCTGGCCTTTCCTCAACGTGTTCAAGGCGTCGCGTCAGGCCTTCCAACCGGGGCGCCTGGTGCTCGCAGCCATGGGTCTGTTGTGTTCCATCCTGTTCGGGACAGTTCTCGACTTCGTGTGGCTGACTTCGGGCGGCGGATTGACTGGCGAGGAACTGTCGGCCAGCCCCCTCATCGCCCGTGTCCCGGTCATGCCTGCGGAACCTCCGGTCGTCGAGGCCGAGGATGACGATGCAACGGGTGCAGAGGACGGTGAAGATGAGACCACCCCACCCCCGGCGCGCCGTGAACCCAAGGTCGGGATTTTTTCATCATTGCGCCAACACTCGGTGCATTGCGTCAGCCAGAGTCTGACGGCGGCGCGCAAGCTGCAGCTCACCGGCCATATGGGGCATGTCCGCAGCCAGTTGAACAGGAGAGGTGGCCAGGATCTGCGGTTGAACGTCAGCGAGGGTTACGGTGTTGCAGCGTTCCTGATCGCTGGCGGCAACGGTGTGTTCTGGGTCCTGCGCAACCACTGGTTCTTCAGCCTCGTGCTGTTCACCGGACTGTTGATCATCTGGTCGTTGTTTGGTGGTGCCATCTGCCGTCTGGCGACCATGCGCTTCGCCAGCGGCGAACACGTTCCACTCGGTGACGCCTTCCGCTTCGCCCGCGAACGTCTGGCCAATTTCGTGCTCGGTCCTGCATCGGTTCTCGGTGTCATCCTGGTTCTCGGCCTGTGTCTGACCGTCGGCGCCTTCATCGTCAACTACACCTGGGTCATTGGCTCCGTCGCCGGCTCCGTGCTGTTCGGCGGGGCCCTCATGGTGGGTACTCTCATCGGTGTGGTCGCGTTCGGCCTGCTGGGCAGTATCCACCTGATGTGGCCAACGATCGCCGTTGAGGGCAGTGATTTCCTCGATGCCATGAGCCGCAGCTTCTCATACTTCCTCCAAGCCATCGAACGGACTATCGGCTACGCCCTGATTGCGCTCATCTACGGTTCGTTCATATGGCTGATCGTTCGTTTCGTGGCCCTGCTCATTCTGTGGATGACCCATGGTTTCCTGGAGATCGGCAACTCAGACATGAATGGCATGTGGGCGACACCGTCCTATGACGCCCTCTTCGTCCAGCCCGAAACCGCCAGCGGCGTCGGCACCCTGCTGCCGTTCGCCGTCAAGGTGTGGGTCAAACTGTTCATCCTGTTCCTGCACGGCTACCTGATTTCCTATTACCTGACAGCGTCGACCATCATTTACCATCTGCTGCGCCGCGCCGTGGATGACACCGAACTCGATGACGTCTACATCGAAAGCGATGAAGACGCCAAACCGGCCGCCGTAACCGCAGCCCCAGCCCCCGCGGCCGACGACAGCGCCTCCACAAGCGGAGGCGCGTCATGAGCCTGACCACGTCCACCATTGCTGCAAGCGTGGGCATATGATAGAAAGACGCATCGGTCAGTGGCTCAGAAGACGAGCCCTCACCGGTCACGGGGCGTAGCTCAGCCTGGTAGAGTACCTGCTTTGGGAGCAGGGAGTCGCTGGTTCGAATCCAGTCGCCCCGAGTGACGAAACAACCCTCGCCAATTCCGGCGAGGGTTGTTTCGTCACTAGAACAGGAGTGTCTAAGAACAGGAGAGCTGTAGAGCACACACCCTCTCCTGCGGTCTCCTGTTCTCCTGTTCTGACCAGCGCAGCAAACGACCCCAATCAGCTCGAGCTAGATCCGTGCCCGTAGCAACCATGCCCTAATCCCCTGCCTGGCACGACAGATCGGGCGGTGTTGTGGGGCTTACCTCAACGGCAACTCAAGTCCACGTTGATGAAGTCAAGCGTTTGTTGAACATCGGGGCTGGGATCGAGGCGATAGCGCCTGAGAATCGGCTCTGCCTGTGGACATGCGTGACACGATCGAGCCAGGACGCTGATTGCCGCGAGGCGAACCATGGGTTCAGGCTCCTCGAGTAACTGCTCGGCTTGCTGAATAGTCTTGGCAGACAACGGGCGATCGGACAGCGCGCTAATTGCGGCAATACGGGTTTCCAGATCGGCATCGAGTAGCAACGCCTGGAAGACCCGTTCCGATTCCGGACATTCGGGACCGATGATGCCAAGTGTGTGCACCGCAGCCTGGCGAACACTTCTGTCATCGTCTTCGAGAAGGGTGACCAGTACTTGAGCGGTGTCGGCAGTTGGGAATCGACGCAGCGATCTAACGGCTTGCTGCCTGGTCCACTGGAAGAACCCTGCGCCATCGGGATGAATATCGCCGACTGCCATGCCGCGGATCGTTTCGAACTCGGCGAACCTCACCGCCATCACGTCTCGCCGGGCGTGCGCGACTTCGTTGGGATCGACTCGTCCGGAGCCAGCGTTGCTGACCAACTGCAACCGTATGTCCTCGGTCCCCTGAGGCATAATGCCGAGCAAGTCAGTCGGCTCGTCGCCACTCGGTAGTCGGGCGAAGTCCGCATAAATGCGATAGCGCACTGTCCGAGGAATACCATGGCGTGGCATGTGCCCGAGAAAACGGAAGAACTCATCGGGCCTGAGCGCTGGCATATGCGAGTAACTGTTGCCACACGTCGAGTAGTAATGCTGCTGAGCCCGCCGCCACCTGCCTTTGTCCAGCATTTCCAGTTTGCAGAACGGGTCACCATCCTGGGCCGAGAAGGCAATCCGCCTCGATGTACGGTTGACCAGGTACAGCACAACGAGTCCGTCGCGCACATCGCCGTAATCTGCAAACAGGCTCACTTGCCCCTCCGGCGCGTGGACCTGGAGCGGCAGCAGCTCGATCGACTCGGCGCTCTTCAGGCGGTTGGTGAGTGGGGCAGGTGGTTGCTCCGGTTGACATGCCGACAGACCAAGGAGCAGCGCAATCGAGCAGCGGTACGGTGACATCAGCATGACCTTACTGTGAGCGAGCAGCTCATCATATTCCGGCTACCATCTTACCCCCAGACCTGGAACACCCCAAGCACGAGAGGATCCTGCGCCGACGACATGGACACCCGAAGCCTCTCGACGGCAAGCACAATGCTCAGGCCCTTCTTGGCCCAATGCTGTCTAGCGCGCAGTGAACACGATTGGGTGCCTGATGACACTGTTGGTGGCATCAGGATCCACCACGGCCGCCCCACCATCTACTCACACGACGTACGCAATGCCCGTTTTCGGTCCCGATGTCGGCCTACACGCTGACGGCTTCGGAGGTCGAGCCCGAGCGGCTGACTATCAGGGCCGCTCAACCCAAACCGAGGACTACTCACAGAACCTCGCTAGATCGCCGCACGCAGGGCAAGGGTCAGTTATCTCCATGTGCAATCTGTTTGGCGTAGGTTCTTACGCGTAGTGAGCGGTCACTCGATTCCTCGCGCCGCTTGACTCAGTGTCGCGCTGACCTTTAGCATCAACGCGATTAGTAGACATTTATTGGGAAGGAGAATGATGATGAGGCGTGACACACGAGACTCCTTGAACAATACGCAGAGGGCTTCGCGGACATCAGGGGGTACAACTCGCAGGGACTTCATAATAGCTGCCGCAGGTGCTGGCACGGCGCTGATGGCTGCTCCCGGTCCCCGCGCAACGGCCGGCGACGATAATGGCAACCACAACAACAATAATGATCGGCACAACAACGGCGAAGGTTGGGACTGGGTCGAGCCAGATGAGATGTTTGACCCGGAGTATGAGTACCGCATATTCAATGATCCCAGCGAAAGCGGGCCATGGGTGCCGGTTGAAGAGGGTGAGGCTTACGATCCAGAATACGATTACGTCTATGAGGACGATACACCGGTGGAGTGGGAGCCGGTGGATCTCGATGAGCCCGAAGACCCCGACTACGAGTACGTGACCGAGCTCGAGTACGAGGATGGAACACCCGTCGAGTGGGAATACGTCCGATCCAACGAGATCCATGATCCGAACTACGACTATGTCAATGGGGATGGGTCAGAGATCGAGTGGGAGCCGGTTGATGAGGACGAGCACGAGCACCCGGGCTACGTGTACGCATTCGATTATGAATATACGGATGAGCAGGGCGTTCCCTACGAGTGGGAGTGGGTCGACACGAACGGGCCGCACGAACCCGACTACGACTACGACTACGCCCTGGAAGAAAACGACGCTGCGTGAGTGACGGTATCCCGATCACGCCGCCCCGTGTCATGGACAAGCATATCAGCGTAGCGCGCTGCTCCATTCGTGCTAACGATTCAGTAAGGAAGTAGATCATGGCCAAGAAAAGGAAAGTAGCGAAGAAGAAGAAGCGAAAGACCACCAGAAAGAAAGCTACCAGGAAAGCCAAGAAAAAGGTCAGGAAGAAAGCTACGAAGAAAATTGCCAAGAAGAAAAAGGCCGTTAGGAAAAAAAAGAAGAAGTCTCGGAAGAAAGTGGCCAAGAAGAAAAAGAAGAAGCGCTAATCAAGTGACCAGGTGGAGTCGCGCGTTCTCGTCAGGCTATCCACCACTGCGTCGAACGCATCATGAACCGGGCGGACTCCTGCGATGTGCACCGGGAGGGCGCGCGTATTCGCTGTCAATATTTCGGTTGCGCGCCACACATTCACGCAAGGCTGGATGACGGGTGTGGCAGTGTGGCCAGGCGCCGGTTGTACTGCATACATTGAGCGTTGGAATCCCTCCTGCCCCGTTGTGGCCGTCATAACACGCCCCCAGCCTCGTTTCGCTTGCACATTGTGCGTAGATCTCACGGGCCAGTCGAAGTGGTCGTGGATTCACCCGGGTGCGTCGCGACCGCGCCGCTTGGAATCTTATGTTGTGCACGGGTAGACTGCCGGCGGTAGCGCGGTAAGCAGAACACTCCAAATGTGAGGATCACTATCATGTCGATCGGAAAGCAGAACTTCGTGTCTATGCTGGTGCTGATGTGTGCTCTCTCCTTTTTTGCTGCGGATCTACGTGCCGGGTGCGGCGATCCGGATCCGGATACCGTCCTCCTGCTCGATGCTGATATCTACGACGTGGACGGAAGTGATCTGGTCACGGTGATCGAGGATTGGTTCCCGGATGGCAGTATGGTCGGCCACTACATTGCGCTCCATACGGGGCCGGGCTACACCGACGAGTACTTCGAAATCATTTCGAACGAACACTTCGACCAGTGGAATATCAGTGTGTTTACGGTGGCTGAGGATGTGGAACACGTCGCCGGGAACAACTGGTGGTACTATGAAGAAATGTCCAGGTTCGACATCGTGGCGGCAGTCGCGTGCCAATCGTGTGAGATAGACGACGATTGCGAAGATAACGATCCATGCACCCTGGACACGTGCGATGAGGGTGATGAGCTGTGCATCTTTACGCCGCTTGACTGCGATGACGGCAATGCCTGCACGACAGATAGCTGCTCCGGCGGCAGCTGCAACAATGATCCCATCAGTTGCGACGATGGCGACGCCTGTACCATCGATTCGTGTGACGCAGGATCGGGCTGCGCGTACGATGCAATCGATTGTGATGATGGCGACGTGTGCACGACGGACAGTTGCTCGGGTGGTGTGTGCTCCAACGCTCCGATTTGCGGGCTGGCAGATGGATGTTGCGATGCGTCCTGCGCTCCGGCCAGCGATCCGGATTGTTTGGTCTGTGGCGAAAAAGGCGACCCGTGCGCCAACAACTCAGATTGCTGTTCCAACAAGTGCAAGGGTAACGGCACGTGTAAGTAAACCGGACGGCTGGAGGCTGGCGACCGACTTGCGCGGGCGCGCTATTCATGCGCGCGCCGCATCGGACCCATCGTCACACCTCCCGGGCCATTTCACCGGTGACGGCCGCGGAACACCTCGGGCAGATGCCGTGGGTTAGACGGGGTAGCCGGTCGGCGGCGAGGAGGTGCAGACGGAGCACGGCGTCTTCGACTTCGATCCACTCGTCCTCCACTTCGATCCGTTTGCACCAGCTGCACACCGTCAACCACTCGTCCGAGCGCACAATCGCCGGATCGAGAAGCGCCACGTAATCGCGTCGTGTACCTTGCAGCGTGTGCACATCGAACTGGATGACCGTGTCGTCGAGCACGGTCATGGTCAGGGTCATCAAGCGCCTGATCCTCGGCCCATCGCAAGCAAACGGGCAGGTCAACGGACGCCCGGTGCTGCGAATACGCTGAAGGATCAGTTCAGTGAGGTGTTTCATCGCCGAACCGGCAATAAAGGACAGCAACGGGCGGCCGATGACTGCATCACGCTGGAGATTCGCAGCCCCGTTCTCTCGGGCGAACACATCCCAACCGGAATCGACGAAGATGATCCTGTTACGGTCATCGATGTGGTAACGGGCCGTGATTGGGCTGCTGGCGGTCTTCATGGCGTGGTTCTCACTCACTGCACACGGCACCCTAGCACACCACGCGACAGGTCATCAGGTGCCATGAATAAATAGAGTATTTGCACTATGCCGGATGTGCAGGCCGGCTGACGGCACGAGGCGATTCGGCACCCGTGTCGCCCCCCCCCGTCGGCGCGGCCATGTGCCCTCAAGCCCGTGTCATGCTGCCACGGTTCGCCAAGCTTTTCCCACATCACGGTTTGCAACCCGTCTGGCAAGTCGTCTATTCTTGAACGCTGCAGGCCCCCGAATCATGTGAGGACCCCGCAGCGTGGCTGATCCCGAACCTTCAACACCACGACCCGACACGGCGTCGCGTGTGACCGCATGGATCATCTGCGCCCTGATACTGGTGGTGTATTGGGGATTCAAGCAGTATTCGTATCGGCCGTTGCGCGCTGACGAGAATATCTACTTCTATGCAGCCAAGATCCTGGCCGAAGCCAAAGCGTGGCCGTACCGTGATTATTTCTTCGCACATCCTCCCATGCAGCTGATCGTCGCAGCGGGCGTGTTCCTGGTCTGCGGTCCCTCCTTCTTCGTGGCCAAATCAATACCCATCACGGCTGGTGCGCTCTCCGGTGTGGCCATCTTCCTGATTGCCAGACGGCGCTTCGGTCATTTCGCCGCCGTCATCAGTATGGCGGCATTTCTCCTGTCCTATGGCGTGCTGCGCAACTCGAGTCACTATACGGGCGTGAATCTGGCGGTGACCCTCATGCTCTGGGGATTCTTTCTGATGCTGCGGCACAACGACGTGTGGGGCGGCATACTGCTTGCACTCAGCGCTCAGACGGCGGTATACGCCGTGCCTGCTGTCATGATGATGTTGTTCTGGCGACTGCTGGAGGAACCGAGGCGGGCGTGCCGCGCCCTCGGAGCCTGCCTGGCGACCTTCATCGCAGTGACCCTGATGTTCTGGATCCCGTCCAATGGCGGCTACGTCGAACAGGTCTTCACGTGGCACTTGCACAAGAAGAGCTCGACACTGGAGTTGCCCAAGGTGCTGAGCCGCGTGTTCCGCTTCCACAACTTTCATCTGGCCTGGGCATCCGCCATTGCGGTGGTGTGCCTGGTGTGGCGGACGTCCACGGACGCCAGCCCCACCCCGCGAGCGGTCGAAGGCCCCATGCGGCAAGCGGGCGGGCAGCGCGGGTCCAGGGGCCGCCGGAAGGGCCGTTCGAAAGCTGGGCGCAAGCGCAGAACTTCACCGCATACAACGGCCCCACGGTCCGAGAGGGTCACCTGGGGGCAGCGTGTCAGGTCCTGTGCTGCCACGCGTGAGGGGTGTGCAGTCGGACTGGTCCTGTTCTTGACCGCCTATCTCCTGTGGATGACGCGGCTTCGCGAGTGGTATGACTACTACCTGATGGTCCTGTTCCCGCCCCTGGCATTGCTTGCAGGCTATGTCGCGAGTGACATATGGCGGGGCCTGTGTTCCGGTACCGGCATTCGTACAGCAAAGAGTTTCGTGTTGTGTCTGTTGTACGGCATCGGGTTCGCATGGGTGCAGAATTCGCAGCGCGAGCAATTCTACGCCGGTCGGGAAGGCCCATTCACATACCATGCGACGTGGCACGACGCCCCCACGCTCGGGGGTGTGAACAACCTCTACCGTCGGCTGTTCTGGCACGACGAACGGCATGTCGACAGTGAGTACCTTGCTCCGACGTACTACCTGTGGCACGAAATGATCTTTATTCCGGATGTTGAGGGCGCGGTCAGGTTCGTCCAGTCACACTCCACTCCCGAGGACCAGCTCTTCGGCGAGAGCGGCCTGGCGCCCCTCATTGCATTCCTCGCAGACCGTGACATTGCCGGATTCGTTGTCGACACGAACACGAAACGTCTGAGCGCCAAGCAAACCACTGTCCAGCAGATCATCAACCGGATCGACACGCCGGCACTGCGCTTCGTCATTGGTTCCCGGACGGCACACCGCCACCGGTACATCAACCGTCGTATGACGAAGTGGCTCGACCGCAATTTCTCCATTGTCTACCGCTTCGATAGCGACGCTGGCTCGTCCGTCACCAACGTTGTGATGGAACGCAACACTGCACGTCGCCCCACTCCTGAACATGATTCTTCGCAGTAACGACCAGCACACCCCATGGCCGTACACTCCGCCCTGCTCACGCAGCGCCCTGTACACGACGTGACGTATCGGTCACTTCGCCGTTGAACGCCGTACACAAATAGGCAAAAGGCCCTAATCCAAAAGTTCTACGACACGCGACGCAGCTCAATGTCCTCTGGCAGCGGGGTGTGCCACGGCAGCTCATCTGAGATCGGCCGCAGTTAAGCTATTCGTTGCTCGACTGTTATCACAATCACGGGCCTCCCGTAATCAGGTACGACCTACTCATTCTGATCTAGTCGGCCCGAATGATGTCGCGCTCAGCTGGCGCCGACGGTGTGCGCGGGTGTAAGTGAGCCTGTTGACGTGATCGTAGCGCATCCGGTAACTAGCAGGAGAACACACTGCAAGGTCGCACTGCATGCAGAGTGATCACTGGCTCCTCACATCTCGAACTGGAGGCACACGTCATGAAGCGGACCGCACCTACATTGTTTCGACTGACTGTTGCACTGGGCTTTCTTGTTGGACCTGTGGTGCTGACGGAAAGGGTACTCAGTACGCCACGTCCGGAACCTGAACCCGGTCCTGTGGCCAGAGACATGTGCGATGCGGACACTGATTGTGATCAGTCGGACTTGTGCGCACCCCAGACGTGCATTCGAGGTCGCTGTGCATCGCACCCGATCGATTGCAACGATAACAACGATTGTACGGTCGACACATGCGTAGACGGCGTGTGTGATCACACCATAGACAACCCGTGCGACAGCGACACCGATTGCGACGACGGTGATGCGTGCAGCGTCAACATCTGTACGCCAGATGGCTGCTGTGCGAGCGTGCCGGTCGACTGTGATGACGGGAATGCCTGTACGACCGACGGCTGTGACCCGGCAACGGGCTGCACGAATGATGCAGATTGCTCCACCGACGTGGATTGCGCGGACAATGACGCCTGCACGTCCAACACGTGCACGGCGGATGGCTGCTGCGAGAGTACGCCGGTCGACTGCGACGATGGTGATGCGTGCACGACCGACAGCTGTGACCCGGCCACCGGGTGCGCCCACGCCCCGGTCGACTGCGACGACGGGGATGCGTGTACGAACGACGGCTGTGATCCGGCTTCGGGTTGTACGTACGACGCCGTGGATTGTGCCGACGACAACGATTGCACGACCGACAGCTGCGATCCGGCCTCGGGGTGCGCCAACGTGCCGGACTGCACGTCCGACGACGACTGCGCTGACGGTGACGCCTGCACGACCAACACGTGCTCTTCAACGGGCTGCTGCGAGAGTGCGCCGGTCGACTGTGATGACGGTGACGCCTGCACGACCGACAGCTGCGACTCGGCCTCCGGGTGTGCCCACGCCCCGGTCGACTGCGACGACAGTGACGCCTGTACGAACGATGGCTGTGATCCGGCATCCGGTTGCACGAACGACCCCGTCGACTGTGATGACGACAATGCCTGTACGACCGATGCGTGTGACCCGGCGACGGGTTGCACGAATGATGCAGATTGCTCCACCGACGTGGATTGCGCGGACGATGACGCCTGCACGTCCAACACGTGCACGGCGGATGGCTGCTGCGAGAGTACGCCGGTCGACTGCGATGATGGTGATGCGTGCACGACCGACAGCTGTGACCCGGCCACCGGGTGCGCCCACGCCCCGGTCGACTGCGACGACGGTGACGCCTGTACGGACGATGGCTGTGATCCGGCTTCGGGGTGTACGCATGACGCCGTGGATTGTGCCGACGACAACGATTGCACGACCGACAGCTGCGATCCGGACTCGGGGTGCGCCAACGTGCCGGACTGCACGTCCGACGACGACTGCGCTGACGGAGACGCCTGCACGACCAACACGTGCTCTGCATTGGGTTGCTGCGAGAGTGCGCCGGTCGACTGTGATGACGGTGACGCCTGCACGACCGACAGCTGCGACTCGGCCTCCGGGTGTGCCCACGCCCCGGTCGACTGCGACGACAGTGACGCCTGTACGAACGATGGCTGTGATCCGGCATCCGGTTGCACGAACGACCCCGTCGACTGTGATGACGACAATGCCTGTACGACCGATGGGTGTGACCCGGCGACGGGTTGCACGAATGATGCAGATTGCTCCACCGACGTGGATTGCGCGGACGATGACGCCTGCACGTCCAACACGTGCACGGCGAATGGCTGCTGCGAGAGTACGCCGGTCGACTGCGATGATGGTAATGCGTGCACGACCGACAGCTGTGACCCGGCCACCGGGTGCGCCCACGCCCCGGTCGACTGCGACGACGGTGACGCCTGTACGGACGATGGCTGTGATCCGGCTTCGGGGTGTACGCATGACGCCGTGGATTGTGCCGACGACAACGATTGCACGACCGACAGCTGCGATCCGGACTCGGGGTGCGCCAACGTGCCGGACTGCACGTCCGACGACGACTGCGCTGACGGTGACGCCTGCACGACCAACACGTGCTCTACAACGGGTTGCTGCGAGAGTGCGCCGGTCGACTGTGATGACGGTGACGCCTGCACGACCGACAGCTGCGACTCGGCCTCCGGGTGTGCCCACGCCCCGGTCGACTGCGACGACGGGGATGCGTGTACGAACGATGGCTGTGATCCGGCTTCCGGTTGCACGAACGACCCCGTCGACTGTGATGACGACAATGCCTGTACGACCGATGCGTGTGACCCGGCGACGGGTTGCACGAATGATGCAGATTGCTCCACCGACGTGGATTGCGCGGACGATGACGCCTGCACGTCCAACACGTGCACGGCGGATGGCTGCTGCGAGAGTACGCCGGTCGACTGCGATGATGGTGATGCGTGCACGACCGACAGCTGTGACCCGGCCACCGGGTGCGCCCACGCCCCGGTCGACTGCGACGACGGTGACGCCTGTACGGACGATGGCTGTGATCCGGCTTCGGGGTGTACGCATGACGCCGTGGATTGTGTCGACGACAACGATTGCACATCCGACAGCTGCGATCCGGACTCGGGGTGCGCCAACGTGCCGGACTGCACGTCCGACGCGGACTGCGATGACGGTGACGCCTGCACGACCAATACGTGCTCTGCAACGGGTTGCTGCGAGAGTGCGCCGGTCGATTGCGATGACGGTGACGCCTGCACGACCGATAGTTGTGACTCGGCCTCGGGTTGTGCGCATGATCCTGTTGATTGTGACGACGGGGACCCGTGCACCGCTGACGATTGCGATCCCGCGTCCGGCTGTACCCACGATCCCTTAGGCAATTCATGTGATTCGGACACTGATTGCGATGACCTGGACGCCTGCACGGCAAACACATGCTCTGCGGACGGCTGTTGCCAGACCGGCCCCGTCGACTGTGACGACGGTGACGCGTGCACGACCGACAGCTGCGATCCGGCCTCCGGGTGTGTGCATGAATCCATCGATTGTGATGATGGCGACGCGTGTACCTCGGACGGCTGCGACCCGGCGTCCGGCTGTACACACGATGCCGTCGAGTGCAACGATGACAACGATTGCACTGCCGACAGCTGCGATCCGGCATCCGGGTGCGTTCATGTTCCGGGTTGCACGTCCGACGACGACTGCGCTGACGGTGATGCGTGTACGACCAACACCTGCTCGGCAGCCGGTTGTTGCGAGAGCGCGCCGGTCGATTGCGACGACGGAGACGCGTGCACGACTGACACGTGTGACTCCGCGTCGGGGTGCGCTCATACGCCCGTCGACTGCGACGATGGTGATGCCTGTACCACAGACGGATGTGACCCGGCGTCCGGTTGTACATACGATGCCGTCGATTGCAGCGATAACAACGATTGCACCGCTGACAGCTGCGATCCTGCATCCGGTTGCGTCCATGTTCCGGGTTGCACGTCCGACGACGATTGCGCTGACGGTGATGCGTGTACGACCAACACCTGCTCGGCAGCCGGTTGTTGCGAGAGCGCGCCGGTCGATTGCGACGACGGTGACGCGTGTACGACTGACACGTGTGACTCCGCGTCGGGGTGCGCTCATACGCCCGTCGACTGCGACGACGGCGATCCGTGTACCGTCGATAGTTGCGATCCAGCCACAGGATGCGTGAATGATCCTACGCGCAATTCCTGTGATTCGGACACGGATTGTGATGACGGTGACGCGTGCACCACAAACACCTGTGCAACCGATGGCTGCTGTGAGACCGGCCCGGTGGACTGCGATGACCAGGATGCGTGTACGAATGACAGTTGTGACCCGATATCCGGATGCGCCCATGATCCCGTGGACTGTGATGATGGCGATGCATGCACGACCGACAGTTGCGATCCGGCGTCCGGTTGCGCACACGGCCCCGTCGACTGCGATGACGACAACGCGTGCACGACCGACAGTTGCGATCCCGCATCCGGCTGTTCTCATGTTCCAGACTGCACGTCTGACGACGAATGTGATGATGGTGACGCCTGTACGACCAACACGTGTTCTACAACAGGGTGCTGTGAAAGCGCGCCGGTCGACTGCGACGACGGTGACGCGTGCACGACCGACAGTTGCGATGCGGCGTCCGGCTGCGCCCATGAACCGCTGGACTGCGACGATGGAGATGCGTGTACGAGCGACAGCTGCGATGCGGAATCGGGCTGTGCCTATGAGCCCGTCGATTGCGACGACGGTGATGAATGCACGGCCGACAGTTGCGATTCCAGGTCCGGCTGCGTCAACGAGGAAATCGAGGGTTGCGGCGAAACCGGAGGCGAGGGCTGCACGCCAGGGTACTGGCAGAACATCGCTCAGCACGGCTGCGAGTGGACAGCCGCCGGATTGGAGCCCGATGATGTGTTCTCCGAGACACCTCCTGGATGTGCCGGGGATGATTCGGTCGATTGCCTGGCTGACGTCTTCCCGGTCTGTGACGCCCTGCCTGTCGCCGGCGACAATGGTACAGCTCCGTGTACGCTTGGCGACGTCGTGACGCTGACCGGAGGCACTCTCAACATCCTGGGTAAGCACACGGTGGCAGCCCTGCTTGACGCACGGAATCCGAACGTGGACTACTGCCTGACTGAGGCAGAGATCATCAGCATGTTCAATGAGGCCGTCGCGTCAGGATCCAAGGCGATGGAAGAGCTGAAGAATGAGCTGGCCGCCTGCAACGAAGCGGGCTGCCCGCTGAACAACTGCAACCAGTCCGAGCTCCAGCGTCCGCGGTCCCGCAGACAGTCGAAGGAGCCGCAGGACAACAACGCCAACCTGCCAGGGATTCCCGTGAGCGGGAAGAACGGTGGCTGAGTGGCAACCGCAATGACGCCGCGAGCGTAATCGGTTTCACGTAGATGCCATCAGGGCAGGCCCTCTCCGGGCCTGCCCTTTTTTCGTTTCTTCAGCACAATCTGTGGCAGACTTTCGGGGCCATCAATCACGCACCTGGGGACTTGCCTCAGCCAACACTCACCCACGAATTCTGCTGAGGAGGCTTGTTTTCTACCTCCCAGCAGAACCTTCTTCTGTTGCAGATACGCGCTGCAACTCAGTTCTGGATGATACGCATCCCGAGGGCATCACAGGGAAACGACGGTCGACCGGTGGGTGGCGGGACGCCTCACGCAGACGTGCCGGTAACCGGTGGGTCAATCGAGTGGGACGACGCGTCCGTCATTCATTGAATCGGGGAAGAAACAGCCCTCGACCTCGGTGCGCTCGACGTCGGCCTGGCGGGCTTCGGAGAAGAAGACGTAATGTTTCACGCGCGAACGGAAGTTCCACACGTATGAGGCGAACTCGGCGGTGCCGTAGCACCAGTAGGATGTGGTCTTGCCCGTTGCACTGGACTCTTCGCAACGGTCCACGATGACCTCGCCCTCAAGCTGGTCACCGATCCGTTTCGTACACGCACGAATGACCTCGTCCTCGAAGGATGCGCCGGCACCGGCACCGTCGTCTTCAGCGGAATCATCGTTGCCGGCCTGGCGCCGCGGGCTGTGGGCCTCAGCGACATCATCGGGATGCGTACCTGAGTTTTCCCAGGCAACGCGTTTGTCGACTGCAACGGCGCGAACCCCGAGAATGGCGGCCAGGAAGATGACCGAAATGCCAGCCCACACGATCCACTCATTGTGTTTCCAGTTCACGGCCATGGATATTGTGGAGTATACTCCGACAGGACGGCTCTTCACAGCGCTTCGACAACAGCCTCTCTTGACGGGCAGCTCACATGGTACAACGCGTTGTCAGCATCACACATATTGCATTGCTCGTGGTGATGATCGCGCTGTTCGGGATCAGCCTCGTCGGCATCCAGGCTTTCCAGGCGTGGACGCCGCGGGCACAAGCCGTTCGCAGTATCGCTGTGATCAACGGTTCGCTCCACTATGGCTCCTTCGTGTCGGGTGGTACCGGAGGGCTATCCTGGTACGTCGGACCTGCCGAGCATATGCGCGATTTCCCGTGGAGCTGGCGGCCCACATGGCGGCGGTCGGGCTTTTTCGGCTACGTCCACGTGCAGGTTCCATTAATGTGGATGGTCGTGCCCATCGGGATGTCGTGGGTGCTGGCCCGCGTGCTGCGCCGGCGCGTTCGGGCGCATTATCGGGCGGCCGGGCTTTGCCCGCAGTGTCGCTACGATCTACGCGGATCGCAAAGTACCTGCCCGGAGTGTGGCTTGACGATCGATGGCACGCATTCCCTGAGGTGCTCACCCGGCTAACCCGGAAACCGGATCATGCATGAGGCTTTGTCCATTATTATGCTCTTTGGACTCGTCGTCGTCGGCACACTGGCGACGATCGTGGCGTGGGTCATGCTCGCCTGGGTGATCGCGTGGTGCTTCAGCGAGGAACCGGTGATCTCATGCGGACGGGCATTGCGCGGCCAGTTATGCCTGGCATGTGGCTACGATCTGCGGGCGTCAGGAGAACGTTGCCCTGAGTGCGGGTGTTTCGTTCAACCGGCGCCGAAACGTACGACTTGAACCTTCTCGAGTGTGATCAACCGTCCATCCATCATGGGTTCGATGACTGTCAGCAGGCGATCGATGTTGGCGCGACTCTCGACAATTTCGAGGACCAGCGGCAGGTTGTTGCTGAGTTGAAGAAACCTGGTCGTATGCACACCGCTGGGGCCGTAACCGAGTGAGCCGCGCAGAACCGTTGCCCCCCCAGTTCGAGGTCTCGGGCGTGTTGGACGATACGTTCGTACAGCGGATGTCCTTCCGAACGATCACCTTCGTCCAGATAGATGCGCAACAACATGGCATCGGACGTGGTCATGATCATGCTCCGTAGATGCGTACGCCGACGCTGTAGCCGAACCACACGGCGGTCAGACCGACGAGCACGCTGCCCGCAGCGTTGACCACAGCTGCGGTCATACGGCCGTCGATCAGCAAGTTGAAGTTGTCGAGACTGAACGTGGAGAATGTCGTGAAGCTCCCGAGCAGGCCAACCATGATTCCCAGCCGCACGGCCTCGGAGGTCATCTGGGGGGAGCTGAAGTAGGCCGCAAGGAACCCGATGACCAGGGACCCGAGCGCATTGACGACGAACGTGCCGTAGGGAAAGCCCAGGGTGGCATGGGACTGAATCCACATGCCGAGGACGTAGCGCAGCAGGGCCCCGATCGAACCGCCTGCCGCAATCATGACGACTTTCATCATCTGGTCTCGCTGCCTTGCTTATGCGGCCCACATTCTATACAAGTCGGCCCGGTTCTTACACTTTCCGATGAACACGATGAACGACATTCGCCGCTTTCTGACCAACTTGCCGCGCCCGACGGCGCGGTGGTCCCGTCTGTTGGGCGTGACGATCCTGACCGGGATCCTGTCCGGATTGACCGCTCGTGGGTTCGAATGGTGTGTGCACCATGGCTCAGGGTGGCTGATCGAGCGCATCGCCAATCCTGCCGAAATCAACGCGGGGGTCGTCCTCAATTTCAGTTACGAGCTGTTGCTGCTGCCAGCAATCGGCTGTCTGCTGGGCGGGTTGCTGGTCCAGTGGCTCAATCCCCGCGGCGGCCACGGCACCGATGTCTATATCCGCGCGTTTCATCACGATGGCGGGGCCCTCGGCCTCAAGGGCCCGGCGGTCAATGGTGCCGGTGCGATTGGCGTGATTTCGAGCGGCGGGTCGGCGGGCCCGGAAGGCCCGATCGCGGCACTGGGCGCTGCCATCGGGTCCACGCTGGCTCAGGTCCTGTCGATGACCCCCCGGGAACGGCGCATTATCCTCGTGGCCGGTTGTGGTGCAGGAATCGGCGCGATCTTTCAGTGCCCGCTTGGCGGCGCTTTGTTCGCGACGAGTGTGTTGTACCGCGAGCCGGACTTCGAAACGGACGCCATCGTCGGCGCGTTCGTGTCCTCGGTCATCGGCTACTCGACCTACATGCTGTTTCCGGGTTATGGCACGCACATGCTTGCCGGCGCGGCCGAGCTGAGTTTCACACACCCCTATGAACTGGCCGCGTACGCGCTGCTTGGCCCACTCTGCGGGGCCTATTGCATCCTCCTGCACTGGTGTCTGCACAAGGTCGAATGGGCCTGTGGTCGGACGCCGCTGCCACGGGCGGCGCTGGCGACGATCGGCGGCCTGCTCACCGGCCTGATTGCCTGCGCGATGCCGCAGGTCCTCTCCAGTTCGTACGGCTTCATCCAGCACGCCATGGACGGCACGCTGCCAGGCGGTCCGGATGCGCTGGAATGGTGGCGGTGGTCGATTTTCTTCGGCGGCGTGGCGGTAGCCAAGTGCGTGGCGACGGCCCTGACCGTCGGCTCGGGGGCGCCCGGTGGCGTGCTGGGTCCCAGTGTGTTCATCGGTGGTGTCGCGGGTGCGTTCCTCGGAGCTGTTCTCGATGGTGTGATCCCCGGCGGCGTCTCGAACGAACTGCGGATCGCATTGATTCCGGTGGGAATGGGCGGAGTGTTGGCCGCCAGTATGCGGACGCCGCTGGCGGCGATCGTCATGATCACGGAAATGACGGGCAGTTACGGCCTGATCGTACCGCTCATGCTGGTGTGCGTCGGGGCGTTCATGGTCGGGCGGCGCTGGGGGCTGAGCAACGAGCAGGTGCGCAGTGCGGCGGATTCACCGGCGCACGCGGGCGATCACATCGTGCATATCCTCGAGGCCACGCCGGTCGGCACGATCATGCAGAAGAAGTGGGACGAGGTCGTCACGCCGGGGACCAGCCTCAGCGAGATGATCGCGATGGTCTCTCCAGGGACCCGGCCGGTATTTGCAGTCGTGGACAACGGGCACATCCAGGGACTGATCTCGTTGCCCGATGTTGAACGCGTCATGGACGAGCCCGGGCTGCCCGATGTGATCATTGCCGCAGACATGATGACGACGAACCTCAGTTGCCTGTACCCTGATGAAGACTCGTATCAGGCACTGAACAGAATGGCAGCGGGTAACCACCTGGTCATGCCGGTCGTGTCGCGCCGCGACACGCGGCGGTGGATCGGCATGCTGACGCGTACGGATGTCTACGAGGCGGTCAACACCTACCTGGACCGCATGCGTGAACACCTTCTGACGGAACACCACGGCCTGTCCGCGATTCATCAGGAGGACCGCCTTCACCAGCTCGTGCTCGGCGTTCCCACACCCCAGAAAGAGATCGTGCAACGCCTGTTCGTTCCGCTCGAGGCCATTGGTAAGTCGCTGCGTGAATCTGATTTCAGGCGCCAGTTCGGCATTCAGGTGGTCGCCGTTGAAGCCAGTGACGGGACCCTGGCGTGTCCTCCGGATCCGGATGCCATTCTGACGTCGGGACATCGGCTGGTGGCCATCGTGTGGAACGCGCAGCGCCCGCCCGCGTCGCCGGCTACTTGAGCAGTTGCAGGACGTTGGAATACTGATCGGTCCACAGTGGCGCCTGCGGATCAGGAGAGACGCGGTGCCAACCCGCGCCAACCAGGGCTTCGAGGACGGTATCGTCGGCACTCATCACCACCCATTGTGCTGCGGTCTGTTCGACGTTTCGGGCAGTGACTTCCAATTCCGCTTGCGCGACGCAGCCCAGCCCGGCCGAAGCGGCCAGGCGCCCGAGCAAGGGCTCGAGATCGAGGTAACGATTGGACACGTGGCACGCGATGATGCCATCGTGTTGCACACGGCTCGTATACAGCGCGAACGCTTCAACGGTCAACAGGTGAACCGGGATGGCGTCGGAGCTGAACGCATCGAGGACCAGCAGGTCGTACGGTCGTGATCTCTGCTGCGCCAACTGAAGTCGACCGTCACCCTCGTACAGCGTAACCGTGCCGCGACACGCACTGAGATACGTGAAGTAGCGCTCATCGCTGGCAATGGCAATGACCCCGGGATCGATCTCGTAGAAATCGACGGCCTGCCCGGGCTGGGCATAGGCTGCGATTGCCCCGGCGCCCAGGCCAATGACGCCAAAGCGGTCGATGGCCCCGGCCTCGCGGAACACGTCACCCAGCGGTCCATTGACGTGGTAGTAGGTCAGCGGCTCCTGGGCTCGCGCCGGATCGACACACTGTGCTCCATGGAGTGTCGTGCCATGATACAGCGTGCGGTGTGCTCCGCCTTCGGCCATGATGACCCGCTTGACGCCGAAGAAATCACGCATCCCGTAGAGCGTGCTGCCCTGAGTCCGGTCAGCGTGAACGGCCATGGCGGTGAGGATGACACCGTAGGCCACGGCGAAGCGCAGGGGCCGATCCTTGAACGAAAAACATAGCATTCCCGCGGGCGCGTACAACAATAGAACTGCGGCCGGGCCGGTCGTCCCCAGACGCCACGTGACCCACACCATGCCGGCCGAGACCGCCGCAACGGCTGCGGGCCACGCGAGATCGCCCCAGTTCCGCGACCGCCCGGCGCACGGCAGAAACAGGCAGGCGATGACCATCATGAGCGGGTACTCGATAATGCGTTCGAAGATGACCGGCGCGACGAACGCATTGAACAGGCCGCCCACCACGCCACCGATCGATACCCACAGATAAAACTCTGTCAGGCACGACGTGTCCGGGCGTGTGGCCGCCAGTGTTCCATGACACAGCATGGCGGCAAAGAACAACAGCACCAGATGGGCCGGAACGATGAGCCATTCGGCGCCGGCTACCGACATTGAGAAGAATGCGCCCAGACCGATCACGGCCATGGGCATCCACCGCCCGATCCACGCGTGGGCGACGGGTGGCCGCTGAGCGAACACGAGAATGAAAGTCACGAGATAGACCAGCAAAGGCAGAACCCACAGTAATGGCACGGCGGCAAGATTGGTCGTGACGTGCAGGGTCATACCGAGCATCAGGCTGGACGGGACGGCGGCAGCAGCGATCCATAACAGCCGTTGGCGTAACGTGACCCGTGCGGCTGGGCCGGGCCGGGTTGCTGATGGCGCGTGCCGGTTCCACACACACGCGGCGCACCCGGCCAGCATCAGGCCCAAGAGCCCATAGCCCCAGCTCCACAATTGGCTTTGCTCGCCGAGGGGCCACAGTCGTTCGAAAAACAGTGGATAGCCGACAAGTCCGACAATACTGCCAATATTGCTGGCGGCATACAGGAAGTACGGGTCGTGTGCATCGGGATGGCCCGTGACCGAAAACCACCGTTGCAGCATCGGCGCTGTGCTCGACACGATGACAAAAGGCAATCCGACCCCGCAGATCAGTTGGACAGCCAACCACAACGCCGGATCGGCTCCTGCCCGTGGGGCCGTGTTGGCGACGACCACGGGCAACCCCACGCTCGCCAGCATCAGCATGGCAATGTGCACCGCGGCCTGCCGGCGGACGCCCAGCAGGCGGATGCCCAGGTGGGCGTAGGCATAGCCGCCAAGCAGCGCTGCCTGGAAGAACACGAGGCACGTGTTCCACGCCGCAGGCGTACCACCCAACAGCGGCAGAATCATCTTGCCAACCATCGGTTGGACGGCAAATACCAGGACGGCACTCGTGATGAAGGTCGCTCCGAACCACGTGAGCATGGCGCGGTCGGCAAGGTGCGGGCGGACAGGCAGCGCGGTCGGCGCAACCGTGGCTCCGCTCCCACGTCGTTCGCAGATCAACGGCTTGGTGGACATACTCCGATCATCGGCGGTTTGACCGGGATGCTATGGGTCAGTGGTGCGGGTCGGGCTGAGGTCCATGAATATCAGTCCTGGGGGCTTTATCGGAGCCCGCTGCCTGCCAACCCTGTCACCATGGCAGAGGCCAGCCGCTTGCGGGTCGCGTAGGACGCCCGCAATGCGGAAAGCGGGTCGAAAGCGTCTGGCACGCCTTTTGCTTTAGTGATTCCCGGCAACAAGAACCTAACGACGAAGGAGGTACAACCATGTTGGCCAGATGTAATCCCAACTTTGCTGCACTGCGTAACCTGGATCGCCTGTTTCAAGATTTCGGTGGGGTCCAATGGAGCGGTGGAGCGCCGCGTGTAGATGTACGCGAAGACGAAGGACACCTGTACTTCGACGCTGAACTGCCAGGATGGTCCAAAGAAGACATCGAGATCACCGTCGAGAACAATATTCTGTCTCTTCGCGGAGAGCGCGCTGAGGCCCAGGATATCGAGGGCCAGAGCTACCACGTACGCGAGAGGCGCACCGGCACATTCGCCCGCAACTTCCAGTTGCCGACCGTTGTCGACTCCAACAAGGTCGACGCAATCCTCAAGGACGGCATCCTGACCCTCACGCTGGATAAGCGTGAGGAGGTCAAACCTCGACAGATCGAAGTCAAGGTTCAATAAACCGGGATCTCATTCCCCCTCGGGGCGGCCTACGGGCCGCCCTTTTTGTTGCTCCCGCATCGACCGACCATGGCCTGTGTTATGATGGCGGGAACATGACCGGCCAGATCACGTTCATCATCGGGTGCACCGCTTGCGGCAAGTCGAGCGCCGGCTTCGAATTGGCACAACGCCAGGGTGCCGAGATCGTGGTCGTCGATTCGATGAAAGTCTATCGCCGGATGGACATCGGCACGGCCAAACCAAGTCCCGCTCAACGGGCTGCCGTGCGCTACCACCTGGTCGACGTCGTCGAGCCGCAGGAGGCATTCGACGTGGCGCGGTACATGGAACGCGCGGATGCGGCCATTGCAGACATCACGGGGCGCGGCAAGAAAGTTGTGGTCGTCGGGGGTCCGGCGCTGTACATCATGGGCCTGGCCTTTGGCATGCACGACGGCCCCGGGGCCGACGACGCGTTCCGGGCACAGCTGCGCGCGCGGGCCGATCGTGTTGGCTTGCCTGCTTTGCACGACGAATTGCGCCAGGTAGACCCGGACGCGGCCGAGCGCATTCATCCCAATGACTATCGCCGGATTGAACGGGCGCTCGAGGTCTTCCACATCACGGGGACCCCCCTGTCACGAATGCAGGTGCAATGGGCACCGGCCACGCCACGTTACCCGAGCCGTTTCATTGGCTTGCGTCGAGAGCGGGACCAGCAGTCCCAGCGGATCAATGCACGCGTCAAGCGCATGATCCAGGCGGGCCTGCTCGATGAGGTCCGTGGCTTGCTCGCCGAGCCGCCGCTGTCGACCCAGGCCCGCCAGGCGGTTGGTTATGCAGAGCTGATCGCCCACCTTGCAGGCGAGTGCACACTGGATGAAGCCATCGAGAGGATCAAGATCAACTCACGTCGCCTGGCCAAGAATCAACGAACGTGGTTTCGGCGCTTTCCGGGCGTCGAATGGATCGATCTGACCGAGCACGATACGGCCCGAGGTGTCATCGACACGATCACATGCCCCCCTCGGAAGTCAGTCCCCAGACTTCACAGTCCTGATCCGATCAGGGACTGATATGCCAGGGACGCCCGTCGACGGGGGCTCCGTGGCGGCGTTACGTGTCGCCGGTGGGAACGACGCCGTGACCTTCGACCATCAGGATGGTGGCGCCCTGCGGGGCGCGGGTGCGGTGCACGACACCGCGTGGCACCATGAAGGCCTGTCCGCGACGCAATTCAGTGGTGCGGTCTTGCAGGTCGATGAACAACGGCCCATCGACGACATAGAAGAATTCATCTTCGTCGTCGTGCTTGTGCCAATGGAACTCTCCGCGAATGATGCCCAACCGCACCACGCAGTCGTTGACCGCACTGAGCGTCTGGTTGTGCCATTCGACCTCACAGCCCTTGATGATCCCCGGGATGTCGATGAGCTCCAGCGGTTGATAGCGCACTGTCGTATCGATGTTGTATTCAACCATGAGCGTAGACCTCCAGTTGTTCTGATGCGGCGTGAATCGAAACGGGCCGCGGTTCGGGTCCAAACACTGTGGAACGTCACTCCCCAGTGAACACCTTCTGGAAATGGGCATAGTCCTCGAGGTCCACGTAGTCGTCATCCACGAGGTCGAGTTCGCACACACAGGCGGGGCCAGCCGCCGCTGCGGGCCCGGTGAAGCACGGGCTCCAGCTGGCGTAGTCCGACAGGGCGACGTGCTGGTCACAGTCATGGTCACCCGGTACCGGCTTGGCACATGGCACGCTGGCCGGGTCCGCGGGATTACGACATGCGTCGAGTTCGTCGCGGTTGTAGTAGCCGTCCTCGTCCCGATCGAGGGCCATGCGGATGGCCGAGATGGCCGGCACGACGGTCAGGGTCATCTCAGCGCCGACAACAACCGCCATGCGCAGCTCAGTGGCCGTCAGGGTATCGCCCAAGCGATCAGAGACGAATACGGTGCCATCATAAAAGTAGCCCCGCTGCTCACCGCTGCGCCGACCGTGGGCCACCACGCCGACGGTGCCCGAGTCAGTCAAGTCGAGCAGGGCATCGATCTCGGCAATAACGACCGGATCTGTGCTGGTGCCCGCGTTGAGCGTCAGCTGATATCCGACCGCGGCGTGGGCATCCTGGCTATCGGGACCACGTAGTTCGAAGGCGTCATTCGTGCCGCCCACCGGGAGGTCGGAACCCGAAAAGGCCAGCATGAACGCGACCATGTCGGCAATGTCCTGAATCCCCGTGTAGCCCTGAAAGACGTCCTCACCGACGAACCGCGCGATCGAGTCGATGCTGCCATCGTGGAGGAATCCGAATCCCGCGACATTGTCCTGTTGCGTCATGTCGAAGCCGACACGTTCATACAGGTTGCGCAACTGCGGAATCTTGATGACCGGATTGGTCGAACCGTCTACGGTGACGACCGCATGGTGCATTTCGCCGTGGTTGCCGGGCGGCAGATCGACGGAGGCGTTCAGCGACGTGGCCACGCGATTGGTCCCCATACCCGTCGGCAGCGTGTGGCAGGTCGCACAATTGAGTACGTTGGCATCGAGCATGGCATGGCGGTAGAGGTCGAGCCCATGTACGGCGTTACCGTTGGGCAGCGGGGTCCCTGCGGCGAGGAACCGACCCGTGGCGAAATGGCCGGGCAACGGCAGGTCCTCGGGCAGCGTGTTATCGAGGTTGCGGAACGGATTCGGCGGGAAGTGAATGCTCGCGAGGAAATCCTCGAAGGCCTGCATCTCGTCGGGACTCAGCTCCTTCTCGGAGGCCTGCAGGCCGACGAACGCCGGATTGAATTCCTCGAGGCCATCGCGATCACCGCGCCAGTGCAACGGTTCGTGGCCGATGATGTCCTGCATCGTCTGGGTCAGCATCGGACCCTTCATCGGATGAAAGTCCTCGCATGCTCCGAAGATCTGGGGGGCGAAATCAGCGCCCCCGAAATTGCAGTTCTGGTCACTGACATCCTTCATCGTACCGGACGGGTCACCCAGGTCCCAGGCGAGACGATCGATGCGCGCGTCGACGTGACATGAAGCGCAAGCAATGTGGCCCAGGCCGGATCCCTCATGTGTATCATACAAATGGCGACGCCCCAGCGTGATGGCCTGAGGAGTTGGATCGAACAGTGCGATTCGGGCGCTCTCGGTCGATGTCGCCATGTCGATGACAGAGACTGAGCCCTCGAATTTGTTGAGCACGTAGAGCAGTCCAGCAGCCTCATTCAGCACGATGCCCGTGGGCCCTTCGCCGACGCCGATCGGAGGGCGCAAGCGTGTCCCATCCGGTGCGATGGTCACCACGTTGTTCGAGCCCATGCCCGTGACATACGCCATACTCCCGTCAGCGGTCCACACAATGCCGCGCGGATCTCCGAGAGATTGCTGGCGAAGCTTCTGATCGACTTGCTTCGTCGTGTAGTCCAGATGTGGATTGAGGTCGATGATGCTGAGGGAATCGGGATCGCCGGCATCGACCGTCGCCATGTTGACCCGCAGGAATCGACCGTTGATCACCGGCTCGAAGCGGACATGATTGAGCGCGTCCGTGCCGACGACGGTGACTGCTCCACTGGCCGGGTTGACCGCCAGCGCCATACAGATGTTCATCAGCCGACGCGCGTAGGTCGTCTTGAACGTGGACGCGTCGATGATGGCCAAGTCACGGTCAGGCATGTCCCAGCCCACGACGCGGCCCGAGAAACTCGCCGCAAACCCGCTGACCAGCGGTGTCCAGTCACCCGCGTTGTCATCGATCCACAGCCCCTCAACGCTCTTGCGGACGATGAGTCCCACGGCTGGCGGATCAGGCAACTGGACGTTGATCGGCGGATTGAACAGGTCGCCGTCATTGGGCGGAGGGTTGACGCCGTTGTATGGGCCGACCGCGCTGACCAGGCTGACCACGTTGGGCGGAAAGCCGAGCACGCCGGTGAGGCCCACATCGGCCCCCCCGCCCAGAATGGTCGTGGCGTTACCCGACTCGAACACTGCGACATAGATGGTCGCGCCGTCGGGGCTCACGGCCATGGCGCGCGGATCTTCACCCAGGATCGGAATGGTCGTGATGCGGGCATGCGTCTCGAGGTCGAACACTTCGACCAGATTGGCCTGCGAACAGCTGACAAACGCGCGCCGTGGCGTTCCCGCAAATACGATGTCGGCAGGCTCGTCTGCCGTGCGGATCGTTGCACTGACGTTCAGCGTTTCGAGGTCAACGACGCTGATGCTGTCGGAGATCAGGTTGGCCACCCACGCCGTCGTATCATCGAGCGCGGCAACCGAGACCGGATCGAGGCCCACGGGGACAGCGCCCACGGCAACCGGAAGGCCCGCGCTGATGTCGAAGATCTCGACACGGTTGTCAGCCGTATTGACCGCCAGCAAACGTGTTCCATCCGGAGTCGTGGCCAGCGGGGTTACGTGGGGCGTTTCGAAATTCACGAAGCTGGTGTCCGCGTTCGCCAGAGAACACAGGAGGGTCAAGGCGAATGGAACGAGACCGGTCGGCAAGCGGTGGTTCATGTCAGGCCCCCAGAATGAATGAGGCGATATTCTAGCACAGTTGGTCCGTTGGATGGGCACGATCCGCCGCGCATTTCACAGGGTCGGCCAGAATCGCAGCTGCGTTGTGTTTGCCACGGGTATTCGGTCCGGGTTACACTTCGGCCTGCGCGTGCCTGGACGGGCCGCCCGCGTACACCATGGATGGTGCCATGTCTGCCGAAGATACTGACGTAGCAATCATTGGAGCCGGACCGGCTGGATCAGCCGCGGCCATCGATCTGACCCGCCGGGGTCAGCGCGTGCTCCTGATCGATAAGCGGATTTTCCCGCGCGACAAACTGTGCGGGGGTTGGGTCTCGAGTACTGCGACTGCGCGCATTCGTGCGTTGCTCGGACCACACATCCATTTGCCTGGCGTGACCGCCACGCGCGTGACCTTCGTGCTTGGGCAGCGTGAGGTTCAACTGCCTGCACGCAGGCGCGGACGCGTCGCGTTGCGCTCGCAGTTGGACACCATGCTGGCTCACGCCGCTGCGCTCTCCGGAGCTGAGCTGCGCTGCGGTGAGGCCGGTGGTCTCGTGCGCCGCTCCGATCGCTTCGAAGTTCAGGTCGGTG
Organism: uncultured Planctomycetota bacterium; assembly: GCA_942492115.1. GTDB lineage: Bacteria > Planctomycetota > Phycisphaerae > UBA1845 > CAIVHJ01 > CALODL01. The sequence goes on from CALODL010000033.1 coordinate 477,531, forward strand.
ATGACCAGCGTGTACGGGCGCGCGTGGTGCTGCTGGCCACGGGGCTCGGCGGTCTCAGCGAGCGCCTCGAGCTTCCGCAGCGCCCGGTCAAACGGCGTCAGGTCGCTCAGCAGTGGGCCCAGCGCGTAACCTACGAGACCCCGGCGGCTGGGTGGCGTTGAACTGCACTGGTTGCGCGGGGGGTTGGTCAGCCTCGCCGTTCCACGCGATGGGCTGTTGCTCGTGACGGTCACGACCGACCTGCCGGTCAAAGAAGCGGACGACACTTCTCCTCTGGCGCTGTTGCAATCACGCAATCCCGACGCGCGGATCTGGAAGACCCTGCGACCTCCTCGACAGCGCCAGCCCGCCGAGTTGCGCTTCCCATGGCAACCAGCCGTCCTGGGCGTCAGGAACCTCCTGCTCATCGGCGACGCCGCAGGTTATGCAGATGCCGCCAGCGATGGCATCGGTGGCGCGTTCATCTCGGCAGCTTGCGCGGCCGAAGCTGCGTGCGCGGATGGCCACGTCGTGCAGCGGTACACGGCACTGATGAAACAGTTCCACCGCCTGCCCAGGCGAACGCCCTTCATCCGCCGCATGATGCACCACCCCGTGGCCCACTACCTGGCCCAGCATTGGCCGGAACAGCCCCTGCGGCGCGCGGTGGTTTCCGGGGCCGGCATGTCGAACCTCGACACACGGACCGCCCCTCCGCGAGTCCCGACGTTTTGAGCAGCCGCTGGTGGCCGTCGGTCGATGAACTAGATTTTTCCCTGGCTGATGAATTCGGAGTTGGTTGAGTACTTGCCCATGGCTTCGAGCAATGTCTCCATTGCACGGATGGAGCCCTTGTCGAACAGCCGACGACGGATCGCATGACTCATCTCCAGCGCCTGCGGCGTCAGGAGGAGTTCTTCTTTGCGCGTCCCCGAGCTTGGCAGGTCGATGGCCGGCCACAGACGGCGATTGGCCATCTCGCGACACAGCATGATCTCCATGTTGCCGGTGCCCTTGAACTCGTTGAAAATGACCTCATCCATGCGGCTGCCGGTCTCGATGAGGGCCGTGGCGATGATGGTCAGCGAGCCCCCGCCTTCGACGTTGCGGGCCGCACCGAAGATCGACTTGGGTTCGGTGAGTGCCCGGATATCGAGGCCACCGGACATGATTCGCCCGCTGCCGCGTGTCGCGGCGTTGAACGCCCGCCCGAGCCGGGTCAATGAATCGAGAAGTATGATGACATCCTCGCCGCACTCTACGTGACGCTTGGCTTTGGCGATCATCAAGCGCGCGATGCGAACGTGCGAAGCAACGTTTTCGTCGTTGCTGCTGGCGATGACCTCGCCGCGCACATTGCGACGCATGTCGGTCACTTCCTCGGGCCGCTCGTCGATGAGCAGCACCATGGTGTAAGCCTCGGGGTAGTTGGCTGCAATACCGTGGGCCATTTGCTGCAACAGGACGGTCTTGCCGGTACGCGGCGGAGCGACTATGAGACCGCGTTGTCCAAACCCGATAGGTGTCATCAGATCGATGATGCGCATCGTCATGGGGCCACCGGCGGTGTCGAAGTGCAGCGGCAAGTTGGGATCGATGGCCGTGAGATCTTCGAACGGGGCGCGCTGAAGGTGGTCGTCGAGGCCGACGCCGTTGACCTTGTCGACTGCCCGCAGCATCAGCCGGCGGCGCTTGTCGACCTTGCCCGGACCTTCGACGGTCTCTCCCCCCCGCAGGACGTTATCGCGAACAACGGAGGCCGGGACCAGGACATCCTTGGGCCGTTGACGGTAGTTCATTTTGGGATCGCGGAGGAAACCGCCACCCTTACCGTCCAATTCGAGCGTACCACAGACCGCATCCGACATATTGATCACCATCGTAAATGGAAACTATCTCAGACTCAGATTCGTTGACGAGATCGGATGATCATCATTCTGAGACGGCAACATGAGTCCCTGCAGCGCGCACACCACTCTGAAAGATGGTCCGCGTACAAATCCAGTGAAGGGTTCCCCTCCTTCGTCTGGATGACATTACGGTTGCACATGTGCCGTGCAACGCGTCATGGCTTCTCTACCGCCCTCCGCGCCAAGTGACACTGTACGACTTACAGTGCGATGAAGCAAATCAGCTGTACCGGGCTGTGAAAACTTTCGAGAGCAGCCTGGGACCCGGGGCGGACAGGCAAAATCAATTGTCCTGGGCGCCATCTGCGATCCAGTCCTCGATGACCTGGAGTTCGGCTTCCGTCAGGCGGGCACTGAACAATGGCATGCGCTGGCCGGCCGGCGGGTCGTCGAGGAGGACTTTGAGAAACAGCAGGCTGGCCTGTGCGTCTCCAGGAACAATCAGTTTCAGCTGGTCATCTGTCTCGGCTGCTACGTTCACGGCGCTGGCATGTGTCGCGCCTGGCCGCAGATCGAGCTCGAGCCCTGACGCGAAGGACGAACCAGGAAAGTGGCAGGTGCTGCAATGGGTGTCGAATATGGGTTGGACGTCGTCGGCCAGAGAGATCGCACGCCCGGGTGGCGTGACATCGGGGACCGTGGTTGCACCACAGCCCGCAGCCGACAGGACAACACACGTACTCAGCAGAACCAGGAACCACTTGGACATGCCACCCTCCAGGCGGGGAATCTCGTTGAATCAGCCTGACGATCCAGTATTCGACATTATAGACGCACGGATGTCATCTGGACGAGAGTCAGGCCAACTCATCGAACACGTGCCGGAGGATGACATCATGCACTGCCGTGCACGGCATCCGGGGTTGCCCATCCGCCACCTCGGAGGTCGTGAGCATGATCGGCTGCAGGCTGTCGGGGAGATCGACGCGACCGTGGGAGCCGCGCACCAGCGTGTTATCCAGTGGGATCACATCCATGAGCATCCGTTGGCCAAGCCGCTTTTGCAGCAGCCGCCAGGCGATACGCAACCTGGGGGCGAACAGCAACGGATCGAGGAACAGCTCACACGGGTCGTACCCCGGTTTGCGATGGATGTCGACACACCGTGCAAAATCTGGCGCCCGGGCGTCGTCGAGCCAATAATGGTAGCTGAACCATGTCCCTTGACGGGCGACGAGTACGAGGTCTCCGCTGCGCGCGTGCGCCAGAAGACCCTGCTCCACGCGAGGTATCACCTGATCGACCTCAGGCAGCGCCGCGAGGCACTCTCTGACCGCCGGGATATCCGCCGAGTCTCGAACATACACATGGGCGATCTGGTGGTCGCATACGGTGAACGCGCGACTGGCGCCTGCATCGAGTAACTCGAGGCCCTCCTCGACGCGCACACGCAAGAAACCGGCACGACGCAAAGCGCGATTGGGCGTGGCGGCGCGATCGACAGCTTCGATGCCGTATTCGCTGACGATGATCGGACGAACACCTGCGCCACTGAAGTACTCGAGCATGCGGGCCACGACCGTGTCGACTTCGCGGGCGGCCGCTGCGCTGCGCGGATCATCCGGACCGAAGCGCTGCAGGTCATAATCGAGATGCGGAAGGTAGGCCAGTGACAACGTCGGCCGGTGCCACTGGTGCACGCGCAGGGTGGCCTCTGCGATCCACCGCGTCGATGCGATGGCCGCGCCCGGGCCCCAGAACGAAAACAGTGGAAAGGTTCCGAGTTCGGCCTGGAGCCGCTCGCGAAGTTCAGGCGGCTCTGCGTAGACGTCCGGCAACTTGCGACCGTCGGCCTTGTAAATGGGCCGTGGCGTGACCGCATAGTCCACGGCAGCATACATGTTGTACCACCAGAACATCTTGGCTACTGTAAATGTAGCGTCGCGCCGTCGAGCGGCGTCCCACACCTTGTCCGCTCTGACCAGATGATTGGACTGCTTCCAGAACTGCACATCGGACAGTTCGCGGTCATACCACCCGTTGCCGACGATGCCGTGCTCGGCCGGAGACGTGCCGGTCAACATGCTGGCCTGCACGGCGCAAGTCACGGCCGGTAGCACGGGCTGAAGGCGAATCTGTGCCCCGCGCTCGGCGAAATTCTGCATGGCCGGACAATGTGCCAGAAGAGACTCGTTCAGGCCGACGACGAGGATGACTGCTGTAGGTTGCACTTCAAGGTCCTGTTGATTGAGTCCAAGGCCCGTCCACCAGTCCGAGATGGTCACACCGATCAGGTACCGGCAATCCGGCGGTGGCCCCACACGGTCAGCAGGAATGCAGCCACAGCCACCCCTGCCAGCCACCATTGTTCAAGCATCACGAGAATCGCTGCATCTATGAGGCAAAACCCCGCCAATTGGGCCATGACTGCCTGCTTCAACGCCTGTTTCCGAGCCAGCCATGCTGCGCGCACCAGCCAGCCCGCGAGCATGGCAAGCGCCCATCCGCCCGGCCCGGTCCACCCCGGGATGGCCACGAGGATACCACCGATGGTCACGGCGGGCATGAGCCACGCCAGGTGCCGCGCCGGCCCCGGCTGATCATCGTTTTCGGAACGCGCGACGCCAGTCAACAGCACCGTGTACAGCGTCACGGCCCCGCTCACGAGGGCCACTGTGGCCCACGGCACAGGCCAGACGATCGACGTCGCGGCAACCCAGTAGACCAGACCGCGGCACAACCCCATGAGAATGACTGCCCACGGCGTCCGGCGATGCCACAGGTCGTACGCCAGAATCGTGCTGCCGAGGACCACGGCGCACACCCCGGCCGCTGGAGCCAGCCAGGCAAGGATGGCAATTGCGCTGGCCATGAGCACGAGCGCGACCATCGTCGCGGTACCCGGGCCGATGCGACCGCTCGGCAGCGGACGTTCGGGACGGTGCTCCCGGTCGTATGCGAGGTCCATGACGTCGTTCAGAATCATGCCGGCGGAATACAGGCCGGCGATTGCCAGCACGACCCATGTCCACCACATCTGCGGCGCACCGACGAGCGCTGCGCCCGCCAGTACGTTGGTCAAACACGTCGGCAGGTTGGAGATGCGCAGCAGTTCGGCCCACGCGCGCACCGGCGACTTGTCCGCAGCCTGCATCAATCCCCTGTCCTCTGCTCGAGCACATCCGTCAACCAACCGATTTCGCGAGCGATGCATGCAGGCAATGTGCCGGCGCGATGCTCCGCGGGCAAGACGGACCACGCATAGGTTTCGATTTCGAGTATGGATTCGGCGGGCGCCGCGGTCAGCGCCAGCGGGATATCCCCTGCGGTGGTGGCCAGTAGACCAATCCGCTCGTGGTCGATCGGTACATGAAAATGGATCCGCCAGCGCCCCGCATCCGTTTCTGCACGCAGTGCCGGTGCAAGGTCCTCGTAGAACCGCAGCGGACCGTTGCTGTCGCAGACCGTCGTTTGATGAAGGTACCGGGGTTCGGAAAAACGATTGAGTTGTGCACGCAGCCCACTGCGCTCGGCGGCGGCACAAGCGTCGAAATCGACCTCGATGGCTGAAGACACCTGAATCTTGTTTACCGCAATGCCTGCTTCCGCGTAGCGGGCCAGGACTGCCGCCTGATCCTCGAACATCACGGCCGTATGGCAAATGTCATGACACACGCCGATGTGGTCGCGGTGCTTCGGGACATGGTTGTCGAAGAAGCGCAATACGTCGCCGGAGTCCTGCAACACGCAGCCAGGCTCGGGTTCGAGGTCAATGGTGATGTGGCGCTCATTGGCCACCGCGCTGCTAGCCAGGTGCTCGGCAATGTCGTGCAGGTGACCTGCAGCCTGGGCGAGGTCGCGCGTCCCCCACCCCACGGGCAGGGTCGAAATGCTGGCCCGTGCGCCTGCGGGCAACACGGCGTTCAGAATGCGCGCCAGGTCGAGTGTATAGTCCCGCCGCCGCACGTCGTCCCATGGCGGTTCATACACCCGGTGCTTGACGACCTCACCGTGGAAATCACCGTAGGGAAAGCCGTTGAGTGTGACGCAAGTCAGTCGATTGTCAGCGAGCCACGCCCGCAACTGTTCTGTTGCATTCTGTGCGATGATCTCACGTGCCGTGGCCGCAGAGAGCCACAAACCGATCGCGAGAGATCGATCCGTCCGCAGCAGCCGACGCACATCCGCCGTGCACCGTGTGACATTGGCCTTCATTTCCGACCAGTTGGCCCCGGCAAGCACGTTGGTGCAGTAAGCGATCGGCGACTGCGCTTCAGGCATCGACTTTGAATTTCGGTGACTGGCCGAGGAACGCCAGTGGGTTGTCGAACGAAATCTTGCTGATGGTCTGCGGCAAATGCCCGCGTCGCCGCATTTCGAGCTGCGCCTTCGGAACGGCCAGCGGATCACTCGGTCCCCAGTCGCCGGCGGAGTTGATCCAGATCCGCTCGCTGCCGTAGGTCTCAATAATGTCTGCGGCACGTTGCGGCGTACATTTGGTATCAGGATACAGAGTCATGCCAGCCCAGCACCCGCGATTGAGAACCTCCTGAACAGTATGTTCCTCGACATGGTCAATCAGCACCCGCTCAGGATTGATGTCCGGTCGATTGGCAATGGCATCGAGAATCAGACGGGTGCCCTTGAGCTTGTCCTCGAGATGGGGCGTGTGGACCAGAATCAACTGATCGTGATGGCTGGCCAGTTCGACGTGCTCCTCGAAAATGATCAGCTCGTTGCGACTGTTCTTGTTCAATCCGATCTCGCCGATGCCCAGAACATTGTCGCGCTCGAGGAACTCGGGGATCAAGGCCATGACCTCGCGAGCGAAGCCGACATCTTCGGCTTCCTTGGGGTTGATACACACCCAGCAGAAGTGGCGGATGCCATAGGCCCGGGCCCGAGCCGGCTCCTGTTCGGTCAACAGACGAAAGTAGTCGTAGAAACCCTGCGGCGAACTGCGGTCGTACCCGGCCCAGAACGCCGGCTCGCTCACGGCGACACAACCGGCCTGAGCCATGCGTTGATAATCATCCGTCGTCCGTGACACCATGTGGATGTGCGGATCGATATACCTCATGAGGTACCTCCGGGTGCACCAAACGCCCCCTTCGTGCCTGCCTGCGCAATCGGCTCGGTGGATGTGTCGCTGAACACCAGCTGAACGCGACGGGCGCGATCCGGCTGCCCGTCGATCAGGACCGCCAGGGCCCGGTCGAACGCCGCCAGACGAAAGTCCTGATCAGGACCGTCCGCGGCACAGCGCTCGACGCGATCGAGAAAAGCCGCCAGATCAATGAGTTTGGCACGGTGTTCGAGGAAATACAGATCGATCGCCGCCCGACGCGACATGGGACAGGTGTGCTGTTCTGCGGACATAGGGTGCAGGCCTTCCAGGCTGTGGATTGAGGTCCAGGATGTTCAGATCCTGGTGTTATCCACTGCGCCGGCGAGGTAGTCAATGGCACTGCGTACCTGGGTCGGGTCGATGTCGTGGACGACGGTCGCCTGCCCGACGCTCTCGAGCATGGGAATGGCGAGGCGGCCACCGAGATGCTCACGGAACTCGTGCAGGCCCTCGAGAAGCGTATCCGGCTGGCGAAGCCTCTCGTCGAACAACGCAAACCCGAGATCGGACAGGCAGCGGTGTACGGCCGCAACGACCTCCCACCCGATCATGCCGGTCAACGCGCCATAGGCCACGTCGAGAGCGATGCCGATGGCCACGGCTTCCCCGTGGCGCAAGTCGAAATCGCTCATTTGTTCGAGCTTGTGCGCAGCCCAGTGACCGAAATCGAGCGGTCGCGCCCAACCCAGTTCGAACGGATCGCCTCCACAGCAAATATGGTTGAAATGCAGGGTACACGAGCGTTGCAACACGGCCGCCGCCTGGTCCATGTCACGGGCAGCGATGGTCGTGGCAGCGGCACACAAGTCATCAAAAAGCGTGCGATCCTTGATCAAGCCGACTTTCACCGCTTCGCTGAATCCATTGCGCCAATCGCGATCATCAAGCGTTTCGAGAAACGCCAGGTCGTTGATCACCGCCAGCGGGACATCGAATGCCCCAAGGTAGTTCTTCTTGCCGAACGCGTTGACGCCGTTCTTGACCCCGATGCCGGAATCGCCCTGGGCCAGTGTCGTCGTCGGGCAGCGGACCAAACGGACGCCACGATGGGCCGTGGCCGCCGCGTAGCCAACAACGTCCAGGACCGCTCCGCCACCGATCGCCAGCACGATCGACCTGCGACACAGGCCGCGGGCGTCGATCGCGTCCAGCACCCCTCGCAGAACGGCTGGATCGTTCTTGGCGTGCTCGCCCCCGGGTACCACATGCACGGGGCCGGTCGGACAGAGCGTCCCGGTGTGGTTAGCAGCGTGTGTCGCAATGGTCTCCGGCAGATCGGGCCATTCAGCGAGCACGCCGGCGTCGAGGCACACGAGCACTCGAGCCGGGATGTCCTCCGGCAGGGCATGCCGGATCGTGTCAGGGAGTACCGTGTTATGTGGTTCGAAGATTCCGCGCGCAAAACGGACGCGATGGACGTACTTCACCTGGATCTCGGCATTCAGCTCCACGTCACCTCCCGGTCGCAATCCGTTGATCATACTGGTTTTGCTTCCCACCCTGCAAAGTCGAGCGTGCCAGACGCGGCTGAGTCCGGATAAACGGCTGCCAGGCGACGGGACATCCCGCCTGTAGCGTTACATTAGAGTTACACGGAAAACCGTTCTATGGCCCTTAGGATTGGTATATTCTCCTCACAGTCAGACCGATTCGAGACCTCAGGGGAAGAGGTCACTCCGGCCGGGGCTCGACACGCCCACGATTGCCTGGAGTCGACACAGAACAACAAGACAACCTTTTTAGAACTTCGAAAGGAACGAAGAGATGATTCGAACGCGTGTTAGCACGTTGATCGTTGCCGCCGTCGCGTTGAGCACGGGCCTCGGCATTGCTCAGGCACAGGACAAAGCCGCCGGTCCGGCGCCCAAGGTCGAAGCGGCCCAACCCGAGCACAACTTCGGAGAAGTGTGGGTCGGCTCCAAAGTGGACCACACCTTCGAGATCAAGAACAGCGGTGATGCCGTTCTCAAGATCACCCGCGTGAAGCCCGGCTGTGGCTGTACCGTCGCCAAGGAATACACCCGTGAGATCCCGCCCGGTGGCGTGGGTCAGATTCCCGTTACCGTCAGCACCAAGGCCGCACGCAAAGCGACCAAGACGGTTAACATCAACGTCGAATCGAACGATCCCGCTTCGCCGTTCAAACTGGTCATGACGGGCAAAGTCAAGCAGCGTTTCAAGACGACCCCCGAAAATGGCGGCAACTTCGGTCGCGTACGCCCCCACGAAGAGCAGGTTCGGCGGATGTCGCTGACCAACCAGATGGACTCCCCCGTTGAGTTGTCGCTGGCCACGGCCAAGATCGGTGCGTTCAATGCCGAGCTGATCACCAAGACGCCAGGTCAGGAATACGAACTCGTCGTTCGCTCGAAGCCGCCGTATGCCGACAAGACCAACCGCGCCAGCTTCAAGCTTGCGACCAACCTCGATGACAAGTCCACGGTTGACGTCAATGTGAATCTCTTTGCTCTTCCGCTGATCGAGGTCCGCCCGACCGAAGTCATCATCGCAAAGGCGCAGCCGACCGAAGTCAAAAAGAATGTTCGGATCACGTTCAATGCAGTTGAACCGCGCCAGATCCTCAGTGCCAAGACCGATGCCGGCGACGACGTCAAGGTCGCCGTCAAAGAGATTGCTTCCGGCGCCTACGATGTCGGCCTGACGTTCCCCAAGAACTACCTGCCACCGACCAAAGGGCACAAGCTGACCATCAAGACCGATGATCCGAAGAACCCCAACGTCGAAATCAAGGTCGCCCGTACGCGTCCGACCAATACACCGGTTCGTCCGGCGATGACCCTCTCGGGCCAGCCGGTTCCCGATGCCACGTTCACCCTCGCCGACGGTGCGAAGGTCAAGACTTCAGAGATGACCGAAGACGCAACAGTGCTGTTCTTCTATGCCAGCTGGTGCGGATACTGCAAGAAGAGCCTGCCGAAGATCGAAGAAATGAAGAAGAGCCTCGAGGGCAAGAACGCGCGTTTTCTGTGCGTCAGCCTCGACTCGCTCAAGGAAGATGGCGCCACCGGCCCGCGGGCCAAGGCCAAGCAGGAAGTTCTCGATCAGTGGAAAGATTTCAACCTGTCGTTGACCCAGGGCTTTGATTCTGACGGAGACGGCAAGAGCAAGTTCAAGGTCAGCAGCTTCCCGACGATGTTCATCCTCGGCGGGAAGTCGAAGAACGTCGAGCGCGCCTACGTCGGTGGTGGTGCAGTCAACGATGGCAGCATGTTGAAGGCCGTCAACGATCTGGTCGCCGGTAAGAAGCTCGCCCCTCAGGAAGTCCAGACCGCCGCAAAGCCAAAGCGTCGTCCGGCCAAGGATCTCGAAGGTAAGGTTGCTCCGGCCGCAACGTTCACCGCAGCCGGTGATGGCTCGACCGTCAATCTGTCCAGCGGTGAAGCGGATGCAACGCTGGCGTTCTTCTACGCCAGCTGGTGCGGCTTCTGCAAGAAGAGCCTGCCGGCTCTCAGCGAGATGTCTGATTCCTACAAGGGCAAAGCGGTTCGTTTCGTCGGCGTCAACCAGGACCAGATCGGTGACCAGCCCGATCCCAAGAACCGCCGCCTGAAGACCAAGGACGAGGTCATCAAGCAGTGGAGCGATCTGGGTGCCAGCTTCCAGCAGGTGCTCGATCTGAACCGCTTCGGCAAGGATCGCTTCAAGGTCCAGAGCTTCCCGACCATGTTCCTGCTCGACAAGAACGGCAAGATCGAAAAGGTCTATGTCGGCGCCGCAGCCGTGAACAATGGTGAAATGAAGCCGCGATATCGACAAGCTGATCGCCAAGAAGGGTTGAGGCCCGGCGCGATCGAAACGCTGATTTGATTCAGGCCGCACCGGCAACCAGCCGGTGCGGCTTTTTTTTTTTCTTAACTTCGGGGGACAGCCGTCCCCCGAGCCCGGACATCAGACTTAACTTCGGGGGACAGCCGTCCCCCGCGCCCCCTGCCAAGGGGCTCTGCCCCGTTGGATCCTCGCGGGGCGGGGATGCTTTTTGTAATACTTGTGGTGGTCTTCAGGGTGGGTGGCCCCGTCTGCTGTGGCGTGGTTGATTCTCGCAGTGGCGCCCGGACATCAGACTTAACTTCGGGGGACAGCCGTCCCCCGAGCCCCCTGCCCAGGGGCTCTGCCCCATTGGATCCCCGCGGGGCAGCCTAGCGCGGTTGGCAATCGTGGAGGGGTTATTCTTTCGAATGAATGCCCCGTTCGCGAAACGTTCTGTCAGCTCGTTGGTGCGCGCCCGGATGTCAGACTTCATTTCGCCCTTAGCGCAGGACGGCGTCCTGTACTGAGCCGACGAGCTGGTTGGTGCCGAACTGGATGCTGTAGTCGAGGTCGAGGTCCACCAGGCGTGGCGACAATCGACCGTCATCCTGACACATCGAGGTTGCCGGATTGCCGTCAACGAACACCCGCGTCGTCGTTCCGTCGTCCGCCAGCCCGGAGGTAATGAGGGTGAAGGACGAGGCCGTCAGTGTGACATCGAGGTCCAGAGCCAGTTCGGTCGTGTAGCCCGGTCGCGTCCCCGAGTCGGCGATCACGATTTCGACGAGGGTCACGCGATTGCCTGCTCCACTGATGCTCATGAGGTTGAGTTCGCCAGGAACGTCGGAGCCCGGCATATTCAATTGCCACTCATCCCCGGCGCTGTCCAGGCGCGCGTTCAGATCATCCAGGCACGCATCGAGGATCGGCAGGACCGCCCCGTTGCCGTTGTCGTCCATCGCACTGTTCTCGTTGGACTGCGGCTCGGGTGGCATCGAACAACCAGCGACGAGGGCCAGTGTCAGGCAGGCCCCGGGCGCGATACGGATCATCGTCGAACGCATGTCATTGTCCTCTTGCAAGTCAGCGGGATGTCCAAACACCTCACCATCGATCGGCGGATGGTCGAGCTTCACTCCAACGTTGTAGGCGACGTTCCCGTCGATGGTCAGATTTCGCGATCCATGCGGCGATAGTGGATGGCTTCAGACAGGTGCGGGCACGTGATATTGCCTGCCCCGTCGAGGTCAGCGATCGTGCGGGCGACCTTGAGCACCTTGTCGTGGGCCCGAGCCGAGAGCCCCAGGCGGGTCAGGGCTTGTTCGAGCACATCCTCGGCGTCCTGATCGAGTCGACAGTGCCGCCGAAGAACACGACCCTCCATATCACGGTTCAGCCGCCCATCGCCGAAGCGGCTGGCCTGGATGGCCCGCGCCGCCACGACCTGTTCGCGCAGGACGGCACTGGACGTGCCGCCCGCGGCGGCCCGCAGGTCCTCGAAGGCCACGGCGGGAACTTCGATATGGATATCGATGCGATCGACCAGCGGGCCACTCAGGCGGCTCATGTAGCGCGTGATCTGGCCGGGGCCACACGTGCACGGTTTCTTCGGATCCGTGTAGTACCCGCAGGGACACGGGTTCATTGCAGCGATGAGCATGAACCGCGCCGGAAAGCACACCGTCCCCCGGGCCCGTGAGACGGTGACCTGCCCCTCCTCGAGCGGTTGACGAAGAGTCTCGAGAATCGACCGCATGAACTCGGGGAATTCATCGAGAAACAACACCCCGTGGTGCGCCAGCGAGACCTCCCCCGCCTGCGGTACCGAACCGCCACCGATCATCGCCGGGGCACTGGCCGAGTGATGGGGGGCCCGCCACGGCCGGGTCCCAAGCAGCGCGGTGTTGTGCGGTAGCTTGCCCGCAACAGAATAAATGCACGTCGTTTCCAACGCCTCCTGCAGCGTCATGGGTGGCAAGATCGACGGCAGACGACGGCTGAGCATTGTCTTGCCCGAACCGGGAGGACCCACGAGCAGGAGGTTGTGTCCCCCCGCCGCGGCGATCGCCATGGCCCGTTTGGTGTGCTCCTGTCCCCGCACATCGGCGAAATCGACCGGAGCGACGGACGCCGCGCGCAGCAGCTCGGACACGTTGACCCGGCGGGGCGCGATCTCGGCAGCGCCGGTCAGAAACCCGACCGCGTCGCTGAGTTGCCTGACCGGAATGACTTCGATTCCGGTCACCACCGCAGCCTCGTCAGCGTTGTCCGCCGGCAGGATGATGCCCCGACAACGCAGGGCGCGGGTCCGCAAGGCGCTGACCAGAGCACCGCGAACGGGGCGTACCCGCCCATCGAGAGCCAACTCGCCCACGACGATGTAGTCGGCAACGCGGGCACTTTGAGTGTGGGCACCAGCGAAGATCAGACCCAATGCGATCGGCAGATCGAAACTCGGCCCCTCTTTGCGCACATCGGCAGGTGCCAGATTGATGACACAGCGTGAACGCGGAAAGGGATAACCACAGTTGATCATTGCAGCCTTGATGCGGTGAGTGCTCTCGCGCACGGTCGGATCTGGAAGCCCGACGATCGTCGGACCGACGAAGCCCTGCCCGGATACATCGACCTCGATCTCGCAGGGCACGGCATCCAGGCCCTGAACCGCAACACTGAAGAGACGAAAGAGCATGACGCCCGATGATAGGTCCGGCTCGAACACCTCGACCACTCCGCCACGGACAACGGCCGCTCTTAACAGACCGTGCCAAAAGCAGGATAATACTTTGGTATTAAAGGCCGCAGATTACGCGCGACGTGCTTTTTTTTGTTTTGTGCGATCACGACATGCCCGATTCGTCTCCACCACCGTCGGCAGCCGAGTTCCTCGTGCTGTCCGACGAGCAGCTTCTCGCCCAGTGCGCTGTCCACGCGTACCGTGCCTCGGGCCCGGGCGGACAGAAGCGCAACAAGACCAGTTCCGCCGTGCGGCTCCATCACACACCGACGGGCCTCTGCGCCCAGGGGGAGGAAGATCGCTCACAACATGTCAACAAACGGCGGGCACTGCGCCGCCTCCGGCTGGTGTTGGCCACCGAATGCATCGTGGCGACGGCTCCGGTCGACTTCCTCGCCAGCGAAACGATGCAGACCCATCGCAGCAGCGGGCGTCTGGTGATTCGACAGCGGGACCCGGACGCCCCCCTGCTGTTCAACGAACTGCTGGGACTATTCGAAGGCACGTCCGCGCAGGTCCGCACGGCGGCCGAATGTCTCGAGATCTCGACCGCCAACCTGGTCGAAGTGTTCGCCGCGGACGTCCACGTGTGGCGTAAAGTGAACCAGATCCGCCGGCAGCATGGCCTGAAGCCGCTGAACATGCCCCAATAGGCAGAACCTCAACGCGGCAGTGGCGTAGTTGTTCATAACGACCGCTCAGGCTGGTATGAGTGACCATGCGTATTCAATTTGTCATCACTGATCTCGAGGTGGGTGGAGTGCCGCTGCATCTCCTCCGCCTGGCCGCGGCCCTGCACGCTGCCGGGCACCATGTCGGGGTCATCTCGCTGGCCGAGCCCGGCGCGGTGGCTGAGGCACTGCGCACGGCGGGCATCGCCGTAAAGAGCTGCGCTGCGGCCGGGTCGTTCGATCTGCGCGTCTTGTGGCGCCTGCGACGACTCGTCAGGGCATTTGCGCCGGATATCGTTCATAGCCTGCTGTTTCATGCCAACCTCGCATGCCGCTTGAGCGGGCTGGTGCCGCCGGAACGCCTGCTGTGCGAAATCCAAACCGTTGAGATCGAGCGGAACTGGCACCTGACCCTGGACCGCTGGACCATGCGGCGGGCCCGGCTGACCATCGGCAACTCCAAGGCGGTCGTCGATCATCTGTATCATGCGGCGGATATTCCACGTGACCGGCTGCGGGTCATCCATGGTGGCATCGACGCCGCACGCTACGCCGACGTGGCGGCGGTCCCGCGCAACGTCTTGAATATTCCGGCGGACGCGCCGCTGATCGGATGGGTCGGACGCCTCGATCCGGTCAAGGATCTACCCACGCTGCTGGAGGCTGCCTCGGTCGTGCCCCGCGCCCACATCGCCCTCGTCGGGCAGGGGCCTGAACGCGACAACCTCCGCATGCTGGCCCGCAACCTGGACTGCACTGAGCGGGTGCATTTTCTGGGGCTGCGGAACGACGTTCCGGCGCTGCTGCACAGCTTCGACATCTTCGCATTCCCGTCGCTGACCGAAGGACTGCCCAACGCCCTCATGGAAGCCATGGCGGCCGCGTGTCCGATCATTTGCAGCGACATCGGGGGGAACCGGGAGCTGATCGATCCAGGCGTACACGGCTTGTGCGTGCCTCCAGGCAACGTACCGGCTCTGGTGGACGGGTTGCAGATCCTGCTCACCGACCGCGATCAGGCCATCCGGATGGGCCAGCAGGCCCGGGCCCGCATCGTGACCGACTTCACGCTGGACGCCATGGTCCGAAAATACTCGGCCCTTTACGAAGAGTGCCTTGTGAAATCCTGATTATCAGTATCCACAACACCTTCCTCACCAACGTCACAAACAAAATAAATTGCCTATCTTGCCACGGTCGGATAGCCGGCCTATACATCACCGTGGTCACGCGATTGTTTCCTTCCAGCGGATCGACACGGAGGTCGGCCGTCAAGGTGACCGCGACAGGTTGACGCTGATTGCCGCGATGTCTCCCGGGCGGCAACCATCGATGACCCCGTACCCTGTGGAGAACGGATTCTCCATGGGGTACGAATTGATGTCCTTCGACCGGACCGTTTGCCGCCAGCGTGGCCTTGCGTAAAGATGCGCTCATGAGTGCCCCCACGCATACAGGTCTGGTTCTGGATGACATCTTCCTCGAACACGATACAGGCGCCGGCCACCCTGAACGACCCGACCGGCTCAATGCTGTTCGGCAGGCATTGACCGCAGCCGGTCTAGCGCAACGCTGTCGCCCGATTGAGCCGCGGGCGGCCGAGCTCGATTGGATTCTGGCCAACCACGACCGCGCCTACATCGACCGACTGGCTGATGCCTGCGCGGCCGGTGACGCGTTCATCGATTGCGCCGACAGCGCCATTTGTCGGGAATCCTACCGCATCGCGCTCGTGGCCGCCGGCAGTGTGCTGGCGGCGACGGATGCCGTGGCCCGCAGTGAACTGTCCAACGCATTCTGCGCCGTTCGGCCGCCAGGTCATCATGCCGAACGTGATCGTTCCATGGGCTTCTGTATGTTCAACAACGTTGCGATCGCCGCGCGGTTCCTCAGGGCAACCCATCACTGTGAGCGCATCGTCATCCTCGATTGGGATGTCCACCACGGCAATGGAACGCAGCACGTGTTCGAGGATGATCCCAGCGTGCTGTTCATCAGTATTCATGGCGATCCGGCGGTCGTGTACCCGGGGACGGGCTATGCCCACGAACGGGGACGGGGTGCGGGTGTAGGAGCGACGATCAACGTGCCTCTCGCTCCAGGGAGTGGTGATGCGGTCTATCGCGAAGTATTTCGTGACACGGTCGAGCCGGCGATCCGCACCTTCGCGCCGCAATTCGTACTCCTGTCGTGCGGATTCGATGCCCACCGCGCCGATCCTTTGGCGCCGCTGAACCTCGATACGGCGAGTTTCGGGTGGATGTCCGAGGCCATGCTCGAGATCGCGGCGGACCACTGTGCGGGGCAGCTGGTGAGCATCCTCGAAGGCGGCTATGACCTCAACGCTCTCGGTGAGTCGGCTGCGCTGCATGTCGAACGCCTGCTCGGAAGCCCCGCTTGATTTTTGAGACCTTGCTGCCCAAGGCCTAAGGACCCGCCACGCGAACCTGATTGCATCGCCTTCCAGACCCCCGTACACTGAAACTTCCAGTCGAACGGGCAATTTTCGACCCGTATCGTGGCCACGCCACCAGGAGGAGGAAGCGATGCCGTCCACGGACATGCCGCTCTCGGCATACCCGGCGAATCTGCGCATGCCGCGCACGACTTCCACAGGCACAGGCCCAACACGTCCCACGATCAATTGCAGGGGCTGGCAACCCCACATTCAGAACAGAGGAGCAGCCATGATTTCCTTCAGGACAGGCCTTCGTTGTGCAGTCATCCTGGCTCTGAGCGTCGCAGCGGCGAACGCCCAGGTCCGCGTATTCATGAGTCCCGACGGAGTTCAGGGCAGCGCGCCGACCACCGGGCCGACGACCATCACGCTCGATCCAGGCACGAGCCAGACCGTCGGCGTGTGGATGGAAGACACCACCGGCGCCGGCGATCTTCTGGCCGCCTATCAGATCATCATTCCGGACACGGCCATCCCGCTCGGCGGAGCTTCTGGCGCGGTGACCTACGTCAACAACAATCCCGGAGGTGGCGGTGGTGACTCGGTGGTCATCGATACGCTTCGTCCGGACTGGGTCTTCCAGGATCAAATCGCCGTCCTGCCTCCGACGTACAACGAGTCACCCGGACAGGGCATCTTCGGCGTGTTCTATGCGACCATCGATGGCTTCTCGACCGACCCGGGTGCGACCGGCGGTATCCTGTCCCTGGTCGAGTTCGACCTCGAGGTCTCGGCCGAGGCGTGTGGTGCTTTCGAACTGCCCTTTAATCTCGCACCGAAAGGCGCGCCGCCGTTTGCCGCACTGTTCGCCCTGGGCGGCTCGGAATATTTTGTCGACGAGTATCAGCCGCTGAGCATTCTAATCAACCCGGCGAACTCTGATTGTGTCAATGCTCAGACGATCAATGATGTCGATACCGACTTCTGCATTGCGCTCGATCAGCCCGATTCGGACGTGTATTTCGAGTATCAACCATTGTGCGATGGCAACGTCCTCGTCAGCACGTGCGATCAAGCCGACTTCGACAGTCAAATCGAAGTGTACGCCGGCTGTGGGATTTGTCCGCCAACGAGCCTGATCGCATCCAACGATGACGGCCCGGGGTGCGGCGGCGGCACGTCAGAAGTCACGTTCTTCGGCTCGGACGCGGTGTGCTATACGATCCGCGTGATCGGCAACAGCCCTGCGGATCTGGGCGGCGGCACGCTGACGGTGCGACCGCAGAGTTGCTTCATCGACGGCCAGTGCCGCAACGATGGCGCTCCGAACCCGGGGAACGAATGCGAAGCATGCAATCCCGCACTCTCGGCCGATGAATGGTCACCGCGGCCGTCGGATACGTCGTGCACGGACGATGGTCTGGAATGTACCGACGACGCCTGCGACGGCGCCGGAACCTGCGCCCACCCACCACTCGCCGGCGGCACGCCCTGTACGGATGATGGGGTCGAGTGTACCGACGATACCTGCAACGGAGCGGGCGCCTGTGTTCACCCACCGGCGTCGGTCGGCACGCCGTGTACCGACACCGATGGCAATGAGTGCACGCTCGCCGAGTGCGATGGCGCCGGGGCATGTGCCAATCCGGCCCCCAATGGCACACCCTGTACGGATGACGGTAATGTCTGTACCGACAACGCCTGTGATGGCGGAGGAACCTGCGCGGCCAATCCCAACAGCAACCCCTGTGACGACGGCCTGTTCTGCAACGGTGACGACAGTTGCGCCGGCGGCACGTGCTCTGTTCACACGGGCGACCCCTGTGCGGGCGGGGTCTGCGACGAAGTTCTTGATGAATGTCAGGACTGCAGCCAGAACAGCGATTGTCCAGACGACGGCAACCCGTGTACGGACGAAGTGTGTCTCGGCGGGGCCTGTTCGAGTGTGAGCAACAACGCGGGCTGCGACGATGGTCTGTTCTGCAACGGAGCCGATTTGTGTGGCGGCGGCACGTGTTCGATCCACACCGGCAACCCCTGTTCCGGTGGAGCCGAATGCTCGGACGTGTGTGACGAAGGCGCCGACAGTTGCGATGTCGCCGCAGGCACGCCGTGTACCGACGACGGCGACGTATGCACCGACGATGTCTGTGACGGCGCCGGCGCGTGCAGCCATCCGCCCGCCTCCGCGGGCACGCCGTGCATCGACGATGGTGAGGTGTGCACCGACGATGTCTGTGACGGCGCAGGTGCCTGTAGCCATCCGCCCGCCGCGGGTGGTACGCCCTGTGATGACGACGGGAACGAATGCACCTTCGATGAATGCGACGGCGCGGGCGCGTGTGCCCATCCGCCAGTGTCCTCCGGCACCGCCTGTGCCGATGATGGCAACGAATGCACCCTCGACGAGTGCGACGGTGCCGGCAGTTGCACGCATCCCTCCGGCCCTGCCGGAGTCCCGTGTGACGATGGCCTGCCCTGCACCGGCACCGGCGAACCGGGCGTCGGAATCGATGAATGCGATGGCGATGGCAACTGCGTCGGCATGCTCGATCCGTCCTGTGCGGATACGTGCGTCGATGCTGCCGAGGCGTTCGAAGGTGCCAACCTGACCAACAACACCGGGTTCGGAACCGAGATTCCAACCGTGTCCTGCGCGGTCAATTCCGGCATGGATACATGGTATGTGCACGTGGCCAACTGCTCCGGCCTCTTGCGCGTGACCACGACGGGCAGTGATTTCGATACGGTGCTGACCGCCTACGACGATTGTGGCGGCGGTGAAATCGCCTGCGACGACGATGGCGGCCCCGGGTTGGCCTCGTCCATCACCATCTCGGTCACCGCCGGCGAGGACTACTTCATGCGGGTGGCCGGTTTCGGCGGCGCCACCGGCAATGTCCAACTCAACATCACCCGGCTCGACACCTGTTTCGTCGACGGCGTATGCCACAACGATGGCGCGTCCAACCCGGACAACCCATGCGAGGTGTGCGATGCGGGCGACGATCCAGACGGATGGTCACCCGCGGCACGCGGCACGGCGTGTGGCAACATGACGCCGGACGATCCGCAGTGCGACAGCCCGGACTCGTGTGACGGCATGGGTGTATGTGAAACCAACCACAAGCCGGCCGGAATCGCGTGTGGGGATCCCTCGGACACCGAGTGTGACAATCCCGACACGTGCAACGGCATGGGCTCGTGTGTCGACAATTTCGAAACTCCCGGTTTCGCCTGCGGCGACCCGACCGATACGGATTGTGACAACCCCGATTCGTGCGACGGCTCGGGCGGCTGCCTGGATAACTTCGAGCCGGCCGCCACGGCTTGCGGCGACCCGCTCGACAGCCAGTGCGACAACCCCGATACGTGTGACGGCGGCGGCACCTGTCTCGACAACTTCGAGCCGGGTGGCACGGCGTGTGGTGACCCGACCGACACGGATTGCGACAATCCGGACTCATGCGACGGCGGAGGTGCTTGTCAGGACAACTTCGAACCCGGAGGCACGGCCTGCGGTGACCCGACCGACACGGATTGCGACAACCCGGACACCTGCGACGGCACCGGGTTATGCGAGGACAACTTCGAGTTGCCGGGCACAGCGTGCGGTGATCCGACCATGACCGAATGCGACAACCCGGATACGTGCACCCTGGTCGGCACATGTCAGCCAAACTACCAGTTGCCGGGCGTGGCCTGTGGCGATCCGACGAGTACGGAGTGCGACAGCCCCGACTCGTGCGATGGCAGCGGCGCCTGCCAGGACAATTTTGCCAATGCGGGGACATCGTGCGGTGATCCCACCAATACCGAGTGTGACAATCCGGATACCTGTGACGGCGTCGGCGATTGCGCAGACAACCTCGAGCCGGGTGGTACGGCGTGTGGTGATCCCCTCGATGACGACTGTACCAACCCGGACAGTTGTGATGGTCTTGGCGCATGCCTCGACAACCACGAGAGTTCAGGCAGCGCCTGCGGTGATCCTACGGACACGGATTGCAACAATCCTGACACGTGTGATGGCGGCGGGACCTGCCTCGATAACTTCGAGAATAACGGGACGGCCTGTGGCGACCCGACGATCAACGATTGCAACGGAGCCGATACCTGTAACGGCAGCGGAATGTGTCAGGATAATTTCGAGCCGATCGGACTGCCGTGTGGTGATCCAACGAGCACCGATTGCGATGGGCCCGATACATGTGATGGCGGGGGAACCTGTCAGGACAACTTCAGTCCGGCAGGCTCGCCCTGCGGCAATCCACTCGATACGGACTGCGACAACCCCGACACGTGTGATGGCGGGGGTGGATGCGACGACAACTTCGAACCCGATGGCACGTCATGCGAAGACGGCATGTTCTGCAACGGTATGGAAGAATGCCTGGGCGGCGTGTGCCAGGAGGGTGAAGACCCCTGCGTGGGCGCGGCCGGTTGTGACGAGGAGAACGACGAATGCCTCGCATGTCAGGACTTCACCGATTGCGGCGACCTGGATATGGACGACGTGTCGGATGACAACTGCATGTGGTATCAATGCATGGACAACGAGTGCAGTTCGATTCCGCGGCAGTTCGCCGACCTTGGCGGGCCGTTTGGCGAGTGCATGATCGATAACGTGACGGACAATAACGATCGATTCCATGCTCTCAACTGCTTTGCCAATGTCGACACCGACGGCAGCGTGCCCTATCCGTGCGAACCGTCGGCCCCGTTCACGATCAACGTGGATGCCGGTGGTAAGTTCGGCGCGTGTTGTCCGGACGGCGTGTGCGACAGTAACGATGCGTTCCTGGTGCTGAATGCCTTCGCGGGCTCGACGACGTGCAGTTGTCCGGACGCGTGTGGCGGTCCGGCGCCCGTCACCGGCCCGGTGGTCACAGAGAAGGCCCGCCTCAGCCTCATTGCCGAGCGTGGCGTCATCCAGGCAGGACAGACCATTGAAGTCGACGTGTTCATGGACAGCGCCCTCAAAGATCTGCGTGGCTACCAATTGCACGTCGAGGTCAGCGGCGGCAGCAGCGGTTCGTTGACCCTCGTCGATATGGCCATCCGCTCGCATCCCAACTATGTCTTCGACGGTCGTGGTGCGTGGGACGCGTTCAACCTCGGGACGGCACAGATGACGGCGGGACTGGACACGCCAGGGATCGCCACGCCACGTCGTGGTTACCTGGCGACCCTGACCCTCGTAGCCAGCCGCGATGCAGCGGGTACATTTGCCGTCGACCTGCTGTATGACGATACGGCGGGCAATTACCGCACGTTCCTCTTCCCGAGCTTGCCGACCGGCAAGATCGCGATCGACAGAACGACCCCCGCGGTGATTCGGGTCGGAACCTCAGCACTGAAGCGCTGAGTCCACCTCGAACATGAGCTCTCACAGGCCGCCGGCGTGCACCCGCACGTCGGCGGCCTGTTTCGTATCCGGGGGGGATCGGATACCCCGTCGAAACTGTGATGTGATCCAATAATTACGCCCCGAATTGCTGTGCCCGCCGCAAGAAGCCCAACGAGGCCTTACTGGCACAGGAGTTACGGAACCGGCCCATTAGAGCGACCTGTGAGTTCCTTCTCCTGTTGCAAACCCCGAAGGGCATTCCTATCATCAATACATCCATGTGAATTGCATTCCGACACCCACTGCCAAGTGTCGGCCATGACAGGGTTTGAGGGGAAAAGACCCGCCTTTGGGGACCATCCATGACTGCTCTGCGCCTTGCTGCACTCGCTGCGTCGTCGTTGTTGATCATCTCTGCGCACGCGACAGGTGAAGATGCTGTTGCCCTGCGAACCTACGATGCAGTCGGTGGACAGATGGTCGTTCACGTGCCCAAGAGCGCCCGTCCGACGCAGGTGATCACGGTGATTCCCGACGGTGTCCAGGTGCAGTATGGCGCAGGCGAAGTCCGACTGCTGCCGAACGGTGACTTCTTCTTGCAGCAGGCCGTTGAGGTCTTCGAGCGCTCCGCGATGAACGATGCCGTCTTGCGCATCGACGAGGCGGGCAACCTGGCGTTGGTATCTGCCTCCACTGCGACCGTGCTGTACACGATCCAGGGCGTCGACGTCGACGTCGAAATCAACCACCGCCGTGCAGTCCTGCGCATGAGCGGACGCATGCATGCACTCGCAGACGATTCCACCCAGCGCGGTGTAGTCGGTGAGCTGACCCTGTCATCCGAGCTCGAGCTCAACGCGCTCCATCTGATCGAAGATGGCGTTATGACTGCAACGACGGTGCCACCTCTACGCCAGGCGCAGGGCAACACCTCGTCGGGCCCCGATGTCATCGTCGGCAGCCTGCCGCTGGTGGCCCAGTTTGGTCGAACGGGCGCCGTCGGCGCCGGCATGGTCGGACTAGCGGTCAGCACCACCTCGTGCAACAAAGGCAATGCATCGCTGCACTGGTTCCCTCTTCCAAACACTGATCACCCGTTGATCGCCATGAACCTCTATCGCATGGACGTGGTCGATGGTGTACAGCGCTTCGAGCAGATTGGGTGGTCGTGGCTCAAGCACGGCTTCACTGCTCTGCAACAGAACACTTGCGATTTTGGATGTGTCAGCAGTGGATCCGGCGTATTGCTTGGCCCCGGCTGTTCCGATCCCTACAGCGCCAGCTTGAACGGCACTCAATGCGGGCTCGGTTCCCGCGCCGTGGTCAACCCGTACACCGGTGCGATCCCGGAAGGCAGCATGCTCGACGGCGGCCCATGCCAGGGGCAGAACTATCCGTCGCGCGATCACCGTAACCATACGCACGGCAACACGACGATCGCCCATCGTCTGCAGGTGTTCGACGTTGATCTCGATCCCACACTGAACCCGCAGGCGCGGTATTTTGCCGAAGGGCAGTATATTTCGGCACACGAATTCAACGATGCGTTGTCCTTCGACAATCAGAACATGCACAATAACGTCAGCCACCGTGAAGTCGCGATTACGAACTTCACTGCCGAAGGCGTGTTCACGTTCGGCAACATCGGCACGACCGACCGTGAGGAACCGGCAGCAGACAAGTGGTCGGGGGCGATCAAGCGGCTGATCGAGCCCGAACCAGGCGTCGACGGGCAGGCGTTTCTGTATTACGAAGTGACCCCACTGGACGCTGGACAGTGGCACTATGAGTACGCGCTGTACAACATGAACCTCGACCGCTCGATCGGTCTGTTCAGCGTGCCCCTCGGTGCGGGTGTTGACCCCGTCATGACCGGCTTCCATGCCCCCCGAAACCACGACGACATCGGGGTCGATGCCAGCGAGGAGTTTTCCAACGACCCATGGGATGTGACCATTGATACGTCCATCACGTGGTCAACCGCCTCGTTCGACGAGGATCCCCAGGCCAACGCCGTCCGTTTCGGAACCCTGTACAACTTCCGTTTCATTGCCAAGAGTCCTCCGCACAATGTGCAGGCGCTTGTGGGGTTCTTCAAGGACGGTTCGTCGATAGAAGTCCCGACGGTCGGCCCCAGCCCCATCAAACCCTCGGTGTGCGGAGACGGTATCACCGAACAGAAAGAAGAGTGCGACCCGCCCGACGGCGTCAGTTGTGATGAAGATTGCACATGGATCTGCGGCGATGGCATTGTCCAGGACGGCGAACAGTGCGATCCACCTGACGGCGAGAACTGCGGTCCCGAATGCCAATGGATTTGCGGCGACGGCCTCCTCCAGGACGGTGAAGAATGTGATCCGCCCAATGGCATCGACTGTGGCGATGACTGCCAGCGTATCCCGTTTTGCGGTAACGAGTTCGTAGACAAGGGCGAGGACTGCGACCCGCCCGATGGCGTGACCTGTGATGAATCGTGTCTGCGCATTCCAGTGTGTGGTGACGGCATTCAGGACGACGACGCGGGCGAACAGTGTGACGACGGCAACACCGCACCGGGGGATGGCTGTGACGAGAACTGCCAGAACGAATTCAACGATGACTGCGTGAATGCCTGGCGCATCCAGGAAGGCACGTTATTCTTCAGTACGAGCGGCGCGACGACCGACGGCCCCGCCCATCCGGAATGCGAGCAGTCGAGCGACGGCGGCCAGACGTTCAATGATATCTGGTATGTGTATTCCCCTGAGTGCAGTGGCCAACTGGTTGTGTCCACGTGCGATTCTGCGTTGTACAACACCGATCTCGTGCTGTATGAGGGAACGGACTGCGACAATCTCGAGAAGCTGGCGTGCAACGACAATGCCATCCTGTGCGGGGTGACCTCGGCGCTGGCGGCCGACGTCGTTGCCGGTCGGGACTACCTCATTCGCGTAGGCGGCTGGAACATCGGTGACTCCGGCGTCGGCGAGGTCAGCCTGGTCAACGACGGCATTCCGTGCACCATCGTGAATATCGTCGATAGCTTCCCTCCTGCGGACGCCATCGACGCACGCCAGCCAAGTGCTATCGACGGCGGGAATCCGATCGGTTGGACAACGATCGAGCTGACCTTTGATGGGGAGGCCTCCAGCGTCATTGCCGCCGATTTCGATGTACTCATCGACCCACCGAAAGCCGGTCAACCTGCCGTTGCCGACATTCAGACCAACGGCGACATCGTTCGCGTCATCCTGGACAGCCCCATCCCCGCAGGCGCCTGGACGACTCTGTGGCACAGTCCCAGCGCCACGGGTGTCCGTATCGGCTCCCTGCCCGGCGACGTCAACGGCAACGGCGTATCCAACCCTCAGGACATCCTTGCACTCGTCGATCATCTCAATGGCGTCAGTAACCTGCCCGAGTACTCGACGGACCTCAATCGTTCCAATCTCACGGAGGCCGGTGACATTCTGCGGCTCGTCGATGTGTTGAACGGTGCCGGCGCCTTCGACACCTGGAACGGTCGGAGCCTGCCCGACTAGCCGGTCCGTGGGTCCGTGCGGCTCAGCTGAAGAGGCATGAACAAAGGTTCTTCACGACATTCCGGGATGGGCCTGCGCACACGATCCTTGTTGACGCATGCGTGACGGAGGGTTCGAGGACTGCGGTCAAGGATTCGAGCCCGCAGTCGGGGATGACATCCGGTCCCGCACATCCGTGAAGAACATAAAAAAACAGCAGAGCTCCATGAGCCCTGCTGCTTTTTGTGGAGAGCTTCTGGTGGGGATCAGAAGTTCACATTGATATCCCAGTTGCAGCACAACATGCGTGCCTTCGTGACGGGGATATACGGGTTCTCACTGATCTTGGTCACGAACAGCTGTTCCTGACCAATCACGTGAACCAGCGGCGAACGGCCGGCGGCAACTCCGTCCTCAGGGACGCGCAGCAGGTGACCACTCCAATTACACACGTAGCAACCCGGATCCGAGATACCCTCGAACGGGACGGTGGTGCCACAGGTGGTCTGATTCTGTGCGTTGGAAGTGCTTTGGGTCCTGGGGTTCATCGCTAAATCTCCTATCGATCTGAATGATCGCTGCCATGGTTTTGCAGCCGACGTTGACTACTTTGTGGGGTCTTCCCTACCATGACATCAGCGATATCGGTCGCTCCCAATGCTGGCCTGCAGCCATTCGATGGACTTTCCGAGAGAAGTTTTCTTGAGGAATTCTCTGCGCCGTGATGGTGGGTGGCCGTCTAGATCCACAGATGAACCGTCGGGATCCGCGACAACATGGCCTGACCCTCGTCGAGGTCCTCGTTGGCCTGGCGATCGCCGGAACAGTGCTGGCCATGGCCGTACCGGGACTGCATATGGCCCGCAAGGCCGCTCGGATGTCAGTGTGCGCGACCCGCCTCCGTGAACTGGGGCGCGCCTCGATCACCTACACGCTGCTGTTCGACGGGTGGCTTGCCGGAGCACCCGGGACCACGGGCCGCGCCCTGCTGTCCGCAGGGCCGCCATTGGCCACCGACATTCTCACTGATGCCACCCAGGTCTGGGACTGGTCCGGTCCTGTTCACCGTCATGGTTGGGGGCTGCGGTCCAATGCCACGAGCCGGCCCGCGCGCATACTCGAACTGCGCCAGGGACCACTCAAATGCCCGAGCAACGACGCACTGTCTCTGGTCCACCCCCCGCCGGCGCTGGAGTCAGGGTGGCCCGGGGTCATCCCCTCGGCAAGCTACGCGACAATTCGTGAGTTCCTGTACTTCGGCAAGCAAGGCAACACTGACGATCGAATCCGCCTTCCCTTCTGGTGGAACATCCGGACCCCAGCGTCCTACCTTCCTCGCGTCACCGGGCTGGCCCGGCCCGCGACCAAGGCATGGCTGGGCGAAGGCGTACCCTATTGGCCGGCTGAAGGCCCGCAGGATACTCCGATCGGTATCCAGGCGCGTTACGGCGGCGCTGGATCGTCGGCCGGTGCGTCGAGTTCCTTTGCCCGCGCTTACCCCAACAACATCGACCGCACCGATTCCGCGGGGCTGCCTCAGGATCCGCAACGTGATGACCACGCGTACCGTCACCGACTGAGCGGGACAACGTCGGCCATGAACGTGCTACTCTTCGATGGGCACGTGCGGGCCGTGGCCCGCCGCGATGCCCTGCTGTCCGTTGACCTGTGGTACCCGTCGGGCTCCGTGGTGAAGTTGCGCGAATTCGAGAACGGGCCCTTTCCCAAGCCGGCCGTCGCCCGGGCCATCATGCAACGCGGGACATCCGATGGTGTGTTCTTCACAATTCACTGAACGCAACGTGGTTCGCATGATGCTCGCCCTGATGAGTGCGGTGGTGCTCGCCTGCGCGATATGGGCCGGCGTGCTGAGGAGCACGACGCAGCGCATCGCCGGCGTCAAGGTGCTGGATATGGAATCGGGCGTTCAGGCTGTCGTTGATCTTGACAGATCTTTTGACGGCTGGCCCATTGCCCTGGCCGGCAGTGCGCGACGCAGCGGTTATCCGGCTGAAGTGTGCATGTGGAACGATTGTGCGGCGCGTGGAGGAACCTGGGTGGTGCTGAATGAAGTCGTTGGTCGCAGTGGGCCGACGCGCTGCCCGCGGTGCGGCCAACGCGTCGTCGCCCATAACCCGCGACCAGGGGTTGAATCTGACGAGCAACCTACGCCGACTTTCGAGCCGCATCATCGACGGGCACGGCAGCCCCTGCGGAATCGCGGCGACCGACGATGACGATGCCATAACGTTCGGCCAGCTTGAGCATTTGCGGGCAGTCGACGATCAGCGTCTTGCCAGCTTCGATACACAGCGCGCTCGCACCATTGCGGTGCAGTGTCTCGATGGTCTCCGGTCCGATCGTCGGGACGTCGAAGCGCATGTCTTGATCGGGCTTGCTGACCTTGACGTGGCACCACCCACCCGCGCGACACAACCGGCCGGCACGCTCGATCATACGATCGGTCCCTTCGACCGCCTCGACCGCGATGATATCGCGATCGCGCACGGCGATGGACTGACCGATATCGAGACGCCCCATCTCTTTGGCGATACGCCACCCGAACTCGATATCACGGTCCTGCGCCGGTGTGGTCCGACGGGCAGTCAAGAATCCCTCCCAGGCCATGGAGTCCTTGGTATACTCGACGCAATCTTCCATTGTGATGCCCTTGTGTTCGAATTCGTCGGCAACGGCCTTCAGGATCGTGTCGGCGCGCATGTCCGGCACCCTGAGAAACCACAACTTGAAGGTCGTCCAGTCGGGCCGGAAAAAGAGCAACCGGCGCAAACCACTGAAATCGTGCAGCTCGGTCTTGCGTACTGCTCCAGCCAGAATGACACGGTGGCAGGACCGGCGTCTGAGCATGCGTATCCACTGTCCCAGGCGCACGATCCCAGTCCAGTGGAACTCATCGGCGACCTCCGCCAGGGCCGGATCCGCAAGTCCGCGAATGCCCAGTACGATGACATGGTTGCCCGCGCGCCGCGCACCCTCGATGACCATTCTCGGAAATTCGCCCCCGCCGCATACAACGCCGATACGGCGATCTCCTACCGACTGGTTCTCTACGATCACAACACACATCCCCCAATGCGATGGGCGCAGCCCATTGATCTTTCAAATAAGAGCGTGACCGTCCGCTACGACGGCCACGCTCCGGAAGGAAAGAGGCCTTTCGGACGCCGCGAGCGCCTAGCAAAACCGACTGTGCGCGACACCGTCTGTTTTGCTGGACACTCGGTTCTGCTGGAACCCCAGAAGCCACTGCAACAGTCGCCTGTCCCGAACCCCGAGGATCACTCGCGCATGCTCTGGCGGTGCCAGGAACAACTCGCTGACGCCGCAGTGATCACGACATTGGCTGCGACTCTGGCAACAGCGACGTATCTTTCTGGCGAGTCTGGCGTTGAGCATCGTCGAACCCCTTTCAAAGAGTCCACGCGTCGTGAACAGGGAGGGTCCGCAGAAGAAGGAGGCGCGAAGCCCGTTTCCCCCGGTGACGTGATCGACTCACGGCTCCAACCGCCCGTGTCCGTGCGGCCGAAGCCCACCCCGAAAATGGCCGCGTGTTCCATTGCCCCCGCCGGAACCACGGCCGTCACATTATTGAGTGTGCGGAGTGTCCAAACCGTAAGTCATGCCCATGAAGACAGTTCGCGGGCCGGGCCGCGTCCGGCGACCGTCGCTTAGTGCCCCATTTCACAATTCTTTGTAGGGTTTTCCGGTCGCTTGCCACCCTGGACTGTGTTGCTCGTCGTCAACGATGTCAGGCATCGCCTCCTCCTCGCGCCTTGCCCAACACGACAATCGCCGCGGAGAACCCTACACCCAATTATGAAAGGGAGCACTTAGCGTTTGACCATCAAGGCCTTGCGCAATCTGTCACGCGGTGCAGCCCCCCCAGGGCCACCTGGGCGATGAATCGTTCCCGACCATCAGCTACAATAATGAGTCCGGATGCCTTACCGGACTCAGTGAGCACAAGCAACGAATTCCAAAACCTTATCTGCACCGGCCCATGACCGGTACCAGTCCATGCGCATGCTAACCTCGAATGGAATCGGGTGTTGGCCAACGGGAGGCGATGAATGTTTGCACAGCTACGAACCCACCTTGTAATCGGCCAGGTTGTCGGCGTGATGGCCCTGGCCAACGCACCGGCTACGGCCCAGACTCCGCAGAAAACGACGAAGGACGTTCTGCGGAACCAGGTCAACGCGACCCTCGATCTCGATCGATCCGACGTTCAGGATCTTGCGATCGAGGCCACCGCAACTGATTCGTTCAGCACGACCATCATGATCGATGGTCAACCTCATGTTCTTGACGTGGCCAAGCATTCGGTGCGCTCCCCGAACTTCGAACTGCTCGTGCAATACGAAGCCGAAGGCCCGCTGGTCCCGCTCGACCCGCCCCCCGTCAGAACGTTTCGCGGCGAGGTCCGCGACATGCCAGGTTCTGACGTACGCTTGAGCAATCACGACGGAGCGCTGGAGGGCATCATCATTCTGCCCGACGAGCGCGTGTTCGGCGTTGAGCCGCTGACGGGCCTGGGAGTCGCCAGCGAGGGCAACCTTCACGCCATCTACGATGCGGCCGACTGGCTCAACAGCAGTGGCTACGAATGTGGTGTTGACGCAGTCATGGAGCAATACGGGTTCATCAACTCCGAACCAGACCGTCAGACCGCCGGCAGCAATGATGACATCACTGAGATCGGTCTCGATTGTGACGGCGACTACTACACCGACAAGGGCTCGGATGTCGACAGCGCACTCGAGGCCATGGAGACCATCATCAACAACGTCTCGGGGGTTTACGAAGTGTCCCCCATCAATGTCACTTATGAAGTCACCGTTGCGATCGTCCGCACCAGCAACGGCAGCTACACCTCGACCGACGCCGGCACCCTGTTGTGCCAGTTCCGCAGTGAATGGAATACCCTGCCCGAGTCACAGATCCAACGCGATGTGACCCACTTGTTCACTGGCAAGAACCTCGCCGGCACCACGATTGGAGTCGCCTGGCTCAGTCGAGTATGCAACGTCGGTGGGTTCACCTGTGGTGCGTCCGGCAATATGGCATACGGCCTGTCTGAGAACATCAACGGTACGACATCCCGAACCGCGCTGACAGCGCACGAGCTGGGACACAACTGGAGTTCTCCGCACTGCAATGGGTCGGCGAACTGCAGGATCATGTGTTCGGGCCTGGGTGGCTGCGACGGATTGTCCCCCCTCACTTTTGCCCCCGATCCCGAGTCGTCAATCGTCAACTACAAGAACAACGCCGGATGCTTCACGCCGCTCGGGCCGCCCCAGGCACTACCGTTTTGCGAGGAGTTCGCGGCCGCGTCGATCGACACCGACCGCTGGTCCTTCGTCGACGGCGCCATCGTCTCCGGGGCCTCATCCAATCCGCCCAGTCCGCCGTTCGCACTGCAACTCAACGCCTCCGGATCGGGTCTGTACCTCGATGATGAGATCCGGTCGAATTTCGTGCTCATGGCCGGCCAGTTCGATGTCGAACTGACGTTCTACACACAACATCAGGGCGTCGAGGCGGGTGAAGAACTCGTGATCGAGTATCTCGACATTCTCGACCGTTGGATCGAGGTCGACCGCATCATGTCGGACGGGGTCGACCAGAATGTGTTCACCTTCCACACCTACGAATTGCCTGTTCCGGCCGGTCATAACGATTTCAGACTGCGCTTCCGCGCCGAGGTCGATGGGGTCAACGACAACTGGTACATCGACGACATCGGGCTGGATTGTTTCTGTGACGATCCGTGTTCCGACGGCAACGCGTGTACGATTTCGGACACGTGTATTGACGTCCAGTGTGTCGGCACACCGGTTGATTGTTCAGGACTCGATTCCGACTGCGTTGCGGCCTCATGTGATCCGGGCGGCAGTGCCGGCAATTGCGACATACTGTTGCCGACCAACGACGGCGGCGCGTGCAACGGTGCGACGGGGTTCTGTGAGGACGGGGCATGCCTCAGCCCCCTGAATACCGCGCGGGTGTACATGGCTCGGGACGGCCAGCAAAACGCCGGCGCCGACGTGGGGGCGCGCGCCGTGACCATGTCCGCCGCATCGTCCACCCGCATCATGGTGTGGATGAGCGATCTGGGTTCACCCGGTGGCCAGCTGAATGGCTACCAGGTGCTCATGCCCTTCTCGACCACACCATTGCCTGGATCGACGGGTACTGTCGAATATCTCAACAACTCACCAGGAAACCCCGAGCTGGGCGACTCCATACGCATCGATACGACGCGTGAAGACTGGGTCTTCGCTGACGAGGCAGCCATCCTCGATGTGTTCTACACCGAGAGCAACGCCCTGCAGTTGTTCGGCGCGTTGTACACGACCATCCCTGGACTCGGCCCCGACCCTGCGACCATGGGCACGCGCTACCTGGGCGAATTCGAAATCAGTGCATCGGCCGACGCACTCGGTGATTTCGAATTGCGGTTCAATCAAAGTACCCCGCCGCTGACGCAGTTCTTCGACCCTGTCGGGTTCGAGTTTACCGTCGATCAGTTCCAGCCGCTCGTGATCAGCGTGGTGGAAGGCGGCGGCTGTGGAAACGGCACCATTGCCGAGTGCGCCGACCTCGACGACGACGAGGTCCGTGACGACAACTGTGTGTGGTTCGAATGTGCTGCCGGGACATGCGTGGGCACGGACATCGTTTTCGCCGACATGGGCGGTCAGTTTGGAGCGTGCCCGCCGGACGGTACTGCAGATGGCAATGATCGGTTCCATGCACTCAACTGCTTCGCCAACGTCGATCCAGACGGTGGAGGCGGCTACGTCTGTGAGGCGGATCCCCCGGCAGCCTACAACGTCGACGCCGGCGGCCAGTTTGGCAGCTGCAATCCAGATGGCGTCTGCGATGGCAATGATGCATTCGCCGCGTTGAATGCTTTCGGCGGGACCACGACCTGCAGCTGTCCCCTCGATGGCGGGCCGGCGCCTACCGTGACCGAACCGCGAGTCGTCGACCGCGCCGGTTTCAATCTGGTGGCGCTCCGCGACGGCATCCGTGCGGGTGAGCTCATCGAAGTCGACGTGCGTCTGGATCGCGCGCTTCCCGACCTCCGCGGGTATCAGCTGCACCTCGCGGCAAGCGGTGGTGGCAGTGGTCGCCTCGATCTGATTGATATCGCGATGCCCGCTGACGGTGTCTTTGCCAGTGAATGGACCGCGTTCAATCGAACGACAGGGCAGATGGTCGCTGGACGTGACAGCAGCGGCGTGGCCGTGTCCCAGGGTTCGCTGGCGACGTTCACCTTCCGAGCCAGCAAGGACGCGCGCGGGACATTTACAGTGAACCTCCTGCCGTTCGATGCAGGCCATCCCGATCAGCGATCGTTCCTGTTCGCCACGTCGCCGAGCGACATCATCGCCATCGACGGTGGCAATCCGCTGACAGTCAAGGTGGCTGGACCAGCACACCGCGCGGTGTCACGCACCCGTTGACACCCGATTCGAGCTTCGACAACACACCCCCGGAACCACGTGGTTGCGGGGGTGTTTTCTTGTGTGCTGTTCGCGACGTCAGTCGAGGGCGGCAATCGCGGCCAGAATGTCCTCGACACGGGGTCGCAAGGTCACGCGCTGCGCTACATGGCGCCAGGCAATCCTGCCGTCGCGATCGATCAGGACATGTGCCGGGATGGCAATATCCCCACCGTCCGGTGCCCCACCCGCATGAACCAGACCGTAAGCCTCGATGACGGAGCGATCGGCATCGCTCAGGATGGAGAACTGCAGCGCGTTGTTCTTGACCACGCGTCGTGACTTCGCGGGTGGATCGACCGCCACTGCCAGTACACGTCCACCCCGTTGAATCAATGCATCATTCACGGCTCCGAGCCCGCGGAGCTCTGCCTGGCAGACCATTCACCAGAACCCACGATAGAACACCAGCAGAACCGGCCCGTCCTCGAGCGTTGCACCCAGGTTGACCATGTTGCCATCCTGATCCTGGACCGTGAAGTCGGGGGCGACCGTCATATCCGCCAGGGCCCGGGCCTGCGGCACAGCGGTCAGGGCAAAAAACCCGAAACAGAACCCTGCTGTAATCGCGGCGCTGATGCCGAACGGAATGCGCACCCTCCAACGACGATCGGTGGTCATCAACCACGCCCCCACCGCCAATCCGATCGCGATCAGTCCGAACGCTGGCAGCGCCGTTTCACGAATCCACGGCACGCCTATCAATCCCATGTACAGCAGGGGCCCGGCCAGGGTCACGCCAGCAGCCAGCCATGCAGCGGCGCCGCGTCGTGTCGTCACATCGTCTGCGGCGTTGTGCGCCCGTGCTCCGGTTGCTTCGTCTTGCATCGCTCTCGAGCCTCCATGAAGGCGTCGGGGCGGAATCGGCACGCCGCGACGCTTTTACCCATATGTTAGTTCCAGGGGGAATACTGCCCAAAAAATGTGCTCTCCCTGCATCCTCGCATTGCGCCCCAACACGTTACGCACAACGGCACACCGCGTGCCTCATTCCCGGCAGCGACCCGCTGGCTGACTGAGACGAACGACGGTGAACGGGATCGTGGGTTTCTTGTTCTTTTCAGGAGAATCTGATGAGTAAATGGCGTGGATTGACTATCGGTTGTGTGTGTTTGATGTGGGCAACAGGTTGCGGTAACCGTACGCTTGTCGGCTTGGAGACCGAGGACGCTTCGAACATTGAAGCTGTCGAAGTCCAGGAGTCCGCGTGCAAGGCCGGCGAAGCCAATGCCGAAACCGACCGCACGCTGCACACTCGCGTGATCACTCCGCTGGGGCGTGAAATGGTCATGGACAGTCGCGTCGAGTTCAAGGACGATGACACGGTTCAGCTCACCCGCACCATCACCGTAGACGGTGAACTGTTGATGTCGTCCGAAGCCTACGGCGACGGCCAGCTCATGGAAATGAGCGTCGAGTACGGTCCGCTGGTTGACGGCATGAACACTGCTTACGCCAAGTTTTCCGGCGGGGAAATCAGCGGCATGATCAACGGACGGGAGCTGGTCCCGCAGTCCGCCGATGCGGACCCGCAGAGCGCCAAGTTTGCCGACGCCGCCCCCGCGCCAGATATGCTGATCGATCCGGATATCGAAGACGGGATGCTGGCCTTGATGCTGGCCGCCGAACGCACCATTGACGAATGCCCGCGTGCACAGAACGGTGAACCGAATTCGATGCGCATGTTGCTCGGCGGCGCCGGCAATGACCACGGTCACGACAGCGATCCGGAAACCGATTTGGAATGCATTTTCTGCTGGACCGGATGCAGCGCTTCATTCGTCGGTTGTGCCATCGGTGTGTCGGCTGCATGTGCCGCCGCGGGACCGTTCTACGTTGTTTGCGAAGTGATTGCCCTGGCCGGTTGCGGCGCTGCCTACGCGTTGTGTCAGTACGGTTGTTATAACGGTGGCCCCTGCTGCCCGAGCGAGTGCGGTGATGTCGCCTGTTGCGATGAGGGCGAGACGTGTCTCAACGAACAGACCGGCCTGTGTTGTGACGAAGGCAAAACCGCCTGTGTTGGCGAAAGCTGTTGTTCGAGCACCGAGGTGTGCATCGGTCAGGGTGCCGAGGCGGGAACGTGCTGCGAAGCCGAATCGCTGTGTGGCAGTACCTGCTGCGGAGCGCTCGAGACGTGTGTCCCGGGCAAGAACATCTGTTGCGGTTTCAACAATGCCGCGTGTGGCGACGGCTGTTGTGCTGAAGGCGACGTGTGCCTGGGCGACAGCTGCTGCCCGGCCGCCCAGGCCTGCGGTAACACCTGTTGTCCGGACGGCAGCTCGTGTGACGACGCGACCAAGACATGCCAGTCGTGTCCGTCCGATCACTTCGCGTGCAACGTCGGTGGCTGCTGTCCCAACGGCAAGGTCTGTACGGACGTCGAGGGCATCTGCTGTGAACAGGGTGAGTACTACTGTGGCGGTGCGTGCCGTCCGCTGAATGAATGCATTCAGTAACGTGAAATGATGAAGTCAGAATAGCCGGTATCATCCGGCCGTAATTCACACGGGCCCGGCCATCAAGCCGGGCCCGTTGTTGTTTTACTCAATGCAGTCGACGTAGTCCGTACAATCACAGCACGCAGCGCCTGCTGCCGCCACGGCCGTGCAGGTGCCCGGGGTCCCGCTCAGCGCCTCCCCGACCCCCTCTTCATCGATGGTCACGGCCAGCTCGCAGGTCGCCCCCACGACATCAGGGCACAGACACGCCGGTACGCCCCCTTCGGCCTCGACGAAGATGAGGCACGCCAACTCGACTTCGGCCCGCAGAGTCGCACACTGCGTGGATTCCGCTGGCGCAGCGCCAGCGCCTGAAATCGGGTCAGGCGCTCCGGCCGGCGTGCAGCCCGTGAGCGTCAGGATGGCAACGAGGACTATCCCGGCATACTTAATCGCAGGCATCAGTTGAGGGCTCCACAGGACTACCTCGGGTTTCATGAACGATCATACATTGTAACACACACGGGTGCCTTGGGCGCTCGACGACATGGGCAGGTCCCATGTGCGGGTGCTCCTGGCCGCGCGGCGCTCGGAGAACGCGCGGACGACCTTCCGTCCTCGCTGAAAACGACGACGTTGTTGGGATGGGCACAGTGAAGCTGCGGTTCACCAGGTGAGCTACGGGGGGCCGAACGGCCGTGAGGCCAAGCGCCCGCAGCGAACGCATGTCCTTGCGCTTGAAAAATATCGTATTAACCCGCCTGGCTTGCTCTACTCCATCGTACGTGACAGCGCTGGTCAACCGCACCGGGCCAGGTCGAGCGTTGGCCACCACGGGGCACTGAGCGCTGCGCAGCACATCCACGCTTCACATGTGCATTGGGATACTGTCCCGAGCGAAACAATGTTAAGGTAAGGCATTAGCTCTTGAAGAGTCGGGAGTCCGTAGTGCAGGAACTGGTCAGCAGACCACAGAGGTCCCGAATTCATCACACACTGGTCACTGGCGAGGCTGCATATGAGTCCCCATCGTTTTCTCATTGTTGTGCATTGTGTGGTCTTGCCAGCTGTCTCGCTGGGCGCCAGGGCGTCCTCCGCGGAGTGGACCTCCTGGGCTGGTCCCCATGGTAACTTTACCGTTCAGGCACACGGCCTGCTCGATACCTGGCCCGCAGCAGGTCCGAAGCAGTTGTGGACACGCCCACTTGGGGAGGGTTACTCGGCGATTCTGTGCCATGAGGGCAAACTGTATACGGCATACAGTGTGCCCGAGCAGGAGGTCGTGATTGCGCTCGATGCTGCGACGGGCGGCACCCTCTGGGAGCACCGCTACGCACGGACGAAGTGGACCGACATGCGTGCGAGCTTCGGCGCTGGTCCCAATGCCACACCACTGCTGGTCAATGAGCGCATCGTATCAATCGGCATCGCCGGACACCTCCGCTGCCTCGATCGCGCAACCGGGCAACTGCAGTGGCAACTTGATCTGCCGGCACAGTTCGGACGGCGCAAGCGACAGGAGGAGTATGGCTACTCGGCAAGTCCACTGTTGTTTGATGGCAAGATCATCGTTCAGGTCGGTAGTGACACCCATGCCGTGGTCGCGCTCGATCCACGTGACGGCGCACTGGCGTGGAGCAGCCAACCGGGTGGCGTGAGCTATGGTGCTGCGTCGATCATCGAGCTTGCCGGCCAGGACCACTACGTGTATTTCGAGCCCGAAGGCGTGGTGGCTCTTGATCCGAGTAACGGGAAGCTGCTGTGGCGTTCGCCCATTCCGATGAGCAACGGCAACCATCTCACCCCGGTCGTCAAGTGTGACGATCACCACCTGTTCGTCGCGAGCCAGTTCAGGTCCGGCAGTGGACGGCTGCTGAAGATCACAAGACAGGACGAGGCATATGATGTTCACGAAGTGTGGGTCACGCCAAAGCTGCGCGCCTCGTGCTGGACACATATCAGGATCGACGACACCATCTATGGGTCAGCGGGTGGTCACGAGACGTCGTTGTTTGCAGCCTTCGACTGGCGTACCGGGAAGATTCGTTGGCGCAAGCGTGCACTGCACATGGCCCAATGTCTGTACGCCGACGGCAGGCTGATCATCCTAGACCAGGATGGCACCCTCGCGATGGCTCGCGTGTCGCCGGAGGGCTACGAGTTGCTGGGCAGCACCGCGGTAACGGAACGCACGTCGTGGACCGTCCCCACTCTCGTGGGCACCACGCTGTATGTCCGCGATCGCGTGAATATCGTAGCGCTCGATCTGAGTGCAGCGAATAACTAAGATGCCGAGCGCCCATTGGCCAAGCTGCTGATCGACTCAGGCGCGGATCCCCGGATTCCTGTTTGGATGCAATTGACCGCGATCAACCACGTGCAATCCCGCACAGCTATCGCAATGAATCGAGCAGGCGGCTCCTGAGATGCCATCGATCATGACGACGCAGTATTCGTCTCCAGCCAGGTCACGGCTGTTGAGCAGATCGAGGTCTTTCTGGCTCCGTCAGCTTGATGACCTCGAACCCCGGCGGCATCACACGCAGCCTGACTGGACATTAAATCTGCTGAGGAGAAGACTGTGCCACCAGCATTGGATGCCTATGGGCTAACAAGCAAGAGAGATGAGCGCACTCTTGACATGTTTGTCAGCGCTTACGTCGATAGGAACCACGAGGATCGAGGCGATGAAGAGTTGATGATGGTTCCCTTGGGTCGCACAGAGGTTCTGGATGGACCGGACGATCAGGCAGACCGCTGGGAGTGGGAGCCGGCAAAGACCATGTCCCATTCGATTCAGCGAGGATTGGATTATCCACGGCGAGCATTTGCGCTGTATTATCCAAGCAAGGTAGCAGAAATCGATGGTATCACGCTTGGATTCACATTGGACGACAAGCTTGTCCTTGGGCTTTCCGTGGATGATGAGGGGATGAAGAAAGAGAACCTAGAACGAGCGAAGCGTTTCTTGAAGCTGCTGTTTGTCGACTACGATTGTTACATGGGCATCGTGATCTCGGAAGAGCCGGCACCTCTGAGTGAAAAGCTGTTCGTTCGAGCCGCATCTCACCCATTGACGATGTATAGCCGTGGGATAGGCGGATAAGTGTCTGAGGCTCAATTGGCAATTGGCGACGTCGCCTGATTACGATTCGGTCCGCAAGACAGACTTGCAAATATCTCACGACATGTTCTGGACCAAGGAGGCCGACATTGAGTCCTGAACTATTGACCATACTGCAGCGAATGGACAAACGACCGGGAGCAATCCGGCAAGACATAGACGAGGTCGCTGCTGCCATCGCCCCCAAAACTATTCCAGAAGAGTACCTGTCAGTCATGCGTTATTCCAACGGGATCGAGGGGTGGCCTGGTCGAGGAGCGTATCTGCAGCTATACGCAATCAATGATCTACCTAAGCTGAATACACGTGCGGCTGTTGACGAATTGCTCCGGGAATGTTGATCATCGGAAGCGACGGTGGAGGAATGACCTATGGATTCGACCTACGGACTCATCCAGCGAAAACGGTTGAAGTGCCTTCCGAGGTGCTTGGTTGGAAGGACATCTGGAACACGTGGGATACCTTCGAGGCCTTCATGGTCGACTTGTCGCAGCGACGTGATGACGAATAGTGCCGCCTTGACATGACGAGTTGCAAAACGGGTTTGTTCGGGCATTGGAGCGGGCCTTCGCATGCGAGGTATATACCGGTATACCTTTTTGCGAATGGTTCCAACCGCTCCACCGACCGTCGGTGGGTGCCTAACTCAAAGGCTCGGCGAGTGTAAGGGAAATGGGCGATACAGGACTTGAACCTGTGACCTCCTGCGTGTCGAGCAGGCGCTCTAGCCAACTGAGCTAATCGCCCCGAGCCGGGTATTAAATCAGGGCGTTCGCGGATTGTCAACCGGGCCGCTGAAAACGCAACTGCGGATCCGGGTTGGGCTTAGCGGTACGGGCGAGCGGGTCAGGCGTCCGGGAAATCCGCTGGCGTAAAACCGACGTCGATGATGCTGCAGCCGGTGACCGTGTTGAGGCCGGCGGCCTGGGCCTCGGCGATGACATCAGGGTCGTCGGTGCCGGGGTTGAAGAACACCTCGGCGGGTTTGCGGGCGGCCAGGTCAGGGAGCATCTGGCGGATCACAGCGGCAGGAACGTACAACG
This sequence comes from uncultured Planctomycetota bacterium, assembly GCA_942492115.1. Classification (GTDB taxonomy): domain Bacteria; phylum Planctomycetota; class Phycisphaerae; order UBA1845; family CAIVHJ01; genus CALODL01. The sequence goes on from CALODL010000033.1 coordinate 517,052, forward strand.
TGACGCGGTCGAGCCCCTCGGGCAGATCAGCGACGGCCGTGGTGCACGTCAGGCCTTCGATCTCGTCGGCCGTGGGGTTGACCGGATAGACCGTCCAGCCTGCCTGCTGGTGGGCGCGAACACTCTTGTTGCCAAACTTGGCACGACGGGTCGATGCGCCGATGACGGCGACGGTGCGGGACATATGGGCTCCTTCTCATGTCATCACGAACCCGGAACTCTAGCGACATGCTGGAGATGACGCAATGCGCGGTGGTGCATGAGGGCAACTTCATTAGGTCACGGGGTTCTCATTAGTCCGCAGCACATCCACAGAGGGCTTTTTGACTGCCAGAGGCAGGCAGCGAATCGCTATCATGAATACGGGGTTCCACGTACAGCACATCTGGAGATCGCAGCATGACCCGCTTGCTTCTTGCGCTCGTATTGTGCGCCCCGTGCGCTGTATCCGCGGTCACACCACCGCAGGTCATCACCGTCGATGTCGATGCGGATGGCGTGCTGGACAGGGTCGAACACGACCGGGGGATCGTCAGCATTCGAGACGGCCGCACCGGCCGCCAGATCCGTCGGGCGGTACCCGCGCACAACGTGTTCGTTCTCGGGGATGCGGACCACGACGGCCTGTTCGAACTGTTCACGGCCGAGCAGCCCACCGTCGAACGTGACGTCCCGCCACCACCGCCCCGTCGCGCCTTCGGTGCAGGCCCCGGCTCCGAATGCCTGTGCGCCGATCGTGGGATCATCTGGGATTCGGCCGATCAACTGGACAACGTGTGGGCCACGGCCCTGGGCGATTTCGACGGCGATGGCCTCGGTGAGGTGTTGACGGTTGACTGGCCCGCACCCACGATGCGGCTGTACGAAACCGTCGGCGACAACGCGCTGGCACTCACCTTCGAGACGCCGCCCGATGCGGCCCCTCCGGGGGCGTTCGTTACGGTCACCTGGGGCGACAGCGACAACGATGGCGCCCTCGAAATCCTCGGTGGCGAAACCAGTACGCTCAACAAGGTACTGCTGTACGAAGCGGTCGACGACAATCAGTTCGAACAGCGTGTGATCAATATCTCCGAGCCGGACCCGACCGGCGTCCAGAGTATGGGCCAGGTGCGTATCGCCGACACCGACCAGGACGGACGCCAGGAGATCATTTTCGATACGTCGTCTTCCGTCGTCGGCAGCACATCCGAGTTGTTCATCTATGAACACAGTGGAATCCCGGGCGATCACACTTATACGAAGGTCTACACCTACACAACCATCAGTTACCTGTTCAACTGGACCGTGGGCGATGCAGACAACGACGGGGCCCTCGACATCGTGCTTGGTTTCGGAGGGGTCGCAGGATTCCCGGTGACACTGCGGTGGCTCGAGAATACCGGTGACAACACCTATGAGCATAAGACCATAGAGCCCGGCCACATCGGCCTGGCGCTGGCACCCACCGTGGCCGACGTGGACGGCGACGGGCTCAACGAGGTGGTGTTCGCCGGCATGGTCGAGGACCTGACGGGCGGTGTGATGGTCTACGAAGCAGTGGGCAACGATCAGTTCGTCACCACTTACACCCGCGGAGGAATGACGGGCAATGGTATCTCATCGGCCGCGGCGCAGGCTCATTGCGGCGCGCGCACGGTGATTCTGGCGGGCTCATCGGACGGCGAGATCATGGGCGTACGCCACGACGGAATCACGTATGCACCTGACGGCGCCACGCCGCTCGTCACGGGTGGTCAGATTCGCGTTCTGGCCCCGGGCGACATCGATGGTGACGACCGACCCGATGTCGCGGTGGCGTCCAAGGGCGATGACCTGGCCATCGTCATCGAGGCCGACGCATTCAATGATGGCAACAACGATGGCGTCCTCGACAGCTGTGAGGGTTGCAACATCACTGCGGAGTGCGCCGACCATGATGGAAATGACATTCGCGATGATGTGTGTCTGTGGACCGGTTGTGTCGACAACGCGTGCGCGAACATCGCAGTCACTTTCGGCGATGTGGGTGGCGCATTCGGCGATTGTCAGCCCGACGGCGTAGCCGATGGCCACGACCGCTATCACGTGCTCAATTGCTTTGCCAACAGTGCGCCGTCAGGTGACGGGCCCTATCCGTGTGCTGACGATGCCCCGGCCGCTTTCAATACCGACATCGGCGCTGCCTTTGGCAGTTGTTCTCCAGATGGGATCTGCGATGGCCACGACGTGTTCCACGTCCTGAACGCGTTTGGCAACGTAGACATGTGTACGTGTCCGGATTGACGACTGGATCCCCGGCGGCCTGCAGCTACCGTGAGTCCCGGGTTACGGCGAGAACTGCGACGTGTCGGGCGCACGGTTGGTGAAACCGCTGGGTTCGAGGACGTCGTCGATGACCCACTGCGGAAGATCGAGCGTTTCTCCTTCTGGCGGCGCGTACTCGACGATGACCCCGCCATGGCCGAAGGCTCCGAGGATCTGGACCATGTCGCGGGGCCGGAAGCGCCGGTGACCAAGCACGATCCGCTGCTGCTCGGCATCAATCGTAAAGTGCAGGACTGGAATGGTCTGGGGAGCGTTCGGGTACTCACGCGGCGCACGCGATATCATGCGAATGAATTCATTGAAGAAGTAGTACTGAAAGTCACGAATCCGCCCACTGCCGCTCTGCCGCATGTTGCGATCGAGCATGTCGGATGCGATCCCGCTGGCCGAGGCGTGCGTTCTGAAGTGCAGCGACCCGGTCGCTTCACCACGATCCGGCGGATTGCGTTCGAGGGCCGCAATCATGGCCAGAAGTTCCTCTTCGGTGAACGGGCGGGCGTGGCGCAACTGCTCGAGCATGAGATCATAACCTGCTTCGAACATCTCCTGATCGGTCTCGTCGATTCGCTCGCGTGTGGAAAAGCGATCCACGACCGCTGGCGGCAACGGGATGTAGCGGTACTCGTCGTTGATCCGCTTGAAGGCTAACGTGAACGTCGTGGCGCCGACCTGCCCGGAGAACCGGTTGGTGCCCATCATGCGCGCCACTTCGAGCTGTTGGGCGTTGAGCTCGCCACGGGCCGACTCCAGGTGCTCGACAGCCGTTTCGTACCCGGCCACTGCCTTGGCGTGCTCGGCCTGGTTGCGCTGCAGCACGACGGCCCCGCGATTGACCTTGAGCACCAGAAACAACACGAGGACGACGAACAGAACCAGGGCGCAGAAAATCAGATCCGAAAAGGACTCATAGAAATTAAACGTATGCCGCCGCTGAACGAGCTTCACACGTCGGCCTCCAACAGCGCGGCCCGCGTCACCGTATCGGGAGAGGTTTCCCGCAGGCGGGCGGCGTTCCGCAAGACCGGCAGGATATACACCTCGCTCAATTCCGCGAGGTGGGCCACGAGGAAGTCGACGTTCTCATCGACCACGTTGCCCAGAATGCGCAGGCACACGCCCCCGAGAATGGCCCCGAACAATGTCGTGTAGAACGCCACACCCATACCACTGAGGGTCTCACGCATCCCACCGAGCAGCGCATCCCCCTCGGTGCCGACGTTGTCCATGACGATTCCCAGCCCGGCGACCGAGGAAATCAGCCCGATGATGGTACCCACCAGCCCCAAAGTCACGAGGATGCTCGAACACAGATCGACGATCTTCGTGCGCGCCAACAGGCGGGATTGCAGCAGGACAACCAGGTTGTCCTGGTCGATTTGTGTATCGAGTTTGTAGATGTGATGCAGGTTGTGAATGTGACTGCGGAACAGACTTGCGTGCGTGGCCTTGAGAAACCGCGCGATGTTATTTGTTTTCCATAGTGTTTGAATCTGGGTGTCGGCCAGGCGAATCTGGCGATGAATGTACAATACGTCGAAGAATGACTTGCACAGCGCGCCTAGAAACACCAACAGGATGAAGACACACAATCCTGTGGGATCGGCACTGAGCGCCGCGAAGAGTTGGCGCCCTGCCGTCAGCAACATCAACATCCCCAGCAAAGAGGCATACATCACCCAACGACCGACAGGGTTGCGTCGGGCAAGGCTGGAATGCTGGGCCTCAGAGGGCAGTGGCGTGCGGCGCGGAACGACGAACACGTGATCGCAATTGGCGCAGCGTGACTTCAGGCCCAGTGCGACACCTGCAACGATGTAGGCCCGACTGCATACGGGGCACACCCCGCACGTTCCGGCGATCGGGCGCCCCACGTCCTCCGCGACAGGCGTGTCGGTATCGGAATCCGGACAGTCATCCGCCGAGCGCGGCGCGAGCAACGTGGTTCCACCACATTTGGAGCACAGCAAACGCTTGTCGAGCAGTGCGGAATTGACCGGATAGCGAGTTCGACAGCCCGAACAGCTGAACATGGCTCCGCCTGCAGACGGGCCGGCCTCGGGCAGGGTAGCGCTCATGAAGGCCTCCTGTTGTCGTGGAAGGCAGTGTGCATGGAGGCGGACGCGTGTCCTGACTAACGCCGCTCAGCAAATAGAACACCTATCAGGCTCTGGCTCAAAACTCCACGCGCTGTGGGCGGTGGACACGGGCGTCGCCGTGATCGCGCAGCCCCGGTGTCTCTCCAGGCTGAGCACGTGACCGCACGAACACTGGATGGCGTTTGGCTAACACCATTTTAGGCCCTCGGCGCCGCTAGGTCCGATATCATGACCGAACAATTAGTTTTCTGTAATCACGCTCCGGCCCGGGCCCCCGCCCGCCTACTATAGATTGAAAGTCACTGTGCCTCCGTTTCAGAAGCCAGGTTGCCCGGTCAGGCCGCCTGGCTTTTTTTCTGGGTTCTTCACGCATTTCCGGGATGGGCCTGCACACATGATCCACGGGCGTGCGGTCCCGCAAATCCGTGAAGAACCTTTTTCTAAGCCTGTCAATCCGTGCACGCCTCGAGCGCCCGCCGCTCATCCAATTCGATTTCGCTCAGGATGACTCCAGGCAACGGCCGTTTGACCACCCCAATCCCGGATGATCTGCGCGATTTGACGCGGTGACTTGCCAAGCCTGCGGCAGCGCCATTACAATACCCGCGCCCAAGGGTAGTATCGTTTTGTGGGAGAACCTCTTACAGCCATCGACCGGACGCGGCTGTCGTCATCGCCCTCTCACTCTGCCCGCTCATGGAGGATCAAACATGACCCATATCGTGACTGAGCGTTGCGTCGACTGTCGCTACACCGACTGCTGTGCGGTCTGCCCCGTGGACTGTTTCTACGAGACCAAAGAACCGGCCATGCTGGTCATCGACCCCGATACCTGCATCGATTGTGGCCTGTGTATCCCGGAGTGCCCCGTGCACGCCATTTACCCGGAAGACGAGCTTCCGGAGGCCTACACCGAATGGCTCGAGAAGAATGCCGAACTCTATCCCCAGGGCGAGAACATCACCACGAAGATCGATGCCCTGCCCGGCGCTTTGTCGCTGGAAGAGATTCAGCAGCGTGAGAAGGACCGGGGCCAGGATGTCAGCGAACCGACTGCCGCTTGAGCACTCAGCCTCCGAATCGTCACCACCATGCAGCGTGCCGCCTTGCCCGTTGATCGCCTCCACCCGGATCAGCAGGCAGCGCGGTACGCTGCTGTTCTTCAGATCGTAAGAAAGGAAGTTCTCTGATGAAAAACAGCTTGATCGTTGTGTTCAGTGTTGCCGTCGTCGCAGTTGCAGTTTCGATGTTCAACGCCCAACCGCAGGCCAGCGCCCATTGCCAGATCCCGTGCGGGATTTATGATGATGCCGCACGCCTGAACCATATGCTGGAGGACACTGCGACCATCACCAAGGCCATGGCACAAATTCGTGAGATGGGCGGCAACCACGATGCCCAGAGCATCAACCAGGTCGGCCGATGGATCATGACCAAGGAAGATCACGCATCACACATCATCTCGACGGTTGCTGAGTACTTCCTGACCCAGAAGGTCAAAGAAGTCCCCAAGGGCGACGACGGGCACCAGGCTTATCTGGAACTCCTGGCCACACATCACCATGTCATGCGCGCAGCCATGAAGGCCAAACAGTCGGTCGATGCCAAGGTCGCAGAAGACCTCAAGAATTCGATTCACGCACTGCAGAAGCGCTACAAGTAGACCCTCGCCGTAGCCGCTCCCGCCCTGCGTCGCAATATGACCAGCCCGGCGCGCTCATCGGAGACGAAGACCCGCAGAGTTGAACGGGGCGCGTGCCACTCGGCCCGTCGGATCAGTGGCATGGCTCACGACAGGCGCGGGGCTCCACGGCACACATGACCAGCCGCGGACGCACCACACGTGCATCGACTGCAGCCACGCTGATCCAATGATCGGGCCGTGGGTCTCAAGGATCTGCCAGTCCCTCCCGGAATGCGAAGCGCGCCAAGCCGACCCGATCGTGGATATCGAGTTTGGTCATGATCCGGCTCGTGTGCACGTCGACCGTGTTGACGCTGAGATGCAGCTCCTTCGCAATCTGTTTCTTGGACGACCCCTGTGCGATGTGTCGAAGTATCTCGGTCTCGCGCACCGTCAAGGTCGAGGCCCGCGTGCAGTGATTGGGGTTCAGTGTCGCGCCGCGCGCGCTCACCACGATACGGGACTGAACTTCAGGCGAGAAATAGGCCTCACCGCAGGCGACCGCACGAATGGCCGATACGACGATTTCGTACGGCTCTCGCTTCGTAATGTATGCGTTGGCACCGGCGTTGAGCGCTTCGGAAATGTAGCTGTCATTCGTGAACGCGGTCAGAAACATCATGCGAATATCGGGAAATCGTTGATTGATGGTCCGCGCGGCCTCGAAGGAACTGATCCCCGGCCCCGGCATGTCAATGTCGAACATGATGATCTCGGGCTCGAGATCAAACGCGCACGACACCGCGGTGTCGGCGTCACCGGCTTCTCCCAGCACGCGAAGATCCTCCTCGGCCTCGAGTCGTGACGCCAGATTATTGCGGACGAGAGCATGGTCGTCGACGAGCAACAGTGAAATACCAGGGGGCACGATGCACCTCACTCGCTTGAGCCGTTGACACACAAATCACAACACAGCCGGCCCAGGCCGGACATTTGAAATGGTTTGTGCAGCAAGACGGTATGGTCATCGAGTTCATCATCAGGGATACAGGTCACGTTGCCCGTAATCAGGACAACGGGCACCATCCCACCACGTTCACGCAAGCGTTTCAAGCATTCCATCCCATTGATTTTGGGCATATCGATGTCGAGCACGATGAGATCGAGGCACTCCAGGCGTTCGATCTCGGACAAAGCCTGCTCACCATCGCCGGCCTTCACGACTTCGAATCCGAACGAACGCAGAGCAGCAGAAATGATGCCTCGAACCTGGGGATTGTCCTCCGCAAGCAGTACGCACTCGCCGTTGGCCTGCGGTTCGACAATAGGCTCCGATTCCGATTCGGGCCACACACGCTCGTTGTGCCACGGGAGGATCACGTCGACCTGCACCCCCGCGCCTGCTTTGGACTGCAGTTCAAGAAGCCCGTCATGCTCCTGCACGATGGCCTGCACGATCGACAGGCCCAGTCCAGTTCCCTGGCCACGCGGCTTGGTCGTAAAGAATGGCTCCAGGATCCGATCACGAATGTTGGACTGAATGCCCTCCCCGTTGTCGCGGACCGACATGCACAACCCCTCGCACGGATCGCCGTTGTGCTCAATGAGGCGTTGCACCTGGCCGGGATTGGCGCGATCGAGCGAGATCTCGAGGCGCCCACCCTCCGGCATGGCGTCGCGCGCATTAATTGACAGATTCATGATGAGTTGCTGAAGCTGGGTGCGATCCCCAACTACCGCAGCACCAGGACAATGATTGACCACGTCCAGCTCGATGGCCGCAGGCAGCATCCGCCGCAGCAGACGCGTGACTTCGGTCATCAGATCACCGAGGTCGATCGGGATACGCGTCGTGGGCATATGGCGACTGAACGTCAGCAGCGCCTGCGTGACCCCGGCAGCCTCATCGGCAGCTGCGCGGATGACTTCCAGGCCGCGATGGGCGGACGCCTCACTGTCGAGCAGGCCGGCAGCCTGATCGAGTCCACCGCGGATGACCGTCAACAGGTTGTTGAAATCGTGGGCAATACCGCCGGCCAGTCGGCCGACCGCTTCCATCTTGCGTGCCTGGTGCAACTGCTCGAGCAACGCGGTCCGGTCGCTGGAGGCTTTGAGGCGCTCAGTGGTGTCTTCGACCGTGCCCATGAACCCGGTCAACTCTCCACGTGCTCCCCCAATCGGCACGGCACTGGCGGAAACCCAGGTCGTGACGTCTTCGGCGCTCGCAAAACGAAACTCCTCATTGAACGGGGTCTGGCACTCGATCGCCTCGCGCCAGGACTTCCAGACCCACCCACGGTCCTCGGGATGCAGGCGCGTGGCCCAGCCATCGCCCGCGGCCTCCTCGAAGCTCAGTCCGGTGATCTCGCAACCCCGGTTATTGAGGTAGATGCATGCACCCGCGGCGTCTGCCATGAAGATACCGATGGGTGACATACCGGCCAGAGAACGGAAGCGCCGCTCGCTGGCACGGAGGGCGGCCTCGGCAACCTTTTGCTCGGTGACATCGCGGGCCACCGCATACCACAGGTTGCGCTTATAATCGGGCCTCGAAGACCACGACAGCCAGCGCACACTGCCGTCCTTGCACACATAACGGTTCTCGAAGTGCAGCTGGGACTGGAATTCCTGGCACACGGCTATCGTCGCGTCGCGATCGTCCGGATGCACGAAATCGAGAAAGGGTCGGGCCAGCAACTCTTCGCGCGTGTACCCCAGCGTCGTGGTGAATGAATCGTTGACCCTGCGAAAAAAGCCATCGCGATCAGCGATACACACCATATCGAGAGACTGGTCGAACCACTGGTTGGCAGGGTCTTCCACGCGACCGAGCATCATGACGACGTAGCGGTCCTTGTCATTCTGGCACGGCACGAGTGACACCTGAACGCGATCATGACCGGGTAGAGCGAGCGCTGTCCTGGCCATCAGTCCATCGGCCAATGCCCGCGTCCATGCCTTCCGCAGCGCGTCACACGCGGGCTGGGCGATGTGATCGAAAACACACGCACCCACCCCCGGCCCCCCGCCATCCTCCATTTTGAGGAGGACGTGGCCGCGCTCATCGAGTACGAGGATCGATGGCCAGGTGTTACGCTGCAGCTTGTGGTTCGTTTCGACGGCCATGACTCCCGAGCCCGATTCAGTTTGCCGAACATTCAGGATACATCGACCGCCCGCTGCGAAAAAGGGAATCATCGGAGTCGTCGCCATCCACAGGACCTGCCCTGGCGCGCCGTCGCCGCAGCAATCCACACGCAACTCTAGACGCAACGACCTGTTGAGCAAGCACTTGCGCGCCGCGATGATGTTTTAGTGAATCTGCACTATTTGCGCAGTCCCCATGCACAGGCGATAATCCGATCGGATGGCTCCTTTCGGATGAGACCGTAACTACGAGGCAGAATCATGATCGATCACTTGCCGAGCGAACACCCTACCATTCCCCAGCGCATTAGTAATGCTATTGCTCGCTTCGGGTTAACCCCTCGTGAGGCCGAATTGGTCGAACTCCTGGCGGTTGGTTTTACGACCACCGCTGTGTGCGACGAGCTGAGAATCAGCGAAGCGACCATCCGCACGCACCTGCGCAAAATCTTCTCATCGCTCAGTATCGAAAGCCGAGTGCAGCTCGTCGCGATGGTGTTGAATCAGGTTCTGGTCGACATCGGCGAGGTCAGCTATCTCGCGCTACGGCGGCCGGCCGCCGCGTCCGCCGAAGCTTGATTCGAGTCGGACTACTGTTGCAGCCCTCGAAAACCGATATATTCAGGGCATGAGCCGGGCCGACTCCTCGCCCTCACCTTCATCTTCCCCACGCATGTTGCTGCGACTGCTTTTGCGCGTGCTGACGCACACCGTCTATCGCCTGCGCATCTTGAACGCGCACAAAGTCCCCACAACCGGAGGCGCCCTTCTCGTCCCCAACCACGTGTCGTTCATCGACGGCCTGTTCATCATGGCCGCCCTGAAACGGCCCGTCCGTTTCCTGGTTGATGCCGACTACTTCGAACACCGCCTGCTCAAGCCCTTCATGCGGTCCATCGGGGCCATTCCGATCTCCTCTTCTGCCGGTCCCCGGGTGTTGCTCAATGCCATGCGGGAGGCCGGCAAATGCCTCGAGGCGGGCGAGGTCGTCTGTATTTTTGCCGAGGGTCAGATCAGCCGTACCGGGATGCTGCTGCCCTTTCGCCGGGGCATGGAGCGAATCGTCAAGGGCCACGATGCCCCCATCATTCCCGTGTTCCTCGATCGCGTCTGGGGCAGTATCTTCAGCCGCAGCGGTGGGCGGTTCTTCTTCAAGATCCCGCGACGCATTCCCTACCCCATCACCGTCGTGTTCGGCGACCCGATCACACCGGGGACGCCGCTGCATACGATCCGCCAGACCGTGCAGGAACTGACCGTCGAAGCTGCTGAGGAAGCCAAGCGCGATCGACGCCCCCTGCACCACACGTTCGTGCGTTCGTCACGCTGGCGACCGTTCAAATTCCTCTACGCAGATCACACAGGACGATCCCTGCGACGCTTACCAGCCGTTGCCGGCGCCGTGGCCCTCGCGCGGGCCCTGCGCGCAGTGGACGGACCAGCCACATGTCGGCATCATGCTCCCTCCGACGATTCCGGCTGCACTGACCAACGTCGCCGGCGCGCTGGCCGGCCGCACCGTGGTCAATCTCAACTACACTGCAGGAACGCACAGCACCGAATCTGCCATTCGCCAGGCAGGGCTGCGGAGCATCGTCACCTCCAGGGCCTTTCTCGAGAAAATCGATCTCGAGTTCCCTGACACGGTCGATCTCATCATGCTCGAAGATATCCGGCCCAGAATCGGTGTGCTGCAGCGCGGTGTCGCCTTGTTCCTGGCGCTGCTCATGCCGCTACCGTGGTTGGAACGGTGCTGCGGGGCTCAGGCGCCCGTGCGTATCGATGACCTCGCGACCATCATCTTCAGCAGTGGCAGCACCGGCGAGCCCAAGGGCGTGATGCTCAGTCACTACAACCTGACCGTCAATCTCGAGGGCATCTCACAGGTCTGCCGTGTTTCACCCCAGGACCGCATGCTCGGCATACTACCGATGTTCCACTCCTTCGGCTTTCTGGCCATGTGGTTCGTCAACAATTGCAACATGGCCATGGTTTTCAGCCCCAACCCCATCGACGCTCCCATCGTGGGCCGGACAGTCCAGCGCTACGGCTTGACGTTCCTGATCGCAACGCCGACATTTCTGCAGATCTACACACGGCGCTGCACGCCCGCGCAGTTCGGCTCGTTGAGGCTGGTCATCGCCGGCGCCGAGAAACTCACTGCGCGCGTATCCCAGGCGTTCGAAGACGCGTTCGGTGTACGCCCACTCGAAGGCTACGGTACGACGGAGTGCGCCCCCGTCATTTCGGCTTCGGTCCCTGACTTTCGTGCGCCCGGCTTCTATCAACCCGGTTCGCGTCGCGGCACTGTCGGCCAACCCATACCCGGTGTGGCCGTTCGTATCGTTGATCCTGATACATTCGAGCCTCTACCGCCCGACACACCGGGCATGCTGATCACCACCGGACCCAATATCATGCAGGGGTATGTCGGACGCCCGGACCTGACCCGCGAGGTCATGCACGAGGGCTGGTACGTCTCCGGTGATATCGCTGCCATGGACGAGGATGGGTTCATCACCATCACGGACCGCCTCGCACGCTTCAGCAAGATCGGTGGTGAGATGGTGCCCCACGGGCGTATCGAGCAAGCCCTGCACGATGCTGCCGATGTCGACACCCAGATTTTTGCAGTGACCGGTATCCCGGATGAGCGCAAGGGCGAAGCACTGGCCGTTCTCCATACGACCGACGATGCAACAGTCGATGCGGCCCTCGAGGGCGTGACTGAAACCGGCCTGCCCAAACTCTTCATTCCACGCCGCGACCGCTTCCTGCAGGTCGACAGCCTGCCCGTATTGGGGACAGGCAAGCTCGATCTGCGCCAGATCAAGGCTGTCGCGCGTGCCCATTTTGATTCCTAAGGGAGACTCCCAAATGAAAATCAGGTTTCTCGGTGCCAACCGCCAAGTCACCGGATCATGTTACTTGATCGAACACGACAACCGTCGAATCCTGGTCGATTGCGGCATGTTCCAGGAACGGAAATACGTCAGTCGCAACTGGTCGGAGTTCCCCGTCGACCCAACATCGATCGATATGATCCTCGTAACCCATGCCCACCTGGATCACGTGGGGCGCCTTCCGCGCCTGACGCGCCAGGGGTTCAGCGGCAAGATCATCGGAACGGCCCCGACGCGCGATCTCGCTGACATCGTGCTCGAGGATGCAGCCGGCATCCAGGAGGAGGACGCGGCCTACAAGCGCAAACGCCACCGCAAGGAAGGTCGCACCGGCCCGCACCCCGTGGAACCTCTGTTCGACCGTACGGACGCGCGAGACACCATGGATCAGTTCCATGCTGTATCGTATGAGCAGACGGTCGATCTCGGCGGCGGCATGCAGGCGACGTTCCATGATGCGGGCCACATCCTCGGCTCTTCGATGATCAAAATCGTCTATGGTACCTCTCCCGCGCGTACGCTGTTGTTCTCCGGTGACATCGGCCAACGGGGCAAGCCCATCATCCGCGATCCAACGTTTTTCGACGAAGCGGACTTCGTGATCATGGAGTCGACGTACGGCGACCGCGACCACCGCGAAGAGGGCCCCATCGAGGATCAGCTCGTCAGCATCATCAATGACACCGCCAACGCAGGCGGGCATCTGTTGATCCCGACTTTCGCGATCGAACGAGCGCAAGAGCTGATGTACTACATCGGGAGGCTGGTCCGTACCGAACGTGTGCCCAATGTCCGCGTGTTCCTGGACAGCCCCATGGCCGTGGACGTGACCGATGTATTTCGCATGCACCGTGACTACATGGATGCCGAAACCTGGGCGCTGATCAACAGTGGGGAGCCCCCGCTCCGGTTTCCCGGGTTGAAGCTGGTGCGCGCGACCGCGGAGTCCAAGGCCATCAACAATGTCACGGCCCCCTGCATCATCATGGCTGGATCCGGTATGTGCACCGCTGGCCGGATCAAGCACCATCTCGTTCGCCATGTCGGGCGTCGTCAGAGTACCGTGCTATTCGCCGGGTACCAGGCCGCTGGCACGCTGGGGCGCGAACTACTCTCAGGCCAGGAGGAGGTCCGGATCCACGGCAAGAAGTATCAGGTGGCTGCGCGCATGGCCCAACTGCACGGGCTGTCGGCCCATGCGGACCGCAGTGATCTTACGGAGTGGCTCGGACGGCTGAATGAGCCTCCAAGCAAAGTGTTCCTCACGCATGGGGACGAAGACGCTGCCCAGTCTCTCAGTCACATGTTGCGCGAGAACGGCATAGCCGATGTGATCGTTCCGGAGTATGAAAGCGTCCACGAATTGACCTGAGTCGGCGCATCAATCGAAGACCACCGTCTTGTTGCGACTGACCAGGATTTTGTCCTCGAGATGCAGACGCACGGCGTTGGCCAGCACCACACGCTCGAGATCCCGCCCCTTCCGAATCAGGTCCCCGACCGAGTCGCGATGGCCGACGGGCAGAGCGCTCTGCGCGATGATCGGTCCCTGGTCGAGATCGGCGGTCACGTAGTGGCTGGTCGCACCGATGATCTTGACGCCTCGAGCATGGGCCTGGTGATACGGACGAGCGCCGGCGAACGCGGGCAAAAAACTGTGATGGATGTTGATGATCTGGCGCGGCCATGCATCGACGATGCGCGGCGTCAGGATTTGCATGTATCGTGCCAGAACCACGACGTCGACGCGGGACGCCTCGAGCAGGGCGAGGATCTGCTGCTCCTGTTGCGGCTTGGTCTCGTGGGTGACGGGCAGATGTTCGAAACGGAGGCCGAACTTCTCGACCTCGGTGCGAAGATGGTCGTGATTGCTCATGACCACTGCGATCTCGACCTGCAGTTCGCCGGCAGCTGAACGCCACATCAGGTCGTTGAGGCAATGGCCTTCGCGGCTGACGAGAATCGCCATCCGCTTGACGTGATCGCCCCAATAGACCCACCAGCGCATCGCAAATCGCGCCGCCAGGGGCGCCCACGCCGCATCGAAGGTCTGCGGATCCAGGCCGAAAGCGTCCATGGCCACCTCGACACGCATGAAGAACTCACCTTCATCGGTATCGGTATGCTGATCGAGATCGAGAACGTTGCCGTCATGTTCAGCGAGAAACCCGGTCACCGCCGCAACGATGCCGCGCGCGTCCCGACAGTTGATCAACAGGCGCATGGTCTGGTTCATGAGTCAAGTATCCACCGGCCCGGTTGCTGCCGCAAGCCGTCACTGGACGCTATCGGCAATCAAGCCCGTAATCTTCGAGACGACGTGGGTGCACCGCTCATGGTCCGGGAATTCCTGCTCGAGGCGCTCGATGAGCGGGAGGACCCGGGTCCGCCGCTGCGCGCGCGGTGCGTCTGCCGTGGCGTAGAACAGGGCCAGGTCCGCCACTGCCCAGAAAAACTCCGGACACTCACGAACCGCTAAAAGATAGTAACGCTCAGCCTCGACCCGCTCGCCAAGGCCGACGCAGGCCTCGGCGCGAGCGTACGCCAGCCGCCCCGGGCGCCCGGTCGACGGCCAGCGGCTCGCTCGCGTGGTGGCCGCGAGTGCCCCGGCGTGGTCACCTCGTTCCAAGAGGGCTACAGCCTGGTGGAATGTGTGTTCACGCATGCTCCTGAGAGCCTGCGTGCCGAGGGCCATGGCCAGCACGAGGGCAATCAACGCTTGCGACCACAGGCGTGCGCGACGGGATTGTGCGCGGTGGATCACGCCGCGGCGCCGGCCCCCGATGATCCAGGCCACGCCGCTGACGGCACCGAAGAGCATGATTTCGCCGAGCCCCGTGGGAAGCAGGTGGTATCGTCCCGACAGCACGTAATCAGAGAGGGGCCACAGGGGTCGACGATCGGTCGACTGCAACGCATCGAGGAGGACATGCCCCCCCATCGAAGCCACGCTGACACACACACCCCATGTCCAGGGCGCCCGAGCCCAACGGCTGACCACCGGTCCCAGCGCTGTCCCACATACGACGACGAACAGCACTGAATGGCACGCAACCTTGGCCTCGAGGCCACACAGCGCCGCGGCCTGAGCCACAATGTCGGGCGCATAGGCCATCAGGACGAACACCGGGAGCCACAGGGGATGGCCTCGGCATGGGCTATCACCGGGCGTCGCCCACTGCGCGGTGGCCAGGCCGACACAGGCGTGTCCAACTACGGGCACATCAACTCCTTACACTCTCGACGGGCGCGCACATCGCGGCTTGAACTACTCCACAGGTCCGATCACCGTGGCCGTCCGCGGCGTCACCAGCACATGGCATCGACCCCAAGGTGGCCTCTCGACGACAGATATTCAATGATTTTTGGAAAACCCGGAAGAACACGCTGTTGCAGGTGTAACACTCCCGACGGGGCCTGGCAGTCCCGGAACGTGCGGCGGCGTCTGCTCCCGGGAAATGAACTCGCCACTGCGCGATCCGCCAGGTACGATTAAAACCAGACCGTGGAGGTGCGGCGATGAATACAACACGGGTGACACTGCTGGAGCGTATCAAGAACCCCGCCAACAATGCGGCCTGGGTCGAGTTCGATGCGATCTATCGCCCCATGCTGTTCCGCTTCGCGCAGGCCCGCGGCTTGAGCCATGCCGATGCCGAAGACATCGTCCAAGGGTGCATGGGGGCCATTTCCGATCACATCACGACCTTCGAATATGACCCGTCCAAAGGCCGATTCAAGGGATGGCTACGGGCCATGGTCAATAACCGCTGGCGCAACCATCTGCGCGGACGTCGCGAGCAACCGGTCGACAGCCGCGATCTCCGAGCCCTCGAATACCAGGACGAGAGTCCCGAGGAGACCTTCGATCGCGTGTGGACCCAGGAACATCTCCGCTACGCGCTACGGGCCATTCTCACAGAGGTCGACAATTCCACTGCATGTGCCTATCGGGCTTACGTCATCAACAAGGAATCCGTGCAGCACATCTGTGACACCTACGGGATGACTGCCAACCAGTTGTACAAGATCAAGTGGCGACTGACCCAACGCCTGCGTGAGAAAATGCAGGAACTGGAGGGCGCCGAGCCGACGGGCGCGTGATCCAGTCC
Source organism: uncultured Planctomycetota bacterium (assembly GCA_942492115.1). Taxonomy (GTDB): domain Bacteria; phylum Planctomycetota; class Phycisphaerae; order UBA1845; family CAIVHJ01; genus CALODL01. Next base: position 533,241 of record CALODL010000033.1, read on the forward strand.
CCCTCCCCGCGCGTCGTCTCCCACGATGGCCGAGCTCGAGAAGCACCGCACTTCGCTTCCGCACGAGTACAACGAACTCATCGCCAGGATGCACGCCCTCGGCGCACAACGTGAGCACATCCAGGATCTGATCATGGATCTCGAGGACCGCCTGGCCAGTCAGCCGGGCCGGTCCTCAGCAACCTGGACACCGCTGCGCCAGGCGCGGATCCGTCTGGAACGTGTGCAGACTGCATTCGCCCATGCCCAGGATGAGTTGACCCCTCTGATGCCCCGCATGCGCCGTGTCCAACGACTGAGCGAGTTCCTCAGGAACGATGCCACAGGTCCAGGTGATTGAACCAGGGTGGGTGTCCGCCCGGGCATGGCCTCATACCTTGGACGAAGATGCTGGTGCTGGTTCGGAGTGCAGAATTCACGATTTCTCGGAAGACTCGACGCAGGGCGTTGTACTCTCCTCCGGCAAGCGTCGAGAGGCGACGTGAACGCGGGTGTTGATCGACGAAGGAGAACACGATGAACCGGATGATCATGTGTACAGGACTGGCGTTGACCGTGGCCGCCCTCGCCCATGCGGCAACGGATGACGAGAACGAGCTACTTGCTCAGCTGGCCGTTGCCCAAAGCAACTACCATCAGGCCATTGAGACCATGCACGATGTGGGCGTTCAGATCGCCAGCCTGGAACAACACCTCGCCGCCCTCATTCGGGCCAACACCTCCATCCTCTCGGAAGACCAGAGAATATCACACGCCAGCGAGATCAGGCGTGTACGTTGGAGGCTGGCGACCCTGCTGTTAGCGTTCGAGGACGCGGAACTGGACATGGATGAAGCGCTTGCCGACATCGAAGCGATCTACAGGGCCATGGGTGCGTTGCACAAGGGGCCGGAGGTCGGCACGGGCGGGTAGCACGCCGGGGCAGCGCTGGCCGGGTATTGCGCCTCGAATGGAACGATCATGATCCGGGCTCCTTTATTTTGAATTTTGATCGTTAGGCGACTCGGGTGGTTGTCGTTGACACAGCAGGCAGCAAGAAGTCGTGGCTGTCAGCAGTGTGCTCGCGTGGGACGGAAGCTGGTGATCCCACACGGGTCACCCACGCTGTAACTTGGAATACGTAGGGCTTCTTCACACCCTCGTCTGGGTCCGCCCGGCATGGCACCGCCGGGCGGATCTCTTTTTTGTGATTTGCTGGAAGATGGTGACGGCACCGTTGTACTGCATGCGCAGACGCCGATTGGCGGCGTCAACGAGGGTTCGTTTCGCACAGGAGATCACATGATGAAGGCTCAACAACGCACGACCGTATGGGTGGCAGGCATGACGCTCGTTATGTTCACGGGAACACAAGCAACACTGGCGGTCGACGATAAGTCAGATCTGCGCGTGGAATTGGACAATGCCATGGCCCACCTGCAACAGATTGAGCGATCGATCGACCAGATCAATGACAGTATTGCGCAGCTTGAATCCCGCATCACCTGGCTGCACCGTGCAATGAAGGTTGCCCAGTCAACACGAGAATATTGGGCGCTCGTCGACGAGATGCGTACGGCTCAGAGCGAACTTCGAGACCTGCAGCCGAACCTCCGAAGGTACGTGCGTACTCAGGCGCAGGCTGCAAGAGAGGTCAAACGTATTCAGCGCATTCTAGAAGAATGTCCGACCTGCTAAGACCCGGGTCCGTGAACACCTGCAGATGCACGCCACAGCTACGACAAGAGCCCAGCCGACCGGCCGGGCTCCTTCTCTTCTTGCCCCACGCACACCCGTCAGGACAACTGCGACCGCTCGACCCCACGCGCGTCAGCGTCTGCCGCAGCCGCGAGCACCTTGCCGCGTGTCGCGATGGCTTCGTGCAGCTGGGCCACGAGGTCGCGATACACGCCGCCGTGAGGCGTCGAGCGCGGATGACGCCCGCTCATGGCCATGAGCTCGTCGGCCGTCGCTGTGGACACGGCTGCGAAATCGTCGCAGACCCTGGCAATCGCTGCCAGCACCTGGGCATCCTTGGTGGCAATGCGGTGGGTGAGGTCACGCAAATCACAACCGCGCCCACCGGACCATTCTCGCTGTACGAACTCGAACCACGCACGAAACGGCGTCGCCAGCATCTGAGGTGGCTGCTCCCAGTTCATGATGCAATAGCCCTCCGGGACCCGTTTCCCGGCATCGCCTTCGACGATGACCAGCTGAAAATCCCGAGCAGGCGAGACCTTGAGTCCGGCCGAGAACGCAATGCTGCGACGACTACCGCAGGGCAGCGCCATCATGATCCAGTTGAGTACTTCCCGAGCATTGCGCGTATTGCTGACGACAACCCGCCGCCCCTCAATGATCGCGGCCGCAATCACGGCCACACGTTGTGCATCGGTCGATGAGGGCACGACGGGAAGAACAGCAGTCGTGCACGGAAGCTGAATCGCATCGATGTTCTTGGGCGGTTTGGGATCGAAACGTTCACCGATGACCCCGGCCAGGGCATGTTCCACGGCAACGGGAGAGCAGCCGAACAGACTGTACGTCTTTTCGTCGAGAACTGCGACGTGTGTGTACACGCGTAATCCTCCGCGGCCAGTATGCTCTTTGCCCGCGTGCCCCGACAGACTCACACAGACTCGACCGTCCGGCAACGGATAGACGCTCGTGGCGCGGGCGTCCTGATCCTTCATGCACATGCTGTCGTGCGATGGTGACCGCCGCGTGATTTCGCGTTTGTGGTCGACATCTACGCCACCGCTGGCAGCGACGACTCGATACCCCTCACCCATCGGCGAGCGCACGGACGTGAATACGGCTTGTTCGATCATACGGGACGACTGTCCTACAGCTGACTCAGAATCCATTCGAACGGCTCCATGACACCTCGAAGTGCCGTATGCAACGGCACGGGCCTGACATGATCATCTTCTTCCGAAGTCGCGTACCCCAGCGAACCTACGACACTTGATGGGAAGAACTCCACATGCTCGAAACGCGTTTCACACATGTTCCAGAAGCGGTTCAGGTTGGCCTCGACGAATCTGCGGGGGTCTTCAAAGCACCCCGGGAAGTAGTCGGCCTTCGACAGCACCACCGCAATCGGATGCGGAATCTTGCCTTTTTTGCTCTGGCCGTACATCGCGTCGATGTAGCTGAGCATTTTGAGCGCGAAAAAATCGGGTTGCGGCGAGCCGGCCCCAGCCAGTGCTGCGTCGACCAACAGGATCACACCGCCGGACATGCTCAAGAGATTGTGAATGATCTGAAAGGTCGTTGGCGAGGTCACCTCTGCCGCAATGGCTTCACCGGCCATGTCGGGCATGACCAGATCAACCCAGTCTTCAAGGCCTTTCCGGCGCACCTGATAGTATCCCCAACCCCACTCGTTCGATTCCATGGGGGTCTTGGGCGGAAACATGCGATATGCCATGTAGCTGATCACGCGCTGCTGAAGATCGACCGAGTATGCTCCCTTGGGGATGGCCTCGAAATCATGAGCGCGATGCGACAGCATATCCAGCAAAAAACCCAGGTACACCGTCTTGCCGGCGTTTGAATCCCCCAGGATGCTAACGATCTCAGGCTTCCTCTTTTGATCAACCGCTTCGATCGCAAGAGAAATGGGTGCATTGCATTCGTTACATTGTGCGGCGGTCATCGGGTTGATGGCCTCGCACATGATGCACGCAACTTGCCCCGAGGGTTTCTTATAGGTGGTCGACACTGCGGTGGTCTCCTCTACTTCGGCTTGCTATTCGCCAACCTCGGCGGTCGGCAGATCCATGGCGCAACGGAATCCGACGTTGTGCACGCGGGCGAGCGCGCCCAATCCTGAGCGGAACGTTCCCGTTGCTTGCCACGGGAAATAGGTGTCGTAGGCCCCGCCGCGAATGCACTTCAACAGCGTCTCGCCGACGATGTCGTTACCTTCCTCGTCACGGCATTCCAAATCGTCATCCACCCATTCCCAGGTGTTGCCGATCAACTGCAGGACGCCATTCGGTGCCGCCCCGTTCTCGCAGGCGTTGACGGGAACAGTGTCGGCAAACCCACTCGACCAGATGTTACAGAAGTCGAGTTCGAGGGCATCGCCCCACGGGTATCGCCGCGCCGAGTTGTCTGCCGAACGGATCCGCCACGTGGCGGCCATCTGCCATTCAGCCTCTCTCGGCATTCGATAGCCTGCCCATCGGCAATAGGCCGCAGCTTCGTGGTATGAAATACCCACGACCGGATGGTCAGCGCGACGATGATCATGGCGTCCGGAGCGCCAGAAGCACGGCCCCGAATGACCGGTCAAATCCGTAAACCCGATGATGTGGGCCCACACGTCCTCGGGCCACAAGTCGAGCATCTCGTATGCACCGCTGTCGACGAACATCTGGAATTCAGCGTTGGTCACGGCACAGCGGGCCAACAAGAATGGATTGGTATCGACATCGTCCTCTTCACACCCGGGGCCGTCATTGATTGACTTGGGAATCGAGACGAACCCTTCGGGCACGAGGCCGAACTTCAGATCGATGGCGCCCAGCGCTTCCTGGAACACGGCGTTGTAGCTCGGTTGCTTGCGAAACGACGGGTTGTCCACAATGTGACCGTAGCGGCCGTAGAACGCGGCACAGGCCAGGTCACCCTCGGGCGGTGGTATCCGCGGAGCCGCTTCAAATACGACAGCAGGGGCGGCCGCAGCCGGTGGTTCTGGTGCGGGTTCAGCGCGCTTTTTGCGTGAAAATAACTTCAAGGCCATTGAGTTTCTCCGACTGCCCCGTCCCTCCGGCAACAGTGTGGTCCGCTATCGATCAACCGGCGCCCACGGCACGGCGCTTTGCATCGCGACACAATTTCTGGAAACGCTCCAGTGACGCACGCGCTTTCTTGTCTTCGACCTTGGGCAGGTTCGCCTCGGCCTTGCCTGCATCGCCAGTCTTCTGCGCCTCATCGCCCCCGTAGGCCGGCAGCAGATCGTTGCGCTGCTCACCAAGCTTCTGCAGTTCACCCTGGAGCTGTTTCTCGAGCTCAACAAGGCCACGGCTCGTGACTTCCAGCTGGTTCTTCTTTTGATCCCACTCGGACTGCATGTTGTCCAACTGAACCTGGCGTTTGTCGAGTTCGCTGGTCCGTTGCTCGAGGGCTGCCGCCATTCCCTGAAGCTCATTCTCGCGGGCCTTGAGCTGGTTGAGCTGCTCGCTCATGTCCTGATTGCGCTGCGTGAGCGTCTGTTCCATCTGCTCGCGCTGTGTGTCCATCTCATTGCGGGCGGTGACCAGGCCATTGTGTTGGGCCTCGAGATCTTGACGCTGCTTGTCCAATTGCTGAGTGGCCGCGCTGATTTGTTTGGCCGAATCATCAAGACGCTTCCGCTCCCCTTCGAGCGCCTGCGTCTGTTTGTCAAGCTCCTGGCGCGACGCTTCGAGCTGAGCACTGAGCTGTTTGAGTTCTTTCTCTCGGGCTTGGAGATCCGAATCTCGGACCCCGGTTTGCTCAGCCATCGTTTCGAAATCGCTGACGCGCTTCTGGAAGTCGGCACTGCGGCTCTCATGTTCTTGACGCATGGACTCGAGACGCTGAATCTCTTGTGCGCACGTCTGCTCGCGAGCCGCCACCTCTTTCTCACGCGTTTCGTAAGTCTCACACAGTTCGGTCTCGCGCTGACTGAGCTGCGTACTTTCATTGGCCAGGCACTGGTGGTACTCGTCCAAAGCATTTCTGCATTCACCAAGCGCTTCGGCCCGGGCCGCCAGCAGCTGGCGGAGTCCGGTCATGGCCGAAATGACCTCCTGACCGAGCGACTGGAGCTGATCCACTCCGGCCGGTGCGCCGTTGTCTTTGCCTTCGTTCGTTTTCGCACGACTCATTTTCCGCTCCTTCGCCACCAGCGACGTTGACTCGACTCAGGCTCTTGGGCCTGTTGCGCGATGATTTCATCCCTCAGTTCGCGGACGCTGCGGCTGCTGTCCAGCCGGCGTCTGATCCTGATTTCCATTCGCAGCTTGGGATCGAGTGATTCGAGGAGTTCACGGTCCTCAGCACTCAACTCCCGCGTGCTACTGCGAACAGGTTCCTCCTGACAAAGCGTGTCGGCCTCCGCATGCAGCTCAAGCGGAGTTGTGTCGACGCGGACTTCTTCAACCGGCTCAGCGGGCACGTCTTCAGCTACACCAGGCTCATCCCGTGCTGAATCCTGTTCCGCAGCCAGATCGTCAATGACCTCACAGCATGGCTCCGCGGTTGGCTCTTCGGCAGGCATGGCCGCCTCAACCGCTGGCGGTTCCGCATGCACCGTCGATGTCACCTCAGCCACCGCAGCGGCCTCGTTGGTGAACGCGTCATGAACCGCTCCAACGGCGTTGATCCAGGCAGTCATCCTGGAATCAAGGGTCGTCAGCAGCTCATCGATCGCCCCATCCTCGGCGGGTATCTCGATAGGTTGTGTTGGCATGTGTGGCTTGGACATAGATCCTCTCGAGACCTTTGTCACGGTAGGCGGCTCAGCCGCCGGTTTTATCTTCACCCGAGTACAACGTAGCGCCTTTGACGAACGAGTCTGACGTACGCGGCGTTTTCACTCAACGCAACCTCTACGCGGGACGAAGACACAGTCTCAATTCGAGAACGCCTGAACTATACAATCCGCGTGCAGCCACGAACGACGTTTTTGCTTGCGACCGTGTTATGGGGCACACACTCGTCCGATATGCGCCATGACAAATTAGTCATTCTCTACTCCTGCATAACCGATCCTTGATGACGTTAGGGGAACCTCCTTGGAACGCCGCTCATGACTTCTTCAACAGCACTCAGAGAATGGTCGGTCGATGACCTGTCCAGCGGTCACACGCTGGTGGGTGATCTGTGTGATGAACATGGCACCGTGCTCATTCGTAGTGGCGCCACCCTCGACGATGACGCGATCGGAGCGCTGCGTGCGCTCGGGCAGCGGACGTTCTACTCCGCGGACGTTCCCCCTGCTGACCCACCGCCCGACATCACGACCCCTATCCAGCCCCACCGCGACCCGGTCATAGCTGTTCAGTCGTTGCGTAGCGGAATGCGCCTGGCGCACTCCATCTGCGATGAGCGCGGCGTCTTGTTGCTGGCAGCCAACACGATCGTGACGCCCCGCTTTCTGCAGTTGTTACGACGGCGCCACCTGACTCATGTCACCGTCCGGCGCCATGCCGACCCGGCCGTACCCACGGCGGTCCGTAACTTTGAAACATCGCTCACGCGACGGCTGGACAATCTGGTGTCGGAATTGACCACGCGCGGCGTACACATGGCGACCACACCGTGGAGCCCGCGGGGCGTATTGAGTCACGACGCGCTGCACGAGCATGCGTTGAAGGAGGTGGACTCGTACAACGAGGGTGTGATCTGTCTTGAAGACGGCGCCGACGATGTCCTGGCCGGCAAACCTCGAGCGTTGCGTGCCATAACAGACAACCTCACTTCGTTCATGGATTCGATTGCCCTTGACCTGGACATCATCCCGCACCTGCTGTCGCTGAAAGACATGGGCGACGACTATTTGTTCAACCATTGTCTCAACAGCAGCCTGTTGGCCATGACCATGGCCACGCACATCGGATTTGACAAGAAAGCAGTGTGGCAGGTCGGCGTTACGGGCCTGCTCAATGACATCGGCATGCTCGAAATCGCCGACGACATTCGCAATGCACCGCGCCCGTTGAACACGGGAGAGTTCCTGGAGATGCAACGGCACCCCGTTCACACGGTCACCATACTCGGCAAGAACCGCGGCGTTGATCCCGTCGTGGCGTTTGCCGCCTATCAAGTGCATGAACGGTGTGATGGCAGCGGTTATCCGCGTGGCCGGCGCCGCGACGAGATCCACCCTTTTGCTCGTATTGTTGCCGTAGCAGACGCCTACAGTGCCATGACCTCTTCGCGACCATACCGGGATGCATTGCATGCTTACGATGCTGTCGATGCCATGCTCGCCCAGGCGCGTTTCGGCGGATTCGACACAACCGCCATGCGGGCGCTACTCGATTGCATCAGCCTCTATCCCATCGGTTCGACAGTCCGGTTGAGCAATGGTCAGATGGGCCGCGTGTACCGCAGCACCCCCGGACTGTATGATCGACCGGTGCTGGCCCTGGTCAACCACGACCGCTCCGACACCGGCCACATGATCGCACTCAACGAACATCCAGATGTGAAAGTGGTCGGCGTCCTGCGCGAGTAGGCGGGATCGGAAGTCAGTGACCAGCAGCCACGCCACCCTTGCGATCATCGCTGGCGGCCTGCCAGCCCCCCGTCGTTCGGCGAATCAATTGTACGACGCCGATCTCCTCGCGGGTCTGTAACCGATGACCACGATTGTGCAGCGCTGGAATCAGTTGCGGCATTCCGCTGCGCGGCTCGGTCATCGCTGACTCCAGGAACAGCACATCGGGAAGCCATTGGTGGTGGATTCTGGGCGCTCCAATGGCCGTGGGTGCGTCGAGGTCGAACACCATGGTGTTGAGCAGAGCCTGCAGGGTCGCCGAGATGATGCGCGGGCCACCGGAGGCCCCGGCCACAGCAAAGACGCGGTTGTCCTGCTCCAGGACGATTGTTGGCGTCATGCTCGATAGCGGACGCTTGCCTGGAGCTGGCAGGTTGAGCAGTGACTGTTCGAGGCCAAAAGCGTTGGGCTCGCCCGGCCGGACCAGGAAATCATCCATTTCGTTGTTCAGGCAGAAACCAAATGGCATGGCGACGACGCGCGAACCGAACTCGAGGTTGATCGTTTCCGTGCAGGCCACGGCGTTCCCATGACGATCGACGACTGACAGGTGGCTGGTCCCGCCGCCCTCCAGGGCCGCCGTGCGCCGCCCATAGGCCGCCGGTGGATGCGTCGCTCGGGCATCGAACCGCTGGGCCCGCGACTTCAGGTAACCTGCGTCGAGCAAACGCGTGACGGGCACGTCAACGAATTCCGGATCGCCCAACCACGTGGCTCGATCGGCGAACGCGTGCTTCATCGCCTCGGCGATGAGATGGATGCGCTCATCACGACCGTCTGACATCAATGCCGGCCGATGGGTCTCGAGGAAGTGCATCATCTGAATGAGAGCGATGCCTCCACTCGACGGCAACGGCATGGTGACCAGGCGGCGCCCGAACGCTTCGGCCACCAGCGGCTGCACCGTGGTCACGCGGGCTGTGTGCAGATCTGCAATCGTCAACACACCGTGCGCGCCGGCCACCGCGGAAACGATCGCCTCGGCAACGGGGCCGTCATAAAACCCCGCGCGACCCTTTTGGGCGATGGCCTCCAGCGCCACGGCCTGTTCGGGGAGGCGGATCAGTGCCCCCACGACCGGATGGCCGTTGTTCGTGAAGCGTTGTTTGAGAAATGCCTGCCCCGGCGTCAGCGTGGGCTGTTCTTTCAGGAAACGGACCAGAGTCTGGGCGGCGAGCAGGCCGTGATGATCGAGGGGATAGCCCGCCCGGGCAACGCGAATCGCCGGTGCCAACACCGCCTGACGATCGAGTGTCCCATAGGTGTCCAGGGCGTGCAGCAAGCCTGCGACGGTACCGGGAATGGCCACGGCGTGCCCGGAATAGCGACTGGCGTGCGGTGCCAGAGTCTTGAAGTGTTCCGGTCCAACTGCAGCGGGCGCTCGTTCGCGATAATCCAACGCCACCGTTACGGGCCCCCGACCCTCGTGATCGACGAGGTGGATGACCATGAAGCCCCCGCCCCCAATACCACAGGAATAGGGTCTGACGACAGACAGACAAAAACTGGTGGCCACGGCCGCGTCGATCGCATTACCACCCTGCTCGAGCATCTCGAGTCCGGCCTGTGAAGCCAGGGGGTGGTCTGCGGCAACAGCGCCTTGCGCGTACGTGGGAATCGATGAAGCGGGTTCAAGACCCGGCGCACAGCTGGCGGCGCTCAGGACAAGGCTCAGCACACAAATCATGAGATGGTGTCCCGGTCGATGTCGTGGGCTCTGCGGCTGAAGACCATGTAGTGGTCGTCGCCTTCACGATAGCGGTAGCCCAACAGATGAAAGAGGTCGAGGACCAGCCACCGCGCAACGCGGCGATTGGCGATCACATGGTAGCGGCGGTGCGGATCCCGGCGAACGCCGGGCAACCAATGAACGAGCGCGGGCAGGTGCACCTGGCGCAACACCGTCGACAACCACAGCCAGTGGTTCTCGATACGCGTCGCCAGAAAGAAGCCATCGCCGCCCAGTTCCTGATACAGCGGCATGAGGACCCGTGCACGACGCGGAGCGCGAATGTCGCCATTGCGATCACTGGCCAGGAGCTCGCCCGCCTCGACCGGGCGGAAATTCTCGTAGCCCGCGACCATCCGGAAGCCGTCGTCCGCGCGCACCGGATGATAGTGGCGGACCTCCATGAAGCGCGGTAACTCGCCCGCCTCGGCATCGAGGACCCTGTAAGCGGCATGGACTTCTTCACGGTCGGCAGGCACGATGCCGGCGCCAGCCAGCGCCAACCATAACGCTGCCTCCGCACAATCGACGGCTTCCACCGCGTCGTGCTGTCCGGCCTCGAAACCGATGGTCACGGCCCCACGACTGTTGAGATAGTCCGTCACCGTTCCACCGATGCACTCCTCGAGGCCGAGGACCCGCGGGACCGGTAGATTGCCGGCAAAACGACGATTGGCCAGACTGTCGCCAATCACTGCAAACGGGGCGGTGTCGGACGAAGTCGTGTGCAAATCAAGAACGAACCACGGACCCTTGTGCTGCGCCAGGCAGCCGTCAATGGCGCTGAGCAGCGCATGCATCTCACGGTCTTCGCAGGTGGCGTGGCGTCCGGCGCGTACATCAGCCATGCGTCGGGGCGTCCAGGCGCGATTGAGATCCTCATCGCAGAACCGCTCGCGCCTGTCCAGGGCGCTCAGGTTGCACGCCAGAACAACGAGACGTCCGCTCAGAGGCACGTCTGCGTCGATCAGCCGCTGGTGCACGCGCCGCGCCGCCAGGACTCCGGCAGGCTCGTTGCCGTGCATGGCTGACAGGCAGATGAGCAGTGGGCCAGGGCCCTGGCCGAGGTCGGTGATGATTCGTTCGACCCCCTCAGGCCATACGGACAGGGCGCTCATGGGGCGTCCTCCCGTAGCTGGTCCTCGAGCATCTGGGCTGCGATATTCATGAAATCGGCCTCGGTTACGATACCCACGAGCCGCTGGTCGTCGACGACCGGCAGGCACGCGACGTGCGCATGCCGCATGACGGCGATCGCCTCCAGCGTCGGCGTGTCGGGTGTGACCGTGATCGGATCAGCTTGCATGATCACCTTGGCAGACACCGGGTCGCCCTTGCCATGAGGCAAGTCGTGTGCCAGAAACCGCAGCAGTTGGCGATATGAGATCAGGCCGATCAGCCGCTGGTTGTCATCCTCCACCGGAACGTGGCGGACTCGTTCCCAGTCCATGACGCTGGCCACCAGATCGATGACTTCGTCTTCGTGGACGCTGAATACATCGGTGGTCATGTACTGCTCGACCCGCAGGTAGGACTTCTGCCAGGCCCCGGCTTCGGACATATTGGCCAGTGACCATGTATGGACCGGCGCATTGTTGCGTTGTCGGTTGTACGTCGCGGCGGTGACAGCGCACAAACGCTCCGTACGGGTACCGCGGCCATCGAGACCGTTCAGCGAATCGACCAACCACTGGGAACCCGTGCGACCCGCTGCAACCCGTTCCTCGATGATGCCCAGATAGCGATCGATATCTCCCGAATCGACCTTGGCCGCCGCCAACCCATTGCGTGCGATCGGCAGGAGTTGCTTGCAGATCAGCTCCGAGGCAGCCACGCGTTGCCCGCCGATCCACATCAAGCGCGTATCGAGTCCAAATTTGGCAGCGGCGATGAAATTGGTCTTGGCGTCGTCGAAATCCAGTTTCCTGGTGATGTCTCCGTGTTCTTCGCACAATCCACTGATGAGGCCGAACCACAGAGCCGCATTCGCAATCTCGTCGACCACGGTCGGCCCGGACGGCAACACACGGTTCTCGATGCGCAAGTGAGCCTTGCCTTCGCAGATACCGTAGCAGGGCCGCATCCAGCGGTAGACCGTCCCATTGTGCAGTTGCAGGGCCTGCAGCTTCGGCGCCTTCCCCGAAGCCAGGACACTGAAGGGTTCCTCATCGATCTTCATGGCCAGCACCGAGCGGAACCGCGCGATGTCCTCGCGGAAGATCTCGGAGACCGAGTCGCGCAGCCAGCCATTTCCGAAGCGCACACGGCCGCGTCGATCCGACAATTGGGCCGTTGTCGGCCGGGTGTCGACGGCTTGCTCGAACAGGGCAATGCGGGTCTCACGCCACAGTCGCCGACCGAACAACAAGGGCGAGTTGGTCGCCGCGGCCAGTACGGGTGCGGCAACGGCCTGAGCGATGTTGTAGAGTGCGGCGAATTCTTCCGGGCCCACCTGGAAATGGAATTGACACGATGTGTTACAGGCCTCGAGCATCACGGAATCGTGTTGCACGACGATCTCGTCCGTTCCGCTGAAACGCAGCTCGAATGCGGTTCCACGCAACTGACGGAGGGCATCATTGAGTGCACGGTAGCGTGGCAACGGTGTAAGGTTATCGAGCCCCAGATCGGTTTGTCGTATGGTCGGGAGCGTGCCGGTGAGGAGCACCTTGATCCCGGCCACATTGGCCAGCTCTTGGGCACGCTCGACGCGCGACTGCATCGAATGTTCGAGCTGGCGCAGACAATCACCGCCGAACATCAGAGGAGGTACATTGAACTCCAGGTTGAAGCGGGCCAACTCGGTGGTGAACGTTTCGTCGGAGAGGGCGTCGAGAAGCTCCATCGCAACAGGCGCAGGACGCCAGGCCGCATCGACCAGGACCAGTTCCTGCTCGGCGCCGATTCGGCGGACGCCCGTCTCGAGGCACCCCTCGGACAGCATGTGCTCCAGCGCTCTGAGATCGTTCAGCAGCGCTTTGGTGAACAAGCGGCGTTGTTTGGGATCGGTGCGATCCACGACATCCTGGTGACCCATAGGCGGGTGCCTCCAGTCCGTCATTGTATGGTGTGGGGCAGGCCCCTGTCACGGACCCAACGAGGCGGCTTGCGCCCGCGCGTGAATTAACACAACGACAACGTCATTTGACGCAGTCGCGAGCCCCAGCTGAGAGAAACTCACAGCAGGCCACCCGGAACAAGGTGGATCACGGCATCCGGCGGCGCACGCCCCGACCACGCATGAGCATCAAGCCGAGCATGATTATGCTCAGGCTCACGCCTCCGGTACCACCACAGCCCAGCCCGCAGGCCAGTCCCATCGGCGGGGCCGGATCGTCCTGCGACGCGTCCGACAGGCATGGCTCGATGGCGTCGTCCTGGCAGGCGTCACCGATGCCGTTGCCATCACTGTCTTCCTGGCTCGCGCTGCACAGACCGAACGCCGTCCCGCTGATGCCGCGATCGTCTCCCACGATACAGTCACAGTCCATGTCGGTTGCACACCCGCGTCCAATGTCGCCGACGACGCAGCTGCCCAGCTCAACCGCGTTGGGCACGTCCGGGCAATTGTCCATACAATCTGCAAGACCGTCCGCGTCGGTGTCCTCATCGGAAACGCCACACCCGCAGGGTCCGGCTGCGGTCTTGGCAGCATCATCGGGGCAGTCATCCTCACAATCCAGCGTGCCGTCGCTGTCGCGATCGGCATCGGCCACACCACATCCACATACACCGGGAGCGGCCTTGGTCTCATCGTCGGGGCACTGATCGGCACAGTCCGGGGTACCATCGCGATCGGAATCGAGATCCGAAATGCCGCAACCGCACGCACCGGCAGAATCCTTGTCCACGTCATCGGGGCAACCGTCGGTATCGTTCAGCTCGCCGTCACCGTCACGATCGAGGTCACAGACATCGCCGATGCCGTCGTTGTCCTGATCGTCCTGATTCAAACTGCAGCGATCGCCCGCTGGGCATGGTTCGTCCGCCGTGCATCCCATTCTGGACACGACGCACGTCCCGGCATCGGGACCATTGGGCACGCGTTGACAGTTGTCCATGCTCGTCGGGATCCCATCCGCATCGAGGTCTCCCAAAGCAGGAGACACGCCACCGCCGCCGACACCCGCTGCAGCGCCTCCCCCTCCCGGGTTACCACCACCGCATCCCGGGGTGGCGTCCCCGGTGCACACGCCGGCACTGCACACGTCATTGATCGTGCACCCGTTGCCATCGTCGCACGCGTCCCCGTCGAGGGGTGTGATGATGCAGTCGCCGTCGTCGCAGGCATCCACCGTACACGGGTTGTTGTCGTTGCAGTCGCCGTCGGTGTCGCAGCAACCGGAGACGGGCGAAGTCCTGCAGGAATTGTCCTCACAGGTGTTTTCCGTGCAGTCGTTGCCATCCTGGCAATCGTTGGGCGACGTACAACACCCGGGCAGCGATGTATTCTGACAGGTACCGCTGACACACTGATCATCCGTACAGGGATCGTTATCGTTGCACCCGTTGTCACTGGCGCAACAGCCCGGAATGGGCGTGAATACGCACGCATTGTTGACGCACGCATCGGACGTGCATGAACTGCCATCGTCACACGCGTTGGACGACATGCAGCACGATCCATCAGGCGTATTCTCGCACACGCCGCCGACACACTGGTCGTCGGTACATGGATTGTTATCGTTACAGCCGTTGTCACTGGAACAGCCCGCGTCGCTGCACGGCCCTGCATCCTGAACACCCAGAACGAAGGTATTTCCCAGGCCGTCCCGCGTATTGTCGTTGACGTTAATGGTCAATGGCGTGGGGCCGCCCGCACTGATGTTACCGCCGCCCGTATCGACACCGAAGAAGCACCAGCCGCTCAGCGTCAGCGTGATGCGGTAGCGGCCTTCGGACAACTGGACATCGAAGATGCCCGGCGACTGGCCATCGGCAGACGTCATCGTGGGAAACTGGCCCGGTGTGCCGTTGATGCCCTCGATGAGTACGCTGACGTTGGCGATACCGCTGAACAACGGGTCTGCCGTGTCGCTGAAGACGAGACCGCCGACCCTGAAGCAGTCGTTCGGACACGACACGTCGTTCTCGCCGGTGTCGCACGTGCCGTTGCTGTTACATGACTGACCGTGGGCGGCCGTCCCAATTGCGCCGCACAGTGCGACATAGACCACGGCCCGTAGTGCGTTGTTCAATCTCATCACGTCTGGCTCCGGTTTCGTATTGACCCCGCGCCGCGGCCCAGGAGGGCGGCACAGCACCCCGCTGTGGGTGTGCACGGGGTTTTGAGTGGGGAAGCCCCGGATGACGATCGCAGTGCGCGCGTCAGTGGGCGTGTATCCCCGGATGTTGCGTAAAAACCCGCGGGACAGTGTACACGATCCGGGCCGGGAAATCAGCCACCCCCGATGGCCCGCGATCCGGGGCCCCTCCGGCGATCGGCGCATGCAAAAGGCCCGCCGACCGGACGACCAGGCGTCCGGCCAACGGGCCTCGGTTGAACAGCGGGTTGCGGTCCTATCTATCGAACCGGCGACGGTTTACGCCCGTCTTCATGAGCAGCAGGCCGAGCATCATCATCATCATGGCCATGCCGCCCGTATTGCCGCAGTCGAGCCCGCACGCGGTTTTCGAGGGATCTTCCTGGCCCGGCTCATCAGGGCCGGGCTGCGGTTCGTCGGCCGGGCACGGCGTCTGGAAATCGTCCTGGCAGGCATCACCAACACCGTCACCGTTGTCGTCTTCCTGATTCATGCTGCACACGCCAAAGGCCGTGCCGCTGACGCCGCGATTCTCGTCGACCACACAGTCGCAGTCGGCATCGCTGAGACAAGCCAAACCGAGTTCTCCAGTAGTGCACGTCCCGGCCGCCACGCTGTTGGGCACCTCGCGGCAGTTGTCGACGCAGTCCGGCATACCGTCTTCGTCCGTGTCTTCGTCCGAGACACCGCAACCACAATCACCCGGCGTGGTCTTGTCGCCGTCCGTCGGGCACTGATCGCGACAATCCGGCTCGCCGTCGTCGTCGCTGTCGTCGTCGGCGATACCGCACCCACACGTTCCGGGCGCGGTCTTGTCGCCGTCTTCCGGACAGCCGTCGTTGCAATCGGCCATACCGTCATTGTCACCGTCGGCGTCGGACACGCCGCAGCCGCACTGGCCCGGGCCGCTCTTGTCCACATCGTCCGGACAGCCATCGGCGTCATTCAGGGCACCGTCGCCGTCGCGATCGAGATCGCAGACATCGCCTATGCGGTCGCTGTCGGTATCCTCCTGATCAAGGCTGCACGTACCGTCCGGGCCGCAATCGAAGTCGGAGTTGCACACCGTATCGCCGCCCAGACACGTCCCGAGATCCGGGCCGTTGGGCGTCCGCGGGCAGTTGTCCTGGCTGGTGACCACACCGTCTTCGTCGAGGTCATCTGACATCGGCGGCTGCGGGTCCACTGGCCCAACGGGAGGGCTGCCGCACCCCGGGATCGCAGTCCCGATGCACACGCCGTTGGTGCAACTGTCGCCCTGGGTGCAGCCGTTGCCGTCGTCGCACAACACGCCGTTGTTGACCACGCTGTTGCACACCCCGTCGGCCCCACAGGCACCGTCGGTCGTACACGGATTGCCATCATCACACGGCGTGCCGACGTCGGCCGGCGTATTTTCGCAGGTGTTCTCGACACAGGTATCCACGGTGCACGGATTCCCGTCGTTGCAGTTGCCGTCACTGGTACAGCAATCCTCAATCACCGTATGGATGCACATGGTGGCGTCACACACGTCGTCGGTGCAGTCATTGCCGTCTTCGCAATCGGCATCCGACTCGCAGCAGCCGGCCAGCGGGGTCGTGACGCATTCATTGTCGTCACAACTGTTGGCCGTACAATCGTCGCCATCCTCACAATCACCGTCGATGACGCAGCAGTTATCGATCGGATCGAAGACACACGTGTTGTCGTCACAGACGTTGGTCGTACACGGATCATTGTCGTTGCACTCGGTGTTCTGCGTGCAGCAATCCGTATCGACCGTACCACTGCAACTGCCGCCGGAGCACGTGTCGTTCACCGTGCACGGGTCATTGTCGTCGCACGAGTCACTGTTGTTCGAGTACATGCACACATCGCCGTCACACGTGTCATCGGTGCACGGATTACCGTCGTCGCAGTCTCCATCGTCCGTACATGCCTCGCAACCCTGGATCGGCGTGCCGCTGCACTGGCCACCCGAGCACGCGTCGTTCTGCGTACATTCCTCGCCATCGTCGCACGACACGGTGTTGTTGGTGAACTGGCATGAGCCGCCAACACAGGCGTCATTCGTACAGAGATTGCCGTCATCGCACACGACCGGCGAGCCCGCGCACGAGCCGTTCGAACAGGTGTCGCCCGTGGTACAGGCATCACCATCATCACAGCCATTCGTATTATTGGTGAATTGACACGAGCCACCACTGCAGCTGTCGGTCGTACAGGCGTTGCCGTCGTTGCACACCATCGCCGTACCGCTGCATGAGCCACCCGAGCAGGCATCATTTACCGTGCACGCATCGCCATCATTACAGCTGGCACTGTTATTCGTGAACTGACAGGAACCCGCAACACACGCATCGTCGGTGCACGTGTTGCCGTCGTCGCACACGACCGGCGAGCCCGCGCACGAGCCGTTCGAACAGGCGTCGCCCGTGGTACAGGCATCACCATCATCACACATGTCCGCATTGTTGCTATAGACACACACGTTGGCCATCGTACAGGTGTCAACCGTGCACGGATTGCCATCGTCGCAGTCCTGCGAATTTTGGCACGACGCACATCCCGGAATCGACGTACCGACACACTGTCCACTCACGCAAGTATCCTCCTGCGTACAGTTTTGGTTGTCATTGCACGCGTCGGAATTATTGCTGAACTGGCACGAACCGCCGACACAGCTGTCGTCCGTGCACGGGTTCTCATCATCACAGTCCACCGGCGTTCCGCTGCAAGCGCCGCCCGAGCACATATCGTTCTCCGTGCAGCCATCACCGTCGTCGCAGGAATCACTATTATTGTTGAATTGGCATGTACCACCCACGCAGCTGTCGTCGGTGCATTCGTTCTGATCGTTGCACACGATCGCTGACCCGCTGCACGCGCCGCCCGCGCAGGTGTCGTTCTCCGTACAGGCATCGCCATCATCGCAAGCGGCGTTGTTGTTGTTGAACTGGCACGCCCCGCCGACGCAAACATCATCGGTGCACATGTTACCGTCGTCACACACCACGGCCGAACCGCTGCACGCACCGTTCGAACAGACATCGTTTTCCGTGCAGGCGTCGCCATCGTCGCACATGTCAGAGTTATTGGTGATTTCGCATGCGTTGTCGACGCACGCGTTATCCGTGCAAGCGTTGCCGTCATCGCAGTCGTCGTCGACGAGGCAGCAGTCGCCAATCAGGTTGTTCTGGCAACTGTCGCTGACGCAGATGTCTTCCGTGCAATCGTCGCCGTCGTCACAATCGGCGTCGTTGTTGCAACAGTCGGGATCCTGGGTCGGGGTGTTCTCACAGTCGCCCTGGACACAGGTGTCGATCGTGCAGGCATCGCCGTCGGCACAGTCGGCGTCGACGATGCAGCAGTTCTGACCGGGCGTGTTCACACAGGCCGTGTTGACGCAGGCATCAGCGGTACAGGCATCGTTGTCGTCGCAATCGCTGTGGTCATCACACGGGCACGGTTCGGCAGTCTGATAGGCAAAGGTGAACTGACTGCCCAGGCGCCCGAAGTCGGAATTCTGATTGACCGTCACAATGTACGGCGTCGGCCCCACCGGGTCACCGAAGAGGTATTCGGTGAAACAGAACCCCGTCAGGGTCATGGAGATTCTGTAGGTCCCTTCGAAGAGTTCCGCATTCCAGTTGCCCGTTGCGGGTGCCTGGCCTGAAGTCACCAGGTCGATGTCGGCCACCGTGCCGTTGATGCCCTCGATATGGACGGCCACGCCGTTGACGCCACTGAACAACGGATTGGATTCGTCATCGAAAACGATGCCGCCCACGGTGGCCGGACAATCGGCCAGGCAGCTGATCGGGTTCTCACCCACACACTGGCCATCGCCACAGACCTGGGCTAGAACCGGTGTCCCACAAGCCAGGGACAACAAGCCGACAATGCATACAGACCACAGTGGTTTGCGTACCATGATTCACTTCTCCAAAGTCGCCTCACAAGGCGAATACCCCGTCAGATCGAGCCGCCGATCGCCGGTCTCACGTGTTGCAATCAAGAGCGGCCTCATCCTGAGACGCAGCTCCAAGACGCATTTGTGCTCGTGCCATCCTGGACAAGCTAAGCAAGCCGCGCTGCGGGCGGCTCAACGTCGATCAAGTTGTCGATGCGCTGGGAACAATCAAGAACGGTGAAGAGAGCCAGGTGGCGCCTCCTCGGATCCCCTTCAGCGAATTGCAATCGCACACCTTTCGGACAGTTGCATCGATTGCGTGACTATATCAGTCTGTTCGCGCAATTCTATCCCTCTCAAGCCCCCCGGCTGGTGGGAATCGCGCGACGGTCGATGCCGATCGCTGGTTCACCATTTTATCGGATGTTGGCCCGTCGATTCAAGCTAAAGCTGAGAAGTTCTAATGAGCGGGAACCAACCTCGCCTTCTGGGTCAGGGCGCGCGTCGGAGCCGCATATATATGAAAGGGGGGCCGGCCCAGTCAGGCCGACCCCCCGAAAGAAACAAGGATGACGCACCGTCGACTAGCGACGGGTCGTGCGGCGATTCCGCTTCAGCGTAATGTTCTGATTGAGCGCCTCGTTGGACTTCTCAACCACGATACGCCGTGAGGTCTCCCCGCGCACGCCGCGCCCAAAGACAACGGAGTAGTCGCCTTCAGCCACATTGTCCATGGTCCACAGCCCGAATTCGCGGGTCAGCGTGGTCTGAACGACCTTACCCTGATCATCGAACAATCGGACCTGGAAACCGCTGACGGCACTGCCCAGCGGATCGGCGTCCGCCGCATACACCGCCCCACCGATCAGGTGCGTACCGGTTGGGCTGGCGGCGGCCGCGTTACGACCCCCACAAGGACCACCCGAGCACACGCCATAGAACAGGCAATCGGTGAAACAGGCCAGATCACTGGCAATGGTGAAGAGGCCGCTGCCATCACAATCACCACGACAGGTGCAGCCGGGAGCCGGACAGACGGCCTCGTCGCAATCGCCGTTGAACAGGCAATTGATGAACGACGGCACGTCGCCAACCGTCACCAGGCTGTCGCCGTTGAGGTCGTGAACCTCGAAACCAGGCTCCCCGACAAAGGCGAGATTCTGGTTATAGGCCATTCGCGGATCGTGCACGTCAACGGTCACCGGCGAACCAACCGCATAGTTGGCATCCTCACCGTAGCACACGAATGAGTTGCCGCAGGGGTAGTCCACCGTCACCGTGCAGTGACCACACGGTACGTTGTCCACAGTCCACAAACCAGACGGATCGCACTGACTGTCGACCGCCTGCGAGAACCCGGAATCGGGACACTCGACCGTAATGGTCGCACCCTCGATCCCCGAGCCCAGCGGATCGGCGATGTCGCCGCAGATCATGCCGCCTATGAGGTAATTCGGATCGGAACACTGCATGATCGGAGGTGACACGACCGAATCGAAGCACTCGATCTCGCACACGTTGTTCGCACCGCACGACGACATGCAGCAATCACTCGGTGGCTGGCATGTGATCGAGTTGAAGATCTCCTCGAGGATGAGCTGCAGGTCGTCGGCCTCGGGATCGTCATAAAAATGCGTGTCCTTGGGTTCGGATGCGATCTCCATCATCGTCGTCGTCGGTTGACTGGTCCCGAAGCGAACCGCGAAAATCTCGACGCCGTCGGCCTTGAGTGCATCGGCGGCGTCCCGCGTCAGAGTGTCGCAGTTCCCTGCGGCATTCGAACCATCGCAATCTCCGCCATCCGACATGAAAATGAGGATCTTACCCAGACCCGGGTCGGCGTTATTGAGTTCATCAGTGACCGCGTAGAGCCCCTCGGCAAAATGGGTTCCCAGGCTGCTCACCGAGGTGCTGATGATATCGATCGCCGAGTACAGATCGCCATCGAGGACCGCGTCGTCGTCACCGTAGGAATTGGTGAACTGCTCACGCGTGCACGCACACGGAAGCATACCCAGGTCTGCAGGATTCGAGGCCGCGACGCACTGCTGGATACCCGGTCCCGCATCGGGCCACACCTGACCGGGCTGCGAGCATGCATCCAGTGGTGGTGGTTCCCCGGATCCTGCATCCTGATCGCCGCAGTTACATCCAAATGCGCCGAGGGCCACCGGCGGCGGATCGAGAGCCGTTGCAAATGCGCTGATGAACAGCTTTGCAGCATCGGCCTGAGCCATACGGGTGGCACTCGTCGTGCTGCCCGTGCGGTCGAGCATCAGGTAGATGCTGGCATTCACCGTGTCACCGCAAATCTCGGGTGTTACGCAAACGTCGTTGCACGGATCGCAGATCTCGTCACCGGAGCACAGCTCTTCGACGACACATTCGCCGTCGTCGCATGACGCCGAATGGCACGGCAGATCGGTCGTGCACGTGTCGCAGCATGCGGCGCAAGTGTCCGAATCTTCGCAGCACTGCAGCCCGGCTTCGCACGGGTTCCCGGTGGAAACGCACTCGCCGGTCCCCCCATCACAGACCTCCTCGCCGTTGCAGAACAGTCCGTCGTCCGCGCAGTCGACCGGCGTATACTGACAGGTCCCATCGACGCACGCGTCGGTGGTGCACAGGTCGCCGTCATCACAGGCGCTGTCGTCGCAGCACTCGTCGACGCAGCTGGCGCTGCTCTCACAGCACACCTCGCCGTCACCGCACGGGTCGCCGCCGCTGACACACTCACCAGTCTGGTCGTCGCACGACTCGGGGCCATCGCAGAAGACGCCATTGTCCGGGCAGTCGACCGGCGTGTACTGGCAGGTGCCACCGACGCACGCATCGGTGGTGCACAGGTCGCCGTCATCACAGGCGTTGTCATCACAGCACTCATCGACGCAGCTGTCCGTCACCTCGCAGCACACCTCGCCCGCCGCACAGGGATTACCGGTCCCCTCGCACAACCCGTTGGAAGGATTGCATGCTTCGGTGCCGTTGCAGAAGACGCCGTCGTCGTCACACACGACCGGAGTCGCTGTGCAGCTGCCGCCGTCGCACGAATCGATCGTGCACAGATTGCCATCATCGCAATCTCCATCGTCGCAGCATTCCTGGCACACGCCTTCGCAGCACACCTGTCCTTCGGGGCACTCGACGTCACAGCAGGCGCTGTCAGTCGGCACGCCACCCATGCACTGCAGGGTCCAGCAGAACTCGCCTTCGGTGCACGGGTCGCCATCGTCACACGCTTCGTGATCGCCTGCAATACGCAGACCGTCGCAGTTACCGGGCGCCCCCTTCGGGTCACAGGCCTCGAACGAACAGGGGTATGGGCCGAAATCCTCGCACACGACGGGTTCAAAGACGCACCCGCCCCCCTGGCAGCTGTCGAGCGTACAGGGATTGCCATCGTCGCACTCCCCGGAACCGCCGCACGGACCGCACTGGCCCGTGCCGGGATCGCAGGCACCGTCACAATCGATCGGGCCGAGATCCGTGCACATGTTTTCAACGCAACCGATGTTGCGGCACAGATCGGGGCGTGGACAGTCCGAAGCCATCTCGCATTCGCCTTCGACCGGCGGGCAACCATCGTCGCTACCGTGCAGAAAAATGTTCTGATTCTGTGTGGCATTGCCCTGGTTGACCACGATGATCTGAACCGGGAAGCAGTAACCGGCCAGCTCGGCGCTGACCGCGTAAGTGCCGCCCGCCACATTTGCAAATGACCACAGCCCCAGCGCTCCGCTGGTCGTGGACGTCGTCGGGCCGGAAGGCTGCGGCGACAGGGTCACCTCAGCACCGACCAATCCATCAAAAATTCCGCCCCCCTCCTGGAGGGTGGCTCCCTCAACCGCGAATTGGGCCATAGCGGCCGCTCCGCAGCACGCCGTAATCGCGACGGCGACGCCTAGTGCTTTTACCGTTGGCATGTCATGTCCTCCGCGCTGGATGTCGTTGACCGCTCGCGGGGTATCCCGCTCCTCTGTCATGCATTCCAGATGTGCTGTTGATAGTCGGATGGGCGCCCCCGGCAAGCCGGCGGCGCCCATCCAATTGTGACATCCGGGTTCGTGACCCGCGGGCCTGTTGCCCGGATGCCGTCAGTTACTAGTTAGTGGCCGCACGACGTCCGTCGAGACGACGAACGTTGGTCTTCTTGTGCCACTGGATCGACTGGTTCTTCTCGATGTTGTCATTGTTGACGCTGATGGTCGTGGTGCCCTTGCCACCGTCGAATTCGACGTTGTAGGTGCCATTTTCCAGACCTTCGACGACCCACACGCCAATGCGGTTGGTTTCGCCAGCAATCACGCTACCGTCGGCAGCGATGACATCGACACGAACACCCTCGATGCCTGAGCTCAGCGGGTTGTCGGCATCGTCGAAGATGATACCACCGACGGTCGACGCCATGTTGGCAGCACCACCGACTCCCGGCGGGAACGGTGTGTCACCGCACTGGTCCGGGTGGCATTCGCCATTGACGAGGCAGTCCGTCCAACACCACAGGTCACTGACGACACTGAAGATCTCGTCGTTGTTGCAGTCGTAGCGGCACTTGCAGAAGCCGACGGGCTGCAGAGCCTGAGCCCCGGCCGGGCCACAGCAGGCGCCGTTGAAGAAACAACCGGCCAGACGGATGAGCGAAGTGCTCAGCGACATGCTCGGGCGACCGACGTGGTCGAAGCACAAGGCGCCGCCATCTGTCTTGCACGCCTGGTTGCTCATCAGGATGTCGTAGCTGTTGTTGGTCGCCACGACGTCGATGTTCTGCAGACAGGGCGACATGCCCAGGGCATTGGCCTTGTTGACATCGAAGTTGATCCACTGACCCGCACCAGCCATGCCATCTTCACCACAGATCTTGGTGGCGAACATGTCCTCGCAGGTGTCCTTGTAGCGGAACGACAGGCTGCACAGACCACAGGGCACGTTGTCGAAGCTGAACGCTCCGGTGTGACCGTCGACCTGGCACGTGTCGGTCAGCTGATTGCCGGCAGCATTCTGGCAGGTCAGCTGGATGTCGATGTACGGAACGCCGTCGAAGAAATCGAGCTCGCTGCGCAGCGGAATGTGGACGATGCCACCGATGGTGTAACCACCAGCGGGTGCTTCCATTTCGCCACAACCACAGACGCCCGGGGTGATCTTCATCGGATCATCCGGACACAGGTCGACGCAATCGAGCACGCCGTCGCCGTCGTTGTCGCCGGTGTCAGCAACACCGCATCCGCAGAGACCGGGCTCGGTCTTGTTGGGATCGTTGGGGCAGTTGTCGTGGCAGTCATAGGTGCCGTCGCCATCAGAATCGACGTCGGGCTCTTCACAACCACAGATGCCCGGGACGAGCTTGTTGGCATCGGTCGGGCAGTAGTCGCCACAGGTGTCCTCAATGACACAGACGCGGTCGCCGGGGCTGCAGGAGGCGCCGAAGCCGCCACCCGAACCGCAATCGACGCAATCGCCGCCCGCACAGTCGGCGTCTGTGACGCACGTTTCATAGCCTGCACACGGGCAGTCATAGGTCCCGTCGCCGTCGGTGTCGACATCGGCCCAGTTGCAACCGCAGATCCCTGGCTGGGTCTTCAGGACGTCCAGCGGGCAGTGATCGTGACAATCGAGGGTACAGTCGCCATCGCTGTCAGCTTCGTAACAATTCTGCAGCTGGCTGCAGTACTGGTCGATGTGGTACGGCAGATCGCCGAGTTGTGCACATTCCACGTCCTGCTTGAACGGGCTGGTTTCGGTGCAGAACGGACCCTCGGGTTCCCAGCATGAAGGATCTTCGACACAGAAGAATCCAGGGTGTCCAACCGGCTTGCGACCCTGGCAGGTGCCCATGCCGTCACCGTCGCCGTCACCCACGGCGCCGCCATGGCCACCGGGCCCGATCGGGCAGGATTCGCCACAGAAATGGTTGGCCGGGCCGCAGTGGAGGTCACCCTCGTAATCGCAGCCGCACTCGCCGACACAGACGCGGGCAGAATTCTGCCAGCACTCGTCGGCACAGTTGGGCACGCCGTCGCCATCGTAATCACATTCGCTGTTCGGATCGCTGAGGTTCGTACCGTCACAGGCGTTGGAACCACAACCGCAGCAGCCGATGACGCGGTCCTTGGTCGGGTTGTTCGGGCAGGCGTCGCAGCCGTCTGCCGTACCGTCGCCATCGCTGTCGCCTTCATCGATCTGGAGAGCGGTGGGCGGACCCGCACTGAATTCCATCACGCCACCGGGCAGATGGAACACACCGTCGATGCGGGCGTACGAACTGTCGTGGGTCTGGCTGCAGACACCAGCGGGGCCTTCAGTGCCCTTGCAGTCCTGCTCGGCAACCAGCTTGACCCAGATTTCGATGATGCCACCGGGCACATTCGGGGCCTTGGGCAGTGGAATGGTGGCAACGACGTTCCTCACCTCTCCAGTAAGCTGAAGACAGGCGCCGCCGGCACTGTTGATCGGAAAGTCTTCGTCATCGACGCAAGCCGAGTTGTTGCAGTGGGAGTAGTACGAGTTTTCCGTCGTACCATCCTGCGGACACCAGTCGGTGTTGCTGCAGCTGTTCGGGTTGCAGTGGTAAAACTGCAGATTCGTCGGGCTGTTCGTCCCATCCTGGAACTTCCAGTAGTACTCGGTCGCACACCACCTGTTCGAGAGCGGATCATCCGCCCCGGTCGCGTTCGCCTGGATCCCGACTTCAATGGCAGCGCACTGCCATGGATTCGCGCCGGAAATCCCCGAGCTGTATGCCGTGTTGACGATCTGCTTTGCAGCTTGTGCAACACCGCAACACAAGCTGATTCCGACACCGGCTGCAACCAGCAGCCTTACGTGACTCTTTGACATTTCGTTAGTCCTCCGTTTTTTCTGACCGGGAGGGCGTTGGCCCTAGCCCTTTATGACGTTAAAGAACCGGCAGGGATACACGCCCTAGCCCATTTTCTCGATTCGAACTCATCCCAGATAGGCGCGAACAGGGGGACTGTGCGCGCCGGTAGTCACAAAGATCAGCGCCAACACACGCGTGTGCGGCGTTAGTGAATGAATTGAGAATTGACTCTGGATGCGCCCAGCTCTCAGAGCGGATCATCAAGTTTTCTCTCTCTTCCCAAGGTTGAACAGCGTTATGGCTTTGCAAGCGCGCCAGTCGCTTCGAGACCGACCCCTCGGCCCGTACAGCAACACTTGAAACCCTTCAGCTGAATTGGATGCCAGCTCCTCCCTCAGGAGCTTGTTGCACGCCCGATCTGGAGGGCCCACACATCCTATCTTCAAGGATGGCTTTGTAAATCGCCATGCCCACCATGTCAAGCATCAACGATCCACTTTCGTCTTTTTTTTGGTTGAACACCGTTGACTCCGTTGGCCATACGCACAACACCCCACCGAACGAGCCCAGCTTAACGCCTAATTCAAACAAGGTATACGAGATCGTAAGCCTTTGAGTGCCAAGACCGGATCCTGAATTACCGCCGTCGTCGGTCCGGACGATCGCGAGATGCCCCATTTTCTTCAACAACCCAGACGATATTCTGGGCGTCCTGCAGCCGCAGCTTCACTGACCAGCAGGCGGCGCGCGCCCGCCATCGACTTCGAAGACGTAGACCTTATTGGCTGGAAGTTCAGCACGCCACACGCCGAGTTCATCCGTGTAGGCCTCACCCACGTGTTCACCCGAGGCGTCTTCACGAATGGTGACCGCGATCCCGGACAGGCCGCTGCTGAGTGGACGGACGCGGTCACTGAAGACCATCCCGCCGGTCGTCAGAGCGTGCCCGGTCGTCGCCATCGGCTGAACGGCCCCCACGCACTCCTCACCCACCAGAGCCGGACAACCGTCGCCCGCCCCCACTGCGAACAGCCGGTCGACCGTGCATGGGACGTCACCGACGATACTGAGGAAGCCGTCGAGATTGCAGTCACCACGGCACACAACCGGGTGCCGGGCAGTCACACGTGAACTCAGGCGGCAGCGGCAACCCATCGAACAGACAGGCCGCCAGTATCGGCAACTCATCCGTTCACGGCCAGGAATCCATCACCGTTCATATCCGTGTGCACGAAATTGGCCACGATGTTGAGGTTCTGATTGATCATCTGGTTGAGGTCACCCACGACGATATCGATGCTGCTGGTCTCCTGGTTGTCACCGTCGACATAGAAATCAAAACCCGCGTTGCAGGCCGCCGCAGGGTGATCCACGCTGACGGTGCAGTTGCCACAAGGCACTTCGAAACCGTAGATGCCACCGAGCAATCTGTCGTCGTCGCGTCACTGGCAATATCGCAATCGATACTGACGGGCAGGCCCGCGATAATATCACCTGCAAAGGGGTTGACCGGGTCGCAGGCCGGAATTGCTGCGCCGCCCACGAGATAGCTCTCGGCGCCGGACGTGGCGACACACGCACCGTTGTCGCATTCACTCACCGTACACGGGTTGCCATCGTCGCAGGCCAGACCGTTGGTCACCGCGATCGTCCCGCACGACCCGGGCTCGATGCAGACACCGATCAAACACTGGGTATCCAGGTGCCCGCACCCGATCGGGCTGCCCCCGGCACACGAACCAGACTGGCAGGTTTCCTGGCCGTTGCACCCCAGACCATCGCTGCACGACGTGCCATTGGCGACGGGCAGATTGACGCACACATCGTTGATACAGGACACCGCCGTACACGGATTGCCGTCCTCGACGCATGCCGGGTCACACCCTCCTCCGCCGCACGATTCACCACCGCATACGCCTGCGGTACAGACATCTGTGCACGTGTTGGGGCTGTTGTCGTCGCATGGCGTGTCGTTGGCCACGGGTGCCTGACCGCAGTCTCCGGCGTTACACACGGCAGTGGTACATGCGTTGCCGTCTGCGGGGCAATCACTGTCCATCGTGCACGGGTCGCCATTGAGTGGTCAGGATCGTATTGAGATCATCGATGTCGTCAGGAAACGTCAGATTGGCAGGCAGCGCCGGACCGTCCTTCAACTGGAAACTGAAGCCGGCACGCGTCGCACTGAGCGTATATGTGCCGTTCGGTACACACATGAAGAATGCGCCACACAGCAGTCCGCCGGCCTTGCACGATGTGAACGAAATCACGTCATTGGCATTCTGCGTGTTCGTCAAAGTCAGCTCGACGCCGTTGACCGTCGTCAAGTTGCCGCCATCGAGAACGACGAAACCTTCGAAGACGTTGGTCCCACAGAACCCGGGGAGCGGGATGGGCGTTAAGTCGGCGTTTGTTCGTTGAGATAGCAGCTTTGTGCAAATGAAGCCATCGGCACGGAAAACAGAACGATTGCAGCTAAAAAACAGGAGCGCATGGCGATATTCCTCGTAGATATTTGAAGTGGGGGCAGAGACCGATCCGGACGGAGTGCAGGCGGCGCCAGGAGAAGGTTTGATGATGTCATCTCTCTCTCTCTCGTTAGGGCGGGGCGACCGAACCCCTAACCCAACACAATCAACAGGCCCCAGCAACCCATTACAGCTTGGGCAGGTTCGACTTTGTACTACCTGGGGACAAAAATGTCAACCAGACTTTAGTCGATTTCCGTTACCCAGGTTATCAACAGGCGCGCGCGAGGGAGAATCAACGCCCACCGCCGGCCCGCGCTCCGCGCCCGCGGCGGCTGTTCACGACATGAAACAGGGATTGGTTCTCGGCCTGGTTGACTGCGTTGACGTCCAGTGCGACGCCGCTGCGCGAGGAGGCATAATACACCCACACCGGGCCGTCGGCCAAACCGTCGACAGCCCAGACTCCGAGTTCATCCGTATGCACCACATAGCGGTACGCATCCTGATCGACGACGACAACACGTTGATCAGCCACGCCGGACGTCAATGGATGGACCTCGTCGGAATAGATGAGCCCGCCGATCGTATGACCGGTCAGTCCCTGATTCACGCGTACAAGCGCGGGGCCGCGCACACCCCCAGGTTGGCAGCGCCCGTGACCAGGCAATGGGACCAGCACCACAAGTCACTCACGATGCTGAAGAATCCGTCGCTGTTGCAATCCAGGCGACCGAAACAATCCACATCATAGGCGTCGCCGAAATCAGCATGGGCCGGACAGCAGGTGGCCACAGGCCCCCCCCGCGAAGAAACACTCGGCGAGTGCCGGAAGCGTTTGAGTCAGCGGCAGACCATGTGCTCCGCCATGCAATCCGGACGCGACGGATCACCGACGCTGAACTCCCGGCAGGCTTCGTTGAATCCAATGATGTCGAAGGTCCCCGTATAGGCCGTTGCTGCAACGGTCTGAAGGCACGGACTGTGCCCTGCTCCATGTGCGGCATTCACCACGATATCAACGTTTTCGCCGGCACCGACGCCTGCAGCCTGACCACAGGCCATGACATCGAATGGTCATCGCACGCGTCAACATACACGCGAACTTGAGATGACACAAACCGCAGGGACATTGTCGAGGCTGAACGTCCCGACATGCGCCGCATCACAGGTCGTGACCGTCTGGTTGTACGGAAAATCGTCACAGAACAGCTGGACCATCACGCCGGGAACTCCGGCCAGCAGGTTGCCCGGGATATGAACGATCCCCCCAACGGTGTATGACCGATCCGGCTCTCCGCAACCGGCACATCCCGGTGCGGATGCGGATTTCTCGAGATCATCCGGACAGGCGTCGACACAGTCGATCACGCCATCGCCATCGTTGTCGTTGTCCGCGTCATCCGTAAAGCCGCAGCCGCACAGGCCCGGGACGACCTTGTCGGGGTCTGCCGGACACCAGTCGCCATAGCCATCTCCGATGACGCAGACGTGCTCATGGCCGCCACAGTCTCCGCCGATTCACACGCCGCACACATGCCGTTGGGCCCGCAATCTCAGTCATCCACGCACAGGAACGGGCGTGTGCAGGCAGCCACAATCGAAAACACCATCTTCGTCGTCGTCAACGTCCGGGACCGAGCAGCCGCACTCGCCGGGCGGCCGCTTTGTCACCGTCGGTGGGGCACAGATCACCACAAAACTCCGTTACGCAAACGCTGCTGCCAGAGCCGGTGGCGGCTGGGCAGACAATCACCGGTTGCACAGTCATCGGCGTCGAGACACGAGCAGACCCCGACCGGCTGCAGGCTCAGAACACATGTCCGGCCCGCCGCACAGTCATCATCGTTCAAGCTCGTCGGCTGGAACGCGGGACGCAGTCCGCAATACCGTCACCATCCGTGTCCTCGTCAGGTTCCCGGCCGCACTTGCCTGGCTCGGTCTTGT
>CALODL010000034.1:0-66883 GCA_942492115.1 uncultured Planctomycetota bacterium
TGTTTTGTCCGCTGCGAGCCGCAGGGTTCCGATGACATGGAACGAATCGAGCGCGGGAACGCCTTCGGGCCAGGTCGGTCCAATCAGTACTTGACGAGTCGCCAGGTCGATGATGTTGGGGTTGACGGCGTCGACCTGATAGCGCGTCAAGCGGCCGAAGCTCTCATCTTCTCCATCGCTGCCGTCGGCATTGGGGTCGACCGTATAGAGGAAGTACACCCAGCGGTTGGTTGCAAAGTCAGGATCGAGGGCGACGCCCAGCAGGCCGCGTCCGGACCCGGAGAGCACTTCCAGATTCATGTCGATCAACGGCGTTGGCAGCCGAATGCCGGCGGCCGTCATGACCCACACTCTACCGGCGAGCTCGACCACCAGCTTGCGACCATCGGCCATGAACACGATCTGCACCGGCGCCGAAAAACTCGCTGCTGGAAACGCGTTCTCCACCACGAACCCGGGGGGAACGGACTGAGCGCGCAGTGGCCCGGCGAGTGCTACCACCACGAAGGTGGAGACGAGACAAATCCATCCTGGATACGATGCAACCCTGTCCATGCTCCATTCACCCTTTGTCCTGCTGTGCGCAGATGGGGCTGCGCCTGATCAATGCCCCCGACGTTCCGGCAGCACCCGAATGACCCCGGGTCGCGTTGTGCCAACATCGACGACACGACCGTCGACATCCACCAGCAGTGTTCCTGCCTGAAGGAGTCGAACTTCGAGTGTACCGGTTGCGGTGAGGGGGACGTGCAACTCGAACGTGCCCAGATACGCCCTGCTCGACGGGCGCGTCCCTCCTGTAAGCAGCGCTCCACCCACGCGCCCAGCGGCCGGGTTCGCCAGTGGATAGTGCGACTCGTCAACGAAGAGATAATCCTTGCGATGATCATCGACGAACGCATCGACGATTTTGATCGGCGTCTTGTCAACGCGTGCGGCCATCGTTACCTGGTACGCGCGCAATGCTGCCTCCGACTCGATGAACGCGTCCACGATGACAATGTCACCCGGCGACGCATGACCTGCGCCGACGACCAGACTGATATCGGCCAACTCCAGGTCTCCACCCGGCGGTCGTGGCGCAGGACCCGCGCATGGGTCGGGACCCGGGAATGGGGTCCCGGAGAATGCGTCAAGCGTGGCTACGATGTCCGCGATATCAATGTTCTGATCGGGCACATCATCCAGGCTCCCCCGAATATCGGTACCCTGCAGCGTGCATGTCGTGAATACGTCGAGGAAACCGTCCAATGCACACACCACATCGACGATATCGACTCCGTCGGTGTTCGTGGCGTCGGCCCATTGCCATGTCGTCGCGGATTCGACAGAAGACAGATTCTCTGGATCCGCCGGCGCGCGAACGTCAGCACGCACGTCATATTGCTCTTCGGGGACAATCTCCTGCCCACTCACGAACGCGGTGCCCCATTCGAATGAACTGTGGAATTGCGGCGTGGTGTCGAGTGTGCCGTCCAACTGCACATAGAGGGGTAGACACGGCAGTGCAGCCGATTCTACGCGTAACGCTACCGAACCTAACCCTGACGGCGGTGTAATCGCCACGTAGCGCGATCCGACACTCTGGACGACCGGCGCTGCCGCGGATTCCACGGCGCTGAGCGTAGCAATCAGAGAAAAATCTTCATCATTCATGTCACTGTTGTGCCCTTGAATGGCCAACACGTTGGTCCCGGGCTGCAGCACACCGCCGAACTCAGTGATGAAGAAATCCTCAGGCGGATTCGGACCCGTGTCTCCAGCGGACGCCTCATGTTCACTGCCCGCCACGCTGTCGAACGCCGGGGGTGATCCGCCGACGTTGCTGCGGGCCACCTCATAGCCATTGAGATAGGCGACAAAGCCCGAGTCATAATCCATCGTGAGTGTCATGAGGTTGATGGCACCGGGGTTGGCGATATCAAAACGTCGGCGGGCATACACAGTGCTGTAGTTACCCTGCATGTCCAGGAGCACCGTGGCATCGTCGCTATCTCCATAACCCAGACCACTGGGCCCACTGAGCCACGACGAGTCATCAAAGAAACGGCCGGCCCAACCGGCCGGTGGCTCCACCGTGCCTTTGAAGTAAAGCCACGCATCGCCTGCCACAACAGGTAGCGCCGTCGCCGGGGGCAGGGATTCACATTGATCGCTATTCGGGTTGCAACCCTGTCCGGCCGGGCAGTTGTCTATCCCCAGGCACACGCCCGCAGACGTACACGTATCCACAACCGTACATGCTGTGCCATCATCACACGTAGCGCTCTCGTTCGCAGGAACGAGTGCGCACAAGCCAGTAGCGGAATTGCATGCGCCCGCACCGCACAAGCCGTCCAGGCTCGAACAATCAACGGCGGTACCGTTACAGATTCCACCTGCACAGGTGTCATCGAACGTGCACAAATCACCGTCAAAACAGATCGCCCCATTGGCCAGCGTTATCTGCTGGCAGAAGTTGCTGACACAGGTGTCCAGCGTACACGAGTTGCCATCTTCGCAGTCGCAATCCGCGATGCAGCAATTGATGACCGGTGTGCCCGTGCACACGCCGTCTACGCAGCCATCTGTCGACGTGCAGGGATTGGCGTCGTTGCAGGCCACTGCGTTGTTGGTCACTTCGCAGTTGCCGGCGACGCATGCGTGGTCTGTGCAGGGGTTGCCGTCCTCACACTCCGACGCTGAGACACAAGTCTGAACGACACCGGCGCGCACGCCCGTGAAGTCCTGCACGATGGTCCCGGCGCTCCACAGATTGGCAGCACCGAACGTACTGGATGTACCATCATTGTAATTCGCCAGAGGTGTAATGGTCGCCCTGGGATCTTCTTCGAGCTTGAGGACCTCACGGCTGCTGACACCATTGGCGACACCGATGCCCTCGCCCGCCGGGCCGAACTGGATGACATCGATATCATTGAGGATGGTCAACTGCCAGTCGTCATTGCCCACGGAGAAATTGCCTGGTCCGTCGCCCGGGACGTTGGTCGTAGTCGTGAGGTACTGGGCGTCGAAGCTGTTGACGTGGATCCACCAGTCACCACTTGCAGGAGCGTAGCTGACATCCGTATCGAGCCCGCCCTGTGCGGTGGTCCATTCAGCAAACGTCACAACCGTTCCTCTTCTCAAATCGGACCACAGGACATCGTTGCTCAGCATCAACGTTCCGCTGTCCAGCCCCTCCTGCCACTGGAGCTGCCAGTTACGCATATCGAGATGATCCTCGGTCACGACAAGTTCGAACCAGTTGCCACCGTTACCTTGCACGCGACCAAAGAAAATGTCTTCGGCGTCATCGCCCTCGAACGTGTCGGCACCCAGATAGCGGTCGGCCCGGACCGCGTTGTACTCGTTGAGGAACACACCTGCTCCGGTTGCGACATTACTCGCTCCGGGCGTCGGCAGCGCAAAGTCCCCCTTCAGGGCCGCGCCGTCGGGGAAGCTGCCGTAGGACACGTCAGGTGGCAGCATCGGATAGTTCACGGAACTCACCAGCACCCCGCTGGCAGAATATAATCCGACGGATCCGCCCAGAGGACTGAGCGTAAACGAGGCATGCAGTGGCCCGTCCGACGGTTCCGCGTCGGCCCACACCAGCAACCACTGGCCGCCGCACAGAATGGTGCCTTCTGGAAATTCCCAGCGGTCAGGAACCGCAAAATCGTCGGTCAGGAACATTCCGCCGAGATTGACCGTGGCCGATCCCGTATTGTGCAATTCGATCCAAGGCTCGAACTCACCCTGCTCATCGATATTGCGGCTCACGTTGACGGGCAATACCTCATTGATGTGCGCCGTGGGTATCGGCTGTCCGGATACGGCGACACCGTTGAGCGCCCCTGGCGTCCCGCCGGCCACTAGGCTTGCAGCCCAGTTGCCCGCCGTGCCGTTGTCCTCAGCGTAATCGATGAGCTCCAGAGAGGGCCCGCCGCCGTCCGCGGACACAGGCCATGGTGCCACCGGTTCGTAGAACACTTCGTCGACGACGATGTCATCATCATCGAGAAGCCTGATGACCTCGCCCGCATTGTTCAGCGTCCCACTGTAGTCGGCCGGCACATAATGGCCAGCACCGTAGGTCGTCCGGAACTGCACGCTATTGCGCACGAATAAGGCATAGCCGTCGGGGAGAATGACCGTTCCAGCAGGTATGGTCAGCCCCACACCCTCCAGCTCCCAGCCGGAAAGGTCCACCGCCTCGTCGAGCGACGGGTTGTACAGCTCCACGAACTCGGCATCCGGACCGGACAGCGGGTTGTACATGATCTCGTTGATTACAATGTTGGGCGCGGGAGACTGAATCTCAGGGATCCCGCCAGACACGCGATGGGTCACGAACAGATGCTGGCGGCGCTGGGACAGGTAGACGTTCTCGATGATGTCGATCGCAATCGCAAGGGTCTGGGACGAGCCCCATGCTGGCCACACCAGGCGGTCCATCTCGGCCTCGGTAGCGATGAGTAGCTCGATCTCCGTGAGCCGTGCCTCCCACACGCCATCCACCAGGAGTTGGTCCATCAGTGTCCGCAAGCGTCGGAAATACATTTCCTGGATGTCCGGCTGGGTCAACACCGCGTCCGTAAAGCGATTCCACCCAATCGACGGCCCGAAGTAGTCCGGCCACGCTGCGGTATTGACCAATGGGTGGCTGCCCGTGGCGTCGCGGTTGCCGTAAATATCATCGTTGAGCACCGGACAGCAATTGCGGCCAAGGGTCAGGTCCTCGTCGAAAGCATGCATGGTCCAGCGCTGCGAACCCTCCGTGTCACGATACAAATAGTAGTTGTGCCAGGAGCGTTCTGAATCGTGCAGCACAACTAGGATCGCGAGGTAATTCAGCGTTGTGGGAATATCAACGTTGTCAAAGATGAAATTACGCTTTGCCGTACCAGAAAGATTGTTGATTCCATCGAGAAACGTAAACAGATCCGAGTAGTCTTCATCGAGTCGTTGGCGCTTGCTGTACAGAGTCTGCAGCGTTCCAATGGGAAAGGCCCCGCAGTGAGCGCTGTTGTTATCATTGGTCTTGTAACGTGAGGCGTTCGGGTCAAGCCCATTCCGCTCCACGTAGTCGTCGTCCTGTGCCTCGACGTAGGTGAACAACCCGAAGAATGAACCATTGCGGTGCAACCGGACGAATTCGGTCCGGCTGTACGGGGCCCCGCCGTCGCGCAGTGCCTCGTAGCAGAGTTTCTGGCGCAGGTAGCTCTTGTCCGAGTAGCTGCTCATCATCCACAATTGGTCAACGGGTAGGTCGACGAGTTCAGGATGAAAGAAATCGTGGCCCTGCGGCAGTTCGAATCTCCAGTTGGGCTTGGCCCACCCACGGGAGGCGCCGCCCCTGATGCGTGCCTGGATGTTGTCGTACAGCACGCCGTTGTAGTAGAGGATGGCCGGTTCGGTCTCATTGGTAAAGCGGTGGTCAAGCGCTGCGAGATAGTCGGCGTCCTCCATGAACCACTGCAATGTCGGCAAGGCCGTGGACAACGCGGGATCCGCCACAACGGTCCCGATGTAATTGACCGTGTCGTCAGTCCGCGGATGCGACATGGTCCCGTTGGGACCGGTCGTTTCTATGCGGAAGCGGATCAAGGAATTCTCGGGCTGGCCGTCAATCACGGCGCCATACACGCCGTCACCCGCGGCACCATCGCCGCTCAGACCATCATCGAGTAAGAGCAGTGTCGGAACATACTCCAGTTCTGGAATGAGCGAGAAATCTACATTGTCTACAGCCAGATTGTGTCCCTGGACCGCCAGCACGTTCGTGCCTGCCTGCAACAGACTGATTGCGCTGCCAATGTCGAGGATGTCGGGACCTTGCGGGTTCGTGTTGCCGCCGGAGGCCTCGTGACCGCTCGTTGCCGGAGTGTTAAACGCTGGCGGTGAACCTGAGATGTTGACGCTCCGCGCGACCTCGACGCCGTTGATATATGCGACATAGGCGTCGTCGTAGTCCATCACCAGGAACAGATCGGCAACGGACAAGGGATCAGTGATGGTGAACTCTCGGCGCGCATAGACGCTGAGATAGCTCCCCTGCATCACGATGGGCGGTTGCGCATCAGCATTGAGATTCGTGGCGTCGTCACCGTCTCCGAAACCGAAGCCGCTCGGACCCGATTGCCATCCGGAATCATCGAACGCCAGCGTCGTCCAAGCTGTCGTGCCCCCAGACGGCTCAGCCGTGCCTTTGAAGTAGCTCCATGTATCGCCTGCAGTCACAAGCGGTGTACCGCTCGAGCTGCCGGACGCCCCACCGGCAAGTTTGATCACGGCGGTGGTCGCTCCGTCGATCTCCGCTGTCACTTGAATGGGTGTGTTGGGTGCAGGATCCACGGTATGGACCACGTTGGTCACCCACGGAGGTAAGCCGGCCGCGTCCACACTGTTGAGCGCCCGGGGTGTACTACTCGCAGGATCCACCGAAGCGCGCCAGTTACGTGCCGAATTGTTGTCTTCACTCGGATCAATGAGCTCAAGAGAAGGCCCCAACCCGTCAGGCGTGATCGGCCACAAACCAGTGTCGTCGTACGCCACCTCGTCCCTCAGGATACTGAGGTCATCGAAGAGTTGTAGCTGCTCTCCGGCATTACTCAGCTGCGTGGTATAGACATGGTCAGGGAGAAACCCATAGGTCGCCAAGAACGCCGACGAATCGCGGGCCAATATGAGGTAGCCGCCGCCTTCAATCGATGCGCCGGCACCGAAGGTCAACCCAATCCCTTCGAGGCGCCACCCGTTGAGATCAACAGCCGCACCCGCGGTGTTGTACAGTTCCAGGAACTCGTCGTCACCCGATAGCGACGGCGGATGATACATGATTTCGTTGATAACGACATCAGCGGCGGCCTCGTGGCCCAGCGCAGTCACCGAGGCAACCACCAAAACTCCTGCTATCAGGCGCATTATCATTCTCCCATCACTATGGTGCCCACAGGCGCGCCTAGCGACGTTTGTCATAGGACTTCACATTTTCGGGTTTCGACAACCTCTCGATTTCGTCCAGTTTCGTACGTGCTTTCGGAGACAATTCGATCTGCCTCCGCCTGGCGAATTCGCGCATGTCCTTCACATCCACGACACCGTCGCGGTTGAGGTCGGCACCGAACAGCTCGCGCGGGAGATCTTGCAGTGACACTGAGATGGCGTTTACCTTCTCGGCCTCGTCGAGTTCACCGCCCCCCCGGATGCCCAGCGAGCAGGCATCGTGGGGGTCACCGAGCGTGAAAAAGTTGATCAATAACGCCGAGAAGTCTGGCAGGCTTTGAATGCCATCCCCAGTGGCGTCGGCGCCCAGGCTGCATTCCGGGTCCGCGATGGCCGGGTTCAAGTCGCAGTCGGCAACCGGGCTCAGCCAGCTCACAGACAACACCGAGAAATCCACGATGTCGATGACGTTGTCCTGAATGACCGTGGCTGTTTGGAAGTCACCTGACACCAGCGCATCACCCCCGCTGAAGTCCGCGGACGCGGAGCAGGACGAGAACATCAACGGAAGGGCGCGCGTCAATGTATGGCCTTCGGTTGCGGCAATCCAATCGGCGGTGGGATTCACCGCCGTCAGGACCGCAGCGCCCAGACCATTCTCGTCAAACGTCACCGTCAGGGTTCGTACATCAGTATCGAACGTAGTGCAGTCAGTGAGCACGAATTCGACATCGCGGTCCACCGTTGCGCCGACACCCGGCTCGAGCGAATCAAGCTCGATCAGGAAAGTGATATCAGCCAGTGAAGCATGGTCAACCGAGCCGTCGACATTGCACACGTCCGTCGTACACGGTTCGCCGTCATCGATTGGCGTGAGGTTACCGTTTGCTGGATTGCAGCATTGGTTTGCAGGTGTGGCGTCCACATTCGAACAGCCACTGACCTCGTCGCAGTTGTCCACAGTGCAAGCATTGCCGTCATCGCACAGGACATCACTGGCCGTGTTCTCACAACCAGTAATCATATCGCAGCTATCGACCGTGCATGCGACGGAGTCGTTGCAATCCGCTGCCGGATCAACTGCCAGGTTCACGCAGGTAAAGGAGCCTTCGT
This sequence comes from uncultured Planctomycetota bacterium, assembly GCA_942492115.1. Lineage (GTDB taxonomy): Bacteria > Planctomycetota > Phycisphaerae > UBA1845 > CAIVHJ01 > CALODL01. Next base: position 8,044 of record CALODL010000034.1, read on the forward strand.
CGCAGCTGTCCGTCGTGCATGCATCCAAGTCATCGCAACTCTGCGTGTCAGTGGGTTCTTCGACGATCCCGTTACCGCAGCCTGATCCGGCCAGAAGAAACTGGCTGAACGAGGTGACGCTAACCTGGATATTGTTGGCAAGCAGATCGCAGGCGACGTCCGATGAGCAGGGCCCGGCGATCGGGACACCATTTTGCCAGAGCTCGAGGTCGCCCTCATCCACAGCCGGGTTGGTGCCGTCGACCAGGCCGTCACTGTTGGCATCAGCCCACGTGAAGGTCAAAGTCACCGGCGTGTTGAACGTCTGGCCATCCGGTCCCAGGACGAAATTCAGAACCTGTGACCCATTGCTCGGGAGTGACGTAATCGAGATGGACGTGTCGTCGTCCAATGCGCCGGCCGGGACATCGATCTCAGCACTGCCGTCCTGGTTGCTGACGACGCCACCGGATGAATCGACATTGCCCCCGCCGGACTGGTTCTGATCACACGTGTCTGTGGCATCGAGTGGACACGGATCGCACAGATCGCCGCCATTCTGGCCATCGGAGTCGAGCTGGTCCGGGTTGAACACGCCTACGCAGTTGTCGCAGGCATCCCCGGCACCATCGAGATCATCGTCCTCCTGGAATGGGTTGAAATCGCCGGGACAGTTGTCCTCGGCATCACACACGCCGTCGACGTCGCTGTCAGTGTCCAGCACGCCAATGCACAGCCCGGATTGGCAGGTCTCGGACACCGTGCAGATTTCGCCGTCCGTGCAGCCCATTCCCTCCAGCGGCACCGGATCGAATTCGCAGAAACTCGCCACGCAATTATCGACGGTGCAATCGTTGAAGTCGTTGCAGTCGGCCGGAACGCCACACGGTTGTGGCATGTACAACGCAGCATCGGCGTCGAACTCCGCGAGAGCATCGGTGGCATTGAGTACTCCGTCGAACAGACACACCTGGGCGATGGCCCCGTCATACGGCACGGTTTGCGGTGGTGCATTACCGAAAATACCACCGCCTATGATGATGGGACTGTTAGGACTGCCGAGGTTCGCAGCCGCACCCGAGAACGAGGTAGCGGGAACAGCATTGACGTAGGTCGTCGCCAATTCCGGTTTCTTGGCCACGATGATGTGGTACCACGTATTGGGCTGTACGCCACTGAAGAACGTGCCAAACCCACCATTGTCCGGTCCACGCCACATATCGAAATTGCCGCCTTCCACACGGACGGTCATGCCAGACCACGGAGCCCCTGAGGGCTGTTGATCCGTGTACTCGATGAGGTACTGCGAGGTCGTGACGTCCACCCCTGTGCGGACCCACATCGCCAGCGAGTAGCGTTGGATGCCGATCAGCTCGACGACGGCGCCCGCCGGGATGGCGACGTAGTCGTTGGTCCCGTCGAACTCCAGACGGTATGGAGACGCCAGGGACCCGTTGCCTTGCCAACTGCTGAGCGCGGTGCCATCGAAGTTGTTCAGGTCACCGTCGTGGGCATTCTCGATGTCTGCCCATGGCGACAGTGTGGTCGACGCAGCGTACGGTCCGACGCCGTTGTCGGCGCGGTCGGCGCGCATGTCCACGACTTTGAACGGTAATTCGCGTTCGCATGGCGGATTGAGAGCGCCACATAGAACACCCTCGGTCCATGTTTCGAGAGCGCCTTGGCACTCGGCCTCTAGCGCGTCGTCCGTACACGCGCCATCATCCGCATCGCAACAGGCCCCGACTGGGGCTTGAATACAGGTCGGAATCAGGTTGCTGCACAGGGTGTCGGCAGTGAACACCAAACCGATGCCCTGACAGTTCTGGACATCTACTGCATCCGTGCACCCACCGGTACTCTCGTCACAGCAGGCACCGGAGGCGAAGTACACGTCTTCGTCAGCCTGGAATTCCGCCAGCGCCTCCGCCGCGTTGAGTGTGCCGTTGAAAATACACATCTGCGCAAGTGCTCCACGAAGCGGCTGACTTTCGGGTGGATTGTTATTAAATATGCCGCCGCCGATGATGAGATCAGTATTTTGATCACCGATGTTCGGGAAACTGGACGTCCCCTGAGCAACACCGTTGACGTAGGTCTCCGCCAAGCCCGGCTGTTTGGTCACCACAATGTGGTACCATTCGCCGGCCTGTACACCCGAGAAGAACGTAGCGAAGCCGTTGGTCGGCCCCTGGTACAGGCTGAACTCGCCGTTGGCCACGCGTACCGTCATCCCCGACCACGGCGAGGCTGCCGGAAGCTCGTTGACCCACTCGACGAGGTACTGTGAGGTCGTCACGTCTATGCCGCGGTACCACATGGCCACGGAATAGTTGCTGTTGTTCTGGAGGCCGGGAATGGTCCCACCCGGAATGGTGGCGTAATTCAAACTCGCGCCATCGAACAGCAGTCGATGCGGCTCGATCACCGACCCGTCCCCGAGCCAGCCGCTCGTTGGGCTGCCCAGGAAATTGGACAGGAAAGCGTCGTGGCCACCGGCCGATAGATCAACCCACGGCGAACTCGCGCCCGGCGTGGGGTATGGTCCCGCGCCATTGGCCATGTCAGCACGCAACTCCACGATCTTGTCGGGTGTCGCCCGCGCACAAGCCGGGATGAGGTTGGTACACAATACACCTTCTGTCCATGAATCCAGCGGAGCCATGCAGTCGGCTTCCAGGACGGCGTCGACACACGACCCGTCGGTCCCATCGCAGCACGCTCCCAGCGACTGCACGGTGCATGGCGGATTCAGAGCGCCGCATAGGACACCCACGGTCCAGACCTCGCCAGCGGCCTGGCAATTGCTGGCAATAACGTCATCAGCGCACGAGCCGGTGAGCTCATCACAACATGCACCAGTCGGAAGATACAAGCTTGCATCCACCTGGAATGCCGCCAGGGCCGCTGCTGCATCGAGTGCGCCATGCCATATGCAGAACTGACCGATCGAACCGGAATATGGCGCACCGCCCGGCGGCAAACCGCCAAACAGCCCCTCACCGAGCACGATCGGGCTGACCTGACTGCCGATGTTCGTGTCGCCCGTTGAAAGTGTCAGCGCACCGTTGACGAACACCTCCATCAGCCCGGGTTGCTTGGATACCACAACGTGGTACCACGTGTTGGGCACGACGGTGAAGTTGGCGCCGATCCAGCCAACCGGTCCACCGTAGACACGCAGAGCCCCGTTGTTGTAGCCGAGCGTCATGCCGGAGTACGGCTGGCCCACTGCAGGCCATTGTTCAAACCATTCGATGAGGTACTGGTTCCCAGATACGCTATCGCCTGTGCGGAACCACATCTCGTTCGAGTAGGTCGGGTTATTCTGCAACTCTGGCAGATTCGTCGGGATGAAAACGTGATCCGTAGCTTCGAATGCCAGGCGGTACGGATCGGCCGGGGTGCCGTCACCGGCCCAGCCGCTAGTCGCCGAGCCGCTGAATCCGACAAGGTCGCCATCATGCGTCGAAGCGAGATCAACCCACGGAGAGTCGGCGCTTGGTACCGGATAGGCGGTCACACCGTTGCCAGCGTCTGCGCGAAGTTGAAGGATCTTGGTCGGGGGTTCGATAGTGCACGCAACTGCACCACAGGCCAGGCCCTCGGACCATGTATCCAGTGGTCCTGAGCACTCAATCTCGAACGCCGCCTCCTCACACGTACCGAATGCGCCCCTGCAACACGCTCCGGTGGGCGCGATCGTACACGCCGGCGCAAGGTTGGCACAAAGCGTGTCCTGCGTGAAGTCCTCCAGTGAACCCGCGCAATCGTCGGCGAGTACGCCATCGCTACACGAGCCCGTACTGACATCGCAACATGCGCCGGAGGGGAAGTACGTCGCTTCGTCAGCCTCGAACGCAGCTAACGCCTCTGCGGCATCGAGCGCGCCGTGCCAGATGGACACTTGACCGATCGAGCCAGTATTCAGATAAGCGGAGTAGCTTTGTACACCCGGGAACGTGCCGGCGCCAATGACGATCTCGCTGACCTGGCTGGCGATGTTGGGCGTGGCATATGAGTTGGTGGCCACACCATTCACATAGGTCTCCACGAGGCCAGGCTGCTTGGACACCACGAGGTGGTACCACGTGTTGGGCACGACCGTGAAGCCCAGATTGAGCCACCCAGCCGTTCCGCCGTAGATGCGCAGCGTGCCCCCGTCATAACCGATGGTCATGCCGGCGTACGGCTGCCCAAAGGTCTCGAACCATTCGATGAGATACTGATTGCCTGCAACCGACGTCCCGGTATGGAACCACACGGCGCAGGAGTATGTCGTGTTACCTTGGAGCTCAGCCACACTTCCGCCGGGGATCCGCGCCACTTGACCGCCGTTGAACCGCAAGCGATAGGGATCTGCCGACGAACCACTGCCTTGCCAACCGCTCAACGCGTCACCGGCAAACGACACCAGCTCGGCATTATGACCGTTGATTTGATCGATCCATGGTGAACCCGCGCCTGGAACGGTGTACGGGCCACCGGAACAATCCGCAGCTTCTGCGCGAAGCTCGACGAGCAACGTCGGCGAGGCCGCGCTGCACGGTGGTCCACCACAGGCAGCGCCATCGGTCCAGGTATCCAGGAGGTCGGAGCAGTCCGCCTCGAAGACGCCACTTGCGCACGTCCCGTCGATCCCATCGCAGCAGGCGCCGGTTGGAGCCGTGGCGCATGCAGGACTGAGGTTGGCGCACAGGGTATCGGCGGTATAGGACTCCAGGGGCCCCGCGCAGTTAGTGACATCGACGCCGTCGGTGCAGGTGCCGGTGCTTTGATCGCAGCAGGCACCGCTGCCGATGTACAGATCGGCGTCAGCCTCGAACTCCGCGAGCGCTTCGCCGTCGTTCAAAGCGCCTTCGAAGACGCACACTTGGGCAATAGTACCTTCGAAATACTCACCGTAACTCTGATGCCCGCGGAAGCTCGATGCACCAATGACAATCTCCGAGATCTGGTCCCCCAGATTGGATGACCCGCTGGTCAGCTCCAGCTGACCGTTGACATACACGCGGAGCGTACCGCCGTCCTTGGCCAACACGACGTGGTACCAAGTATCGGTCTGCACGGGCACGACGTCGGTCCACGGATTGAGCCACACTCTGAAGAACCCGGCCTCGACCGCAAACGTCATGCCGGCATAAGGACTCGCAAACGTCTCCAGCCACTCCATGAGGTACTGGTTAGATGTAATGTCTGAGCTGGTCTTGAACCACATGGCCACCGTCGTGGCGGCTACGGATTCCAACTCTGACACACTGTTCGCCGCGATGATGAGGCGATCGTCGATACCGTCGAATTCAAGCCGCGCCGGAGTACCGGCAGAACCGTCGCCCAGCCACCCGCTGGTGGGTGAGCCACTGAAGTTCTCGAGGACGCCCGATTGAGTTGTACCTGCGAGATCCGTCCACGGTGAGCATGTCGACAATTCCGGGTATGGGCCCGCCCCATCTGCAGTGTCGCCGCGCAGCTCTACCACCTTGGTGGGGACGTTCTGGTAGAGCAGACGATCCGCTTCATACTCAGCCTGGACCTCGGCCGCACTGACCGACGCATCGAAAATGCAGACCTGCGCGAGCGCGCCGTCGAACGGCACGGTTTGCGGCGGCGCGTTGCCGTAGATGCCACCACCGAGGATCATGTCGCTGTTTTGATCACCCATGTGCGGCGTCCCGAAACTCATCGCCAAAGCGCCGTCGACGTAGGCTTCGGCCAGGCCCGATTGCTTGCTGACGGTGAGGTGATACCACGTGTCGGCTTGCACGCCGGTGAAGAAGGTACCGAAGCCAATCGCTGGCCCCTGGTAGATGCTGAAGTTCCCGCCCGACAATTGTATGGTCATCCCCGACCACGGGTTGCCTGAGGGATTCTGCTCGGTCCACTCGACGAGATACTGGCTCGTTGACACATTCGATCCGGTACGAATCCACATCGACATTGCGTACGCTGCCGTACCCTGCAACTCTGGAATGGTGCCGCCAGGAATCAAGCCGTAATTGGAACTGGCAGCCTCGAACTCCAAGCGATAGGGGTCGATTACAGCAAGGCCCGTCCCCTGCCAACTGCTTCCGGACGCTCCCGTGAAGTTGAACAGCGTAACGTCGTGAGCACCTGCTGACAGATCGATCCATGGCGATGTCGTACCCGACGCATACGGGCCCGCACCATCGGCCATGTCGGCCCGCAACTGCAAGACTTTGTTGGCCTGTAGGTAGAGGGCACGGTCTGCCGCAAAGTCGGCGAATGCTTCGCCCGCGGTCATCGCGCGGTTGAAGACGCACACCTGCGCGATGGCCCCGTTGAACGGTGCATCACCAGGCGACCCGGAAAACGCCCCGGCCCCGATCACAAGAGGACTGACCTGGTCGCCGATGTTCGGCGTCGCATAGGTGGCCGTGGCCGCGCCGTTCACATATGTGCTGACCAGACCCGGCTGCTTGGACACCACCACGTGATACCACGTGTCGGGCGCCACCGTGAAACCAAGGTTCAGCCAACTGGCTGGTCCACCCCAGATGCGGAGATCCCCCGCGCTGTAACCGAGTGTCATACCCGAGAACGGCTGACCTTGTGCCGGCCATTGCTCGAACCACTCGATGAGGTACTGATTGGGTCCGACGTCCGCGCCAGTACGGAACCACACCGACGCAGAGTACTCGGTTGCACCCTGCAGCTCCGGTACGTCTCCGGCTGGAATCAGCACGAAGTCATTGCTACCGTCGAACTCGAGACGATGTGGATCAAGGACAGACCCATTGCCCTGCCAGCTGCTGTTGGCTCCACCGGCAAAATTGGTGAGCACGCCATCATGGCCACCTGCAAGATCGGTCCACGGGGATGTCGTACTCGATGGCAAGTATGGTGCGGCGCCGTCGGCCACATCTGCGCGCAATTGTACGACCTTGCTCAACGGCGACGGAATGTACAGCTCCTTGTCCGCGTCGTACTCGGCCAGTGCCGCTGCAGCATCCAGGGTCGTCGGGAAAATGCACACCTGGGCGATGGCACCGGCATACGGCACACCATTCGGTGGGCTATTACTGAATATTCCGCCGCCGATGATGAGATCTGAGTTCTGTGCCCCGAGGTGAGGGATCGCGGTCGTGCCTTCGGCGACCCCGTTCACAAAGGTCGAGGCCAGCCCCGGTTCTTTGGCTACGACAAGGTGGTACCACGTGTTGGGCTGGACACCAGAGTAAAACGTCCCAAAGCCATCTCCTGGCCCCTGGTAAATATTAAAATTTCCACCGCTCAATTGAATGGTCATCCCCGACCACGGATTGCCTGAGGGGTTCTGTTCGGTCCACTCCATGAGATACTGCGACGACGTGACGTCGCTACCGGTACGAACCCACATGGCTGTGGAGTAATTGCTGTTGCCCTGTAACCCCGGGATGCTCCCGCCCGAAATGCTGACGTAATCGTCGGATCCGTCGAACAGCAGGCGATAAGGATCAGTGGGGATCCCGGAACCCTGCCAACCGCTGCTGGCATCACCCGTGAAGTTCACCAGCGTTGCATCGTGATTGCCCGCGACATCGACCCACGGACTGGCGGCTCCAGGAACTGTTGGTGGCCCTGTGCCATTCGCGAGATCCGCGCGCAGCGCGACGGATTTGTCAAAATACAGCGCACTATCGGCGCCGAACTCGGCAGCCACGGCGGCAGCATCGAGAACGCCGTCGAATACGCACACCTGCGCGATGGCACCGAGGTACGGCACACTCTCAGGTGGGCTGTTGCCGAAAATACCGCCGCCAATAATGAGATCGGTGTTTTGATCGCCGATGTTGGGCGTTGGAGAGGGGTTGGCTGCACCGCCGCCCAGGACGCCGTTGACGTAACCCGTGGCCGCAGAGCCATCCTTGGTCACCACGATGTGATACCATGTATCCGGCAAAACGCCCGTATAGAACGCACCAAACCCACCATCACTCGGCCCGCGCCAGAATTCGAAATTGTTGTTCGCCACTTGAATGGTCATGCCGGCCCACGGCGTGGCGGCTGGATTCTGGTGGACCCATTCGATGATGTACTGCGGCGTCGTCACATCCGCTCCAGTACGAATCCACATTGCCGCAGAGAAGCTGCTGGCATTCTGCAGCTGTGGAATGGATCCGCCCGGGATCGAGACGTAGTCGTCGCCACCACCAAATGCCAAACGGTAAGGATCGGCTATCGACCCGTCACCCTGCCAGCTGCTGGAGACGGTGCCGTCAAAATTGTTCAACGTCGCATCATGCCCTCCGCCGGACAGATCCACCCATGGAGCGGTCGTGGTACCACTGGAGTATGCGCTCGTGCCGTCAGCAGTATCTGCGCGCAACTCGAGGGCTTTGGCTACCGGCGGCGCGAAGTACAGTGCGCTGTCGGCATTGAACTCAGCCAGCGCCGTGGCTGCATCCACCGGTCTGTCATAAATCGACACTTGCGCGATCGCCCCGGTAAAGGGTGCGTCGCCAGGCGTACCACTGAACAAGCCCGCTCCAATGATGATGTGGCTGGCTTGGCTGCCCATGTTGGGTGTTGCCGAAGTAAGTGTCAGCGCCCCATTGACGAACACTTCCATCAAGCCCGCCTGCTTCGATACAACGATGTGATACCACGTATTGGGATCAAGATTGAAGTTTGCCGGAATCCAACCGACACCGCCACCGTAAACGCGCAACGCACCGTTGTCGAAGCCGATCGTCATGCCCGCATAGGGTTGCCCCACGCCAGGCCACTGCTCAAACCACTCGATGAGATACTGGTTCCCGCTGACGGTCGCACCGGTGCGGAACCACAGCTCAGCGGAATAGGCCGACGCCCCCTGAAGCTCGGGCACGCTTCCTGCCAGGATTTGAGCGTAATCTATCGCCGTGAACTCAAGACGATACGGATCGCCGAGTGTACCGGTGCCCTGCCAACTACCCGTTGGGCTGCCATCGAAGCCGGTGAGTGCTGCGTCGTGGGCGCCGACACTGAGATCGACCCACGTCGAGGTGCTGCCCGACGCATACGGGCTGGCGCCATCGGCCATGTCCGCGCGCAATTCGACAACCAGTCCACCGGACGCATCCGGAAACTGTGCTGGATTGTCCAGTGCTTTGTAAAGGTCTTTGAGTTCGCCGGTGGTAATGGTGGGGTAGCTCAGCATGGATGTTCCAAGGTTGCCAAACTTCACCAGGTGCTGAACCTCATACGGTTCGCTGCGCAGTATTGAGCCGACCGACTTATCAGGAAAAGGAAGCCCGGGGAACAGGAGTCCAGTTGCACCGTGGCAGTTGGAGCAGTTGAACTGGAAGTACGTGTTTCCTGCCACGGCGTCACCGTCGGACCCGATGTTGAGGAAATCCGCGGTGCCGGTTGGATAGCTGCCCGACGTCGACAGCGTATAGAGTTGATCCGTGTCCACTGCATCGTTGCGCAGAAACTCAACCAGGCTCCAGATCTCGCCGTCACTTAGAATCTTGCCATAGTCCGGCATTGGATCGCCTAGGCCATTGGTGCCATCACCTGTCAATGCTGGATCGACGTCACGTCCACCCACATTCTTGATGAGATCGAAGACTTGCTGATCGGTCAGGGCGGAGAGGCTCGTTGTCAAGTCGACGTTCGCGACATTGGGACGCGTGGTCGTTGGGCCACGCCCAATATAGGCGCCGGCGCGCCCCTGGCGATCCCAGCCGTGGCATGACTTGCAACGGTAGAATTCGGGAAATGCAGTAATGTCCGCCTGGCTGACACCCGGATCCTGAGGCGCAACGTACTCGGTTTCGACAGCCCAGAAGCGGTCGAAGAGCTTGCCGCCGAGAATCCCGTCAGGTTGAACTTCGAGATACAGACTGCGCACATCATCTGCGCGCAACGTCCCACCGTACACGGCCGCGCGGGCGATGCTGCCCTCAAAGAAATTGCCATAGGAACCCGCTCCTGCAAACGTCGACGCACCGATGACGATCTCGGAGTTCTGGTCACCCAGATTGTCGTTCGTCGCTTCGTATGCCAGATCTCCATCGACATAGACGCGAACCTGGCCAGCGCGCTTGGTCACCACGACGTGGTACCACGTGTTGGTCTGGACGGCTGAAATCGTCGCCCACGGATTGAGATACACCTGCAGGTTGCCGCCGGCGATTCCGATGGTCATCCCCGCGTAGGGCGACGCAAAGGTGTCCAGCCATTCGGCGAGGTATTGGTTGGCGCTGACGTCGGCGCCGGTTCTGAACCACAACTCCAGAGATGTTGCCACCGTCGACTGCAATGCGGGCACAGTGGCTGCCGGAATCGTGACACGATCATCGACGCCGTCGAAAGTCAGGACATATGGGGTTGCAGGACTGCCATCGCCTTCCCAACCGCTGCCTGCCGCGCCGGCAAAGTTGGTCAGCGTTGCGTCGTGTGCACCAATCACATCGACCCATGGTGAGCTGGCTCCCGGTACGGGGTAGGGACTCAAGCCATCAGCCCGGTCAGCGCGGAGCTGGACAAGCCCCGAAGGTAACGCTGCGCTGGGCTCGTAGAGATGCTCATCCGCCTCGAACGCCGCTGCGACCGCTGATGCCTCGAGAGCCCCAGTGTAGATCGACAACTGGCCGATTGCACCGGCGAAAGGCACGCTCTCGGGCGGATTGCCCCCAAAGATGCCTCCGCCAATGATGAGATCGGAGTTCTGATCGCCAATGTGCGGCGTCGTGAACGTCCCTTCAGCAACGCCGTTCACGTACGTCGATGCCAACCCGGGTTGTTTGGTTACAACGACGTGATACCACGTGTTGGGTTGAACCCCGGAATAGAACGTGCCGAAGCCTCCATCGGCGTTGCCGCGCCACATGTCGAGGGTCCCACCTTCAACACGAACGGTCATGCCAGACCAAGGCGCGCCTACAGGGGTCTCGTGCACCCACTCAATCACATACTGGGATGTCGTGACATCCGCACCTGTACGGAGCCACATCGCCACCGAGTTGCTCGTGGTGCCTTGCAACTCAGGAATGGTACCACCTGAAATGCTGGCATAGTCGTCAGTGCCATCAAACTGCAGGCGATATGGAGAGCTGACCGTCCCATCACCCTGCCAGCCACTCGACGCGTTGCCCGCGAAGTTGTTCAATGTCGCATCGTGACCACTCAGTACGTCAATCCATGGTGATCCTGTACCAGGCACAGTGGGCGGGCCTGATCCGGTCGCGTCGTCGGCGCGAAGTCGAACGACCTCAACGGATACAGTTGGCCCCGCCGGAAAACGGATCCTGCGAACTTCGTTGGCACTGAGTGCTATGTAGTACAAGTCGCCGCTGATCGGATCGGCTTCGATGTCGACTGGTCCTGCGGCTCCGGTCATGAAGTCAGTCGTGCCCGTGATGTTATTGCTTGCATCGACCTCGACGGCACGTATCCAGTTGGCAGTGTAGTCTGCCACGAAGTAGCTGCCCTGATACGGTGCTGGGTAGGACGCCCCAGTATAGAAGACGCCACCGGTCGCCGACGAACCGGTCCAGCCGACCGGATTCGAATTGTTTGCATTGCCGTGATCCCACCACAGATCCGGACTGGTAGGCACTACGGGATTCTCTGGGTTGAGCGGAGCGCTGCAGAGGACATTGGTGTTACCCGCGGTGGTCGACACCACAGCCTGATATCCAGCCTGCAGGAACGGTCCCTCGACGCACGGCCACCCCAGGTTGAGACCACCTGTTGTTACGATGGTCATTTCCTCGGTGGTATTCCAGCCCACGTCGCCAACATATAGCGCCCCGACGTCGCCATCCCCTGGGTTAGTGCTACCGGTACCGGGCCGGATACTGTAACGGAATGGATTGCGCACACCGTAGAGCCACACGCGCGAGCGGACCGAGGAAGGATCCCCATCCCAATATGGATTTGACGCCAGGCCATCACCAGAATCCTTGTCGATTCGCAGTATCTTTCCGGCAAGGCTGTTGAGGGACAGGCACCTGAACGCACCGATGTCCTCCGAGGGGTCGGTCTTGCCCGCGCCGAAGCCGCCCGGATCGATGCCACCGGAATCGACTTGGCTGAAGTGGGCGCCGTCGCCGGCGCCAACCAAGAGCGTCTTGTCCGCAGCGAAGCGCAACGTACCGATGACATGGAACGAATCCAGCGTTGGAAACCCGCCGGGCCATGTCGCCCCGATCAACACTTCGCGAGTCGAAATGTCGATGACATTGGGATCGACCGCATCAACCTGATAGCGGGTCAGACGCCCGAAGCACTCATCCTCGCTGTCGTTGCCGTCGGTATTGGGGTCCACGGTATAAAGCAAGTAGACCCAGCGATTGGTCGTGAAGTCCGGATCGATCGCGACACTGAGCAATCCGCGCCCTGGACCGGACATCACTTCAAGATTGAGATCGATCAACGGCGTGGGCAGCTTGACCCCCGCGGCCGTCATGACCCATACGCGACCTGCGATTTCAGCCACCAACTTGCGGCCATCCGGCAGGAACACGACCTGCATCGGCGACGAAAAGGTCGCCCCAGGAAAAGCATTCTCCACAACAAATCCCGCGGGCACCGTTTGGGCTGGGGCCGGTGGGGCAAAACACCCCAGCAGGCATGCCGCAACTGCATATGTCGTTCGCCTCGCCCTAGTCGTGCACTTCATGGTGGTCCTCCCGGACTTCGTCTTTGCAACTCACAGAATCTCGGACAGCAGCTCCGCTCGTCCCATCGATCGCTTATTGAGTACGGATCTGCCGTTCTCTCCGGTTTTCGCGGGCAGCATGATCTGAACACAGAGTCGCTGCAGGCAAGAAATGCAGCCGCAGACCTGAACGTCTGGCTAGACGGGGACCCGAGACGTTTTCTCGCGCTAGAAGACGAATGCATTGGACATCGACCGAGCCGGTCGGACGCTGCCCAACTGAAGTGGGCCGTGGAGAACTGCGATTCTCAAGACCATCGTGCGCGCGTTCTTTCCCGAGACAGACATGCCAAACAGGTGCCTAACCAAGGTTCAGTATGCAGATCCTGTTTCGCAAGATCAAGAGTATTGGAGTGTCCGGCGGCACCCGGGATGTCGTCCGCCAGGCATACACCAAAACAACTTGATCTGCCTTTACGTCGAAAGAAACAACTTTTCTCAAGACAACGCGCAAGCGCGGCTTTCACGGAATAGCGAAAACACATTACGCGTTTGCTCTGAGAGTATGCGGAGAGGAAATGTGCCGGAATACAGTGGCGGGTGGCTGTCGGTACGCGCGGCAACGAACTCCGGCGCCGCCGACAAGATGCCGCATCGCTGGGAATCGCGAAACCTCATCCTTCAACGATCTTGAAGTACGTACACACGATCACCATGGTCAATTCCTGCTGGTTGCACACACCCAGTTTGCTGCGCACCCGTTGGGCGTAGGTCTTGACCGTCCCCAACGCAATGTTCATGTCCTGGGCGGCAACGGCCAGCTTCTTGCCGGCGAAGATGTGCTGGACCATTTCAAGCTCACGGGGGGCAAGGCGCAACTTGGCGCCAACCCTGTCCCAATTGGCTTTGCTGATGTGTAAATCGGCCCGATTGTGCGCGATGGCACTCGGTGCCTCCTCTTCGACGATGGAGCATGCTTCTCTGATCATTGTGGCCTCCGATGATTGTCGCGCTCGACGGGCTGCAACCGCCGCGCCGACAACCGCTTATTTCCCTGTGGTTCTCCTGAGCTCGCTTCCAGAGCCCTCCCGCTTCCTCGTGATCTTCTGGTAAGGTTCAATCGTGATCTGTACGTCATTGGATGAGACGATTGCAATCTGTCCGTTGGCCTGCGTCGGGAACAAAAACGTGCGGTGGTCTGCAGAGGCGACGTCATGCAGAAGCGCGATTGAAAACGTCCCTGCCGCGTCCGCCGACGCTCTGAAGTAGTACGTGGCGAGATAGTCGCCGCCGGATGCTGCAATACCGGAGCTGTCGAGGCCGGCGACCATCTGCCCGGTCAGGACATTGAATGCCTGCCAGGGCGCCAGCCCGGCGAACACGTGCTGCACGTGGTCATGCACGGCGATATCCACGAGTTCGAGTGTCCCGCTCAGGCCACCGGCGGCTTCGAGATGCAACTGATAGCCACGGAGGTCCGGGGTGCCGTGCTCGAGCAGGACGTCGATCGCCAGGAGAGTCCCCGGGCGAACAACCGTGTGGGGCGCCTCCAGGGCCACCCCGATGTGGTCGACGATGACCGAACCCGAACTGTCGGGTGCAGGTCCGCCTGGACAGGTGCACGTGCTGGCACCGGCAAAGGCGTTCAGGGCCGCGAAGGCATCATTGCCGTCGCATACTCCGTCGGGTGCACAACTACCGAACTGACCACCCGCATCGACGTTGAAGGCCACCGGGGCGGCGGCCTCACATGGGTAGTTGTTGGGCGGTGGCGAACCGGGATCGACGTCGGCGAAGCAGTTCAGCGCATGGAAGCGGTCATTGCCGTCGGGTGTGCCATCGGGCATGCACAGCCCGAACTGCCCGCCCATGTCCCCGAAGGGCACGGCGGTCGACAGACACGCGCCCGTGTCGGTGCATTCCCACCACAGACAGTTGTCATCCCGTATGCCATTCACATCGACGTCGGCACAGTCCTGGAACGTCTGGCACTGGATGTCCCCGAGGACGGTGATCTCGGCAGCGGGCCCGAGTTCGCCGGTGATCGGCAGGTTGATGACCTTGCCACTGAGCACCTGGGTCACGCTGTTGTCACCGAATTCGGCCAGGAACTCGACGTGGGCCAGCCCCGGGGCCAGGGCGCGGAACTGCAGGGTCGTCACGAGCAGGCCATCGGGCGTCGCCGCGGCCGGGTCTCCGACGATGGCCGACGCCACCTGGAAAAAGGCGTCCCCGTCGTTGTACGGGCTGAAAGTAAACGGACAAAACCCGAGACCGATGTTGCAGGCTGATTCCCCCGGGCAGTCGGCATCGTCGTCGCACAGCACCTCGCTGCAGTACAAATCGTCCGCGCAGTCCTCGTTGAGCCGATCGAGGAAGCGGTCGTCAGCGAAGAACGACAGCAGCCAGTCGTAGGGACCATTGTCTTCGTGTCCCAGCAACTCCAGGCGTGTCGCGTCCCACGTAACGATGACATCGATGCCGGCCATCAGTTGATCGGTCTCGTCGTCCGAAACGGCGAACAGTCCGATGTCAACGGTGTCCTCGACATCCACGACTTCAGCCAGGGGACGCCATTCAAGATTGACGTCCGCCCGCGCAGGCCACACGCAACAGACGGCCAGCAGAACCGCCACACTCGGTGTTGTCTTCCCGGTCATCGTCATTCCCCCCGCCTCTCGTCGCCTGTGCGTCCTCTGGCCTCCGTGCCGACATTGATCCTGGCAGGGGTGACGTCGACCGCAAGCCGCACACCCTTCTCTTCTGTGAACAGGAAAGTGCGGTGACTGTGGTCTCGAGCCTCTGACAGGCACGTCAGTTCAAATGCACCCCGTGCGTCCGCACTGGCTTCGAGGGTCAATCGAGCCATGACGTCGCCGGCAGCCAGGGACTGCGCGCCAGCGGGGAAGATCATCAGCATCTGCCACATCCGTGGATTGAACGCTTCGATCCGCGACACACGGTCAGCGACGGCATCGAAATCGCGCGGGCTGGCGATGTCCTGAACCGCGAAGGTCCCGGCATGGTCACCCCCACGCATCCCGAGGTGCAGCTGATATCCCTTCAAATCTATGCCAGGTCCGTCGTAAACGACGGTCACTTCGATCATCTCGCCCGCAGCCATCGTTCGCTTGTGCGGCAGGATCTTGAGCTGGACGCGTCGGGTCTTGACGGGCCCGGCCTGGGCAACCGGCTGAGGAACGCTCGGACACTGGCACGTCGTTGAGTTATCGAATGCCTCGATCACGTGAAAGACATCGTTACCGTCACACACGCCATCGGGCATGCAGCTGTCGAACGGCCCTCCCGGATCGACGTTGAACGCGACGGGCGCATCGAACTCGCACCGGTAGCTCGTGTTGGGGATCCCCGAATCGAGGCCGGAAAAACAATTCAGAACGTGCTTGATATCATGATTGTCCGCGGCGTTGTCCGGACGGCAGTCGCCGAACGCGCCCCCCACGTCTCCGAACATGATTTCGGTCGACTGGCAGCTGCCGTCGGCATATTCCCACCACACACAGGCATCGTCCCGAACACCGTCACCGTCCTGATCGGCGCACGCCGCGAGGCATTCAATCGGCACGGCGCAACCGCATTGATCGTTGGATTCGCTGCACATTCCCCCCGCACAAGGGGGAGTCCCGGCGCTGCAGCTGCCGGCCAGACACTGTTCGGTGCCATTGCAGAACAGTCCATCGCTGCAGTCCGCCGATGTCAAACACTCGACACACTGATCCAACACCTCATTGCACAGCAACCCCGCACACGCAGCGGCACCGGGGACGCACTGCTGTGCGCTGCAGGTTTCCACGCCGTTGCAGAACAGGTTGTCAGCACAGTCACTGTCATTCACACACTGTGGGCCCGATACGCCGAAGAACCACACCGGAATCTGAGCGCCGGGAGACTGATTTTCGCTAACCGTGTAGTAATCGAGCGAATCGGGGCCGAAGCACACCGCCTCGCCCTGGGGCTCCGGCTGGAGTGCGACGTCACAACGTGGTGTGGAAAACGCATCCCACAGCGGCGTGCCCGCGGCTCTGAACCAGATGGATGCTTTCGGATTCTGTCCGGAGTAGCGCCGCACGATGATGGCGCTACCATCCGTTGATACATCGCCACCGACCGGCTCGTTCCACGGCAGTACGGCGACCTGGGTCATGACCGTCGTGGTGGTCGTGCTGTGGGGCGCGGGCGCCCAGTAGACCAGTCCGGGGCCGGCACGCTTGGTAATGACATAGATGTCGCCATTCACTGGATCGACGAGCAGGGTCTCCGCATCTTTATGGGGGGGCGCCGTCGCCCCGGTGGGGTAGGCCAGCCGAATCGACGCAACGCCGGAGAGCGTCTCGAACACGGGGTTCTGATCGGCAGACACGACCGGCTCCGGTACACGACGAACCACGATGGTCGACCGCGTGTTGTTGTTGTCCCCGATGTCGCCCACGAAGAGGTAGTCGATTCCGGCCTGCGGGCCCGGACCGATAGCGATGTCTTCG
This sequence comes from uncultured Planctomycetota bacterium, assembly GCA_942492115.1. GTDB lineage: Bacteria > Planctomycetota > Phycisphaerae > UBA1845 > CAIVHJ01 > CALODL01. The sequence continues at coordinate 25,114 of CALODL010000034.1, forward strand.
GGATCCTGGGTCCCGGAACCGACCACGTAGGTCCCGACCACGGTACCATCGGTACGCAGCGCGAAAACCCGATTGTCGTTGGCATCATCGTTGTGCGTCCACAGGATGTCCGCGTGATCACGACTGGCGACCAGGCCCGAGGCCTCGTCCACTGCAGAACCGAGCAACGTACCAATCTGTGCGGCCGGCTTGTAGGGCGGACACTCCTGCGCCAGGGCGGCACCTGGCTGAGCGACGACTGTCGCAACCCAGCCCAGCATGAAGGTCGCAGCCGCGCGATCGCGCGTGACCACTGCGGCCCCCGGCAGGCAGGTACCCGATGCACCGTGATCAATCATACGCGCGGCTCCGTTGGGCTCGACCGACGTGAACACGTGCGGCCGTGGCGGATGTGACCTCGATCTGGCCGTGGGCCAGCGTTGGAAACAGGAAGGTGCGGTTCGTGGCATCCCGGGGATCGGACATCAATGTGATTTCGAAGCTGCCCGCGCAATCCGCCGAGGCCTCGAACACGAATGTCGCCAGATATGCGCCGGCCGCGGTCGCCACGCCAGCGCCGTCCATACCGGCGACCATTTGCAACGTGTGCACGTTGAACGCATGCCAGTACTCGAGGCCGCCAAACGCATGTTCGGTGGTCTTGGATGTCGCGTGATCCTCAATGGTGATATCCACGAGCCGGATCTGGCCACGTTCACCACCGGTGACGCCGAGGTGCAGCTGATAGCCCCGCAGGTCGGAGATCTCGTTGTCGAGACTGACCTCGATCTCGAAGCGGCCACCGGGACGCACGCGCTCGCGCGTCGCGCGCAACCGCACTGCGGCCTGATCGATTACCTGTGGAGCGAACTCCGGCGCGGGAGCACCGGCCGCACACGTACACGTGGTCATTCCGCCAAATGCGTTGAGCGCCGCAAAGGCATCATTGCCATCGCACACACCGTCGGGCTGGCAACTGCCAAACTGGCCGCCGGCGTCGACATTCATGGCGTTGGGCGGGTCGAATTCGCAGGTGTATCCGGAGGGCGGTGGGGAATTGGGATCGACATTGGCGAAGCAGTTCAGAGCATGAAAGCGGTCGTTGCCGTCCGTTGCACAATCCGGATTACACACACCGAATTGCCCACCCATATCGCCGAATCCGATATCAGTGCCGATACAGTGTCCATCGACACACCCCCACCATACACAACCATCGTCACGAAGACCATCGCGGTTGAGATCGGCACAATCGCCAATGATCGCACACACCGCGCCATCGGTGTTCGGACGCAACAGGGTTCCCCGGGGTGCCGCGCTGGCGGCCCAGTTGGTCGCCACATCCGCCACGTCCTGCGGGTCCACGCGCTGTAACGAGGGCCCCTGCCCATCCGCTTCGACTGGCCAGTCGCCGAAGTCGACATAGGTCACTTCGTCCACCGTAACCAGCGGTGCATCGCCCTTCATGTCCGGCGTATCGGGCACGCGTACACGAACCGTATCGCTGAAGTTGCTCAAGACACCGGCATATGGGCCGTAAACGTTCGAGCTGCACAGGTTGTACAGCGACTTCAGCGTCTGCAAGGCCGCGTTGTTCGCTTCCGGGTCGAAAGTGACGACTGCGACAACCTCCCCCGGACCGATCACCGCGTCGGTCGGGAAGCTGAACTGGATACCCCCCGTGAGCGCCCAGGGATAAAGACCCTGTACACCGTAGTCTTCGAAGAGGTTGACGGGGTCATCTGACGTGTTGAGCAACTCGATGTACTCATAGTCGATATCGGGCGGTCCCTCTTTCACCTCGAGCGGGTGATACATGATTTCATTGATGACCACCGGACCCACGATCGGGGACGCGTTCAGCGCCCCGGGCGTCTGCTCGGCCATGCGATAGAGCCGACCGGTACCATCCGGCACGCGGCCGAACGAAATGCCGTTCTGAATGGCTCCAAAGTCGATGAAATCGCGGGCACCGGTCATGCCACCCACGCCGTCCCCTTCCGAAAGGACCACCTGATCACCCATTGAAGACAGAGCAAAGCCCAGTTCCGACTGCACCAGGACGACAAAGCCGCCCGCCGGAATCACCATTGGACCCGGTATCTGATACTTCTGTAGTTCGAGCTCATCGAAGTCATCACTCAGGAACCAGCCGCCGATGTCAATGGGACCCGCTGTCGTATTGATCAACTCGATCCAATCTTCGTCAGGCAGATCCGTGTGGGTGTTGACCTCGTTGATCCTGACCGCCGTCAGTGGCGTGAACGGAACGACCGAGCGCAGCACGGAGAAGTCCTGGACATCGGCTCCGCCGTTCCACTCGTTGCCGGAGGCAAACGTGCTGGAAGCACCGTCATTGTAGAACAGCGACCCCGCGGTGATCGCGGCACTGGGGTCGGCCTCGAGCTTTAGTACCTCATCGTTGCCCACGCCCGAGACCGGCGAGATGCCCTCACCCGCCGGGCCGAACACGACCTGGTCGGTTGCATCCCGAATGGTCAGTTGCCACATGTTGTTGGACACACTGAAGTTGGAGGCGGTGATGTAGGTGCCGTCGGTCGTGTCCGCCGCGCGCACATTGATCCACCAGCGGCCCAGTTCGGGCTGATAATCCGCCACGTTGTTCGCCAGATCCTGGGAAACCGTGATGATCGTACCGCTCCGCAAATCGGCCCACACATCGTCAACGGCAAGGGTCAGAATGAACTGCTCTTCATCCGGGCTGTCCACATCGTTGTCGATGACCAGATCCCACCCGCGAATGTCGAGATGGTCGGTGATGACGACCAGTTCGAACCAGTCGCCGCCATTGCCCAGACGTTGTCCCCAGAATGGGTCCGATCCATCGTTCTCGAGGAATGCCGTATCGCCTACGGCGTTGTACTCGTTCAGAATCATGTCCGCGGCAGTGGCAGAGGTGACCAGGCACCCGGCCAAAGGCAGAAGCAGTAGTCTTAGTGTTGTCATGTCGCTCCCTCCTGTTCGAAGCACTTAGAACGAACTTCCAAAGCGGATGGTGACCGCTTCCCCCGGCATCAGAATCGGCCCGTCCTTGAGCACGATGACGACCTCTCGACCCCACGTCTGGTTGTTTGCGGAAGTCGTGGTGCTACGCAGTGGCAGCTCGTTGATCACTGCCGACAGACTGACCACCTCGCCCTCCAGGTCCTCGTTCCTCGACGCCGTGGCCGACTTCCTGCGAACCACGACGCGGCTGCCGACGAGATCGACATGCGACGCGTCCTCACGCAGGTAGGCAACAACTCGATCGGTGCGCGTTGGCGAGACTTGAACGACAAGCGTTCCGGCCTGGAGAAAGTCGCCCGGCGTGGCCATGATGCGGGTCACCTGGCCCTCGATCGGCGAACGCAAGACGTGGGCGTCGATTTCGAGGATCATTTCGTTGAGCAACGCCTCCTGCGCCCCCACCGCCAGCCTCAAGGAATTCAACACCGGGTCCATCTGGATGTCGGTGGCTTCCCGTTTGACGAACTCGGCCCACCTTCGATCGGTTTCATCGAAAGCCCATTTGGCTTCCTTGACCATTTCGACATGTTGCTCGATCCTGGCTTTCAGTGAGTCGACGAGCGTCTCAGCATCGTTGAGCTCACGGAACGGGGCCCGGTCCTTCTCGTAGAGCGCCTTGATGTGCTCGTATTCCCGCTGAGCTCCACGCAGCTGAATGCGGTCGAAGGCTTCCCGCGCCACGGGCCTGGATATACGCCGCCTGGGCCGTCTCGCGGTCAATGAGGAAGCGCCTCTCGAGGTCTTCACCGTCCATGTCGGCCCGCGCGTTACCGGCAGCCATCTGGGCCTTCTCCGCCTCGATGGCGGCTTTCAATCTTTCGACTTCCTTCTCGATGCCCGCGAGGCGCAAACGTTCGTCGCGGTCGTCCATGGTGATCAGGATTTGCGAAGGCCTCACGTGATCGTGCAAACCGACATGGACCTCTTTGACGACGCCGGCTTCAATATGAGCGACTGAAACAGCCTCGTTCATGGCATAGCCCACTGCGGAGCCAGCGACTTGAACGTGATCGTACAACGCCACCGCCACTGCGATGGCCCCAAGCCACACGATCGTCGGGCCATAACTGCGCAACGGATAGTACATCATTGGACGCACCCGCCGCTTGCGGGGTGCAACGGGCGCATGCTGTGGTGCCACGTCCTGATGCACTAAGACACCTCCTCGTTCTCTTGATCGACCAGGAGATGAACGGCTTCGACTCTCAGTGAATCGCGCAACTGCGAGACAAACTCCCCGGCACGTTCCGGATCACGCAAACGCACGCGGTACACGCACTGCACGTCGGCCTCGGCACCGAGCCCTTCATCCACTGAAATCGGCGAATGCCGTCGGCAGAAGTGGTGCATCGTGCGATCGAACGATCGACTGTTCAGGACTGCCGGAGCGACCCGGAACCTCAACATGCTCTCCGTAGACTGCCAGCTCCCGAAACCGGTGCGCGTCAAGTAGTAGGCGATGAGGTTGGACAACACTGCCCCCACGATGGCCGTTGCGTAGAACCCGAACCCGGCGGCCATGCCACAAATGAGTGACAGCAATACGTAAACGATGTCTCGTGGATCGCGTACGACGGTTCGGAAACGAATGATGGCCATGCCGCCCAATAGTCCAAATACGGCAACGGGACTGTGCATGACCATGCTCATGCACAAGGCTGCCGCGACCGAGATCAGGATCAAAGCATGCGTAAAGGTGCGAGAATAAGAGATGCCGCGGTGGGTCCACATGTAGAACCACGCGTTGAGTTGACCGACGATGAAGGCCAACAGCAGGGCGAAAAGCAGCGTCGCCAACGGCGCGCCGGTTCCGCCGCCCATGGGCGTCGACAGTATGCTCTGCAAGTCCATCTGCGCCCTCCTTAAGCGTGTAAACGCCGTGACCCCTGACCCACTGACTGGCAACACATCAGGTATTTGCAGACGCCGCGACGATTGACTTCGTGATTGTGGACGAGATCCGAGACCCACGTCGGGAACGAGTTGGTGAACTTGATCTCGAGAATGGCGTACTGCAGACGGATGGGCCACCATGCATCGCACCGCACAGTCCCGGGAATGAGTGTGCCATAGCGCAAGTCCCGATCAATACTGATGCGGACCCGCCGATCGCCCGGGTTTTCGAATGCCTCGCGTGTATAGAACACGCCGACGGTCGGGCTCGCCGACACCCGGCTGCGCAACGCCAGGAACTTGTTGAGATTCTCGAGGGTCTTGTTGTCGAGCCCCTCCCCATCGACGAAAGACGGGAAACCATGTTCGACGATCTGGTGCGTCAAGGCCGCAGGAACCATCGCCCGCGTCTTCGATACCACACCGTCGTTCTTCCGTTTGATCTCGAAGAATACGTGACCGTTCTGCTCGGGTATCTTCGGGTCATAGTAGCGCATGCGCAGCTTGAAGCGTTGGGTACGCCGTTCGACGGTGCCCCGCAGGCACTGCTGGTCCGGCGAATCCAGGTACACCGAGCTGATGGGATATTGACGATCCGGCTGAGCCGCCGAATACGGGTCGTAGGACAGGTGTCTCAAGCAGCACTCACGAATATGGGCCGCCTTGAAATCATCAACGAGGTATTTGGCCTCGTACCTCTTCCAGTTGGAGCGACCCTCTTCCATGCGGTTGGCCTCGGGATACAGACACGACAACCCCACCGCGTTCACCGCAGGCGCTACACCTACCGCAACAAACGCCGGTTGAAATGCCAAGTAAAGTGTTAAGACGATATTAAGAAGCCACGACCCCCGCCGCAACCCCATGACCGACTAATGCTTACCCACTACGCCATTCGGATGATCCGCCCGCCCATGGCCGGCCCTCGGGGCAGGTCGGGAGGAGGCTGCGGCCTTTCTATCTGGAAACCGCGTTAGCCCGTAGATCGATTCTCGTTACTACTCACGTTGAAGTGGGAATCGAACGATACGAATCCCGAGGAGACCACAAGTGGACCCAACGACAAGCACATACGGCGAAACCCGCTTCACACTCACACATGTTTTCAATACTCCGCTGCACGCGGAGGGCGAGAATGAGGTGTGCCCCACAAGACCCACCCGGCTCGAAGTTGCCGCGGTGATCGCGGGCATTGCCAGCCTCTTTGTCGGTGTTGTCCTGTGAGCGCTCTGGCCGGGGCTCAGCGACGACGACGACGGAACGTCCACAGGGACAACAGCAGGGCCAGTGTCAGCGGCGCCGCCATGCTGCCACAGCCTCCCGTAGTGGGATCGTCCTGCGAAGCGTCGGGCGCACATCCGGTTGCGTCAACAGTCGTGTTCCGTGCAGTTCCCGCACACTGATCCGCGTCGTCCACCACGCCGTCGCCATCATCGTCATCATCGCAGGCATCGCCCGTACCGTCACCATCCGTATCGGTTTGGGCACTGTTGGCCACGCCCACACAATTGTCTACCGTGTTGAGCACCCCGTCGCCGTCGGAATCGTCACACCCCGCAATGGTTTCGTGGGTGCACACGCCACTCGCGCAGGCGTCCACACTGCAGGGGTCCCGATCGTCGCAGTCCGAGTCATCCTGACACGCACACGGCCCACAGCGACCATCGACGCAGCACAGATTCTCAGGGCACTCGTCGCCGCTGGCGCATGGACACGGGTCGCACGACTGACTGTCCTCGTCGCAACACTCACCGTCGGGACAGCGGGCTGCACCGGGCTCACAGCACCCGGCGACACATCTCTCAGCGCCGTTGCAGTAGACCCCATCATCACACGCAGTTTTGCCTGAGCACTCGGGATCGTGCGTGCAGCAGCCACTCACGCAAGAGTCTGCCGTACATGGATTGCCATCGTCACACTGACTATCGCGCGTGCACGTCGTCGTCTCGCCGCAATCGTCGGCTTCTTCGTCGCAGCAGCCGCCTGCCGTGCACGGCGGCGTGCCCGCCACGCAGCAGCCGTCCTCGCACGTCGCCAGGCCGTTGCAGTACAGCCCGTCTTCGCAATCATCATCACTGTCGCATTCGGTTTCGTTCGAGCAACATCCCGATACACACCGATCGAGCGTACAGCTGTCGCCGTCGGCGCAGTCCGAATCGGCACTGCACTCGACGAGATGAACGCACTGGCCGGCCATGCACACATCGGTCGTGCAGGAATTGCCCTCATCCGGGCACGGCACCCCGTCAACGCCAGCAACATGCGAACAGCAGCCGTCTACACAATCGTCCGCCGTGCAGGGATCGCCGTCGTCACAGTCAGCCGCCGACGCACACCCTGACGCGACAGATACGCTGTTGGTTCGCCCGGGCGTGCCACGATCCACCGTGCTCGCAGCCCAGTTCGACGAATCCGTCGCGACATTGGTTGCCGAAATCCGCTCGAGTGACGGCCCGTCGCCATCTGCAGCCCCGGGCCAGGAGCCGAGGTCACGGTATTCGACCCGATCGAGTTCCACCTGCGGGGTAAACCCGGGTTCCGGGGTGTCAGGCCAGCGCAGTTCGATGATATCGCTGAAGTTGCTCAACGTGCCGGAAAATGGGCCGACGATCGGTACCGCGTTGCTCAGCCCGTAGAAGGTACGAAAATCATTGAGTCGCTGAGGCTCTGTGTTCGGGTCGAAGTTGACCACGAGCAAGAACCCGTTGCATGGGATGGTGGTGGATGTCGAAAACTCGTAATCGATCCCGCCCGCGATCGTCCAGGGATAACGCTCGACATTGACGACACCGAATTCACGATAGAGCGGCGTCGTACCACCGGCGATGTTGTGCAGTTCGACGTATTCGAACTCCGCGGCTTCTCCAGCCTGATCCGGCGGATGATACATGACTTCGTTGATCACGATCGGACCGACCCGGGGATTCGAGTTGAGCGCCCCGCGGGTGGCCACCCTCATACGGTAGATCGGCCCGCTGCCATTGGGGAAGCGGCCGAACGTTACGCCGTTTTCGACTGCGCCAAACTCGATATAGTCGCGCGCGCCGGTGAGGTTTCCGGATGAATCGGCCTCCGACAATACAACTTCATCTCCCAGCGAAGACAACGCGAACGGGAACACCGTTTGTTCGAGTACGAGATATCCCATCGCCGGAATAGTGGTCCCCTGCGGGATCTCGTATTGCTTGAGCATCGAGCTATCCAGGTTGTCGCTCAAGAACCATCCGCCAATATCAACGGTCGCCGATGTCGTGTTATGCAGTTCGACCCAATCAACATCAGGCAGATCGGTGTGCGAGCTGACTTCATTGATCCGGACTGCGGTGAGCTGCGAATACGGCACGACGCTGCGCAATGCTGCGAAGCTCTGAACCTCGGTCCCGCCGCTCCACTCGTTGGGCAACCCAAAGGTACTCGATGCTCCGTCGTTGTAATTAGAAGTCGGCGTCACCGACGCCGTTGGATCTTCCTCCAGCTTCAGCACTTCTTCATTGCCCACGCCGCTGGTGGGAGCGATCCCTTCGCCTGCGGGACCGAAAACAACTTGGTCCCCATCGTCACGTATGGTCAGTTGCCAGTTGTTGTTCGACACGCGAATGTCGGTCGCCGTGATGTACGTGCCCCCGCTATTGGCCGAAGCGCGGACGTTGATCCACCACTTGCCGACCTCGGGACGATAGTCATCGACGTTGTTGGCCAGGTCCTCGGACACCGTGATGATCGTCCCGCTACGCAGGTCGGACCAAATCTCGGCATTGGTGAAGCTCAACACGGTGGTGCTCTCGTCTGCGGAGCCCGTGTCGTTGACCAGCACTGCCTTCCAGCCGCGCATGTCGAGATGGTCGGTGATGACCACCAGCTCGAACCAATCACCCCCGTTACCGGATCGTCGTCCCCAGAATGAATCCGTGCCATCTCCCTCGAGCATGCCCGTATCGCCAACAGCGTTGTATTCATTCAAGATCAAGTCCGCAGCCTGGAGCACCGGAGCCCACAGGAACAGTACGGCAAACAGAATACCCTTCGACGGCATGTGTCATCTCCGAAAGCTGGAAACTGCGCTGAAAACGGAAGCTGTTGCGCGAAGCGCCAACAAATCACGCATAGTCACGTAGCAGGTGGTCAATTCATCTTTGCAAGCTCCAGGTGCGAATGCAAGGAAGGCAGGCCGATCCCAATCCGAGGTTGGAGTTCCGGCATCGCGGTGCAGGGCGACAGTCCGCTGCGACACCTAGTGTGAATACATTAGTTATGGAAGTCGTCCGCTCGAACGAGGCCCCAGGCCCGGTGGTCCAGCGCAGGCTGACTTGCGCCGGTCGCCAAACGATTAAATTAATGTGTTCCAAATGTTTACGTCTACAGATCGCGACACCTGCGCACACAATCTCGAGGATGGTGCGGCCGTTTGAAGAAAAAACGACTCAGCGCGTGAGAGTCAGCACGCCGGAATCGCCTCTCTCGTGGGAGTACTCAACAATGAAACCTGTGCAAGACACGCCACGGAGAGCCACAACCGTGCATGATCATCAATCGTTCGACCAGCTGGAGCTTCCGGAACGCCTGTTGAAGGCCGTCGACCGACTGCGTTTGACGCGTCGCGAATCGGAACTCGCAATCCTCGTCGCGCTCGGCTGGAGCACCCCTGACATCTGCTCTTTCCTGGGAATCTCGTCGGCAACGATGCGGACCCATTTGCGAAACGTCTACGCCGCACTCGGGATCACCGGGCGCGCTCAACTGGTTGCACGCGTCATCAAGGGGGTGCTCGAAGATATCGAGCCGTGAGGAACCACCGCCACTCGTTTGCGGGCTTCCGCGCGAGACACAGCGCGGGGGCTGATTGTCGCATCGCCACGCGTGTCGATATAATGCATGGGTTCGCGCGACTGGCTCGAACGAACTTCTACGACTACGCGCGGACCAAGGACCCCATTCACCATGGTTTTCTGTGCAGCTCTTGTCATATGCTCGGCTTCGATCGGGCCTGCGCAGACACAGCCGAGTACAACAACACTGCTGTGTGACACTCTGGAGCACGCCCAGGACATCCGCGCCAGGCGCTACGCAGCCTGGGCACTGGGTCAAGAGCAGCCTCTGTCATCGACCGCACAGGCAGCGCTTCTGGGTGCACTACGCGATGGCGACGCCTTGCTTGGCGAATATGCAGGCGACAGTCTGTGCGCAATGGGTGAATCGATCGTCCCCGCCCTGGTCGAACTCCTCGGCGCAGAATCACATACGCGCCAGCAAAGCCAGGCGGTCCTGATCAGAATGGGCTCGATGGCGGTCCCCGCGCTGGTCGAAGTCGTCGAAAGCCACGATGATCCGGCGACTCAACGGGCTGCGGTGCAAGCGCTGGGGCAAATCGGCCGCCCCGCCGAGCCCGCCCTCCCCGTGCTCTTCGCCCTGCTGGGTCGGTCGCGGGCCAAAGCGCGCGATGTCGATACCGCCGTTGCAATTGGTCGGATCGGCCCGTCGGCAGTCCCCCAGCTCACGACCGTGCTGGATGAGGAAACCGACACCCGACTCAGGGAGTCGGCCTGCCGCGCGTTGGCCATCATCGGCGAGCCGGCCGCGTCGACCGCTTCACGCCTCGTGAACATCATCGACAGCGCGGCAGGTTCGCGAGAACGCATCAGCGCGCTGCGCGCATTGGCCGCGGTCGCTCCGCGCGCGCACCTGACGCTGGCCACACTCAGTAGTGCGCTGCAATCGGACCCCAGCGCATCGATCCGGCGCCACGCGGCGGAAACGCTGGGGGACCTCCCCTGGCACCACGCGACGAGCGTCCCAATCCTGGTCGCCGCGCTGTCCGATGAACCTGCGGTCGCCGGGGCGGCCACATCGGCACTTGGGAGAATCGGCCCGACCGCCGTCCCCGCCCTGCGCCCCGGTGTGACCCGTGGACCGGATGACGTGCGGATCCGTACCTTGACCGCTCTGGGCATCATGGGGCCGGGAGCGCTCCCCGCGCTCCCGGATGTGATCGCCGTCTTTGCCGATGCCGCGCCTCTGGCGGAAAAAGCGGCCTGGACCGCCGAGCAGATCGGAGAGGTGGCCGTCCCGGCGCTGATCCATGCGCTGGGCGGATCGAATGCACAGGTCCGCGGCTACACTGCACTGACACTCGGTCGCATCGTGCCACCCAGCCGCCAGGCGGTTCCGGTTTTGATGACAGCAATGCGGGATCCCAGCCCGACCGTCCAGCACATCAGCTGCTGGTCGCTCGGCAAAATAGGCCCCCCGGCAGGGGCAGCGCGGCCCATCCTCCTCGATGCGATCACCGGTTCCGATCCGGTATTGCGACGTACGGCAGTATGGGCCCTGGGCAATATTGGTGACGACACGGGTACGCTCGAATCCGCCTTGTTGGGCTGTCTCGCCGACCCGGATCCTGCAATGCGTGAAGAAGCCAGTGAGGCACTGGCGAAGATTCGAGGCACCTATGTGTATCCCGAGTAGCATCCTGCCCCAGAGGCCCGTGCACCGTGCACCCGAACCACGCGCGGTGGCGTGGCGTGGCATGGTGGTCGTCGTGGCGTGGTGCGCTGTCGCCCCGCAACCTGGTGCTGCACAGCAGGCGCCGAGTGTCAACGATGTCTACGCCTCGGGACGCCGCGAACTACCCATGCCCGCGACGCAGGACACTTCAGAAATCATCGCACGCTACCACACGGCTGCACACAACGCGCGGACGGTGCGCTACGATGCGACACTGGGTGGCGTCGGCGCCCACGACGACCCGCTGCCCAGCATGTCGGCCACGGTGCTCTTGCGTGCCACGACGGAGATACCGCGACAGCTGTACCGCATCACTTTGCAGGGACGGCATGCCGACGGCGCGGCGTTCATCCTTACGCTGGGCTGTGACGGTGAACAGGTATACGCCATCGATCTGCTCGAACGGACAGTGAGGACCGCCGCGACGTGGCCGACCGACCAGCACCTCGAGTCGTGGACTGCCCTGCTGACCGCCGCAGCGACGACCGCACCGCCTGCCACGCGCCCCGAATTGACCCATTGCCGCTACGAGGGTCTCGCCGATATCGTGGGAGAACCCTGCTACGCAGTGCATTTCTGCGACCCGCAACTCAAGGAACACGTGTACGCCGCCTACTCAATGATCGATGGGCTGCCGCGGCGCATCGAACGCGTCAGGGCCGGGCACACAGGTCATATCGAGACAGCTCAGCTGATACTATCGAATGTTGCCATCAACCCGCTGATACCAGACGATGCGTTCGACCTGTCCATACCACGGGGCTTCAGAGTGATTCAAGAAAACTGATGAGGGCCGCACGATCGGCAGCCGACAGATTCTTGAAGGCCTGCCGGGCGGTATCGGCTTCGCCCCCGTGCCACAGGATTGCTTCGGCAAGCGTGCGGGCCCGGCCATCATGCAGAAAGAATGCATGGTTGCTCACCGTCCGCGTCAAGCCGATTCCCCATAGCGGCGCGGTCCGCCATTCGCTTCCGGTGGCGTCAAACTCATTTGTGTGATCCGCGAGTTCGCTGCCCATGTCGTGCAACAACAGATCGGTGTACGGATGGATCGTCTGATTGGATAGCTCGCCAACGGTCGCATGGACGCCGGTACGCAAGTTCGACCGATGACATGCCGCGCAACCGATGTCGTTGAACAGCCGAGCACCACGCACGTTCTCGGGATCGTCCACATCGCGCCGCGCGGGGATCGCCAGCGCCTGGACATAAAAGGTCAACTTGTCCAGAGACGCATCGCTGATCTCGGGGAAACCACCACTGATCACCGGACCGGCAAGTGCCTGGTCACGACCCGTGTTTTCCTGTGGAAACACTGAAGACGTGATGCCCATGTCTTGCGCCAGGGCGGCGGCGTTCTGCTGTTTGATCGACGGCTGCCCGGCCTTCCACCCGAACCGACCGAGTGCCTTGCGTGCGCCGGTGATGTCCCACACCCAATTGGGTCGGCCGGAGATCCCATCCTGATCAGCGTCCTGTTCGTCGACCATGGCCAGAATTGTTTGCGCACTCAGCGCCTCGAGTAGACCGAGGCCCGGGATTGCAGGCGCCACGCGGGGAGACATACGGATGTCCTCGGCAGGTGCGCCATAGGACAAGCCCGTCAGGCGATACCGCGGAGTCCGCAGCTCGTACGTCAGACCGTCGGCGTACGTCCCGGTGATGGTGGTGTATTCGACCACGACACGACCCCTCCGGAACGAACCCGTGGATGGCGCGATCCTGAAGCTGAGGACCGTACACCGGGTGCGGCAGCGGGCCGCCATGCGGCCCATCCCCCGCAATGCTGATGCGCGTCAGCATGGACTGCATGGCTTCAAGTGGGCCAGCGGGCGGACGACCCCGGCCATCGCGCAGGTGGCACCCCGAGCATGATGCGCGATTGAACAACGGGCCCAATCCATCGAACTCGGTCACCGAAGCCGGCGCACTGACCCACGTCGTTTTGAACAACCGGTTCCCGAAGGCGAAGCGTCGAAATTGCGTGTTCGGAAGATTGGCCAGCGGCTGGCCAAAGGCTTCACGGGTGCGATCGGTGACCGTGGTCTGGCCGCCACTGAGTGCCCGGTGATCTGCATGGACGTCGAAGGCGCTGGCCCGCCGCGTCACGGTGCCGCCCGCGTAGATGACGACAGTCACCAGCACGATCGCCACGCAATACAGCATGGACTCACTGTTCAGTCGATGATGCATGGACGGTGGCCCGCACGACTTTCAATAAATCTGACAGGGTCTGCAGACCCTGGACAAGTTCTTCTGCCCGTGCGCGCTCCGGACTCGCCGCAGGGGACTTGAGTAGTTGATCGAAGGGTGGCTCGAGCGCCCGGGCAATCGTGTGCACGCTGGTCAGTTGTTCACTGATCAGGCCGTGGAGTTCCGGGGAGCGCCGTGACAGGTACGCAGCAAGCCCGACGCCCTGAAACGAGTCGTAGCGCCCGTAATACACGTTCTCCATGCCCACGATGTTGGCAATCAGGTCATTGTGTGTGTTGTCGCTGAAACATGAGTGTTCGTCTTCCTGCTCACGACTGTCGAGAGGCACGGCCAAACGCTCCATCGCCAACTCGAAACCGCTCAGCTGGATCATACCGGTCAGGATGTGGTTGAGCGCGACCCGCTCATCCAGGGCCACGAAATGCGCGCGATAATTACTGCGCCCGGGCGCCCACGCCTTGACGAGCAGAGTCAGATCCTGGCCCACGAGCCGGGTCACCACCTTGAGGTACTCCCGGCGACGCTCGTTGACCGGCGTTCCGGGTATGTAGTCCGTCACCGGGCGTTGCCCGGCAGCGTGGTCGGCGAAGTCCTGGCCCCACAACAGAAACTCGATCGCGTGATATCCGGTGCTCACGTGGGTTTCATCGGTCAGCACGTTACGCGCGATCAGAGTGTCCTGCGTAATGGGCACGGCCGGGTCATTGATGATGCCGCTGCCCGGGTGACCACGGACATAGTCGATGAACCCTTCGTCGAGCGGCCAGGCGTTCAGTCGCAGTTCCGGCCCCGCGGAACCACCGTCATCCTCGACACGGTCGATGGGGCCGGAGTAGAAGCGCATGACTTCAGTCTGGCCATAGGACGCACGCGCCCGCAACCAGGCCGCCTGGGCCACGGCGTGGGTGTGCCTGTCAGGCCGGGCGAGGAATCCATCGACGGACTCCGCGAGGGCCCTGGCGTCGCGCTGGGCGGCCCGATAGCTCATGAAGGCCACCGTCGCGTAGTCCCGTATAACACCGCCGGCGCCCTCGGCACAAATTTGTTCGGAAGTGGCCGACATGCAGGCCAGGACCAGCAGGACTGCTCCTCGACGGGCCGCCCGCCGCGCCTCACAATTCATAGTCATCTGCGCGCCTTGGGATTGGACAGTTCGAACGTTTCCAACGGGCGCCATCATGGCGGGCCCAGGTGGAATTGACAAGGGCTGTTCAGCAGCACCTCGTGTCGTGCTTTTTGGAATGCTGGAAGATTCGAAAGAAGAAATCGCGTGAACGACGCCTAAAGATGTAGAGGCTTCCATCATCGACTGCTCGAGGACACCGTGCAACATGAACAAGAACCTCGCCGACAGCCTTGCTCAGGCCAACATGAACACCCCGTCCAAGCTTCTGCAGGGCGCGATTCGGCGCCTCGAGCTCACACGCCGCGAATCGGAACTGGCCCTGCTGATTTGCAAAGGTTGGCGCTCCACGGACATTTGTGAGCACCTGGGTATCTCCCCGGCCACAATGAGGACGCATTTGCGCAATGTCTACGCGAATCTGGGTATCACCGGACGCACGCAATTGGTAGCCTGCGTGCTCTCGTCCGTTCTTTCGGACATTCGCGACTGACCCCGCGCGGAAGCCCACGTCCTCCGCGAATATTCCCACACCGCCGCCGGGTCGAGGTCGCTGTATGGCCAAGGCGGCCAACTGGCATGGCATGTGCACGTCGTTCTCCTGCGATCAGGAGCACCGCCATGCTGGATCCCCTACTACGAACCGACCCTATCTGGACCCACCCGGACGCCTGCATTGACGAAGCCATCAATCTGATGGAGGAACGAGGCTTTCACCATCTGCCGGTACTCAGCGATGGCAAACTGGTGGGCATGGTGTCCGACCGTGACGTGTTGACGGCAGTCGGCTGGAAGCTCCTTTGCGAGCGCCGACGCAAGGATCAGCGGACACCCGTCGGGCCGCGCCAGGTCCGCGATATCATGACCTCGCCCGTCTACACCATCCATCGGGGCGGCTCGGTCAGCCATGCGGCGCACATCATGACGGACCATGGCATCGGCGCACTGCCCGTGATCGAAGATGGCCGCCTCATCGGCCTGATCACTTCGACTGACCTGTTGAAACTCTCCAGGACGAAGCATGGTCCGATGGTCAATTGGGCCCGAGTCTTCAAGCGTCCAGTGTCGGCACTGATGACCACGGGCATCATCACCATTCGTCTCGACACTGGCCTGAACGAAATCGGTGAATTGCTGACCAAGTATCGCTTTCGGCATTACCCTGTAATTGTTGGCGATGATCTCCTCATCGGCATGATCTCGGATCGCGACTATCGCAGAGCGCTCGGCGAATCGGTCATTCACGATACGCAGGCTGAAGACCATGGCACGTTCTATCTCGGTCCGACCACCGCCAACGACATCATGCAACGCCACATCAAGACCATCGGACAAGACGAGTTGTCAGGAGCTGCCAGCAATCTCATGCTGCAGAATAAGATTCACGCACTGCCAGTTCTGGATCGCGATCGCCTGGTCGGCATCCTGACCGCACGAGACATCATCGCCGCACTGGCATTCACTGCCGATTCATCGGAGTCCCAATCATGAACAGGCTCACATTGCGTTTCGCGGAAATCGTGCTCGCTGCCCTCACGCTGGGGGGATGCTCGATCGGATGCCACAACGCCGACGCCCCGCCGCCCAATCCACAGGCGACCATCCCGATCGAGGCCGATGGGCTACACATCGTCGACAACACCCGCTTGCGGCGCGTCATGCATGATCTTCAGGAACTGAATCTGGAACAGTGGGAACGGCGCGTCGAACTGGGCAACATGCCCACGGGCGAGCTGAGGACCATCGCCAGCGTTTCGGGACTACTGGCCAAAGACGCCAGGGTCATTCCTCTGACGTTCGAAGGTGAGGTGATGAGCGCCGAGCAACGCAGCCAATTCACGGTGCTGGCCCGCCGCCTGGAAGATCAGGCCAAGGCGCTCGAGCGGGCCGCCGAAGATCGCGACGCCCTGCGCATCCAAAGCAGTCTGGCATCGATGATCAACACGTGCAACCGTTGCCACAACGCGTTCCGCGGTCCATTGCTCGCCGGGGCGCGTGGCTGGAACACGTCTCGCGGATAATGCGTGACGATGGCGTCTCGTCCGGGTAGCGCCGCTCAGTCGAGTCCGGTTCGATCGTCATGTTCGCTCCGTCAAGGCCCATCCGGTCAACACCGCTCGTAGACGTGACCTCGTATGACGGGCATCATGACTGCTCCGCGATAGCATCAAATGCACGCAGCAACCAGAACGCGGAGCAGGTCTGTCTCTGTTTGCATGCCCACCAACAGATCATCCTCGACCACGGGCAGCGCTCCGATCCCCAGGTTCATCATGCGATCGGCCGACTCGGCGAGGGCGGCACGTGGCCCGATGGTCTGAACGGGCTGGGTCATGATGTCGCCCAGCTTGGCCCCGAACAATGATGGGGACCACCGCTCTGCCTCCATGGTCTCCTCGATGGTGTGCCGGCCGACCGCGCGGCGGACATCACGGTCAGTGATCATTCCGCGCAATTGATGTCCGTCAACGACCGGGACATGACGCAGATCTTTTTCGTGCATCAGACGAGCCGCTGCTGCAAGCATCTGGTGTGCTCCGAGACACTCGACACGCGCAGTAAAATGCTGAGCGACCCGTTCATGCTTCCAACCACCGCCGAGCGCTGCAAAACGATCATCTATGAAACACCTCAACAGGTCGGTCTCGGTCACGATCCCCAGGAGGCGATCACCAGACACGACCGCGACCGCGTGGATCCTGCGTTCGAGCATCAGCTCGCCCGCTTCGGCCACACCCGCCCCGGGAGGCAGCGCGATGATCGGGGATGACATGATGTCGGTTACGCGTTGGGGCCCGATGACCTGTGGGCGGGCATCCTGGCTGACCCGCTCGCGACTCAATAACCACCCAACGGACACGAGGATGTCCCGGTCGGAGATCATCCCAACTGGCATGTCATTCGTCAGAACCGGCAGATGATGAATCTGGTGCTCTTCCATCAGGGCGATCGCCTTGTCAATGGAATCGCGGGGATGAACGGTCACGACATCGGTGTGGGCGATATCAAGCAGCAGCATGGACGGACTCCTGATGAGGGCCAGTATTCATGGATAGTCGCGATTCATGATGCACGTCCCGTTCCACTGTCATTGCGGAGTATGCCACCGGGAACAGATGTGCAAGATACCGGGGCTGATTCCGCGCCCCGTGCGTGATATCACGCCACGGCATCCCGGCCATGCTGTTCAAGCCGAGAACCAGCCCACACCGTTCGAGGATGCCGTCTCCTGCGGACTCTCATCCCACATGACGCGTCCTTGTGGTACGCCCTGCTGACATCCCCGCGCGGCGGGGGACGGTTGGGCCTAACGCACTTGCGGAGTGATCCACGATGACACTTAGCCTCATATCACTTGTAGTGGTTGCCGTGGGCCAACCGGTCCCGGCCAACGCCCGGGCCGCCAGCACCGCTGTGGTGTTCGCGGCACCGGCCTTGAATGATCCCGAAGCGCTGCGCCAGTTGGCCGAAGAGGATCCGCTCGAACTCATCAGTCTCGCCCGCGCGCGGGGAGCAACCCAGGTTCGCGACTACTCGTGTGTGTTCAGCAAAGTCGAAAGGGTGCGCGGCAAGATGCAACCGCAGTCAACCTACCGTGTCAAATACCGTGACGCACCACGAACGGTGTACATGGAGGCTGTTGAAGAACAGCCTCGTGTGCGCAGGATTCTCTATGAGGCCGGTCGGCATGTCGATCGCAAGGGCCGCGAACTCATGACCGTCGAGCCGGGTGGATGGCAGCGTATGCTGGTCAGCGAAGCGGAGATTCCGATCAAGGACAAGCGCGTCCTCAAGACCAATCGCACGACCATTGACCAGTTCGGTTTCCACAATGTGCTCGAACGTTTCTGGAGCATCAGCCAGGAGGCCCGGGTACGTGGCGCGTTGGACATCCGCTACGCCGGCCAAGGCGTCGTTGACGGTCGACCGACCTTCATCGTGGCGCGCAATGTGCCACTGAGCAAGGATTTTGTCTATGCACGGGTCGTCATGCACCTGGACCAGGAGTGGCTCATGCCCGTCGCAGTGGATTGCTACGCGGACCACGCAGAGAAGAATCTGCTCGGCAGCTATCGCAGTACGGATGTGCGCTTCAATTGCCTGAGTGAAGCGGATTTCAAGTTCTAGAGCGGCGCGAACGACCGGAAACAGAATGAACGGTGCCCTCGTGCGGGGTTCCGGCGCCGGCGACGCGTAGGATTCCAGAACGACGAGATTCAACAAAGGAGACTGATATGATGTTCAAGCGGTTTATCGGAGTCATGATCATCGGTGCCGCCAGTATGACCGCGGGCTGCGGCCTCGGGGAGCCGGGTGAGGCATTCGACGGCGCGACCCTTGCTGGTGACTGGTACATCCCGCTGGGCAACGGTGGCGTGGCCACCGTCACGATCAACGAGGATGGCGAGGTCGAGCAGATTGCGGCCACCGATGTCACGGGCCTCACCGTCACCGTCCCGATCGACGGCTCTACGGGCGGAGTCAATGGCGAAGATGTCTCTTTTGATATTCCCTTCGGCAATACCGGCGCCACATTCGATGGATCCTTCAACGAAGATGGCGGGATCGAGGGCACCTTCAGCCAGGAGATTCCGTTGCTCGGAGAAATCGGGCTGGGTATCCCTGGTGGCGATGTGATGATGGGACAGGTCAATCCGCTGACTGCAGCCAGCGCTCTGATACCGGGCGCCGCACCCATCGCGGCTGCGGCGCAGTTGGCCGGCGGACTCTAGACGACGCGTCAGTGCCATGACCTGGCCTCGCGCACAACGCATCAGCGCGACCCACTCCACCTGTACGGAACCGCCCCCGAATGGGGGCGGTTCTTTTACGTACATGCAGTTTGGAAAACCCGCTTAGAAGCAATCTTCCGGACAATTGTTCGGACTCTCGCCAGCGCTGCAAAGCCCATCACCACAGAAGCACTCCGGATCTTCGGGACAATTCGGATCGCAATCGAAGGTTTGATCACATTCCGCGATGCACTCAGGATCCTCGGGGCAATCAGGGTCACAGTCGAACGTAACATCGCATGGCGCGGCCGGACAGTCAGCGTCCGGAATGACGCACGGGCCCATGTCACAGCGGCCATCGAAGTCACAGCACACATCGTTCTCGGCGCAAATAATCGTGTTGTCCGAACCACAGTCGGGATCGACCGGGCTGCAGAACACATCGCAGTCACCATCATTCGCCACGCAGATTTCGAAATCGAAGTCGCAATCAGGGTCCTCCGTCGGACACACGACACAAACACCGTTCATGCCGCACAGCGCACAGTCAGGATCAGGAGGACTGCATCGCGGCAGACACAGTTGATCGCCCGGTATGCAGAAATCGTTGAAGCAGTCAGGATCAATGTTTTGGCAACCCACATCACAGGCCCCGTCGAGAATGCAATCCTGTGCCGACGCATCGTCGAACGTACAGATTTCGAAGAATGTCTCCCCGATGACGCCACGTGCATCCTGAACCAGCAACTGTCCTTCGTAGCACCCAGGTTGCGTGATCTGTATGGCGGTCGAACAACTGAATTCGTCCTCGATCTCGACGTTGAAGCTGTCGAAAGCCCAGGCGCAGAAGTAGGGCTCGAAACCGCCATCGATGAACAACGACAGCGGAGCCACCGCGTTCACTGCGGTGCGGAATGGACCGGTAAACTCGACGACCAGCTCGTCGAAATCCGCGCCCAGCACGAGGACACCAAAGCTTGCCGCCGCAAAGTTGCCCAGGCTGTCGGTCACAGCCAGGTCGAGGGTCACAACCCCTGGCTGTTGGGCCGTGAGCGTAGGTTGGGCTGTCTGCGCCCCGGAAATGGTGACGCCCGGGTCAGGTGAGCTCCAGCTGTACGTCGCATTGGACAGGTCCTGCCCGCATCCGACCGCATCCCCGGTGTACACGGTGGGTAATCCCACACCGGTTTCCAGCGGGCCGAAGATGGCCGCAAGGAGGCCGCCTTCCGGACCGCAGACCGGAAACGCGATGATGGTTTCGGCGAAGCGCCCTGCGGAATCAACGGCCACCGCCCCCAGAGCGACTACACCCACATCATCGACCTGCAGCGTGCCTGTCGAGCTCAACAGGACGCCGTCCTCGATGGGCCCGCCGCCGAGGGTTGCGATGTCAAATCCTTCGAGTACCCCAATGACCGCCTCGGCCTCGCCAATCGCCCCTCGGACTTCGGCGCGAACGGTCCGCGATTCGCCGGGCGTCAGGAACTCGGGCGCACCGATGTCGAGCATGACCACGAAATCCTCGACCCGCTGGCCGCCACCGCCGCCCACCGTGACCTGGACATTGCCAGCCAGGAGCTCGTCACCCAGGGCCACGACCATGGTTACGTTGAATATGCCGACGGAGGAATAGCTGTGCGTCACCGGGCTTCCCAGTGCGCTGCTGCCGTCGCCAAAATCCCAGAACACCGTGAGGTCCGACAGGCCTGCCTGGCCCATGGCGGTTTGCGCAGCGGCGAAGTTGACCGCCTGGTTGACGTCGGGTGTCAGATCGCTGGCCTGAACCACTGCGCCAATGAACCCATCACTTCCGAGGTCAACCTCGACCTCGCCGCGAGCCATCGTCCCGGCAGCGTCGCGCACGCTTGCCTCGAAGACGAACCGACCTGTCGACGTGGTCACGTCGGCGACTGCAGATCCGCCGGGCAGCTGGGTCAATGTCGCATTCTGACCGGCGCCTTGACTCCAGTCGATGTCGTACGCAGGAACCCCGCCAAACGCTGAAGCGGACAGGATGATGGTCGTCCCACCACCTGCGGCGGGACGGGTGGTCCCAAAACCGTCGATCCCCAGCGGAAGGCGCTGGCGAACGGCAGATACCCCGAACTCGGCGATATTGTTCGTTTCACGTATGTCCGTTGCGCTGCACAATGATGTGGCTACCGAGCTGGCTTCTGCCAGGCTGCCGGAGCAATACGGTGGCGGGTTGGCCCCAGCACATCCTGACCGCAACACGGACGCAAACTGCTCGAGTTGGCGACAGAAGTCCAGAGAAGTCCCATTCGATGTTCGGGCGTTGGTCTGGTCATCGCGTGAGATCGCGATCACATTGGATGCGGTCGTCGTGTCATCCTCGTACGTCAGGCGGGCATAGCCGAGGTCGTCGTTATATGCCGTGCTGAGCGATGCGACATCGGTACGCGCTGCGACCAGCTGACCGTCTTCGTCAAACTCGGCCTGAACCTCGCTCTCCCCGGAGACGATGACGGCCTGGCGCACCTCCTGGCCGTCGCCGGAGAAAATGACGACCTCTCCGCACTGCGCCGTCTGAGCCGTGGCAACGAGATCGTCGTTGGGGTTATCGTCGAAATCAACCTGAGCGTCGGCCGACAGCTCCCCACAGGATTCGTTCTGACCACCACTGTTGCTGTTGGAATTCGAGGTCCCGCCACTGCTACAGCCCGGCAATACTGCTGCCGCCAGTCCGGCTCCAATCAAGCCGATCCACAAGTACCTTGACATGTTCGTCTCCAGTGGGCCCGCGACTTGCCCCGCGCCGGCAACCCGTTCCCAGATTGATGTACTCGATCCCGTGCGCCACGTGGTCCCAGCACGACTTCCCCCGAAGTGCTGGCGTCACGTGACATCACCCCTGTGTGTTCGCTCAAGTTCATCTAGAATATGCCAAGCGCCCCCCGGACCGCAAACGTTTGGGCGACATTTGCTGTTCCGTTCGTCAGGCCACCCCGGGGCTTTTTGTTCCCTGCGACCTTGAAAGTACTCGAAGGACGGGTCTATAACTCAATCAGGACGCGGGGGCTTCCATCGAAACAACCTGGTGAATTCGGTTTCGGCCGGAGAAACAGGAACGCTGCGCCGACCCATGCGATTGGCATGCGCGTCGCACTGCGGGTTCATGACTCTGGGAACTGGACCGCTTCCGGCATCCTTCCTTCCTGCACACCTTGCCGGCGGCGGTTCCCAGTTCCTGGTTTTGACTGCCCGACGACTGAGGTCGGCGTGACCCGAACGCGAACCTGGCTTTGCTGACTCTGGACCGGTCGTGCCTTCAGAGAGGGTCGGGGCCCTCCGAGGTCGGACCCCAGCTCCCGACCTCGCCCCGATGCAAGGTACGACCGGTCTCCTTCTTCATGTCCTGCGCGTACCACGACCAGTCGCCCCCGAACCGAACGCTTATTGCGCTAGACCACTTGCGGCTTCCCGCGGTACTCTAGCCAGCCTGGCGTCAGACCCGTTTTGAGCAGGAACCCTCTATGTCCATTCGCGCATCCTTCGTCGTCGTGTTCGGCATCGTACTCATCATGCTGGGCTTTCAGGTGCACATCTCGCGTCAACTCGGGGCCACCCATGATTTGATCATCGTGTGCGAATCACGACGCTATCAGTCCTACAAACTCGCCGACGAACTGCGCCAAAGCTCCGACGAATTGACGCGCATGGCACGCACCTACGTCGTCACTGGCGACGAGGTTTTCGAACGGTATTTCCACGCCATACTCGATATTCGCAACGGCAAGAAGCCCCGTCCAGCCGGATACGATGGCATCTACTGGGATTTTCTTGCCGCCGAACGCACGGCACCCGACGCGAGCGGCCCTGTCAGCGCCCTGGAAGACATGATGCGGGGTCTCGAGTTCACCGAAACGGAGTTCGCCAAGCTGAGAGAGGCGCGCGAAAACTCTGACGCACTGGTCCAGCTGGAAACCCAGGCGATGGCCGCAGTCAAGGGCCTGTATGCCGACGACAACGGGCAATACACCGTGCAGGGTGAACCGAATCCCAAGCTGGCCCGGGAGCTCATGCATGGCCCGGCCTACCATCAGGCCAAGGCCGAAATCATGCGCCCCATCGAGGCGTTCTTCGACATGTTGGAGTCGCGTACGGCGACCGAGGTCGCCGCGCTGCACGATATGGGCAGGCGCCTCGCCACGACACAATTGAGCCTGGCGATTGTCAGCGTTGTCGTCGTCTCCCTGTTCTACGTGTTCCTCGAGATACGCGTGGTTCATGGACTGCGCAAGATTGCCGGGCGTCTGAGCGACATCGTACGAGGTCACGGTGACCTGACCAAACGCGTGGACCAATCCCGACGTGACGAGATCGGCACACTGGGCCGACATTTCAACGA
Source organism: uncultured Planctomycetota bacterium (assembly GCA_942492115.1). Lineage (GTDB taxonomy): Bacteria > Planctomycetota > Phycisphaerae > UBA1845 > CAIVHJ01 > CALODL01. Next base: position 48,953 of record CALODL010000034.1, read on the forward strand.
ATTCATCCAGCAGGTCCACGACATCGTGGCACGTGTCCGCAGTTCGACGATCGAGGTTGCCAGCGCCGCAACACAGATCGCTGCAACGGCCCGGGAAGAGAACAATATCGTCACCACGCACTGTGGATGGACCTCGCAGGCGGCCGCGGCAGTACGCGAGATCAACGCGACGAGCCAGGAACTCAATGGAACCGTTCAACAACTCGCGGAACTCACACGCACGACGGCTGATCGGGCCACCGGAGGACGCGATCGGATCACGGAGCTTGACGCGATCATCAATCAAGTTGCGCTCTCCACGCAATCCGTCACGGAACAGCTCATGACCATCCGGGAACGCAGCGAGAAAATCAGCCTGATGGTCAATACCATCATCAAGGTTGCGGACCAGACCGATATCCTGTCGGTCAACGCGGAACTCGAAGCCGAGAAAGCGGGCACGCACGGCCGCGGCTTTGGTGTGGTCGCTGAAGAAATCAGGCGTTTGGCCGACCAGACCTCCACAGCGACCCTCGAAGTCGAGAGTTCCGTGAGCGCGATGAGCATTGGCGTGGCCGAGGGTGTCAAGAACGTCGCGGTGTTCAGTGAGTTGGTTGCCCAGGGAGTCGCCGCCGCTGCGCACGTCGGCAAGCAACTCGGCAGCATTATCAGTGACGTCGAGACGCTTGGCACACGTTTTGATCACATCACGGAGGGCGTTGCGGCACAAGCCACCGGCGCAGGACAGATCAGCGAATCAGTGAGCGAAATCGATCGTGGCGCGACGCAGATCACCGCGTCGATTCAGGAGTTCACACAAGTGACGCATCGCCTGCAGGAAATCGTCGCGGGGCTGCAGGCCGAAGTCGGAGCGTTCACCATCAACAATGGACGAGCCGAGCACAACGTGTAGAACTCTGTTAAAGGGATGCACTGGCTTGCAGTGCGCGAGGATGTTTTCGAAGAAAGACCTTGAACTACATTAGCGTCGTTCTTATAAAAGAATCAGGGGCAATACCCCGGAGGCCACGTCTCGAAAAGCGCAGCAGTTTGCTTTTCAGTTCGATGAGCAACTTAATAAATCGAGGACTCGCGGCGCTTGGTCCGCGCTCAGAATGAACAGCTCGATTCTACCAACTCTCAGCATTCCACTGGCTACAGCGACTGGCGCGGCAGCAAACGGAGGGCTGCGCCGTCGAACGCGTGGTTCGCCCCAGGCGAAACACGATATGCGCCCTGGGCATCCCTGATGATTCCGGGGGCGGAGGAAGCAACGGCAGGTCGCCCGTGGATTTTACCCACACCCGACTCAAGGGACTTCGGAGCGACCTGCCGTTTTTTTTGGTCCTTCACGCATAAGGGGCGAGGCGATGCCGGTCCGCCTCCGGCGGTCTGCGGTCATGGGCTCGAGCCCGCAGTCGGGGAGGACCTCCGGTCCCGCAAATCCGTGAAGACCCTTTTTCTTGCGCCGATACGGCGATCGCCTCATCCCTGCCAAGTTTCGAATTCAGCGCTGCCGCAGCCGGTTGCCAGGCCCGGCTTCGCGGTTGTTAGAAATATCTGATAACCATCGCAAGGCTCTGAGCCGGGCCCTACGATTAGATTAACTTTCATGCCCATGGAGATGGGAAAGGATCAATCGCCGTCCGCCGGTTCCCCACAGACTGGCGGGCGGCGTTCCTTTTTGCGCCCGTCCCCCTGCACGCACCCCAGGAAGGTGCGTCGAGAGGTCGATAAGGGCCGCGTCGGCCGCGGGGCACGACAGGCTGAAGGCCGGAAGAATGGGCTACGCCGAGGGATCGGTCTGCTCGAGTGCCCGCTTGATTCTGGCCCGAGCCTCGGGAGTCATGGTCAACGAGCCAGCGACAGGATCCTCCTGGCCGGACCGCAGAACGCCACGGAGCAGTTTCATTTGAGATCGAAACCGACGACAGGCTTTGCAGTACAACAGGTGCAGCCGAACCGCTGAGCGGCGGCCGAGGCTCAGCTCCTGGTCCATGGACTGCGAGATCAGGACACTGATGTCCTCACACGTGGCGTTCAAATGGCGAAGAAAATCCCACACGATGTCATCATGTTCCGGTCTTGTTGAACCACGTTGTATCCAGGCAATTTCGCAGGCGGAGACGGGCCCGATGCAGCCGCGCCCACAGATTGGTCGAGGTCAGATCGAGGACATGACAGACTTCCTCGGCCGACAATTGATCAACCTCCCGGAGAAGAAAAGTCGCCGCCAGGCTATCCGGTAGAGTCCCCAGGCAGTGCTCGAAAGCAGCCCAGAACTCAATGTCCTGGGCCACCGCATCCGGAGCCTCACGCCACGCGCGAATGCGCTGACGCCAATGCCCACGCGCGCTGAACGCGTCGACGGCGTCCTCCGACAAGCCACCCTGCTCGACCTCCTGCCGACGCGTCACACGCCTCAAACTGTCAACGACTTTGTGCTTGAGAATCCCAATCAACCATGTCCGTTCCGCCGCCCCACCCTGGAAGCGATGCTGAGCCTGCAAAGCTGCCACGAACGCCTCCTGAACGACCTCTTCCGCCATACTGCGGTCGCGGAGTCGCAGCATCGCATACCTGAACAGCGCATCACCATGGCGTTCGACCCATTGGGTAGGATCAAGGCCTGATGTGCCGCCGGCGACACTCTCCGAAACAGAATCGGCCATGCACCCACTATATCCATTTTCCGCAGCCACGAGAAACCTCACGGTCCGAGAACCGTGGGAGGCATCGCCTCGCCCGACTCACTGCGGTATGCTGCACGGCCGGCCTGTTGAGCACCACAGCCACCATGATAAATCATTCAGGACAACCCAACGCATCGGACGCACCGCAAACCGCAGCCCGCGCGCGGCACGAGTTGGCGGCAGCGCGCCAACGTCTGCTGGACCTGACGATGCGCAATCCATTACTCAACTACCGCATACGGAAGTCGCGAACGATCCGTGTGGTCGATGAGAGTGCACGCGAATTGTACGATCGCCTGGTCTTGCGTGAGAAAGACATGGTGTTCGTTCCGCGCACCGAACAGCATGAGAGCGCTTGCAGATACGCCGCCGCTCAAGGAGGAAGGTGACGATCGCCCGGCCGACGAACTTGCCTTGCTGTGGCGTCCCCCTGCGCCGGACGAACCTCCCGACCCCAGACACACCGATCGCTTCTTGCAGACCGACCTGGTGGCCGAAGAACTGCAGCGCCGGTTGTTCTACGTTCGTCAGCAGGCACGAACCGTCCTCCGAGAACAAGGTTACAGCGTCCATTATCTGGCCCTCGGATTCCTGTCCTGGACCAATCCTCAGGACCCTGCCGAGGTCCGCAAGGCACCCTTGATTCTGGTGCCCGTCGAGCTGCAGCGCACGCGTGTGGCATCGACGTTCAAACTGGCTTGGAACGGGGACGATGTTCTGACCAACATTTCGTTGCAGGAGAAGCTTGCTGAAATGCAAGTCGTGATTCCTGATTTTGCCATGCCCGACGACAAGGGTGGAATTGATGAGTATTTCATGGCCGTGAGCGAGGCCACCGCGGGCCAGCACGGCTGGCAGGTCACAGCCGACATTGCACTCGATTTCTTCAGCTTCACCAAGTTCGTCATGTACAAGGACCTCGATCCGCAGGCCTGGCCCGAAGGCCAATCACCTATGGATCATCCGCTCGTCAAGCAGGTCCTCGACCCACAGCACGATACGCCACCGTTGACCGACTTCGCCGTTGATGATTTTGATTCGACGATCGATCCAAGCTCGCTGTATTACATCATGGACGCCGACCCCTCGCAGATCGGCGTCATCGAAGCAGTCAAGGCCGGACACAACCTGGTGGTTGAAGGACCACCGGGAACGGGTAAGTCACAAACGATCACCAACCTCATCGCCGAGTTGCTTGCCGCCGGGCGCAGCGTCTTGTTCGTCAGCGAGAAAATGGCTGCCCTGGAGGTGGTCAAGGATCGGCTGGATCGTGTGGGGCTCGGTGACTACTGCCTGGAGCTGCACAGCCGCAAAACCCGAAAGAAAGAGGTCCTTCGCGAACTGGAACGCACACTGAATCTGCGCGCCCCACAAGCGATCGACACCGCTGCTGAGTTTTCGCGCCTCAGTGATTTGACCCGCGATCTCAACGGTTACGCCGAAGCACTGCGCGCGCCGTATGGCACGATTGCCCGCTCGCCCTACCAGCTCCTCGAGGACATTGAACGCTGCCTTCAGACATTCGCCAACAGCGGCCGATCTCGGCCGGCCATTGATCTGCCCGATGCCGTCGACTGTACACCTGAGGAATACGAAACGGCTGTGCGGCACGTGCGTGAATTGTCCGATGCCTTGCAGTTGGTGGCCCCGATTCGTCAGCATCCGTGGTTCGGAACCGATCCTCGAGCCACCCTGCCACCTGATGAAGAAGAAGTTGCGAACCATATTGCAGATACCCTCGACGCACTGGACGACATTGAACGCCTCGCCGACGGCCTGGTGGCCGTGACGGCTATCCGCCAACCGGTCTCCGTATGTGATTTCTCGCCGGCTCTGGAGGCCGCCAACCTCATCGCCCAGGCACCGGAGGTGCATGTCGATATCCTGACGCACCCGGATTGGGATACACCCGATGCCGCTCGTTCACTGATTTCTGCAGTGGAGTCCTACGGTGGCTTACGCAGTGCTGTCGCTGAAGTCTTCGTCGACCATGCCTGCACCATGGACATCGCCCCGTTACTCGAAGAGTACAAGCAGGAATCTGCACGGTTCCTGCGTTTTCTCTCGTCGCGGTATCGCTACCTCAAACGCGAAATCTCCATGCTCTACCGCGGTCCTGCGCCAGCAGGCATCGAACAACGCATCAGCGATCTTGTTCGACTCGTCGATCTTGAGCGCGCCCGCCGGGCAGTCGTTGATCGAGGGTTGCAGGGTCGTGCGCTGTTTGGGCAATTGTGGCGTGATGAGCGCAGTGATCCGGGCGAACTGGGCCTGTTCCGCAAATGGATGTCTGGAATACGACAGGCTCATCGCAGCGGCCTCATCACCACGCGGACATTGCGGCTCATCAGCACGGATCTCGATCGCGCGGTCGTCATTGCGCGGCATGATCAGCTTGCTGCTGCGTGCGCCTCGTTTGAAGAACACTACGAACGGTTGAATGAGCGCTTGAGCGTCGACCATGGCCTGGTTTTCGGCTCTCCCGCGGACAACGTCGAGGTGGCCGGGCTCCGGCAGTGGCTCGCAACACTCAAGGGTGCCCGTGACAGTGTGCAACGGTGGTCACAATTCCGCGCCCGCGCCGATCGTTGCACGATGACGATCGCCGAGGGTGTGCCCGCAACGGTGCTCGATGGACAGGTTGTGGCCGAGGACCTGGCCCCGGCGTTCGAGGCCGCCGTCGCTGAGAACGTGCTGCGTCAGGCACTGTGCGAGCGCCGCATTCTCAGTGAATTCGTCGGGGAACTTCATGATCAGAAGCGCATGCGTTTTGCGAAGCTGGATCGTGAACTGATCCACAGCAACCGCCAGCGCCTGGCCCGGCGACTCCACGAGGGACGACCTCGTGTTCAGCCCGGCGCTCCGGCAGGCTCCGAGGTCGGCATCATCCAGGGTGAGTTCAACCGTAAGCGGGGGCACATGCCCATCCGCCGACTGCTGTCGCGCGCCGGGCGTCTGATCCAGAGAATAAAACCGTGTTTCATGATGAGCCCGCTGTCGATTGCACAGTACCTCGATCCGCTGACGGCACGTTTCGACGTCGTCATCTTCGACGAAGCCAGCCAGGTGCGCCCCGAGGACGCGCTGGGTGCTTTGCTGCGCGGTGCACAACTGGTCGTCATGGGTGACACACGCCAACTGCCTCCGACGTCGTTCTTCGATCATCTGGCAGACGCAGCCGAACTCGACGATGAATCGACGTCCGTCGCCGAAGTGGAGAGTATTCTCCATCAGTGCAAGCGCAGTTTTGCCACACAATCTCTGAGGTGGCACTACCGGAGTCGTCATCAATCGCTCATCGCCGTCTCCAATCAGGAATTCTACGACAATCGACTCAACATCTATCCATCTCCGGTCGACCACGACGACTATCTCGGCCTGCGGTTTAACCACCTTCCCGACACGGTCTATGATCGCGGCACAGGCGGCGTCAACCGTGACGAGGCCAGAGCGGTGGTCGCGACGGCGATGGATCTGTTCCGCCGCTACCCGAACAAGAGTATCGGGGTTGGCGCGTTCAATATTCGTCAGCAACAGGCGATTCTCGAGGAGGTCGAACTTCAGCTCAAACAGCATCCGGAACTCGAAGACCACTTCGCTGAAGACCGTATCGATGAGTTCTTCGTCAAGAATCTCGAAACGATTCAAGGTGACGAGCGCGACATCATTCTGATCAGCATCGGCTTCGGATTCGATGCCGCTGGTAAATTGTCGCACAATTTCGGCCCGCTCAATCAGGAAGGCGGAGAGAGACGCCTGAATGTTCTCATTACCCGTGCGCGGGAGCGGTGCGAAGTATTCTCCAACTTCACGGCGGACGACCTCGCAGTCGATCCCAGCAGCCCATTTGGACTGCGCGCTCTGCACGCGTTCTTGGATTTTGCGCGACGCCGTCATCTGCGAACCCACAACAGAGATTTACCGGCCGACGCCTCCAGTTTCGAACGCGGAATCGCGTCGTTCTTGAATGACGCCGGGTTTGAGACCCGGGGCCAGATCGGGTGCGCAAGCTACCGTGTGGATCTCGGAGTCGTCGATCCGAATGAGAGCGGTCGCTTCCTGCTGGGCATCGAGGGTGATGGACCACGGTATCATGCCGCACAGGTCGCGCGTGACCGCGAGCGTCTGCGCGCGCAGGTCATGGAAGGCCTGGGGTGGAGTCTGCACAGGATGTGGGCTCTTGATTGGTACCGCGACCGCCAGCATTGCCAGGAGCGTTTGCTGACCCTTCTGGAGAACCTGCGTGCACGCCCTGCCGATCCCCGGCCCAGATATACACGCCCATCGATCCAGGCAGTGCAATACGAAGAATCAGCGACGATCGATGCGGATGTGCACGCCGATGGCACCATCGACCCATACGTCATCTGCCCACAACGTGCCGACTGGGATGTTCAACGGGATCTGCACGACCACACCCCCCACGACCTCGGCGTGATCATTGCTGACGTGGTCAATGTCGAAGGCCCGATCCACGTCGAAGAGGTCACTCGGCGCCTGCGCACCTGGTGGGATCTCAGCCGGGCTGGAACACGCGTGCGCAACGCCATCGAGAGTGGCATCATCGAAGCTGTGGGTGCCCGCCGCATTCGCCGGGATCGTCGCGATTTCCTGTGGCCAGTCCCCGAACGGCCGCCGCCCGTTCGACGCCGCACAGGCAACCCGTCTCCACGACTTGAATTGATCTGCGACGAGGAAATTGAGGCTGCGGCAGAACGTGTTCTCGATCTGTACCACGCGGCGTTCCCGGATGCGCTGGCCCGCCAGGTCGCGCGGTGCCTGGGTGTCCGGGCCATCAGCTCGGCGGTCAGCGACCGGATTCACCGAGTCGTCAAGGACGCAGTGACGGATGGACGCCTGGTCCAGCTAACCAATGGCATGCTCGATCGCACGGCGCGGTGATTCAATCACCGGTGAGCAGGTAGCGTTCGACCCAGCCCGCAGCATCGTCGACATACTGTTGCGGCAACCGATGCCCGCTATCATAGAAAATCACTTCCTTGTGTGTGCTCGGCACCTGCTCGAGCAACTCCCTGACCTCGCGATCGACATACAGGGGATCTCGGCGCCCGGCCAACACGCACAGGGCCTGATTCTTGATCTTGCGTGCAAAATTGTACGGCGCGACCCCCGCGATCCGTTCCGCTCGCGAGGCAGACAGCTTCGTGCTGTTGAACATCGGTTCGGTGCCCAATGGGGCCACACACGCCACTCCGGCTTTGATGCGGTCGTCCACAGCCATCAATGGGAAGACCATCATCCCGCCCATGCTGTAGCCGATCACACCAATGCGTTCCATGTCAACCTCTTGACGTGTCGCGAGGTAGTCGATGCCACGACGGCACTCGACCGTTGACTGCACCATCATGTTCCGCAGCCGGCTGGGCCTGCCGTGCTCGAACACGATGGTATCGGGTGACTCATAGTCATTGCCTGCGATGCGTTCTCCATGAAACTCGGCATCCATCGTCAAGACGCCAATCCCCCCAGCGAGCAGCTTGAGTGTCAAGCTTTCACCGTGGACGAAGTTGTTTCGTACCCACCAGTCCTCCTTGCTCCCTCCAATGCCATGAATCAAGATGACAAAGGGAAAAGGGCCTGGCCCGGTATGTGGAATCCCGAGATAGGCCGGCACGTCACCCTGATGTGGGCTGCGGAACACGATCTTTTCACGCCTGTACTTGGAGGTGCCCATCGCGGCAATCACCCGCGCGTTGAGCGGAAGATCTGTATCGTATTCATAAAACTGGATGATGTGATGAAGGGCTTCGTCACTGACCGGCGTGAACGCCGCCGAGACAGTACCCACTTGAGGGCTGCTGACGAATACACATGCCCGCAAGAGCATGACCGTGTACAGGCTCATGGATCGTCCTCGCGTGAAACCGCCGGCGAGGCGGAGATTGACCTGAACTCAATCAACTGTCAAGCGGGGCTGCTGCACGCCCCGGCGTCCGGCACGAACGCGTGGCCCGCGCGGAAAGTGTTTCAGGCGGAAATATCCAACGCACCGCTCGACACTTGGGCCATGGTTTCTTCGACTGCCGCAAGCAACTCGAGGACCGCTTCGCCCTCGGCCCTGGTCGCATCCTGGGCGTGTTTCAAAACAGCGGTGCTCAACTGGGCGTGGGTGTGCTGGGCTTGCATGGCTGAAATGGATGCAGCGCTGATTTCCATATCATGTATTTCGACCCTTACACGCTACGACTGCATCGCAGCATGCATGGATCGTCCAATAATCGATCATGACCAGAGCATGGCAGGGCGCCGCCCTGGGCGCCCCACCACCTCATCCGGGTTGCCTAGTTGAGACGGAACTGCTCTTCCTCGGTCGATCCGGCCATGGCAGCGATCTCGCTGTCCTCGTTGGTCACGATGCGCGTGACCAGATCGAAGTACCCCGTCCCGACGAATTTCTGGTGCGTCGTCGCCTGATATCCTTGTGTATCAGCGCAGGCAAATTCCCGCTCCTGCAAGTCGGCATACGCGGTCATCCCGGTCGCCTGATACCCGCGGGCCAACTCGAACATGCTGAGATTCAAGGCATGGAATCCGGCGAGCGTTATGAACTGGAACTTGTAACCCATTGCCCCCAGCTCGCGCTGAAACTTGGCGATGGTGGCATCATCGAGTTGCGCCTTCCAGTTGAACGACGGCGAGCAGTTGTATGCCAGCAGCTTCCCGGGATACTGCGCATGGACCGCCTCGGCGAAACGCTTGGCTTCATCGAGGTCGGGGTGGGCCGTCTCGCACCACAACAAATCGGCATACGGTGCAAACGCCAACCCGCGCGCGATCGCTGCGTCGATGCCCCCACGAAAACGGAAGAACCCCTCGGGGGTCCGATCTCCGGTGATGAATGGGTGGTCGCGCTCATCCGCGTCACCTGTAATCAACTGCGCAGCGTTGGCATCCGTCCGGGCAATAAGCACCGTCGGTACACCCAGTACGTCGGCTGCCAGCCGCGCGGCGATCAGCTTCTCGATGAACAGACCGGTGTTGACGACGACCTTGCCGCCCATGTGACCACATTTCTTGGCCGAGGACAGCTGATCCTCGAAATGCACACCGGCCGCCCCGCCCTCGATCATCTGCTTCATGAGTTCGAATGCATTGAGATTGCCACCAAAACCTGCCTCGGCATCCGCGACGATGGGTGCAAACCAATTCGTTTTGGAGCCGTTCCCTTCGGCATGCTCAACCTGATCGGCGCGGAGCAATGCATTGTTGATGCGGCGGACAACCGCTGGCACACTGTCTGATGGATACAGGCTCATGTCAGGATACATGTGGCACGCCAGGTTGGCGTCGGCGGCGACCTGCCATCCACTGAGGTAAATCGCCTTGAGGCCGGCCCGGACTTGCTGAACAGCCTGATTGCCCGTCAGCGCTCCCAGAGCGTTGACATAGTCCTCCGAATGAAGCAAAGCCCACAGTCGCTCGCACCCCAACCGCGCCAAGGTGTGCTCGATCTGGACACTACCGCGCAGACGCACGACGTCATCGGCGGTATACGGGCGCATGATGCCGTTCCACCGCTTCTGATCCGCCCACATCCTCTCCACCTCGCCCCTGGACCCGTCTTTGTCGACCATGAAATCTCCCTCATATGACAATGGTCTTGCGGCCACGGCGCTCACGCATCGCGCGGGCCGATCAAGCCTCACCCAACCTCAACCAAGCAATTCGTATGCCGGTAACGTTAAAAACTCGATCAAGTCTTCGGATGTACTGATCGAGTCGAACAACTGTGCAGCCTGTTCGAAACGGGCGCCCGGCCCCGCGGACGCCATCATGTGGGCCAATTCATCGGCGAGTAAAGCCCTGAACAGCTCAACGTCGATCCGCCGGCCATCCTCGAGAATGCCGCCCGGGTGGCGCAGCCACTGCCACACCTGAGCCCGCGAAATTTCCGCGGTCGCGGCATCCTCCATGAGGTGATTGAGCGGAACGCACCCATTTCCCCGCAGCCACGACTCGAGATACCGCACCCCAACCGCGATATTCGTCCGCAGCCCCGCTTCGGTCACGTGACCGGTGGGCACTGCGACCAACTCTTCACGGGAGATGCGTGCCGGATCGATGGGCCGATTCAGGTTATTGGCCTGGGGCATGCCGGCATCGAAGATCTCGGTAGCCAGGGCCACGAGCCCCGGATGGGCAACCCACGTGCCGTCGTGGCCGTCCTTGACCTCACGTTCCTTGTCGGCTCGAACCTTTGCGAACGCGGCCTCGTTCGCCACTGGATCGTCTTTGATTGGAATGTGTGCAGCCATTCCGCCAATCGCAGGCGCCCCGCGACGGTGGCAGGTCGCGATGACGTGGCGCGCGTACGCGCGCATGAACGGCGTGTTCATCGTGATCTCGGCGCGGTCGGGCAACACGCACTCCGGGCGGCCTCTGAATACTTTGATGAAACTGAAAATATAATCCCAGCGTCCACAGTTGAGCCCCGCAGAGTGTTCGCGCAGCTCGTAGAGGATTTCGTCAGCCTCAAAGGTCGCCAGAAGATGCTCGATGAGCACGGTGGCCTTGATCGTTCCACGGGCACATCCAAGATCATCCTGGGCCTTGTTGAAGATATCGTTCCACAACCGAGCCTCGAGATGATTCTGCAGCTTGGGCAGATAGAAATATGGGCCCGTACCGCGGTCCTGCAGTACGGCAACGTTGTGGAACAGGTAGAGACCGAAGTCAAAGATTCCCGCGGACATGGGCTGCCCGTCGACACGGATGTGTCGCTCTTCGAGGTGCCAGCCCCGCGGGCGAACCATCAACGTCGCCGGCTGCTCTGACAGGACATAGTGTTTGCCCGTCGGCGCCGTAAAGTCAATCGTCCGCCGGACCGCGTCGCGCAGGTTGATCTGACCCTGCACCATGTTGTCCCATGTTGGTGAGTTGGAATCTTCGAAGTCGGCCATGAACGCACGAGCGCCCGAGTTGAGGGCGTTGATCACCATCTTGCGCTCAGTTGGGCCGGTGATCTCGACTCTGCGATCATGCAAATCAGCCGGCAGCGCAGCAATGCGCCAATCCCCTTCACGGATGTGCCGCGTTGATTCGGCGAAGTCCGGTTGCGCGCCCAGATCGATGTCTCGCTGGCGCTGCCCGCGCTGATTCAGCACATCCAGCCTGCGCGGGCCGAATTCACGTTGCAGCCCGGCGATGAAGTCCAGAGCCGCTGGCGTGAGCACCGTGTCGTAGCCATCACGCATCTCACCCACGACATCGACACCCGTAGCGGTATGCACTGACATGCTCTCCTCCATTCCATCCAGTCGGTATGTAAGCGTCGTATCGTGCGATCCTGAGGGGACGAAGCGGCCGCACCGTTAGGATTATATGATACGCTGGCGCCGGAGGTCTGGCGAAGAGCGATAATATGCCTGCTCAGGGCGGCACCGTCATGCCAGAAACAGAATTGCTGCCCCGCTGACCGCGATGATCGCACCCACGACGGCACGCCCGGTCAAGCGTTCGCGATAGAGCACGACAGCGAAGGGCAGAATGAAAATGGGGACGAGCGAGCACAACGTCTGAGCAACCCCCAGAGGCACGCGGTCGGACGCCACGAGCGACATCCACACGCCCAGAAACGGTCCTGCGATGGCTCCCAGAGTCACGCACCACCACGCCTGGCCAAAGGTGATGGCGGGCGTCGTGAAGGACGCCGATTCCCGAGGTAAATCCCGGCGCGCGCGTCGCAGCCTCCACAAGACCATGGGGACAGCGCCTGCGCCCGCGAAGACCATCCGCACGAGCGTCGCAGCGGCTGGCGTGAGATGCTGATCCGCGGGTAGCCATCCATGCCCCATGCCCTGCTTGCTCAGGAGCAACCCGCCAGCCTGACACGCAGCCCCCAATGTGGCAAGAATCAGCCCGCGGGTGAAGTGCTGTGGCCGCGCGACGACGCCCGGCTGACGCTCGTTGACCACCCAGGCCACGCCACACAATGTGAAGACGATTCCAACGCAACTCATTGCGGACAAGGCCTCGCCGAGAACGATCCAACCAAACAGCGCGGCGAACAGAGGCGCAGTCGTCATGATCAAGGTGGCCAGCCGCGGGCCGATCTCGACAAAGGCCACGAACAGGCAATGGTCTCCGATGGCAAGTCCGATAATCCCGGAGATCGCCAGCAACACGATCTGCCGCATCTCACCCTGTGGGATCCACGTTCCGCCCAACACTCGATGGGTCAACGCCAGAAAACCCACGGCCATGAAGATTCGGGCGGCGTTGACGATGGTCGACCCCAACCGTCGACTCGCAGCCGTGAAGAACACGGCCGTCAGCGTGAACATCAGGGACGTACCCACGCCAGCGAACAACCCTGCCATCGTGTGCGTATCGTGCATTTCTGCAGATGTTAAGTGGCCGTGGTCAGGACTGCCAGGCGGCATGCGATCCGCAAAAGAGCTTCCGGCAAGAAAGTGATGCAATACGCGACCGGCCCCCGCCGTTATGCGACGTGACATCACTAACCACTGTCGAAAAGGAATAAGACCATGAAAAGACTTGCTCTGACCCTTGCCGTGCTCGGACTCGGTGTGTCCATGAATGTCGCGCTCGCAGAACGCGAGGGAGACGGCCCGCAAGGCCGAAACCACGGTCGACACCGGGGTGCCCACGCCGGCCTCGTCATGAAGGCGCTCGACACCGATCAGGACGGTACATTGTCTGCAGAGGAGATCAGTAACGCTTCCGCGGCCCTTCTGACCCTCGACCAGGATAATGATGGGGCGTTGTCCAGGGATGAAATGCGACCGTCGCGCGGCGATCGGAGCGCGGCCTTTGTGGCACGGATCATGAGTTTCGACGAGGACGGGGACGGCCTCGTGACCCTCGACGAAATGCCCGAACGGATGCAGCGCATTCTCGACACGGCCGATACCAACGGCGACGACGCGATCGATCAGGCCGAGGCGGAGGCTGTTGCAGAACAGCGCAAGGAGCGCGCGGGCAAACGGCGCCGCGGCCCCCGAGGACGCCACAACCACGACCGTCCGGACGACCAGGAATAAGCATTCTCCAGGTACACGCGTCAAGGGTGGCGGGACTCACCGCGGTTCCGCCACCTTCTTTCATGCGCCGAACTCCGCCACAAAAATACCATCATCACCCGATACTGTTTCGCCCATTCGGACCGATGTGTTATGATGGGCGTTCGTACGCGACGGTGAATCATGATACCGTCGGGTGAGGAGAACAGGAGCATCCCAGGGCACTTACCTCGCTCCGGCAGGTGTTCACGCCTGCAATCACGCGCTTGCATACAGGGATACGACAATTCATGAGGAAACCGTTACCTCCGGTCAGCGTCGCACGCGGCCTTCGTGGTCAGGGTGTTTTTTCGACGAAACTCCTCAAACGCTACGAGGAGATCGCCGAGATCACCGGCACCGTCATCGACGACCCGGACTACACCTCGTCCTACTGCATCGACCTGGGAACGACCCTGAGCCTCGAGCCCCAGGCCCCGTTCCGCTTCCTGAACCACAGCTGCAGACCCAACTGTGAAATCATCCGCTACGATGCCGAGACCGAGGACGCGATTCCCGAGGTCTGGCTGGTGGCGACCCGCGGAATCCAACCCGAAGAAGAACTGACCATCGACTACGCGTGGCCCGCCAACGAAGCCATCCGCTGCGCGTGCGGAACCGCGAAGTGCCGAGGCTGGATCGTGGACGTCAACGAACTGCATCGCCTCGAAGCGCGGCCCAATGGCCAGGACCACCGGCAACCGTCCGGCGCCATGAGGCAATCCCTGCAGGAGTCCTGAATCCAGTTCGAGGTCACGGCAGCACGACGATCAACTCAACTCCGGAGCCGGTAGTTCCACCTTCTGCCCCACCGCCGGAATGCTGAACGGTGCATAGGCGCCGTCGACATGACAGAACCAATACCACTGCCGGTCCTCGAGCGCCCGCTCAAAACGAAACGTCGCCTCGGCCGGGCGTCCATCGGCACACCTGTCGGTGATTTCGACCGTCAACCCCGCCAATGCAATGGTCGTTCCGTCGGGGATCAAGTGATGCGCACCACGAAACAGGACATCGAGCGGACGCACGAGGTAGCCTGTAGCAGGACGAACGACCAACGTGCTCTCAGCAGTCCGGTGAATGGTGACGGCGCTCCAGCTTGGCGCAAGTGCGTACATCCGGTGGGGAAATGGTTGACCGGCAATCGCATTCATGATGCCCGAGTGCCGTGCATGGAACACACTGGGGGAGTTGACCAGCAGCACGGTGCGTCCTGTGTCGCCAGCAGTCATGGGCGTCTTGACGAACAGCTGAGCTTCGGCGCTGGGCGGAAGGACATGGCGGCTCATGAGTGCTAACTGAATCGGCGCCGTGACGATGTGCACGATGATGAAGTAACCGCCCAGTCCGATCTCGAACCGTCGACGCCAGCGCACTCCTCCACCGTCGCGAACGACACCCCACAGGGCCACGAGGAATTCCGCGATCAGCGGGAAGGCCCCCAATCCAACGAAGAACAACAGTCGGGTCATGGGAATCGTTGCGCAGACGGGAACGAGGGCGCAGAGCATCCCGGCAAGCCAGAAGCGGTTGAGCCGCCGTCGCAAGAGCGGTGCCAGCAACACAGCGACAGGAAGGAGCACGACCACGGCGATCAGGCTCCAGCTCCATGTGGCACCGAACATGGCCGCCAGGCCATCGAGCAGTGATACCGGAGGCATCACGAATTGTGCGCCCAGCAGGATGGGGGCGCGCAGAGCCACGCAGGCGAGAAACTGGCCGGGCTCGGTGGCCGGGTCGGTGTAGAATCCCGATCCCCAGGTCCCGTAACCGAGTTGGGCGTACACGATTCGCCAAACGATGACCACGGCCACATAGGGCAACAGACTCATGACGCGGGCGCGTCGTGAACGATCGTCCATGAACAATGCATGAGCGACAAGGTAGCCAACTGTCGCCGCACCTGCTTCAGCTGAGAACAGACTCAGGGCCAGGCTGATCGTGCTCCACACCAGCCCGAAACGCCACCGCTCGCGGGACCAGCGATCATGGGCCAGAAGGGCCACGACGCCGAAGAAGAATGCAGGAAGAACGTTACGGTTGGCGATCCAGGTGACCGGCAGGTGATGGGCGTCGTCGAGGGCGAAAAGCAGCACGGCCATCCCGGCGACGACCGAAGCGCCAATCATCCGACGGTACAATCGACCGGCCACCCACACGCACGCGGCAAACCACAGCACGCTGTGCGCGTGCATCAGCACCGGACTCTCGGGCCACAGGCGATAATCGAGCCATTGTGTCAGCGAGGCCAGCGGCCGAAAGAATGCTATGCGAATGTTATCGAGCGTCCACCACGGCAACTGCCCCGCATGCACCATGGCTGCGGTCGACTCCACATCGCCCTTGAGGAACCCGTACAGGTCCCAGGGAAAACGCGTGCTGTTCAGTAGGAAACTGCGATGCACATAGTCGTCGATGGCCCAGCCGGCCCCGAGCGATGGCAGCACCGCAATCACCGCGATGAGCGCTGCGCCGCACGGCATCCACCACGATGCCAGCATTGGGGCCCACAGTATGACCAGGCGATGTCTCGGCGATGCGTTCAACGGCGGCATGATATGCCAATTCGCGAGAATGTGCGCCGACCCGGCAAGAAAGCGTGGACCGTACTGCGCGTGCGCGGGTCATGATCGCGTATGGTGGGACCCGTCATGCAAGACCGGGCGTTCAAGGATTCAGAATGCACTGTTCGGCGAGGACGACAGGGCTCACCGCGTGCCAGAACCGGGCGCGGTTCATTGTGAATGGCGCGGGAACGTTCAAGACGCCACGGCGGAGATGACCGCCCATCCGGCAACCAACCACGTTGCCACCACCGCTGCCAATGCCAGAGCCCCGCTGTGTCGCATAATGACTGTCCGCATCGTGCGTCTCCTTATCAGAAGCTGCCCTCATTTGATTCACACGAGAAAGGACCACACCACGCACCCGGTTTCTTTAAAAAGTGGGGTCTCACTGCCCACCCGGGCTCCCCGGGGGTGGGTAATGGGACCATCACGGACGATCCGCCGTGCCGCACAGAAAAACGTAACGTGTTGACAATACAGCAATTAACGATTCTTGAAGGACTGTGGCACGCGACCTGCCTTCTGGGGGGTGTGTCGGACGATGGCGAGGCAGCCCGCGGGGCTGCCGGACACGCGTCGATCCGGACACACGACAATGCGGAACGATCGCCATGCAGGCGATGTCCGACCAGCCGGTGAGGCGAGGTCGTGTCGGGAAAAACGAGCAGACGAGACGCCAGGGGCGTCACGGAGTTCGAGGATTCGCGGCAGCGTACACGACCGCTAGAAGCACGCCGGTGCAGGCTCCGAAAACGCGGAGCAATGTTGGGTATCGCCATTCGGCGGCGCGGTAGGACCTGCAGAGAGCAGCACATACCACGCGTCGCATTCAGCGCATCATGGTGATCGAGCAACGGGCCGTCCCTGGCTTCGGCCACGGGACGAACCGTCGGGAGGACGCTGATTCCTTCTCCGCTTCCCTTTACGTTCACAGCCGTCGGCTGTCAGCTGTTGCAGTCTACCGGGGGGTGACTGGAGTGGTTCGGCAGCAGACGGCTTATTCTTTGGCCTCCGCAGCAGAATCTGTCGTCGAGATGTGGTTGCGGCGGGCTCCAGGGGCGCGCTAGCTGGTTTCCTCGCCGCTCCGGACTTGGAAGACGAGGGCGCTGTTGCCGTCCTGATCGTGCTGAAGAACCACTTCCCGGCAGTCTATAGATAGCCAAACATCTGGGCCACGATGGCTCCGACGAGAAGCACCAGCACACCATACGACACCTGGCCCAGTGCAGCCCCGCTCTGCTCGCGCCTGGATTGCCTGGCGACACCCATCACGAGTGGGAAACCGGCGATCATCATGCCCGTACCGAGCATGTTGCGCGGATCACCTCAGCAGAAAACCTTGCTCATGACCACTCCACCGATCGGCACGGCGGTCAGAATCAGAGCCAGAAGTCCTCTCATGATCACTCTCCGTTCAATTGCGGGTCACCGACCCGAGCGTCGGTCGCGGTCCAAGTCCCCTATCATCTCACTCAAACCTCAGATGCGGCACAACGACTCCTCCTGACCAGTCGATACGCCCCGGCTGGGGTGGCCAGAACTGGACTGCTCCGTTTCCCGGGTGAACTGCCATCTCGCCAGGACCGCAAGTCGCGTCCATGACGCAGGTGACCATCCGGGGTTGTTTGCCCACTATACTACGGCGAGACT
>CALODL010000035.1:0-139533 GCA_942492115.1 uncultured Planctomycetota bacterium
GGCCACCCGTCACGCCCGGGCCTTCCACGCCGACCGCGCCCGTCATGGATCGACCCCAGGCGGTCGATCTTCGGACTGCCTGCGACGATATCTTCCACCCACCGCGCGCCTGATCCAACCATCACAGTTTCGTGATTAATTCGATCGTGCAGCTTGGCTGTGCGAAGCGCTTCACCCATGGTTGGAGTCTGAATGCCCATGGATCCTCATACTGCAGACCTGTCCGGTCTGTCTCGTGATCGGCCCCTCGCCGCAGTGCCGTTGCCGAGCATTCGCTGGCGGACACGTGTTGCGCTGCCTGCTACCGTTGTCGTCCTGACTGGCGTGATTGTCCTCGTGGCCGCCTGGGATGTGATCGTCCCCGCGGTTGATGTTGAGACCGTCCCGGTCATTTACAAGAACGACGTCCAGGCCACCGCCGCCGGCGAAGTCATCGTTCAGGCCCCCGGGTGGGTCGAAGCCGACCCGTTTCCCATCGCTGTTTCGGCGCTGACCGATGGAGTCGTGTCCGAAGTCCGGGTGCTCGAGGGTCAGCGCGTCGAGGCCGACCAGATTGTTGCCCGCCTGGTGGACGCCGAGGCACGGATTGCGCTGCAGCGCGCCGAAGCCGATCTCTCGCGGCAGCGCGCCGCGGTCGTCGTGGCCCGCGCCACACTGGAAGAGGCCCGGCAGAACTGGGATCATCCGATCGAGTTGACTCGTAGAGTGCAGGCCGCCGAGGCCATGTTGGCCCACAAGCAGGCCGAGTTGGCCCGCTGGCCATCCGAGCTGCGTCGCGAGATGGCCCGGTCGACTTACCTCGAGGCCGAGTACACGCGGCTCAAACCGTTGCACGAGCGCGGCCAGGCCAACGATATCGAGCTGGTCAACGCGGAGCAGACGCACCTCGCCCAACAGGCAGAGGTCGACCGTGTGCGTTTGACCGAAGATGTGCTCGACGCCCAGGTCAGGATGCTCGAAGCCGATGTCCGCGCAGCCCGCGAGACGCTTGAATTGCGCATCGAGGACCGCACGCGTCTGGCGGAGGCCGAGGCAGTGGTGCAGCAGGCGGAAGCTGCCGCGATGACTGCCCAGGCGGAGCGTGATTCGGCCGCGCTGACGTTCGAACGAATGACGGTCCGCTCGCCGGCGCATGGCGTGGTCATGGTCCGCCTCGTCGAGCCCGGCTCGAAGCTGATGCTGAGCATGGATAACCCACGTTCGGCGCAAGTGGTGCGGCTGTATGATCCGCAGCGGTTGCAGGTTCGCGTTGACGTGCCCCTCGCAGATGCCGCGCGCATCGGGGTGGGTCAGCCGGCGGAGGTCATCGTCGATGTGCTGCCCGACCGGACGTTCAAGGGAATTGTCACGCGAATCGTTCACGAGGCGGACGTGCAGAAGAACACCCTGCAAGTCAAGGTTGCGATCAAGGATCCGGTCTCCGACATCAAGCCGGAGATGTTGGCGCGGGCCCGCTTTCTGGGCGGCGTTCAGGATGCGGCGGTTATGGCGGATGGCCGGGGTGTGGTCTTCGTCCCGCGCGCCGGCGTCGTCGAGCGCGACGGTCAGACATTCGTGTGGTTGGCGGATCAAGTCGCAGCGGTCGCTCGATTCCGCGCCATCACGATCGAGCGCGGCGTCGTGCTCGAGGATGCGGTCGGCGTGTCGGCAGGTCTCCAAACAGGCGACCTCGTGATCATCGGTGGGGCTGACCAGCTGGTCGATGGCCAACGTATTCGCATCCACGCTGCCGGAAGGGGGGAGTGAGCATGGCCTTGATCGAGTGCCGTAAGCTGACGAGAACCTATCACAAAGGTGATTCCATCATTACGCCGCTGGCCGATCTCGATCTCGATGTCGCCGCGGGAGCGTTCATCGCGCTCATGGGGCCTTCGGGAAGCGGCAAAACCACGTTGCTCAATCTCATTGCCGGGATCGATCGAGCGACTTCGGGCAGCCTGCGGATCGGCGAGCGGGAGTTGTCCGAGATGAGTCGTGGCCAACTGGCCGCGTGGCGCAGCGATCACATGGGCTACATCTTCCAGCTCTACAACCTGGTCCCGACGCTCACCGCTTACGAAAACATCGAGTTACCACTGCTTCTGCACCGCATGAATCGCCGGCAACGCCACGCCAAAGTAGTCCTGGCCCTGGAACTCGTCGGTTTGACCGATCGCCATGATCACTTTCCACGTCAGCTGTCCGGCGGTCAGGAGCAACGCGTGGCCATTGCACGGGCCATCGTTACCGATCCGATGATCATCGTGGCTGACGAGCCAACCGGTGACCTGGACGCAGCCAGCGCCGAGTCGGTCATGAACCTGTTGAAGCGGTTGAACCATGAATTGGGCAAGACGCTGGTGATGGTGACGCATGACGCAGCCTGTGCCGCGTACGCCGGTCAGACGCTGCATCTCGAAAAGGGCCAGCTGGTCGAGGCGACCGTCCAGGGATCGGTTGAGGTGTCCGCGTGATTGCGTTGAAACACGGGCCCATGGTTTTCAAGATGATCGTGCGGTCGCCAGCCCGCAGCCTGTTGACGGTGGCGGGCGTGGCCGTGGCTATGTTTTTGTTCGCAACAGTGCAGGCCATGCAGATCGGTGTCATTCGTGCAACGACTGCCCGAGCCGATGACACGACGTTGGTCGTCTATCGCAAAGACCGCTACTGTCCATTTACCAGTCTCATGCCGCAGTCCTACGCACAGCAGATCCGACAGATACCCGATGTCAAGGCGGTCGTGCCCGTGAAGGTCGTGGTCAATAACTGCCGCACGAGCCTCGATGTGGTGACCTTTCG
This sequence comes from uncultured Planctomycetota bacterium, assembly GCA_942492115.1. Classification (GTDB taxonomy): domain Bacteria; phylum Planctomycetota; class Phycisphaerae; order UBA1845; family CAIVHJ01; genus CALODL01. Next base: position 2,779 of record CALODL010000035.1, read on the forward strand.
CGGCGTACCGCGCGCCGCGTTCATCGATACCTTTGTGCCACGCTTCGAGATCATCGGTGGTTCGACTGCCGAGTGGTTACGACGCAGTGATGCGGCGCTGATCGGTGAAACGCTGGCCAGTCGGCGAGGCCTGAGTCCGGGCGATCGTTTCGACGCCGCGGGCATCACCGTCTATGTTGCAGGCGTATTCCGCTCCACGGAAGCGCAGGACCAGAATGTTGCCTATGTGCAGTTGGATTTCCTGCAGTTCGCCTCCGGCGGCAAGCAAGGGGGGATCGTGACACAGTTCAACGTGCAGGTGAACGACGCGGACCGCCTCGACGCCGTCGCCCAGACGATCGATGAACAGTTCCGTTCGGCCCAGGAACCCACCAACACCTCCGCCGAAAAGGCCTTCGTCGCCCGCGCGGCCGGTGATGTCATCGAGATCGTCGGGTTCATGGGTTGGTTGGGGTGGGGGTGTCTGGTCGCGGTGCTGGCCCTGGTCGGTAATGCCATCGTTCTTGCAGTCCAGGATCGCATTCGCGAACACGCTATCCTGCAGACCCTGGGTTTTCGCGGGCATCAGATCGCGAGGTTGATTGTCTTCGAGGGCCTGGTCCTGAGTGTGTGCGGTGGTGTGCTGGGGTGCGCGGCGGCCATGGTACTGCTCGCGCAGCGCTCGTGGGCCTTGTCGGTCGAGAGTCACAGCATCCCGGTCGAGGCCACGCCCGAAGTCGTGGTTCAAGGCATTCTGATCTCTGCAGCCGTGGGTATCTGCGCCGGCGCAATCCCGGCCTGGCAAGCAGGCCGGCGTGAGATTGCTGCCTGTTTCAGAGCAGTGTGAGGGCGATGATGAAGTTATTACCGTTCGAATATGCGGTGCGCAATCTGGGGCGTTCGTCGATGAGGCTGTGGGCCAGTGTCGTGGGCAGCATGCTGGTCGTGCTGCTGGTCATGGCGGCGGGCAGTTTCGTCGTCGGGATGGAGCACAGCCTGTCGACCACCGGCGCCCCGCGTAACGTCATGCTCGTGGGTGCAGGAAGCGAAGAGAGCACTGAGCGCAGTCAGATCAGCATGAACGTGCCCACGCAGGTCGCCGCCAGCGTGCCCGGCATCGCGCGACGCCTCGGCATCGACTATGTCTCTCCTGAAGTCCACATGGCCGTCGTGATGCGAACGGATCCGGATGCCGCACCCGCACAGGCGGTCGTCCGTGGCATCACACCGACTGCATTTCTCGTACACCAGCAATCTCGGATCGTCGAAGGCCGAGCCCCGCGTCCCGGGCACTACGAGATGCTGGCCGGGCGCCTCGCAGCGACCCGCCTCGGCGTCGACGAAACAGAGCTGGCCGTCGGCCAACAGCTGTGGTTCGACGACAGAGCATGGACCATTGCTGGTCGCTTCGCCGCGCCGACAACGGTGATGGACGCCGAGTTATGGCTACCCCTGGGCGACCTGCAGATCGCCACCCGTCGCGATACGTTGTCATGTGTTGTCTTGACTCTCGGGACAGCGGCGTTCGAAGACGTAGCGCTGTGGTGCGCTCAGCGCCTCGACCTGGAACTGGTCGCGTTGCGCGAGGCGGACTACTACGCCAGCCTGTTGACCTTCTACCGCCCGGTGAGAATGATCGTCTGGACCACCGCGATCCTCATCGCATGCGGCGGCCTGCTCGGTGGGCTCAACACGATGTATGCTGCTTTTGCCAGCCGAGTTCGTGAACTGGGAGCACTGCAGACCCTCGGATACTCGCGTCTGGCCGTCATCGTCAGTTTTCTGCAGGAATCATTCATCGCCACCGCCGCCGGGGGGCTCATCGCCGCAGCGCTCGCCGTGGGTCTGCTGGACGGCCTCGCCGTTCGTGTTTCGATGGGTGCATTCGCTATGACTGTGAATACGACCGTTCTGCTCGCCGGCCTCACCGCCGGTGCCACCGTCGCTGTGGCGGGAATCATCCCGCCCCTGTATCGTTGCCTGAGATTACCGATCCCCGAGGCGCTGCGGGCGCATTAGGACCATTGAAGAAAGGACCCCGACTCATGTTCAAAACAAAGACATTCGCCATCGCACTGACCACGGGACTGCTCCTGACCAGCGCATGCAAGAAAGACGAGGCTGCCCCAGCGGCCGTAGCCCAGACATCGGCCACGCCATTGCCCTCAAGCCTGTTCGTCAACGAAGCCCCGCCGAACGCCCGTGCGGTCGGTGAGCTCAAGGCCGACGCGCAGGCCACCGGTGAAGTCGTGGTGTTTGGCCGCATCGGTGGCCGCGCCGAACCATTCGTCGACGGCATGGCTGCGTTCATCCTGGCGGACCGCAGCATGAAACAGTGCAACGAACTCCACGGCGACACCTGCAAGAAGCCGTGGGATTACTGCTGCGAACCGCGCGAGTCACTCGCGGCCAAAACGGCCACCATCCAGATCGTCGACGCACATGGCACACCCTTGCGCACTGCCGCACAGGGGCAGCATGGCCTGACTCCCATGGCCGAAGTGACCATTGCCGGCACGATCCTCCCGCGCCCCGACACGAGTGTACTGGTCATCAATGCCAGCAAGATTTACGTGAAGAAGGCAGGATAGCGCGCAAATCTTGCCATAAACCTTACGATCCTGTACAACGAAGACCAAGGGACCAATCTAAAAGGCGCCGTTCGACTGCTGCCGGTGGTCTATGCGAACCAACACGGTTTTGCAGGCGCTTACATGCAACGGCCGTTGCGCATTAACAAAGTTGAGAGCAGTGAATGATGCATGATTCGTTTGTGTCCTTGCCGGATCATGGCCGCCTGCTTCAGCAAATGCGCGATCACGTCGGTTGCATCCAGGGCATGCCGGAAGTCCTTGATGACGACTACATGCACTGCCACACCGCTTTCGAAAAGGCCAGCGACCAACAGGGGCAGATTCTCGATTGGTTGGTGGATCGTTTGACAGCAGGTGATCCGCCACGCTTGTCAATACTGAGTGTGGGGGCGGGAAGCGGCATTCTGGATATCCCGCTCATCGCAGCCATCGCCAGGAAAACGACCCTCCGCTATTTTGTCATTGAGCCCATCGAAGAGCAGTGCCGTCGCTTCGGAGCCATGTTCTCTGCATCACAACTTGAAGCCACAGTAGATCTGCGCATCATCAATGCGACTCTCGAGGACGCCGATATTCGGTCGCAGTTCGACTATGTATTGGCGATTCATTCGGGCTACTACATGCCGAACCTCGGTCGATCGATTGAACGCATGATGGACGCTCGTCGCCCGGGCGGAAAACTCGTCCTGGCCGTAGCCCCACTTGAAGAGATGAACCTGCTGGCTGACCTGTTCTGGAGTCGGCAGTGTTCGCATCGCATCTGGTTCGCGAAGGACGTCGAAGAGTGCCTTGTGAAGCGGGGCGAGGATGCCACGAGAACGCGGCTGAGCGGAACACTGCGGTTCGCACCATCCGACAGCCATGTCATCGATTTTCTGATCCAAACACACGGTAACAAGCTTCCGCAGGACACTTACGCCCTGGTCACGGAATACCTGGAGGCCGTATCCACTTCTCCCGCAGCACACCTGGAAATCCCCCACCCGGTCACCCTGTTCGAAGTCAGTTGATCACTCCACGCTGAGATGTGGAAGCCGAAGAGGTGCCAGGGGTCTCAGGAATCTGTGGAGGCCCGGCATGCGTGTCACAAAAGCGCGATCGAATGGCTCCTGGGCGGGTCACGTGCCGGCTCATTCGCGACCGCGAATCGGGGGCGGATTCAGATTCTCCTCTTGAACCTGACGTGGCGTGAGGTCGTATGCTTCTTTCATCGACCTCTCGATGAAGGAGATGCGGATGTGTGCTTGTGGACTGTTTCTGACGCTGATGAGTTGTGCTGCAGATGGGGGTGCTAACATGAAGATCACTACACATACGGTCGAAACACCCGCCGGTCACATTGCTTACGATGTGTGCGGTGCGGGTGATCCGACGGTCATGTTTGTCCACGGCGCCGGGTGCGGGCGCTGGCAGTGGTACCGGCAGATGGCCGATGGCCTACCGGGCCACCGGCTGGTGGCCATCGATCTGCTGGGTTACGGTGGCAGCGCCAAGCCCGAGGCGGACTACACCATGGATATGTATGTTGCGGGTATCGTTGCCGTTCTGGATGACATCGAGGTGGCCCGCGCGGTGCTTGTTGGGCACAGTGCGGGCGTTGCAGTCGTCCGCCACGTGGTCCGCTGCTATCCGGAAAGGGTGGCTGCCGTCGGACTCATCGACGGAGCGCTGCGGCAGCCGATCACCGCTCCGGTCGCAGCGTGGATGCGTGAGGCCATCGAGCGCCCTGATTACGAATCTTTCATGAGCACCATGGCCGAGCACATGCCGCGCGGGCGGTTGAGCGACAGTGATTTCGAACAGGTCAAGAAGCTGTCGGTCGACACTCCGCGTCACGTTCGCGCCGGCGAACTGGCCGCCATGACCGACGATGCGGTGTGGGCGATGGACCCCATCACCGTGCCCGTTCTAGCCATCAAGTCAACCGGTCCGCTGGCCATGCCCGGTCCGGGAGACTTCGAGACCGATCTGAAGACCATCGCTCCACACGCCGAATACCACGCGTGGAACGACGTCGGCCACTTCCTCATGCTCGAAGAATCGGAGCGGTTCAATTCGACTTTGGAGCACTTTGTCGTCCACATGAATGAGGCACAGTGATGCGCACGGCAATTATTTCGCTGCTCTAATGCAGCCCGGGGTGCAGGACAGTCGGTTATCGTGATAATTGCCTTCGGCCGGATGCGCGCTTGTGCGTTCATCCCCTGACATCATCGCGTCCGACCATTGGGTGTGCCGATCGGAAGGACCCCTATGCGAATGCTGCTGTGCTGCCTCGGAACCTGGACTGTCGCGCTGTACACCGCTGATGCGGCTGAACGACGGGATGGCGGGGCCGGGCCGCGCGGGGAGGTGACGTCGTCGGCGGGCGAGATGGCATGTGGCGGCCGCGTGGTGCTCGGGGGCGATGACTTTGACTGCCACGGGTTTTTCTTCAACGGCGATGTACAGGCCGGATGGTTCATCATCGGCCGATCGATGGAGTACGTGGCCGACGGCATGATGACCGACCGCCGCCTGATCGTCTGCCTCGGGTGCAATGCATCCCAGGCGGTGGATGGCTTCGAGTTTGCTTTCGAGTTATCCAGTTTGCCCGATGCCGGTTGGGAGTCGGTCATCGTGTCCGGAACCGACGCCCTCGCGGACTATTTTGCCAACCGCGGGCCGGTGACGATCGACGACACGGGCATCGTTTACATGCCAACCGTGATGGGGCAGGTGCCCGGCGGCATAACCCCCCCCGAGCTCGATGCGCTGGATGCCCATGCCATCGAACTCGCACTGCACGTGCAGGGCGGTGGTGGCTTGATCGCGCACAGCCAGAGCGTGTTTACGCGGTCCTTGCGTGAGTGGCCCCGCGTACTGTTCAAGGACATCGAGGGCCACTCGTTTTCAGAGTGTACGCCTTTTCCATGCAACTACATGGCGCTGGTGCTCACGCCCTTTGGCATCGAGAATCTGCCGGGAGTCGAAGTCTCGACGGTGTTGTCGTCAACGCCGTGGCATGACTGGTTCAGCGGGGCGCCATTGACACCGATGATCACCAGCGTTGCGGGTGATCCGGTCGTCATGGGCGGTCCGGGCGGAGATTGCAACGCCAACGACATATGCGACGTTGACGAGATTGCAACAGGAAGAGCTTCGGATTGTGACGCCAACGGGATCATTGACGAATGCCAGTTGACGACGCTCGTGGATTGCAACGCCAACGATATCGTTGACGTCTGCGAGGTGGCGGATGGAGGGCAGCCGGATTGCAATCGCAACGGGATTCCGGATGCCTGTGATCTGGAGGCTTCGTTCACGTTGTCATCCCCGGTGTATGAACCGCTTGACCAGGGTTTTGTCGCAGAGTTCACGCCCCCCGGGACTCTTCCGTTGGCGGCCTCGCCAGTTACGTTGACGGCCTTCGCGCTGGCCGATTTCAATCTCGAGAACGAATTCATCACCATAGAGATGAACGGTGTGCGACTGGGCGATCTGTTCGTCACGGACGCAGAACAGTGCCCCGAGACGCCCGACTCGGCCGAGCTCGAGATTCCCGCCGCGGTGTACAATACGCTGCTTCTCCCGTTGTCATTGGGTACCTTCACCCTGCGCGCCTCGGAAGCCGTGGACACATCCTGTACGCACGATTCGTTTCTGACGTTCCAGCTGACCTATCGGCTGGCCGGAAGCGACTGCAATGCCAACGAGATTCCCGACGAGTGCGAACTGGACGTGGCTGCGGACTGTAACGAGGACGATGTTCTGGATGTCTGCCAGCTCAGTTCCGACATCGTACTGGAAACGCCCTGGCTGGGACCCCTGTTCTCGCAGCTCCCACAATCGTTCACGTTTCCTCAAGGGCCCGTGGCCAACAGCGACGTGACGCTCTTTTTCAGGGCATTCGGAGACCTGGGGGCGCCGAACGAGCACATCGAGGTCGAATTGAATGGCGTGAGTATCGGTACCGTATTCGAGGAGGCGGGGACCAACTGTCCGTTGTTGTCGGCTGATGGTGATGTCCTGACCCTGGCCGCAGAGGAGTTCAACACGGTGGTCGAGGGCACGGTTCCGGTCTTGACGATGACGCCCAGTGCGCCGGTGGATCCACACGAGTGTTCCGGATCGCGCATTGCGGTCGTGATGTCGTATGTCAGCAGTGTGCTCGACTGCGACGAGAACGGCCGGTTGGACAGTTGCGAACTGGCGGACGGCGGCGCTGACTGCGATACAGATGGAGTGCTCGACGTGTGTCAGTTGGCAGCGGGTACGATCGTCGACTGCGATGCCAATGGTCAACTGGATCGCTGCGAACTCGAGGCGGGCATCCATTCGGATTGTGATGGCAACAAACGTCCCGACGTGTGTGATATTGCCGACGGCGCTGCGGACTGCGACGCGGATGACATCCCGGATGCTTGTCAGATCAACGAGGCGCCGCATCTGGATTGTGATGGCAATCAGTTGATCGACAGTTGCGAGTTGGCCGACGGTACCGGCGCCGACTGTGACGGGAATGGCCGACTCGACTCCTGCGACGTCCAGGATGGCGCGACCGACTGCGATATGAACGGCACACTCGATGTGTGTGATCTTGCAGAAGGTGCGCCGGACTGCAACCGCAGCGGCGTGCCCGATAGATGTGAGATTGCGGCTGGCGATTGCAATGGTGACGATATTCTGGATACGTGCCAGCTGACCAGTAAGACTGACTGTGATGGCGACGGTGTACTCGATTCGTGTGTTTCCGGCGCAGACTGCAACGGGAATGGTCGTCCGGATACGTGTGACCTGGCGGATGGCGCCCCGGATTGCAACCGCAACGAGCGTCCGGATGTGTGCGACCTGGCCGATGGGACCAGCGCGGATTGCAACGGCGACAACGTGCCCGACGAGTGCGGGCTCAGTGACATGGATTGCGACGGGGACGGCGTCCTCGATCCATGCCAGATCGCCGACAGGCCGGGTGTCGACTGTGATGGCAACGGTCGACCCGACGCCTGCGACCTGACGGGCAGGGATTGCAACGACAACGATCGTCTGGATGTGTGCGAGATCGCCGACGGTCGCGTGCCGGACTGCAATGACAACGGTGTTCCGGACGTGTGCGAGACCACGCCGGTCATCGAACTGACTTCCGATACCGCAGGCCCGATCGACGGCAGAACACCGGTCACGATGGATCTTGGGTCCGTGCCGGTGGCAGGCGGGGCGGTCCAGCTGGTCATCGAGGCTGTCGCGGACGTCGGGAACGATGGCGAATTCATGCATATCGAACTGAATGGCATCGCGGTCGGGGCCGTGTTCGTCAACGAGGGGATGAATTGCCCCGGCGTGAGCACACAGGGATTGATCGTCCCCCAGGGTTTGTTCAATAGCACTGTAGGCAGGGGGTCCGGAACGCTGGCCGTTACCGCCCGGCCGACCACATCCGTTTCCGGGCAATGTCGCTCATCGATCCAGATCCGGCTGAGCTACGCAGGCGTAACGCTCGACTGCAATTCGAACGGTCAACTGGATGCGTGTGAATTGGCAGCCGGAGCCGTCGAAGACTGCAATGGCAACCACGTGCCGGACGCGTGCGAGATGAACATGTCTGCGCGCTACTCTTCGGAGATGATCAGCCCGGTCGGGGCGGGCCACGATACCGCATTCGTGATCGCTGCGCCTGCAGCGGCCAGCAGCGCTGTCGAGATGACTGTGTCGGCCCGTGCCGATCTCGGATCGCAGTTGGAGTTCATCGACATCGAGTTAGCTGGCGAAACCATCGGTCGCGTATTTCAAACTGATGCCGAAGACTGTCCCGCGCAACCGAACGTAACCATGTTGACGATCGACGCATCAACCTTCAACGCGGCGGCGGCGGAAGGCCAGGCGCTCGTATGGCTGCAACCATCCAATGGGGTCAACGCGGACGAATGCACCCCTTCTTCGTCGATCGTCATCGACATTGCATACGACGGGCCGACGCTCGATTGCGACGGGAATGGCCGACTAGATTCATGTGATATTGCGGAGGGGCACCTCGCCGATGACAACGGCAACGGGGTTCCCGACAACTGCGAATCCGTAGTCGTGTTGTCCAGTACACCTCCGGACGGGGCCATCGATGCACGCAGTCCGTTCGAGCCCGGAACGACGAAAGCAACGGGCTGGTCGCATATCGATCTGCACCTCGTTGGCGATGTGGCCACGCTCGCTCCCGAGCACTTCGAGATTCTATCGGCTGCGGAGGTGGTCCCAACGATCCAGAGCGTCTCGGGGGCGGACGGCAACGCCCGCGTCCAGCTGAGCGGCCCGATTCCAGTGGGCGCGTGTACACTGCTGCGGCACACACCCACCGGGTTCACGGCGCGGCTGACCTACCATCCGGCCGACGTCAACGGCGACGGACAGAGCAACCCTGCAGACATCCTGGCACTGATCGACGACATCAACGGGGTCTTCGAACCAGCGTTGCCTGTGTCCCGCTGTGACATCGATCGGTCCGATGCCTGCTCACCACTCGATATTCTGACCCTGATCGACCTGCTCAATGGCGCGGAGTCGAACCGGCCGTGGAATGGAACGGTCGTGTTGGGCTGCCCCTGACCGCGGCCGATTATTTCTGGTGAGCGATATTTCGATCCTCTTGAGCCCACCCGCTGATTGTGTTACTTAGCTCTCGTCGTGCTCACGCTGTTTCCCGGAACGTCCAAGGAGTTTACGCCGCGTCACAAACCGACGAGTATCAGCATCGATCACGCGATGGATGTTCTGCAGGAATCGTCAGGTTTCCAAGTCACGGAGGCACGCAGTGAAGGGTCACGCATTATGCATCGTCATGATGGCTACGGTCGGCGGGTGTTCCACGGCCACTCCGTTACCCTCGTGGGCCGACGGCCCAGTTCGCACCGCCATCGTGCAATTCGTCGAGGACGTCACCGACCCGACGAGCCCGCTGTACGTCGAGCCCTCGGAGCGGATCGCGACTTTCGACAACGACGGTACGCTGTGGGCCGAGCAACCGGCTTATTTTCAGTTGATGTTTGCCATCGACCGTGTTCGCGAGCTCGCTGTTGAGCATCCCGAATGGCGCACGACGCAACCCTTTCAGGCAGCAATTGCGGGCGACCTGAAAGCCGTTGCCGCGACGGGTGAGCGTGGATTGCTCGAGCTGGTGATGGCCTCACATGCCGGCATGACCACCACGGAATTCAATGACATTGTCCGCTCATGGCTGAAGACCGCGCGGCATCCGCGGTTCGATTGCCGGTACACGGACCTGGTCTATCAGCCGATGCTCGAGTTGTTGGACTATTTGCGCGCGCATGGTTTCAAAGTCTACATCACTTCAGGGGGCGGTATTGAGTTCATGCGCGCGTGGGTCGAGGCCGTGTATGGTATTCCGCCCGAACAGGTGATTGGGAGCAGTGTCAAGACGACCTATGAAGTGCGCGGGGGGCATCCAGTGATCGTTCGTCAGCCGGAAATGGAATTCGTCGACGACAAGTCCGGCAAGCCGATTGCAATCAATAAGTTCATCGGGCGGCGCCCCCTCGCCGCGTTCGGTAATTCGGATGGCGATTTTCAGATGCTGGAGTGGACCACGGCCGGGACCGGTGCGCGGCTGGGGCTGATCGTGCATCACACCGATGGCCTGCGCGAGTGGGCCTACGATCGCGATTCGCACATCGGTCGCCTCGATCAGGCTTTGTCCGCCGCGGACAAGCACGGGTGGGTCGTGGTGGACATGAAGGGCGACTGGAACCGGATCTTTCCTGTCGAGCACTGATGTTGCAGGACCGTCCGGCTGACGGAATCGCTGCACCCTGCCACGATTCCAGTTATACTCTGCGGCGGTGTCGACCGCTTTGGCGAGTACGCGGAGACGTGGCCATGTCAGGCATTTTCGGATCGTGGACGAACGAAATGAACTTCGCTGGGATGTCGATCACGACGACACAGATCATCCGCGAAGACGGTAGCTACGAAACCCGCATGAACTACCCCCTGGGCGGCGAGGGTCGGCAGGACATCTACCATTACGGCACTGCCGAAATCGGTCAGTCGTCAATGCGTCTGCGGTTCCATAGTGGCAAGACGGGTGGGAGTGGATGTGCTGACGAATCGAAGAACTTCGCGCTGCGGGATTTCACTTCTGCCGAAGTCGACGAAGCCGAGGCGCTGCTGGATCAGGACATCGCGTATACACTCGAGGGCGACCGGCTGTCGATGACTGTGCAGAGTCCGGCTGGACCGATCGAGGTCGTTTATACGCGACAGGCCGAGTGAGCACAGCGGATTCACACATGCCACCCCCAGAGCCCCGTACGAGCGGCCATCAAACGTGGGAACCGGATGCACGGCCCGCAACTCCGCGGCGCTACGGCATGTGGGGGCTCCTGGCGTTGCTGGTCATGGGACTGATTCTGCGCGCCGTCCTTGCATTCCGTGACGGCCATCTTCCCGATGTAAACCTGTTCCTGCGCTGGATGCGCGGCCTGCAAGAGCATGGCCTCGCGGCATTCTACGACGAGGTGGGATGCAACTATCCACCCGTGTATATCCTGATGCTGTGGATCGAGGGGACTGTTCTCAGCTGGTTCGATCCCGCTCTGGCCCATGCCGAGATGTTGCGCGCCGCTTTGCGGATCCCGGCGTGCGCATTCGATACAGTGATTGCAATAGTCCTGTACCGCGAGGGGCGTCGATTGTGGGGCGCACGATATGGACTGATCGCGGCGACGTTGTACTACCTCAATCCGGTCGCGCTGTACAATTCGGCGTTCTGGGGACAGGTCGACAGCATCCATACCGCCGGCGTGGTCCTCGCGCTGGTGGCCCTGAACCGCGGGCGGCTGGGCTGGGCCGGCGCCGCCATCGGATTTGGATTGCTTCAGAAGCTGCAGGCGATTGCCATTGTGCCGCTGGTTCTGTTCGATGCATATCGCAGTGCTTCATGGCGCGGCCTCGGACGGGCCTTGGGCGGGGCCGGGTTGGCCGCAGCCATCCTCCTTGTCCCCTTCGTCATGAATCATTGCGCGGAAGACGCACTGACCAGTGGCTATGGCGTGGTCGGACAGTACGACCGCCTGTCCATCAATGCGTTCAACATCTGGCAGGCGCTTGGCGGCGAGGAAATCGCCAGCAGTTCCACGCCCCGTTGGATCATCGCGGTTGCCGCGCAGGGGGGCGTCGAGGTGTCGGACGATGCCGTATGGTACCTGGCAGTCAGTTGGCGCACGGTGTCCATCGTGGCCTGCGGGGTCCTGTTCGCCGTGATACTGAGCCTGTATTCCAATGCTCCGGGACCGACTGCACGCTTCGTTGCCGCTGCCGCCTGTATTCTCGTGTTTTTCGGGGTCCTGACCGAGATGCACGAGCGCTACGCATTCCCGGCCATTGCGCTGCTGGCATTGTGGGCGGCACGCGATGCCTGGCGCGAACGGTTGTTCATGGTGTTGACGATCGTGATGCTGCTCAACCTCGAGTACGTCGAATCCGTGGATCGAATTGCCGCAGACCTGTCGTGGCTCATGATTGGGGTGACGGGTGCCGTGATTGCCTGGCTGGTCAGCGACAGATGGCTCGATCCGTCAGCGCGACCCGCCGTGCAGCACGAAGAACCGCCCAGCGAGATCTACCCTGTTCGGACCCTCGTTGTCCTGTTCCGCAGGCTGACGGTCGGGGCCGTGGTCGGCGTTGCCCTGCTCATCGGCTACGCGCTCATCGGGCCCGCAACCTACTCCCAACAGGATGATATCGACCACATCTACCTGGGCACCCTTGCGCCACAGCAGCAGAACATGGAATACGGGATGCTGCGCGTCGACCGCACGCTCAGTGGTGGGCCCCTCTATCTTGGACACACCTACTACTTGAAGGGCCTGGGCACGCACGCTCGCGCCACGCTTGCATATGACATTCCACCCGGCGTGGCCCGATTTACTGCGACGGTCGGCATCAACCGCCACGCCGGCGGTCGTGCCCGCGTGCGCGTTCGATTGGACGACAGAGCCGTGTATCACTCGGAGATCTTCGGTGCGGACGATCCGCCCCTGGTTCTCGACCTTGCACTGGGCGATGCAAGTTGTCTGGCGCTCGATGTGTTGCCCGTTGGCAAGAACAAGGGTGATCACGTCGATTGGGCCCTGGCCCGCTTCGAGTAATCGGCGATCCGACCCCGCCCCGGTCATGATCTGTGACAACAGGCTGTGCAAGCGCTGTTTCCCGGAGCACCTCGTCGTGTATTCAACGCGAACCCCTGACGACCCATCTCGAGGCGTGGTTGACCGTGCGCAGCATACCGCCGAGTAGACGAATCGAGACGGACGATCACCGGACTCCACGTGCGCTCAGCAAGAGGCGAGTCGGGGTTTCTCCCTGCGCAGTGAGCGACCTTGGGCCGCACGGCCGACAGGCCACTTGAACGGAGCGAACGAATGCAGGGAGAATCACCGTGAGCCGCACACGAGCTGATTCGATGGCGCTGTCAGGGGTGACTTTGTCGGCTGGTTACTCGAGGATGCTGTCGGTCACCCGGGGGTCGCCGCGGCCGAGGTAGAACACGCCGGGGTAGCCCCGCGTTTCGAAACCGTCACTGGGATTGTCGCTGAGGATCGAGTCGTCGATGATCAGGGTCCCGCTGCGATCGTTGCTGACGAAGAAGACGGCCCCGCCGCCTTCGTTGGCATGGTTGTCGTGGAATTCCGAACCGCAGACAGTCAGGGTGAAGGTGTTCCCGTCGTTGTAGATGGCGGCGCCGCTGCCTCCGCCAGGCGTGCCTGCCCGGGCCGGGTTGGCGCCTGCTCCGGTGGCCCGGTTGTGACTGAAGAGGCTGTTGATGACGGTGAACGATACGCCGATCGAACTGAGGCCGGCGCCGTTGGCGCAGACGTTGGCCAGTTCGGGCGCTCCGCCGAACATGCAGTCAACGACGTACACCGGTTGACCTTCGTGCTGACTGAGCACGCGGATGGCCGCACCGCCGACATCTGGTCCGGTGGCGTCGCAGCGGTTGCTGAAGAACCGCGAGTTGATGACCTTGAACCGCCCGCCGCGCACGAAGATGGCCCCGCCACCGTCCGGGTCACGTTCCCCGGTGGCGTTACCGTCGACGAACGTCATGTTCTGCACGGTCAATTGCGGATGATCCTGGTTCTGGCACATTGGCGTGGTCCACACCTGATCTGGATCGCATGTGTTCATGTACAGGATGCGCCGTTGACCGTTTCCGCTGAGCGTGATCAGCCCGCCGCCGTCAATGACGATCTCCGGTCCGGTGTCATTGAAGATTTTCGCGGTTTCTGCGAGCGCGATGGTGACGGGATCGGGTCCACAATCGAAAGTGATGATGCCACCTTTGGCCACGGCCTCGACGACGGCCGCGCTGGTACACCCGTTGGGCGTTCCGTCGCCGATGACCGTCGCAGGTGAGGACGTGTCAACCGGTCGTGCATCGTCCGGGATCGCGCAGGCCGTCGTTCGCGAGCCGTCGGCGACTCCATCGAAGTCGATGACGTCGGTTATGATTGCTGGCGCGGTCGTGGAGGCGGGCCGAGGTGGTGCGGTTCCACAGCCGGCGACGAGAAACAGGATGACAGCCACGTGGCGACGGATACAACACATAGTAGATTGAATATACAATGCACCCGGTTCCCATAAGAGCGACAACGTGCGGAGAAGATCCATGCTGGCGATCACGGTCACCCTGCCGAAGAACTGCGTCCCGGATTCTCCGGATTGTCGGGTCGGACGCCAGATCCAACCCCCGGTGCACGGCAGCACCCGTCGGAGGATACTGCCATGATCAGTCTGCTGCCGCTCGTTATGCTCGTCGGGCTCATCGGGGCCCCGGAGACCGAACTGGAGGCCCGCTGCCAGGCGGCGGAGTCGTACAACAACACGCATTCCGGTCATGCACTGCTGGTGCTTTACGACGGCAGGATCGTTCACGAAACCTATCACGCCGGCTGGACCGCCGAGAAGCCGCACGGCATCGCGTCGGGGACCAAGAGTTTTTGGGGGCCGCTTGCCGCGGCAGCAGTCGATGATGGGCTGTTGACCCTGGATGAGCGGGCGGCCGAGACCCTCACGGCGTGGCGTGATGATCCGCGCAAGTCCCGGATTACGCTGCGCATGCTGCTCAGTTTTTCCAGCGGCCTGGAGCCCAACGTCGTGACCTCGCTGGATGAGGTCAATCGCACGGATGTCTATGCTGCAGCGACAGCCGTCGAGGCCGTGGCCGATCCGGGCACCACGTGGTCGTACGGTCCGACGCATCACAGTGTGTTCGCCGAAATTCTGCGGCGCAAACTGGCGCCGCGCGGCGAGTCGGTCCGCGCCTACCTTGATCGACGCCTCCTCGAGCCGCTCGATATCCGGATCGCCACGTGGCAGACCGACCATGCCGGCCAACCGCTGACCTCATCAGGGGTCGAGTTGACAGCCCGGGACTGGGCCAAATGGGGCGAGTTCATTCGCTTGGGCGGCGTGACCTCGCAGGGCCGACGCCTGATTTCGGAGGCCGCCCTTGCTGAGTGCTTCAAGGGGGGTGCCTTTCCGCTCTACGGACTCGGGTGGTGGCTCGGAGCCTTCGAGGCCGAACTTCCCGATGATTTCAAGATGGCGGCCGGGGCCGGGAAGCAGCAACTCTATGTGATTCCATCTCAGCGGCTGACGATTGTTCGGTTCGGAGAGGAAGCAGGTTATACCAACGCTGATTTCCTGCAGTTGATCCTGGCCGCCCAGCGCCCCTGACCTCTCGTTGTGCAATAATCCTCGACGTCGATCGTTGAATGGGGCTGACGTGCAGTTCTTCCCGTTCGCAAATCTCGATCGGTTCGGCGGTTTGTGGCCTTCTGGCGTGTGCACTATCATGGAAGTGGTCTGTTCTTCTTTGCTACGAGAGGTGTAATTCTATGCGTACTAAGGCACTTTGCGTTCTCGGCGGACTGTGGTTTGCGACGGGCCTGGCCTCGGCGCAGGATCCAGATGATCAACGCGGTCGCTTTGAGCGTGAGCGCAACCGGCCGCGGTGGCGGGGCGAACGGGGCCGAGGCGATGAACGTGGCGGCGATCGCGAAGAGCGCCGGGCGCGCCGGCGCGAGATGATGGAGCGCATGGATAAGGCCACCCCCGAGGAGCGCCGCCAGATGCGCGTCGATCGTTGGGTGAGCCGCCTGAGCCGGACGTATGATCTCGACGACACGCAGCGTAGTGCGGTCCGCGCCGAGGTCGACGAGATGAGCAAGGAGTACTACAGCAAGATGGGTCCGGCTGCCGAAGAAATGGACCGCTTGCGTACGGAGATGCGGCAGTATTGGCGCACGGCACGGGATCGGCAGGAAGCCGGCGAGGACGTTGACTGGCAGGCCATGGCCAGTAGCGAGGAATTCGCCAAGATCCGCGCGGAACTCGAAGCGTTGCGCGAGGCCCACCCGTTCGATTGGGATAAAGGGGTCGAACGGGTCGAACGCCTGCTTCCGCCGGACCAGATCGAAGAGGGGCGGCGGCGGCGTAAGGAACGTGAAGAGCGTCGCCAGGACTGGCGCGAACGCCGGGCCAATG
This sequence comes from uncultured Planctomycetota bacterium, assembly GCA_942492115.1. Lineage (GTDB taxonomy): Bacteria > Planctomycetota > Phycisphaerae > UBA1845 > CAIVHJ01 > CALODL01. The sequence continues at coordinate 18,888 of CALODL010000035.1, forward strand.
GCGAGCGTGGCGGGCGCGGCGGATGGGATCGACGCCGGGGCGGTGCCGAAACACCGGTGGTCGAGCGGTCCGCGTGGGAGGCGTACGCGATCGGCGTGATCGAGAAGTACGGCTTCGATTCAGCTCAGATCAACTCGGCCCGATCAATCCTCAAAGACATTCAGGACCGCGCGGATGTCATCGAGCGCGCGCTGAGGAACCCGGATGCTCTGAAATCACCCATGGGTGAGCTATTCAAGGAATTGAGGACCCGCCTGGAGGAGTTGGCTACGGAGCAGCAGAGAAAGACCGCTGCTGAGGAGTCTCTGTAGAGGCCTCCCGGGATCGCGATTGGGGCCGCAGTTGCGGCATATCAGTGTTGTCCGGGTCCTGTTGTGCGGGTTTCCGCGGCGGCGTCAGCGGGGCGGATGATACCGAAAGAGGCCATGGTGCCCATCCGGATGGCGGGGCGGCAGGTGAGAATTAATGCGTTCTTGCCGAAAAATAAGCTGAAAATCTCACAGTTATTTCCGATGATTTTGCTATACTTTTGCTTTGCCACGGAGAGACGGGCGAAGCATCTGTAGAGCTCCGCTGGGAACGCGACGAACGGCGGATGCCTCGGTAGCGATATTCCCCTGAGACATAATGGCTTAGGAATGACGCATTCGCGGATCAGAGGCGAACGTCGTCACCGGTCCATAATGGGTATGGGTGCCGGTATAGGGCATGTTCCAGGTACTTCCGGCGGATAAGGCCGTCGGAGTGTTTGACGAGAGACCACTTGGCAGTCGATGCCAAACTGTGAGATGACCATGGATAATCTGGCCAACATTCGAAACATCGGGATCAGTGCACACATCGATTCGGGCAAGACCACTCTGTCGGAGCGGATGCTGTTCTACGCGGGCCGCATCCACCGCATCCAGGAGGTCAAGGGCAAGGATGGTGGTGCGACCATGGACTTCATGGAGCTCGAGAAGGAGCGTGGGATTACCATCACCTCGGCTGCAACGAGTGTGACCTGGCATGGCCGCGAGATCAACATCATCGACACACCCGGTCACGTTGACTTCACCATCGAGGTCGAACGCTCGCTGCGTGTGCTCGACGGCGCCGTCATGGTGCTGTGTGCCGTCGGTGGCGTGCAGTCCCAGTCGATCACCGTCGACCGCCAGATGAAGCGCTATCGTGTGCCGCGTATTGCATTCATCAACAAGATGGATCGAGTCGGTGCCGACCCGGCCCGCGTCATCAGTGAAATCGAAGGCAAGCTCGGCCTCGTTGCCGTGCCGTTGCAGATTCCCATAGGTGGCGGGGAGACATTCGAAGCGGTCATCGATCTGATTCAGATGAAACGTCTCAGTTTCGATGGCGACAGCGGTGAGCAAGTCACTGTATCCGACATTCCGGCCGAGTGGGAGGACGAGGCCCGTCGCGCCCGCGCCGGCATGCTCGACACGCTCAGTCTCTATGATGATGAGTTGATGGAAGCCATGCTCGAAGAGCAGGAGCTGTCACCTGAAACCCTTTCCAGCGTCGTGCGGATCGCGACACTCAATCGCGAGATCGTCCCCGTGTTCATGGGCTCGGCATACCACAACAAGGGTGTCCAGCCGCTACTCGACGCGGTGATCGATTATCTGCCAAGTCCGCTGGATCGCGTGGCCTACGCTGCTGACAATCACAATGACGGCGCCGAGACGGCCATCACCGCGGATCCCGAAGGGCCGCTGGTCGCCATGGCCTTCAAGCTTGTCGACGAGCCGTTCGGCCAGGTGACCTACACACGTGTCTACCGCGGCACGATCGAAAAGGGACAGCAGTACTTCAACAGCCGCAGCGGTCGCAAGCAGCGGGCGACGCGGATCCTGAAGATGCACGCTGACAGCCGCGAGGACGTGACCGTGGCCCGGGCCGGCGACATCGTGGCGATCATGGGCGTCGACTGCAACTCGGGTGACACGCTGTGTGACCAGGGCACGAGTTTCTCGCTCGAACCGATCCATGTCATGGAACCGGTCATCTCGTTGGCGATCAAGCCGGAGAGCTCGGGTGACCGTGACAACATGAGTAAGGGTCTGAACCGCTTCATGAAGGAAGATCCGACGTTCCATGTCCGATTCGATGAGAAGACGGAAGAGACCATCATCAGCGGTATGGGCGAATTGCAACTCGAGGTCTACGTCGAGCGTTTGCGGCGCGAGTACAAGAGCAACATGACCGTCGGCAAGCCGAAGGTGTCCTACCGTGAAGCGCCGACGAAGAACAGTCGCTTCGAAAACCGGTTCAAGAAGCAGACCGGTGGATCCGGCCAGTTTGCTCACATCATCGGGCGCCTCGAAGTGATTCCTGACGATGCCGAGAACGACTACAGCTTCGCCGACGAGGTCAGAGGCGGTCGCATTCCGTCAGAATACATTCCGTCGGTCGACAAGGGTTTCCAGATGGCCCGCAGCAAGGGGCCGCTTGCCGGATTCGAAATCGTCAATACGGCAATGACCCTCGAAGATGGTACATACCACGCCGTCGACTCGTCGGACCTGGCGTTCCAGGTGTGTGCCCGCGAGGCATTCAAGGAGGCCTTGCTGGCTGCCAAGCCCGTGCTCCTCGAGCCGGTCATGCGGGTCGAGGTCGAGACGCCTCTCGACTTCCAGGGCAACATCGCAGGTGACCTGGCCGCGCGGCGCGGCATCATCATGGAAACCGAGATGAAGGGCGTGTCGGCGATCCTCGTCGCCGAGGTGCCGCTGTCCAGCATGTTCGGCTACGCCACCGACGTCCGCTCCTTGACCCAGGGGCAGGCGACGTTCAGCATGGAGTTCCATGCCTACCGCCGTGTTCCTGCGTCACTCCAGCAGGAGATCATCGAAGCCGTCAGGAAAGAGCGCGAAGAAGCAAAAGCATGATCTGACACGGGAGAGGGGAACATTTCGTTCCCCCAACCTGCTCTCCGCGGCCGGCCCTCTGGGTCGGCCTTTTTTTTGGTTCCTAGCGTATTTGCGGGGTGAGCCTTCCCAGGCTGCGAGCTTGAGTCCTTCGCCAATCCGGACAGCGGAATGGCCTCGCCGGTTAAGACTTGAGTGTCATGTCGGGGGGCGGGGATCCGACCCCGCCCATCTGAATACCACAGTTGTTGTGGGCCTCACCCACCGCTTTTCCCCGGAACAGCGAAGCACTCAAGCCCTCCGCTCCGACGGCGTGGCCAGCGTCGGTAGCTCTCGTCCATCCCCACGGAGATGGGTGAAGAACTTTTCTTGTGCGCGGGCCCTTCTCGGCCCTCGAGGAGGACGCACCGGAGGTGCGATGAGGCGTGGCGGAGTCTAGAATGAAGAGTGGCGTGGCTACTGCGGATCGTCGTTGTCAGGAATGGGGGGAGCTGGCGACCAATTCCCGGTCAGCCGGTGCACCCGGTTCAAAGGGCGGCCGATAACAGGTCACAGGCGCAGGTGGGGTCCAAGAACAGGAGAATGGGCGATGTCGAAAATGACTTTTCTCGTGGGCATTCTGGCCGCTGTCACGGTAGTGGCCCTCGTTTCACGGGCTCGGTGGACACAGGCTGGCGACCGTCACGCCCAGGCCCAGGGCCAGGGCCAGGACCGGCCGGGGTACTCCAAGGCCGGATATGATCTCACGCCGCCGGATCAGCAGGCCATCGACAAACGGGCGTCCGCATTGAGCGGCCTGGAACGGGACGTTCTGCTGAACAAGGGCACCGAGCGGGCCTTCACCGGCGAGTTACTCGAGAACAAAGCCGAAGGCATCTACACCTGCAATCTATGCGGGCTGCCGCTGTTCGCTTCGACTGCAAAGTTCAAGTCCGGTACAGGCTGGCCCAGCTTTTTTCAGCCGGTTTACGCCGATCATGTCTACGAGGAGCATGACAGTTCGCATGGTATGGTGCGCAGAGAGATCCAGTGCATGCGCTGCCGTGGCCATCTCGGCCATGTCTTCGCGGATGGGCCCCGTCCGACTGGCCAGCGCTATTGCATGAACTCCGCGTCGTTGCGCTTCATTGCGGAGGGCCAGCCACTGCCGCCCGAATCGCGACCTGCGAAGGTTGAGATTGCGTACTTCGCCGGCGGGTGTTTCTGGGGCGTCGAGGATCGCTTCCAGCAGGTTCCGGGTGTGATCGATGTTGTGTCTGGTTACCAGAACGGGACGATGGCCAACCCGAGTTACAAACAGGTGTGTTCAGGGCAGACCGGCCACGCGGAATCGGTCAAGGTGACCTTCGACTCGGATCGCGTCAGTTATGAACAACTGCTGGAATGGTTCTTCAAGTTCCACGATCCAACACAGATGAATCGCCAGGGCCCTGATTTCGGGACGCAGTACCGTTCCGCCATCTTCTCGGCCAACGAATCTCAGTTGGCCATCGCGCAGAAATTCGTCGCGGCCCAGGGCGCCACACCACGATTCAAAGGCCGCACCATCGCGACCATCGTAGAACCGGCCAACACATTCTACCCTGCGGAAGACTATCACCAGGACTACCACGCCCGGCATGGCGGTTCATGTGCCTTGCCCGGTCATTGATGACGATACATTCACGTGGTAGATGAGGCCGGTCCGGTTCATGGGCCGGCCTTTTTTCCAAGTTCCCACGTCAAGGCCGCGCAGGGGAAGGCGGCCGCTCCAGATTCAGAAGACGAGTTACGCGTGCCATGCACAAATCGGGAAGATCCTCTGTTCTTGGCCGGCATCATTGGGATCAGGAAGAAGTGGCACGTGCTTCCTTCGCTGCGGCCAGTTTCTTCTGGTAACGCCCTTGCACGATGTCTGTGAGCACCAATACCGTGATGACGAAGTAGAACGTCGCTTTGCTCATGTGCACGACCTCGTGGCCGAAAAAGTGCAGGTGGGCGAGTTCGCCGCCTTCGGTGACCAGCATGATGCCGACGATGAACAGGATGAACAGGCCAAGGACTTCGTAGATGCGGTTTTTGTGCAGGAAGTTCGAGACGGTGTCGGCGAGCCAGATCATGAGCACCCCGCTGACGACGATCGCAGTAGCCATGACCCAGAACACCTGACTCAATGCCATGGCGCTAAGAATCGAGTCGAAGGAGAAGACCAGGTTCATCGTGACGATCCAGAAGATGATCCTGCCGACTGAGCGCGGCTTGCGGTCGGTATGGTCTATCTCCTCCAGGCCCATCATGTGCCAGATCTCCTTCGTGGCGGTGTACATGATGAACGCACCGCCGGCCAGAACGATGAGGCTGTGGCCGCTGAAGGCGCCGTGCATGAACGCGCCGTCACTGCCGATCGTGAACCAGGGCTGCTGAACATGTTTGATGAGCCTGAGAAGGACGAACAGCAGTACGATTCGCAGAATGATGGCAATGGCGATGCCTGTTCGTCGTACCATCGCCTGCTTGTCGGCGGGGGCCCGTTTCGATTCGAGCGAGATATAGAGCAGATTGTCGAAGCCCAGAACGGCCTGAAGTAGAACCAGCATCAACAGTGTGAAGATGTCTTCCATCATCGTCCTCGTTGTGTGACAGGATCAGGCAGCGCGACTGCAGGCTGCATTCGCCAGGAGTCTACCAACCTCAAAAAGAGCGTGAAAGTGAAGGCCGGCGCAAATTCCGCGTAAGCACGGATGGGGGCGCTTCGTTGGTGTGGATGAGGTGAAACGATGCCGGTTATGCCTATAGTCATTCTGATCTTGACCACCCTTCTGACGTTCATCGGTACCACCGGCCATCACGACAAGGCCGCCTGAGCGCGGCCCTGACGGTTTGCCTATCTTGTTCCTGCGCATGGGCACTGGTAGTATTCTTGCGCGTCCTTGCGCCACACGAGCCGGTCGTGATTGTGGGCAGGAATGAAACACTGTAGAAAACGACGCGAGATGTCGAGCGAACAGAATACTCCGAGCGACGATGCCCGCGTCGGCTGAAAACCGACTGACAGGTTTTGCCGTCCGACCGACTCATCCGGCCCAGCGAGCCACCATGAACCCACAACACGCCGCAACGATCGCACGCGAGCTGGCTTTGACTGTCAGGCAGGTCGAAGCAACTATGAAACTGCTGGCCGAGGGGGGACCGTGCCATTCATTGCGCGGTACCGCAAGGAGGCCACCGGGACGCTTGACGAGGTTGCCATCGCGGCGATCAGAGATCGCCTCGAGCAACTGGTCGAGTTGGATCGTCGAAAGGAGGTCGTCCTCAAGTCGCTCGCAGAGCGTGACCTGCTGACACCAGAGCTACAGACCGCGATCGCGCAGGCTTCTACACTTACCGCGGTCGAGGATATTTATCTGCCGTATCGTCCCAAACGGCGAACACGCGGCACCATTGCACGGGAGAAAGGGCTCGAGCGCCTGGCCAGCATTCTGCTTGCCCAGAAATCAGACGCGCCCATCGATCCACAGCGTGAAGCCGCGGCGTTCGTCAACGAAGACAAGGGCGTCACATCCGTCGAGGAGGCGCTGGCAGGTGCCCGCGATATTCTGGCCGAAGGGGCCGCGGAGAACGCGACGATCCGTGCGGCGCTGCGCGAGCTGTTCACCCGCCAGGCCGGGATGACGTCCAAAATGCGCAAGGGCAAAGAGGCAGATGGGGCCAAGTACAGGGATTACTTCGAGTGGACCGAGCCCATCCGTCGCGCGCCGTCTCATCGTGTGCTGGCGATATTTCGTGGCGAGAACGAGGGGGTCCTCAGTGTCCGTGTCGCACCCGAGGAGGACGTTGCGGTCCGCGTATTGCACCGGGGGTTCGTCAAGAACGATACGCCGGCGGCCCGTCACGTGGCGGAGGCCATGCAGGACAGCTACAAGCGGCTTCTGGCGCCGTCGATCGAAAACGAAATCCGGTCCGAGATGAAGCGCAGGGCGGATGAAGATGCAATTCGCGTATTCGTGGACAACCTGCGCGAGCTCTTGTTGGCTTCGCCTTTGGGCCAGAAACGTGTCCTCGCGCTCGATCCTGGCTTCCGAACCGGCTGCAAGCTGGTGTGCCTCGATGCTCAGGGCCAGTTGGTGCACAACGATACGATCTATCCGCACACGGGCAAGGATGCGCGTGTACGGGCCGGCCAAACGATGCGTGAACTGTGTGCACGCTTTGACATCGAGGCGATTGCTATCGGCAACGGCACCGCGGGACGCGAGACTGAAGCTTTCGTGCGTGAGCTGGGTCTTGGATCTCAGATCGTGGTCGTGATGGTCAACGAATCCGGTGCATCCGTGTACTCGGCATCCGCTGTGGCGCGCGAGGAGTTCCCAGAGTACGATGTAACTGTTCGCGGGGCCGTGTCGATTGGACGGCGGCTGATGGATCCGTTGGCCGAGCTGGTCAAAATTGATCCCAAGTCGATTGGTGTCGGGCAGTACCAGCACGATGTCGATCAGGCGTCGCTCAAACGCAGCCTCGACGATACGGTCATGAGCTGTGTCAACAACGTGGGGGTCGACGTCAATACTGCCAGCAAGCAGTTGTTGACCTATGTCTCCGGGCTGGGACCGCAACTGGCGTCCAATATTGTGGCCTTCCGAGACGAGAACGGTCCTTTTTCGACTCGCTCTCAACTCAAGAAAGTCCCACGCCTGGGCGACAAGGCGTTTTTGCAGTCGGCCGGCTTCCTGCGTATCCACTCGGGACACCATCCGCTCGATGCCAGCGCCGTGCATCCCGAGAGCTACCATGTCGTCGACGCCATGGCTCGCGACCTCGCGTGTACGGTCAGCGACCTCATGGGGCACGAAACGAGCCGCTCCAAGATCAATCTCAACGACTATGTCAGTGCCACCATCGGTTTGCCGACCCTGCAGGATATCGTGACCGAATTGGCCCGTCCGGGGCGCGATCCACGGCAGGCTTTCGAAGCGTTCAGCTTTTCAGAGGGCATCAATGCACTGGATGACCTCGAGGTCGGCATGGTCCTGCCCGGCATCGTGACCAATGTCACGGCGTTTGGCGCTTTCGTCGACGTGGGCGTTCACCAGGACGGCCTCGTGCACATCAGCCAAATGTCCAACACCTTCGTGAAAGATCCGGCCGACATCGTCAAGGTTCAGCAGCAGGTCAAAGTGACGGTGCTGGAAGTCGATCACGAGCGCAAGCGAATCGCATTGTCGATGAAGTCGTAAGGGTGGCTGTCTCCGTCGCTCGGAGCCAGGCGACCTTCGACCCACGACCGTCGACCCGCGACCCTCGACCCTCGCGAAGCGACCCGCGCGCGGCGCAGAGCGCGTGGCGCACAGCGCGAGGCGCGCGACGAGACCCGACAATACTGCCCGATCGGGCACTGTCCAGAAGCCTTCGATGCGCGCGTCGCGAAGCGCGCTGCGCGATTGTCGTCGGTCGACTATCGACAGTCATCTGAATCACCACTCATGACACCGCTGCCTCCAGGCGGCAGTCATCTTCCGCTGCGGGCCGCGGCATGTACTCGGCTTGACTTCTGTCGACAACCGAGGGTCGGCGATCCGACCCCTCCCCGATCATCCCTATGCCAAACAAGCCTGCGCCACCGCTTTCCCCGCAGCTGCAGACGACTACCCCCTTCCGGCTGGATACTCGCACACAGAAAAATAAATGGAACTCCCCACCCTGCAGCTCTCTTCTGGACACGCCTTGATCAATGCTCCCACCCCAATCATCTTCGCGTCGCTGCGCGACGCTCAGATCCATGCGACTGTCGACCCTCGACTCTCGACCCGCGACCTTCGACCATCGACCAGCGCGTGGCGACCCTCGATCGGCGCGGGGCGCGCAGCGCGAGGCGCGCCGCGCGAGACGAGACCCGACGATACTTCCCGATTGTGCGCAGTGCAGACGCCTTCGCGCCGCGCGATTCGGCACGTCACTTCACCGCCCGTATCAACCTCGTCAACATCCTGCCTTCATGATCGACATACTCTGCAACCCGTTCGCTCATGTGTACGTCAACGATGCCCATTCGCCTGACAATCTCGATCTGGGTCTCCAACTCGCGACACGATCCCAATGCAATGTGCAGAAACCGGCGAAACTCGGCAGCGCTTCCGCGTCCAGCCCCCTCGGCTACATTGCTCGGTATACTGATCGCCGCTCGAACCATCTGATTCTTCAACTCGCCCACGCCACTCCTCGGAAACCCCGACACCATCTGCTGAACCTCACCCACGATCGTCATACCCAATTCCCACACCCGCAATTTCCTGACATGTGCCATGTCACCATCTCCCGTGCGAATCCAACCACTCGAATGAAGCCACCCTCCATCCGTCCGCGCCGCCCCAGCCCGCCGCAGTCGGCCAGTCCAGTCGGAACGGCTGAACCAACACTCACTGCGCAACAATTGAAAAGGGGAGTGTGCTTCCGACTTGACGGGCCGGACCGGTGGGCTACGCTTGATCACTCGGATGGAGGGTAGCTATTCCACACAGCATCCAACGACCCTCGACCCTCGACCCTCGACCAGCGCGGGGCGACCCTCGATCGGCGCGGGGCGCGCAGCGCGAGGCGCGCATCGCGCCAATCGTCTGTCGACTATCGACAGTCGTTTGAATCACCACTCTGACCCCGCTGCCTCCAGGCGGCAGTCGTCTTCCGCTGCGGGCCGCGGCATGTACTCGGCTTGACTTCTTTAGACAACCGAGGGTCGGCGATCCGACCCCTCCCCGATCATCCTTATGCCGAACAAGCCTGCGCCACCGCTTTCCCCGCAGCTCCAGACGACTACCCCCTTCCGGCTGGATACTCGCACACAGAAAAATAAAGGAACTCCCCACCCTGTAGCTCTCTCCTGGACACGCTTTGATCAATGCTCCCACCCCAATCATCTTCGCGTCGCTGCGCGACGCTCAGATCCAGGCGGCTGTCGACCCGTCGACCCTCGACCAGCGACCGTCGACCCTCGACCAGCGCGCGGCGCAGGGCGCGCTTACGCGAGGCGCAAGGCGCGCGACGAGACCTGACGATACTCCCAGAAATTGCTCAAGTAAGATCCTCCGAATCGCGCTGCGCGTTGCGCGCTGCGCACCAATCGTTCCTCGTCCGTCGACCCTCGACCAGCGACCCGCGATCAGCGCGTCGGCGTCGCGCGCCGCGCGCGACGAGACCTGACGATACTCCCCGGAAGTGCTCAAGTAGGCCCCTCCGAATCGCGCTGCGCGCTGCGCACCAATCGTTCCTCGTCCGTCGACCCTCGACCAGCGACCGTCGACCAGCGACCCTCGACCAGCGCGTGGCGCGCAGCGATCCATTCGCCAATCGTCGGTCGACTATCGCCTGTCGTCCACATCACCCGTTCAAGAAGAGACACAACGGTTAACCCGTTCCATGACCGGTGTTCTCGAATGATGTTGCGACGCGTTGCTATGAGGTCAAAACCGGCCATCGTCGCGGAGAACTAACGGAGTATTGAGAGATTCTCCTACGGAAACCGGAACGCGATGGTCGCCACGCGCTATACATCATGGGCGATGTTCGCTATCGTGTATGCCGATGCCACCCTTCGAGCGACATGTGTTTGTGTGCACGAACGAACGGCCGCCCGAACATCCGCGCGGATGTTGTGCCGGCCGCAGGGCCGCAGATGTCCGCGACTATCTGAAAGAGCGGGTCAAGGTCCTCAAGCTCAAGCCACGCGTGCGCATCAACGCTGCTGGCTGTCTCGATCACTGCGAGCATGGTGTGACGATGGTCGTCTATCCGGAAGCGGTATGGTACGCCTTCGTGACCCGCGAAGATGTCGATGAAATCGTCGACAGCCATCTGGTCGGCGGTCAACCGGTCGAGCGCCTACGGCTGGCGCCAGGATGTTTAAATACTTCGTCCTGTCCACACAAGGGCGGCACATGAAGTGTTTTGCGCACCATGAGGCTGACGCACTGGGAGTATGCAGCGCGTGCGGCCGTGGCGTATGTGAGGCCTGCGCTGTCGATATGGGGCGTGGTCTGGCCTGCCGGGAACGGTGTGAGCCTGAAGTGCGCCGGTTACTCGATTTGCGTGACTATTGGATGACCGAACCGCATACAGCGATCAGCCGGTCGCGTCACATTCGCCGTCAGTCGATCTACGCCAGCCTGATTTGCCTTGGATTTGCCGCCCCATTGCTGGTGACGTGGATCATGTTCAGTGAGCCGATTTTGGGCGGCATCGGGGCCTTGATGTTGATCATCGGCTTGGCGACGTTGGTTCCCCGGAAGCATCGAATCGCGGACGCTCAGTTTCGACTGTGCCCGAACTGCGGATTCAACCTGACCGGCAATACGACGGGCACCTGTCCGGAGTGCGGCCATATTGCGTGAGCAGAGTGATAGGACTCGCTGACTTGGAGAACACGATGAGAAGAACACTGCTATGTTCCGGCATTCACCTACTCGGACTCATGGTCGTGAGCGGCTGCTCAACGCCGTACGTCGAATATGTCACGATGGACATCGAACGACTTGACTTCAGAGGTATACGCATGGCTTTTGACGTGTCGGTGGTCAATCCCATGTCCATTGACTTGAATGTGCCTACGGGTGGCTACGAAGTCGAAATCGCCGGCAGGAATTTTGTCCGTGTAGACAGCGTACCGGCGACGGCATTGCCAAGCGGCGGCAGCGGTCAGTTTTCGTTGCCGGTTGAACTCAGCTACGTGCAGTTGTTTCGCCTGGCCAACAATCTCAAAGGCAAGGTGGAAGCACCGTACGAACTCAAGGGCCATGTCAACGTTCTTCTCGCAAAGCAGGAGATAAGCATTCCATTTTCACATGAGGGTGACATTCCCATCATGAGCCTGCCGAAGATAGAGGTCCGTGACGTGGGTTTCAGCGGCGGACAACTGCAGCTTGAACTTGGCGTGAGTAACCCCAACACATTCCCGATCGGTCTCGAGGATCTCGGCTACACCATTCGTCTTGGAAATACTGACCTCGGACTGGTGCAGGCGGCAACGGCACAGGACATCGGGGCGGAGTCTGACGGTGCGGTGAGATTGAGCGCCGGACTTTCGGGCAGTTCAGCGGTGCGTCAGTTGATGCAAGGCGCATCGGTCGGTTCGGTCAACGTGACGCCGACAGGTCGACTGCGGACGCCGTACGGTACGGTTCCATTGCCCTGAGCCGCTTCGTCCTGGCGCAGTGCGGTCCATAATCTGTGCCGACGAGCACGGCAGCAGGGGGCTACAGGCCGTTCGTAGCGACTTAACCACTGATTGCACCAGGGATTGAGTATATCGAACACCGCTCAACGGGCACGGGGGGCGTTGCGTTGTAGTCGGGCACGGCTCTCGCGTGGCATAATAGATCGGCCCGAGAACGTGCACGGAGGAGGCAGCCCTTGAACAGGACAGTCATGACAATACTTGTCCTCGCGGTCGCGCTGAACGATGTTCACGGCGGGACGTGCACGGTGGATGAGCAGTGCGTCGATGCCGATGCGTGCACACGTGATGTGTGCAGTGCCGGGAGATGTACGTATCCGGCAGTCGCGTTCGGTGACGTCGACGCGGACGCGTTGGTGGCAGTGCCGGATATCATTTGTATTCTGGACGGTTTTGCCGGGTCATTCGAGATCTGCGGCCTTTCGGCTGCTGATCTCAGTCCCTGTACGCAGGATGGTGTCATCGATCTCGATGATGTTCTGGCAGGCCTCGATGCCTTGCGCGGGCTTGACGCTTGCTGTGGATGTGCCGCAGCTGACGAGGGTCTGCCGTGCGACGATGGGGATGAGTGCACTGTCGGTGATGAGTGTGTCATGGGTATTTGCACCGGAGGGATGGGAAGCGGTTGTGTGATCGGGAATCTGACGGTATTTCGCCCACAGCACGGGACCGGCTACTTTCCCTTTGTTCGAACGGCCGTCAGCGAAGATGACGAGGACGACGCGGAACTCGGTGCAGGCATTCGGCTCAATGATGCGGACAGCGATCCGTTTGGTGAAGACGATCTCATCGAGGTCGTGGTCGTGATCGATCCGCCAGGCGCGGAAGTGGCGCTGCGCCGCACGGCTGCCATCCTCGAAGTCTGGACTACGCGATCGAAGGACGCCGGTTCGGCAGTGCCCTTCATCGGGGACAAGACATCTGCTTTACCGCTTGGGCCCGCGGATACCCAGATGACAGTGTGGGTGGAAGCGAGTGGTTCCGATCATGGCGTCGTAGCCTTGGGCCTGGAGCCTGCGGCGACCACGGAGGCCCTCGATACGCTGACCTTTCATACGTTTCAGAGTATCGTCATGGCATTGGGTGGAGAGAACCAGGTTCCATCGATTCCGCTCGACGCGAACAACGGAACATTCGTCAACGCAACCAGTCTCTACAGTTTGGGCTACGATGTTCATCAATATGATGAGGACAATGTGGGTGGCGACGGATTCGGAGCCGTGTACAACGAGATCGTCACGGCTGTGCAGGATCGCCATGTCGTGGAAGTCGCTGTATTTGGTTACAGCCATGGTGGAGGATCGACTCACGATCTCGCCGAACGCCTCGACATCGATCGGGCGGGTATCGGTGATTTCGAGATCACGTTTACGTCGTATGTCGATGGTGTAGGGAATGCTTCCGATATCGACGTGTCGCAACAGACTGCCCGCCCGCCTGCCAGTGGCTATCACGCCAATCACTACCAGGTCGGATCATTGACCGACTTCTTTCTCGATGGTGGTCCGGTGATCGACTCCAATCCCGCGCCCACAGGGTTGAACGTCGAAACGACGCCATGGGGCAACGGATCTACGCACTTCGAGGTTGACGACTACGTTCAGGTGCGGACGTTCATTGAAGTCAACTTGTTGTCGACAACACTTCGTTGAATGCAGAGGCAGTCATGAATGCAGTTCTCTTGTTTCTGTCGAGTAGCGTGTTGCCCTGGGCCTCCATCGCGGTTGCAGATCTGGCCCCGGAGGCGTTCGATGTCGATCACGCCATGCAGTTGCATATCAGTGCGCTGGCGGAATCGGCTGATTCCAGCGAACGCTGCGCCAATATCGAAGCGCTGCGGGTCGTGGCCCGCGGCCAGGGGAGCGAGCTTGTCGCGCAGCTGCTTTATTTCGCAGCCCTACGGGATGATGAAGCGGTGGTCGTCGTTGGGCATGTTCTCCGTGAACTCGAGATTCCAGCAGCGACGATTGTTGCAGTTGCGGCCGATCATCTCGAGCACAAGTCGCCTGGGGTCCGTGCCCTGGCCGGCAAGTTGTTACGGCACGTCGAGGATCGCTCACCCGCACGGCCGCCTGATTTTTCGGCGTACACGGCCGTCATCGAGTCTGGTGTTCGCCGAGGGCGGCCGCCTGCGGAAAGCCTCGTGCGCTTCATGTTCGAGTCGGATCCGGGTGCCGCAGTCCTGGCACTCATGCGTGGACTGCAACTGCGCGAGCGAACTGAACTGCGTGACATACTGTGGACCGAGCACGTGGTGTCCGAATTGTTGTGGCGGCGCCGGAGCGGCTTTGCGGCCCCGGACGAGGCGCCTCCCACAGTCGTGGCGGAGCTGAGTCGCGCAGCCACCCATCCGCGGTGGTGGGTCCGCATGTATACTGTTGAAATCTATGTCCGTCATCCCGAATTGCGCGACGCGTCGTCGGTGGCCCGCCTGGTTGAGGATACACACGAGGTCGTGCGGCAGGCTGCGCTACCCTTGAATGTGGGCCGCTGATACAACGACCGGTGCTCGCTGTGAATGATCAATTCCAGAGCGCGTTGCACCGCGTTGAGATCTGAGTCGACGACACTGCGGATTGCACGGGGCGGGACGCCCTCGAAACGTGTGCTCGTTGCGACGTGTGATGCAAATAGCAGGGTCACCGGTTGGGCTCTGAACGGGATGCATCATGCTGTTCAGCAGTCATCCATAGGAGACTCAGATGAATCGAATGCTCGGGAGCGCCGCTCTCATCATCCTGCTGGCAGGGTGCCAGGAACCGACTATCATGGGCGTCGACGACATCGATCGTTTGGCGCTGGCACCGGCAGGCGAACGTGTGGCCTACGGTGACGGTCCATTGCAGTTTGGTGAGCTGTCCTTGCCCGACGGCCCGGGGCCACACCCGACGGTGGTCTTCATCCACGGTGGTTGCTGGCTGGCAGCGTACGATTTGACCTCCACTCGCGCGCTGGCCCAGGCTCTTGTCAGGAGCGGCTACGCGGTCTGGAACATCGAATATCGCCGGGTCGGTGACGCGGGAGGCGGGTGGCCAGGAACCTTCATGGATGTGGCCCGTGCAACGGACCATTTGCGCGGGTTGGCCGATCGTCATCCGATCGACTTGGATCGCGTCGTCGTCATGGGCCACTCGGCCGGTGGGCATCTTGCGTTGTGGGTCGCCGCGCGGCAGCGCCTGCGCGCGGACAGTGACCTGTTTGTGGCGGATCCACTGCCGGTTGCAGGTGTGGTCGGTCTGGCACCGGCTCCACAGCTCGAGTCGTTGCATGCGCGTGAGGTATGTGGTCACGTGATCGACAAACTGATGGGCGGCGGACCGGATGATCACCGGCGGCGCTACCATGACGGCAGCCCGGTCAACCTCGTGCCACTGGGCGTGCCTCAAATAATCATCGTCGGCAAGTACGACGAGGGCTGGGCGTGGGCGGGGCGGGCGTACGTCAACGAAGCCCGGGCTATTGGCGACGCCGAGGTCGAGCTTATTGAGGCGCGTCACGCCGGTCACTTTGAGATGATCAACCCTGACTCGAGCACGTGGCGCGTGGTCCGCCACGCTCTACGCCAGCTCACTCGCTGAGCAGGCCAACTGTCTCAATGCCCACGGGTAGCGGTAGGCTCAAGCCACGGCCAGTCGGCGGCGCCGCAAGATCGCCGCGCCGGCGCCCAGCGTCATGCATGCTAGAACCAGCAGCCCGATGGTTGACATCGCCGGGATGATGTCGCCGCCACCCAGGGTGCCGTCTGCGTTGATCCGCTGGCCGTAGACATCGTTGACGTCATTGCGACTGTCGCTCCATACCGCGAGGACACCGTCAGCCGGTGTGACCGCGGCGGCGAGGCGCGACTTGCTGGACGATACGGTCGAGACGTCTACGATATCCGGTGCCCACAGCGGCTGTCCCATTGTGTCCAGCCGAGACGCATGAACGAGTTGGTCACCGAACGTCACTGTTTCGACCCACAGCACCGTCGCCGCATCGCCGGTGTGAGCCTGCGTAACCTGCACCACCTCTGTGCTCGACAGCGGCTCGACGGCGACGCCTTCCGAACTCCACTGACGGCTACCCGAACTGTCGAGTTTCTGACCGTAGATGCCATAGGTGGGGTTGGGGGCACCGGTCTCCTCACGCCAGAATACAAAGGTCTCCGAGGTTGCCGGGTTGAACGATACCGCAGGCTGAGTGCGGTCGCGGGCCGCGGTCGACACGGTGACACCATTGTGGCCGAATGCTTCGGTGCCGTCCGATTGTACCCACTGTGCATGACATTGCAGTCCGGCATTGACGCTGTACCACGCAAAGACCGCTCCACCGTCGTCATCCGGCACGAACTGCGGGAAGTTGCCCGTCTGCAGGGCACCGCCATCGAAGACCGCCGGTGGTGTTGCGCCCCACAGGGGGTTCCCGTCCGCGTCGTACTTCTGCGCATGGAGATGCTTGGGGCCGAGGAAACCACGAACCACCGAGACGATGACGCCGCCGGCATCCGACGTATCCATGTCGCTGGCCGATGTGCCGTCACCGCCAATCGCCAGAATGGTTACGCCGGCGCCCCACAGTGGTGCGCCGGCCGCGTCGAGCTTCTGGAGTCGGACGTCGTTGTTGTTGGTCCAGGCGACCACTGCGGCACCGTCGGTGGTGCTGGAAATCTTGGGGGCGGCAACGAAGTCGCCGCCGCTGGTCAGTTGCACGCCGGTCGCGCCCCACAATTGCGCGCCGCTCGGATCGACCTTGGTGGCGGTGATCTGCGTGCCGGCCACGCGGTCATCACGGAAGGTCAGCAGGGCGTTGCCTTGCTCATCGATGTCGAGATCGTAATCCTGCGTCGAACTGAAACCGCGGTCGGCGATGAGGACACCGTTGTGCGCCCACTGCTCCACACCGAGACCATTCAGGCGCTGGAGATAAACGTCATAGCCTCCGGCCGAATTGTCGAACCACGACACATAAGCGCCACCATCGGGCAGCGTGCACATCTTGGCCTGCACCTGTTCTCCGCTGCGATCGGCGATGGCCAGGTTCATGGCCGGATCGCTGGACCACTGGCCCCACAGTGTGCTCGCGGGCAGCAGGATGAACAGACACAATGACACCTGGGTGTTCGAACGGATCATGATCAGCTTCCTTCCCGAAGAGGTGGGGTGATATTCGGATTGTACAGCGGGCGGGATCCGCCTCACAAGGTCACCGCGGTGAACTGCTGGCGGAACCCGGGTTTCAGCGTCGTTGAACACTGTTGACCCATCCGGGCACCATCGCTTCGAGGATTTCCGGCGGGAACAGCTCGCGCGTGATGGCTCGTGCCTGTTCGATGTCTGCGGCCGCCGATAGCTTCAAGATGTACTGACGCAGGTGCTCCGGGCCGGTGGGATCCTGGATGATGAACGCGATCATTGTGTAGGCTTGTGCGTAGCACAATTGTTGTGTGCGCACGTCATGGCCGGCCAGGCTTATCGGGGACGGGTCGTAGAATTGTGCGCGGTCATAGCCCATCAACTGATCAAAAGGGATGACCTTGTGCGCATCGATGGCCCGTTTCATGACCCAGTAGAAATCGCGTTGCGGGCGATCGAAAGTCAGGCCATTGCGGGTCGGTCGGGCGGAACCATAGTAAGTCGCCAGGCCCTCGTTCAACCACATGGGCGGATGTGCAATGTAGCGGCGGATGAACTGGTGAAAGGCCTCGTGAAACAGCGTTTCATAGATATCCTCGATGTTGTCCTGGTTCTTGATCATCAGCAAGTCGACTGCGCCGACATATTGGCCGACAGTAAACTCGGGTGTACCGCTGAAGTAGGTGCGTGAGAAGCGATCGTATTCGGCCGGTTCGGCAAAGATGATGACCCGTGATCGTGCGGCAGAGTGTTTTGCGGTCGTGGTGTCCATCTTGTCGAAGATGCCACTGAATCCCTTGGCGTACTCGGTGTAGATGTACTCGAGACAGCGCCCGAGTTCCTGTAAACGATCGTCAGAGACCGTTCCTGCGATGTCGTAGTGCGTAGTGTGATGGCGGATCTGCAGGTCCTCGAGATCCTCCGCCAGGCGGCCGGCTTGAGCGCATGCAGCCCCGGTCGTGGTCAGGGTAATGATCAGCGGTACGATGTGTTTCACGGGCAATCTCCTGAGGCATCGCGTCTCCGCAAATATCAATCGGGCAGCTCGGAGGGTGTCCAGCGATTGAGGATGGTGCGGAGCAGACGTTGCATGGCGACCTGTCGTTCGTGTTCAGTAAGCGTGGCCTTATCCAGGAGGGCCTGCGCGACGTGCTCGAGTTCCATCGTCTCCACGAGTGCGTCGACGAGCGGGTCGACCTGCGTGACGATACGTTCGTATTCGCGCTGCGCTGCGAGACGCTCGGCTGCCGGACGTGTGTCCCAGATACGGACTGTGCCATCCCCTGATCCGCTGATGAGGCATTGGCCGTCCGGGCTCCACGCCAGGGCGTAGACATAGGCGGAGTGTCCGCCCAGGGCGACGACTTCGTCGTACGTGGTCGTGTCCCACAAGCGAATTTTGGCGTCGCGCCCGCCGCTCGAAATCCTTGCACCGTCAGGGCTGTAAGCGGCGCACAGTATATCATGTCCGTGTCCGAGCAGCGTCGCGATTCGCTCGCCCGTTGCACTGGACCATACGCGGACACTTTCGTCCTGCGACGCCGTAACGATGTGGCGACTGTCGGGGCTGAACGCAATGGAACAGATGCCCCGGTCATGAGCCGCCCATTGATGGATGACATTTCCAGATTCTGCGTCCCACAGTTGTACGGAGTGATTCGCTGAGGTGACGGCGATCCACCGACCATCGGGGCTCCACGATACTCGGCAGAGTGTATCGAATGGATTAACGTCGGTGTGGGCATCCCACATGCTGCGCCGCAGCAGTTCGCGATTGTTGAGCACATCCCAGATGGCCACGTAGCCACTCTGTGAGGCGACGATCAGGCGTGATCCTGCCGGGTCGAATGCGATCGAATCAGGTGGCCAGGGTTTGTTGACCATCAACGCATCCTGATCGAAATCGATGGTGCGTGGAAGGTGCAGGCAACTGGTATCAAGCAGGACGGTCTGAGGCGTGCCGGTCATGCGTTCGAAGGCCGCGGCGATGAGCGTGCCTTGTGGCGCCCGCGCCAGTACGGTCGACTTGTAGTATCCGGGGCCGGAGGCGCACACCGGTTCGCCGGAGTCGGCATCCCAGATCCGCAGCGCACCAGGCTGTCCGACGAAGCCGTCCCAACCGCCTGAGAGAATGAGGGCACCGTCCTGAGAGAAGGCCACCGGATTGACGAAACTATGGTGGCCGCGAAGCACCATCGGGTCGGCTGAACGTACGTCGCGCATGCGAATACTGTCGACGTCGTAGCTGTACAATCGACGATCAGAACTGAACGCCAGTCCGAGGATCTGGTGGTGATGTCCGGCAAACACGGCGGTGGATTGGGCGGTCACCATATCCCACAGCCGCACCGTTCGATCGGCCCCACCGGATGCAAGCAGCATGCCATCCGGCGAAAACATCAGCGTGCGGACGTCGCCCAGGTGGCCACGCAGGGCGGAGCGTTCGATACCGGGGCGCTCGGTCAGGTCCCAGGCATGAAGGGTTCCTGTTGTCGACGCGGATGCGAGCATCGTTGCGCGGGGATTGAATGCCAGGCCGTGCACGGTGTCATGGTGTGGCAGGGCGTCGACCACCTCGAGAGTCGTGCTGTCGAGTATGAAAACCGCGCCACTGAGGTCGGCAGATGCAATGAGCGCGCCATCGGGAGAGAATACTGAAGCGATCGAAGTCGTTCCGAACGCACGTGAGATCACGGCACTGCCTGTCGTCGTGTCGAACAGAGTGCGTTGGGCAGTCCCGCTGTCATCATGCGTGATGAAAGCACGTTGCCCGTCCGCGCTGACCGCAAAAGAGCCACCGCTGTCTGGAAGAACATAGCTGGCCTTGACGGTTCCCGATGTGATGTCCCACACGGTGGCTACATAAACGAACGTGTCCCCCTCCTTGGACGCGATCATGACGAACAGGCTGTCCGCGCCAATGAATCTGATGGAATGGTAGCGCTTCACACCAGCCCAGGTGTCCCGCAGGGTCTGGGTCGTCTGGCCGCTCGAGGCGTCGACGATTCGCAAGTTGCCGTCTTCGAGGCCCACCGCTACATCACGTCCGTCAGGGCTGAGCGCGAATACCTGCAACGTCGTATCGAATGCGAGGGTCACGGCATCCTGTTGCAGGCGACTGTGCAAGTGGTCGTGTTCCCAGCCGCGGAGATGGGCCGGCGTCGATTCGAGATACTGTCGTGCGGCAGAGATCTGATGGTTTTCGAGCGCGGTGGTCGCGGCGATGATCTGTGCCCGATAGGCCTGTTGTTCGGCCACAGCCTGGCGTGCCCGGGCGACGAGGCCGAACCGTGCGCTGATGATTGCTGCCGTGATCGAGACGACTACGACCGCGACGATGGCCGTGAATACGGCCTTGTTGCGGCGCGCGAAAACACGAATCTGATACATGGCGCTGGGGGGACGCGCTGTAATTGGCTGATTGTTCAGATAGCGACGGACATCCGCGACCAGTGCCGAGGCGGAGGCGTAGCGTCGTTCCTTGTCCTTTTCGAGTGCCTTGCTGACGATGGTCTCGATGTCACCGCGGAGGTTATGGTCTGCGGAACTCAGTCGCGATGGGGCAAGTTCCCTGATCATCATCGAGGCTTGATGGATCGGGGCCTGTCTGACGTCGTAGGGCAGTCGTCCGGTCAGCAATTCGAACAGCACGACCCCCAGAGCGTAGACGTCCGATCGTGTATCGATTTCTTCCGGTTCTGCCGTGACTTGCTCGGGGCTCATGTACTGCAACGTTCCGACGATCTGTCCAACGTGAGTGTGCATCGTGGCCAGGGTCACGTCCGAGTCGGTGGCTCGGGCCACGCCAAAATCGATGATCTTGGGTTGCGGCGTGTCGGCTTCGGTGTCAACGAGGATATTGTCAGGCTTGATGTCACGATGGATGACACCTTTCTGGTGGCCATGGTGTACTGCCTCGCACACTCGGATGAACAGTTCGAGTTTCTTGCGCAATCCCAGATTACGGCGTTGGGCAAATTCTGTGAGCGTTTCAGCATTGGGAATGAACTCCATGACGAAGAACGGTGTGGAGGAATGTCCTTCATGATGAATACCGGCATCGTAAACCTGGGCGATGCCGCTGTGCCGCAAACGCGCCAGCACGCTCGATTCATGATGGAATCGTCGTTGAAGGCTGCGGGACATCTTTTCGGGGCGAATGATCTTGAGCGCCACGCGACGGCGTGGAACATCCTGTTCCGCCTCGTACACCGCACCCATTCCGCCATGGCCGACCTCGCGGATGATGCGGTAGGGGCCGATCTGTTGGGGGATCGCTCGAGGCAACCGCTCACACATGTCCTCAGAGGAGGTGTTGCCTGCCGTCAGGGTGGGCCTTTTGAGTTGGTCATCCTCGGCAATCAACGCCTCGACTTCCGCCCGCACCCGCGCATCATCCGCGCAGCATTCGTTGAGGTAGGCCGCCTGCTGCCCGGGAGGCATCTGGCAGACCTGCTCGAAGAGCATCTCAATGCGTTCGAACTGTCGAGGAGTCAGTGGCGTCACAATCCTTATGTTAGCGGGACACATGGTCCCGTGCGATGGGCGGTGGAGGAGTCGAACCTCTCGTCGAGCCACTCCGCTTTTTGTGCGACGACGGATTTACAGTCCGCCGCGAAGAACACCGCCCATACTGTGTATCCTGCATCTCCAGGACTGGCTCCTGCCCCTTCCCGGCGACAACGAGCACTGCGACGGGTGAGATTCGAACTCACACTGACACGATTCTGAATCGTGCGCCTCTGCCAATTGGGCTACCGTCGCATTCCTCCCCTCTCCCTCCCCCTCCGCTTTCCCCAAACAAGAACTCAAAGCAGGTCCATTTGGATTGCAACAACCTTCTGCTTACGCCCGAGTGTATCTCCGGTTTGGGGGAGGGGGTGGCGGAGGCGGAGGGGTTGAGTATTGTCGTCTTGATTTCTTTCTCACTTCACTCCCCACGCACTGCCACGGGTGGGAGTCGAACCCACACTGTCGCGGGCTTAAACCGCGTGCCTCTGCCGATTGGGCCACCGTGGCATTCCTCCGCTCCGCCTCCGCCCCCCCCCGATTTCAGGCAATCGAGCAGTGCTTGTGCACAAGAAAACACACCAACAATCGCATCATCCCATTCAGGCGTTTGCGCCGTGCTACCGAACAGCATTGCGGCCGGGGAGAGTCGAACTCCCAATCACGAGACTCTCAGTCTCGCAGCTTTGCCCATTAGCTTACGACCGCGCAACAAAACCATAAGCGGCTGCGACTGCTGCGCGCACGCCTCCCATCATCGAGCACATCGATGTCTCAAATGCTCGCTCTCGAGATGCGCGCGAAAAAAAACTCGCCGGTTCAGAGAACCGCCGAGTGTGCGTGTGTCACATCAATGTCCGACTTAGCGCACGCTAGGCAGTCCCTCCACCAGGTAAGGTGCTAAGCAGGAACAAATAATCAAAGAATGCGCGGATCACGATACTATCTCCATCAACGTGTTTTGAAATATACTGCGCGTTCAGACCAAAGGCAAAGAGAAACCATTTTTTGTCCCTGGCCAGCTCCAGAGTCACAAGACGAGAGAGCTATGTGGCTTCCACAGATGCTGCTGAAGAACCTTTTGTAAGACCTGTTCCCATTCCCATGTGAGTAGAACCAATGCTGGATCAACAACAGGACTTCGGTCCATTCGACGGGCGCACGTGGATCAACTGCTCGCACCAGGGCCCTCTGCCACGACCAGCAGTCGAGGCGGCGCAACGTGCGCTCACTATGAAAACGGCCCCGCATCATCTGTTCGATTCGCGGCCGTTTACCGATGTCCCAGCGCGTCTGCGGGCAGCGCTCGGACGAGTGCTGGGCGCGGCGGAGGATGACATCATCCTGGGCAACAGCACCTCGTATGGCCTGAACATCGTAGCGGCCGGGCTCGACTGGTCAGAGGGGGACGAGGTGCTCGTCGTGAAAGGCGACTTTCCGGCAACGGCATTTCCGTGGCTCCCACTGCATGATCGCGGCGTGACCCTGCGCTTCATCGAACCGGCCGGCCCGACGCTCACGCCTGAGGACGTCGCTGCCCACGTGACGCCACGCACGCGCTTGTTGTGCACCACGTGGATCCACAGTTTCACGGGCCACGTGGTCGAGCCCAGGCCCATCGCCGACGTGTGTCGTCGGCACGGCGTGGTGTTCGTGCTCAACTGCTCACAAGGTATGGGGGCCCGGCCTTTCGATGTTGGCGCTGCCGGTGCCGATGTGGTGTGCGGCTGCGGATTCAAATGGCTGTGCGGTCCCTACGCCACGGGGTACTGCTGGATCCGCCAGGAAGTGCGCGAGACGTTACGCATGACACAGGGTTACTGGCTGGCCAACCTGACGGCCGACGATCTTCGTGGTGAGTTCGATATCGCGCTCAGGCCCGATCTGGGTGCCCGGGCATACGACGTGTTTTGCCCGGCCAACTTCATGAACTACATGCCGTGGACCGCCGCCATCGAGTATCTGCTGGATGTGGGTATCGAGAACATCGCAGCGCACGACGACGCACTGGTCAGCGCGATCCTCGATGGTCTCGATCGAGACCGGTTTGACATCATCAGCCCGACCGCTAATGGCTGTCGCAGCACGATCGTGATCTGCAGGCATCGCACGGCGGCGAAGAACCGGCCGATGTTCGAAACGCTCCGGGAACAGGGGATCGATATTGCCTTGCGTCGAGGGTGTCTCCGGCTGTCGCCGCATGTGTGCAATACGATGGATGACATCGGGCGAGCTGTCGACCTCATGAATCGATAATGCGATAATGGGGTCTCAACGTCGAGACTTGGCTTTGGACTTCTTAGGGGTTGTCTTCGTGGGGGTTTTCTTTTTGGCGGTTTTTGTCTTCTTCTTGGCCGGTTTCGCACTGCTACCTGCAGTACTCAAGGCATAGCTTTCATCCAGCCACTTCTGCCAGGTGGCCTTCGGTATTGGACTGTCTGCCGTGAAGCGGGCCGTCACCCATCCGCCTGTACCCACCTGGTAGCAATCCGGGTCTTTCTTGGCCAGTCTGGTGGCTTCAGGAATGGACGTCTGCAGTTTGAACATCGCCTTGTACCGTCCTCCCTGCATTCCAATAAACAGAAAAGCCTTCTTGCCGCTCTTGAACGAACTTTGCGTGCAAGCAGTGCCTTCATCCACACCAGGGTAACGGCTGGCCTTGAGTCGGATGGGCGCGGTTGGGTCGGTTGTGGCCACGGGGTCCTCTTTCGATTGGCGAACTGACGAACGTGAGTGGTGGTCATGGTATGTCCAAGCCGAACACTTCGTCAATCGTTTTGCTTGCTGCTCACTGCGCGATACACGCTGCGCGAGCGCAGCACCTGCAGCCATGACCAAAGCGCCCCCTGCCCTCGCGCAGCGAGGGCAGTTGATTGGGTGGGACCATTGAACTTGACAGTAATCGCCGGGCCAAGACTGGGTGGGGAGTTCCCTCTTATTAGTAGAGGGTGCTTCATTCGGCCGGAGGGCGAAGATTTCGCGGAGCTCCAGGACAGCGGTTGCGCAGGCTCATACACCTGAGGGAGCTACCGGGCGGGCTCGGATGGCCGCCCGAGCAGTCATCTGCAGCAGACCGCGCCGAGCACACTCCGCGGCTGGAGCGCAGCGGAACTTTGCCCGGAGGCATTTCTACGATCTTGTCTTGCGCTGCGTTTGGGCGTTGTGCGCCGCTCGTCTCGCGCCACGCGCCTCTTGTCTCGCGCCTCTTGCTGCGCGTCTCTTGTCGCGCGTCGGTTAAAGACACATGGATTCTGCATCCGCTTGTTGAAGTGTATCCCGCCGGTCCGGTCCCTCGAGTCGAGTGGTGGTTGGGCGTTGCCGTTGATGCGACTCGACTTGACCATCCGGCTGCGGCGGGGTGGGTGGGCAGGCGGATGAAGAATGGCTTCATGCGGTTTCGCGCGGCGCGCCTCTTGTCTAAGCGCCTCATGCCGCGCGTCGTTGAAGACACGTGGATCCTGCATCCGCCTGTTGAAGTGTACCCCGCCGGTCCGGATCCTCAAGTCGAGTGATGGTTGGGCTTCGCCGTTGATGCGACTCGACTTGACCATCTGGCTGCGGCGGGGTGGGGGTGGGCAGGCGGATGAAGAATGGCTTCATGCGGTTGATGGTCAAGTCGGGAGTGACAGTCATGGCATATATCAAAGAGCTGCGGGTATGGCATATGGGCATCCAGATCGTGGGTGAGATTCGGGACCTGGTGGACAGTCTTCCGCGGAACGGGGTGGGCGACTTGAAGAATCAGATGGTTCGAGCAGCGATCAGTATTCCCAGCAATGTGGCTGAGGGTGCTGGTCGCGAGAGTGATCAGGAGTTTCGCCGGTTTTTGAGAATTGCAATGGGGTCGTGTCAGGAATTGGAGACACAGATTGAGATCGTGCGGTCGTTGGGCATCGGTGATCAAGAGATCGTGAACAGGTTGGTCGAATGTGTCGATCACGAGGGGCGGATGTTGAGGTGTTTGTTGAGGCGGCTGTGAGACGTCCGTGCCGCAAGATACACGCTGCACAAGCACAGCAAGTGCAGCCATGACCAAAGCGCCCCCTGCCCTCGCTAGGCGAGGGCAGTTGATTGGGTGGGCCCATTGAACTTGGCAGTAATCGCCGGGCTAAAACTGGGTGGGGAGTTCCCTCTTATTAGTAGAGGGTGGTGCTTCATTCGGCCGGAGGGCGAAGATTTCGCGGAGCTCCAGGACAGCGGTTGCGCAGGCTCATACACCTGAGGGAGCTACCGGGCGGGCTCGGATGGCCGCCCGAGCAGTCATCTGCAGCAGACCGCGCCGAGCACACTCCGCGGCTGGAGCGCAGCGGAACTTTGCCCGGAGGCCTTTCTACGATCTCGTCTTGCGCTGCGTTTGGGCGTTGTGCGCCGCTCGTCTCGCGCCACGCGCCTCTTGTCTCGCGCCTCTTGTCTCGCGCCTCTTGCTTCGCGTCTCTTGCCGCGCGTCGTTGAAGATACGTGGATCCTGCATCCGCCTGTTGAAGTGTACCCCGCCGGTCCGGATCCTCAAGTCGAGTGATGGTTGGGCTTCGCCGTTGATGCGACTCGACGTGACCATCCGGCTGCGGCGGGGTGGGGGTGGGCAGGCGGATGAAGAATGGCTTCATGCGGTTGATGGTCAAGTCGGGAGTGACAGTCATGGCATATATCAAAGAGCTGCGGGTATGGCATATGGGCATCCAGATCGTGGGTGAGATTCGGGACCTGGTGGACAGTCTTCCGCGGAACGGGGTGGGCGACTTGAAGAATCAGATGGTTCGAGCAGCGATCAGTATTCCCAGCAATGTGGCTGAGGGTGCTGGTCGCGAGAGTGATCAGGAGTTTCGCCGGTTTTTGAGAATTGCAATGGGGTCGTGTCAGGAATTGGAGACACAGATTGAGATCGTGCGGTCGTTGGGCATCGGTGATCAAGAGATCGTGAACAGGTTGGTCGAATGTGTCGATCACGAGGGGCGGATGTTGAGGTGTTTGTTGAGGCGGCTGTGAGACGTCCGTGCCGCAAGATACACGCTGCACGAGCACAGCAAGTGCAGCCATGACCAAAGCGCCCCCTGCCCTCGCTAGGCGAGGGCAGTTGATTGGGTGGGCCCATTGAACTTGGCAGTAATCGCCGGGCTAAAACTGGGTGGGGAGTTCCCTCTTATTAGTAGAGGCTGGTGCTTCATTCGGCCGGAGGGCGAAGATTTCGCGGAGCTCCAGGACAGCGGTTGCGCAGGCTCATACACCTGAGGGAGCTACCGGGCGGGCTCGGATGGCCGCCCGAGCAGTCATCTGCAGCAGACCGCGCCGAGCACACTCCGCGGCTGGAGCGCAGCGGAACTTTGCCCGGAGGCTTTTCTACGATCTTGTCTTGCGCTGCGTTTGGGCGTTGTGCGCCGCTCGTCTCGCGCCACGCGCCGCGCGCCACTTGGCGCGCGATACACGCTGCACGAGCGCAGCACGTGCAGCCATGACCAAAGCGCTCCCTGCCCTCGCTGCGCGAGGGCAGTTGATTGGGTGGGCCCATTGAACTTGGCAGTAATCGCCGGGCTAAAACTGGGTGGGGAGTTCCCTCTTATTAGTAGAGGCTGGTGCTTCATTCGGCCGGAGGGCGAAGATTTCGCGGAGCTCCAGGACAGCGGTTGCGCAGGCTCATACACCTGAGGGAGCTACCGGGCGGGCTCGGATGGCCGCCCGAGCAGTCATCTGCAGCAGACCGCGCCGAGCACACTCCGCGGCTGGAGCGCAGCGGAACTTCGCCCGGAGGCCTTTCTACGATCTCGTCTTGCGCTGCTCTTAGGGCATTGCGTGCCGCTCGTCTCGCTGCGCGCCTGTGCCCTGTGTGTTCCCAACCCGCCGAGGAGCCATGCGACTGGCGGATGCTCGGGATTGAATCACACAGCTGTGGTATGTTGTGCGTATGTTCGACGTCCTCGGTATCGGAACCATCGTCATTGACTACCAGATCGTGCTGGACAGCTATCCGGCTGAAAACTCCAAATCGGCTATTCAGGTGGCCCGGCGTCAGATCGGTGGTCCCGTTCCAACTGCGCTGGTGCTGCTGTCCCGGTTTGGATTGGACTGTTCTTTCGTCGGTGCATGGGGGCACGATGATGCGGGCGCCTTGATCGATCAGGATCTTGCGGCAGAACGAATCGATGTGACCTACGCAGTGAAGGATGCACAGGGTGGCACCGGATTCGCCCATGTGTGGATAGCCCGCGATAGCGCTTCGCGCACGATCGTCAACCACCGCGGTTGCGGAGCGGATGAGCGGCTGTTCTGCTTCGAGGACGGATTGCCTGCACCCTGTCGTGTGTTGCAACTGGACGGCATCTTGCCGGACATCGCTGCCGCTGCGGCCCGCGCCGCCCGAGGACGGGGCACCCTGGTGTGTCTTGACGCCGGTTCGCCCAAGCCGGGCCTGCACAGGATCATTCCTCACGTTGACATCATGGTGTGTCCGGAACATTTCGTGAAGGAGTACTATGATGTCGAGCACGACGAAGACGGTGCCCGGCTGTTGCTCGACGAGGGAGTTGGGACTGTTGTGATTACGCGTGGTGACCAGGGTGCCGAGTTGTTCCGGCCTGATGACCGCCACGCCGAACCGGCCCACGTCGTAGAAGCTGTCGATACCACCGGAGCAGGTGATGTGTTCTGCGGTGCGCTGGCTTATGCGGTGCTGCAGGGGTGGGCGTGGCCGAAGTGTCTGCGTTTCGCCAATGTTGCGGCGGCACTGAAGTGCGCCGGGCTTGGCAATCGCGAAGCACTGCCGGGCATCGCCAGGGTTACGGACGTGGCTTGGGGGTGATTACGTTGGTCAGAATTACCCCACTGCGCTTGCCGAACAGGTCAGTGCCGGTGAATCCGTATCCAATGAGGCCGCACTCGAAAACCTACTTGTTGATGACGACATACCGCTCCAGGCGTGCGACTTCCTTGTCATCCACGTACTTGCCGATCTCGCGACGAAACTGCTCGATGTTCTTGTACGGGCGATATTCCTTGAACTCGTGCAGCATGCGCTTGCCAACACCCGGGATGCTCAGGATGTCGTCATCGGTGGCAGTGTTCAAGTCGATGGGCACGAAGACATATTGCTCCAGGCGGGCGACTTCCTCGTCGTCGACGTACTTGCCGATCTCGCGGCGAAACTGGGCCATGGCCTTGTAGGGGCGATACTCTTCGAATTCGTGGGCCATCCGCGGGCCGACGCCCGGAATGAGCAGGATTTCCGCCTGGCTCGCGCTGTTGAGGTTGATGGGAACGAACAGCTGGGCATAGAGCTCGGCGCGCTGGCTGTCGGTCATTGACTTGGCCAGTAGAGCGTCGAGATCGAGATTACTCAGTACTGGACGCGCGGCGATGAGGGTTTCAGCGATGGCTGCTGTGACGTGTGGGAGTTTGTGCAGTTCTTCCGCGGTGGCACGGTTGGGGTTCGCGATGTTCGAGTTCTTGCCGACCTCGGCCACGGCCGGGGCAGTAACGATGATCGCAGTGAGCATGGACCTAATCAGGTACTTATTCATCGGGGTCTCCAGCTTTCAGGGTGTCGGGCAGGGCCCACGTCGAGAGCATTCCGAGCAGGCCAAGGTGCACCATGGTAGCAGGAGCCAGGGCCGGTGTCGCTCCGGTGACGGCCTCACGAAACAACGTCAGTCCGCCGAGCCCCGGGGACATTTCCAGCTCGAATTCTGCGTTACCGGCGAAGTGCAGATACAGTCCGAGCAGGCCACTGCCGATGAACGCCAGCATGACGCTGCGGAAGGCTCGGGTGCTGGCAGGGCCCGGCCGGCGCAGATACCACGCGGTGGTCACCATGCCGCCGGCCAGCACGACCAGGGGCGTCCATTGCCAGGCGTCCTCATAGTGTTCCAGGAGCAGCAGTTCGCTGGCGGCGCCGAGCATGCCGAGAATGAACAACGCCAGGATCCAGCCACGGATGCGCCGCAGTCCCGCGGTCGTTGTCTCGAGCTCGAAGTCAGTCAAAACTGTTGTCCACGATGGCTGCGCCGACCGAATCGCCAAACGCGTTCACTGCAGTGCGAAAGCGGTCGAGCAGCCAGTCGACCGGCAGGATCAGGCCGATCATCTCCAGGGGTAGCCCGACAGCGTTCAGTACGATGAGCATCGTGACCAGTCCGGCCTCGGGAATTCCGGCGGCACCAATTGCAGCCAGCGTCGCCGTGATGGCGATGGTCAGTTGGCCCATGGTATTCAACTCGAAGCCGGCGTCGAGGCCCGTGGCGACATAGGCCTGGGCGATGAAGATCGCCGCTGCTGCTTCGTACAGCGCCGTCCCATCCATGTTGATGGTCGCGCCGAGTGGCAAAACGAACTCTGTGGAGCGCTTGGACACCCGCGCACGGACTTCCGCGCATTCCATCGTGACCGGTAGCGTCGCCGTTGAACTGGCCGTCGAGAAGGCGGTCATGATCGCCTGCGACATCTGGGCCATGAATGTGAACGGGTTCCGTCGCGTGAAGAACCATAACAACAATGGGAGTGTGATCAGGGCATGGATGGCCAGCCCGGAGAGCACCGTGGCCATGTACTTGGATTGGATCTTGATCAACTCGATGAACTGCCCCTCGACCTGAGCGCGGCCGAAGCGGGCGGCCACCAGGCAGAAGATTCCGATTGGGGCGACCTTCATGAGCAGCAGGATGAAACTCATCAACGCATCGTTGGCGCTGATGACCAGGCTTGCGATCGTATCGCTGCGGCTGCCCATGGTCGTGAGCATGCCCGCGAATACGATGCTGAACACGATGATTGGCAGCAGGTTGACCTCGACCATCGACCCAAGCAGGTTGTTGGTGAACAACATGAGCACGAGGTTTTCGAGAATATCCCCGATCGTCGGGGGACCGCGCTCGATTTTTGCCGACACGATGCTGGCGCCGCCGCCCACCTGGGCGCTGTAATCGAGACGCAGCTTGCCGCTGGCGGGCAACCGGACCTGGAACACGTAGCTGTCCGCGGCCGTGCCGGCGGTCAGTGTGTTACCTAGCGGGACAAAAGATTCACGGGTCTCGTCCCACACGGTCGGCTGAACCGAGGCGGGGGTCGTGGCCAGACCGACCTGTTCAATGCTGATGGCCAGCATGGACTCGCCATGGGGGATGTGGATGTCGTTGCTGCTGCCCGTGGCCGTGCGACTGATGGCGACCGCGGCCCCCCACGTGATCAGTGCGCCGCCGGAGCGTGCTGATTCCTTGGCCTGGCGGACGGCCTGGGCGCCTTCCCGCGTCGCGTCTTCGACGAGGGCGCGCTGCATGCTGTCGCCGGGTTTGATGACATTGACTACGATGAGGCCGGTGATGACAGCCAGCACCGTCGTGCTCAAGTAGTACAGGATCGCATGACTGCCCGGGCGACCGATCTTGCGGACGTCGCCCAGCCCGAGAATCCCGCTCATGACGCTCGTCATGACCAGCGGAACGACGACCATCTGCAAGAGCCGCAAGAAAATCTCGCCGCCGATGTTGAGATGCATCGCCCCGACCGGCCACACCAGTGATAGGATAATGGCGGTGACGATCGAGCCGATGATGTACCAGGTCAGGCGGCCATGGTTCGGTGCGGCTGTGTCGGGCTCAGGTGTCGTCGTGGTCATGAGTCCTGCCTCCACGGAAGGGACGGTATCACCATAACAACTTCATTGTGGCCCGCAAGATGGACCGCGGGTGACGGGAAAGATGAGCAGGTGTATGCGCTCGCCCCACGTCGAGTTCAGCAACCTGAATCCGTTTACAAATGATTCCGGTCTCGAACTGGACTCGCGTACAATGAAGCGATTCGAGTACGGTTCTCTTTGTTGGGGATGGAAGACGGTGGCGATCAGTTGTTTGATGTGGGCGGCTCTGGCGGGGCTTGTGCACCCGACTACGGCGTTCGAGACGACACTGGAGGTTGGCGCCAGGTCGCCAGCGGTGGGCCATGCCCTGTCCTTCGAAGTGCGCCCCGATTTGACAGTCGATGGCATCGTGACGCATAGCGTGGACGGGCAGTTATGCGGTACCGTTCTCCGCGGACGTGTGAGCCTGCCTGATAGCGGCTGGTTCGTCGTAGCGCGTTGCGGTGATGCGGTGGTCGGCGAGATGACCAGTCGTCTCCATGGACACTATCGTATTCGTCGGGACGGTACGGGTCGCATCCGTACGGCGCGCACCGATCCCGATCAGCGCTTCATATGTGCGGGTGGACTGCCGCGGCAGGGCTTCGGCGTCCCCCGTCTTGTCACAAGCCCGCCGCGGAACATGGCGGGTAGCGGTCCGGTACTGATCGACGTACTCATCGTGTACACACCTTCTGCGCTGGCCTTCGCCGGCGGCGCGAACGGCATGTCAGCGTTGATCGACAGCTGGCTGATGTATACCGCAATGGCCTACGAACAGAGTGGCGTCAGCCATCGCCTGCGTCTGGTCGATGCTGCGGAAACGCCTTATGTCGAGAGTGGGAACGCACTGACGGATCTGGCCCGTCTGCGGGCACTGAACGATGGTTTCATGGATGAAGTTCATGCACTGCGCGACCGCGTGGGTGCTGATGTCGTAGCGCTCATCAATACTTCGGGGTCCGCCGGGGCCGCCTACATGCTGGATGAGCTGAGCCTCGCATTTGCCGCATCGGCATTCAGTGCCATTGGAGCCGATACTGCTGGGATCGCTTTTGCCCACGAAATCGGCCACAACATGGGATGTTCGCACAACAACGAGGCTGGCGGGCCCGATACCGTGTTCTGCTACGCTTTCGGCCATCGCACGCCCGACCTGTTATGGCGTACGATCATGTCCAACTCGCCCGGCGAACATGTCGATCTGTTCTCTTCTCCAGACTTGGAGTTCGGCGGGTTTCCGTTAGGTGTATCCGGTTTGGGTTGTCCCTCCGATGCGGCCGACTGCGTGACCACGTTCGCCAACACGGCCGCCCTCGTCGCCCAGTTCCGCCCAACGGCCGTGGCAGTGCCCGCCGCATCCACGATCGGGTTGGCCGGATTGGCAGTCGTCATCATGCTGGCCGGGATGGTCATCGTTCGCCGCCGCGCCGCCCGGACCTGAGCAGCACAGCCTATGGAACACATCCGACGTTATGGTTCAACGGGCCCTGAGGTCATCGTTCTGCATGGCGGGCCAGGCGCTCCGGGCTACATGGCTCCGGTGGCCCGCGCGCTGTCCGATGCCTGGCAAGTATTCGAACCGTGGCAGCGCCGCAGCGGAGGCGAACCACTCACCGTCGCCACGCACGTTACCGATGTGTATGAACTCATTGTTGCGGAATGCGGCGCCAGCCGTCCTGCACTCGTGGGCTCGTCGTGGGGCGCGATGCTGGCCCTGGCCTGCGCCGCAGCCCACCCAGACGCAGTGGGTCCGCTCGTGCTCATCGGCATGGGAACCTTTGATCCCGCGGCTCGCGCCGAGATGAACCACCGACTCGACCTACGCAAAGACGCAGCGGTCAATGACCATATCGCGCACCTGTGTCACACCATTGGCGATGTGGACGCGCGTCTGGCCGCGATTGGTACAGCGCTGCTTCCGGCGTACACCCACGACCCGGTCAGCACCGACCTCGAACTGGGCCCATGTGACGAGCGCGGCCGAGTCGAGACGTGGAACGATATGCTGCGCTTGCAGGACAACGGCACGTACCCCGCAGCCTTTGCCGCCATCACCACCCCCGTTCTCATGTTGCATGGAACCGTCGATCCCCATCCTGGCGCCATGATCCGCGACAGCATCGCGCCGTATGTTCCGCATCTGGAATACCATGAGTGGCAACAATGCGGGCACTATCCGTGGTTGGAGCGCGCGGTGTGCAAACAGTTCTTCGAGATACTCCGATCGTGGCTGGTCAAGCAGGCATGATGGTCAATTCGCAGCGCGTCCCTGTGTCTGTGCGCGGTCCTGGACTTACGGCGTCTCGACGGTGACCAGGGCAGGAGTCGAACCGCTGATTTCGATCATTCCGTCATAGGACGGGAAGAGGAACGTGCGGTCATCTGCACCATGGCGGATACGGACGACGAATCGTCCGTGGGCGTCGCGGCTCGTGCGCTGGGTCAGGGTGGCCAGGTAGTCGCCACTGTGTGTGGGCAGTCCAGGGTCGTCGAGGCCGGCAACAAGTTGGGCAGTTGCCAGATTGAAGGCTTGCCAGGGCGCGCGGTTGGCACACAAGTCCGTTCATGGATAATGGTGCATACGCGCGTTGTCGTGAAGTGGCGCTTGAAGTAACTGGCCCGGCCATCACCGGCGCGCAGTACCGTAAATGCATGCACAACCGGAGATAGACGACTGACATGGCCAGGTACTGTTCCACGCTGCAGGAGGCCCGCGCCGCCGAGCACGGCAACAAGGCCGCCCATCTGGCTGCCGTGGCCCGACTGGATGTGAGGGTTCCGCCAACATGTGTCGTTGCGCGCAGCGCCCTCCGGGCCTTCATCGAACACAATGTCCTTGCGGATGCCATTCGCGACTGTGTCGCGGGCGTCGAATCGCGATCAGCGGCCGAGGCCGTGGTTGCCCATGAGCAGTTGAGCGCCGCCGCGACCGCTGCAGCATGGCCGATCGATGTTCGCGATGCCATCATGCAGTCTGCCGTGCCGCTATTCGATGCGGCCTGCTGTGGACTCGCCGTGCGTTCGTCTGCGACAGTCGAGGATACGGCGCATGCCAGTTGTGCGGGCGTGTTCGACAGCTACCTCGATGTCAGCGACACAGCCAGCTTGTTGCGGCGCGTCATCGATTGCTGGTGCTCGCTGTGGGCGCCGCGGTCTGTGCGCTACATGGCACGGTTGGGAATCGAGGCGCCCATCGATGCCATGGCTGTCATGATCCAGCCGGTACTCCAGGCGGTGTGCTCGGGTGTGACCTACACGGCCGACCCCGTGAGCGGGAACCCGTGGCGCTGCGTGACGCAGGCAGTTCGTGGCCTGTCGGTTGATCTCATGGGTGGCGGCGGCATAGGGGAGCGTTTCGTCAGCGACTGGACGGCAACATCGATCATCGAGTATGAGTCCGGCACTGCGGATCACATACTCGAGGCCACGCCTGCCGGTGTCGTATCCCGTGCGTCACCTCGTATGGACGAGCGACCCGTCTTGAGCGACGATGCCGTGTTCGAGATCACCCGTGTCGCGCAGCGACTGGACCAGGCCCAGGGCCTGCGCCTCGATATGGAATGGGCCTTTGTTGCGGATGAACTTTACGTCGTGCAGGCCCGGCCGATGACCGCGCTGCCTGAGTTCTTTCCAGTCGAGCTGACGAAGAAACAACGGAGCCGTACATGGCAACCTGCGATGTTTTCGTTGCCGTTACGCTCCGACGTACCGCCGCACTTCCTGACACCGCTGTATGGCGACCTCGATGAATCCGAGCTGTGGCATCGCTATCAGCCCGCCGGGTTCGTCCTGACCGGGGTGTGGACCGAGGCGATCGTGTGCAACGGCTATCGCTACTGTCCAGCGGAGCCCTTTCCGACATTCCTCGAGCACTTCGCCAGTCCGGCAGACTACGAGCCGTGGTTAAGTGTACACGAGGCACCCTACCGTGTGCGCTGGGATCGCCGTGTCGAGTCGCTTACCGCGCTGGCTTCCGATGCGCGCAGTGCGATCGAGTCGACAATGACTGCAGCCGAGTTGATTCCGACCATGTTCCAGGTGCGCGATCGCCTGTGGGACATGGCGTCGTTCGGGTGGAGCGGGCCACAGGCTCTGGGCTGGATGTGTGAAGGTGCGTTGAATCATGCCCTTGGCGAATGGGGTCTCGAAGCGGCATCACCTGACCTGATCAGCGGTGGCGCGGAATCGTACACCTTCCTGGTGACCCGTGATTTGCAGGTCCTCGGCCGCACGATCGACGAGCAGGCAGTTCACGAAGCGTTCGCTGACCGCGACATCGGTGCGGTTCTACCGTACCTTCTCGAACACCACGCCGAGTCCCATTTCCTGGCGCGACTCGAGCAGTTGTGCCGGCGCTATGGCAAGAATCCTCCAACCTGGTTCACCCGGGCCGCGGTCTTCGGTGGCCCCGCAGTCAACGATGTGCAAATGATGCATAGCATCAAGAGCGCCATGAACGGCAGTGCGCGGTGTGTCATGGCAGTTCAGCAGGACGCACGTGCTCGGCGGCGCAGCGCTGAGCAGGATGTTCGAGCGTGTGTATCTTCGCATGGTCCGGGCGCAGTGCAGCGGTTCGACCGCCTGCTCGAGTGGACTCGTTACTGGACACAGGCACTAAACGACCGCCACGGACTGGGCGCTGGGTGGTTGTGGGAGCGTGATATCATCTGGCAGACCGGCGTTCGGCTGTGTGACGCGGGGCTGTGTGCCGCGCCGGAAGATATCCTGTTGTGCACCCGTGGGGATCTCGAGAGCTGGTGTACAACCGGCGATGACGCGCAATTGCATGCCAGGCTGGCGCACAACCGCAGGGCCTGGCAGCGCCATCGGCGGCTGGCGCCGCCTGCGACCCTGGGGGCGCCGCCGCCGGCGCTGGACCCGGTTGCATCGCCGCCTGAGTGTATGGGTAACGAGGCAGACACGTGGCATGGGCAAGGCGGCGGCGGTGGAGTTGTCATGGGACGGGCGCGGCGGATCGAGAACCTGTCGGACCCGGCGTTGTTCGACACCCTGACGGCCAGGGACATCCTGGTTTTTCCACAGCACATGATCCCATATGCCGATTGGCATTCACTACTCATGGTCGTCAAGGGTGTGGTATGTGCGGGGCGTCTGTCGCATCACCTGGCGCAGGTCGCACGGGAATGCGGCGTACCGATCATCAGCATGGTGACGGGTGACTTGACGGGCATCGAAGATAGCACGCCCCTGCGAATCGATGGACGCAGTGGACTGGTGTCTCGAAGCGAGTGATGTGAGCGCGGTCGGGCGCGTGGCACGGTGGCCTGGCATGGGCCGGGCTATTCTTTCGCGCGGGTTGCTGTCGTTACTCCTCGGCCAGTTTCCAGCCTGCGTGAAAACTACGACCAAGAGTGATGATGTTGTGGATGAGCTGGTTATACTCCACGCCGGTGGCCTCGGCGGCACACGCAAAGTCCTCGTCGAGCGACAGGTCGGGATTGGGGTTGGGCTCGAGCAGGAACACCTGGCCATCTTCGGTCAACCGCAGGTCCATTCGTGCATAGCCACTGAGTCCCAGGATGCGATAGGCTCTCTTGCACATGCGCGTGATCTTGTTACTGAGGTCGTCGGGTAGGTCTTTGGCGGCAGCAGTCATGACACCGACTTCCTTCTGGTACGCGATATCCCACTTGATCTTGGACGTTGCGATGCGCGGCACGCCTTCGGGGAGGTTCTCGAAAGTCATCTCCCAGATCGGCAGCGTCTTGAGGCGGTGGTTGCCCAGGACGCCGACATACAGCTCTCGACCTTGGATGAACTGTTCGGCGATGGCATCCGTTTCGAGATTGTTGTGGATGAACCCGATGCGTTCATTGAGCTTGTCGTCGTCGTGTACGACCGACGCCTGCGCGATACCCACCGACCCGTGTTCGGTCGCCGACTTGACGATGAGGGGGAATTCGAGTCGCCGAGGGCGCCTGACAGCACGGCCGATAGGAAACCCCGCGAACTCCGGTACACGGATATGGTGGTGGCGGAGGATCTTCTTCATGATCGCCTTGTCGTCCGCCAGGATCAGTCCGGTGGGGTTGCATCCCGTGTACGGCTGACGCATCAGCTCGAGGAAGCCCATGACATACGCGACGTAAGTTCCGAGACCGGAGAATTCCTCGAGCAGATTGAACACGACATGTGGTTTGTAGTCGTTGATCAGTTTACGGAGTGGGGTCAGGTCATTGTCGACCCCGAGTGCCTGGACCTTGTGGCCGAGGTGCTCAATGGCGGTCAGGACATCGTATTCGGCTTTCCAGTCACGAATGTCCTTATCGCTCATGCCCGAAATATCGTCGGGCGGTACCAGTTCTTTGTGCATCACCGCGATTATGCGCATGTCATCACATGGCCAGTCGGTGGCGGCCTCCGTGCAGGTAGTTCATCGTTTGGATACTGAGCAAGATAGCTGCCTCTGTCTTGAGTTGTTCTTCCGGGGCACCGACGAAAAGATCCATCCTGCGGGACCGCACGATCATGTCCTTCAGTACGAGGTCGATCGTGTACTGGTACTCGCCCGTCCACCGGGCGACCATACGTCGCAGGTCCGGACGAACGCGACACAGAAAGCGTGAGGCGCTCTCGCCTCCGGTGTCGACCTCCTGGAACAACCGACGCAGGTCACGATCATAAATATCGGGAAAGTCGATCCCGTATCGCCCCCGCTTTTCCGCATAGTGCTCCCGCAGGGTCATTTTCAGCTGGCTCAACGGCTCTTCTCGTGCCCGTGAGCGGACCGGGGCGGGAACGTCGGCCAGAGTATTCATCAATTCGTCGACAAAGTTGAGTTTCTTCAGAACCACGGGCCACTGCTTGTAGCGTTTGCGCCACTGGGCACCTGGCGTCAGCCAGACGGCGAAGGTTTCAGCAAAATCCTCAGTCGGGTGGCTCTGCGCGTACCAGTAGTCAAGATGGAGAACGAACCGCCGGCTGGTCGGTTTGGGGTGGTAGTAATCGGGGTAGGGCAGAGAGCTCTTGCCAAATAGATGTTGCCATTTGCGTTTGCGCCGCAGGCGATAGGCCGTGTCGATTGCATGTCCAACCTCGTGGCGCAACAGCTTCATACACCATCTTTGCGTACCGCCCTCGACTTCGAGCATTTGTCGGGCCTCGAGTTTCATGAGGCGCGGATGGGCCAGGTAGAAGGGGATGGCCACTCCAGGGATGCCGTCAGGGGAGAACCACTCTGCGGACAGCCAGAAATGGGGCCGAAAGCGTAGCTTGCGGTGTCGGAGTTCCTCGAGCACCCGCGCGACACATGACTCGAGGAGCGTGCTCTCGATCTTCAGCTTGAGATCACAGAGTCTCAGGTCGAGAAGCTGATCATCGGGCAACTTCCACCAGGATGCCGGAACCTTACGTTGGATTCGAGGGCGTCGGGTTGGTTTCATTGCTATCGTCGGATCATGGTTTCCTGTCTGATCAACGGTATCCGCTGCAACGCATCGAGTGGGCATGTGCTATCGGTTGAATCTACCATTTATCAGATGGAATCACACAGGGTGCAATTCAGTGTATCGCTGGGCGGCACATTCGCAAAGCGAATTGCATGCCGAGCGCACAGCGAGTTCGCTGCGTGGTTTCGGCAGTGCGTTGACTCGGTGGTTCCATGAATGGATCGGCGATTTGTGCTGCGGTGGACAGTTCCAATTGGCGACGACATCCGGATCACGTCGATGGATCGATATCGCGACAACACACCACTTGATGATGGGTGGCGGTGGTCATGGGGGGGGCGGCCAATCGCGGTGGCAGGCCCGAGCGCGCATGGTGCCGGCGACGCTCCAGGGCACCAGGCCGACGATTTAAGATCATGTTGGGGAGATATTTACGCCTCAGGTTGCTGGCGTCCGTCTGGACTGCCGTGCTATCATCGTGACCATGCCCCACCCGCAGTGCTGAACAGGAGTATTCACCCTTATGGACCGTCAACCCTTCAGGACACCGCCGCAGTGGTGGCCGCCGCGATTGAGTCCGTGGTGGGTGAGGTTCTGGCGCTGGCGTCGGCGTTATGTACGGGAGCGCATTCAGCGTGTGCTGGAGGTCGACGTGCAGGGGTTGGACCATGTCCGTGATGCTGTCCGCGCTGGTCACGGCGTGCTCATTACGCCCAACCATCCCGGGCACGCCGATTCCTACCTGTTACACGTGGCGATCGATCGGCTGGGTATGCCCTTCTATTTCATGACGGCTTGGCAGGTCTTCGAGCGTTATGGGTTCGTCGGGCGACTTCTTCTTCAGCATCACGGCTGCTTCAGTATCGACCGGGAAGGCCGTGACATGCGGGCCTTCAAACAAGCGGTCGAGATCATGGCGGAACGATCGAACCCGCTGGTCATTTTTCCGGAGGGGGAGGTGTATCATGTGAATGAACGGCTGACGCCATTTCGAGAGGGTGCCGCCGCCATGGCGCAGGCGGCCGCGCGCCGCGGAAAGCGTCCGGTCGTGTGTATCCCCTGTGCCCTCATGTACCACTATGTCGAGGATCCCACGAAACAGTTGCTCGATATGACGGCTCGAATCGAAAGCTCTTTCTTCTGGCGTCCGCGTCCCGATCTGTCATTGCCTGAGAGGATTTACCGTATCGCTGAAGGTCTACTGTCGTTGAAAGAAATCGAACGCCTGGGGTACTCCTGCCGCGGTTCATTGCCTGAGAGAACGGACCATCTGGCCGATGCCGTCCTGAAGCCGCTCGAGTCCACTTATGGCATGACCGACGGCACTGGAACCATTCCGGAACGCGTCAAAGTGCTGCGTCAGGCGGCGATTCAGCGCATGGAGCATGATGGGGCAAGCGACGCGGATGTTGCAGCGTCGATGAATCATCTGGACGACGCATTCTTCGCCTTGCAACTCTTCAGTTATCCCGGTGATTATGTTTCCGAGAAGCCCTCGCTGGAGAGGGTCGCCGAGACACTCGACAAGCTCGAAGAGGATGTCATCGGTCCACGGACCGCGACCATTCGCGGTGCCCGGCGCGGTACGGTGTCGTTCGGGGAACCCATTGCCGTCGAATCGGCCCGGGGGCCCGGAGGCGGGCGGCGCGCAGCGGAGTTGACCCGCACACTGGAGACAGCAGTGCAGGCGCTCATCGATGACATTTCGCCACCCGAACGGTCGTTCGGCCATATCCCGCACTGAGTCACGATCAGTCGGGTTCGGCTGCGTCCGGCGTGGGATCACGGAACACGAACTCGCCTCGTGCGACACTCCAGTCAGCGCCGAAAAACCCGGTAGCCACAATACCCGCTGCACCGCGCGTCGGTGTCGTGCCGTCGAATACCGTGACGTCCGGGTAGGCTATCCCTGAGACGAAGTAAGGCAAGCGGTCGGTGATGCGCATACCGGCCAGGCCCGTTCCGCCTACGACGCCGACGGCAGCACGGTGGCTGCCCATCCGCGGCCGAATCATGATGCATCCGAGATCCGATCCATAAAGCGTACGCTCGCCCAGGCGTATGCTGCCACGCGTGAGGGCGATGTCGTCATCGGTCAGGACAACCGCCCAGGCCGAATTGGTCTGGGCGTTACCATATAGGATCACGTTGCGTTGAGCGGTGGGAGCGCCGCGGAATTGCACATCGGACATCACCTCGACGGATGCATTGGCTCGATAGAGAAACGCATCAGCATCGAAGCGTGCCTTGGCCCGCGCCCAGGCGATTTCCTCTTCCGAACCGCGCGTTCCGTAGACCAGGATGAAGCGATTGCGAAAGACATCCTTGAATGGGCCGTTGCGCTGGGGGCCCTTGAGTCCTGGAGCCGGGGGCGCGGAGAACGTCCATTCGTGCTGCCGACGCTCCAGCCACACCTGGGCGGCGCCCGGCCAGGGGCACGTCAGCGTATGGCCGTCGATTTCGAATGTCATCTCCGGGCCGGGTGCGAATGGCGTGACATCGAAGGCCATCCGCGCCACGTTGTCAGTCGTGCCCCACAATCGCCGTGAGGCCGGATCGAAGCGCAGGGTCGCGCGGCTGGGCGCGAGAGCTATCTTCTGGCCGTGGATCGTCAGCCAGTGGCAGGTCGACGAAATGCCGGGGTTGGCCGTGACGAATTCGATGTCACGAAGTTCGTTGCTTCGCGGAATACGCCGGCGGCTGAACAGGTCGAACATCGGCGCCCAATCGAGACACTCGGCGCCGGGTTCTTCGGGCTCGTCCCACCAATGACCCGCACCGGGTTGTTCGTGATAGTGCATGTCTTCGTGAAATGCCGCGAGGTGTTCGCGCATCTGGCGTGCTTGAGCCACGGGCACATTATCGTCTGCGTCGCCGTGCAGAATGTAGACGCCGAGCTGGCGAAGATTGCGTGACAACAGGCGCGTGCGACTCGGCGTGGTCGTGCGCTCGAGCAGCCGTCCGATCGCAGTGGAGTCATCTGCGTAGTGTCCGCCACCGTAGGACCAGAAGCTCATCCACCCGGCACTGGGGCCGACTGCTGCGAATCGATCGGGAAATGTAGCGGCGAGTTGCCAGGCACCGTGTCCCCCCATGGAGTGTCCACTCGAAAAGACGCGTTGTGGGTCGTGTTTGAAATGTTTCGATGCATCCGCCAGTGTTTCGAGTGCATCCATGCGTCCCCAGTCCTCCCAGTCAAAGCCGTAAGGGCGGCGATTGGTCGGGGCGACGATATGCGTCCAGGTTTTGGCGACATACGACCCAGCCTGGTTCCAGGCTTCGACGCCGGCACCATGTGTGGACAGAATCAGGCCCGGCAGAGGATCGTGTGCCGACAGCGGTGCGGCCGGAACAACCGCGTAGTACTGGACGCTGCCGTCGACTGCGCTGACAAATGTGCGGCGTTGTTGGGCGCCCGGCTCACGGATGTGGATTGTGATCGTTGCCGTGTGCGCAGGGTCCTGGTCTGCGCTCAGGTGCACAGCCAGCGCCAGCTCTTGGCTACCCGGCACAGTCGCCGGCGGGCATGCGACCTTAAAGGGTACCTTGCGCGCGCTCAGTGCCGGCAACGCGGGCAGCTCGGTCTTCAGCGGCGGCGCGGTACCGACGGTAGCAGTGATCGTCGCTCCGGTAATCTCCGCCGTGGTGTTATTCAACACCACGATTGCGGCATTGGCAGGCGCGCGGCTGCGCGTCAGCAGATCCGGCAGTGTTGCATCTCCCGTATGAATCTCGAGGCCGGAGACCGGATTGACCAGGCGCGCGGACAGGTTGCGACTGCACAAAAACAGCAGCTCGTTGCGACCGGGTATGAGACGGATCGGCGTACGCGTGTAGCCCAAGCCGTATGGGTCACCGTAGCGTGGCTGCCCGTTGACGTAGACCAGGCTGTGGCCGGACGCTTCGATGACCACGGTGCGGCCGGTGTCGACATCGATTGGCCACCACACATAGGAGCCCCGTGTGGTGGGTGGGGTGAGTGTACCCTTCGGCGTACCGTGGGCGACGCCCCATGCAGTCAAGTCGCCGTTGACGGCTTGCACTTCGACTCCGGCAGTCGGCGCCTGCCAGCGGCCGCTGGCCATCGCGGCCATGACCGGGTCGCGCGGTACCGGGATGCGCCCACTGATGCCGGTTGGTGGCAAAACCAACACCTTGCCAGGAAGGACAGCGGCGCGGTCGATTGGCGTGGCCGGTTCGAGGTCCGCTCCTGCGATCACGATGAGAATGAGCCAATATGTCATGGGATTGGTGAACTGATCATGACGGAGTGCGGCTTCCGATCGCGCCCTCATGCTCCATGTCCTGAGCGGCTTCGCCGACCGCTTTCCCCCGCGACGACGACTGCCTCGAACCCTCCGTCACGAGTGCGTCAACAGGGATCATGTGCGAAGGCCCAGCGCGGAATGTTGCAGAACCAAAAAAAAGGCCGCCCCGAAGGACGGCCCTGTGCTCGTATCGTTGGATGCTTAGTAGCGCCCGCCGCCGCCGCCACCACCGTAGCCGCCGCGACCACCGCCGCCTCCGCCGCCACGCGGTTCACGTGGTCTGGCTTCATTGACATTGAGCGTGCGGCCGCCTTGCTGCTGTCCATTGAGCCCGTCGATCGCCGACTGAGCTTCCTCGTCGGTGCTCATTTCGACGAACCCGAAGCCCTTGCTCCGGCCCGTTGCACGATCTTCAATGATCTGCGCACTCTCGACCGTTCCATACTCGGTGAACAGTTGTTCCAGTTCGGATGCGTTGACATCGTAACTCAGGTTCCCAACATACAGTTTCTTACCCATCTTTTCTTTCCTGTTCGTTGACGTGGGCTACGATCCAACTCTTTACTTTCAGGATCGCAAATGAAAGTGGCCGTCAATTCCGACCAAAGAAGGAGAAAGGCGATCGGGTCAAGGCATGATGCAGGCAGGTTCACTCGCTACTTCCAAGGCCACGGCTCGTCATTCAACCAATAAAATCATACTATGAATCGTCACATTAACCAGTGCGTTATGCAAGAACTCCCGAGTGCCGATTTGTGCATTGGGAGCCATGGGCTTGCGTGAGTCCGCATAGGCTTGAAAGTCCGATGTTCACACAA
The DNA here is from genome assembly GCA_942492115.1 of uncultured Planctomycetota bacterium. GTDB lineage: Bacteria > Planctomycetota > Phycisphaerae > UBA1845 > CAIVHJ01 > CALODL01. The sequence continues at coordinate 62,679 of CALODL010000035.1, forward strand.
CCGCATAAGGCGCTCCAACAGGAACCAAGTCGCGACTCAGCGGAATGGATGAACCGCTGATGGGGCACCTGTTTTGTTCAGCGAAACCGTGAACAACAACCACGGTGGTCACGGTCCTCGAAGCGCACACAGCGTGCTCGGCGCGCAACACAAAAGGAACCCTGTCGATGCCGCTCAACGATCAGCAGAAAGAACTGTGTTCGACCAGCACCTGGAACTTTTCCGACCTCAAGGCCCTGTTTCTCAACTGTACGCTCAAGAAGTCACCCGAGTTATCGCACACCCAGGGACTGATCGACATATCGAAGTCCATCCTGGAGGAAAATCACGTCGCAGTAGACGTGCTGCGGCCGATTGATTACGACATCGCGACGGGCGTGTACTCCGACATGACGGCGCACGGTTGGGACAGCGATGCGTGGCCGGAGATCTACGCTCGTGTCGAGGCCGCCGACATTCTGGTTCTGGGATCATCGATCTGGCTCGGAGAGAAGACTTCGGTGTGCACGCGTGTCATCGAGCGCCTGTACGCCAATTCGGGCATTCTCAACAACGTGGGTCAATACGCGTACTACGGGCGGGTCGGCGGGTGTCTGATTACCGGAAACGAAGATGGCGCCAAACATTGCGCCATGAACATCCTCTACTCTCTGCAGCATCTCGGCTATGTCATACCACCCCAGGCTGATGCTGCGTGGTTGGGTGAGGCCGGGCCTGGACCGTCCTACCTCGATCCGGGCTCGGGCGGCCCCGAGAACGACTTCACGAATCGCAACACGACATTCATGACCTGGAACCTCCTGCATCTCGCGCGTATGCTGAAGGATGCCGGCGGCATTCCAGCACACGGCAATCAGCGCTCCAAGTGGGACGCCGGCTGTCGCTTTGATTATTCGAATCCGGAGCACCGCTAGGAACCTCTACGTGCAACTATTGTTGGTCACAAAGATAAGCTGGTGCAGCGTCTGCACATTTTTCGTGTACTTGAGTAGTGGGGTGGGTTCCCCTCGCGGGGCCGGTAGCATTTCTTGAAAGCAAGCCATGTCATTGGAAAGTGGTGCACAGGTTGGGCAGTATGAGATTGTCGAGATGCTTGGCGTGGGCGGTATGGGTGAGGTCTATCGAGCGCGTGACACCCGGCTCGATCGCGATGTGGCCATCAAGATCCTTCCAGCCACGTTGACCAACGATTCAGAGCGCGTAGCTCGCTTTGAACGTGAAGCCAAACTTCTCGCGTCGCTGAACCATTCCAACATCGGAGCCATCTACGACTTCGATCACGTCGATGACATCCGCTTCCTGGTGCTCGAGTTCGTCGAGGGTGAGACATTGGCACGGCGGTTGAACAGCGGTCCACTGATCCTCGAGGATGCGCTCGATATCGCCCGACAGATCGCAGAGGCCCTGGACTCCGCTCATCAGAAGGGAATCGTACATCGCGATCTCAAGCCGGCCAACGTGATGGTCACACCGGATGGCTCCGTCAAGGTCCTCGATTTCGGTTTGGCCAAAGCGCTCGTCGATGAACCATCCGACAGTGCCATCGCCAATTCACCGACCATTACTGCAGACTACACACGTCCGGGCGTGGTGCTGGGAACTGCTGCCTACATGAGTCCCGAGCAGGCTAGAGGGCGGGCGCTGGACAAGCGGTCCGACATCTGGTCGTTCGGCATCATCCTTTTCGAGTGCATCACCGGGGAAACCCTGTTCCGCGGCGAAACGGTGACCGACTCGATGGGTGCAATCATGCACAAGGAGCCAGAATGGTCCAAGTTGCCAGGGCATACACCGCCGACGATTCAGCTGTTGTTGCGCCGGTGCCTGGCCAGAGATCGCAAACGGAGACTGCATGATATTGCTGACGCCCGCCTCGAACTCGAGCAGGCCATCGAGGATCCGGCGAGCACGTCGCTGGGGTTGGCTCGAGCCGCGCTCGACGTGAAGCGGAGCGGGTTGACCCCCGGGCGGTGCGTTCTCGCCGTGGCCCTGTTGGCCGTCGGGGCACTGGCTGCCTGGTCGATCAAGCCCGCCCCGCAGCATGACGCACCGGTGCTACGCTTCACCATTCCAATCGAAGCTGAGAACCGGCTCACCGCGTTCCGTTGGCCGGTCATCGATATCGCGCCGAATGGCCAGCACATGGTCTTCGTCGGCGAGGCATCGAACGTGACCGGTCTGCGCTCGCGCCTGTACATCCGCCATATGCATCAACTCGAGGTCAACAGCATCGACGGCACTGAAAATGCGCATACTCCGATTTTCTCTCCGGACGGCCAATGGGTTGCATTCAGTCAAGATGACGCCCTCAAGAAAGTGTCGTTGATGGGCGGGCCGGTCTTGACAGTGTGCCCTGCCGATGCATTGCGCGGCGCCGACTGGGCGGCGGACAACACCATCGTCTTTGCGCCGCAGAGGCAGTCCGGTATCTATCGCGTATCGGCTACCGGTGGCGTACCGCGCGAGGTGACTACGCTCGATCCAGCGGAGCCCAACGCGTCCCATCGCTGGCCATCGTGGCTCGAGGACGGTCGGCTGGTGCTGTATACGGCTACGCCGCACCAGGACCGGTACGACCAGGCGCGGATCAAGGTCGTCGACGTAACAACTGGTGAGAGCCGGACAGTTCTCGAGAATGCGTCCCACGCGCGATACGTGCCGACGGGTCACCTCGTGTTCGTTCGCGCCGGGGTGTTGATGGCCGTTCCTTTTGACCGCGCGTCGCTGAGCGTAGCGGGTGAGGAAGCACCCGTGGTCGAAGACCTGTTGTCGCGGGTCGCCATGGGCTCGGGGCAGTACAGCTTTTCAGACAATGGGGTGTTGTTGTACGTCACGGGATCGGGCGGCGACTTACAGAATCCGACCTGGGTGGATCAATCTGGAGAAGGTACGAGCGCATCGCGGCACACGGGGCGCGTGATTCATCAGTCGCTGTCGCCGAGCGGGAAATACATTGCGCTGGCCCAGGGTGAAACCACACCCGACATCTGGATCATCGAACTCGAACGCGACATGCTGACGCGCTTGACCTACGACAACGTCGACACGTCTCCCGTGTGGTCTCATGACGACAAATGGGTGTACTTTTCTTCCAATCGACACAATGGATCGAACAACGTGTATCGCAAACGGGCCGACGGCAGCGGTGACATCGAACGCGTCACCCAGTCCGACCAGTTGCAATGGCCCGTGGATGTCTCACCGGATGGTCGCTTTCTCGTGATCAATTCGGTTGAGCCGGATACGGACAATGACATTCTCGTGCTCGATCTGCTTGACGAAGGGGCCGAACCGGTACCGCTGATTGCGACCACTTTTCGCGAAGGGCTTGCCGATATTTCGCCGGATGGCCAATGGATCGCCTACGTGACCAATGAAACTGGCAACGGTGAGGTATACGTCCAGTCGTTTCCTGAGGGCGGCAACCGCATGAAGGTGTCCGACGGTCGCGGGCTCTACCCACGCTGGCGTCGGGACGGGGCGGCGATCATCTACCGATCCGGGCAGCGCCAGTTCTTCAGTGTCGCCGTCGAGATCGAGGATGGCCGTTTGCGCCTGCAACGCCCGACCGAGCTGTTCGAGCTGTCCGACAGCAACTACTCCTGGGTCTATGACGTCGCACCACATGACGAGAAACACCTGTTCTTCAAGAATGCCGATGCGAGTCAGTCGCGCAGCGATCCCATCGCGGTCGTCAACTGGTTCAAGGAGCTGAACGATAAGGCTCCGAAGAAATGAGCCGCGGTCCCACGGCGTCTTGGAGGCAGCCTCGTCGCGGGTGGCTGTGGTGTGCTGCATCCTGCCCCGTAGCGTGATGCGCGGCATGATCCTATGGATTGTCGAATATGTTCGTGGCATCGTCACCACGTTGACCATTTCTGCCCGCGCCGGTCCTCCGTTAACATGAATGGATTCTGAACGAGGAGGTCAGCCGTGCAAGCAAGAACATTGTTGTATGTGATGTTGTGCAGCATTCTCGGGGGGTGCGGGGGTTCGCCGATGTCGATGCCGGACGACACCGACGACCCGATGTCAAACGGCTCGATGATGGATGCACCCCCTGTCGGGAACGAGAATGACGGTGGATCGAATGCGGGGGCCGTCGCGTCAGGTCTCAAGCTCGACAACCCCACGCCCGAATTCGAAGACCTGTTTGGTGACCAGGTTGCTACGGACGGGCAGACCGTCATCGTGGGAACCGAGTTCGACAACACGCTCGAAGGTTCGGTGGCGATCTTCTCTCGCTCTGGCGACATGTGGCCGTTTCAGGTGGAACTGACCGGCGGGCCATCGACCGTGCCTCAGCAGGGATTCGGAAGCGCGGTCGCCGTCAATGGACGCTATGCGTTCATTGGTGCGTACAAATACGCCGTGCCCGGAACACTGGGTATACAACGCGGAGGCGTTTACGTGTACGAAGGCAGTGGAGCCACCTGGGCCAGCAGCCAGCTGCTGACCATTCCCGACGGTCTCGATTTCGAGCAGTTCGGTAACAGCCTGGCGTTCGATCCGGAGAGTGAGCGTCTCGTTGTCGGAGCCGTGGGTCGGGATCGAAGTCAGGGAGCGGCCTACGTGTTCTCCAGGGATGGCGACCTGTGGGTTCAGGAGGCTCGGCTGGTCGCGTCCGATGGTATCAATTTTGAAGACTTCGGCGTCGACGTCGCTGTGGCCGGTGACACCGTAGTCGTGGGGGCCAGCAATCAGGATTTTGGCACCGGCGCGGTCTATGTCTATCACCGCAATGGGATGTGGCAAGAGGCCCAGAAGATTCTTGCTCCCGATGGTACGCGCGGCGACAAGTTCGGGGACAATGTCAGGATCGATGGTGACACGCTGGTCATTTCAGCACCTGCCAAGGGTCGTCCTGGTGATACGTTGTTGAGGGCAGGGTATGTGTACACATACATTCGCGAGAACGACGCGTGGGTATACGATCAGACGCTGATTCCATTCGATGACGATGCGGGAGTGTTTGGTACGGCCATCGCATTGCAGGATGGGGTACTCGTTGTTGCGGCCCCGTCCATTTCCGAGGCGTTGCTGCTCGAACAGCGCAACGGGAACTGGACCGAGGTAGCCCGGATCGGATCAAAAAACGAGGTGTTCGTCATCGATTCATTCAGCGAGTCCATGTCCATTGCCGGCGACACGCTGGTCGTGGGCGCGCGGTCTGCGGTCTCTGGTGGCGTGGGAACGGCGGGGGCCGCGTACATTTTCGATCTCGATGCGCTCCGATGACACTGCCACGTCATCGTCTGACCTGCCGGGATCGCGGAAGTAGCGGGAAATCTCGGATCGTTTGTCAGGATGCCGCTCCGACTACCGTCTTCCCAGGCTGAGCCGCGACCACTGGTCAAGGAGAGTCCATATGACACCACGCAAGTTGTTTGTTCCAGTCGTTGTCTCGACCATGATGATGTGCGCGGTGTCAGCACAGGACACCGGGCAACTGGCCAAGGACGCTGCGGCGGCCTATGACGCGAAGGCCTACGAACAGTCCGGGTTCCTTTATGCCGCGGCGGTCGTGAGTGGAGCAGCCAGCCGCACGAATACCTACAACGCAGCATGCAGCTTCGCTCTGGCAGGACGGAGTGACCTGGCGTTCGAGTTTCTTGATCGGGCCATTGCTGCCGGATGGACCAACGTAGGTCATCTCGAGGCCGATACGGATCTCGACAGTCTTCGCAAAGATGCGCGATGGTCGAAGATGATGGCAGCAGCCCGGGCCGCAGAGGACGAACTTGGCAAGGGGGTCAAGTTGCCCGAATTGCGCCGCGAGTTACTCGACCGTATGGCCGAAGACCAGAAATTTCGCATGACCATGACTCGGCTCATGCGCGAGAACGACGATGGGACGTACATGATTTCCATGGATCATCCGGCATTGCTCGAATTCGGCAACGTCGACGAGCGCAACACCGCCCGGATGAAGGACATCATCAAACAGCACGGTTGGCCTGGCAAATCCCTGGTGGGCAAGGATGGAAGCCATGCGGCCTGGTTACTCGTGCAACACGCCGATGCGGACCCCGAATTCCAGAACCATTGCCTTGCGTTGATCGCAACAGCTCAAGCGCAGGGTGAAGCGACCGCCGTCGAGCTGGCCTACCTGACCGATCGCGTCCGCGTCGCCCAGGGCAAGCCGCAGGTGTACGGCACGCAGTTCCGCACCGAGAACGGCGAGTTCGGCCCGGCACCGATCGAAGATCCCGACAACGTCGACAAACGCCGTCAGGCCATCGGACTCGGCACCCTCGCAGAATACGCCCGGTCCATGCAGAATTGACTAAGGCTCACCCCGCCGCCAGCGCACTGACCAGACAGAGAGACAGTTCCCCCGAGCGAACGGGGCAGCAAAGTAAGTGCGAGCAGACAGTTCCCCTGGCGAACGGGGCATTCACTCTGAAGCATGATATGTTCACGATTGTTCGAAAGTTTCCCCGCCCCGCGGGGATCCAACGGGGCAGAGCCCCTTGGCAGGGGGCTCGGGGGACGGCTGTCCCCCGAAGTTGAGTCAGAAGAGTAAGTGCGAGAAGACAGTTTCCCCTGGCAGACGGGGCATTCACTCTGAAGCATGATACGTTCACGATTGTTCGAAAGTTTCCCCGCCCCGCGAGGATCCAACGGGGCAGAGCCCCTTGGCAGGGGGCTCGGGGGACGGCTGTCCCCCGAAGTTAAGTCTGATGTCCGGGCTCGGGGGACGGCTGTCCCCCGAAGTTGAGTCAGCAGAGTAAGTGCGAGAAGACAGTTCCCCTGACGAACGGGGCATTCACTCTGAAGCATGATACGTTTTGCGATTGTTCGAAAGACTCCCCGCCCCGCGAGGATCCAATGGGGCAGAGCCCCTTGGCTGGGGGCTCGGGGGACGGCCGTCCCCCGAAGTTGAGTCAGCAGAGTAAGTGCGAGAAGACAGTTCCCCTGGCGAACGGGGCATTCACTCTGAAGCATGATATGTTCACGATTGATCGAGAGTTTCCCCGCCCCGCGAGGACCCAATGGGGCAGAGCCCCTTGGCAGGGGGCTCGGGGGACGGCTGTCCCCCGAAGTTAAGTCAGAAATAGGAATCAGGAATGAAACCAGGTATCTCAAATAGAGTCCGGTGCTGCGCGGGCCTGATCCTGTTGGCGCTGTGTACAGCGCTGACCGCCCAGACCGGGGTCAACGACCCGGCGCAGTGGGGCCAGTGGCGCGGACCTCTGGCGACTGGTGTTGCGCCGTTGGGCACTCCACCTCTCGAATGGAGCGAAACCAGGAATATCCGATGGTCCACCGAGATCCCCGGGCTCGGCCACGCCTCACCCATCGTATGGGGCCCGCATGTGTTCGTGGTGACGGCCGTGCCGTTCGGCCCACCCGTGCCTCCGCCAGCCGAGCGCGATCCGGGGGCGCACGATAACATGGCCCCGAAGCAGGCCATGAAGTTCATGTTGCTAGCTATTCGGCGCAGCGATGGTCAAGTCGCCTGGCGTCGAGAACTGGCCACGGGCCGGCCGCATGAAGGTACCCATGAAACAGGCAGCTGGGCGTCCAATTCCCCGATCACAGATGGCGAGCATATCATCGTTTCGTTCGGTTCGATGGGTTTGTTTTGCACCGATATGACGGGGGCCGTGGTGTGGCGCAAGGATCTGGGTGACATGTCCACGCGACACGGCCACGGGGAGGGCAGTTCGCCGGCGTTGTACGAAGGCACCCTGATCGTCAATTGGGACCATGAGGGCCAATCGTTCATTTGTGCATTGGATAAGCACACGGGCGCCGAACGCTGGCGCGTGCCGCGCGACGAGATGACGTCCTGGGCCACACCGGTGATCGTCGAGGTGGACGGGGCTGTTCAGGCGATCGTCGCGGCGACGGGCAAGACACGCGGTTATGACGTCGCGACCGGACGAATCGTGTGGGAGTGTGGCGGGTTGTCACGCAATGTCGTGGCCTCCCCGGTTGCCGCTGACGGCGTCGTGTATTTCGGCAACAGCTACGACTGGCAGGCCATGAAAGCCGTTCGCTTGAGCCGGGCCCATGGCGATGTGACCGGGAGTGCAGAGGCGATCGCGTGGTCGATCGACAAACATACGCCATACGTTCCATCGCCGTTGTTGTACGGTGACCGGCTGTACTTCATCAAGCATCTGCAGCAGTTCGTCACCTGCCTCGAGGCCCGCGGCGGGCGCCATGTGTTTGGTCCCAAGCGTCTTCCGGACATGGGCATGATCTTTGCTTCGCCGGTCGGAGCCGCGGACCGTGTGTATATAACCAGCCGTAACGGCACGACCATCGTTCTGCATCACGGCGACGCGTTCGAGGTCCTGGCGACCAACACCCTGGGCGACTCGTTCTCCGCGTCTCCCGCGATCGTCGGCGGTGAGCTCTATCTGCGTGGTGAGCGCAGGCTGTACTGCATTTCAAAGTGAGGCCTGGTTCGAGCGCTGCTTTGTGGAACTCAGGCCATGGTTGTTGGCGCATCCCAAGACCTACCCGTCACCGCGTAACGTCAGGTGCGCTGGAATACTTCTGATCAAAAGGGAATCAATCATGAAACACATCACAGCTGTCCTGGTCCTGGGGGGAGCACTTCTTGTTCCTGCAATTGCTGAGGACGACAAGACAAATGCGATGCCGGACGACATGCAGAAGTTCTTTGTGGGTATGATTTACCGTGGTGAAAAATGGACACCCGAGGTCACCGATGAGAGTACGGCACTGCAGAAAGCCCACCTCGAGAACATCGGGAAGCTGGCTGAGCGCGGAGAGCTGGTCCTGGCCGGACCGTTCGGCGGCCAGGGGGATTTGCGCGGCCTGTTTTTCTTCAACGTCAAGACACTCGATGAAGCTCGAGCGCTGGCCGACGGTGATCCCGCGGTCAAGGCCGGGCGTCTGCGCGTCGATCTGTTGCCATGGTGGGGCCCCAAGAAGCTGGCCACGATGCTCAACGACTAGGCCTCCAAGAACACTACGGACTGGCGAGATCGGGCGCGGCGTTTGCTGTCAAGGCCACAGGCGTATCGGTCGATACTGAGGACCACTTCGGGCTGAGAACGCAGGAAGCAAGTGTCGCAGCCGATCGTAGCTGGCGGAGTTTTCCGACAGAGCCCAGTGTCGTGATGCGATTGAACAGCCGTTCGAGTATTCAACCGCTGCGTCGGGCGATACACAGTGGCGTTGGATCGTGGATGGTCAGCGCGACGGCCTTGTCTTGCTCGACTTTGAAGCGAACCCGAACGGCCTCGGCGCCACCAGGGGCGAAGCCGTGATCTTCGACGCGCAGGAGCACGCGAGAAAAACGATCGCCGCGCTTGATGGCGAGCGAGCCGCGACTGTTGACCAGGACTTCGAACCGGTCATCGGGGCCGCTGCCGAACGTGTATGTCCCGACATAGATCTCGTGCTGCGCTGCGGTCACCTCGAGACTCCGGGCTGCGATATCGGCATCCCCCAGGGCTTCCAGGTAAGCGACGACAGATTGTGCCTGTTCGCCGCCATGCTTTGCATGTTGCAGCAGGGTAATACCGTGCGGACCGGGAATCTTCTGGATGCCGGGCATGGACTCAACGGTGGACTTGACGGCCTCGAGTTTGCCCAGCATCACGAGTGTAAACAGATTCGGGCGGGCGCCGTGGGCGATGAGCAACTCAGCGATATCGCGTCGGCCCATATGTGACGCCGCGCCGAGGGCCGATTCCCAGTCCCCGAATCCCCAGTCCCACGATGCCCTGGCCAGTGCCGGAGACCCTTCGACCAGCTCGCGCACGCGGTCGATCCGTCCGTGACTGGCTCCGACGACCTCGCGAACGAGTGCCGGATCCTGGCTGGGGAATTCCGCGTGGAGTGTTCCCGTGGCAGCCGTTCCCTCGTCGGCCTGGGCATCGAGCCCCCATAACGTGGCCGCGCCAGCGGGTAGGGCGAGCAGGCAGTTGCGTCGGGTCATGTGCATGGGGGAGCCTCCGAAAGACAGAATGGGTCGCACCGGCAGTGGTGTGTCATGAGGTGATTGACGCCCGCTGGGCAGATGTCCGGTCAGGCGTTGTCCGTGAAAGTGCCGTGACGGGGTCCAGTGCCCGGGGACGCTGCCCGAGGACGCGCGGATCACGCCGAGGGGACAGGGGTCAGGAGGGCACCGTCGAAGGCGTGGCCGCATTCCGGGCAGCGGGGCTCGTGTAGTCCGCGCAGGCTGTATTCGCATGCGTGGCACACGAGGGGATCGATGATCGGCGGGGTGCGGAACATGCGTTGCAGTGCGTAGATGATCAACATGACAACCGCCAGTATGATATTGAGCAGCGTGCCCTGGACCAGGGTGATGAGCAGTGTACCGATGAATGATTCACCGCGGAGGTCCAGGGCCTCGACCAGGCCAATGCTGATCACTCCGGGAAACATATCGAGCAACACGCCGAACGGCATGATGACCGACATGCCGATGCGCAGGCCGTAGCCTGCATATAGTGTTGGCCGCACGAATGCGCGGCGACGGAAGCGGGCAAAAGCGGAGGTGCCGGTGATGAGCGTCAGCAGGGCAATGAAGCACGCAATACCCACAATCATCGCCGCAATGTCATACTCCTCGTAAGCGAGCATGAAGCTGGGCACGGCGCTGATGGAACAGACGATGGTCCACAGGCCGAGGTGCCTGAGATGATCGGTGGGTGTGAGCATGTATTATGACTATACGTTCGGTTCTGGCCACGGGTCGACCGATAATGTGATTTGAATGACGTCAGACGCGATTCTTCATGGAATGAACAACGTGGCAACACGCAATGAGACGAGGTGTGCCTGGGCTGGTGACGATCCACTGTACGTGCGCTACCATGACGAAGAATGGGGCGTGCCATCATGGGATGATCATTACCTGTTTGAGATGCTGATACTCGAGGGCGCTCAGGCCGGTTTGAGTTGGATCACGATCCTGCGAAAGCGTGAGAACTACCGGCGGCTCTTTGCCGGATTCGATCCGGACAAAGTGGCCCGCTTCACGCCAGCCCGAATTGATAGATTGCTGCAGAACGATGGCATCGTGCGTAACCGTCTGAAGGTCGAGTCGGCCGTGGTCAATGCCCGCGCGTTTCTGGAGCTCCAGCGGGAGCATGGCGCCTTTGCCACGTACATCTGGAGTTTCGTCGGCGGTGCACCCATCAAGAATCGCTGGCGCACCATGAAACAGGTCCCTGCAGAAACGCAAGAGTCCCGGGCCATGAGCCGGGCGCTCAAGAAGCGAGGGTTCAAGTTCGTAGGGCCGACTATTTGTTATGCATTCATGCAAGCCGCTGGCATGGTTGACGATCATGTGATGAGCTGTTTGTGTTATGGGAGAAAGACGATATGAGTGGTGCCCGCAATGTGCTCGGAACGAAACTCGAGACGTGCTGCATGGAGCCGGTAACCGGTTTCTATCGCAATGGTCGGTGTGACACGGGTCCGGATGACCACGGCCTGCATATCGTGTGTGCGCGGATGACTGCTGAATTTCTTGAGTTTTCAGCGCGCATGGGCAACGATCTGTCCACGCCGCACCCGCCCATGTTCGCTGGCCTCGCGCCGGGCGACCATTGGTGTTTGTGCGTACAGCGCTGGAAAGAAGCCTTCGAGGCAGGTGTCGCACCGCCGGTCAATCTCGGGGCCACGCATATGTCGGCACTCGAGTTCGTCGGTCTCGAAGAACTTCAGTCCCACGCTATCGATACACAGTGATATCCCTCAGCAGTGCTTGTGGACTTTGCCTCCACGGTGCGGGCGCGTGGCGCTGTGTTTGGGCTGACCGCTGAAATAGTCTACCGCTTTCTGCAGGTCACCGAGCAGAGTGTCCGCCAAGTCGAGACTGAAGCCTTCGCGTACGACGATGCGCAATACCGCCAGATCCTCGACGTCCGGGGGCATGGTGTAGGCCGGTACCTGCCAGCCGCGTTCGCGCAATTTGTCCGACAGGTCATACACGGAATATGTCGAATCGTCCTTGAGGGCGAAAGCGAAGACTGGAATGTCGCTGCCATCACTGAGCAGCTTGAACGGCCCCATCTTGGCTATGGACCCGGATGTGTGCAGCGCAACATTGCGCGAGCTCTCGTGAATACGGCGGTAGCCCGTTCGCCCGAGCCTGATGAAGTTGTAATATTGTGCCAACACCTGGTTGCCGGGGCGCGAGAAATTCAGCGTGAAGGTCGGCATGTCTCCACCAAGATAGTTGACGTGAAATACCAGATCTTCAGGGAGGTCGGATTTCTCGCGCCACACGACCCAGCCGATGCCGGGGTACACCAGCCCGTACTTGTGCCCAGAGACGTTGATCGACTTGACCAGGGGCAGTCTGAAATCCCATTCGAGGTCCGGCTGGAGGAACGGCGCGACGAATCCACCGCTGGCCGCATCGACGTGCAACGGGACGTCCAGGCCCGTGCGGTCATTGTGTTCAACAAGCGCGTCATGGACTTCCTTGACCGGCTCGTATGCACCTGTATACGTTACGCCCAGGATAGCCACGACGCCGATGGTGTTCTCGTCGATCAGCTTGACGACTTCTTCGCCATTGATGGCGTAACGGTCGGGCGCCATGCGCACGTAGCGCGGCTCGACATCCCAGTAGCGGCAGAATTTCTCCCACACGACCTGCACGTTGTTGCCCATGATCAGGTTGGGCTTGTCGGTGGATTTCTTCTTCGCCCGTTGGCGCGTCCGCCAATTCCACTTCAACGCCATTCCGGCAAGCATGACGGCTTCACTCGATCCGATCGCTGAGGCCCCGACGCCCGTCTCAGGTGCATTGAACAGGCGGGATACGATGTTGATGCATCTTTCCTCGATCAGGGCCGTGGCCGGGTACTCGTCCTTGTCGATCATATTCTTGTCGAAGGACTCGGCCATGAGCTTTTCGGCCTCGGGTTCCATCCACGTGGTCACGAACGTAGCAAGGTTCAACCGGGCATTGCCGTCGAGCATCATCTCGTCATGAATAATGTTGTACGCGGCCTGGGGGGCCATTTCGTCATCCGGAAGATCGTACTTGGGGACGGGTCGCTGCAGGCTTCGTTGGGCGTAGGCCGGTGTCAGGACCTCGGCGCGATCGGTAGATGCCATGGGGTGTTCCTTTCGAATGTCGCGAATGCGGATAATCGTCTCATGTTAAGCTGGGATGAGCGAACATCAAGCCGTGCGGGGCGGTTTTGCGTCGGCCATCGCGGTGTCCTAATATACTGAATTCCAAGATGACCCAATCATCCGACACATTTCTGTCTCCGGTGTGGAAACGCCTCCTTCCCGCGCCGATCGTACGGGGCGCCGGCGTCCATGTCTTCGATACCCAGGGTAACCGTTACATCGATTTTACCAGCGGTATCGGCGTGACCGGCACAGGACACTGTCATCCGCACGTGGTTCAGGCCATTCAGGAGCAGGCCAGCACATTGCTGTTCGGTCAGATCAACTGCGTCGTTCCCGACATCACGTTGCGCTACGCCGAGGCCTTGAGTCAGGTCACCCCCGATGGGTTGGACTGTTTTTTCTTCGCCAACAGCGGGGCAGAGGCCGTCGAGGGCGCAATCAAGCTTGCCAGGCAGGCCACCGACCGGACCAATGTGATCGCGTTCAATGGGAGTTTTCACGGTCGGACGGCGATGGCCATGGCCCTGACTTCGAGCAAGACGGTGTATCGCGCGGGTTATCAACCCCTTCCTGCCGGTGTGCATTTCACACCGTTTCCCTACAGCTACCGTTATGGGTGGCATGAAACCAAGACCGTCGAATTCTGTCTCAGAGAACTCGATCGACTGCTCATCGGTCAGTCCGCGCCCGATGAGACTGCAGCCATGATCATCGAGCCCGTACTCGGCGAGGGTGGTTTCGTGCCAGCGCCCCTCGAGTTTCTGGCAGCGCTGCGCGAGGTCTGTGACGCCCATGGCATTCTGCTTGTTTTCGACGAGATTCAATGTGGTTTCGGCCGCAGCGGAACGTTCTGGGCACATGGCCCCAGTGGGGCTGTACCCGATATTCTGCTGAGTGCCAAGGCCATTGCGTCAGGCGTACCACTGTCTGCGATCATTGCGCGGCGCGAGCTCATGGGTCACTGGCCTGTGGGAGCCCACGGGAGTACGTACGGTGGTGGATCGGCGCTGGCCATGGCTGCCGGCCTGGCTACTCTGGAAGTGATCCGCAATGAGGACCTCGTGGCCAACGCTCGTGAACGTGGCGCGCAGTTACGCCACACGTTGCTCGAACTGCAATCACGGTTTTCTGTGATGGGTGATGTTCGCGGGGTTGGCCTGCTCCTGGGCGTAGAGCTCATGGACGGGGGCACTCCGGCAACCGCGGTGGCCAACGCCGTGCAGTCCGAGTGCCTCGATCGCGGTCTGATGCTCATCAAGTGTGGAACGCACAATCATGTCATCCGTTGGCTACCTCCGCTGATCGTGTCGTCCGATGTGATCGACGAAGCCTGTTCTATCTTCGGCGCTGCGCTGGAATCCGCCGTATCCAGCTGTACTGCCTAGCGGCCGGCGCGTTGTCGCCCATCTCGACCCCCCCGGGGCTGCACATGTGGCAGGCAGATGCATGTCAGCATGACAGTGCGCTAACCTGTTACAAATCCGCGTGAAATCATCGTCGCCAATATCGCGTCTTCCAGTGTAGGCTTCCGATCACCTGCGACGATCGGAGGCCCGGACTCGAATACAAGACGAAAGGAGATAAGCGATGAACAGGAAATCTGCGAGGGCGCGATACATGATGATTCTGGCCGCGCTGGGCACTGCCGCGGTGGGCTGGAGCGCCGTGGCTCGTTCTGGTCAAGAGGTGTTGCCGGCCACCCAACAGGCTCTGGCTTTGTCGGATGCCTTCGCCCATGCAGCGGAGCGCATCGGCCCGTCGGTCGTCAGCATTCGCGCGGAACATGCGGCTCAGCCGGTCCGTTTCGATGGTCACGGCGATCCGCACCATGACCTGTTGCGCCGTTTCTTCGGTCACCCTGGTGCACCGCCACAGCCCGGTCCACGGGCGGGTGTCGGCAGCGGCGTGGTAGTCAGTGCTGACGGTTACATTTTGACGAACAACCATGTGGTGGGCGACGCTGACCGCATCATCGTCGAACTCTTTGACGGTCACGAAACCGAGGCCACGATCGTCGGCGTCGATCCGATGACGGATGTTGCGGTGATCAAGGTCGAGGCCGATGATCTGACGCCGGCTCAACTCGGTGATTCCGAGACGCTCAAGGTCGGTGAGTGGGTCGTGGCCGCAGGCAGTCCGTTTGGGCTGAACCGGACGATTACCGCGGGGATCGTGAGTGCCAAAGGCCGTGCCGACGTGCGGATTGCTGACTATGAGAATTTCATCCAAACCGATGCTGCCATCAACCCCGGCAACAGTGGGGGGCCGCTGGTCAATCTGCACGGCGAGGTCGTAGGTATCAATACGGCCATCGCCAGCCGCGGAGGCGGCAATGACGGGATCGGCTTTGCCATTCCGGTCAACATGGCCCGTTCGATCATGGATCACCTCATCGAAGATGGCACCGTCGTCCGCGGTTGGTTGGGTGTGGCAATTCAGCCACTCGATGCTGACCTCGCGTCGAGCTTTGGTTATTCGTCAACGCATGGCGTCGTGGTCAGCGACGTACAAGAAGATTCTCCGGCGGAACGCGGTGGGCTCCTCGCAGGCGATATCATCGTCGAGATGGACGGCCAGCAGCTGCGCGACCTGAACGATCTGCGTCATCGTGTTGCCGCCCGAGCTCCGGGCAGCACGGCCGAGTTTGCGGTGTTCCGCTCCGGAGGCCGGATCACGCTGGGCGTGGAGCTTGGCGCTCTCGGAGGCGAATCGAATAGTGCTGGGGCTGAGCACTCCGGTGTCGAGCAGCTGGGTTTGAGACTCGAGACCGCGGCGGATGGTACGGGTGTGGTGGTGTCGACCGTGGATCCGAATGGCGTCGCCGCCCGCGCCGGCCTGCTTCCGGGGGATGTCATCCTCAATGTACATGGGCACGAAGTGTCCCGGGCCGGAGAGTTTTTCAGCGTGGTGCGTCGCCTCGATCTCGATGCCGGGATCCGATTGCGCGTGCGGTCCGGTGAAGCCCTGCGTTTCGTGGTCCTGCGGGCAAATTGATTCACGGATCAATCGTCTCTTCTGATCAGGGGCCGGGTCCAGTACGTGCTGGGTCCGGCCCCGATGTTGTGCGCGCAGCTCGACCTTGATGCGTCGGCCCGTGGAGTCGGGGCAGGCAATGGGGCAGGGGGGCCGATCTTGACCTGGCTGTGTGAACTACAAGACTGCAGAGATGAGGTTGTGGCTGCGCACATCCAATGCGGAGAGGTCGTGAACTCCGAAACGGTTGCCCATGGTATCGCGAATGACCAGCTGATTCCCACTCAACCACGTGACATTGCGCGCAGGTTCGGTCAGCGCGAATTGCTGGTGCCCCCGATCCGTGTCAACGGTCCAGTACAGCGTTCCGAAACGCAGGTCGATGGTCAGGACACGCTCGATCACCGGCATGCGGTAGTGTTGGTCAAGAACGTGCTCGGCCAGCGCCCGACACGCTGGCGGCAGGTGGCCCATATTCGAGATCATGGTCAGTTCCTTGCCGTCGGTGTCGAGCACAACCACATGTTGGCGATCGGTCAATGGCCGGAGGTAGCGCAGCTCAACAGCGACTGGCTCATCGGCCTCGGGTATGTGGGCATGCAGTTGACCGTTGACCATGCTCAAGACACAGCTGCTTTCTGTCATTGTTGCCACACATCCTGTTCCGCGCGAATGCGATTGATGTCCGCTTGCAACCGGACAAGCTTGGAGAAGTGTCCATCCTCATGCGACATGAGCTCTTCGTGGGTGCCCTGTTCTACGATTCTTCCATCATCGACGACCACGAGACGGTCCGCATTGCGCAGCGTCGCCAGGCGATGGGCTATGGCGATGGTGGTCCGGCCCTGCACGAGATTGGCAATCGCTTCCTGGATCTGCTTCTCGGTCTCGGAATCGACAGCACTCGTTGCCTCATCCAGGATCAACACCGGTGGGTCGTGCAGAATGGCGCGGGCGATCGCAATCCGCTGCTTCTCGCCGCCGGATAGCGCAACGCCGCTTTCTCCAACCAGGCTGTCATAGCCTTCTTCCTTGGCGCAGATGAATTCGTGGGCCAGGGCCGCCCGGGCGGCGTCGACGACCTCTTCGAGTGGTGCTGCGGGTTTGCCGTAGCGAATGTTCTCGAGCAAGCTGGCATTGAACAAAAACGGATCCTGCATGACGATTCCGACCTGCTGTCGCCAGTTCTCGAGATCGATGGTCCGCAGGTCATGGCCGTCGATCGTGATCGTGCCGCTGTCGGGATCGTAGAAGCGGCAGATGAGGTTGATCAAAGTGCTCTTGCCGGCGCCGGAACGACCGACGAGGCCGATCATCGTGCCGGGTTCTATGGTCAGATCGATCCCCTTGATGACTTCGCTCCCACGTTCGTAGCTGAAGCGTACACGCTCGAATGCAATGCCGCCGCGGGCGCGTGCGAGCGTGACCGCCTGGTCACTGGTGTACACTTCGCTCGGCTGATCGAGGACGGCGAAAATACGCTCGGCAGCGGTCAGCGCGTTGTTCATCCAGTTGTAGACAGCCGAGAACCACTGCAACGGTCCGTAGAACAGCGCCATGTAACCGACGAACGCCAGAAGTGTACCGAGTTGCAGCGGGCGTCCAGCCCCGGCATCGTGTTGAGTGATGGCTCGACCACCGAAATACCACACCAGGATCGTACCCATGGCCATGGTCAGCGACATGCTGGCGAAAAATCCCAGGAACGTGCGGCTCAACCGAACATCGACGGTCCACAGGTGTTCGTTGGTCTGATCGAATTCGGTCGTGCGACGGCTCTCCTGGGCCATACTCTTCACCGTGCGCACACCCTGGAGCGATTCACCCAGGCGGGTGTGCAGGGCGCCGATCCGCTGGCCATGTTTGTTGAACATGGGGCGCAGCCTGCTCCAGAAGAAGCGCCCGCCAACCAACAGCACGGGCACGGGCATGAAGACGAGCCCGGCCAACCGCCAGTCCAAAGACAGGAGTATGGTTGCGATGGCCACGAAAGAAATGCCGTTGACTAGAAAGTACGGCAACCCGTCGGTCATGAAGTGTTGCAGTTCGCCCGTGTCGTGCATGACACGACCGACCAGTTCGCCGGACTCGTGGCGATCGTGGTACCGCATCTGAAGGCGCTGAACGTGAGCGTGCAGCCGTGAACGCATATCGGCGATGACTCGGGGACTGAGCCAGACATTGATCCAGTTGGTGACGAAGCGGAACCCGTTTTCAGCCAGGAATGCCGCCAGCATGATTCCCACCCACAGTATCAACTCGTCATGATGGCCGTCCGCCAGGACGCGGTCCGCGATCATCTTGTACGTCAGCGGCGGAATCATCGCGCAGAATACGGAAATGCATGAACACGATACGAGCAGCAGTGCCTGTTTCTTGTACGGCCGCAAGATCGTCCACAATCGGCGCATGACCGTGGTGCGCGACATGCACAGTGGGCAGCGGCCTCCTCTTTCCGGCAGAGGCGCGGAACACGTGGCACAAGTCGCACGGGCATGGTCCTCGGGTAATAGCGGTTCACCACCGGTTCGCAGCTCGTCAATGACCCGGCACAGTGCCGCGAACTCACCGACCAGATTGCGCGAGTACCGCGCCAGGGGCACCCGGCCGACCGCGGTCGTCGCAACGAGCTGTGAGTGCCCGAACATCTCGCTGACAGTGATATCTTCGAGGTCCTTCAGGGGCACCTGAACCGGTTGCGCGCCAGGGTCGAAAGCGACGACGCGCTGTGTGTCGACGGCCACGAAGGCGTGGGCACTGAGCCCCGACGCAGCGATATCAGCCCGACAGCAGTATGCCGGGCCGTCGTCGTGCCCGCACAGACGGCGGTATTGCGTGCGATATGGCTCCGGGAGTGGATCGTGCAGTATCATGGTTTTCTGGCTATCTGTTCCGGGCACGGCCCGCGTGAGTCCTGTCGGCAGATATACTACGGCAAAGGACGTGCTGATTCATCGGGAGATCGATCATGTGGTTGATGTTTACGGCAGTGGCTTGTCTGAATGTGGCGGGCGATACGCCGAAGCCCGAACTGCTCCCCGACGTGCCTGACGGATGGCGCTTCGAGCGCTTGGACTTCCCACTCGAATTCGCCCCCGATCTCGGGTTCACCGGGTTCGAAGAGTTACAGTTCGGACCGGGTATGTTCGAAGTGGGCAGCGATACCTATTGGACATACATCTTTGCCATGAAGATCACCAACACAGACGTTACGCTTGATGCGGCCCGCTTGAAGTCGATGCTCGAGGCCTACTATCGAGGGCTGTGTCGCGCGGTGGCCAAGGACAAGAAGATGGCGATCGATGAGGCGCAGATCACCGCGCAGATTACTCCGTCAGATCCAGCCCGACCCGGTCGTTACCACGCGACCATGCAGAGTTATGATGCATTCGTGACCGGTCAGCCCCTGGCCCTGGATATGGATATCGTGATCGTGCGGGTCGGCGATCACGATCTCCGCCTGTTCGCGACCGTGAGCCCCGCGCCGCGCACGGCTGATGTATGGAAGTCACTTGCGAAGATGACAGATGCTTTCGTGGCGGGGCTGGCACGCTCAACACCGTGAGGTTCGGGAATCATCCATCGAGCGCGTCCCGAACGGCCCGTACCTGGTGCGCGTCTGTCCGGTGATACTGCTGCCCAAAACCGAGATTGCGGTGGCGTGTGGACGGATCGACCATCCGAGTGCTGAACGATCCGTGCAGCTGATGGCATCCTGTTCGTCGAATCAGTTCGGCGGCATGCTGGGGCGTGATTCCGCAGCCTGGAAGAACCTCGATGCGTCCGGCGGCCTGGGCGTGCAAACGTGCAATGTCATCGGTGCCGGCGATGGCCGTTGGTTGCTGGCCCGAGGTGAGCACACGATCGATACCCACATCGATCAATTGTTCGAGTGCCACTGCGGGGTCGGGCGTCAAATCGAAGGCCCTGTGGAACACGACATCGATGCCGACGGTCCGCGCCACCACGAGCCGGCACCGTGCGACGTCGATCGTGCCCCGGGCATCGAGAACGCCGAAGGCAATGCCGGCCACTCCACGATCGAGCGCTGCATCGATATCGGCCAGCATCGTCTTGAATTCACCCTCCGAATAGCAGAATCCCGCTGGTCGCGGCCGGATCATGGCGATAACCGGCAGAGTCGTTGCACGAGCGACTGCGTCGAGCAGGCCCACGGACGGCGTTAATCCCCCTGATTCGAGGGCACAGTTGAGTTCGATACGATCTGCTCCGCCTGTTTGCGCCGCCAGCGCATCGCCTGCCGAGGCGACGCACACTTCAAGTGTGATGGGGTTCATGGACGTCAGCATAATGCAGCTGCGCTCTGCAAGCGACTGTGATCCGAGCATCATTGTTGTGCTGATCAACAGACCGTCAGCGCAGCAACAACCGGGGCCGGTTCAATCGAACCGACCCCGGAAGTGAGCAAGCATGGGGCAAAGCTACTTAACGGTGATCACGGCAGGCATCGTGTTCACGACGATGCGACCGTCAGCCGGTGTCGGGAACAAGTACGTCCGCTGTTGCCGGTCATCGTCGTCATGCAACATATCGACGATGAACTCACCGCGCGCGTCCTTGGGAACACGGTAGGTGAACGTGCCCAGATAGCCTGGATCGACTGCAACACCAGGCGTGTCGAGTCCCACGAGCAACTGCTGGGTGTCGACGTTGAACGCCTTCCAGGCGCCGAGGCCGGCCAGGAGCGGCCGGTGCGTGTGCTGTCGGCGTCCGCTGTGCGCTTCGATGCCTGCATCGACGAGTTCCAGCATGCCATGCAGGCCACCGCTGACACCGGCGTGCAACTGGTAACCACGCAGATCGTCGAGGGCGGTGATCAGATACACGTCGACGTCGACGGTAGCGCCTCGGCGAACCGTAGCACGCTCGGGTACCACATGCAGCATGGCCGTGGCAACATCCAGCGGCGCTGGCGGATGTGCTGGAGCAGGTGCCTGCGCGCAGCTGCACGACGTGCTGCCGGCGAAGGCGTTGAGCGCGGCAAAGGCATCATTGCCGTCACAGACACCATCCGGATTGCAGCTGCCGAACTGCCCGCCAGCGTCGACGTTGTAAGCCGTTCCCGGATAGTGCGGATGTGGTTCACAGGGAAACGCGCCGGGGACGCCGTCACCGTCGACATTCGCGAAGCAGTTAATCGCCATGTTGCGGTCATTGTTGTCGGCTGTCCCGTCCGGCGGGCACGTGCCAAACTGCCCGCCCATATCGGCGAACTGGATCGCGGTGTCGACACACACGCTGTCGGTGCATTCCCACCACACGCAGCCGTTGTCGCGAACGCCATCATCATCGAGGTCCGCACAGTCACTGAGGTCATCACAGATGCGCGGAACGGGAATTGTTTCCTCGTCGTCAGGGAAACCAGGCAGCTCGGGCAAGGCGCCGGGAACGGGTTTGAGGATGATGACCAGTTCCCCGCCCGGGTCGACCGGGATGGCTTCCCAGGTGAGGACGAACGGCTCGCTGCGACAGATACAGTCATCGGGATCGCAGGTCATGGCCATCATTTCAGGGTTGTTGATCTGGCACACCTGGCCGCACGTGGTATCGCACGTGCCGTCGCACACCGGGTCGACGATGAACCGATCTTCACCCGCATCGATGAAAATGTCGAAGAAGCTGTCGAACGAGCCACCGCCACCACAGCCCTCTTCGGTGCAGCTGCACGGTGGGCAGCAGCACGCCTCTTCGCAGCACGGATCGCCAGCGTAGGGCTCGGTGTCGATTCCCAGCGGTAGCATGACATTGGAGGAACCCGAATGCATCTCGAGGACGACCTCGGCCGACACATCGTAGGTATCCGGTCCGCCGGCTGCCGACGGTTCCACGTCTACGGAGACCAGGCGGCGGTTCCACGATCCGAAGATCAGGATGCCGACGTCATCCTGATCGTCTGGCTCAGGAAGAGTGCCGGGAGCCGGGCGCAGCAAGACCATGATTTCATCTTCAGGCTGCAGCTCGACTGCAGGGAACACAGCCGTCATCGGCGACAGGCTGCAGGTGCCAAAGGGGCTGTCGATGTGGGCCGTGGCGCTCTCGCCGTTGTGCACCAGGGTGCCGCATGAATCAGCTGAGACCGTGCAATCGGCCTGGCCGCCTCCTGCGTCGGATATTTCCCAGATCACGCAATCCTCATGGGTCTGAGTGGCCAGCGGCACACCGTTGATGCTCAGCTCGAGCTCCACGCCCAGCTCGGAGGGCGCGGACGTCGCGCCAGCGAGGTCGATGGTCCAGTCGACGAAGATGTCGAAGAAGCTATCGGGTGCCCCAGCCGTGTGCTGTGGAACGATCGAGCGCACCCGGCGATTCCATTCACCCGGAGATTGGGCGGTCGTTACCGTGGTGGCCAGCAGTACGATCGTGAGTGTCGCGACGAGTCTGGTCATGGCATGAGCCTTTCAAAGAAGTGAGGGCTGTGTTCCGGCCCGCCCTGTGGGGCGACCCGATTACCAGGTCAACGGACGGATCTCCAATTCCTTACACGGCCAGCCGGGAAATTGTTCTGATTCGTATATGTTTGTGGCGCAGTTATTTGAGGGTTGGGCAGGCGCGCCAGGTCATGGAACTCCGTGAACCGCCGTGGTTGCCAACGAGCGTGGGGGCGTCGAGAATCCCGCGTAATATGGCCAGATCGTTTGTCGTTGATAGGTGTCTGGACCCCAGAAACAGCGGAGACATGTGATGGCAAGAATCGCCCAGGCAATGATCGTCGGGATCGGACTCATGATGATTGCAGGATGCCAACACACGGCGCCCTATTACCAGGGCCTGAGTGGTCATCACCGTGATATCACGACCTCGTCAGAATCGGCGCAACGCTATTTCGATCAGGGGCTGGTGTGGGCATACGCATTCAATCACGACGAGGCCATTCGCTCATTCAAGGAAGCTGCGCGGCGCGATCCGCAGTGTGCGATGGCGTGGTGGGGTATCGCCCTGTGTAATGGTCCCCACATCAACAACCCTGTCGTGCCCCCGGAAAGAGGACGAGAGGCATGGGCTGCCCTGCAAGAAGCCTTGGCGCTGCGTGATCACGTGACACCAAAGGAGCGTGCGTTGATCAATGCGCTCGCAGCTCGTTATGCTGATCCCCATCCCGAAGATCGCACAGCCCTGGATCAAGCCTACGCAACGGCCATGCACGAGGTGTGGCTGGCGTACCCTGATGACTCGGATGTGGCCACGTTGTATGCCGAGTCCTTGATGGACTTGCGTCCGTGGGACCTGTGGGCCGAAGACGGTACGCCGCAGGACGGCACCGAGCACATCCTGGTCGTCCTGGAAAGTGTACTCGAGATGGACCCGACCAACCCGGGGGCGAACCACTTGTATATCCATGCGCTCGAGTCGTCACCCAACCCCAAGCGGGCCAGTGCAGCGGCTGATCGTTTGCGGGACCTCGTCCCGGCCTCCGGACACCTCGTGCACATGCCTTCACACATCGACGTACTGACCGGACAGTGGGCCCAGGCCGCCGAACAGAACGAAAAAGCCATTGCCGCGGATGTGGCGTACCGTCGGATTGCCCCCAAACAGGGTTTCTACAATGTCTACATGCTGCATAACCATCACATGTTGGCGTTCGCCGCCATGATGGTGGGGCGACAAGAGACCGCTTTGCGTGCCGCCCGGCAGGTTACGGAAAGTGTTCCCGAATCGTATCGGCGCAGCGAGGCGGCGTTGGTCGATCCCTATCTGGGAGCAACATACGATGTCATGAAACGCTTTGGGATGTGGGATGCCATGCTCCAGGAGCCGCCGCCGGCATCCTACTTGCCGATTACCACGGCCATGTGGAGGTTCAATCGGGCATTGTCCTACGCGGCCAAGGGAGATGTCGTCAACGCAGTCAAGGAACGCGAGAAGTTCCGCAAGGCCGTTGACCGGGTCCCGGCAGATGCCCTGTTGGCCATCAACAAGGCCCATCACATGCTGAGCATCGCGCAGCACTTTCTGGACGGCGAGATCGAGTATCGTCGAGGGAATATCGACAGCGCCGTGGTCGAGCTGCGCGAGGCGATCGCTTTGGAAGACCAGTTGATCTACATGGAACCGCCAGAGTGGATTCAGCCCGCTCGACACACGCTTGGGGCCATCTTATTGAGTGCCCGGCGGTACACCGAAGCAGAGCAGGTCTATCGACAGGATCTGGCCAAGTGGCCCAACAACGGCTGGGCGCTATATGGGTTGAGCCGCTGTCTGCGGGCGCGCAACGCAACGGCGGAGGCGGAACAGGTCGAGATGCAATTCCTCAAGACGTGGTCCCAATCCGATATTCGCATCGGTTCGAGCTGTTTGTGCATCCCCAAAACGTGACCGAGACTTGATCCACGGTGTCTGGCGGCCTGGCTCCGACTACGGCCGGGCATCCTCGTGCGCCGCCGGCGTGGCTTTGATCTGATCACGTAATGCGCGGGCGCTGTCGCGATAGGCAAACATTCCGCTGCGTTCACTGATCACTTCCAGTAATTCGAGCGCTTGGGCAGATTGTCCCGCATCGTGGAACATCACTGCCCTGAAATATCGCGTGTTGTCATCGGGGTTGCTCATCGCAATGTCGAGTGACTTGAGGGCGGCATCCTTCTGTCCGAGGCGATAGTCAATCCACCCCGCGGTTGCGGCATCTCCGTACGAGGCGCCATCACGCTCGACGAGGCGCTGTCCGAGTGTTTTGGACAGAGCCAATTTGCTCGAATCGCTGCTTTCAGCCAGTGCCAGGGCGTAAAATGTCGTCGCCACGATACTGCTGGGGGCGGCGCTGTGTACGATCGAAAAATGCTGCTCAGCGGCAGAGAACTCACGCTGGGCGAACATGACATAGCCCTTCTGCATTTCGATCGCAGCAAGGTCGGCGTGGCCCAACCGCGCACAGCGGTCGAGTTCGGCGTAGGCGTCACGGTAGCGGCCGAGAGCGCGCAAGTTGAGGCCGTTGTTGAACGCGACCCGGGCGTCCTGGGGTTGGTTCTTCACGGCGATCGTGAACCACTTGTCAGCGGCGTCGAATTCACCCTGTTCGTTTGCCCAGCTGGCCAGATAGGATTCCGGCGAACCATCGTACTGATCCTTGAACTCGGCGGTACTGAGTAGATCGCGGGCCTCGTCTTCGCGCCGCAGTCGACTGAGCATCTTGGCCGAGGCCAGGACGAACACGGGATCTTGCTTCAGTGTGTTCAATTCACGAAAACAGCTCAGGGCCTGTTCCCACATGCCGAAGATGTCGGAGGTTCGCCCACGAACGCTGAGAAGTTGATAGCGACATCGGTTGCGGAAGGTCGCATCAAGGGTTCCTGTCGCCAGCAGATTCTCGGCTTTGTCCAGCAGTGCCAGGGTTGCGCCGTAACGCTGTTGCTGGTATTCGATGATGGCGTAGAGCCCCCAGACACGCGGGTCATCCGGCGCATCCTTGATCGCGCGGTCGAGATAATCATAACTTTGGTCAAATCGACCCAGCGATGCAATCATTGTCGCCAGCCAGAATTCCTGGCTGGGCAGGCGGGCATCCGCTGCGTGGGCGGCGGTGAATTCATTGGCTGACGCGATGAGTCGATTGTCGCGAAACAGGTTGACACCCTGTCTGAGATGGGTCGCCGCCTTCGACGACATGTCGTAGTCGGTGGGGAGCCACATCTCAACGGACTTGAATAGCTGAGCGGTCGTGATACTCGGGCTATCTTGGGCCCACGCCGACGCGGGGACCAGAAATATCATGAGCAAAGCGGTACGCATCGAGTGGCTCCTTGAGGATCACACAGAATCAATCACAGCGTGCTGGGTGCTGGCCATGTAGCACGCTGCACACGCAGCATCCTACCGAGTCGAACTGGGGGTTGCCAATCAGGTTGTTGGGGCAGGCTTCCTCGAACCGCGGCGGCGACGACCGCGTCGTCGGCGCCGACGCCTGGGCCGCTGTGCGTCGGGTTCAGTCGCGCTCGAGTTGGTCGCCTGGGCCGCGGCGGTTGGTGGATTGGCCATCTGGGCCTTCTTGGATTTGCGCGGGCGTCGGCGGCGTCGGGACCTTCTGCCGGTCTTGCCGGTACTCTCGCCTTTTGCAGCGGGCGTTGACCGGGTCGGCTGCGGACGCTTCTTGCGTCGACGTCGACGTGATGTCTTGGGCGGATCATCGCTCAAATCGAAGTATTGAGTGATGACTGCGGCAATATCATCACACTTGACCAACTTGAGCATGTCATGCAAACGCCGAAGATCGCGCTTCTTCTTGCGGGCGATTGCCTCAGGATCAACTTCGCCATGCTCCAACGAGCGTGCGAACCGATAACGCCCGATGTCGGACGTGGGCTCGATGATGCCGCGTTTGGCCAGTGCGATCATGGCGTGGTCGAGCAGGCCCCGCTCGACTGTTCGAGCTTTTCCGGCAACGAGGACCTGCAACTCTTCGACGTCGAAATCAGCATACTCGCAGCGTTCGATCGCATGAGCGGCGCGCACCAGGAGGTCTGCTGAGGGATTGGACCATTCGATGAACTGCTGCTGAATTGCCAGGTCGTCCTGCGCGTAGAGCAGCATGCATCGAGACTTGCGTCCGTCGCGGCCAGCACGGCCCACCTCCTGGTAGTACGACTCTACGCTACCGGGCATCTGGGCGTGGATGATGAAGCGGATGTCGGGTTTGTCGACACCCATACCAAATGCATTGGTCGCCAACAGAACCAGCCCGTCGTCTGGAGTTGCCGCGATGAACTTCTTATAGACCCTTTTCTTTTCGCGGGGCGAGAGTTGCCCATGGTATTTTTCGATCGTCCGGCTGCCCAGTGCCTCGCGCAGCGGGCCGGCAAGGTGATCGAGGTCTTTGATTCTGGCGAAGTAGATGATTCCCGTGCCGCGGGCGCGGTTACGTGGGTTGGCGGTCTCAACGATCTGCTCGATACGGTCGTCATCATGCCACACGTGTTTGATGCCGAAAGTCAGATTCTTACGTTCAATTGGCGACGCGAACAGTGGCATGTCCTGGTGGCGAATGCCCAGCGTCTGGCGGATGTCATCGCGAACCCGCCGTGTCGCTGTGGCGGTCAGGGCGATCGTTCGCGGGTTACCGAGTTGTTTGCGGAATCGTCCGACCTCACGATAGGCTGGGCGAAGATCGTGACCCCAGCGGGCAATGCAATGTGCCTCATCGATGGCGAGTAATTTGACGCCTCCCGGGACGGCTTTCAGAGCTTCAATGAACTCCGGTTTACGCATGCGTTCCGGGGTTGCGTAGATGAGTTCGTATGCGCCTTCGGAGAGCCGCTTGCACCGTCGATCGCGCTCACGTCGCGACAGGGTACTATTGATGTACTCCGCTTTGATCTTGCGCTTCTTGAGCGCAGAGATCTGGTCTTCCATCAGTGCGATCAGCGGGCTGAATACAAGCGTCACGCCGGGTTCGGGCAAAGCCACGGCCGGCAATTGATAGCACAGGCTCTTGCCCCCACCTGTCGGCATGACGACGAGGGCGTGGCCGCCGCCGATAACGTGCTCGACAATCTGCTTCTGCAGAGGGCGCAGGGTCTTGAGGCCGAAGCGCTCAATGAGGATGGAACGTAGACTGGTAGCCATCTCTTGATGGTCAGCATGGTACCGTTATCATCGTCGAAGAGCGAACGCCACGGGACTGGTTTTCCCTACGCCTCGGGCAGGGCGCCCGAGTCGCGCAGGTGGAGGATCAATTTGCGCAGCGCCTCGGGCGGATTCTGCGGTTCTGCATTTCCCGCCTGGTCGGCGGTGTTGAGCCCGTGGCATGAGGTGCACGTGCGGATTTCGCCTGGCTGGAACGTGATCCAGTAGCGTTCACGGACCACCGCGTTGCCCTCTGGATCAGTCAATTGCCATGACAGCGCACGGCGAGCCGGTACGAGAGCAGCCATCGAACCGTCGGGAGCGATTTGCACGCTGCCCGGAGGAGCGACTGGCGCCACTGGGTTATTCGCAAATCCATCGTGCAGGTATTGCGCGAGCACCCGGCGACCCGGTCGCGGGGTGTCCCCTCCGAAGGTGATACCACGAATGAGATCACCCTGGAACAATTGCAGGTATGCGACTTCGTATGTCGTTCCGCTTGCGCCAGTGGTCAGGGTGTCGTGTCCGGCAACCCTCAGGTTGAACGGCTGTTGGCGGTCATTGGCGTCCCGCGTGGTCACGTCGCGCGAGACAATGAGCGCCAAATCGTTGGCTGCCAGGAAATCACGCAGAGCGCTCGGGTCGACCTGCTCATCCGCGAACACCTGTCTTTCAGGTTCGGGCAGGCGAGGTTGCGCGGGGCGCGGGCGCGGCCGTGCGCGGACCTCCACCGGATCGAGCTCCCAGAGTGGGCCGTCATGGGTCACCAGGACGTCGGGATCATAATATTGCACGCGCTTGACGATACCATTCGTCAGGGGCTCACCTGCCTCAGCATAGGTGCCGTTCATGACGAGCCGACGAATACGAAAGTCGTAACGGGAGGCCGGGAACGCACGCGTTCCCTCGTTGTCATCATCCATGTCGGTCGCAGTGTGCACCACCAGCATGGTGCCGTCAGACATAGGGAGAGGGTTACGATACAGCCCGGTGTGTTGCGGATGTGGTTGTGCCTGTGCCGTGGCGGGGTGCGTTACATACGTGACCGCCATGGTGTCTGGATTCATAGCGCGCCCGTAACGAGGGAGACGACCTGGCCAGATGAATGTGTGCCGAATTCCGGGGCCTCGATGCCGACATAGGTGCCGGGGTTCAGTGGATCCTCGGCTACGTGAAACATGTTGAGAATAGTCTTGGTGTTCGTCGCCACGGGGCCCGGGCCGATGTGCTCGACCAGGTTGGAGTCGTTATTGAACGCCCGATTGAAGTAGCTGTGTAACTCGTGGCGTCCCACGTGCCCGAGGGTCTCTTCCTCGGTTCCATCCTGGTTGATTTGCCACGGCAGGAAGTGATTCAGCGCGAGCCCTTCGAGGTGTGCCGCATAACCTCGAAGATCACCGCTATGGCCGGGGGTGTCGTTGACATACTCGATCCACTGCCGGCGCGGTTCAGGGAATACCTCGGCGTCACTCGATGTCATCGGGGCGCCAGCCGCTTCGCTCGCATAGTTGAACGTGCCGTAGTCGAAACCGCCCATGTGGCCACTGTCCGCCTGCTGGTCGCGCTGCAGATGATCCCAGCGGGTGAACACAATACGTCCGCGCGTGTCGATTTCGGGCGTAAAGACACCCGAGGGCGAATGGTTGAGCAGGAACAGTTCACCTGTCTCGACGTCGAGGCGCCACAGGCCCGAGACAGTAGGCGCTTCCTCGTATTCGTCGAGCTGTGGATAAAGATGGGCCTGACCGTCGCGGGGGCGATCGGACGCGAACACGATGTCGTCGTCCGTCGTGTACAGCGGTGCGACGTTGTTGTAATCAGCGGGTTGATTGGGGACCCGCGTGATGATCGGCGTAGCGTTGCGGGCCAGTCCCGTAATCTCATACAGTTGCCAACGGTAGGGGGCATATTGATACTGCTCGGGAGCGCCCACGGTCATGCTGAACA
This sequence comes from uncultured Planctomycetota bacterium, assembly GCA_942492115.1. GTDB lineage: Bacteria > Planctomycetota > Phycisphaerae > UBA1845 > CAIVHJ01 > CALODL01. The sequence continues at coordinate 92,268 of CALODL010000035.1, forward strand.
GCGCCTTATCGCCATCCCAGTGCACGCACGGTTCGCGTACGGCAATACCGGCGGCACTCTGCATGCCGCTGTTTCCGAAGCCCGCCTCGGCCGTGAGATTACGCAGTTGTCCGTCGGGGTAGCGCACATACAAGTCACCACCACGGCCCACGCTGTGCATTGTTGCCAGGTGATTGCCGAAAGTCGACCCGATCGTGGTGAAGTCGGCCGGGATCGGCACCTGGGTGACGAACAGAATCGGGTTGGGCAAGGCGCCCGTCTCCGTGGGACAGTTCGCCGACTGACACGGTGGCTCGGTGCGCGGTCTGCGTATCGACCGATCGTGACGCTTGGAGATGTTCGCCTGTCCCGTTGATCCCGCGAGTGCCAATCCCGTGGTGAGAATGCCGATGACCCCGATCATGTGATGCCCTCTTGTCAAACATCAAGGCAGCGCAAATTGCGTGGGCCACATCATACCCGGGAGGCGTCCGGCTCCGCGTGCCGGCGATGTTCGAACCGCGCCAGCCACGGCGGCCCCACATGAAGAGCCTAATATTCCCGGCAAGTCCTTAGCGTCGTGTCGTCAAAATAGGACGGTGTGGCGGTGGGTGGCCGGTGCCAGGCAGGCTATTCGGTCGTAGGGCCCCTCCCGTTCATCAGCTGACTCGCGAGCGTGCACAGCTCCACCATGCTGAACGGTTTGTGCAGAAAGGCGGTGTCCGGCGGCACACTCTTCTCGGCGTTGAGGTTACCGGAGATGGCGATAATTCGTGTCTCAGGAGCGGTCGCCTTGAATTCAACAATGCATTGGGCTCCGCTCTTGCGCGGCAGGTCGATGTCGACCACAGCGAGTTTGATGGATGATTTGTTTTCGGCAAATACATCCGAGGCCCGCGCTCCGTCCCTGGCCTCCATGACAACGAAACCGGACTCCCGCAGGGCATGGACGATGACCGCGCGGACCTGGTCGTTGTCCTCGACCACCAGAGCCGTTCCATGACATCGTGGTCTGGGTGGAGCCTGGTGAGGTTCGGGTGGCGGCCGGGTATCAGCGTGGCAGCTCGGGAAGGTCATCGTGATGCAACACCCTGCGTCGGGTGCGGAAGTGATATCGATTTGAGCGTCGTGGTCCTTGACGATACCGAGCGCCGTGGACAATCCGAGCCCAGTTCCCTGTTCACGTGGCTTGGTCGTGAAGAACGGCTCGAAAGCCCGTTGACGGATGTCCTCGGGCATGCCGGTGCCGGTGTCTTCGACCTTCAGCTGAACGGCATCGTCGAGGCGCTTGTACTCGACCGTGATGCGCAGTTCACCCCCGCGCGGCATGGCGTCGCGGGCATTGACCGCCAGGTTGAGCAGGACCTGGTTGAGCTGGGTCGCGTCGCCGAGGATCCACAGCTGTCGCTCGGGCACATTGCTGATGATGTGGATCGACGCGGGCAGGACGCGTTGGAGCATCCGGACGACCTCCTCGACGAGGTCACCCAGTACGATAGGGATGCGTCGGGCCGGGACCTGGCGACTGAACGTCAGCAGCGAGCGCGTGACCTCGCTGGCCTGTGTGCTGATTTGGACGATGCCATCCATGGCCTCGCGGGCTTTCGGGTTGTCTCGTGCGAGATCATCCAACGCATGCGTGTATCCGAGGATTGCCGTGATGATGTTATTGAAGTCGTGCGCGACACCGGTCGCAAGCGTCCCGACCGCCTCGAGCTTCTGCGCCTGGCGGAGTTGTTCCTGCAGTTGCTCGTGTTGTCGCTCGGCCTTCTTACGTGCGCTGAGATCCAGCACAATGCTGATGATGCGGTGGTGCATCGAGCGATCGATGACCGCCGAACCGATCATGACCGGCAGCACGTGGCCCTGTTGATGGATAATCTCCTGTTCGCGTGCGAGGTAGGCTCCTGTTTCAAGGTAGCGCGTCCGGGAACGCGTCCCGTCGGGCGCTACCGGGCGCAGCGCCGTCCACGCAATGGGCAGGTCCGCCTCGTGGTACCCGGTCATACGCAGGAAGGCACGATTGGCGACCACGATGCGCTGCCGGTCATCGCTCAGTGCGATACCAATCAAATGTGATTTGAACAACGAAGTGAACTGGGCCTCACTGGTGCGCAGTTGCATCAAGGCCGCCTTGAGGATCAAGATGGTGATGGAGACAATGCCCGAGAATCCCTGATACATGACCAGTGACTCGTTGACCGAGTCCACTGCGAATGGTCCGCTGCCTTCCATTGTTCCCCAGATTGCGAACGTCGAGACTACCAGTACAGCCGTGGTCGTCTCCAGCAGGGGATGGCGAAACGCGGCGAGCAGCAACAGGGGCATCAACACGAACGGCAGCGTGTGGGCCATCGCTTCACCCAATTCGTGGACGAACACCAGGTATGTCGTTGTCGTCAGCGCGGCCAGGAGGATGAGCAGTTCAGCAAACCGGGGATTGGGCCAGGTGGTGTGCTTGCGCTGGGCCCATGCAATAATCACCGGGGTAACGATGAGGACACCGACCGTGTCACCAGTGAACCACGTGATCCACACCGTCACGATCGAATCCCATGATGTCGCACCAAATCCACCGAGAACGCTGGTTCCAACAATGCTGCCGAGGAGGCATGACAGCAGTGTGACGGCAACGAACCACAGACATGAATGAACGTCGTCGAACAACCGGACGTGCAGGTCCATCCGGCGCAACAACCAGGCGCCCACGCAAGCCTCGGCCGTATTGCCCAGCGCGATGAGCAATGAGCTGGCCGTAGCCGCATCCAGGTCGGCAACTCCGATGTTCAGCTGAACGATCAGATTGGCGACGAAAGCTCCAACGAGGATGCCTGCCACGGCGGGGCGGCCCAGGAGGATGACCGCTGCGAAGGCCACACCGGAGGCCGGCCACACTGCCGAACCACTGAACCCGTCGAACGCGACCATCAGGCCAAGGCGGGCGCAGGCATAGTAGGTGACCGCGACGACGGCTATCCACATGAGGTTTGCGGGAGTTGGGCGTTGCATGCTCTCCGGGTTACACAAATTGGGGACAGCTTCAAGATAATCCCTATTGTTGCCAACCATCGTCCATCTGTCACGAAAGAACGAATCGGACCATCTGCAAGAGCCTGGGAGGCGGGAACGCTACGTCCGTTTGATTACGAGTATTGAACAACCGAAGGCCCGTGGGGCATCGCCCAGGAATGTTTCGGTTGCGGTGCGGAGTGCTGCGAGAATATCCGCTGCCGAGGCATTTGCGTGCTTGGAGATGATCTGAGCTACGGTTTCGGGCAGGAACTGCTCATTCTCCCCGTCGTTGAACGAGAACACGCGATCCGACATGACGCGTCATCGGGACCGGGTTGGGAGGTCAAGGGCTGGTTCAAGTGATGTCGCCTGGCTGCGCTCGCCCCAGTTTCACCACGATCACGACGACGATCCCCGCGTAAATGATGCATAGCCCCACCAGCGGCCACAGCAGCCAGGGTAGAGCGGTGAACAATTCTGCAACGAGATAGGCCTGGGCGTAGCACAGCGGCGCCATGCCGAGGAGAGTTCCGAGCATGACTGTGGTCACACGCAGGCGGGTGACGCCGGCTGCATACGACACGAGATCTGAAGAGGTCAGGGGGTTGAGACGCAGTAGCGCGATGATCGTCATCCCATGGCGCTCGATGAGCACCTGGTGGCGCAGGAAGCGCTTGCCTTCGACGAACGACTGCAACCACCGGCGACCCACGATGGTGCGCATCAGCTGGCACGAGATGCCAGCGCCCAGGACGTTGCCTGCCAGGCTGAGCGTGCCACCCCACGCCCCCCCGAAAATCAGGCCGCCCGGGAGGTAGATGAGCGTTCCCGGGATCGGGGCCACGACGACTTCGACCGTGACCAGCCCGAGGTACGCCAGCGGTGCGAGAGACCCCCACTGTTCGAACGCCGCGCGGAGGCGCTCGATCTTGTGCCCGGGATCCAGGGAGTTGTCGAGAAGTACGTAGACGATGCCGTCTTGTGCATACGACCACGTGACCCATGAGGCCGCGGCCACGACCAGCGCCAAGGCCAGCCATCGTCCATAATTCACGGGGGTGGGTGAATCGAGCGTCACGTGTCGCCGAAGCGTTCGCTCATGATACGACCGTCAGGCTGACCAGGCTGTGTTCATCGGCCAGATCGGGAGCGGCATGGCCGTTGCTGTGCAGGTCGGCGGTGGTCAATTGCACCAGCGGCAGCTCCGACGGCTCCTTTTCGATGGCCCAGTAGACTTCCTCGCGCGTGTGGACGTCGACCATCGGTACACGGGCCGAGATCAGGCCTTCATACCGCTCGATCGGTCCATTCTTGAGTTTGCGCGACCACTTCCACAACTTGGGAGCCGTCATGACCAGGCCGATCTGTCCGATGATCTGAAACAGCAGCCGTTTGGCCGACAGAGGCGTCTTGCGCCAGTTCTTGATGATTCGCAGAGTGTTGATCGGATTGTAGAATGCCGCGTAGCCGCGCACGACTTCCATCTGGCGCTTCCAGGGTTCGTCGCTCTTGGATGCCACGACGTGGTTACCGTCGAGAAAGGCCTGCGGAATGTGATCGCCGGCCACGGCGCTGTACAGGATGCCCGATTTGGCCATATCTTCGAATACGCGCGTTCCGACTGCCGGGCACAGGTATGTGCACTGGTAAGACACTGCACCGTTCTCGAAGAGATACTTGGCCTGATTGACCAGGCCGGACAGGTCGCCTTTGGCCGAGGTCACGGGTTGGTCATCGCTGTGAATCATCATGGCCATCGGCTCGATGCCGATTTCGTGCATCTGCCGGAAAATGTCCGCGGTCTTGCCTTCGGTCTGGCCTTTGTTGACCAGCTCTGCGGTAATGTCCTCGATGCCGAACCAGATCGCGCTCATCCCGGCCTTCTTGCACAACGGCAGGATGTCCATGTTCTTGAACACGTCGAACTCGGTGGCCTCGGTATAGAAACGGACACGCTCGCCGAGCGGCGTGCCATCGGACAATTTCTTGTCGGCCATCGCGGTCATGAGGTCGACGACGGTCTGCCGCGTGTTGAAGAAATTGTCATCAGTGCTGAAGAATTCAATAATGCCGAAATTCTCGTGGATGTGGGCGATCTCGTCAGCCAGGCGCTGGGGGCTCTTGTAGCGCCATGTGCGTTGATTGGCCGCAGGGATCGGGCAGTAGTTGCAATTGAATTTGCATCCGTGCGTCGAGATGACCGAGCTGATCAACGAAATCTTGCCGACCTTGTTGGGCGGGACCGGCTTCGCCGAGAGCGTCTCGCGGCGGTGCGGTGGCTCGAGCATCCGGTAACCTGCGTCGGGCATCGGGACTTCGTCAAGATCCTGCAGGAGCTGCTGGACCCCCGTATTGAGTGCGCAGGGGCGGTCTGCAGGTGCGTTGGGTGCCGAATATACCAGCCCGGCGACGCGCTGCAGTTCGCCATTCTGGCGCACCATCTCGAAGGCCTGGAGCGCAGAGGTGTCTGGGGTATGGCGATGTTTCGCCAGCGTTTCGATCAATTGCAACAGGATGTAGGCTTCGCCCGTGACGACGGCGTCTGCGCCGATGCCCGGCTGGGGTCCCAGCTCGAGATAGTCCGTGGGTTCGTAGATGGCTTTGGGGCCGCCGGCCAGGATCAGAGGGCGCTGGGCGCCCATCGTATGTGCATCGCGGATGAGGTCGTACGACGGTTCAGCGTGAACCTGCATGGCCGAGACCATGAGGATGTCCAGCGGCCGCCCATCGATCAGGGCTTTGCCGGGTTTGAAGTTGGGTGTCCACTGTTGCAGGATGACGCGCTGGTGCTTGAAACCGCAACGGTTGAGCACGTCCGCCAACGTGCGGACGGAGCAGGGCGCCATCCGCTTGTCAGCGTACCAGTAGGGCAGCATCCGTGTTCGAAAATCGAATGCGTAGACGATACCAATGCGCAGATCATGCAGGTCGGTACGCTCTGCAAGCGCATTCATGGCTCGGGTGAATTCACCGTCTGGTAGATATACGTCCTGGCCCTTGCGGCGGGGCAGTTCCATGTGCGGTCCTCATTACTCCACGGTCGTCACCGGCACGGGTTCCGTGGAGGGGTGTTAGTGGCTGAATATACTACCACAATTACGAGCCTGGAGGCTGTCCCTTATATCGGAAAACCAGGCCATTGGGGGCGTGGGAGTTTTTACGGAAGGGGCCCGCGCCAGGCTCCGTCTGAACTCCACCAGCTACGATCGGCTGCGACGTGCTTCTGCGTTCTCAGCCCGACATGGTCTTCAGCGTATTGACTGATACGCCTGCGCCACTTCGGCCCGGTGGCCTCGGCAGCAAACGCCTCGCCCGATCTCGCCAAGCCGTAGTGTTCAGACAGAGCCTAGTCTCGAGCGATGCGATCCAGTCCGAATCGGAGGATGAACCATGTTCCGATACAGGCCGCGGCCACAGGCATGATGGCAATCCACCCCGCAATGGTCGAATTGCGGGCGAGGGTGATCGTGCTGATCGTGACCATGGTCCACATCAGGATCAGGGCGATGACCTTGGCCCGAGCCGGCATCGGGCGGGACTGGTCGAGATAGGGCAGAAACGGCGCGAAGAAACGCGTCCGGATCAACCTGTGTTCGAGCCACGGGCAGCTGCGGGTGAACAGGAACGATGCCGCGATCAGAAAGACGGTGGTCGGCACGCCAGGCAGGAAGACCCCGAGCGCGCCCAGGCCGACGCAGCACACGCCTGCAGCGGCATAGATCCACCGACGGAGTCGCGAAGTCGAGGGTTGGGCATGTCCATCGGGTTGGGTCATAACGTGCACCAATATATATGAAATGGTCCGCGCGCCCCACCCCCCTACCGATCGAGTGGAAGAGCCCGGACATCACCGTTGGCCCCCAAAGCCAGGGTTTCCGTAGGATGATCAGGGCGTGGCGCTGTCCGCAGTGGGCTGCAGGCGGCGCCCCAGCACCAGGTAGATGATCCCGCCGAGCACACAGACCCACCAGGCGGAGGTCCACAGGGTCGTGGCCCCCCAGCTGTCGAGGACATGGCCGCCCAGCGGGGCTCCAATCGCGTGGGCACTGGCATAACACATGGTGAACACCCCCATGTAGCGGGCGCGCAGATGGACCGGCGCGAGATCCGATACGATCGTCGGCATGAGCGGTGCGCACAGCATTTCTGCTGACGTCCAGATGACGATGGTCAGGGCAATCGCTGACCAGCTCGACACGAAGGCCAGTGCGCCGAAGCCAACCCCCTGGATGAGAGCGGCGCAGAACAGGACCCGAGAGCGGTCGAAGCGGTTGGCCATTGCGGTGAACGGGATCTGCAGACAGACGATCATGACACCGTTAATGGCCATGAATCTGCCGTATTGCGTGGGGGAGTACTGCAGTGAACGCAGCATCAGCGGCAGTGTGACCATGGCTTGAGAATAAACCACGGCCAGGATGAGCACGCCGAAACAGAACCACCCGAAGAGAATGAACCCCCTGCGGTCGCTCGATGGCACGGTCGCATGGAGGGAGTGCGCTGAAGAGTCGCGTGCCGGCCGGGTCTCCTTGATCAGCATGAAGATGATCGCGGCGTAGGCCAGCGTCGTCAGGGCATCGACGACGAACAGCGCCTTGAATGAATACATGACCAGCCATCCGCCCAGGATAGGAGAGATGGCAAACCCGAGGTTGATGGCCAGGTACATCAGTCCGTACGCTTGTGGACGGATATCGGTCTCGACAGTATCGGCGATCATCGCCTGGGCAGCCGGGCGGTACATATCGGTCAACAGCGCGAACAGAAAAACGGCGGCACCCAGGATCGCAGTGCCACGCAGCTCGGCAAATACACACAGCACGGCACCGCTGCCCACCAGGCTGGCGATCATGATGATTCGCCGCCCAAGGTGATCGGCCAGCCAGCCGCCGACCAGGGCTGCCACGATCGATCCTACACCGAACAGGCCCATGGTGGTGGTGGCCTGGTGTCCCGTCATGCCGTGATGATCGGCAAGATAGAGAACGAGGAACGGCAACACCATGCTGCCGGCGCGATTGATCAACGTGCCGACGCACAGGATGTAGACCGTCTTGGGAAGATTCATGTATTGCCGGAACACGCCGCCACTGTACGTGACCCGGGCGCGGGCTCCAACTCAGGCGGCCGTGCGCCCCCGACGGTGGTGGCCCGTTGGGCGCGATCGTGTTACCCTTCGCGAGTGTCCGTCTGGCGTTCCTGGCTTGATCAGATCAATGTGACAGTTTCGATCATGTCCGAGCTCGTCGCAAGGCGCGCGTAACAGGCTGATGCCGAGGCTGGTTCGAGATCGCCCGGCCGAGATGGGAGCACACCATGAGCCGAAGTATGTTGTTGGCTATTATCGTATTGTGCACATCAGGAATGGCGGGCTGCCAGTTTGGTTCGAAGCTTTTGAGGACTGAGCACTCGGCTTACGCACGTGCGATCCAGCAGACGGGCATGGAGCAACTCCTGAAGGCTCTGGTTCAACTGCGCTATGGCGAGCCTCCGGCATTCCTTCAGATCTCGAGCATCTCGGCCCAGCACGTCATAGAGAGCGATCTTGGTGGCTCGACGAGTATCGATGCCAGCGGCGGTTCAGACTTGATCGGTGCCCGCATGGGCCTGGGTTACTCGGAGCGCCCAACCATTACGTTTACCCAGCTCAAGGGCAAGGAGTTCGTTACCCGACTGATGACACCGATTTCGTCCGACGAGATGGGGCTGCTGACGCAGTCTGGTTGGCGCGCGGATCGGCTCTTGCGTGTGACCGTCGAGTCGATGAATGGCCTGGGAAATGCTCGTCGGGCATCGGGGCCGACGCCCTCGTTCGCGCCCGAGTACGAGTCGTTCTATGCGGCATGTGCACTGATGACCGACTTGAAGAAGGAAGGGGTCATCGAATTCGAATACGACCTGCATTCGGAGGCCATTTCGGATCCGCTTCCTGCGGCAGCGGTTACGGGTGCAGCGGCGGTCACCGCCGCCGCGTCTGATATTCGATTCCGCCAGTCGGACAACGGCCAGCACTATATTCTGACGAGGGAGCGCCCGGTTGTGATCCTGCGCATGCCCGCGTTGGGGCAAGATGAACGCGCGGATCGCCTGCGCGAACTCTTGAGTCTGGCAGAGGCTCAAACAGATTTCGAATTCGTCAATGCGGACAAGAACCCGGTCGATCTCCAGAATGAGGACCGGCAGTATACAACTCTGGCCTTCGCCCATCGCTCGCTCTACAGCATGTTGTTCTACCTGTCGCACAGCGTGCAGGTTCCCGCCAGGCACAAAGAAGAGGGGTTTGTGACCGTGACGCTCGACGAGCATGGGGTCGAGTTCGAGTGGAGCGAGATGATGGCGGACATACTGCAGGTCCATTGTACACGCCGGCAGCCAACAAACGCGTACATTGCGGTCAAGCATCGCGGGCACTGGTTCTACATTCGTGATAATGACAGGCTATCCAAATCGACGATCATGATGATCTCGACGATCTTCAATCTGCGAGCGGGCAATCTGCCCGATCGCGAGCCGGTGTTGACACTTCCGGTGACCGGGTGATCGTGTCTGTGAGGAGATGTGACATGAGGGCGCTGCTACTGATCGTCGTTCTGGTCTGGGCACCCGGGATCGCGTGGGCACAGTCGTTTCGCGACATGTCGTGGCACTTCACGCTGGACTCTCCTGTTCAGGAGGACGTCCAGGGCACGGCACCGGCGGCGGCAGATGATGCGGCGCCTGCGACAGGGGAGATGGTGTCCATCTTGACCCTGCAGGGGTATGAGGGTGGCCTCGACTCGACGCGGTACCTGCTTGGTGATTGGGGAGGCCTGCGCAGCGATCTGGCCCGCCGGGGTATCGTGTTCGAATTCGATCTCGTGCAGACCGTGCAGGGCAATGCCCACGGCGGACACAGCACGTCCCGGGCGATCGCGTACTCGGGTTCGGTCGATTACACGGTGATGCTGGACACGGCGCGGCTTGGGCTATGGCCGGCGGGTTTACTGCTCATCAAGGGTGAAACACAGTTCGGTCGTACGATCAACGGTCAAGCGGGCTCGATCATGGCGGTCAATGCCGACGGGCTGTTCCCGGTGCCGGAGGATCCCGGGGCGACGACACTGACCGATGTGGTCTACACCCAGTTCCTGTCCGAGACCTTCGGGTTCGCGCTGGGTAAGATCGACTTCCGTGCCGGCGACCAGAATGTCTTCGCGCACAGCGAAAACACACAATTCATGAATCTGGCCCTGGTGGCCAATCCGGCGTTGTTGAACATGGTACCGTATTCAGCTTTGACGGCCGGCCTGTTCTATCGACCGGCCGACTGGCTGACGGTCAGTTTCACGATGCTCGATGGGTTCGGCCGTGCGGACACCGCAGGATTCGATACGGCGTTCCACTCGCCGCAGGGAACGACGTTCGTGACGGAGTGGGACTTCACGCTGATGCCGTTCGGGCTGCCGGGGCACCAGCGCTTCGGGTTGGCCTACAGCAACAAGACTTTTCTCCTGCTGACACAGAACGAGCGCATCAATCTGCCCATACTCGGGTTGTTGCGTGCTGTGCTCAATCCCAATACTTCCGATGGTGAATGGGCCTTTTATTACAACTTCGATCAATATATTTACGTTGAGGAAGACGACCCGACACAGGGCGTCGGTGTCTTCGGGCGCCTGGGCTTCAGTGATGGCGAGGTCAACCCCGTCACGGCGTTCTACAGCGTAGGTATTGGAGGTAAAGGGATCGTCCCGACGCGCGACCATGATACGTTCGGCGTCGGTTACTACTATGTGGATGTCAGCGATGATATCCCGGATCTTCTCAACATCGGTTCTGAGCAGGGTGTCGAGATATTCTACAACATTGAAGTGACCCCGTGGCTGCACATCACTCCGGATCTGCAGATCATCATGAACCCCGGTGGGGGCGACGAGGACGTTGCCGTGGTCTATGGTATTCGGGCGCACATGAGCCTGTGAGGGATATTGGTATGATCGTACCTCGATCTCAATTGCTTGTGGTTATGGGTGTCCTGTTCTCGTGCGCCGGTTGCCAGGTACAGATGCCGCGGTCGGGATTCTTGAAAGACTACTCGCATCTCGAGCCCGTGTCGCAGGACCATCGCGGCTGGGACTACATCGATCCGAGTGGTGAGGACCGCGGCCGCTTTGACATCCACATTTGGCTCTACCGTAACGAAGATGTCGATTTGAGCACCTACGACCACATCATGGTCGATGATGGTGAGGTGCTCATGGATCGTGTTGACAAGAGAGTACGACCCGAGGAGGTGACCGCTTTCATGGCATTCTTCAAGGACTCTCTGATCGAGACGCTGGGTGACCGTTACCCAGTCGTCGAGGAGCCCGCACCCGGGGTGCTGCGCTTCCGCAGTGCGCTCACGCGCCTGGAACCTGCGTACTATTATCAAACGCCTGATCGCGACAATCATCCGCTCAAGCGCTGGGCCAACTCCCTTCCTGGCGGAGCGACCGTAGAGCTCGAGATGCTCGACGCGGTAACCGGTGAACAATTGTGTGCAATCATCATGCAGGGCAATGGCAGCGCGTTCAACAGTATGCGCGAAGACGACGCGTGGGAAGATCCACGGCGCGGGGTCCGAAGGCTGATCGAGTTTGTTCGGATTCGGCTCGACGAGCTCCATGACGAGAAGCAAGATTCTGCAAATGCGGGATCGTGAGGAGACATTGATGGCGTACGCGCGAACACTGCTCGTAGTGGTTATGGCCTGGGGTACCCAGGCATTCGGCCAGCCGGCTGGCGCGCCACCTCCGGGAATGGTGTGGATCCCGGGCGGTGAGTTCACGATGGGCACCGACGCGCTCGATGCGTGGCGTCCTGAGCATCCGGCGCACCGCGCTCGCGTCGACGGGTTCTGGATCGACGTCACCGAAGTGACCAACGCCCAGTTTCGCGCGTTCGTCGGGGCCACCCGCTACGTCACGACTGCCGAGAAGGTTCCTACGCTCGAAGAGATCATGGCGCAGTTGCCGCCCGGCACACCGCCGCCGCCGAAGGACGTTCTGGTCGCCGGCTCGCTCGTGTTTACGCCTCCCGCGCACGCCGTACCACTCGATAATGTGGCGGCGTGGTGGAGTTGGACGCCTGGTGCAAGCTGGCGGACGCCGACGGGCCCGGGCAGCTCCATTGCGGGTCAGGATGACCACCCGGTCGTCCACGTTTCGTGGTTCGACGCCGCTGCCTATGCCAAGTGGGCCGGCAAGCGTCTGCCGACCGAAGCTGAGTGGGAATTCGCTGCCCGCGGTGGCCTCGATGGCAAGACGTACGTGTGGGGTGATGCGCCGCCATCGGACACCGTGCCACAGGCCAACATCTGGCAGGGCGTATTTCCCCATAAGAATACGAATCGTGACGGCTTCCTTCGTACGGCTCCCGTCAAGACCTATCCGCCCAACGGCTACGGCCTGTATGACATGGCTGGCAATGTGTGGGAGTGGTGTTCGGACTGGTATCGCCCGGACACCTACGCGGTGCAATTGGGGCAAACCCGTGGTGGTGTCGTCGCCGATCCGACCGGTCCGTCACGGAGCTTCGATCCCGCGGAGCCCTTCACGCCCAAGCGGGTGACGCGCGGTGGCTCATTCCTGTGCCACAGTTCATATTGTTCGGCCTATCGCCCGAGCGGCCGCCGGGGGACTGCTGTGGATACGGGTATGTCACACATTGGCTTCCGTTGCGTGACCTCCAGTCCGGTCCCAGGTCCGCGCTGACGTCCGCCGGTCACGCCACCTGGACTGCGTCGAACTGCATTCCCGCCGCCTGGCGGCCGATTGTCCGGTGCACACTCCGTTTTACACCCACGCCGCGCTTGTCCAGTCTTGTCGCGCATGTTGGAATCTTCTAAACTCGAATTCCGCGGGGCAAAGCAATAAATACATGAAAGTTGTGCCGGGGATGTGAGCCGGTCGGCGCCTGCCTTTCGCCACCCGATGAATCCCCACTCTCAATTTCCGGAGGAGATGTCCATATGCTTTCGACGGTGTCCACCCGAGCGCTTCTCGTCTACACATCGACCCTGTTGCTTGCGGCTGCGCCCGCGCTGGCCGGCAAGATCCGGTGGGTCGGCGGCGATGCTGAGTTGCCGCGACGAGATGCGGCGCAAACCCGTGCCGAAGTCGCTCGGTTGGCGGCGCGTGCAGATGAACGCCACATCATCATGCAATTCGATGGGCCGGTCAGTGACGCCGAACGTGCCCAGCTGCAGGACGCTGGCATCACGTTGCTGAGTTACCTCGGTGACCACGCCTTCTTTGCCGCGACGGCCGCCGCCAACGTCGATTCGCAAGCGGTCGCCAACTTGGCCGCTACACCGCGCGTGGCCCGGATTCGGCAAACCTGGAAACTGCATCCCGATTTGAACAACAACATCGTTCACGACTTCGCCGTGGTCAATCGCCACAAGGACAAGCAGGGAGATGGTGAAGGTGACGAGGAGACCATTGCCGCGGCATACGTTCTGTTTCATCAGGATGTCCGTCTGGTTCCCGACGCGGTCAACATTGCCCTCAAGCACCGCGCTTTCGTGCGCTCGGAGCTGCACTCGATCAACGGACTGGTCATCGAGTTGCCCGTGTCAGAGATCCGTCGTTTAGCAGACGAAGACGCTGTCATGTGGATCGAGCCGCCCCTGCCCAGGCTCAGCGGAGTGAACAACAGCAATCGCGAAATCACCGGAGCCGACGTCGTGCAGGAGGCGCCGTACAATCTCGACGGCTCGGGTATCAATGTGCTGGTCTACGATGGTGGCTACGCCCTCGAGTCGCACGGTGACTTTGGTGGCCGCCTGACCGTGCGTGATTCATCCGGTCTGTCGGACCACGCCACCCACGTATCCGGAACGGTTGGAGGCGATGGTTCCGGCAGCGGCGGCCTGTATCGTGGCATGGCACCGGGAGTCATTATCGAGTCCTATGGTTTCGAGCAGGTCGGCGGTCTGCAGCAGGGCTTCCTCTATACGGACCCCGGCGACATCGAGGCTGATTACAGTGAGGCGCTCAACGTCTTCAATGTCGATGTGTCAAACAATTCGATCGGAAGCAACACGGCACCCAACGGCTTCCCGTGTGAATGGGAAGGCAACTACGGTGCAACCGGCGCGCTGATCGACGCCATCGCCGGCGGGAGTCTCGGTCGCCCGTTCCGTATCGTGTGGGCCAACGGCAACGAACGCCAGACCAGTGTATGCTTTGGTGTCGAGGGTTACCCTGGCCAGTATCACTCGACGGCACCCCCGGCGTGTGCCAAGAACCACATCACCGTCGGCGCGCTCAACTCCAACGACGATTCGGTCACGAGTTTCACCAGCTGGGGGCCGACGGACGACGGGCGTATCAAGCCCGACATTTCGGCGCCTGGCTGCCAATCTGATGACGATAACGATGTGACATCGTGCTCGAGTTCGGGGGGATACACCGGTAAGTGCGGAACTTCAATGGCCGCTCCGACAGTGACGGGGCTCAGTGCCCTCATCCTGCAGGACTACCGGGCGAACTATCCGACTGAAGACGATCCGCGTGGGTCCACGTTGAAAGCCGTCCTGGCTCATACTGCGGTGGATCTCGAGAACACGGGTCCTGACTACATGGTGGGCTACGGTTCGGTTCGCGTTGAAGCGGCGATCAATCATTTTCGTGACGGTAACTTCCTCGAGGATACGGTCGGCCATGGCGCGACCTATTCATTCCTCGTGCTGGTGGGTCCGGGCGACACCGAGGTGAAAGTCACGCTGGCCTGGGACGATGTACCGGGTACGCCCAACGTCAGCCCTGTGCTGGTCAATGATCTGGACCTGCAGGTGTTCGACGCATCGAATACTCAGTATTTTCCATGGACGCTCGAGCCGTTCAATCCCAGTGCGCCGGCCGTGCGCAACGCTCCGGATCACGTCAACAACATCGAACAGGTCGTCATCGATGCCCCGGCTCCCGGCGTCTATCGCGTCGATGTCCACGGCTTCAATGTTCCCCAGGGGCCGCAGTCGTTTTCGGTCGCGGCGTCGCCGGTCCTGGTGGCCTGTTCCCCAAGCGGTATCGTGGCTCTCGACCGCAACAAGTATGCGTGCTCGGGGACTGCGACGGTACGCGTGGTCGATTGTGACTTGAATACCGATGACGGAGCAATCGAAACACTGTCCGTGACCATCGTGTCCGATTCGGAGCCGGCGGGCGAGTCCATCCTGCTGACCGAGACGGCTGCCGAGACCGCGGCGTTCGAGGCCACGATCGCACTCGAGACGGTTGATTCCGCTGGCACACTGCTCGTTGCCGATGGTGATACGGTCAGTGTGAGCTACACGGATGCGGACGATGGCCAGGGTAACTTCAATGTCGTGGTGACGTCGATGGCGGTGGTCGATTGCTCGCCGCCGGTCATCTCGAACGTCCAGGCAGTCGATATCGAACCGCGCGACGCCCGCGTTATCTTTGATACCGACGAAGATGCCAATGCCTCGGTCAGCTTCGGCTTGTCTTGTGGATCCTTGACCGAGTCGGCATCCGCTGGAGGTTTCGGAACATCACATTCAGTCAGCCTGCTCGGTCTCGAAGACGACACGTCGTATTTCTATACGGTGTCCGCGACCGACGGTGCGGGCAACTCGGAAACGGATGACAATGGTGGGGCGTGCTACACATTTGCGACCCCTCAGGTACCGGATTTCTTCACCGAAGCGTTCGGCGGTGACAATGATCTGGACAACACATCCATCCTGTTCGTGCCCAACGGAACGATCGACCAATACGCTGCCTGTGCCGAGCCCACGGTGGCCCTTCCGACTGATCCTGCGGGCGGTGAGGTGTTGGCGCTCGGCGACGATGAATCCGAGCTGATCACTCTGGGCGGAGGCGAGTCAGTTGCACTCTATGGCGTGAGCTACAGCAGCTTCTATGTCGGCAGCAATGGCTATATCACATTCAATAGTGGTGCCGGTGACTGGACCGAGACACTGGATGAACATTTCGATCAGCCGCGGATATCGGCCCTGTACGATGATATTTCGCCGAACCAGTCCGGCACGGTCAGTTGGAAACAGCTGGCCGATCGCGTTGCGGTGACTTGGGAAAACGTGACCGAATACAACGCCGGAAACCAGAACACGTTTCAGATCGAGATGTACTTTGGCGGCGACATTCGTATCAGTTACGCTTCGATTGCCGCCGACGATGGCATTGTCGGTCTGTCCGAGGGTGAAGGCTTGTCCGCCGATTTCCTGGAGAGCGACCTGAGCGGCTCTGGATCCTGCGGGCCCAGGCCGCCAGCGGCCAGCAACAGCACCGTGGCCACCGGCGAAGACATTCCAGTCGATATCGAGCTCGTGGCCATCGACGATGGCTTACCTGATCCGCCCGCGGCGCTGACCTACACCGTGACGGCCCTGCCGCTTCAGCAACTGCGTGATGCCGGCAACGACCAGGTGATTGACAGCGTCCCCTATGTCATGAGCGGTTCTGGGACAACGGTGACCTATGAACCATCCGGTGGCTTTTCCGGCGTTGATGGCTTCCAGTACATCGCCAGTGATGGTGGCATTCCGCCAGAGGGTGGTGATTCGAACACCGCCACGGTGAGCATCGATATCGAGCCCGTGATCGAGTTGCCGTTCTTCGATGATTTTCCCTCGACCACATTCGACGTCAACAAGTGGGCCATGGTGAGTGACGCGACGATCGACACCGTCGGTATCGCTGAACCCAGCCGCGCCCAATTCGGCGCGGTTCAACGGCGATCCGAATGGTGGGGACGAAATCCGAACCGTCATGATCAATCTCGACGGCCTTCCTGGCGTCATTCTGAGCTATCACTGGCAACGGGCCGGAGGTGGCGAGGGTCCTGATGATGGTGAAGACCTGATCGTCGAGTATCTTGACGATGGCGGCGTGTGGCAGATCGTTCATCAGCACCCCGGCCCGGGTCCTGAGATGAACACATTCCAGTACGAAGAAGAGATTCTGCCTGAGGATGCATTGCACGCGGCCTTCCGGCTGCGCATCCGCAACAGCGGTTCGTCTGGAAACTTCGATGACTGGTTCATCGATGATGTCAGCCTGTTTGCCAAGGCCGAACCGTGTACCGGCTTGGCCGATTGTGCGGATGTCGACGATGACGGTATTCGTGACGATGGTTGTGTGTGGTGGATCTGTGACCATGACGCGTGCGTCTCTACGGCTGTCGTCTTCGCGGACATGGGCGGTCAGTTCGGTCTGTGTGCTCCCGACGGCACGCCCGACGCCAATGATCGTTTTCATGCACTGAATTGTTTCTCGGACATCGGTGACAACGGCAGCTACAACTGCGAACCGGATCCGCCGAACGCTCTGAACGTCGATACGGGTGGTCAGTTCGGTTCGTGTGATCCTGATGGCGTGTGCGATGCCAATGACGCGTTTGCAGCACTCAACGCGTTTGGCGGCGTGTCGCCATGTACGTGTCCGATCAATCCGGAGCCGACCGTGAGCATGCCCGAAACGCGGGTCGTCGGCGCTGCGGCCATCAGCCTGGTCGCCGATCGGACACAGGTGCGTCCCGGCCAGCGCATCGTCATCGATGTTCTGCTTGATCGGCCCGTCAATGATCTGCGTGGCTACCAGCTGCACGTTGCCGCCTCCGGTGGCCTGCGCGGCCGATTGAAGTTGATCGACATCGGGATTGCCCCGCCGGTATCGGGCGCAGCTCACGTGTTCGACGGATTGGGCTACTGGGATGCGTTCAACGTGCGGACCGGGCAGATGCTCGCCGGTCTCGATACGCCGGGCGTAGCGGCTCCGCGCGGTTATCTGGCGACGTTCACATTCCAGGCGTCTGCTGAGGCTCAAGGACGCTTCAGCATTGAAGTGCTGCACGACGATGGCGATACGCAGCAGCGGACATTCCTGTTCCCGACGCACCCGACCGGGCGCATCGTGATTTCTTCGCGACCTGCGGTCGTCGAAGTGATTGGCCAGTCCGCCACCAGAACAGAACGCGTCAGTCGGCGATCGGCGAAGTAGAAATCAGATCGCGCGATCTGCGCATCCGAAACGACAACACCCCGCGCGGGCAGCTGGTGCCCGAGCGGGGTGTTTGTTTGGTAATGAGCTATGATGCGAAGCAAGGCCCACCGCACATCTACGGCGGAAAACCTCCCGGTATCGGCATCACCATCCCCCGATTTTTTTCATCGACGGCCAGCATCCCGATGACCGCGTGATCCCTGTTGGACAGCACGATTGCCCCGTTCCATCCGGCATTGAATGCATCGTCGCGCGTAATACGCCAGCCAGGCGCTGTCGGGTCGAGATACTCGCGGTTGATGACCATATCGAGTCCGCCCGGGCCGTACAGCGTGCAAGTTTCGGGTTCGGTTGCCTGACGGATACGCTCCACTGGCCAGGTGACTGTTGCTGGCGTGGTCACACACAGCGCCAGACCTTCGCCGCGCCAGGTCACGGCCTGATCATCGATGACACAACGTGTGCCGGCGATGTCGAGGACGACGTCGGTGGCCGAGGTGTTGCCGGTATCGACCATGTTCGTGGGAACCAGGACCCCGAGGCGCGTGGACAGAACGAGGCCCTGACGGGTGCCTTCGCCAGCATCGATGAGTCCGAGGGCTCGCGGATACTTCCAGGTCAGCGTGGCTGCGATCGGAGTCGGGCGGATCTGTTGGAGGGCGGCGACGTGCATAGGTTGATAGCCCGCGTAATCGATATATGGGGCCCATGTTGCGTACTCGGGATCGGCATCGGGTTCGAGAACGAATTCGCGGCCCGCTTCGGCCGGGTCGCCGGAAGAGGTCGGCGTATAGAGTTGAACGCTGCCGGCCAGGACGCTTTGCAAACTGTCCAGATCGAGCGTCATGCCGCCGAGTCCGACGTCTACACGCAGACCGGAGCTGTCGACGAAGCGGCTGTCGTTGTGCACGAGCATACGGTACTGCGCATCGATGCGCAGCCAGGCTTCGAAGGTGCTGCTGTCGCGCGACAGCTGCGTGCGAACGATCTTGCCGATTTCGAGTCCGCGATAGAATACGGCCGATCCTTCCGTCACACCCTGGTTGCGACTGGCTCGTAACACGATCGGCAGGTCACCGTCGCGCAACCACATGGTCGGGGGTTCCTGTTCCAGTCCGGTGAAGTGTCGCTGGCGGGGACCAGTGCCCGGATTGACCTCCACGTGCGTGGCAAAGACTGCCTGGACGTTGCGTACGCCGCGGGTGAGATCTGCGCTGAACCGCGGGATCCAGAACTGCGTGCCCGCGCGGGCGATCATGGAATTGATATCAGGTTTGGCGGTCAGGCGTGTGCGCACCTGGATGCGATGGTTCTCGAGAATGGCGATATCGCGGACCTCTCCGACCTGGACGCCGTTGAGCATGACGCTTGCTCCGATCTGCAGCCCGTGCGGTCGTTCGAATTCGATGCTGACTTCCAGTCCGCGGCTGTGCCACCACCACCACCCGATCGCGCCCAGCAGGCCGGCGAGCAGGATCATGATGATGACGGTCATCAAGCGGAACGCCCTGGCATGGCCGGGAGCCGGAATGACCTCTGCGACCGGGACCGTGACCCAGGCCTGGTTGGGCGGGGCGTCAGTGAAGGGAGGCGGGGCCGGTGAATCGGTCATCGGGATCTCTCCAAATCGAATCCGGATCAAAGGACCACGAGGCAACCAGGCTGAGGAATACGACCAGTGCGAAGGCTACGAGGCCGGGGCCCGGATAGACCGTCACCAGGTCGCCAACTTTCAGAGCGGCAATGAGAACCGCGACCAGCAGCAGATCGAGCACGCTGAAGCGTCCAGACCACTCGATGGCGTGGAACAGCCAGGAGCGCTTGTGAGCGCTGAGCTGCGGACCCCGGGTGCTCAGAAGCAGCAGAGCCGTGATCTTGGCAATGGGCAGCACCACCGAACAGGCCAGCAGAATCAGCCCCAGTACGGTATTCCCATGATGCATCAACGAGATGACGCCTTCGACCAGGCCCATTTCGCTGGTGAACCCCAGTTTGCGGATACCCATGAGAGGCAATGTCATGGCCGGGATACAGAAGATCACACCGGCTCCGGCAAGGATGGCTGCCAGCCGGTTGTTGTGCAGGGAGCGGCTCCAGGGGCGCAGGCTGTCCGCGCATCGACGGCACTTGACCCGGGCGCCGCTGGGGATCGGCGTAGGGATCAGATTGGGTTGATGGCAGTGGCGGCACACCTCGAGTTGTGCGGTCATCGTGCGCGGCGTCATGGCCGGGATGCTACCGCAAGCGTCGGTCCCGTGCACCCGGTGCATCGATCGACCGCTGCCTGTGAGAACTACCCAGTGCTCACCCGCCCGCGGGGGATAGTGCCCGGAAGCGAGATCGAATCGCCCCTGGAGCCCCCGAAATGCGTGTGGCACGGTACCTGCTCAAGGAGGGGCGGAACCGAGTAGGGGTCATGGAAGCACTGAAAGGTTCGAGCGATGACAATGGAACAGTTGAAACTGGGGATGTGCGTTGGGTTGGCTGTTGCGGCACTCTGTCAGGTCGGCCAAGCCGAGGATGCGGATGAGCTGAAGATGCTTGCCCATCATGCCGCGATGCAGGAGATGGCCGATCGAATCGGTGAGCGCGATCCGGGGGGATCGGCGTTCGAGGTCGGTTGCATCGAACGGGATGGGGTGATGAGCTGTCGCGGTTTCAGCGACTGCCAATGTGAAGCCTTGGGGGGCTTCTTCGAGGAAGCGAGTGGAGTGTGTGCAGTTGACACGGAGACGAGTTGTGCATCCGGGATCCAGGGCATCGCGCCGCGTCTGCGGGGGCGGACCGAGCGCGACGACGCGACACAGATCAATACGTCGTGCGCAGAGTCGCCGCTCGACTATTGCTGCGAGCTGACCCTGGATGGTCGCGTTGTGTGTAAGGGCTTCACGACCGAGACTTGCACGGCTGCCGATGGTGCGTTTGACCGCTTCAACGGTGAGTGCGCGGTCGAGGTGGCGATCGGGGCCGCAGACGACCTGCAGATGCGGGAGGATCCCGAGCGCCCGGATCTGGATATCATCAATCCGAACGTCGGCGTCGCAGAGCTGAGCTGCCACGTGAACGCATGGAGCTGGTTGGTCTGTGTTGGCGACTACCTGCCCGTGTGTCCAAACAACTGGGAGCATCACGCCGACAACACGTGCTGCTACCGGCTTGACTAGGGCTTGACCGAAGAGTGAACGGGGCGCGCCTTCGGAGGGGGCGCGCCCCGCTTTGTTGCGCCACACCGTGGTTTTTGATCTCGCAGCGCCTCTTATGACTGCGCCATCAAATTGATCAGATCCATGAACTGCTGCTGCTGTGTCTTCGACAGGCGATTCAGGGCGTGGACGATGGGGTCGAGCTTGGCTTTACGGTACTTCTTGTAGACCTTGCCGCCTTCGGCCGTCATTTTGACATCGACTTTGCGTTTATCGTGCGCGTTGATCGCTGTCGTGATGAACTTGGATTCTTCGAGCCGCCTGATGATGCGCGACATTTGGGCAGGCAGCACGTTGATTTGTTCCCGGATGGCTCCAACGGTCTGGACCCCGTTGTGCGCCAGTTGGTCGAGGGCGAGAAATTCCGATTCGGTGACCTCGGCGGTTTGACTGCTGATCTGCCGCCAGGAATTGACGGTCAGTGACAGGATGGCCTCGGCTAATTCTGTTGCAGAAGATGACATCATGGCAATGATTATCGTCAGGAAACTATTTCGTCAACAATACTGTTGGACGATTATGGCCTGGTCTGGCATTGGCGACGTCCGGAAAGAACTGTGACTTTAATTCGTTGCCGCCATCAGCGGGAACGCTGCAGCCCCACGGCTCTTGAATCCGCCCAGCCTGGCGCTACCATATTCGACCGGTAAATGTGCAAGAGGACGCTCGATGGCCCCAGGCCACGGATGAGGTGAACGTGGTGGCGTGCCGCATGCAACATGCCTGGCCGTGGGCCGTTCCGGCCCTCGGCCTGATGATCCTGCTTTCATGCCACCCGCGTGGGCATACGAATCAGCACCCGGCCCCGCACGCTGGGCTGGAGAACGTCATCGCGGTCGCACCTCGGATCATCAGTGGCTCTGCTCCCGAGAACGAACACGGTTTTGCCGAGCTGCACAGGCGGGGCATACGAACCATTCTTTCAGTCGATGGCGCCACGCCCGATGTCGTGACCGCCCGGCAGTACGGCATGCGCTATGTTCATCTGCCAGTCGGTTATCACGGTATTGATCGTCATCGCCAGCTGGAGCTGGCGCGCGTCGTTCGTGATCTGCCAGGTCCGCTGTACGTGCATTGTCATCACGGCCGGCATCGCGGGCCAACAGCTGCAGTCGTGGCTGCGGTCGCCCTCAATCACATCACCCCGGACGAAGGTATCACCGTGATGCGGCATGCCGGAACGGACCACGGCTATGCCGGGCTCTATGCTTGCGTTCGTGAGACGACGCCCGCGACAGCCGACGAGCTGGCCCGGCTACCCGGCGTTTTTCCTGAGATCTCACCGGTTCCGGATTTCGTCAAGGGCATGGCGCAAGCTCAGGAGGCGTATGACCACCTGGTGGAGATTCGCGACGCCGGCTGGTGCGTTCCGGCACACCATCCCGATCTCGTGCCTCTGAACGAGGCAGGTCTCCTCGAGAATACACTGCGCATGCTGCTGGAAAATCGGGGTGCGCACGACCACGATCCGGCCTTCGCGGCACTGCTTGCAGAAGCAGGGGAACGAGCCCGAAGCCTCGAAGAAGCCTTGGCGCGACGAGACGACCGCATGCGTCTCACGGAGCGTCTCGAGTCCGTCGGCGTGTCATGCCGGAACTGCCATGTGACTCATCGCAATCGGCGATGAGCGTTCGCGCTGAACCGCACGGCAGGAGCATCAGCCGACGGACTGTAAGAGTCGGTGGTTAATGACTCTTCCTCCGCGCTCCCGTATCATGTGCCCCATGCAATCGATTGACCGTCAAGTGCTGCTCCTCGGCGGTGGCGTTGCGGGTGCTTTGGCCATGCTGATGGTTTATTTCTGGTCGTGGCCAGTCCTGTCTTCCGGTGTGGTAGTCGAGGTCAAGAGTGTTGGCCCGGCTCACGACCCGGCGGCGGTGCCCGTGGTTCCGACGACTGGATTCGTGGATATCACGGTTCACACGGGCATCGACTGCGTGCATGATGCTGGAATGATCCTGGCGGACATTCGCCAGGTCATGGCCCCGGGTTGTGGTGTTGCCGATATTGACGGCGACGGCCTGCCAGATCTGTTCGTGCCGGGTCGCACGAAAACTGGCGGGCAGGCCCTGTACATCAATCGCGGAGACATGCACTTCGAGCTTCAGCGCGAAACAGGCATGATTCGTGCAGCTGCAATGCAGATGGGCAGTACCATGGCCGATGTCGATGGCGACGGCACGGTAGATATTTACATCACCGCGCTGGGGCGCAATTTGCTGTATCTCCAGCAACCCGATGGTCGTTTCCTTGAAACAGCCAGAGCCTCAGGAGTGGATGACGCGCGCTGGAGCACCGGAGCTGCCTTTGCAGATTATGACCATGACGGCGATCTCGATCTCTACGTGGCCAATTACATCCGCTACGACGAACAGGCCCTCTCGGATTCCGGGACGTTGCGTAACGATCGTGATGAGCCGATCGCCTTCAGTCCCTTTCTGCATTCGGCTGAACATGATGCATTGTACCGCAATGATGGCGGTGGTGTATTCACCGACGTGTCCGCCGGCGCCGGTATCGTAGACGTCGCGGGAAAGGGCCTGGGCGTCGTGTTCGCCGATCTCGATCGCGATGGACACGCTGATGTTTACGTGATCAACGACGTGTCGCGCAACCAGTTCTTCCACAACGCGGGTGATGGCACGTTCATCGACACCAGTGATCTGAGCGGCCTGGCGGATCCGAGAGGGGGCATGGGCGTCGCCGTTGGCGATTACGATGCGGATGGGTGGCTCGATGTCTTCGCTACGCATTGGCAGGATGAGAGCAACGTGCTGTACCGCGGCTGGGGGTATCAGCCTGGCCGCAAGGAAACGGCATTGTTCGAGGATGTAACGTATGCAGCGCAGCTGGCCACCCCGAGCCTGGGGGCAACCGGCTGGGGTGCCAGTTGGGGCGATGTGGATCACGACGGTGATCTCGATCTCCTCGTGGTCAACGGCTACACCAGTCCACCCGCTTCAGATCCCGGGCAGTGCGTCGCTCAGCCACCCATGCTGTTCATCCAGGACAACGGACGGTTCGAAGATCGCAGTACTCGGCTGGGTCTTGACGGTCTGGGACGCTGGGCTGGGCGCGGCGCCGCCTTCGGTGATCTCGATGGGGACGGCGATCTCGACATCATTGTGACGACCAACAATGGGCCGGTTCGTATCCTCGAAAACCGGCTGGCACAGGGGAACTGGCTGCAGGTGCGTCCCCAGGCAGACGTCGTCCCCGGTACGGTGGTGCGCGTCGAGGCTGACGGCCTGCCCGACCAGGTGCGGGTCATGATCGCAGGCTCGAGCTACCTCTGCACCGAGCCCGCCGTGGCGCACTTCGGGATGGGAACCTGCCGGGTCGCCCGGCGGGTGTCCGTGCAGTTTGTCGATGGTCGCGAAGCCGTCCTGGGCGACGTACCCGTCAACCAGCATCTGGCCGTCAGGGCACCACCATGAGGGGGCATACAGCGGACGGCCACATAGCATGGTGGCGTCGGACGTGGGTCCGCCTGGCCATGAGCTTTGTCTTCGTCACGACACTGCCGCTCGTAGGCATCGCTATCTACACGACCAGACGACACGTACAAGTCGTGCGCGAGGTGGCTGCTTCGGCCGCAGCAGAGCGGGCAGCCAGTCTGGCGCGGTCGTTGACCCACACTCTCGCAACCGCCCGACACGATGTCCTGACGGTCGCGGAATGGCCCGTGTTGCAGAGCTACCTCACGACGCCTGCTTCAGCGACAGACGAGTTCGAGTTCTGGCGACAGAAGCTCATCATGCAGTTGCGGACGTTCGCGGATCTGAGGCCGGACTACGTCAACATCAACTATGGTGACGAGTTGCGCGGTGCTCAAATCAGAGTCGAGCGTCGCGGGACGACGATCGGCGTATCGATGGGGGGCATCGAGGCCGCGGCAGTGCCGTGGATGGGCCAGGCGGTTCAGTTGCTTCCCAGGCAGGTCGTCGTGCATACCGCCGTCAAGGATGACGCACTGTGTGTCTCGGTGGTTGCGCGGGTCCGTGCGCCGTTTCCCGGCCCCCGGCAGCTCGTGTGGATCGACATGATGTGGGACAGCGCATCAGCATCGCGCCTGTCACCGAGTGGCCATGTTGCTTTGTATGATTCCGATGGGGCGTGTCTGTATCCGTCCGAGTGTCC
This sequence comes from uncultured Planctomycetota bacterium, assembly GCA_942492115.1. Taxonomy (GTDB): domain Bacteria; phylum Planctomycetota; class Phycisphaerae; order UBA1845; family CAIVHJ01; genus CALODL01. The sequence continues at coordinate 117,613 of CALODL010000035.1, forward strand.
CCATCTCGGCGAGATCTCCGGAACCACGGCGGCGTTCATTCGTGAGTCCGGAGGCCGCCGCGAGCTGGTCAGTTGGGCTGACGTCGGTTCGGTGTTTTCGGAACGCTGGCGGCTGGCACTGTTCGAACCGGATGACGTCCTCGAAGCAGGTGCCCGGGATTTTCGCCAGGCGTTCCTGGGGGTTTTGATTCTGGCCATGGCTGGGGCACTCTTGCTTGGCGTATGGCTGGCGCGTCAGGTGACGTTGCCACTTCGTGGCTTGTGCGAGGCCGCCCGACGTATCGGAACCGGCGACTTCGATGTCGCGCTCGACGTGCCGCCCGACGACGAACTCGGCGTTCTGGCGACGCAGATAGCGCAGATGGCACACGCTTTGCAGCACGCACATGAAGACTTCGAGCGGCAGATCCAGGACAAGACTGAGCAGTTGATCAGGGCGGAACGCCTGGCAGCCATTGGGCGCACGGCAGCGGCAGTCGCCCACGAGATCAACAACCCATCGGGTGTCATTGCCATGTATGCTCAGATGCTCACTGAGAAACTGCCGCCGAATGATCCCATGGCCGACAAGCTTCGTGTTATCGACGACAAGGCTCGCGAGATCGCACTGATCGTCGAAGAGCTGCGCGACTACGCGCGTGGGCCGGCCCCGATGCGCGAATGGGTCGATGCCCTGGCGCTGTTGGAAGCAGGCGTACACGCCGCCGATGGTCCCCGACGGGAAAGGCCGCACATCGATGTTACCCTGGATGTGCATCCCGAACGGTCTCGCTTGCGCGTCGATCCACAACAGATGACGCGTGTCCTGCGCAACCTGCTGGTCAACGCGTATCACGCCATGCCCGAGGGAGGGCGGGTGGACATCCGCTGCGCGCCGGCGGATGATCACGGTGTTATGATCACGGTCGACGATACGGGCAGCGGGATGACCCCCGAGCAGCTGCGGCAGCTGTTCGACCCGTTCTTCAGTACGAAACGGTTCGGCACGGGTACGGGCCTGGGGCTGGCCATCAGCAAGGAAATCGTCGAGCGCCACGGTGGCAGCATCCGCGCCGAGTCGCAGGAGGGCGCCGGTACCACAATCACGATCAGTTTTTCGAACGAGGACGACAGTGCCTGAAGACGCCCACATTTTAATCGTGGATGACGAGGACAGCATGCGCCACGGACTGGCCGAATGTCTGGCCGATGCGGGATACCGCACCTCATGTTGTGCCGATGTGGCCGCAGCCCGCGAACTCATCACGCGTGAGGCCGTCGATCTGGTCATAACCGACCTGGTCATGGACGGTGCCGATGGCATGGTGTTGCTGAACTGGGTCATGGAGAATCATAGCCATCTGCCCGTCATCATGATCACTGGTTATTCCGCCGTGGACACGGCTGTCGAGGCCATGCGCAGCGGAGCTGTCGACTATATTCCGAAGCCCTTCCGTGTCGATGAAGTGCGGATCAACGTGCGCAGGGCATTGGAGAACGCTGCGCTGCAACGTGAGAATAGACGACTGAAACGGCAGCTGAGCCTCATGCAGCCCAATGCACCGATCATCGGCGAATCACCACTGATGTGCGCGGCGCTCGAACTTGTCGAGCGAATTGCCCCCAGCGATCTTTCCGTGCTCATCACGGGGGAAACCGGTACGGGCAAAGAGCTCTTCGCCCGGGCCATTCACCGCCACAGCCACCGGGCCGATCGCCCGCTTCTGTCGGTCAACTGTGCGGCGCTGCCGGAGAGCCTGCTGGAGAGCGAACTCTTCGGTCACTGCAAAGGGGCCTTCACCGGCGCTGCCAGTGCACGTGAGGGCTTGTTCCAGGCCGCAGACGGAGGAACGCTGTTCCTCGACGAGATCGGGGACATTAGCCCGGGGGCCCAGGCACGGCTGCTGCGCGTTCTTCAGGATGGGGAAATCCGTCGTGTGGGCGAGAACCGCGCGAGTACGGTCGATGTGCGTATCATCGCAGCAACGAACCAGGCGATGGTCGAACGCATGCGCCGGCGGGAATTCCGCGAAGATCTCTATCATCGTCTGAACGTCGCGAACGTGATTCTGCCTGCGTTGCGCGAACGGCGTAACGATATTCCCCTGCTCGCCGAGCATTTCCTGCATACCGCGCGCCGACAGATGGGGCTTGCCGACCTGGCCATCGAGAAGAACACCATCGAAATACTCAAGTCCTACTTCTGGCCCGGTAACGTCCGTGAGCTGGCCAACGTCATGAGGCGGGCGGCTGTCGTGTGCCGGGACGCGACCGTCAAGAGAATTGACCTGCCGGATGAGCTGGTGCAACCCGATGGAGTGAGTCCAGGCGGCAGAAGCCTCGCCGATGTCGAGCGAACCCACGTTGCTACAGTCCTCGAAGAATCCGGAGGTAATATTTCTCTGGCCGCTCGGGTGTTGGGGATTTCACGGCCCACCTTGCGCAGCAAGATCGATCGCTACGGCATCAAGACGAGGCGCGACGAATGAGACGGGTGCTTACTCCCAGGCCACCTCGGTAGCGACGTCAGCAGCTCCCAGGTAGACAATGAACCCACTGTTGAGCAAGGCGGTCAGGTTGCCGCCGACGGCCCAGACACCCCCGTAGGAGTCGATCCACGCAGAGTGAAAATCATACGGTATGTCGAGTTCCAGCGACTGAAGGACCCAGCCGTCGGTTCGCAGAAAGGCGACACTCGCGGCCCGTCCGACTGCGACACCGGCGCCGGTTGCCGAAAGGTAGACACCGTTCATCTGCAGTGTCTCCGCGGCGGCATGGTTGACAAAGGTGCCTTCCGACAGCTGTGCAAGCACGGCGTTGCCGATTCCACCCGACGCGACGACCATCGCATCGTTACCATGAACGGTGAACAGAGGCTGGTCGGTATCCACGCCGACTGCCGTCCACGTGCTGCCATCATAATGCAGCGCCGTCCCCATACTGCCCACCGCGTAAACCTCGGTGGGACTACGGCCCCACACCTTGTAGAGGATCGGAGAGTTGCCATCCGAAGCGATATCCTGGCGACTCCAGTCGTCTCCGTCGAACTGCCAGATGACACCGCTCGTGGCCGGTTGATCCTCGTGTCCGCCGACTGCCCAGATGTCGTTGGGGCCAGAACCCCACACGCCGAACACGGTCGGTTGACCCGGGAGGTCGTAGTACTCGAAAGTGCTGTTCGTCGGTGTGTATTTCAGGACCATGCCATCCGATCCTGACATGTAGAAGGAATCACCGATCAAGTCCACGCTGATCCACCACAGTGTCCCCGAGGCCTGCGAGGCCAATCGTCGCCATACCGTGCCGTCGTAGTGCAGGATATATGGTCCCAGCCCGTCGCCCGGATCAGCGCCGACTGCATAGACGTGACCGGAAGGAGTACCTGACACGGACAGCAGTGCCGCGTTGAGGTTCTCGAAGATCACGCCCGCCGTCTTCCGATCTTCCGGCGCGGCTTGCGGTGTTCCGCTGCAGCCCGCAGCCGAGGCGGTCAGGACCACGATCAGCGCCAGCAGAAATCGCCGGGGGGAGCCACGTGTCATTCCGAACTCCTTGGATTCTTCAACGTTGGATGGGCGGGGCGAAGGGATCGCTTCCCACTGCACCCGACAGATCGGGAAAACTGCCGGAGTCGATGTCGATTTCGAGAGTCGTCGAGAGCATCGAGATGAACAACCCGGCAGTCGTGGAGCTGATGGCCTGTCCCAGGCCCGCACTGATCGAGTCCTCCAGGAGTCGCCCGCAGCTCGCCTGGAGCGGCAGGATTCCACCGGCGAGTACCAGGCACGTGATTCTGATCCGCCGGGCGAGGTGGCGCAGTCGGGGTGAGTCCAGTAATGTCATGGCTGAAGAACCTCCTTTGGAGTTCCGACTAAGCACATCCAGTGCCGTACGAACAGGCCGCGGAACTCGATCCGGGCGTCATGGCCATAATGTTCTTCGCCCGTGAGGGTTATGATCTGAAGTTAGCGTGACGGCGGAAGCGGTGGACCAATGCGGATTGGCTCGGGTGTGGATAATTTCTTTCCAGACCTGGGTCCGGTTTCAGAAACGAAACTGGTACTGAATGAACACCGTCCACGGGTCGTCCTCGAAGCCCACTGTGTCGTTGAAATAGTCCCCGGCCCAGAAATGCGAGTACACCGCAGCGATACTGGAATGTGCGGTGATCTGATACTCCAGCATCAGTTCCAGCGCATGCCCCAGGCGTCCGTCGGTAGCGCTGGTCTCACCACGGAACACCGGGCTGCCCCCGGCGTTGTAATAGTAGTCCGCTGCCTGATCGAGCCAGTACAGGTGGTAGAACACCGACGTCTTGATACGGTGGGTCGGCCAGGCTTCCGCCATGAGGTACCAACGCCGGATATTCTGCCGCCCGACCAGGTCCTGCATTGAAATGCATACATGATCGTAGGTGAACAGCTGATCCCAGGTTCCGACGTGGTTGTCAAGCGGGTCGTCGTCACCGGAAGCCCAGCCTATTCCCGTGCCGATGCGCGGGTGCCACGGGTGATCGAATTTGTAGCCGACGTCAGCTTCCGCAAACCAGGCCTGCATCGTGTCACCGGCCCATTGACCCCACTGGGCGGCCAGTTCGACGTCATAGTCCCATCCGGCCTGCTGTCCCCACAGGCGCAGTCCCGCGGTGGACACCGAGCGCCCACCAATGTGACCGTTGGGATTCTCGATCCGGTCGGAACGGTCACTGTGGAACAGATAGAAGTCCATGGCATGGTCCTGAATCGGCCTGACCGTGCCGTACATGCCGAAGAAGTTGTAGTCATCATCCCAGTCGTCGCTGGCCGTGCGTTCAACAGGCACCGGATTGGCCGCGAACAGGTCCAGCGACAATGTGTCTGATTCGTAGAACAGCTTCACTGCATCGAAACGCCGTCGGGTAGAGACCCACTCGAAGGCTCCGATCATGCGGTCGTGGCCGTAGTTCAATTCCTGCCGCCCGACACGCAGCGTCACCGGTACCTCTTCCCCCAGCAGGCGCACATCTAGGAACGCCTGATGCAGATCGAAGTGGTTTTCCTGGGTGGGCTCAAAAGGCCCGTCCTGGGCTTCCACATGGGCATGGATGCCTTGCACGAAGACGCGCACGAGTCGGCCGTAGTGGATATTGGCGTGGAGCATCCAGCGGTAATTCTGTTGTGTATTCGTTGTCCGTGGCGCCGTCCCGAAGAACTGGTTCGTGCGATTCTGGATCCGCAGGCGGAACTCGCCACCGAGATCGAGGCGCAGTTCGCCGCCGAGGTCGATGTTCTTGAGTTGCATCCACGGATCGTTGCCGCGTGCCTCCGGGTGGTCATCGAGATACGCATAGTCTTCATCGTAGCGCAGGTTGAGGAACTTCCGTTCCGGCTCGTCCGGCGCCTCCTCGGGTGGGCCGGCTGCTTCGGTAGGTCGTGGATCGTCGGTCGGTTCGTGTTGGGTGAGTTCGCCGTCCGGCTCCGGGGGCTTGTCCGGGATGTCTGCAGTAGAAGCTGCCGACGACTCTTGCGCCGGTCCAGGTCGTGGTGGCGCTGCGTAACCCGGAGCTGCGACGACCGCTGCCAGCAGGGCGCCAAGCCACGATGCTCCGATGCCGATCCATCCGGTCACTCACGATCTCCCATGGCCTGTTCACGAGGCGTCCAACGTTCGGAATGTGATGGCGGACCGGCCAGGATCAGGTCCGTCATCAGCGCGAGGCTCGGCGCATAAGCAAGCCGTGTGCCAGTCTTTTCCCGATATCGGCGACCACGCGTGCCTCGATGAGGCCGGGGCCTGCTTTCGGGACTGCCAAGAACCTTGCCGACTGGAATGAATCTAGCCAGGCGTTGGAGTCGGTGGTCCGCAGGCGGACTGCGGTCACGGGACGTCCCTCAACGTAAAGATGTGTGCCCCTTGCGAGAGCAGGCGGACTGGTGCAACAACGGCAGTGGGGGCCGGATTAGGATCGCATGGTATACCGATTGCTCCGAGATCCTGACAGGACTGGAAGGGCTGCGCTGCCGGGCGAGAATGTCGTGGCGGACACGCATGCCATGGCCTCAGCCGGGCGGAGCAGCTTCTGGTCTTGTTGGCGCCTCCAGTCAAGGCGATGATGGGCAGCTGGTTTCGAATTACGCCCGAGAGGACCTCATGAGCACAATCCACATGATCCCGCAGTCTGGCCAGGCGACATTCCCCGCGCCCCACGCATCCCGCGACCGGGCCCCGACCACGAGTCGTTCTTCGCGGGTCTGGCGTCGGCTTTGCCGCGCACGTCACCCGCAGGTCATCATCGCCGTCGCGTTCATGGGCGTGGCCGGCTGCAGCCTGGGGCCGCCGGATGACATCGGCGACGCCCAGATGGACGATGGTCCGATCGCGAAGGGTATTGCAGCACCGCTGGGCGAAATCATTCCTTCAGCGACGGCCGAACAGCGCGCGACGTTCGCACGCGGTTTGGCCGTTCTGCAGAAGCGTTTCGATTTGGGCGATGGCTTGGGCCCGACGTTCAACGTGACCTTCTGCGGTGCGTGCCATGAACGACCTGTTCCCGGGGGGGGCGCCGCCCTGTATCGCAATTTCTTCCTGGCGGGTCAGCGCACCGACGACGGGGCCTTTCTGTTCAGCAGTTCCAATGGCGAAGCCGGCGGCGTATTGCGCGTGTTCCACTATGGAGAGGACTCCGTGTTTCGGCCGCAGGTCCCCGAGGCCACGACGATCTTTGCACAGCGCAATGCGATTCCGATGTTCGGAGTCGGGCTTGTCGCGGAGATCGAGGAACAGGCCATTCTGGCCAATTCCGATCCAGATGACGCCGACGGTGACGGCATCAGCGGAAAACCCAACTTCGATCGTGGCTTCGTTGGACGATTCGGACGCAAGAGCCAGACGGTTTCCATCGAAGGATTCATCCGTGGTCCACTGTTCAACCATTTGGGCATCACGACCGTACCGTTGAGTGATGATCAGCGCGCCCGGCTGCCTGTGGACAGCTCGGCACGCTCTGCTCAGGCAGTCGTCACTCGAGCTGATGTGGCCGAGAGTGTCCCGCAACGCATGCCACACCAGGCAGCTGCGCCCGATGCACCGAACATGGATGATGACGCTGCGCCGGATCCCGAGATGACTGCGGACGAGCTGTTCGATCTGGTCAGTTTCTCGATGCTGCTGGCCGCGCCGGAGTTCGACGAGCCCACGGCACGATCCAATGCCGGACGCCTGTTGTTCCATGAGGCCAACTGCTCGTCGTGCCACGTACCGCGCCTGGATGGCCCGCGCGGACCGATCCCGGTGTACTCCGACCTGCTGTTGCACGACATGGGGCCAGAACTTGCCGACGGCATCATCATGAAGGATGCCGGCGGTAGCGAGTTCCGCACGCAGCCCCTGTGGGGGTTGTCTGCAGTCGGCCCATACCTGCACGATGGTCGTGCGTCGACGATCGTGGATGCGATCCTGGCGCACGGCGGCGAAGCGCAGGCGGCGCGGGATGCCTTCGAAGCCTACAGCGAGGTGCAGCGCTCCGATGTGGTAGAGTTCCTGTTGACCCTCGGTGGTCGCGCCCAGACCAGTGCCGGCCTGTTGACCCCAGAAGCGGCGATTCCCGAGGTGGGCGAATACGGCGGCCCGTTCCGGGTCTTGACCACCGACGAGGCCGACCGCTTTCGTGCCGGCCGTGCAGTCTACGACCGCGATTTCAATTTTTCTGATGGCGCCGGCGGACTGGTCGGGGCTGACGGTGCCGGTCGGTTCAACGGGGACAGTTGTCGAGCATGCCATTTCGATCCTGTAATCGGAGGGTCGGGGCCACGGGACGTCAATGTCATGCGTCACGGTATCGTGAACATGGACGGCAGTTTCACGCCTCCTCCCGATACGCCCAATACGATCCTCCACAAGGAGACGCAAATCGGTAGCCGCATCGTCACGCCACACGCGAGCATCAATGTGTTCGAGCACCGTCAAACCCCGCACACGTTCGGCCTGGGTCTGATCGACGCGATTTCGGAACAGACGATTATGGAAGCAGCTGATCCCGAAGATGCCGATGGCGATGGTATCAGCGGCCGGGTCCACATACTGTCCGATGGACGAATCGGTCGGTTCGGGTGGAAGGCAGACGTGCCCAGTGTTGCAGAGTTCGTCCGCGATGCCATGGCCGCAGAGATCGGCGTGACGTTGCCACCGCAGAGCGGAATGACATTCGGATTGACCACGGATACGGATGGTGTTCCCGATCCTGAGCTGCCACTGCAGGACGTGGAAGACCTGGCCTTCTTCCTGAGCCACATGGCGGGTCCACCCCGGCAGGTGTCCGGCGATCCTGAGCTGGTCGAGCAGGGCGCGGTGTTGTTCAATGGGATCGGGTGCAGTTCGTGTCATCGGCCGGTGTTGCCGAGCTCCCTGGGTGACGTCGCGCTGTTCTCGGACTTACTGCTGCACGAGATCCTTCCGGAAGGGCACACCGGGATCGTCGCGGGTGATGCCGGACAGCGCGAATTCCGGACGGCCCCGTTGTGGGGTCTCAGCCAGACAGCACCCTACTTCCACTCGGGCGAAGCCGATTCGATCGATGAGGCGATCCGGATGCATGACGGGGAGGCCAGAGACATACGCGATGCTTACATCGGGCTCGATGCCGGCAGCCGCGCAGCACTCCTGGCGTTTCCTCAACACTCTGTAGCACAACGTGCGGGTCACGCCCCGTCTTGTCCCATGGCAGGGGCGCCGCTAGGATGCCCGTTTGGTCAGATTGCCAGACGGGAGTCCCACACAATGAAGCAATTGATTTTGTCGTGCAGTCTGTCACCCACGAGCCGCAGTGCGATCATGGCCGGACGCCTGGCCCATCATCAAGTCGAGCAGGGTGATCGTGTACGAACAATCGATCTACGCGAGCAGGCTTTGCCGTTCTGCGACGCCGGTGCGTGCTATGGGGATGGCAACGTTCAAGATCTTGGCGCGGCCATCGCCGACGCCGACGCGATCACTCTGGCCACGCCGATCTACAACTACGAGACCGGCGGCTCGACGCGCAATGTCATTGCGCTTGGCGGCAAGGCGTTCACCGGCAAAGTCGTTGGTTTTGTCGTGGCGGCCGGGGGCCAGGGATCGTACATGGCCATCATGAGCCTGGCCAATTCTCTGATGCTCGACTTCAGATGCATCATTGTTCCCCGTTTCGTCTATGCCACGGGCGCCGCGTTCACAGACGAGAAGTTGACCGACAGTGCCGTCGATGAGCGGCTCCGCGAACTGGCCAGGGAACTCAAGCGCATGGGGGAAGCCCTGGCGTAGTCACCTCGCGTCATAACGGGGTGCGTTGGTCATGCGCGTTTGCCTTGGTAGCCGCATTCTCATAAGATAAACAGGCCTTACCGCGAAGATACCCTGCCGGGTCTCGGGTCCTGCTTTGGGGGACGATATGTGCACTTCTTCACTAAAGCGGTTGTGGTATCTCCATGCCTTGATACTCATGGCCGCTGGCAGCGCCGGGATGGCGCAGGACCCGCCCTTCAATGCGTCGCTCGTCGGACAATGGGACGACTACGACGGCAACTACTCGGACATCTGGTCCGATGGCCAGTACGCCTACCTGCCCAATTGGCCGCCAGCAGACCAGCAACCGGGCCAGGTGCATATTCTCGACATCAGTGATCCGGCACATCCGGTGCTGGACGAAACGATCTTCCTCGAGTTCCCAAACGAATTCGCTTCCCCTCAAGACGTCAAGGTGGGCGACGGTCTGCTGTTCATCGGTCTGGAGAGTACGCCGAATGATGGTGTGGCTATTTACGATGTGCGGGATCCGGCAGATCGTCAGCTGTTGACCTACGTGAGCGTCCCCGGGTTCTTAACGGTGCACAATCTGTTTTATGACTCGGGGTTCTTGTACATCCCGGAAGGGACGTCGGTTGCCATCGTGGACCTGACTGCATTCGACCCGGACAACCCGCCTGCAGAAATCGTGGCACCGACGTGGTTGCTGGAGAATGTCGGTACGTCGTTCATTCACGACGTCACCGTTGCCGACGGGCGCCTGTATTGCGCGGCCTGGGACAGTGGCCTGTGGGTGTATGATGTGGCCAATATCGCGACCGAGGCGCCGACGTTCCTCGGATCTACACCCGGCGACAACACCCACTCGATGTGGCCGACGCCGGATGGTCGATTCGTGGTGACCGGTGAGGAGCGCAGCGGTGGTGGAATACAGGTCTATGAAATCGTTCCCGCATTCCCGGGGATTTCGCTATTGCTGCGTGACAGTGTGACCTTTCCGACCACGGAAGCGTCGAGCGTTCATAACCAGATCATGGTTGGTTACCGCGTATTCAATTCATGGTACGACAAGGGTATGCAGGTTTTCGACGTCAATCCGGTTACAGGGCAGCTCGCGCCGGTGGCCAGCTATGACACCAATGTCGGAACCATTGGCCTGGGGAACTGGGGCATCTACCCGTTGCTCGGTGAAGATCGAATCCTACTGTCCGATGGGACCCACGGCTGTCTGATCGTGACACTGGATGATGCGTCCATACCAACTCTGTCACAGTGGGGCCTGATCGTGCTCGGTGTGCTGATGACCGGTGCCGGGGCGACGATCGTGTGTGGTCGACGTGTCACGGCCCGCGCCGGTTGACTCGACGCGTGACCGTTCCCGTGGTCAGTTCAATCTTGCGCTTGCGCGACCGATGAACGCCCACACGTCAGGCGTGATGTTGAACTGTTGAGACATATCCGGTTCGCTTTGCCAGAGCTTGCCCGCTGCACGGGCGATGCCCGGATCGCCCCCGGTAAACTGATCGATCAGTCCTTTCCACGACCGCGCCAGTTCCCGCGCCTCATCGCTCTCGGGATCGACACCGGACTTCAACGCATCGTGCACACGTTCTATGAGTACCGTCCAATTCTCTTGTGCTGCCTGCAGCGAGTCCTCTCCCAGCTTGGCTTTGCGCTCAGTAAGCGTTTCGAGTTGCTCCGGCGTGTAGTATTTCTCGAAAGTGTCCATCATGTCACTCTCCTGAATGGCCCTGACGAGGTCGTCAATGCTGGCGTCCTGGTCGTCGTTCAACTGTCCGGCAATTCGATGCAGTCTGTTCCGCAACCGCTGCTGCATAGTGATCTGCGCGGTGACGTGCTCGATGTGCCGTTTGAGGACGTCCACCGGCGAATAATCCGCGTCCGTCAGCGCCTTACGGACGTCGTCGAGAGACAGGCCAAGCTGCTGCAGAGATCGAATCTGCTGCAGCCGGACCAGTTCCGTGCGTGTGTAGTAGCGATGGCCGGCAGGCGTTCGTTCGGCCGGTGCCAGCAGTCCTATTTCTTCGTAGTAGTGCAGCGTGCGAACAGAGACCCCGGTGAGTGTTGCAAAGGGACCGATTTTCCATGAGTCAACAGACATGGGACGCTCCGTTCCAGGGCTCGGGGACACGTAATCCCGAATGAACCCAAGAGGTGTTGCGACGAGTCCGGCCTCTGACTGAACACTGCGGCTCAGCGAACAGTCGGGCTACATTCCAAGGATAGCACCTGACGTAGCGTGAGGAGCAAGGGGAAACTCGGGGCGAGAGCCAGCGTGCGGACGCAAGTGATCGAGCGGATCATGTGCGCGGGCATGTGCGGAGTCACTTCTAGAATGCTGCAATGGCGCTGTCGCGGTCCGGCTGAATATCGAAAATCCTGTCCATCGCCGTAATCTCAAAAACCTCACGGACGATGGGCTTTACCGAACAGAGTTTGACCTCGCCTTTCTTGAGCTTGGCCCGCGTATGGATCTGGACGAGAAGTCCCAGTTCGAAGCTGGCCAGCAGGTCGACCTGGGAACAGTCGACAACGATCTTGCGGGCCCCGTCGTTGATCTTGCCGAAGACCTCGGCGATGAACGCGTTGCCGGCAGATTCGGTCGTGCCGCCTGCCGCTTGTATGATCAGGATATCATTGTCGTGGGAAGATATGTTCATCAAGTCACTCCGTAGGTGAAGCGTCGTTATTCAATCATTTCAGTGTCGATCCGCTCGGCTGATTGTTTCGCTAGTTCTCGGCAATGCAGTAGAGCGTCGACCTGCCTCGAAGGAACAAAGCGTCGCCGACGACAGCTGGCGACGCCGCGAATTCGTCATCAAGTGTGTTGTTCGCGAGCACCTCATACCGAGGGCCATGTTTGATGACCTGGGTCGTGCCTCCGCGTCCGACGACATACACGCGCCCCGCGGCTCCGACGATGGAAGAATACACACCGCTGATCGTCTCGAGCCGCTGATTGCGGTAAAGTTCTTCGCCGCTTCTGGCATTGAAGCAGGACAGCATGCCGCTGTTCTTCTTGATCAGGTACAAGGTATCGCCATACAGCAGCGGCGATGGGACATAGGAGGTGTCGCCAGCGAGTTGCCACCGAATGTTCTTCGAGCCGGTGATGTCGCCCGATGCTCCCGGGTAACGAATGGCCAGCAGCGCCGGATCGCGGTAACCACTCATGACCACGACAGTGTCGTCCAGTTGTACCGGCGAGGGGACGCAATTGACGCCGAGCCCGCTGCATTCCCACAGGACCTTTCCGGAAGAAACGGCGTACGAGCGTACCCGGTTCGCTCCTGGCATGACGGCTTGCGCTTCCTGGCCTTGTCCGATGATCAGCGGCGTGGCCCACGTGGTCACTTCGTCCCGGCTTGCGCGCCACAGTTCCTTGCCGGTCGTTTTGTTGAGGGCAACGATGAACGAGGGGCCTTCGTGGTCCCAGGGCATGATCAGCGTATTGCCCGAGAGTGCGGGTGATCCCCCTTCGCCGAAGCCTCGACGTGTGCGCATATCGCCCAGGTCCTGGTCCCAAAGCGTCTTGCCATTCATGTCGAGACCGTAGAGTCCATGCGAACCGAAATTGGCGATGATCATGGTACCGTCGGTCAGGGGGGAGCCCGATGCCTGGCTGGCATCCGCGTGCGTGCCTTCGTGCGGCACCTCCTCGCGCAGCGTTCGCTGCCACATCGTTCGGCCGGTGGCACGGTCGAATGCTATGAGAACGAAACGGTGCGGCGATATCGGCTGCGCGCCGCGGCCGCGGCCCTCAGTGGCGGCGGCACCATCCGGAAGAATGGCCGTTTGGATCAGGACCACGTCGCCCCAGATGATCGGCGTGGCATGACCATAGCCTGGAATGTCGGCCTTCCAGCGAATGTTCTTGTCGCTGGCCCACGTGGTTGGCGGCGTGGCTGCGGGCGCCACCCCGGAGGCGAGCGGTCCGCGCCATTGCCCCCACTGCGCGGAGGGATCGAGCTTTTGGGCGAAAGCGATGTCAGCGGCGACGACCGCAACGGTTGCGAGAAAAACGGTGATGGCGAGCAGGCGTCGAATCATGGCGTCCTCTTTCTGGTAACTCGAACGGCAAGGGAACGAAGAGTCTACAGCGGCATGGCTGTGAAATCCAAGATGCAGTCCGGGGGGCCGTGCGGGATTTTGTGTCAGGAAAGCTCTACAGTGCCCACTGATTCCCCATGATGAGCGACGTCGCTGAGGAGGCGAACCCCGTAGTGAGGATGAGACTGATGAATGTGGTTCAGGGCGATGATTCTCGACGCAATTCTCGATCGGGCGGGCTCGGGCTGTGTGCGGTCGTACTCCTTGCATTCGGCTGCACCAAGACCCTGGCTCCTCCCAATCTGGGCGGACTGTACAACCGTGCGGCGAGCCACCATGATGCCATGCGGAATCCTGTGATCGTCATCCCCGGGATTCTGGGGAGCAAACTGTTCGATGAGCCCACGGGCAGAGCGGCGTGGGGCGCTTTCGCGGGTGGCTACGCCAATCCCGAAACCACGAGCGGGGCCCGCATCGTGGCCCTCCCCATGGAGGAAGGTCGCACTCTGGGCGAATTGCGCGACGGGATCGTTCCACAGGGAGTGCTCGATCGGGCTTCGATCAGCCTGATCGGCTTGCCCATCGAGCTCAGTGCCTACGTGCACATTCTGGCGACCCTGGGAGTCGGCGGCTATCGCGACGAACCACTCGGGGAGGCGGGCATCGTCGACTATGGCGATGACCACTACACCTGTTTTCAGTTCGACTACGACTGGCGGCGCGACAATGTCGAAAACGCGCGCCGGCTGCACCGGTTCATTCTCCAAAAAAAGGCGTATGTTCAGGAGGAGTACAAGCGCCGGTATGGCATCGATCGCGCCGAGATCAAGTTCGATATCATCGCACACTCAATGGGCGGGTTGGTCAGTCGGTACTACCTGCGCTACGGCGACCAGGACATGCCCGTTGATGGATCGGCACCTCAATTGAACTGGGCAGGAGCAGAGTACGTCGACCGTCTCATCATGATCGGAACGCCCAACGGCGGTTCGGTCAAGTCGCTCATCCAACTCGTGCATGGAGTACGATTCGCTCCGATTCTTCCAAAATACAATGCGGTACTACTGGGTACGATGCCATCGATCTATCAGTTGCTTCCACGCAACGCGTCGGGAGCGGTCCGACTCACCGGGATCAACGGCCCGATTGTTGAAGACCTCTATGACATCGAATTGTGGAAGCGTATGGGCTGGGGACTCGCTTCGCCGCGTGCCGACCGCACGCTGGCGACTGTGCTTCCTTCTGTCGCGGAGGTCGGCGCGCGGCGGCGGATCGCCCTGGACCATCTTGCCAAGTGTCTCGATCGCGCCCGACAGTTCAATGCGGCTCTCGACGTGCCCGCCACAGCACCTGAGGGCACGACGCTCTATCTGTTCGCCGGTGATGCCGTAGCAACTGATTCGGTAGTGGCCATCAATCGCCGCAACGGCGCCGTGCGGACCGTTGAGCAAACACCAGGGGATGGCACGGTCACACGGGCCAGTGCGCTGGGGGATTTGCGCGTGCCTGACGAATGGCAACCCGGTTTGTTGAGCCCAATCGATTTCAGGCACGTTACATTCCTGTTTACCGACCATCTCGGGTTGACCAGTGATCCGGCGTTTGCTGACAACGTGTTGTTCATTCTATTGGAGCGGCCAGTGACCGTGAGATCGTCCCGTTCGGGGGCGCGGCCGTAACCTCCCGTGATGCAGGTTGTTGCGGTCCATTAGGAGCTGCCAATACGCGGGCGGATCATGCGTCGTGAGGATTCTGGGATCCCCGTGGAGGGGAAGCTATAATAGGGGACTTCTCTTTCAGGCGGCTCGTCCGCCGTCCGCAGAACGCAACCCAAGCCTTCAGGAGGGGCCATGGCGAAGCGAACCTTACTGCTTGCGCTGACCGGTGTACTCGGCGTTCAAACGCCCCGGTTGCTTGCGCAGTGTGGCGATCCGGGCCCCAATCTCGTCACGATTCAACCCGTCGTTCTGGCGAAGCCCAGTGGTATGGATAGTGGTGCGTTGCCGGCTTCGGCAGCATCCATTGCGCTGGGTACATCGTTCGTGGTCGAAATGTGGGCCCAACAGACCGACACGGAATTGCTTGGGCTGTCCTGCGTATTCAGCGATATCAGCTTTGACTCCACAGCAGCATCATGTGAGACCGTAACCGTAGCACCGACGTTCGATGGTTTCGGCGCGAGTGGGTCATGTGCTGCTGACACGGCCATCGATGTGGGTGGGTGCACCTTTAATCTGGGCGAGGGGGTCATGCCGCAGTGGGTCCGGGTGGCGACCATCGATATGACCGCGAACGTCGTGGGCTCGACGATGGTGTCATCAGCGCTGGCCAGTGATCCGTTGAAGTCGATATCGATTGTCGGGTGCGGCAATGTCGCGAGTGAACGAATCCAGGTGCTGTCCGCGGATCTGGTGATCAGCAGCGGACCGGAATGTGGTGATGGGACAATCGATCCGGGGGAAGATTGCGACGGTGGCGACTGTTGCACGGGCGGATGCCTGTACGTGTCGCAGGGCAGCGTGTGTCGCAACGCGGTCGGGTTGTGTGACGAAGTCGAGCACTGCACGGGAGCGAGTGCCGATTGTCCCGATGACGCACTCGTCGATGAAGGAGTCGAGTGTCGCGCCGTCGCCGGTGATTGTGATGTGCCGGAGTTCTGCAGCGGGTTTGATCCCGCCTGTCCTGCTGATGACGTCCTGCCCGATACGGAATTGTGTCGTGGAGCGACGAACGAATGTGATGTGGATGAGTTTTGCAACGGCCTGGATGGTGCCTGTCCGGCCGATGCCTGCGCGGACGCCGGTCTCACGTGTGACAGCGGAGAGGGGCCCGGCAGTGGCGAGTGTGACGGCTCGTGCGAATGTGTTTTTATCGATCCCTGTGCGGACATCGATTGCACCAGCCTGGATGACGACTGTGCGGTCGGTGTGTGCAACCCGGTCACCTTCGAATGTGAGCAGCAGGTCCTCGAACAGGGCACCGTGTGTCGCGCGAGTCTTGACCCCTGTGATGTGGATGAGGTATGCGACGGTGCTTCCTCTGCTTGTCCGGACGACGACTGTGTGACCAATGGGTCTTCCTGCTTTGGCGGGGCGGGGGAGTGTACCGATTGCGTGTGTTTCATTACAGCAACGTGCGCGACGCACGAAGATTGTGCCGACCTCGATGACGATGGGGTACGCGACGACAATTGCATCTGGTGGGCCTGCGTGTCCTCAGTGTGTGAGGCGACCCCTGTAGTGTTTGCCGACCTGGGTGGGCAGTTTGGGGTGTGTCCGCCGGATGGGACCGCGGACGGCAACGATCGCTTTCACGCCCTGAATTGTTTTTCGAACACTGATCCCAACACGCCGCCGCCCAACGATTACAACTGTGAGGCTGCGGCTCCGGCCGCGTTCAACGTGGACGCTGGCGGGCAGTTCGGTAGTTGCAGCCCGGATGGAGTGTGTGACGGCAACGATGCGTTTGCGGCCCTGAACGCCTTTGGTAATGTTTCGACATGCAGTTGCCCTCTGGATGGTGGCCCGGCACCCGAATGGGGGACGGGCTTCCAGGCGGCGTCCCGCGTGGTCGGACGGACCTCTCTGTCCCTGGTGACGGGTTCATCGACGGTCCGACCGGGAGAGCGCTTCGATGTCGAAGTGTACATGGATCAACCGTTGAGCGATTTGAGAGGCTACCAGTTGCATCTCGGTGTATTCGGCGGTCACCGCGGTGAGCTGGAATTGATCGACATCAGCATCCATCCTCGTGAAGGCACGGGCCGACAGAAAGCACACCATGTGTTCGAGGGCACCGGGTACTGGGACGCGTATAACATCGTGACCGCACAGATGGTCGCCGGACTCGACGCGGCCGGGCGCGGAGTTGAGTCGGGGGGCTATCTCGCAACATTTACCTATCGTGCTTCGAAGCACGCCTCCGGTCGGTTTGCCATCGAAGTGCTGCATGATGACGCCGACCCGTCTCAGCGGACCTTCCTGTTCGCTACACCTGCGAATGGTGAGAATGCGATCGACGCCGCCAGCCCGGCGTACATCACCGTGAATCGCCGGCGGTGATCTTGACCGTGGGTGGCACTGTCCAGCAGTCACTTGCGGTGGTCGAGGACCACCTTGCCGTTCTTGATGACCATGACCACCTCGAAGAGCGCTGTGACATCCGCAAGTGGGTCACGTGCGAGCACCACGAGATCGGCGGTCTGTCCAGGGGCGATGCGCCCGAGATCCAGGCGCCCCAGGACCTCGGCAGCAACGCACGTGGCGGCGCGCAGGGCTGCAGGAGGAGACATGCCCCATTCGACCATAAGCTGCAGTTCACGCGTATTGCCGCCGTGGGGAAAAACTCCAGCGTCGCTACCGCATGCAATGGTCACCCCGCTGTCCAGAGCACGGGTGAACATCGCGCGCGCCTGAGCAATTCGCGCAGGATCATCGGTATAGCGGGCCATGGCCTCTGCGGCCGCAAGCGTCGGGCACAACACGACCTCGTGTTGACGCATCAATTGCAGGACCGTGGTGGTGGCTGACGTGCCGTGTTCGATCGTTCTGACTCCAGCCAGCACGGCGCTCGATGGCCGCGGACGTGACAGCATGGGCAGCGACCTCGAGGCCGGCACTGCGGGCCTCGTCAACGATGGCGCGGAGCTCGTCCTGTGAATACGTCGGCGTTGCAGGGTCACCCGGGCGTCGTCGATAGTCGGCGTAGACCTTGATCCAGTCTGCGCCGGCGGCGATCTGTTCACGCACGGCACGTCGCACACCGGCAACGCCGTCAGCGACTTGCGCGCCCTTGGGCAATGACCATCGGGGATCGAATCCGGTTGGCCCATAGCAGCCCGTTGCGACCAGCGCCCGCGTCGATGCCATGATGCGTGGGCCGTCGATGAGACCCTGGTCGATCGCATCGCGGAGAGCGACATCGGCATATCCTGCGCCCTCGGTACCCAGTTCCCTGATGGTCGTGAACCCGGCGAAAAGCGTTGCGCGCGCCGCGACGGTCGCTCGGATCGTGCGCAACTCGAGCGCTTCGCGCAAGACCTGGTCATTCCACGAGGCTTCGTCATAAGGATGCAGGAGCAGGTGCGTGTGCAGGTCGATCAGGCCGGGGATGACATACATTCCTGAAAGATCGATGCGCTGGGCACCATGCTTGATGCGGTCGCCGGCCAGATCGGCGATCCGCCCGCCATTTATCAGCAGGGGCCGATCGTTGATCCAGCTGTGGCAGGTGGGGTCGAGGACCTGCGCACCGGTCAGCAGCAGCGCATCCTGCGCAGCTGTGGTGTAGACCAGACCCCATGACAACAACACCAATGCCGCCTTGTTCATACTACATTCCCCTGCGCTGTGTGCGAAGTTATTGGGCGTTCTCACCCAAGCCGAAAGTCCCTCTGCGATCGAGCCGACGTGAGGGCAGTATACGCCGCTTTCACGGTGTGCGGCACTCCATACTTCTGGGAGACAATCGATGAATAAGACCTTGTGGATGATCGCGGCACTGACCGGTGGCATGATACTGGGGATCGCCGGCTGCAGCTCGAGCACGCCGGCACCACCGACCACTGACGACAAGACGCCCACGATGACTGATGACGGCGATACAACGGGTGACATGACAGCTGACGATACCATGGACGGAGGGGGCTCCGACGGTATGACGGACAATACCGGTGACATGACCGGGACCGATGATGACATGATGTCGACCGACGATACGGCCATTGTGCCTGAAATCGAGGAAGAGGCTGTTCTGGCCCTGCTTGCCGAAGGTGTCCAGGATGACACGAACAACAGCGATACGCCTTCGACCACGACAACGGAGGATCCGTTCTTCGGCGAGGATCCCGACCTGTATGGCGGCGTCGATCTCGACCAGGCTGATGATGTCAACCTGGGCACCATTCTCGATTCGGACCGCGACGCCCTGGGCCGATCGTCAGCGCAGGCGGTGGCGCCGGTCATCCATGGTTTCCTGGGTGGGCTGACCGAACGGACCACCACGACGAATGGTCTCATGCGCGGCCGGTGGTTCAACGCCAGCAAGGAGCCGGGCGGCGTATTCCGCGGGGAGTGGATCGAACTGTCGACCGCTGGTGAGGTTCGTCTGGGGCGTTTCACGGCCAAATACATTAACGACGATGGCAGCTTCCAGGGTTTTCTGCGTGGCCGCTGGGCAGTTGGCCCGAACGGTTCCGGGTTCTTCCTGGGCCGATGGCTCGATGCCAATGATCAAGACCTCGGTGTCCTGCGCGGAAAATGGCGCGATGGCGAGAACGGCGGGCAGTTCGTCGGTCGCTGGGCCGGCTTCGATATATGCTCGGAGGCAGAGGACGTCGATGGCGATACTCAGGATACACAAAGCATCGACATCGTCGATGTTCTCAACGGTGCCGACGTGACGGCACCGGTGATCGATATGACCACGCGCAGCGAATCACAGGAGCTCTCCGATGTGCAGGTCCGGGGTGCGATCCCGTGCGTGACATCCGGCCAGCCCTTCGGTTTTTTGAGAGGTACGCATGTCGCGGGTACAGACACCGAGCCCGGCACGTTCACCGGCCGGTGGGTTGACGGCCAGGGCACGATCACGGGTACCCTGCGCGGTGTATTCGGGCCGGCCGACGTCGTCTCGTCCATCGCAGTCGAGATCGAGGAACCGATGGACGCGGCGCCGCAACCGCAGACGATCACGGTCAGTCCTGACGATTATGCAGATGGGACCAAACTGACCAGCACCAGCGAATGGGTGACCCTCAGGACGACGGTGGCCGACGGGGAGATCGTTGGCCTGTTCGAGATTACCGCAAGCGAAGATGGTCAGGGCAATGCGCCGAGCGGCAGTTTCGTGTTCGGCCACTCGGACATTCCTTTCTTCAACAATGACCGCAGGTTGCGCATGGATTTCGCTTACCCGGCCAGCATGGTTCAGATCACGTTCGGGGGCGGGACCTTCAGCGAGACCGAGATCGGTCGCCTCTCTGCTTACAATGCGTCCAACGAACTGATCGCCGAATACGTGACGCAGCCGCTCGAGGCCGGCCAGAACGAGGTCATGACCATCAACCGCGAGGACAGTGATATTGCGTGGGCCGTTGCCTACATAGCAGATGGTGAAGGTAGTTTTGGTCGCCTTGATGATCTGGTCTTTACTCTGACCGAGGTGCCGGCTGAGGAGAACATTGGAGTTCTGCCTCCGCCGCCCGGGACCGTATTCGATGGCCTGGGCGTGTTCGTGGGTGAGGTCCAGGACGGTGCCGGCGAGACCACGGGTTATCTGCGTGGACACTACGGGACCAGCGCTCGGGGGGTGCATGTCTTCCGCGGTCGTTACCTGGATGCCGAAATGAATCCGCGCGGATTCCTCAAGGGTCGCTGGACGCGACCGTCAGAAGGGACCGAGGGGCCCATGACGGGCTACTGGTCCGGCAGCGAAATTTGAGTACATGACCAGCTGAACATATTGGGGCGGGTACCGCGGCGGTGCCCGCCCTTTTCTTGTGGTTCTTCACGGATCTGCCGCCGGACGTCCTCCCCGACTGCGCCTCGCCCGTCAAACAGGTTGGCATCATGACGGCGTGCGGGGTTCCAATCCTAGCCCTCGTGGTCCCATGTCCTGAACGGGCTTCACCGATCGCTTTCCCCCGCAGCGGCCCACGCCTCGAACCCTCCGCCACGCGTGCGTCAACAAGGATCATGTGCGCAGGCCCATCCCGGGATGTCGTGAAGGACGTTTTCTTGCGCGAGGACCATAGGGGCGTGGACAAGATGTTGGCGTTCGACAGGAGGCGGCTACAATGATCTGAAGGCAGCGGTACTTGCGAGGCACGTGAGGACAGCGACATGTGGGTCAATCTGCGTCGAGGTCATCGTGGTTTCACTCTGGTGGAACTGCTGGTGGTCATCGCGATCATCGGAGTGCTCGTTGGCATTCTGATGCCGAGTCTGGCGGGCGCCCGTTCAGAGGCGCGGATGACGGCCTGTCTGGCGAATATCCGCAGCCAGGCCATGATCATATGCCTGTTACTGCCCCTGGTTGGGGCCAACGCTGGCGGTGACTTCTCGGCTGCACCCGCGGCGGCGCCGGTCGAGCTTCGGTTGCCTGACCTGAAAGGCCAGGACAAGGACCTCGCCGAGCTCAGGGGCAATGTGGTCGTGGTGAGCTTCTGGGCAAGCTGGTGTGCCCCTGCATCGAGGAGATGCCGAGCCTCCACCGGCTTGCCAACGAGATGCGCGACAAGCCGTTCGCGGTCATCGGCGTGAATCGGGGCGAGGCGCGGCTTCGGGTCAAGACGATGGTGCAGCGCCTCGGGATCGGGTTTCCCGTTCTGCTCGTCGGGGACGGCGCCGCGTTCAACCGCTGGGGGGCCACCGTGCTGCCGACGACCTATGTGCTGGACGGCAAGGGCGTTATCCGTTACGTCGGACGCGGCCCTTTGGAATGGGACGGGGTCGAGGTTCGGGAGGTGCTGGACGCCCTACTGGCTGACGAGGCCGCCCTCAGGGGCGTTTCATCACCGGCCACCAGCTCGCGGAAAGGAACAGGCCCGCGAGCACCACGGGCAGGGGCCGTTCCCATGCCCGCAGAATTCGGCCCGACAGACTCACCACACAG
>CALODL010000036.1:0-59943 GCA_942492115.1 uncultured Planctomycetota bacterium
CCAGTGTGTGGGTGAGAACCCGATCAGCTGCCTGGCCGATTGCCCGGCAACCGTGGGTGGCATCGTTTTCGATGACGAATCCAATCCGTTGTTCAGCGGGGTCAACGGCGTGGCCGTCCATATCGCGGGCATCAACGGCACGGTGGCCGACATCGACGTGGTGACGTCGGGCCAGGCACCCGCCACGGGCAACTGGACCGCGGAACTGTTCGAAGGGACCTACAGAATCTCCATGACCCTGACGGGGTTCTGTTTCACCGAATACCTCTTCGGTGATCCAGTGGGGCCGACGCCGTACATTGTGACGGTCAATCAGAATTCCGACTTCGGGCGCCTGGGCAGTCAGTTCACCTTTGCCTATCAGACTGCCGAACCGTGCCCGTGTGATGAGCACAGCGATTGCGACGACAACGATGCCTGTACCGCTGATGCCTGCGTCAACACGGCCTGTGTGAACACGCCCGGTCAGAACTGCTGCGTGGTCGATGCCGACTGCGCCGACGGCGACGCCTGCACGGTTGACAGCTGTGTCCAGGGCGACTGTGAGAACACCCCGACCCAGGATCCCGACTGTTGCAACAACGACGCCGATTGTGACGACGGCGACGATTGCACGGAAGACATCTGCATCAGCGACAGTTGCCAGAACAACCTGATTGGCGACTGCTGCCTCGTCGACGACGACTGCGCTGACGGCAACGCCTGCACGGATGACGCGTGCGTCGACAACGCATGCGAAATCACCAATAACTCTGACATGTGTGACGATGGCGACGCGTGCACGGAAAACGATGTCTGTTCGAGCGGTGCGTGCAGCGGTTCGGCCGTGGTGTGTGACGACGGTAACGTGTGCACCGATGACGTTTGCGTCGGCGGGGCGTGCCAGTTCAACAACAACAACGCCGGCTGCGATGACGGCGATGCCTGTACGGAAAACGATACCTGCGCGGGCGGCGCGTGCAGCGGGTCAGCGATCGTGTGCAACGATCAGAACGAATGCACCGACGACAGCTGCGTGGGTGGCACATGCCAATTCAATAACAACAGTGATTCCTGCGACGACGGTGATGGCTGCACGGAGAACGATATGTGCTCGGGCGGCGCTTGCAGCGGAACGCCGGTGGACTGTGATGATGAGAACCCGTGCACGGATGACACCTGCGTGGGCGGCACATGCCAGTTCGCCCACAATTCGGATGCGTGCAATGACGGTGATGCCTGCACGGAGGACGATGCGTGCTCGGGTGGTTCCTGCAGTGGCACGAGCATCGTATGCGACGACGGCAATGTCTGTACGGACGACAGCTGTCTGGAGGGTCAGTGTCAGTTCGACAACAACACGGCATCGTGTGATGACGGCGATGCCTGCACGTATCACAGCAACTTTCCCGACGGCCTGGATGCGTGTATCGACGGCCAATGCGCGGCCGACAGCAACGCCTGTACGGCCACCATCGGTGGCCTGGTCACCGACAATCCCGCAGAATTCTTCGGCGCCGGTCTGCCGGGCGTCAAAGTCATCGTGAACTGCGCCCAGTCCCCCGTGGTCGAGGCCACGACCAATGCGGAGGGCATCTGGAGTGCGTTTGTGGCGCTGGGTGATATCTGCACGTTGAGCATCCCGACCACCGGACCGGTCGGCCTGCCGGACACGACAGAGGCCGACGTCTACTGGGGACTGCCCGGGTCGTGGCTCTACGACACCGGCGCGGACGGCCCGATTTGTCCGTTGCAGCGTGTTCCCGGCGACCGCGTCCACGAGGTCACGGGGGAACCGGCTACCGATCAGTCGATTCTCGCATTCGTTCTCCCGCATGGCACGAACCCCTGTGAGAACTGCGCCGAGCCAGTCAACACCTGCGTACTTGGCGACTGGGATGGCAGCGGCCTGGTTACGGTCGTCACCGACGTCCCACTGGTCATCGACGGCATCTTCTTCAGCGACTACCAGGGCATCTGTATGTGGGCGGCGGACATGAATGCCGACGGGGCCTTGACGGTCGTGAACGATGTCCAGCTCTTTCTCGATACGCTCGTATTCGGAGTCGATTATGGCACCTGTGCTGATGCACAGGAGTGAGTACGATCCGAATATGGGTGCCCCATGCAGATTGGCCATTTTGCGAGGATCGCGCGGGCGGAATAGAATGGCGCGGCACCAGCCGAGTCGAGAGACGCTCGTACATGGAACCGCATAAGGGGCAACTGCCAATGGAATGCACCGCTCTGATCAAGGTCGGCGAAGTAGCACATGTCATCACTCGACGCAAGTTCGAGACGGAACCGCGGCGGCACTTCGTGGGCCGCATCATGGCCGCAGACGCATTGAACGTTCGTCTGCAGGGATATGCTTTTGTTTTCGATACGACCCAGGCGGGGATGTACTTCAGACATGAGCAGGAGCGCACCCGGGTCTTGAACCTCGCCGAGAGCGGCCTCATCGTCAACCTGCTCTCTCCGGAGGTCGTCGTTGAAGAGGTCCGCTACGAGCTGGACTCCGACGAGCGCCTGGTGGTGACTGACGGCAAGAACTTCACGCTCGCCGTCCACGAGTTCGGCATGCGTCGCTGATCGTATCCGAGCGCCCTCCGCGACCACCGCGGTGCCTGTTCTCGACAACGATGTTAAGGGAGTCGCCTCCACCGCTACGCACAGGGCATCAGCCATCTGCCTGTTTGAACAGCTTGGCCGCCTCGGCCTTGATCTCCTCGTGGCTCATCGCGCGCAGTGTCGTCGCAATACCCCACTCATGACCGAATGGATCGCGGACGCGGGCGAAGCGCTCGCCCCAGAACATGTCCTGCGGCTCCATCAGAACCGTAGCCCCCTGAGCGCGCATGCGGTTGACGATCGCGTCACAGTCGTTGACATACAGATGCACAGCGACCGTCGTAGCACCCACCGATCCGGGACTGGGCGTGCCGCCATGTTCGCGCAACTCTTCGCTGAGGAAGAACCGCGCCCCACCCATATCGAACTCACAGTGCATGACGCGGCCATCGGGCATGTCGAGACGATGCCCAGGATCCGTATCGAACACGCTGGAATAGAACGCGATGGCGTCGCGGGCGCCGACGACACTGAGATAGGGAACGATGGCTGTCATGGCCGCGATCCTAGCCTCAGCCTGAACACTCCGCCAGTTTCTCCGCCCGAGTGGAGGATTCAACGGTCGCGCCTCGTCTCGGCGTCGATGCAGGTCCGATCCGGCTGTCCGGGGTTTGCCGGCGCATCGGCGGAACGGATTACGTGTACGCATGATGGACAACGAGGCCTGCGCGCGGCATGATGCGCGGCCAGTGGGATCGGCGGGGATCCCATCCGAGCCGGCACTCTTGAACAGGACACCACCCATGAGAATCCGAACACTGTGCACCACCCTGGCGGCGGCGACGGCCGTCCTGACGTTGAATGGCTGTGCCCTCTTTCAGCCGCGTTTCGAGATGCCGGAATACGGTGCCATGGGCGAAGGGCAGCTGTTCCCCGACATGGGCCCGCACACCCGCAACATCACCACGCACTCGGCCGAGGCCCAGGCCTATTTCAACCAGGGGCTGGTGTGGATGTACTCGTTCAACCACGACGAGGCGGTGCGCTCGTTCACCAAGGCCACTGAGGTCGATCCGGGCTGCGCCATGGCGTGGTGGGGGATCGCCCAGGCCCAGGGACCGAACTACAACGACCCCGTCATGACGCCGGCGCGTAACAAGGCGGCGTGGGCGGCATACCAGGAGGCGCTGGCACGCATCGAAGACACCACGCCCGTCGAGCGGGCCCTGATCGAAACCCACGGTCAGCGCTATGCGGCCGACCCACCCAAAGACCGTGCAGGGTTGAATCGGGCCTATGCTGAGGCGCTGGGCAAAGTGTGGGCGCAGTATCCGCAGGATTCCGACGTCGGCACGCTGTACGCCGAGTCGCTGATGATCCAGTTCCCCTGGCTGTTGTACACGCCCGACCGTGAGCCGGCACGGCCGGCGACCGAGGAGATCGTCGGCGTGCTCGAGGACGTGTTGGCGGTCAATCCCAACAATCCGGGGGCCAATCATCTGTACATCCATGCCGTGGAGCCCAGCGCCACGCCCGAACGGGCTGTCCCGGCAGCCGATCGCCTGAGCACACTGGTTCCCGACAGTGGCCACCTGCGACACATGCCGTCGCACATCTACGTGCAGGTCGGGCAGTGGGAGCGTTCGGTCGAGCAGAATGCACTGGCCATGGAGAGTGACCGGCGCTATCGCGAGGAGGCCCCCTACCCGGGCATGCAGAATGGCTACATGCTGCACAATACGCACATGCGGGCCTTTTCGGCCATGATGATCGGCCGCGAGCGCGAGGCCATGGCAGCCGCCCGGGCGATGTGGGACGACCTGCCCAAACCGCTGCTGAAGATGTTCGGCGGGTTCATCGATCCGTGGATGTGTTCCGTGTACGACGTGCAGAAGCGCTTCGGACGGTGGGACGACCTCCTGGCCGAGCCCAAACCGTCCAAGTATCTGCCGCTTACCACTGCCGTATGGCACGCCCACCGCGCCGTGGCCTACGCCGCCAAGAAGGACTTCGACAACGCCGATCGCGAGCACATGGCCTTCCGCAGCGCCATGTTGCGCATTCCGACCAAGCCGATGTTCGAGGAATTCTTCGGCCTGAACGTCAAGTTCCTGCTGGTCAGCGAGATCTTCATTCGTGGCGAGATCGCACTGCAGAAGGGTGAGTGGGAGCAGGCCGCAACGTTGCTCGAGGAGGCCGTGGTCATCGAGGACGCCCTGGGCTACGGCGAGCCGCCGATGTGGCTGCAGCCCGTGCGGCACACGCTGGGTGCCGTGTATATCAAAGGCGAACGCTTTGCCGACGCCGAACGCATCTACCGCGAGGACCTGGCCAAGTGGCCCGACAACGGCTGGTCGCTGTACGGTCTGGCGCGGGCCCTCGAGGAGCAGGGCAAGACGGCCGAGGCGTCGACCGTCATGCAGTCCTACAAGCGGGTGTGGGCCGGGGCCGATCAGCAGTTGACCACCACCTGCCAGTGCATTCCGAAGATCTGACCCGGGCGGCGCGTAACCCGTCCGTCCCGTTGTCGGTTAGCCCTCGGCGGCCCGAACCGGCCGCCGTGGGGCATGGCGTGAAGACGGGGATCTCGACGATGGTCATTGTGCAACCGAATCAGCTGGGCGCCCGCGCCGGACTCTATGTCCTCGGCGGTTTCGCCGGCTTCTGCGGGTTTCTGCTGTGTATCGGGCTCGGACTGGTCATTCCCAAGTGGTCGGACGCGGCTATATTCAGCGTCATCGCGCTCATGGTCTGTGCCATCGGTCCACTGGTCCTCGTGACACGCCGGCACCTGGCCTCGATTCAACGGGTCATCGCCCTGTCCGGCAGCTATGGAATCGGGTTGGCCATCATCCCGCTGGTGGTCGGCGCCGCCTGGGGGCTGAGCTATGGATTTCCCGGCATTCTGTGGGTATTGAGTATCCCGCCACTGTGTGTCGGCGTCGGCGCGGCGGCGTGGGTGATGCTGCAGCACACGCGGTGGGCCGTCGTGCTGCATGACGGGATCGTGTGTCTGGATTGTGGTTATGCCCTGACTGGCTTGACCTCGCAAACGTGTCCGGAGTGTGGGCGCCCGTTTGGCGACCACGCGTGATTGGAGCTCCCGCCTGGACTCCGGCCCCTCGTTATGTGCGGCGCGTCACTCGCCACGGGTCACTCGACGTCTCTCGTGACCAGCCGGTCACCCGTCAATGATCAACGGCGGGAACAGAGACAACCTCCGGAGAACGCCCAATACCGCGTCACGACCCGCTGCTCCTGAAGCTCCGTCGCCGTCAGCGTCGGTCGTGCCCGGAGGGCCCTTGGCCGACGATGGCGGGGGCTGGCGCTAGGGGCAGCCGTGGCCAGCTCCAGAATCAGAAGACGAGAGAGCTATTCAGCTTCCACAGATTCTGCTGAAGAACCCAAAAAAAAGGGCGAGCCGTTGCGGGCCCGCCCTGTGATGCAAAGGTGTGCTGCAAGATGATCTACTGCGGATCGCCGTCGCAGCCGATGTTCGAGAACAGGCAATCGGCGAAGACCGGCAGGTCACCGACCACGTTCACCGTGCCGCTGCCATCACCATCCGCCCGGGCTTCGCAACCGGGTGGTGGGCAGTTGTCCTCGAAGAAGAACACATAGTCGACGAACGGCTCGACGTCGCCGACTGCGGTGATGATGCCATCACCATTCATGTCGAACAACATGTAGCACTCAGCCTGGCAGCCGTCCCAATCGTTGTTGTTACCATCATCGCACTCTTCGTCGCCATTGACGATACCGTCACCACAGAACGGATCCTCCCCGTCGTCTGGTTCACCGATCTCACCGGCGGTGTTCATCGTGGCGAACACCAGATCGAAGCTTGCCGGCGAGTTACCGGGACCGCCGTTCTCATGGTGGATCTGGCTGCCACCCTCTTCCCAGATGGCGTAGGCACCGCCGTTGTATGGGGCGGTTTCCATGAAGCCGAGCTTGGAACCGTCACTGACGAACGGCACGATCTTCTGTGTCGTCCAGGTCTGGTTCGACGGGTTGCGCACGGCATAGCGGCCGCCGTGTGATGACACGTAGGCGTAGTTGTCCGGGCCGCCCGTGACTTCGGGCTCGTCACGCGGTTGTGCCGTCAGCAGAATGACGCTGCCGCTGGTATTTTCTTCCTTGGTCCAACCGAAGTTCGCAGCATTGCCACTCCGACGATTCATGCTGAAGTTGGTGCCATAGTAATTGGAGATCGATACGAGCACGGTGCCGTTGGGCAGGGTGGTCACGTGCGGACCTTCGGGCTCATGAGGTGACACGA
This sequence comes from uncultured Planctomycetota bacterium, assembly GCA_942492115.1. Lineage (GTDB taxonomy): Bacteria > Planctomycetota > Phycisphaerae > UBA1845 > CAIVHJ01 > CALODL01. The sequence goes on from CALODL010000036.1 coordinate 6,833, forward strand.
TACTCCCGGAGTATGACTGTCCACCGTTGGTGCTGTAGCTGTAACCGGTATCCTTGCTCGATGTGGCGTGACGCTGCACGATGTGGATATTGTCGTTGGCGTCGATGTGTAAATCGGCATATACGTGGTCCGTGGTACTCGAGCTGAACAAGCCCGAGGCCTTGTCTGGATCGACCAACGTCGTGAAGCTGTTGGCCCCGGCATTGCGCTTGACGCAACCCATGTGGCCGCCATTGTTGCCACCGCGATCGATGATGTAGATGTTATCGTCCGAGTCGATGGCCATTTCGGTACCACGCTGGATGTTTGCACCGATCTTGACCCAGCTGTTGCCCGATTTGTAGGCGTATTGCGCAGCAGTGGACGTGCCGCCAACGACGTGCGGGTTACCGTTCGAATCGACGACGATGTCCGGGTTGTTCTGGTAAGTGATGATCGAGCTGATCGTCGTGTTCTGTTCAGAACTCCATCCACTGCCGGGCGTGTACTTGCGGTAGTACACCGCGGTACCGCGGGCGTAAACCAGATGCACGTTGCCCTGGTGATCGAGCACGATGTCCGGATAGGCGCCGTCTGCAATAACGCTCGGCGCAACGGTCTGAGCATTGAGCGACGGGATCGCAAAAAACGGCATACTGATGATAAGCAATGATGTCAGCGCGGTGATGCACTTCATGTGTACTCCTCCAACTCCCTGCACCGGCCCCCTCTTCGTGGGGCAGGACCATATCAATGTAAGTTGTAAATCGGTCAAGAATCAGGCGGTTGATGACCCTGGGACCGGGGTGAATCATCCTGGAAACGCGAGAGCAATTCAACCTCGGGGATTAGCCCACCTCTAATATGTGGCTGGAGACTCACAAGGCGTGACGAGACAGGCCCTTGCGGTATTCGTATCGACTCCTGGCCACCACGCCGTCCACCGGGGTACGACCGTAGCCCATGGTCCGCTCTCCAGCAGTTGTGGAGATTATTGGACGCCAGCCCGCGGAGTGCCACAACTCGGTCCCCATAATCGAAATCAGTCATCGGCCGATCCTGCGGGGTGGTTGTCGTATGCCGTTACTCTAACGGGCGCAATGGATAATGTGCTCGATGACGGCTGCTTGCAATGTGGCGTCGGTTGTAGGACGATCCTGGAGGATCACGGATGACCCCACTGGATGAGCGGAGCCCACCCATGCCCGAACTGGCCTATGTCAACGACCGTTTCTGCCCCATTTCCGAAGCGGTGATCTCGATCGAGGACCGTGGTTACCAATTCGCTGACGGCATCTATGAGGTCGTCGTGTTCTACGGCCACCGCCCTTTCATGCTCGAAGAACACCTCGAACGGCTGTACCACAGTGCAGCGGAGATCGATCTCGAGGTCGACAAGGCCGGACTCGATCTGCGTAAGATCATGCAGGCTGGCGTCGAACGCGCGGGATTCGATGAGACGATGGTCTATCTCCAGGTCACCCGCGGGGTGGAACCCCGAAATCACATCTACTCAACCGCTTGCACGCCCACGGTGGTCATGACCTTCAAACCCAAGCCCGTCGTCTCGGACGACGTGCGCCGCCGCGGACTCAGCGTCCGGACAGTCGATGACTTCCGCTGGGGCATGTGCCACACCAAATCGCTGGTCCTGCTCCCCAGCGTCATTGCCAAGAACCGCGCGCTACGTGACGGCTACGATGACATTTTGTGGGTCGGCCCCGGCGCCGTCGTTCGCGAAGCGGCTGCGGCCAATGTCTTCATCATCAACGATGCATGCGTCATCACGCCGCCACAGGACACCAGCATCCTGCACGGCATCACGCGCAAGTGGGTCCTGGGTTCGGCCGCGAAAATCGATCTGCCACAACGTGAAGAACCCATTACCCGCCAGCAGCTGGTACGTGCCGACGAGGTCTTTGTCAGCAGTACGACGGTCGACGTCATGCCCGTGACCCGGGTCGACGACCAGGCAATCGGCGACGGCAAACCGGGCCACTGGTCAACCGCCCTGTACGAACACATGCAAGCCCACGTCGAACGCCTCAAGACAACCGAAGTCGCTTAGCCGTGGCTTGAACCCAACAGAGCTTCGCCGGGTATTCCGGTACCGCAGTCACACCTGGTGGTAAGTTCCACCGCATCGTGACTGGGCGTTTCGAGCGCAGGACAGCCTAGTCTGCTTCCTCGATCACGAACTCGTCCAGCGGAATCTCTTCGCGTGGCTGGAAGTCGATGTAGTTGTACTTAGCGTCCAGATCGCCGTTGGCCCGCCACAGGTAACAGGCTGCTGGTAACGACGTGTCGGGGGCGATGAGCAGATCGACCCTGGTCCGCTCGAGCCCGGTCGCGGCATCGTAGGTCAGACGGATGTGGTGGGCGTCGAGGGGGGTCCGTTCGAGCCGGGTCAGACCGATGTACTCGACATGCGGAGCCATGTCCTGGTCCGTCATCGTATCGAGCGTGTCCAGAACGCGGGCGAGCAGACGGGCCACACCGAAATCGGTGATTGGACTCTGGCTGCGTCCAAATTTCACGGCAAAACTGGGATCATAATCGCTGACTGCCCCGTCACCACCGAAAGCCCCTTTGCGCCATTTGCAGCGCAGCTTGTCGTCGTTGTGGCCGGCGACATACGACACGGCCAGAAACTCACTGTCGTCATCGAGCATATCCATGCGAATGCGCAGCGGTTCGGCCTGAAACTTGACCCGTGAGTGTTCTTCTTCTTTGAGTGATTTGACGAACAGCCCGGCGCGCTCCTGCCGATAGAACTCGACCTCGTAGGCCGACAGGGCATCACACGCCGCAGCGGCCTGCCGCAGGTACGCGATCGGGTCATCGGCCACCCGCGCGGTATTCTGATCACGACGGTCCGAGGTCTGAAAATCGACATCGGCCTCGAGCCCAGTGCAACCGCCGAGCACTGCCACTGCAAGGGTCGTCATCAATCGGATAGTTGTCCGGATCATGATGCATGTCCTCCTAGGATGCGCAGAACATACAGGTTCGGGATGTGGTTTTCTATCTCGAGGGACAGCGCGGCTTGCGCGAAGCGTTCGAATGTACCCTTGATCATCCTGGAAGCTCGAAGATCCGCGCGCTCAAGCCCGATCAGGCGCCCTGCTCTTTCATCGCACTCGGTCCTGCGGCCAGAACCGATTCGGCTTCCTGAATCTCCCACACCGAGAGCTGGGCGTTACGCCACAGTTTTCGCGATTGCTCGAGCAATCCGCGGGCCTTCTCGAAGTCGCCCAGGCGCGCTTCGAGTAACCCCGCAAGAGCCAGAAACGAGGGCAGTCGCGGATCGAGTCGGGCTGGGAGATGGGTCAGGACGCAGACCAGTTGATGGTGCCATGGTTCAATATGATTGAAGCGCAGTGCGCCGCGGGTTTCGAGCGCAGCGAGTTCGACCTGGCGGCGCTCGATGATCCAATCGCGATGGGCCTGGAAGAATTCAGTACCGTGGAGCTGGGCCCATTGATCAGGTTCGCGGACCACGCCGAGCAGTGCAGCGGCGACCAGACCACTGGGATGGGGGTATTCACGCGGAAGCCGCGCGAGTGCCAGTTCGTTGAGCTGGCTGAAGGCCCGGTCCCAGGGCACCAGTTTGCGGGCAAACTTGATGGCCGTGACGCCCGCTTCGGCCCAGGCCCAATCACCATCGTAGCGCAGGTACTCTTCGAAGACTTCGAGACTGCTGTCAGAATGTCCCAGGTAGTGTCCCGGAGCGGCCAGGGTCATGTACGCACGGGCGCGGCGTTGACGCGCCTGGCGGATTGCATTACGCATCTCTTTGCGACTGAGCTCGGACACGTTATCGAAACGGCCCTGATGCATCATGCTGCATGCCAGCCACCGTGGGGTCTCGAGGTAGTCGGCGCCGTAATTGTCCATGGCTTGTTCGAATATCCATTGAGCGCCATGCGGGTCGAAGTTGAGCAGGCGGGTCATGCCAGTCCATTGAAACACGCGCGCATCATCCGGGTACCGTTTGGCCAGGGTGTCCGATTCTTCGAGCGCGGCGTCGAGTTCGCCTCCATCGACCATCCAGTGCACGCGACGCAGTTGGTGATCGGCAACCTCGGGGGCCGCCGCCATGGCCTGTTCGAGAATGCGATAGGCATCGGATTCCTGATGATGGTCGCGGAGGGCTTCGGCGTAACCCCGCAGCACCAGTGCTGAATTCGGATGGCCCTGAGCCAGCGTGGCGAACCCTTGAAGGTGGCCGGTCGCGCGGGCTTTGAGACCTTCGATCAACACCTGCATGGGCAGGTCGTGTGGATGGGCGTTGGCAAACTCGGTCGCACGGCTGAGACACTCAGCGAGATTGTCCTGACTGGTCGTGCCGTGTTCTCCGAAACTGACGACCGCCTGAATCCAATCGTACTGTGCCGTGTCGTCCTCGCGGCGCCCCAGCATATCGCCCAGGCGTAAAGCGGACTGCGCTTCGGTCTCCATGTGCGCAATGGTGTACATCGCTGCCAGATGGGCGTATTGGCCATAGGTCCCACCAAAGCGACTCAGCGCGGCCTCGGCCAGGCGGGTGGCACCCGGCAGGTCACCCTCTCGGGCCAGGCTGTCAAATCGCTCCCACGCGGCATCGGCGTTCGCCACATCACCCAGGACGTCTGCGACGTCTGCGTCCGGAGCCGCCTCGTCCCCGACGATCAGTTTCCAGTTATCCGCCGGACTCAGGAGATACACGCTCACCGGGTAACGGATGTTTTTGAGCAAGCGGGCACCATCGAAACGAGCCTCTGCGTTGATACGCGTGGCCAACACTTGCACGACGCGCTCGGAGGCGGCAATGGTCATCGGATTGGCCATTTGCTCGAGGCGCGCCGCAATGTTGACATTTTCGCCGAAGTAATCGCCTTCGCGTTCGAGCATGGCGCCTTCATGCACGCCAATGCGAATCTCCATCGCAGGTTTTTGCTGACGATTGCGTTCGGCGATACGGTTCAGCGCGGCCAGCGCGCACTCGACCGCCGGTGCGGCCGAATCGAAAATGACCATATAGGCGTCGCCGAGCTTTTTGACGATGCGGCCCCCATGCTCACCGATGACGCGCTCCATGACTTCGTTGTGCTCCGACAGCATGGCCAGGGCCCGGGCCTCGTCCTCGGACATGAGGCGACTGTAACCCTTGATGTCGGTGAACATGACGGCCAGGTTGGGGTGTTCGATCTCGGGCATGGGGGTCACCATCCGGAACCGGAATCCGGCAGTGGATTCGGAGTTCAGCGGTCCTTCGCTTCGGGTCACCGGCTCCAGTGAGCCGCCTGGGGCGTCCAACAGAACGTCGGCTGTGCGCCGCGGTCGGCGCCACGCAAACGGTCCTATCCGCGCCTACTCGTATTCCTCTTCAGGATCGACGACATCCAATTCACGCAGAGCATTGAATGCGGCCTTCTGCTCGGCTTCTTTCTTGCTCGGGCCCCAGGCGCTTGAATAGCGTTGGCGGTCAACGACCACACTGATTTCGAAGCACTTGCTGTGATCCGGGCCCTTTTCATCGAGCATCTCATAGATCGGCGTTGCGTTGAGATGTTTCTGAGCGTATTGCTGGAGATAGGACTTGAAGTTGCGCTGGTTGTCCGACGCCGCGGACTTGTCGATCTCAGGAATCATATCGTCGAGGACGAATTGGCGCGCAGGTTCGAGACCGCCGTCGAAGTAGATCGAGCCGATGAGTGATTCGTAGACTGCTGCGACCAGTGATCCTGGCAGCTGGTCACGATCGCACATACCCTTGCCAAGCATGACATACTGGTCGAGCTGGCGGGCCTTGGCGACATCGGCACAGGTCTTGCGGGACACGACGGCAGACTTGATCTTGGTCAATTCGCCTTCGAGCAATCCGGGGAAGCGGCGATACAACTCCTCGCACACGACCATGCCGAGGACGGAATCGCCGAAAAACTCGAGACGTTCATTGCTGGCGAGGCGTGTTCCAGCGTAAGAAGCATGTGTCAGAGCAGCTTCGAGTAGCGACCGGTCATTGAACGTGTAGCCGATCGCCTCCTCGACCCGCATCGCGGCATCGGTAATCGTCATCTGGATGTCCTACGAGCCGATGGGACAAGCCGCCTCGTTCGGTTCCCACAACCAAGCGAGTTTGCATTCGGGAAGCGGATTGGCCGATCGGCCAGCTCGTGGTTCACTGGTGGGTCAGGTTGACTCAACGACCTGGATCCCGTTCTCCCATATTATCGTCTGAAGGCCCTCCTCAGTTCAAGATAGAGCTGGTGGACACCGCCTTGGACCCCCTGCAGCGACCTCAGGAAGGATTTCACGCAGTCTCGCCGAGACCTTGCATACGGCTCGCCGTCCGCATAAAATGCCCGGCTCAGTATTCAGTGAGATTGACTACCGAAGTGAGGCTGCCATGCATTATCCACGCCGAATCAGTGCCATTAAGCGCAAACGCAAGCAGGGGTTCCGTGCCCGTATGCGTACTGCAGGCGGCCGCGCCATCATCCGCCGCAAACGCCGCAAGGGACGTCACAACATCAATGTGAAGGCCCGCTAATTCTGCCCTGCAATCCGTTCAGACACCACGCCGCGGCCGCTGATGGTCGGCGGCTTTTTTGTGTCCGACCAGATCGATTCTACCCCAGCAAAGCTGATCCCCAATTCTGCCCACACAGTATGCACTACTGACTCCTGATGTGCACCGGGTAAGATCTGTACGGGATCCGCCGCCGATCGCAGCAAGCGGAGTATCAGACAGAGCCTGGTCGAACCCATGAACTGCCTGTCTTTGACCGAAATCGTACGCCTGCACGAAGCCGGTAACGTGTCGCCCGCGGCGCGCGAGCATCTTGCCAGTTGCGCGGAATGCCGCAGTACCCTGGAGAACCTCAAGGAAGCTGAATCGCTGGTCAGCGACATTCGCTCATCGGAAAACGAGACCCGTGCGTTGGGCCGGGCCAACCTCCCGAGCATTGGAGGGCACGTTGTCGTCCGTGAAATCGGCCGTGGCGGCATGGGTGTGGTCTACGAGGCCGTGCAACCCCATTTGAATCGCCGGGTGGCCCTCAAGGTTCTACCCGCCCTGCTCAACTCATTGAAACCCGACAGCGCTCAGAGGTTCAAAGCCGAAGCCGCCGCCGCCGCTGGCCTGCAGCATCCCGGAATCGTCCCGATTCACGGCTACGGCGAGGACGATGGTTGCCAGTACTATGTGATGGAACTCATTCGCGGCGTCCCGCTGAGTGATGTCATCCACCGCCACCTGGAGCAACGCGACACCACCCCGGGCTACATCCGGCAGGTCGCCGGTTGGATGGCCGACGTCGCCGAGGCTCTGCACTTCGCACACAACAGTGGCGTCATTCATCGCGATATCAAGCCCTCGAACCTGATCCTTGCGGAAAGCGGCGCGGTTCTGATTACCGACTTCGGGCTGGCCAAGGACACGACGACGGCCAGCATTACCGAGACGCGTGGGGTCATGGGTACGTGGCGGTACATGAGCCCGGAACAGGCCCGGGCCGAACGAACGATCGACCACCGCACCGATGTGTACTCACTCGGGGCCACGCTGTATGAACTGCTCACACTGCAGCCAGCCATCGCCGGCCAGGACAACCACGAACTGTTGCGTAACGTCATCGAACAGGAACCGGTTCCGCCCCGCCGCATCAACCATGCGGTTCCGCGGGACCTCGAGACGATCTGCCTGACCGCCCTGGCGAAGGAGGCCCATCAACGATATGACACGGCTGCTGACATGGCTGCAGACTTGCGTCGGTTCACGAGTGGCCGTCCGATCCTGGCCCGCAAGCCCGAGATCACACACCGGTTGTGGGGCCTCCTGCGGCGCAATCGTCCCATGGTCGCCCTCGTGATCACCGGCCTGCTGGCTGCCGCGACCCTGTGGCTGGCCGGGGCCTACCTCGAGCTGAGCCGAGAACACGCCGAGCTCCGTGTACAACACGCTGCTGCGCTCATGACCCGCGCCCGCAGTGAGTTAGAGAACGGCCAGTACTTCATTGCAGCATCCGTGTTCGAACAGGCACTGATCAACGACCCGACGCTGACCTACGCCTACGGCATGATGGCGCGGGCGCATATTGGTGCCCGGGCATTCGATCGGGCCATCGGCGATCTCGATCGCGCGATCGCAACAGCGCTCAAGAAGGACGAACTGCTGCTCACCCGTGGCGTCGTCCACCTGTTGCGCGATGACCATGCTGCTGCAGTCCGCGATTTCCTGGCTGCCCGCAGCTACGCCCCGGAGCGCCTCGATGCATGGTGCCTGCTCAACATCGCCACGCTGGGGCACGGCAGCGCAGTCCCCGTCCCCGCCGGACTGGCGCACCGCGCGCTGGCTGTCGCCATCGACTCGCGTCTCGCGGGGACCGTCGACGACGACGACGTGTGGAACAGCACGACGCTGGAGACCCATCGTTCGCTCGTGGGTTGCCTGTTGGGTCGGCTGGCCGAGCAGGATGGTGATTCCGCCTCAGCACACGGCTGGTATGTCCGTGCTGCGAACATCGAAGGCGCATCCTATGCTGTTGGTCTCCTGGCCACCGCAAGCGCCCAACGCACAGCGGGCAAGGACCACGACCACGATGCCAAAGAAAAAGCCGGGAGCTGAACAACCAGCCCCCGGCTCCCGATTTTTCACGCGTAGTTCCTGACTGCCACTTCAATCAAGGCAGTGTCTGCCCATTCCATTCGGCAAACGCCCCAGCCCCGTTGAGCAGATCGATGAGCGTCAGGATATCGAGTGGCTCGCTCGATCCGCTGCGATTGATATCGGTGGCGTAACCAGGCAGGTCGATGACGCCATTGAGTGTGTCGATGATAGCCAGGATATCGTTGGGATTGCTGATGCCGTCGCCGTTGACGTCTCCGGGTAGATAACCCATACGGACCGACGAGCCCAGACAATTGTACGTGACGGTGGTCCACGCGCCGGGCGCAATCGGCTGGTCAAGATGCACGCGAACATTCTCGTCGTCGAGGATCTCGAGTTCGATGACCGTGGGTGTTTCACCCGCGCCTTCCAGTTGCACCGTAAAATCGTCCACGGTCAGCCGTTCGACCGGACCGGAGTAGGCCAGGTCGACCGTTTCCCAACCAAAGTGCAGGTCGGCGTCATCCGCAGCGTGTGGCTGGCGGGCGTCGATCGCTTCGGTGGGCGGCACGCTGTTGCCCAGTACGACGCAACCGACCTCGCATTCATCGGGGATCCCGTTGCGGTCATCGTCCAGCGAGTCGCCGTCAGCGATGTCGCATTCATCGGGAATCGCATTGCGATTGCAATCGATTTCCGCGACCGGCAGAATCAACGACCAACCGTTGAGTACGCCGCACCCGCCCTGGTTGGTGCTGCTGACCAAAAGGGTCCAGGTCCCGGAAATAGTCGTGCCCTTCAGTGCGGACAACGGGTTCTGCGGGACAAACGTGCCGGTATATGGGGGAGCGCCTTCACAGATCGGGGTCTCCGCATCATCCCGCAGGACGGTGCCAATGAAATCCTCGCCGGCGGCCGGACAGCCGTCGACCACGATCACCGTCGTGCCGTGCTGTAGCCGAATCCGCAAATCAGAAGCATTGCCATGGGAGATATCCAGTCGCAAAGCCACCTCTTGAACGAGGCCATCGGCCTCGATGGTCATCGAATCGATGGCGAAACCGCCCTCGGGCAAACTGAGTGGCACAGTCAGTTGTTGATCGAATACCAGGCTCTCGATGGCCACCTCGCACGCATCAGGCACTGCGTTGGCGTTGCAGTCCGCAGCGCCGGCAGTAATATCACAGTCGTCTGCAACACCGTTGGAATCGCAGTCGAACTGGCACTCGTCGGGAATGCCATCTGCCTGGCAATCGAGACTGCCGAACGCGATATCGCAGTCATCGGGAACTCCATTGGTGTTGCAATCGAGTGCGCCGCCGACCAATTCGTCGTTGTCCGGCACGCCATTGTCATTGCAATCCTCTTCGACCAGATCGAAACAGGCGCCACCCTGATCATCAAACAGAATGTTGCCCGCCACGTCACGGATCTCGACGGCGAATGATCCGCCATCCACGACATCGGCGAGCATGACCGTATGCGTCGTTGCGGGCCCAACGGAGACAGCCTCGAATTCAAGCGTGCCGCACGATGCACCGTGGGCCACGCGCACCTCCGTCGGTTCATTGGTCATCACGGCAATCTCAGCGGCCGTGCCGGCGATGTCGATCACCCGCACGGACGCCAGCTGCGGCGCGATGCAATCGACGAGGGCAGCGTTTTCGATTTCGATATCGACGTGGCCGGCACCGTCGTCCGCATCGGTATACACAACCGTCAGCGAATCACCCGACGACACACCAACAACACCGTCGCCCGGGGTCGGTCCCACTGCGACGGTGCCCTGGAAAATGCCGAGTTCCGGTGCACTCTCCGTGAGTTCGACATCCACGCCCGTGGCATCGCTTTCGGAGTACACCCGCACGACGGCCGAGTCGATCGCCTCCGGATCGACGTTGAGACCGCAGTCGACCACCTCGATGAGCGCCGTGTCCACGCACGCCAGCTCGAGACGATCGAAGTCGACACGACCGCGGTTGACGCAGTTCGACGGCGCCGGCTCAACGCAAACGCTGAACGGCTGCGGCCCCTCGGGCACTTCGAAACCCACGATCTCGACACGCCACGTGCCGGGTGTGGCGGCATTGACGACAACCTGTTCGACGTTATTGAGGTGATCCTCGACAGTCTTCTTCGCCGCCTGACTGTGCTGCTCTGGATTGAGCGTGTACGGGTAAATGCGCGTGCCGGTGGGGCTGTGAACGATGAGATCAAGATCGTTCACCAACGCCTCGCCAACGTTGGGCGTCCCGGGTGCATCATCCCAGACGAGTGTAATCTTGAGCTTCTGTCCCTGTGTGACATCTACTTCGAAAGCATAGTGGTCGTCCTGGCTGACGTCGTGTTCGAAGAATTGTCCGGAGCGCAGGAAGTCGATGGTTTCTTTGATCCTGACAGAGCCATAGCCGCTCTTGTAGTCAGGCCCCACCGTACCCCAGTCTTCGGCATTGTGCAGCAACAGCGCTTTGATGGTCGAGTTCATCGGCTCAGGTGCTTCAGGAAACTGCAGCGCAAAATCCTGCAGAACGAGGGCAGAAAGCCCGGTCATGACGGGCGTCGACATCGACGTCCCGCACAGGCCGGCGTATCCGCCGTCTGCGTCGCACGACATCACCAGACACCCGGGACCGACGATATCAGGCTTGAGCCGACCATCATCACACGGTCCCCAGCTGCTGAACGCAGTCATTGTTCCGCTGTCCGAGTTGAGCGCCCCCACAACGACGGAGTTCTTGGCGCATGATGGCGGTGCCGTCGAGTGATACCCGGCCGAGGTCGCGCCGCCGATGTTGACGCAGCGGGTACAGGTCCGTTCATTCCCCGCCGACCACATGATGCGCATACGTTCGCCCAGCCCACCCGTAATGATGTGATCGATGAGCTGCGAGGTCACACCGTAGTCGCCGGTGAAGTCGCAATCGAAAACCTCCGGATTGCCGTATCCATTATTACAGAGATTGGTCCCGATGGAATTGTTGGCCACCACGGCCCCGAGACTGATTGCTTCGCTGTAATCGGATTCCAGGTCACCCGGATTGGTGTACAGAAAAGTGCCCGCGCCACTGACTTGGAACCCATAGGTCAGAATATCGACGTTGGGCGCCATGCCGCCGTAGAGACCACAGCTCAACGCACCGTTACCGCCGACCGTACAGGCCACGTGTGTAGCGTGACTCGAGACGCCATCGGAATCGCTCGGACCGACCACTGCCCGCCCACCGAAATCCATGTGACCGATGGCGGCGCGACCGCCATCGAAGACCATGACCTTCACGCCCGTCCCGTCGAGAGAATACGGCGGGGCCTGCACTTCGTCGGCGCCCGTGGCTTCGCGCGCAGCGTCGTTCAACTCGTCGAACAATGGCAGCGGTGGTTCGATCCACTGCACGCCATCCTCGTCCGCGAGCGCCATGATACGACTGGCAGGCATCTCGACGACGGCAGTGTTGATCCCCATGACGTCATCGCGCACGACCCCACCGTGCCGTTGCACGATCGGGTGGCCTTTCTGCAGCAGAGCAACGTCGGGGAAAAAGGTGACGTAAACCGCGACGATTGGATCCGGCCCGGCCTGGACGAGCCGCCCAGGGGTGAATCCTGCCGGCCTGCAGGTGAGGATGAACCTTCCAACCGCGATCCACGGGTTCGACGGCAAGCAGCACATCCCTGGCTATCAGAGCGTCGACATCGAGCAGTGCAGGTTCGATCCGCGCGAAGAACGAATGCGACCCGAGGTAGCCCTGCGGGATCAGACCGTGGGCGGCCAGACCGGCACGGTCGGCAGTGCGCAGTTTGCGGCCCATGTGCACGACCACATGCGTCGCCGTCGCGCGGTCGGAGTAGCCCTGCAAACTGGCCCGCAGCACGGCGGGCGCTTGTGCTGTGATCGCGGCGCTGCCTGCACGCCAGGCCACGCGCGAAGAATCCTTCACCGGTACGGCCGTCGAGTTCTTGGGCGACTGCGCTGTCAGCGCCACCGCCACGGAAAGGACGAACGGAAGCATCCAATGCTCACTTTCTAAGGTTGCAGGCTCGAAAGCCTGTGGAGGCCATATCGTGTCCGGGAAACTGTTGCGACCCTGCCTGCTCGTCACCCCGGCACGCTGGATCATCCGGAAGGAAGCTGCAGTGGGAGAATAGCGCGGGGGTTACACAGGTCTATTCTAGCGAACCCACCCCGCATCGACCAACCCGCCACCCGGCGGCCTGATCGCCTGGTGACCATCGACCTCACCACGCCTCTGTGCGATTCCTGAAGATGTTCTAATGTCCAACGCGTCGACTCATGCCGACATCCGCGAGATCGTTTGCGGTCAACAGTTTGCGAGACGGAGACCGGGAACATGCCCGGGGCCGCGCATAACACCGCCGCCGTGTCCCAACAGAATCGGACACGGCGGCGGTCAATGATCACGGGGTGCAGCGCCCGGGCACGCCCGGTGTGCTGCGGGTGACCTGATTATTTGAGGAACTTGGCCGCAGCCTTACGCAGGCGTGGAGCCATGTCAGTCTTCTCCCAGGTGAACCCGGCCCCCTTGCGGCCGAAGTGACCGTGGCGGGCAGTTTCCTTGTACACCGGACGCTGAAGTTTCAGTGTGCGAATGATGCCTCGTGGCGTCAGGTCGAAGTTGTCGATGACGATCTTCTCGAGCTTGCGGTCATCGATTTGCCCGGTACCGCCCGTTTCGACCAGAACGCTGATCGGCTCGGACACACCGATGGCATACGACAGCTGAATCTCGCACACGTCGCACAACCGCGCTGCCACGAGATTCTTGGCAATGTACCGGCACATGTAGCTCGCCGAACGATCGACCTTGGTCGGATCCTTGCCCGAAAAGGCTCCGCCACCGTGCGCGCCGCGACCGCCATAGGTATCGACGATGATCTTGCGACCCGTCAACCCGCAATCGCCCTGCGGACCACCGATGACAAAACGCCCGGTCGGGTTGACGTGATACTTCACGCGTCCGTGGATGAGCGACTTCGGCAACACAGGTTCTATGACGTTCTTGATGATCTGCTGCTCGGCCTTGGGTGTGAGGTCGCCCTTGCCCTTGTTCCGGCACACGGTCTCATCGTGCTGCGTGCTGATGACCACGGTGTGAATGCGGTGCGGCTTGTTGTTGCGATACTCGACGGTGACCTGGCTCTTGCCGTCCGGTCGCAGCCACTTGAGTGTGCCATCCTGACGAACGCGCGCCAGTTGCTCAACGAGACGGTGCGCCAGATGAATCGGCATCGGCATGAGGGTCGGCGTTTCGCGGCAGGCGAAACCGAACATCATGCCCTGATCACCGGCCCCCTGGGACTTGTCCTTGCCACTGCCGGCGGAAACGCCCTGGGAAATATCGGGCGACTGTTCGTCGATGCTGGTCACGACGGCGCAATTCTCGAAATCAAAACCCATCGCCGGGTCGGTGTAACCAATTTCTTTGATCGTATTGCGTACGACCTTCGGGATATCGACGTAGGCCTTGGTCGTGATTTCGCCGGCGATGACGGCCATTCCGGTAGTCACCATCGTTTCACAGGCCACGCGACTGTTCTTGTCCTGCTTGAGCATTGCATCAAGTATTGAGTCGCTGATCTGGTCGGCCACCTTGTCGGGATGCCCCATCGCGACCGACTCCGACGTGAACAAGTGCTTGGTGTGGGTTCGGCCGTTACTGCTCGCCACGGTTGACTCCTGACTGCCCTTGTGCCACAGCGCCCAATGAATCTTAGCGCGACGCGTTGGGCATTGGATGCGGGTTGAATGTGTTCCGTCTTCCACAACCGGAACTCGATGGAGCGTATATTAGCGCTGCGTTGCGATTCTGGCAAATGGCGCCGAGGGCTGAGGTTGGGAATCGCCAACGTGAGGATCGTGCGGTGGCAGGTCGGATCGGCGCTGGCCGGATGGCCAAGGATGATCCCGCGGCCGCAACGCCCATCGCTGACGCCGCCCGGAGACGGCGGTCAGCGACGGGTCTCTCTCCCACCCAGGAAGGGTGTGTCCGACAGATCGGTCCGATCACCGGGCCGCTTGACCTATGAACGGGATGAGCAGCGCGCATCTTCCCCGGCCCGTCGGGCAGGTACACCTCACTGCCACCGGAACCACCTCAGCGCCAGCATGAAGCACACCACGCCGTAGGCCATCAATCCGGCCAGCGGCAAGGCCTGCGACATCATCGACACGCCATCGAGCATCACCGAACGCAAAGCGTTGATCAGCAAAGTCAGTGGCAGCACCTGAATGAACGGCTGCAGGACGTCGGGAAAGCGTTCGGACGAGAAGAACACCCCGGACATCATCCACATTGGCAGCATCACCAGATTCATGAGGCCGGTGATCGTCTCGACCCGCTGGGCCCGACAGGCCACCAGCAGGCCGATCCCCGCGAAGGACGCGGCTCCGATAAGCCCGATGATGACCATGGTCATGACACTGCCGACGACCTGGACATTGAAAATCAGGAACGCCGCGACCAACAGAAAGATCATCTCAGGAATGAAGAACATGATACGCGTTCCCAGCATCGACAGCAGGAAGTCCCGCCGGCGCATGGGTGTGGCAACCAGACGCTTCAGCAGATTGCGTACGCGCATGTCGACGAGCACGAAGCCGATGCCCCACAACCCACCGCTCATGAGATTCATGCCAATCAGGCCCGGAACCAGAAAATCGACATAGCGTGACCCGGCCGCAGTGACCCGTTCATCGGCAACGGTCAGCGCATCCGTGCGACCGGCAGCCCGCTGCAGGACATCGTCGACGACACCCCGGGCGACCTGGCCCTCGGGGTTGGTCGGGTCGAAGTGATAAACCACCCCATCCGTTCCCGCAGACGCGACGATCACGGACACCGCCCCACGGCGCAGGGCTTGCTGCAGGTCCTCGAGCGTGGCCTGCTCGACGGTCAGCCCCGCATCGGCACCGAGTTGCTCGGCAAGACCAGCGGTCGCCGCATCCTCTACGACCCCGACGCGGATCGTCTCTGGCGGCTTCGTCCGAAACGCTACACCGAGCCCGACGACCATGAGCAGCGGAAAACCGTAGGTCCAGAAGATGGCTTCCGGCTCTCTGAAGAATTGCCGAATCCGACACATCATCAGCTGGGTAAGCGGGTTGTTGGGGGCCACGAGCAGAAGACTCCGAGGGGTCATGGTTTCGAGTGCGGATCGGAGGATAGCAGAGCAGGGACCGAATCGCGAGATGCCCACCGTGCCCTCCGCGATCGGGGAACGGGGCCCCTCACCTGCGCGCTAGTCAGACAAGTGTCGCCCAGTCATGCGGACGAAGACATCCTCGAGGTTCAAGTGTCGCGTGGTCAGGCGGGTCAATTCCAGTTTGTCGCGTTCGAGATGTTGCAGCAGGGCCGGAATCGCGCGGTGGGGTTCCGTGACCGTCAGCAGATAGCTGCCGTCATCGAGCATGACAGACCGGACCGACACGATATTCTCGAAGGTCGCCGGGACAATCTCGTCGGCGGTCGCTGCGATATCGAATTCGAGAACGTGCTCGCCGCCCATACCGGTGATCAACTCACGCGGCGTGCCCTCGGCGATGACTGTTCCCCGATCGATGATCGCGATGCGATCGCACAGCCGCTCCGCCTCGTCCATGTAGTGCGTGGTCAGCAGGATCGTGCACCCGGAGTGCTTGAGTGTATTGATGACATCCCACAATTGACGTCTGGCCTGCGGATCCAGTCCAGTCGTCGGCTCGTCGAGAAACAGCAAATCAGGATCACCCACCAGAGCGCAGGCGACGGCCAGCCGCTGTTTTTGCCCGCCGGACAATTTGCGTACCCACGCATCGGCCTTCTCTTCGAGCGACACGAGGGCCATGGCCTCCTCCGCGCTCTTGCCTTGATCATAGAAGCTGCGAAAAAGGCGCAGCGTTTCGAGGACGGTGAGTTTTTCCTGCAGTTTGGTTTCCTGCAGCGTGATGCCCAGACGTTGGCGCAGAGCATGGTCCGCGCCGCGTCCCCAGTGCATCCCCAGCAGTTCGACGGTACCGGATGTGGGCTTGAGCAAACCCTCGAGGATTTCGACAGTCGTCGTCTTGCCGGCCCCGTTGGGTCCCAGCAGTCCGAAGCAGATTCCGCTCTCGACTTCGAGGTTGAGGTTCCTGACCGCCTCGACGGCCTTCTTGCCATCGTCATAGGTCTTGCACAACGTGTCACAAATGATTGCGGGAGGCATGTCTGACGAATTCCTCGTGTGTATGCGCGTCTGATCTCCATTGCGTACGAGGCTCCCGAGCGAGAAGCCGGTGATCCTGGAGAAGCCATGCACTCAAGGCCGCATGAACAGAATCAGACTGCTCGTGAAGCCGTGCATGAACGTCCTACCACCCACGGGACCAATCTCGCCCTGGGCGAAAAACCCCGCGATCGCACAATCGCCAAACGAAGAGTTGACCAGACCGATGTCATGGTTGTCGTGTTTGAACAGCCGACGTCCGCGGCCGTTGCAACTGAACAGCAAACCGCCCGTGGGCGAGCTGTCCAGCTCCTGCCGCTTGTCCAGTAGCATCGCGGCCATTTCATCGTCGGCCGTCTGGGCATCACGAACATGAAACTGAATGGTCTGCCCCGTTCGCACGGCGCTGCTGATCGCCAGCTTACTGTCCTGGTAGACGCCCACGACATTGTGCACGAGAAAGTCGCCGCGCTGGAAATTGTTGAGGTGCTCGTCAATGACCACGCCCAGATGAACACCGCGCTTCATCAGATCCTGATCATCACTGGCGGCCGACTGGAATACTTCCTTGAGGACGTCATAGGCGTTGCGTCCGCCCAGTTCCTCGATGAAGTTGGTGTCCGCGCGGGTCACGACGAACGGCTTGGCGATCGGGCGACATCCCTGGGACACCACCGTGTCGATGCGCACCGCACCGCTGAGCGCGACGCCCACCATGCCCGTTCGAATGGATTGCTCGCCGAGAAACAGACGGTTCTGCCCCTTCTCTTCGGCGCCACTGGCCATGCCGCCGACCTTCGGGCAGCGCGGATACACTGCGTCGAGCCGTTCGAGCGCCGCCGGCATATCGATGGAGAAGGGTTCACCGAGAACGATGAACGAGGGCTGAGAGGCCACATCCACTCCCACGCGATCAAGCCAGGCCGCGTCAGTGTCGAGCCCCTTCAGATCGTCCTGATCGATGAGGAACGGCACGACGCGAACATCGGGCAATCCAGCCAGCCACAACGCCACCGCCGGCTGACGTTCGATTTCCGAGTCCGGCCCGATGATGCCCTCGCCCGTGCAGCCAATCAAGTTGCGAACATTGAGTCCTTGCTGCACGGTCGACAGCAACGCATGGAACTCGGGGCCATGGTGGTGTGACGCAAACAACAGGGCCAGATCGGCGTCGAAGCCGTCCGCCTGCGCCACGAGGTCGTCGGCCACGGCCTTCGAATCAGCACCGAGCCCGAGGATGGATTTGAATTGCATCGTGGATTCAGTCATTGGGGTCAAGCGGCTATCATCGCGGCGTCGCTGCCAAAAATCAAAAAATCACGCATTCTCCGGTTCCAGGCTCAATGGTGGTTACCGATCGACACACGAATGGGCTATACGAGATGGACCAGCTCCATGACGCTGGGAAGCAGGTCTGGCCAGCTGTCGAGCTCAGCCGCGGTGACCCATTTGTAGTCGGACACTTCTGCCGGATCGGCCCTGATCGCAGTGGAGTGCAACTCCGTGGTCCAGGCGTGCAAACGCCAGCAGCGATTGGGTGACAGCCCCTCCCACACCTTGCAGATCGGCTCGACGACAAGGCCCACTTCTTCGCGAACCTCACGCACGACCGCATCCTGCTGTGATTCAGGAGGCTCGAGCCCACCCCCCACGAAACACCACATCCCGCCGGCCAGAATGCCCGGGGCGCGCTGAATCAGAAGGAAGCGCTCGGCCTGACGAATAATGGCGATGACGCCATCACCGAGAGCGTTATCGTCTATCACATCGACCCCGTTGATTCATCGAGAAGCCAGCTGGGCGCGCCGATGCCTGCAACCACGATATCGCCCGTGACCGCCCGTCCCGTGGCGGTCGCAAACCCGGCCTTGGGCGCCATGAAGGTAATCGTCAGGTCGGCATGTACGACCGGCCCGAGCGCCGTCCCGCTATCGCAGTCCAGACCCGAGGGCACATCGATGGCAACACGGAAGGCGCCGTGATCGTTGATCGCGGCAATCGCCGCATCGAGTGGAGGCCTGACTGGCCCCGTACATCCCGTGCCCAGAAGTGCATCGACGACCGTCCCGTGCTCGTGCAGTTGCTCGGCCACGCTCCGCACGTCCAACTGAGTCATCGGCAGCCCCATGTTCTTCACAATTTCATGGTTTACCGCGGCATCACCGGTCAATCGGCGCGCGTCCGTGCATAGAATGATCGAGGCTGCGTGACCGGCATTCACGAGATGACGGGCGATGACGAAACCATCACCACCGTTGTTGCCCCCGCCACACAGAATGGCTACGCCCAGCCCCGGATGAGGACAACGCTCGAGAATGATCTCTGCCGCACCGCGGCCGGCGTTTTCCATCAACACGACGCCAGGAATCCCGAGCTCCTCGATGGCCCGGCGGTCGATTTCGCGTGCCTGATTGCTGGTGACATACTGCATGTCGCCAGTATAACGGGGCAGAACCGATCGCACATCGGACTGCCCATGACACCGAACCATTTCGGGTGACCCATAAATGTATGGACTACTCTTTGAAGAACCCATTCAGCTCGGCATACTCGTCACCGTCACTATCGCCGTGCTCTTCGGCGTGCACAACCGTTTCCGAACATCCCGCACGCTGTGGGTCCTGAGCGCCGGGATGGCCGCGGCGCCGGCGTTGTTTGCCCTGCAGCACTTCGTCATCACTGATCGCGAACAGATCGAACGGCACACTCAACAGCTCGCCGAGCTCGTCGAAGCAGGCGATGTCGACGCGATTTTCGGATTGTGCGCAGAAGGTGACCTGTTCCCCGAACGCGACAGTTTCGAGTCAAACCTGGAACGACTGTTGGAGCGCTATGATATATCCAACGCCCGTGCCGGTGGCTTCGCAGTGACCTTGGACGGCACCACGGCCACTGTCACGTGCGGTGCAAGCTGTGTCGTCCAGGGGGGGCAGGCGTCAGGCCAGACCGTCCCATCGCGTTGGGAACTGATCTATCACAAGGATGGGGCGCGGTGGCTGTTGACCGGGATCAAGCCGCTGATGATCGCCGGGCAGAAAATGAATGCGCTCTCGGACATTCCCTGATCTTCAGTGCATCTCGCCCCAATCCCACTTGCGCAGAACCGGGATCTTGTCGTGGTCCGTCATGTTGAAATGCAGGGGCGTCACGACGACATAGCCTTCGCTCAAAGCCTGGAGATCGCCCTGGTCGTCTTCGATGTCTGAGAAGCTGCCATCGAGCCAGTAGTACATCCGGCCATCGGGTCCCTGGAAACTGGTGTAGTCGTCGCTCATGGTCTGCACCGCCTGGGGGGCGACGCGGACGCCAAGCGGGCGACCGGGCGTGAGCGAGGGAATATTGATGTTGATCAGTTGGCCGGGTTCCAGGCCCTGGTCGATAATGCGTTGGATCAACTTCAACGCAATGCGCGCCGCGTGCGAGAAATCGAGTTCCTCGCCGTGCTCCATCGACACGGCAATCGAAGGGATGCCGAAGAACGCACCGTCTGCGGCGGCCGCGACAGTCCCGGAGTACAACACGTTGATGCTGACATTGGCGCCGTCATTGATACCCGAGATCACCAGATCCGGCGGCTGCGGCAAAAGCTCCTGCATCGCCAGCTTCACGCAATCGGCGGGGCGCCCCTCTACGCTGTAACCGTGGAATTCGTTGTGTGCATGAATCCGCGACACCGCGATGGGGCGGTTGACCGTGATTGAATGGCCCGCCGCCGACTGGCCGGAATCGGGAGCGACCACGGTCACTTCGCCAATCTCGGTGAGTTCCCGATACATTGCCGCGATCCCCGGCGCCAGGATGCCGTCATCGTTGACCAGGAGAATATGCATCAGGGCATTGTAGCAGGCTCTCACCGAGCTGATAGGGGGCGCGACGGCGGTCCACTGTACACCCCGCTGCGAATCGAATATCATCCGACCCTTGCCATGTCAGAATTAAACACTCACGCACGTCAGCAGAGCCCGCGATCCGCAAAACGCGATGCCGCGATAGAGGCCCTGCTCAAGGAATTCGCTCCCAGCGAACACCACGATCTGTTGGCTCAGATGATGGTCACCGTGTGCCGTACGGCACGGGATCAGGCGGGTCGGGGCGAATTGAAGATTCTCAATACGGCGCTCAAGGAACTGCGTTACGCGTTCAAGATCTTCGCGCCCTACGGTGACACGCCCAAGGTCACGATCTTTGGATCGTCCCGCACAGGCGAGGATCATCCCGACTACATCCAGGCTCGCGAATTCGCAGAGCGCATGGAGTCACAGGGATGGATGGTCATTACCGGAGCCGGCGATGGCATCATGCGGGCTGGCCACCATGGGGCCAAACGGGCCAGCAGCTTTGGTGTCGCGATTTCGCTCCCGTTCGAGCAGAAGACCAACGACATCATCTCCGGCGATCCCAAGTGTGTGAATTTCAAGTACTTCTTCACACGCAAGCTGCTGTTCATCAAGGAGGCCGAGGCGGTCGTCCTGTTCCCTGGTGGATTCGGAACGCAGGACGAAGGCTTCGAAGCGCTGACCCTCATTCAAACAGGCAAGGCCGACCTCATCCCCGTCGTCTGCTGTGACCCGCCCGGCGGAACCTACTGGTCACAATGGCGTGAATACGTCGAAGCCCAGCTGCTCGAAAAGGGCATGATCTCACCCGAGGACATGAACCTCTTCAAGATCACCGACAACGTCGACGAAGCGATCGATGAAATCCAGACGTTCTATCGCCGCTACCACTCGGCACGCATGGTACGCGACAACCTCGTGCTGCGCTTGAAATCGCCCCTCACCGAGGAGCAGGTCGAGATGCTCAACGACAAGTACAACAGCATCATCACGGGCGACCGCATCTACCAGACCGACGCCCCGCTGTCCTCCGAAACCGAATATGTCGATCTCCACCGCCTGGTGCTGAAGTTCAACCGCCGAAGCATTGGCAAACTGCGCATGATGGTGGACGAGATCAATCGGTTCGAGTAGATCTGAATTCAGGCAGATTCGTCGGGCCCGGGCATAGTCAGTTTCTCAGTCTCGACGCTCGATCACTCAGCAGGTCGCGAAATGCATCCACGATTCCGGGACTGAATTGGCGACCGGAGCCTTTGACCAGCTCGTCGAGAGCGGCATCGCGTTCGCGACGCAACGTGTAGGGCCGTTCGGAGACCATGGCGTCGAACGCGTCACAGACGGCAATGAGGTCGACCGCATCCTGGCCGGTGCAATCCTCTGTCTGATCGTTATCTTCACTTGACTTGAACCACCGGTGGTGATGACGGGCGACATACGCTTCGTCCTCGAGCAGGCCGGTCTCTCCGATCAAGTCGCTTCCGACCGTACAGTGTCGATCCATGCATACCCATTCGCTTGCCGATAGTTTGCCGGGCTTGTCAAGCAAAGGCACAGGCACAGCCACCTTGCCGAGGTCGTGCAATTGCGCGGCGCGGACCAGGGTCCTGATGCGTGGTTCGGATACGTGCATCATCGAGGCCAGTTTGTGGACCCATTCGGCCACGCGCATCGAATGATCATAGGTCGGACGATGATGACGTTTGAGCTTCAGCAGGAAATGCAAGGCAAGGTCGTCGAGCAACTCGTTCGACACATGATCGACCTGTGGCTGGATATAGTCCTTGAGGCGGATGACCTGCGAATTCCCCACTGTCCTCTCCCTCGACGGCTGTCCGGCAACTTCCCTCGCATGTCGAACCGGCACCCCCCGCCCGACACCGCTACCATCGTCGCTATGTGGGCTCCACTTTCGCCGATAAGCGATGTTAGTCACCGTAGCCCTTGCAGTTATGGCTGGGTCCGGAAAAGGATGGGGGCGTGATGGGCAGGCCTGGATCCGTCGTGATTCGACGGCGGAGAAATGTGTCGCTCAGCGCGGCGGGGCAGCGGACGGGACGGCCCGGAATGGCGCAGTCAAGCCCTACAGGTGCTCGGCAATCTGAACAGCGTTCAACGCCGCACCCTTGCGTAATTGGTCGCCGCTGAGGAACAGAGCCAGGCTGCAGCCGGTTGGATCACTGCAGTCCGTACGAATACGTCCGACGAGCACATCGTCACCGCCGGCCGCCTCGACAGGCATCGGGAAGTGATTCGCCGCCCGGTCATCGACAACGCACACGCCGGGCGCGTCCGCCAGGACTGCGCGAGCCTCGTCTTCTGCGAACGGTCGGGCGAACGTCACGGAAACAGACTCGCAGTGCGCCCGCAGGACGGGCACGCGAACACAGGTCGCGGAGATCCGGAGCCCGGGTGCGTGAAAAATCTTCCGAGTCTCGTTTTCCATCTTGCGTTCCTCTTCGTTGTATCCGCCCTCGTCGATAGGCGAATCGTGAGAAAAGAGATTGAACGCACAGGGATGGGCGAAGGCTTCCGGCTTCGGCGCCTTGCCGTCGAGCACATCGCGGGCTTGGCGCTCGAGCTCGGCCATTGCTGCGGCCCCCGCGCCACTTGCGGCCTGGTAGGTACTGACCACGGCACGCCGAATGGGATTGATGCGATGCAGTGGCCACAGGGCCACGGCAAGGATGATCGTCGAACAGTTGGGATTGGCGATGATCCCCGTGTGACGCGTCATGTCCTCGGAATTGACTTCGGGGATCACGAGTGGAACACCGTCGTCCATACGAAACGCCGAGGAATTGTCGATCACCACGGCGCCGTGCTCGACGGCCCGTGATGCGAACGCGCGACTGATGCGCGACCCGGCAGAAAACAAAGCGACATCGACCCCTGACAGCGCTTCGTCCGACAACACACGAACAGTGTGTTCCTCTTTTGCATGAATGATGGTTTGACCAGCGGAACGCTCTGACGCCAGAAAACTGACGCGTTCAGCAGGGAATCGACGCTGTTCGAGGATGGTGCTGAATTCCCGACCTACGGCACCCGTAGCGCCGACAATTGCAATGTGCATGGACGTGTCTCACGAAGACCAACTTCCGCCGCAGCGTACAATTTATTCACAGTGCTGACTACGGTCAATCGACTTCGTGCAGAATTTCACGAAATCGGTGCAATTCTTTACCCGCAAAGACCTTGACGTTGCTCTACGCCCCTCGCTAGACTACCCGTCCGTGCCGAGAGCCACCCTTCCGCAAACGTGTCAGGTGCGCTGTTCGGCCGCCAGCCGCGAGGGACCAGACCGGTGGCAAACCGGTACAAAAACGCCGCCCCCATATACCGCATAGCGGGGATGGGATTGGAGCTTGGAGGTTCGGTCGCAGGCTGCTGCCTGATTGGCTGGTACATCGACCATAAGTACGAGACACGCTATGGCATCCTGATCGGCGCCGCCTTCGGGATCGTCGGTGGGCTCTACAACTTTATAAGACAAGCCCTGGCCATTACCCAACGTGAGCAGAGTCGTTCCGATGAGTCACCAGACGATATGGACGGCCCTCGTTAGTCAGCCAGCGACCTTTGGGCGTCGGCTGGGCAAGTTGGCCATTTTCATGGCGGGCGCCCTGATCGTCATTGGACTGTCTCTGACGCTGCCCACACTGACATGGGCCGGCCGGGAGGGGCTGATCGCGATGGCGATCGCCCAGGCAATCGCCTTGCTCAGCAACCTTGCAGGTGCCGTCCCGGCAGTGTGGGGCTTGAGTCGGGGCGATGCCACCGATCACCGTAATTTATTGGGCGGCATGCTCGTTCGCATTGTCGTGCTCGGTTTGCTCATTCTTCCGGCGTGGCTCTCGGGCATTCTGCCGACCAAGCCACTACTGTTGTGGCTTGCCGGAAGTTATTTCGTGGCCTTGATGATCGAAACGGCCATGGTCGCAACCTGGATTCAGCAAGCTACGCAGGTGAAGCAATGAATGCTCTTCTCGCCTCAGGCAACCCGATGTCCCACGTGGTGGCGCACAATCTGATCACCGCGGAGGACGGCACGGTCCTGCTCGACAACCACATGGTCATGCAGATCGCCGCGACGTTCCTGCTGATCGTACTGTTGACCTCGGCATTTCGAAGCGTTGCCCGGCGATCGTCCGGGGATATCGAAGGCCTGGTCCCCAAGGGGGCCGGCAACTTCTTCGAATCCATCTGCAACTACCTGCGAAACGAAGTCGCCCGTCCCTCACTGGGAGAATACACCGACCGATTCATCCCGTACATCTGGACGGTGTTCTTCTTCATCCTGTTCAGCAACCTGCTGGGCCTGCTGCCGATCGATGCGACCCTGGGCCTGTTCATGGACCACCCGCCGCACCTCGGTGGAACGTCAACCGGCAACATCTGGGTCACCGGCACACTCGCCGCGTGCACCATGTTCATGATGGTTTTCAACGGCCTGAGGCTGGGCAAAACGCACTATCTGGCACACTTTTGCCCCGGCCCGATCTGGTTGGCCCCGCTGCTCATCCCTGTCGAGATCATCGGGCTCGGCGCGAAGATCTTTGCTTTGACCGTTCGTTTGTTCGCCAACATGATGGCCGGCCACATTCTTCTGGCGGTGCTCATCGGTTTTGGAACCGTCGGAATCGGTGTGGCCTTCCCGGCAGTGCTGGGTGCGACGGCCATTTCCTGCCTGGAACTGTTCGTCGCGTTCCTGCAGGCGTTCATCTTCACTTTCCTGACGTGCCTGTTCATCGGTCAGTCGGTGGTTTTTCACCATGACGACCACGGGCACGAAGCAGGGGGTGCCCATTGATCTGATTGTTTTCGGGCGGTCGTATGCCGCCCGCCAACTTGGTTTGCCGTTCCGGGCGAGTAGGACACCCGGTCACCAGGCCGCGAGGCGACGGCGCTAAACCACTGAGCTCGTTCCTGCCGAGCGAAACCTGGAGATATGACATGAAAGCACTGTGTAAGGTTCTGCTGGTCATGATGACCGCAACCGTCATCGGTGCCATCGCGGCACCCGCGATGGCAGCGGATGACGCGGGCGCCGCCACCTCGAGCGGCTTCACCCTGTTCTCATCGCAAACCGCCGGCGGCGCATTCGCCGGCGCGATCGGTGCCGGCCTCGTCCTCATGGGTGGTGGCGCCGCGATTGGTCGCATCGGCGGATCGGCCGTCGAGTCGATGGCCCGTCAGCCCGAGGCTGCCGGCCAGATCTCGACCGCAATGATCATTACCGCGGCCATGGTCGAGGGTGCGACACTGTTCGGCGTCGTCGTCTGCATGCTCGCACTGGGCTAGAACTCAATCCGGCTGTTCGCTAATGGCGGATAGCTGGATCCCGGGCCCCGCCGGGGTACACCCACCGCGGGTTGTCCGGATCCGGTTATCGGTAAAGGAAGACAACCATGAATCTGAAGCGCATGATCAATACGGTGCTGGTCGTCGGGCTGACCTGGGCAGCCTGCGGTGCTGCGTTCGCGGCCGACGAGGGCGGCGACGCCAATCCGATGAAGAGTGGATCGATCAGCAACGCCGTGGTCACGCTGGTGACGTTCGGCCTGTTGCTCATTATCCTGGGCAAGTTTGTCTGGCCAGTGGTCCTCAAGGCGCTGCAGGATCGCGAGAATTTCATTCGAGACTCGCTATCCAGGGCCAAGGTCGAGCGCGAGGAAGCCGAGCGTCTGCTCAGCGAGTACAAGACGCAGCTCGAGGAAGCCCGCCAGGAGGCGACCAAGATCGTCGAAGAGGGTCGCCGCGACGCCGAAGTCGTCCGCCGGGAAATCATGGACGATGCTCGATCGGAAGCCGATGCCTCGCTAAAGCGTGCCAGACGGGAAATCGAAATCGCCCGCGACACGGCAGTCAAAGATCTCTACAAGATGTCGGCGGACCTGGCGACCGATCTCGCCGGCCGCATCATCCACAAGGAACTCGACGCGAGCGGACACGATCAGCTGTTGCAGGAATCGATCCAGCAATTGCAGAACATGCCCGAACGCAACTAACCTCATCGAGGATTTGACGTGGCCCAGACCCAACAACTGACGATCGCCAAAGTTTACGCCAAAGCGATTCTCGATCTCGCGACCGCTGCGGACAGCGCCGAAGCCATCGACCAGGAGCTTTCGGAGTTCGTCGCTTATCTCAAGATCGAAGAAGATTTCAGGGCGTTCTTCGAATCGCGGATCATCGATCCGGCGAAGCGTCGGGCGAGCATGGACACCATGTTCCGGGGCAAGATGAGTGATCTTCTGCTCAACACGCTGCACGTGCTCAACGACAAGGATCGCACGGATATCGTGACCGAAATACAGCTGACCTACCATCAGTTGTTCATGGCTCAACAGGGCATCGCCGAGGGTCAAGTGACCAGTGCGACGCAACTCAGCGACGCAGTGCGCGGCGACCTTGCCGGCCTGCTCCACAAATACAGCGGCAAGAAAATACAACTGATCGAACACGTCGACCCGACGATTCTCGGCGGAATGATTGTCCGCCTTGACGATCACCAGGTGGACCTGAGCGTGGCCCATCAGCTACGCAGGTTCCATCACACGATGATCGAGCACGCCGAGAAGCAGATTCACACGGGTACGTCGCGGTTCTTCGAGGGCGTCAGCGAATAAAGTCTCCACTGGCGGCACAGGCCGCGAAGTCGGAACGAGGACAGGATCATGAAATTCAAAGTCGATGAGATCTCGTCAGTCATCAAAGAAGAAATTGCTCAATATCGCAGCCAGGTGGATGTCACCGAAGTTGGGCGCGTACTTGAGATCGGCGACGGCATCGCCCAGATCTATGGCCTGAGCAACGTCATGGCCGGTGAGCTGGTCGAGTTCGAAAACGGTCAGCGCGCTCAGGTGCTCAACCTCGACGAAAACTCCGTCGGCGCGGTGATTCTGGGGGACTATCTCGACATCAAGGAAGGCGACAGCGTTCGCCGCCTGGGCGAGCTGGTCAGTGTGCCAGTGGGAGAAGCACTGCTCGGTCGCGTCGTCGACCCGCTGGGCCGTCCGCTCGATGGCAAGGGCGTCGTCGAGACCCCGCACCGCATGGCCCTTGAACTCATTGCTCCGGGCATCGCCGAACGTCAGCCGGTCACCGTACCGCTGCAAACCGGAATCAAGGCCATCGACGCAATGATCCCAATCGGGCGTGGCCAGCGCGAGCTCATCATTGGCGACCGCAAGACAGGCAAGACCGCCATTGCTCTTGACACGATCATCAATCAGAAGGATTCCGGCGTCATTTGCGTCTATGTCGCGATTGGCCAGAAGGACTCGACCGTCGCTGCCGTCGTCGAGACGCTGCAGAAGCAAGGTGCGATGGATTACACCATCGTGGTCAATGCCGGCTCGTCTGCTTCCGCCCCACTGCAGTACATCGCGCCTTACGGCGGCTGCACGATGGCAGAGTACTTCTGCTATCACCAGGGCAAGGACACGCTGGTGATCTACGATGACCTGTCGAAACAGGCCACGGCCTACCGTCAAATGTCGCTGCTGCTGCGTCGCCCGCCAGGTCGCGAAGCTTATCCTGGCGACGTGTTCTACCTGCACAGCCGCTTGCTCGAACGTGCCTGCCGGCTCGCCGAACACCGCGTCATCTGTAAGAAGAGCGCCCCGCAAGACAACTTCGAACCCGCTGACGGCAAGACCTATGTCGGCATTCCGGGCATCGAGGAAGCCGAGCACGCACTGCAGGCCATGTCAGATGGCGCGAACCACGAAGTCCGCGTGATCCCGACTTCCGGCGGATCACTGACCGCTCTGCCGATCATCGAGACGATGGAAGGCGAGGTCTCGGCCTATATTCCGACCAACGTGATTTCAATCACCGATGGCCAGATCTACCTCGAGCCGGATCTGTTCTTCGCCGGCGTCCGCCCGGCGGTCAACGTCGGCATCAGCGTGTCGCGTGTCGGCGGCAATGCCCAGATCAAGGCCATGAAGAAAATCTCGGGGTCACTGCGACTGGATCTGGCGTCCTTCCGCGAACTCGAAGCGTTCGCCCAGCTTGGAACCGAGCTGGACACTGCGACGCAGAAGCAACTCGACCGTGGTATTCGTATGGTCGAACTTTTGAAGCAACCGCAGTACGTCCCCTACAACGTGATTGACCAGGTGCTGTCGATCTACGCTGCATCCAAGGGCTTCATGGACGACGTTGCGGTCAACAAGATCATGGCCTACGAGACCGCGATGCTCGCCCATATCAAGGACGAGTTTCCCGAGGTGTGGAGTGAGCTGGATGCCAAGAAAGAGATCGACGACGATCTCGATACCAAGCTCCGAGACATACTGGGCAAATTCAAGCCGGTCCTGAAGTAGGACCTGGCCCACGTGTATTGATCTGAACCCGCGCGGTCAGCGCCGAGAGCAAATAGAGATGGCCAACGCAAGAGCAATCGTCAAGCGTCGCAAGGCGGTCGGCAACATCAAGAAGATCACGCGCACGATGCAGCTGATCGCCACGGCGAAGTTTCAGCAATGCCTCAAGCGCGCGACCGCTACGCAGCCCTACACGGCCAAGTTGACTGACATGGTCAACAAATTGTCGTCGCAAGTCACCGACGTCAGCCACCCGCTGCTCGAGATCAATGCCGAGACCGGCCGCACCGCCGTTCTGGTCATTACCTCCAACCGCGGCCTGTGCGGCAGCTACAACGCCAACGTCGTTCGCCTCGGTGCCGAGCATCTCAAGACGAAAACTGGAGAACGCGAGGTCGCGCTCGACGTGGTCGGCAACAAGGGCGGATCGTACTTCCGCTTCCTGGGGAACGACATCCGACATCTGTATAAACACTTTGACGATCGCGTGACCTACGATCAGGTGGAGACGCTGGCCAACCAGTTCATCCACAGCTACGAGAAAAAGGACATCGACGCCGTACACGTCGTATACACCAAGTTCATCAGCGCGGCCCGGCAAAAGGCCACCGTGCTGCAATTACTGCCGTTGCAATCTGTCGGAACCGACAGCGCGGAGGACGCTCCGAAGGGTGCCTCGACGCAATATGACTTCTCACCGGAGCCCAAGAGTCTGCTCAATCAGCTGCTCCCGGAGAGCGTACGCGTGCAGCTGTTCCAGTGTTTTACGGACAGTATCGTCAGCGAACAGGTCTCACGCATGGTCGCGATGAAAGCCGCCACCGACGCGGCCGGAGACATGATCAAATCCCTCACGCGGACCTACAATCGTGCGAGGCAAACCCAGATCACTATGGAATTGCTCGACATCACGGGCGGCGCCGAAGCCCTCAAGGGTTGATCCGGCGTATTTTGTTGGACGAGGATTCGAAGATGACAAACACGAACGGGCACAGCACAGGCAAGATCACACGCGTCATCGGCTCGACGCTCGATGCTGCTTTCAGTGAAGAGCACATGCCGGGCATTTACAACGCCCTGACGGTCGAGATCGAGACGAGTGTCCTCGGTGAGGCCAAGAAAGAAACGTTGTGGTGCGAAGTCGCCCAGCACCTCGGTGGCGGCCAGGTCCGAGCCATTGCTCTCGGTTCGACCGACGGCCTGCAACGCGGCAAAGACATCGTTGACACCGGCGCGCCCATTTCGGTCCCGGTCGGCGACGCAACCCTCGGCCGCGTGTTCAATCTAGTTGGAAAGGAAATCGACGGCCGCGGTCCGGTCAAGGTCAGTGAACGTCGTGCGATCCACCAACCGCCACCTTCACTCGATATCCTGACGCCCAAAACGGAGATGTTCGAAACCGGCATCAAGGTCATGGACCTGCTCTGCCCGTTGGTCCGTGGTGGTAAGGCTGGCCTGTTCGGTGGGGCCGGCGTCGGCAAGACGGTCATCATCCAGGAGCTCATTGCCCGTCTCGCGCGGTTTCACAGTGGCTACTCGTGCTTCGCCGGGGTCGGAGAGCGAACCCGCGAAGGCAATGACCTGTGGCTCGAAATGCAGGAAGCCAAGATCGGTGACACCGGCAAGAGTGTCCTCGACCAGACCGTCATGGTCTTCGGCCAGATGAACGAGCCACCGGGCGCCCGTTTACGCGTGGCCTTGTCGGCCCTGACCATGGCCGAACACTTCCGCGATCAAACCGGTGCCGACACCCTGCTGTTCGTCGACAATATCTTCCGCTTCACGCAGGCCGGTTCGGAGGTTTCTGCCCTTCTGGGCCGCATGCCTTCAGCAGTCGGCTACCAGCCCACACTCGGTACCGAGATGGGTGACTTGCAGGAACGTATTACGTCGACCAACAAGGGCGCGGTCACCAGTATTCAGGCCATTTACGTGCCCGCTGATGACTACACTGACCCGGCTCCGGCCACGGCTTTCACGCACCTCGACAGTACGGTCAACCTCGAGCGACGCATCGCGGAAAAAGGCATCTATCCGGCCGTCGACCCACTGGCCTCGACCAGCCGTATCGTCGATCCCAACATGATTGGCGAACGCCACTACGGTGTCGCTCGTCAGGTCCAGCAGATCCTCCAACGCTACAAAGATCTGCAGGACATCATCGCCATTCTCGGCGTCGACGAACTCAGTGAAGAGGACAAGCTGACCGTCGCCCGCGCCCGCAAGATCGAGCGTTTCCTGTCCCAGGCATTCTACGTTGCGGAGCAGTTCACCGGCTTCCCGGGTACCAACGTGCCGCTGGAGGACACGATCCGCAGCTTTGAAGAACTGTGCTCCGGTAAGTGGGATCACTTGCCCGAACAAGCTTTCATGTACGTGGGCGCAATTGAAGACGCCGAGGCCAAGGCCAAGAAGATGGCCAGCGAGTAACACCGCAGACAGGTGAATCATGAACACCAGCAACAAGACTTTCAGGTGCCAACTGATCACGCCCGAGCGCGCCATGTTCGACGATGCGGTCGGTTTCGCAGCGGTCACAGCGCACGACGGCGAGATTGGTTTTTTGCCACACCGCGCTCCGCTGATCTGCCGGCTCGGTCTTGGCGAACTGCGGGTGGAAGTCGAAGGCAACACGCAACACTTCTTCATCGATGGTGGTTTTGCACAAATGGCCGATGATGAATTCACTGTATTGACCCAACGGGCCATGGCGCCGGCGGACCTCGATCTCGCCACGCTACGGAGTGAACTCGAAACCACGCGTGGGCAACATCTCGACGCATCTCACGGCGCCAAGCAACAGCAGCGCACGATTGCACGACTTACGGCACAGATTGCGTTTGCCGAGCGTCATGGTTCCAAGCAAAAGTGATTCGTAGGCATCGCTTTAGATGCACCATGTATCCATATCCGGATCGGGTGATGCCCGTTTTCATTGTTGACAGAACATTAGAGAACCGATACTATCATTGCATCAATTACGGGTTTCCTTATCATTCAAGACACGTCATTATTTAGTTGGGACCCAAGCAACGATTACTCACTAGCATAACGACTCTTTTTGCCCACTCATCGGTCCCTCCCCCCGGGGACCGATTTCCCCCAAGGCCCGCTCCACCCCGGCGGGCCTAATTTTTGCGCCGAATGTGCGCGGCCGGGCAGAGGACTGCGCTTCACGACTCAATCTGGTGTTCAGGCAGGAGACAGCAGAGAGCGCACACGATCGAGCAAGGTGGCGGGCCCGAACGGTTTCTCGAGAACACTGTGCGGGCTGTGGCGCAGCACCTGGATGTCCTCCAGTTCGGAGATGAATCCAGTGATGAACAGGACACTGATCTGGGGTCGATTGGCCGACAGCCGTTCAGCAAGCTGGGGCCCGTTCATGTCTGGCATGACGACATCCGTAATAACCAGATCAATGGGCTCATCGCTGAGCTCCACGAGATCGAGCGCTTCGCGCGCCCCGCTGGCTTCGATCACATTGTAGCCGCCGGTCCGCAGCGTGACGCACACGACACGGCGAACCAGGGCATCATCATCGCACACCAGAACCGTGCGGCTGCGACTGACTTCCGCATCGACCGGATCATCGACGAGAACATGCTCGGACTGGGGCTGAACGGCGGGCAGGTGAACCACGAACGTCGCCCCGACTCCTGCAGAGCTGTCTACGGTAATACGACCGCCGTCCTGCGTGACCGCTCCATACGCAGTGGACAGTCCCAGGCCAGTGCCCTTGCCTGCCGGTTTCGTCGTGAAAAACGGATCAAAGATGCGTTCCACTGTTTCAGGTGCCATCCCGATTCCACGGTCGATCACGGCAATCGTGACCATGGGTGTGCCCGCCTGCGCGTCATCATGGACATTACGGGTGCGGACTGTAATCTCGCCACCTGCAGGCAGCGCATCACGGGCATTGAGAACGAGGTTCATGATGACCTGCTCAATCATGCCGGAGTGCACCCGGACACGGTCGAGGTCTGCCTCCAGATCGAGCTCCAACGAATAGCGTTCGCCGATCAGACGATGTAGCAGATCATGCATCCGTGTGACCAGTTCATTGGGATCGACGATCTCGGATCGACCAACTTGTTTGCGACTGAATGCCAGCAACTGCCGCGTCAGTGATGCGGCGCGTTCTCCTGCAAGCATGATCTGCTCGAGTCCATTGCGCAGTGCCGCACTCGGATCCTCGCCTGCCGGATCGTCAAGGATGACCATCAGTGTCTCGGTGTTCCCGAGCACGGCGGTCAACAGATTGTTGAAATCGTGGGCCACTCCGCCGGCCAGCTGGCCAAGAGCTTCCATCTTTTGCGCATGAAGCAGCTGGGCCTCGAGCTTGAGACGCTCGGCCTCGGCCTGCTTGCGCGCCGTCACGTCCTGCAACAAGACGATGACACGTTCGATCGCGGCATCGCGCCCGGGGACGGGAATCAGGCTGGCAGCCAGGATCCTGGGATCGTGGCTCCCTGTCACGAACTCCAGCTCACAAGCGTGCCCGCGGGTGGCGCGGTCGGTCAACGCTGCGACGCGCCGGCGATCGGGCACGGCAATGAGGTCCGGCCATGCCTGGCCGCACGGATCGGCGCCGCCGAGCTCCAGCATGTTCCGGCCTGCCGGATTGACGGCGAGCACGATCCCGCCGGAACCCAACTCACACAATCCGACGGGAGCGTTTTGGAAGAACGACAGAAAAGGCCGGCTCTCCTGATCCGCAGATCCACGCGAGCGGTCTTCATCGAAATGACTTGAACAGCTCAAACCCGTCACCCTTCCCAGCAACACGATCGGTGTTCAGGATATCGCGTCGAGTCTTGGCGGTCACGCGCCGGATGGTCGCCGGGAGGAATGGGCAAGCCTGCCGAGAGGAGATTGTGCGGTGAACTCGGCCGCTCAGTAGTCGATGGTATCGTTGACCAGTTGATTGAGCCGCCGCAGCGCCTCGTGCTCGATCTGTCGAACCCGTTCCCGAGTCAGGCCGACTTTTTCACCGATGTCCTTGAGTGTCATCGGGTCGCAGTCGTCCAGCCCATAACGCATCCTCAGGATCTTGGCCTCGCGTTCGTCGATCTGATCGAGCAGACGATGCAGCATGGTGGATTCCGCATCAGAGAACATCGCCTCTTCCGGCGACGGGCTCCGTGTATCCATGAGCATCTCTGACAGCGGTAGACCGTTCTCGCCATCACCCGACTGGGTGGGTGAGCCGAAGGCCTTGACCGCACGCTTGATGATGCGGACCTTGCGCTCGGGCAACTGCAACTGCTCCGCCAATTCGGGGATGTCGGGTTGGCGGCCTTCGCGTTCAAGAAAGGCCTCCTTGGCCTGCTTGAACCGCGCAATCATGTCGACCATGTAGGCTGGAATGTGGATCGGTTGCACAGTGTTGATGAGCGCCCGCTTGATGGCTTGCTTGATCCACCACGAGGCGTAGGTGCTGAACCGCGTGCCCTGCTCAGGATCAAAACCCTCGACCGCCCGAAGCAACCCGAGATTGCCCTCTTCGATAAGGTCACTGAGGGCCATGCCGCGGTTGGTGTAGTTCTTGGCGATGTTGACGACCAGCCGCAAATTGGACCGGATCATACGATCGCGTGCTTGCTGAGCCTTGAGCTCCAAGTCCTCGCGCTCAACGAGACCGATGTCGCCGCTTGCGAACAAATCCTCGAGTTCGAGGGAACGCTGAATGATCTCACCGAGCTCGCCCTCTTCCTCTGGCTTGAGCAGGGGCGCCTCGTTGATCTGCTTCAGATAAAGTTGTAACCCTGATTCGACAGCGACGGCTAGGTCCCCCTTATGTTGGATGCAGGCCCGGTGTGGACCACACATGACGTCAACCCATGTGGATGATCGTCACATCACAACACTGACTTCACTACCAGAGCGTTCCCGGGACCTGCAGCGCAGCTGCATCATGGTGTCACACCCGCAATCGCACCCACAGCACGGCCCTTTTGCGGGCATGACAGACCAATAACTGTTTTATTCAGCGTCCGGTTTCTTCTCTTCTGTCGCTTCTGTCTCTTCGGCAGCTGCCGCTGGGGGTTCCTCAGCTGCAACCGGTTCCTCGGTGACGGCCGGTTCCTCAGTGGCAGCCGCCGGCTCGTCGGTCGCTCCGGCCGGCGGAGTGGTCTCCGCGGAAGCCTCACCACCTGCCTGCTTGGCAAACAAGCTGCGATCGATGATATCGCTGCCCAGATCGCCGCCACCGGCCAGGCCACCACGCCGTTGCTTCTTCTGCTTGCTCCCATCGGCCGACGCTTCACCACCTTCATCCTCGGAGGCCCATTCAGCACGCTTTTTCGACAGTCCGATCTTGCGCTCGATCGAATCGACCCGCAGGATCTTGACCAGAATCTTGTCGCCGACCTTGACCTCATCGTGAGCGTCTTCGACCTTGGCATCCGATAGTTCGCTGACGTGCAGCAAACCCTCGAGATCCTGTTCGAGTTCGACGAACACGCCGAAGTTCGTGATCTTGGTGACCGTTCCTTCGACGATCTGGCCCGGGAGGTAGTTGTCCGGAACGGCACGTTCCCACGGATCTTCACTGAGCTGCTTGACACCCAGGGCTATTCTCTGCTTGTCTTCTTCGACCTTCAGAACGACGCATTCGATTTCCTGCCCCTTCTTGAGCAGCTCGGACGGATGCGAAATCTTCTTGGTCCAGCTGAGGTCCGAGACATGCAGCAAGCCGTCGATCCCCTCTTCGATTTCGACGAAAGCACCGTAATTGGTCAGGTTGCGAACCTTGCCCTTGATACGGGTATTCGGTGGGTACTTCGCGGCAACCGTAGTCCAGGGATTGACCTCGGTCTGCTTCATCCCCAGACTGATTTCTTTCTTGTCCTTGTTGATCTCGAGCACGACCACTTCGACTTCATCGCCCAGACTGATCAACTCTGACGGATGGTTGATGCGTCGCGTCCAGCTCATCTCGCTGATGTGGACCAGGCCCTCGATGCCTGGTTCGAGTTTCACGAACGCACCGTAGTTCATGATGTTGACGACCTCGCCCTTGATTTTGGCGCCAACCGGATACTTCTCGTCGACCCGCTGCCACGGATCCTCGGTCTGCTGCTTGAGGCCGAGCGCGATCTTTTCCTTCTCGAGGTCGATATTGAGGATCGAGACCTCGATCTCCTGATCGATCTTGAGTAACTCGGACGGGTGATGCACGCGTTCCCAACTCATGTCGGTGATGTGCAACAGACCGTCAATCCCACCGAGGTCGACGAACGCACCGAAGTCCGCGATGTTCTTGACCACGCCCTTGCACACGTCGCCAACATTGATCTTCTGGAGGAGATTATCACGTGCGGCTTGACGTTTTTCTTCGATGAGTTTGCGGCGCGAAATAACGATATTCCGACGATCGGTATCGATCTTGAGAATCTTGGCATCGATGTCCTTGCCAATGTATTCGGCAATATCACCCGGCCGGCGAATGTCGACCTGCGACGCTGGCAAGAACACGGGCACGCCAATGTCGACGAGCAGACCACCTTTGATCTTGCGCATCACGCGACCGCGCACTTCGTCGCCCTCGTTCTGAGTCTCGATGATCTTCTGCCAGTTCAGCAGACGATCAGCCTTCCGCTTGCTGAGCTGGATCAGCCCGCTCTCAGACTCGACCGCATCGAGCCACACGTCGATCTCGGAGCCAACCACGATCTCTGCGGCATCGTTCCATTCATCCGCCCCGATCACACCTTCGCTCTTGAGCCCGACGTCGACAATGACATCGTCGCCATGACGACCGATGACCCGGCCCTTGAGCAGCGTTCCGCTGGAGATGTCTCCGAACGTCGAGGTGATCCTGCTTTCGATGGCAGCATCGTCGGAGTCGGCGCCGAAAAAGCCCGCGATCTCCTGCTCGACCATTTCGTCAGTGATGTTCAATTCTTCAAGAAGGTTGTGATCGACCATGTTCCTAAATCTCGTCACTCGATGGCGGTTACGGCAGCACGCTTTCCTGGATCAAGCCCACAGCGCACACAGTCGAAGTCCCTGGAAACAGGAACAACTCAGTGGTCGGCAGAGAGATGGTGCCTTGAATAAGGTGGAGAGGAATGTGCGACCGCCGCCGCGAAAAGAAACTACGAACCTGGCCCGCGGGCACCCTGCCCATGCGATCTTCAGCCAGGCTCAAGAATGTCACAATATACCGGAAGAGTCAGAGGGCTTCCAGCATCGCCACAAACTCCTGGACCACACTGTCCGGCGTGGATGCCCCGGCGGTCACGCCGGCCACCTTGCAGCCCCCGACCATCGTGGACTCGAATTGCCGGACCGATTCGATGTGGTGGGTCGTGGTGATTCCGGCTGCCAGACGCGCCAGCTCCCTGGTATTGGCCGAATGCAGGCCGCCGAGGACGAACAGGACATCGACCTCGCGGGCAAGTGCCACTGCAGATTCCTGCCTGCGGACGACCTCGAGGCACAAGGTGTTGATGACTTTCATCTCCTGGTAGGGCCGAGCCGCGATGTGCCCGATGATATGGGCCACATGCTCCGGAGCATGGGTCGTCTGGGCTACGATTCCCAGACGCTCGCGATAGGGCAGCTTGTCGTCGAGCTCCTCGACGCTGTCGAGCACGATGATGTCTGGCGCATAACCAAGCACACCTTTGACTTCCGGGTGATGCGGATCGCCGATCAGTATCACGCAATAGCCCTCGTCATGGAGTTGCTTGACCGCATCCTGGGCCTTTTTGACCAGAATGCACGTCGCATCCACGACATTGAGTCCCCGCGCTCGGGCCTGGTCATAGAGTTCCGGCGTGGCCCCGTGGGATCGAACGAGAATGTTACTGCCGTCTGGAATCGACTCGATCTCGCCCGACTGGTCCAACCCGGCCTGCTCGAGGCGGTCGACCACGTCATTGTTGTGCACGACGGGCCCGAGGGCGATGACCTTCCCGGGACCATGCTCCCTGACGGCCTTCTCGGCCAGCTCGACGGCATCCTCGACACCGAAACAGAACCCACGTTTTTCCGCAAGGCGCACTTCCATGACTTCAATATCCGAAGGTCAGATTGGCTCGGAATCGTTCTCTTCAGGCTGATTATAGTCGAACGGCAGATGCCCCACATCCTTACGCAGGGTGTTGTGCAAAGTTCGCAGATCAGCGGTCAATCGGGCCGTCACCGCATCAGATCGGCCTGCGAGGTCGGCCAGCGCTATGGGCCGCCCGATCTGCAGCCAGATCGGGCCCCGACGCGGCCAGCGCTGACCACGCGGCCACAGGTCCACGACGCCGTCGATGGCGATCGGCAGAATTGGAACTTTGCCGCGGCGGGCCAGGGCGATGAATCCGGGCAGAAGCGGTGCAATCCGCCCCGTCGCGCTGCGTGTCCCCTCAGGAAACACGCACAGTGCATGGCCCGCGGACAACCGCCGCACGCCCTCGCGCATGGCCCCCAGATCGGCCGTCCCCCGGCGGACTGGAAAGGCGTTGACGGCCGCGATGAACCGACCGAAGAGCCCTTTGAACAGTGTGTCACGGGCCATGTAGTGACAGTCACGCCGCAACGTGATACCCACCAGCACCGGATCGAGAACGCTTTGATGATTGCTCACGATGAGCAGACCACCGCGCGGCGGAACATGCTCGAGGCCCTGAGCGCGGACCTTGAACCACAACGGGACGGTCATGTGCAACAGGATACGGGCAATGCGCTGGGGATACGGTGAGCTGGCTGTGATCGGCCGGGAGAGTGGCTCAGGATGGTTGACC
This sequence comes from uncultured Planctomycetota bacterium, assembly GCA_942492115.1. GTDB lineage: Bacteria > Planctomycetota > Phycisphaerae > UBA1845 > CAIVHJ01 > CALODL01. The sequence continues at coordinate 45,513 of CALODL010000036.1, forward strand.
ATTGGTCTGTAGCTCGGCGATGCACGCAGCCAATTGATCGACGACTTCGGCGATGGTCATGTGCGTCGTGTCGATCTTGATGGTGCTGGGGTGCTCGAGCAACGGAGCCCACTGGCACTGATCGTTATTATCGCGCCGACTGAGGTTTTCCAGGACCTCCTTGTAGGTCACTTCGATGCCGTCGGCACGCATCTCGTGAAAGCGGCGTTCGGCACGTTTCTCGAGCGAGGCATCGAGAAAGAACCGCGCATCGGCCTCAGGAAACACAACACTGCCCTGGTCGCGGCCTTCGGTCACCAGCGAACCCAGTGTCTCACCGATGATCTGTTGCTGCTCGACCAACAGCCGGCGAACTTCTGGAATGCGCGACACAGCCGAGGTCGCCTGGTTGACCTCCATCGTGCGGATGGCTTCGGAGACATCGTGACCGTCCAGCAACACACGGGTGTGCGTCGGACCACAATCGACCTGAATGTCGACGTCGGTGACGATCTGGATGATCGCGGCAGGGTCATCGAGTTCAGTCTCGTCACGAAGACACTTGAGCGCGGCCGCGCGATACATCGCACCCGTGTCGAGATAGGCGATTTCGAGCCGCGCGGCGAGCTTGCGCGCCGCAGTGCTCTTACCGGATCCAGCTGGGCCATCGATCGTGATCTTCATGCCCGTCGATTATAACCTCGCCGGCGAGTGTGACCAGTCACGGAACTGTTAATGCGGACGTCGCGGCGCGCCGGGCTGTTGCGCAAGAGTTCTGCACAGGTTGACCATCAGCGTGTTGTACAACCGGTTCTCTCCCGGGATGTCGTTGAAGATCACCGCAAACGCCCACCACCGGCCGTCGTTGGTCGCTACGTACCCGCACAATGACTTGATCCCGGTCATGTAGCCCGTCTTGAGCCACACGCCGCCCGGGATATCGAGAAACCGCTTACGCACAGTCGGAACCGGACCGACGTTCGACGCCATTTGCGAAATGAACAGATCACCCAGCTCGCGATCGAGATACACGTACTTCAACACTTCGACAAGCTGCCGGGCGCTCAACCGGTTGTCCCGGCTGAGCCCGGAACCGTCTGAAAATACGGCCCCGTCCAACGGAATATTCCAAGCCTTCAGCCGCTGGTTCATCAGGCTGGCCCCGCCGCCCCAACTGCCTGGTGCCGTGGGATTGGCCGACCGCGCGGCCTGTTTGAGAAGACACTCGGCGAAGAGGTTCTGGCTGTTTTGCAATGTACGGATCAGCACATCGGTAATGGGTGTCCGATGGACGGCAACCAACTCATGGGCTGCCGGATCGGGCCCGGAACCGCGGGGACGACGGACAGTCCCTCTTACGGTGACCCCGCGTGATTCGAGAACCATGGCCAGCGCATGCCCGAACAACAGCGCGGGATCGCTGACGGACACGGGCTGAATCGTCTGGCGTTTGGCACAACGGCCGCGCAACTCGTACACCGCATCGTTTGACGGTCGATGCAACCACGGTGTGCCCGAGCCACGTTTCGTTTGATTCTCGATCGTGATCCAGTCGGTCGGTGGAAACACACTGTAGCCCGGTGTCTGGCCGTCACGCGGCCACACGGTGACATCGATACAGTTGGTGTTGAAATTCACCCCGCCCACTGGCGCGGCGTACCACTTCGGCAGATCGTCTGCCTCCCACGCCGGGTGCACGCGAATGTCCTCGAAGCAGCGATCGTCAATGATCAAGTCGCCTACCTCATCCCGGCCCTGCTTCCTGACGGCGTCGGCCCATGTCTCCAGTGTCGCGAGACGGGCACGTTCATACCGCTTGCACAAGCGCTCGTCACCAATGGCCGGGTCGCCGCCACCGATGACGACAAGATCAGGACCATTGAAATACAGTGTCGTCTTGAACGCGTAGTTGCCGCCAAGCACATCAAGTGCCACGGCAGATGACACGACCTTGTGTGTACTGGCGGGGACGAGGACGCGGTCGGCGTTGAGGTCGAGGTGGACGCGGCCAGCAGGCAATTCCATGACACACGCGCTGACCTGTGTGACCGCATGGGGCAACGGCTTGAACAGGGCTTCGAGGGTCGCCTGCGGTGTCTCTGCACCAGCCGGACCACATGCCCACATCACCACCAGGGCGAACACGACACGCCGTGGAGATGCACAGCATTGAGTTGAGTTACGCGTCAACATTGTCCCGGGTGAGATGATCGCGATTGCGCAGGATCCATGCAAGGGTTGTTCGGCGACAACCCGCCGACCCCCTGTTACAATCTCACGCATGAGCGCCCGCCAGGACGATGCCAAGCGATACGCCCGCGAACGCCTGATGTGGAGCCTGGTCGGCACAGCGGTCTTCCTGGCCTACGCCGGGGCGTGGGCCTTCATCTCACCTCACTTCCTCGTCGACTGGACCGACAACCGCTGGCTCGGCCTGTTGGTTTTTGCCGCCGCATTCGGACTCGGCTTCGAAGTGTTGACGCTACCTCTTGGCTACTACACGGATTACCTTCTCGAACACCGCTACGACATGAGCAACCAGACGCTGTCGCGGTTCATGATTCAACAGCTCAAGGGCTGGGCCGTGGGCGGCGTCATCGGTGCAGTGATCCTGTGTGGACTCTATGCGCTGCTGTGGTACGCCGGCACCTCCTGGTGGCTGTGGACATGGGTGGGCTGGATCTCGCTCACGGTTCTGCTGGCCCAGTTGTTCCCCAAACTGCTCCTGCCTGTGTTCTACAAGACAGCCCCACTCGATGACCCGGCCCTGCATGAGCGACTGGTTCAATTGGCCAGCGGGACTTCATTGCGCGTCGATGGCGTCTACAACCTTGCGCTGTCGGCTGACACCAAAGCAGCCAACGCGATGCTCACCGGACTCGGCAATACCCGGCGAGTCTACCTGTCCGACACGCTGCTCGAAACGTTCACCCCCCAGGAAATCGAGGTGGTCTTCGCCCATGAACTGGGCCACCATACCCGCGGTCATATCTGGAAGTCGCTCGCGCTCGGTGCCGCCCTGGGCAGCGTCATGATCGGTGTCCTGGTGTGGATCCTGCATCCTTTGAGTGGACCGGACGCCGGTCAATGGCCTGCCGCGGTCCTGGCGCTGCCGACCATCGCACTGTGTCTCGGGCTGACCGATCTCGTCACCAAGCCGATCTACAACGCAGTCAGCCGCCGCTTCGAACGGCAATGCGACAGCGATGCCCTCAAGAGAACCGGTAACCCCACAGCCTACCGTTCGGCCTTCGAACGCCTCGCGGAACTCAACCTCGCCGACCCCGATCCCCACCCGTTCATCGAATGGTATTTTCATGACCACCCGGCCATGACCAAGCGTATTGCCCTGGCCGATCACACCAGCTGAAGCGGACCCGCGCCCCGGGGGTCCCTCGACCTACCCGATGCGCCGCACGGACTAATCGCTCGGCCCGCAGCCCAGTCGGACGCCGGGGCGCGCGGCGCGAGCCTGTTCGATTTACTATCACCCGAAGACATTTCGCAAGTGTATAATGGTTTTAGGCATGTCAGCGATGAAGACCACCCCATCCAAGCCGACGAAGGAGAGCGCCATGCTCCGTCAGTCCACCATCGTCCTGTTGTTCAGCTCCACCGTTGCCCTGAGCCAGTCCATCGATCGCCCGTTCCTCGAGCCCCCCAGCGAAGACCGTCCCAAGACGGCGATCATCCAATATGAGTCGGGCCGGATCGTCGTTGTTCAACTCGATGTGCGACGTGGCGTGCGCAAAATCGAAGCCAATGGACCACCGGCCGCCATCGCGCACATGTACCTCGAAGACCACAGCGCCGCGCCGACACAGGCCGTGCCCGCCCAACAAACCCAACCGCCCCCCAGCGGCGTGACACATGAAGACTTGATCCGTGAAGCCATGCTGGCCAACCGGGCCTACGGGCCCGGGGGATACGGCTATGGCAACCATGACTGGATCAACACCAATCCCGAAAACGATGCATCTCCGCAAGGCCGGGCCACCGAACGGCTCAAACAGCGCGCTGCCGAGCGACGCCAGGAGGTCAAGGCCCGCCGTCGTGAACTGGGGATCTCGACCACCACCAACTCGAGCGGCCGCGCATATCCTTCCACCGCTGCCGATCAGGAACAACGTGACCGCCTTGCCGAGGTCACCGGACCGCGGGCCGCAGGACAATCGGGTCGTGCCGCGGGATCCAACTCACCGTACACCACGTTCTACAGCTTGACCAACGGCCTGGAAGCGTTCCGCCAGCAGGACATCTCCGCACGCAAGGAGCTCACCCTGCAAACGTTCGAAGTGCTGCTCAACGAAGGGCTGGAGTTCTTTCATGCCCGTCAATACGGCCAGGCGGCCCGCTCATTCGTTGCCGCCGCAATGAAAGACCGCGGCGATCCGGGCAGCAGGTTGCATGCTGCCCAGGCGCTGATGGCCAGTGGTCTGCACACCGAAGCGATGTATCATCTGCGCCGAGCGTTCGAGCTGGCACCGACGCTGTACAACCGCGCGTTCAACCACCGCGACAACTACGGCCACGCAGCCGACTTCGATGCCCACCTTGCGGCACTGGAGAACTACGTTGGTGCAAACCCCCACGATACGGACGCGCTCGTCCTGTTGGCCTATGAACAATTCTTCAGCGATAACCCCCTCTCTGCCCGCTCGACGATGCAACGCATCAGATCGATGACGATCGGAGACCCCTTTACGCTGAGGCTGCTCCGCGCGGCCGAGCCGGTAGTCGGCAGGTTATAAGCTTCGCGTTCGAGGCCATCCCTGGCTCGCGAGCGAAGCGCTGCGTTTGTTGCGGTGGGGTCTCGAGGCGTCCTTGGACATGGCACGGAAGTCGTAGACACTGTGCAAACGAAGCGTTACGGACGTGGCCACGCAACGCATGGCCGGAGGCCAATCGGGTTACTCCCGAGCAGTGGAGCGACCTCGGGCAACGATAGGCCAGCCAACACGGCAAACGGGTGGACAGCGCAACACCGTGAGCCGCCGCACACCGTCTACAGCATCATTCCCGGCGCCAGCCAGATCAGTAGTTTCACGATGCCCAGGGTATACAACCCCGCCACGACATCATCCAGCACCACACCCCAGCCACCGGGCACCCGGTCTTCGATGATGTTGGCCGGGGGAACTTTGACGATATCGATGACGCGTTCGATGAAAAAAGTGACCGCGACGATCGGCCAGGTCCATGGCAAGCCGATGATCGCGACGAGGTAGCCGACGATCTCATCGATCACCAGTTTGTTGCTGTCTTTCTCGTCGAGGATGCGCTCGCCGACATCAGAAAGCCACACGCCAACTGCGGTCACGACGACGAGCAGTCCGAGCTGGGCCATGACTGACCAGGTGTGGATGAGATAAAACAATGGAATGCCGAGAACGGCGACGGTCACGGTTCCCGTGGCGCATCCGACGTAACCCAATCCGAAACAGGATGCGAAGAACAGGATGGCCTTGTCACGGGCAGAGCGCGGACCGGCCAGAGCCGATCCGTCGGAGAGGGGTTCTTCAGCAGCCATGGGTTGCAGACCGATGGTCTAGACCGTCGACTCGACGGCCGGTCGCGGGGGTGTCATGATGCTCTCACTCTGCCCGCGAATTGCAGACGCGGCCTTGCTCTGGGCTCGGCGCTTCTTGCGTGCGGCTTTGGCTGCTTCCTGGGATTCGAAAAAGCTGCCCATTTGACGCAGACGGTCGTAGCGCCGCTTCATGAGCGTGTCGATCCGCACGCGTTTGAGATCGCGGAGGGTCTGCCCGATGTAGTTCTCGAGCGTCTGAGCTGCCGCATCCGGATTGCGGTGCGCTCCGCCGAGCGGTTCGGGCAGAATATCATCGACGAGGTCGAGTTTCTTGAGTTGCTTGGCGGTCAGGTGCAGTGATTCCGCTGCCCGGGGTGCCTGAGCGCCAGTCTTGAACAGAATTGCAGCGCAGCCCTCCGGCGAGATCACTGAGTAGAACGAGTGCTCGTACATGGCAATGCGATCGCCGATACCGATGCCGAGCGCGCCCCCACTTCCGCCTTCACCGATGACAGCACAGATGATCGGAGTCTGCAGCCTCGACAGTTCCATCAAGTTGACCGCAATGGCTTGCGCGATGCCGCGTTCCTCTGACTCGACCCCCGGGTAGGCCCCCTGGGTGTCGATCAGGCAGACCACCGGAACGTTGTACTTGTTGGCCAGTTTCATCTTGAGCAGCGCCTTGCGGTAGCCCTCGGGGTGGGCACAACCGAAATTGCATGCAATCTTTTCGCGGGTGTCCTTGCCCTTGTTGTGACCGACGACCATGACTTTGTGGCCCGCGATGCGGGCGAAGCCGGTCACGATGGCTTTGTCATCGCCGCAGGCACGGTCGCCGTGCAATTGCACGAAGTCCTTGGCGATCAGACGCAGGTGATCGGGCAGGATGGGCCGCCGCGGGTGGCGGGCAACCAGCACGGTCTCCCAGGCGGTCAGCTTGGAGTAGATCTGCTTGGTCATGCTGCGCAGCGTGCGTCGCAGGCTGTTGATCTGACCGCTCAGGTCGCGACCACCCTGCACCTGCTGCGATTCGAGCTCGGCAATCTCCTGCTCGATCCGTACCAGTGGCTTTTCGAATTCGAGATGTCCGCTTCCACTCGCTGCGGACCCGGCGTTGTTATCTGGTCGGGCCATGTTTGCCCCTGTATCAAGTCTGGTTTCGAATGAGGACCGCGCTACAGCTCCTCTAATTCCGTAATAGCGTAACAACGGGCCTTCGCTCTTCAAGGGAAATGGCCAATCCGATTTCAGCGCGGAACCCTAAACCCTTGGGCGACGAGGATAAACGATTTTGCTCAACCCTTAAGCCTTTGGGTGGCAATACAATAGGAAATTCGCGATCCCTCTCATCATGTACGACACGGACCTGGGTTGGCCCCAAGCCCACAGGACCCCATGGCCTGGCGGTCATGACTCTCATGTATATGCGTCACAAACACTATGGTTCCGCAGATTTGCCGATTGAACCCCAGCCTGGCGGTCCGCGTTCCGTGCAGCTGAGGACTGCCGGCGACCGCACCCCCGACTTCCGAGTCCGAATTCCGTCTTCTGATTCCTGACGCCCCGTTCCCTATGCCGATCCCTCGGCTCTCTTCCGCGCCACCACCTGGATGTGCGCGGCTCTGCCGGGGCCGTCGGGGTCGCGGGCCAGTTTCTTCTCGAGGGCGAGGAGTTTGCGGTACTGCGTACGGTCTTCGAGGAGTTGGCGATAGCGGCGCATCGGGAGCACGGTCTTGCCGAGCATTTCGACGACATCGAAACGTGCGTTGTCCAGGAGTTGCCGCACCTGATGAGGTGTGAAGGTGTGCAACTCGAAACGCTCTTCGTGATCGCGTGTCAGCCAGTGCGTGCGGCCGGTCCTGATCAGACGCTCGAGCCCCTCGATGTTCCGTGTATCGAGGTAGTACTCGCACGCGTTCAACCGGTTGTCGATCGTGGCTACGAGCACGCCGCCGGGAATCAGGATCCGGGAGATTTCTTTGAGGGCCTTTGCAGGCTTCTCGGTGGAACACAACGGCTCACCAAACGCGGTCGCCAGGCTGAAATGCTCTGCAGGCAATTCGCCGAGATCCACCAGATCGGCCTCGACGCAATCGACGCGTGCCGCCAGCGGCGTGTCCGCAATTTTGCGCTGCACGCCGTTGAGCATTTTGTGTGAAATATCGAGGCAGGTGACGTGGTACCCGCTTTCCGCCACGCGCAGCCCCCACTTGCCCGTACCGCACCCCAGGTCGATGACTGCAGCAGCCTGGTTCGCGGGCAGGTGTGGCTTGAGGTAGTCCCAGGTCAGCTGATCGTGCCACTGCCAGTACAGATCCTGATAGATCTGATCGTACTTTCCGGCGACACGATCGTGATAACGGACAACGGGTTTCTTGCGGGAGCGGGCCATAGGCTCATGAGTATGAAATCAGGTCAATCCTGTTCTTGTGTACGCCGACACGAAACGCTCATACACTAACTGAATGGCCGCAAAAGGAAAGAAACTCGCCTACTTCGACTGCTTCAGCGGCGCCAGCGGTGACATGATTCTGGGCACCCTCATCGACGCGGGAGCACCGCTCGAATTGCTGGCCCCTTTGCCCGCGACCTTGGGACTGCAGGGGGTCACACTCGAAGCTGAGCAGGTCACCAAACAGGGTTTGGGCGCGACGCAGGTGAACGTGGTGTGCCCGGAGACGCATGTGCACCGGCATCTGCACGACATTGTCGCCATCATCGATTCGGCCGATCTCCCAGCCACAGTCAAGTCAACCAGCCGGCAGGTCTTTCAGCGTCTCGCCGAAGCGGAAGCCAAGGTCCATCGCTGCGCAGTGGAAACCATCCATTTCCACGAAGTCGGTGCAGCCGACGCCATCGTGGATATCGTCGGCGGATGCCTTGCCCTGCATGCACTCGGTATCGATCAGGTGTCGTGTTCACCGCTGGTCGTCGGCTCCGGTACGGTCAACTGTGCGCACGGCGTGCTGCCTGTGCCCGCGCCGGCGACCGCTGAATTGCTCAACGGTGTCCCCATCGCGACCAGCGACGAAACGGGCGAACTGCTGACGCCGACAGGAGCTGCACTGCTGACCACGTGGGCCACCGGGTTCGGTCCACCGCCGACCATGACAGTCGATTGCGCAGGCTACGGTGCGGGTCGCCGAGAGGGGCGCCAGCGTCCCAATGTCCTGCGCGTCCTGCTCGGGACCGTCGAGCCCGCGACTGGCCCGACGGATTACATTGTAGCCCTGGAGGCCAACATCGATGATCAGAGCCCCGAAACGACTGCACATACCCTCGAACGGTTGATGGACCAGGGTGCATTGGACGCCTATTGCCAGCCGATATATATGAAGAAGGGGCGCATCGGCACCCTGGTCACCGTGCTGTGCCGGCCGGCGGATGCCGCACGACTCGAACGCATCATGTTCCTCGAATCATCGACACTCGGTATCCGGCGCACCGGCTACTCGCGCACGGCTCTATCACGAACGACCGACCGGGTGCAGCTGCCAGAGGGCGCTGTGCGGATCAAGATCGGATGGCTGGATGGCCACCCTGTCACGGTTGCTCCGGAATTCGATGACTGCCGCGACCTGGCCCGGGCACACGACCAGCCACTGAAGCGTCTCATGAATGCGGCGGTTCGCGCCTGGCACGATCAACAACGCTGAACCACGGAAGGTACCTGCCGGTGAAGATCGAGACACTCGTACTGCTGCAGTCCGATCCCAGTCGCCTGTTGGGCTATGGGGCTCTGGCGGCCATCGCAGTGGTCACCTATTTCAGCTTGCGCACCAGTCACCGCAAGCTGCGCGAGAGCAACCGGGTCGATGCGCGCGAGCCCATCGAGCGCTTCAAGAATCGTGAGCCGCTGCGCAACGACATGGAAGAGTTGCTCGTCCAACTTCAGGAATTGTCGCGGAACATCAACGCTCAGATCGACACGCGATTTGCCAAACTCGAGGCCTCTATCCGTGCTGCCGACGAACGGATTGCGCGACTGCACCATCTCGCCGAAGACGTACCTCCCCCTCCGGAAGTGTTCGACGAGATGGTCGACGATGACGACGCGTTGCCTGCGGACGCTGCGGCTGCGCCGGCATCCCGTGCTGTCCCGGAACCTCAGCAACCCGCCTCCGCCCATGAGCACGTCTACCAGATGGCGGATGCCGGTCGATCGCCCGTCGACATCGCGCGTCAGACAGGCCGCACGACCGGAGAAATCGAGCTCATCCTCGCCCTGCGGGCCAAACCGGGCCGAGCGCTCTGACGGTCTCCCAGGGCCTGCGTTTCCGGACCCTCCCGCCGTGGCGTATAGTTACCTGTAGAACAGAACCCAATCCCAGTGCGTCGCTCCGACGCAGGCGAGTCGATGAGCATGAAGCTGAAGGTCATATTCTTTTCGGGACCGACATCCGGCGGCAAGAGTACGCTGATCCGCATGCTCGCCACTGAAATATGCGAGCGTCCACCGCATTATCTGCGGCTCGTGCCGGTCGAGGGCACGCCGCGCCTGACCCTGCTGGGCGATTTGAAAGAAGCCGGCCTGGCCACGTGGAAGCGGATCAACTACGACGCCGACCGTATCTTCGAGTTTCTGCCGGAGTGCCTGAACGAAATCGCAACGCATGACGGGCCACAAACCGTATTCATCGAAGCCGACGTGGACCCCAGCCTGCGCTTTGCCTATCCCTACGATCACCGTGTGTACATCATGCCGGCTCCATGCGAGGTCGCGGAAGTCTTTCGCACACCCGCGGAGGCCGCTGCGGCTCTGAAGGAGGTCATGGATGACACCGCGGCGTTCGCCTCTGAGATTTTCGGAATGTTCGATCCGGATCCCGATGACACGGCATCGTTCACGGTCACGGAGACCGGTTCAGGCTCCGAGGAACGGGTCGAGATTACGCCAACGCAGATGCGTCGATTCATGGTCTCGCCGCTCGGGGCCGAGATCGCCTCACGGATCCAGCTGCAACCCGACTACCATGGACTGCTCGAAAGCGATGCGGTGGTCGTCAACACCGGGGTCGGTGGGACCTCCGATCTCGTCGACCGCTGTATCAACCAGCTCCAGACGCTGTGCGATCGTCTTGCCGAGGGACGCCCCGCGCAACCCACACTCTTTGCCTGCGACCTGGCCGACCGCGAAGACCCTATGCAGATCCAGCTGATCGAGAACCTGCGCGCCCACCTGTAGGCTGCTCGACCACTACTGCTCCGGGATGACGCGCGAAACCAGATTGAGCCCAGTCATCTGCACGACACCCACCCCGGCGGGGGTCAACTCGACCATCACGGTAGCTACGTTCGTCCGCGCGATGGACAGGGTCACAGCAACGCGATCGACCGGCAGGCGCTCCAGTGCTTCGGCGGGTACGGTCAGCGCACCCGTGTCGTCACCGACGCAATCCACCGTCACCAGCTCCGTTGCACCCGTGGCCGTCAGGGTCACATTGATCGCGCTTGACGATGCCGCAGGCACCCACGTCACGCGCAGCGGGCGGTTGGTCTCGACCCGCAAGTCCGTGTCGTTCAAGTCGGGCGCCGTGACCTGCGGAGCGCCCGGCAACATGATGGTTGCATCGAAAGACGCGATATCCGCACCGCCGTCGAAACGGTAGCTCAACGTCTGCAGCGGCGCAAACCCACTGCCGATGAGATCCTCGAAAGCCTCATAGTTGCCTGGGGCAATGCGTGACATTTCCACGGACGTGGTGCCGTTGCTCACGACGCCCGCCATTCCCGCGTCGAGCACGCGCCCGCCCGCAAAGCCCGTCCCTTCATCCGGCACATCAATTCTGCCCTGCATGACCGTGCACGACCCGATGCGGGTCGCATCCCCGTTGTCCCCCCGAGGATCGACCTCGATGAACAATGCCGAGGCAGACAACCGCTCTTCGCCACCTGACTGCGCGAACTCGGCACTGATCAACCCGACGACCTGCGGAGGCACAACCGTTCCACCATCTAAGGTGTCGTCCAGTGTTGCGGGCGTCGTCGGGCCGCCACATCCGGCCAACATGGCACCCCCCGCAGCGGCCCCCACGGCAACCCATCTGAGCATCCTCTTCCCCGTCGTCATGCATCGGATTATGGTCGTTCAGGAGAATCTATGGAAGCTGAATTGCTCTCTCGCCCTCTGATTCCGGACCTGGCCAGGGATGCCCCTTCAAAAGCACCGCGGCCCGATTCTCGATGCCAATCGAGCGAGCCGCAGGTCCCGGAGCGCAGCCGATGGTGAGTTCGGGCCCCCTCCGCGACACGAACGAACAGTACGTTTGCCCGGAGGCCCGATGCCGCCACCTGCGTGACCGGCGCATAAGAATGCCCCAGCCGCATGACACGACCAGGGGCACGTCACGTGATTCAAGTCGCGGACAAACCGCTACTCACACACGAACGTTTGTGGATTGCAGGACTGACCGTCTGGACACAGGATGAATTCGCACGGATCAAAACCGAAAGGCGGAGCGCGGTGATGGTCCGCGACAGCGAACTCGAACCGGTGATCAACACCGCAGCGGACTCCCCGCCGACGAGGCGGACAGAGACTTCGTCAACGTTGCTGCGCGCCATCGTGATCGTCGTCGTGGCGCCGTCCTCGATCAGGCACGCCATGACTTCGCGCGGGATCGTGCCGGCGCCTTCATCCTCGAATTCGCAGCTGGCCGACACGATCGACGAGACGCCTGTCGTGGAGATCGCGATGGTGACACGTTCGGCATTGGCGGCGACCCACTCGAACTCGAACGGCGCCTCGAAGTCGATGGCCAGGTTGTCGAGGTCGGGCATGGACACATCGAACAGCGGCGGCACCCTGATCGAGGCACTGAAGGCCTCGATGTCAGCGCCGCCCGGGAAGCTGAACGTGACCGTGTCACCGGCCGCAAAGCCGCGCTGACGCATGTCGGTCGGTCCTGAATAGGTGCCTTCCGAGGCTTTGGTCAAATCTGCCATTGCCGTCCCGTTACTGATCAGCCCGCTCTTGCCCGCGTCGGAAACAATCAGCTCGAAGTCGGTGCTCGGTGTGATCACATCTCCAATAGTCGTCGTGGTGACGATACAGCTGGCGATTTCTTTGGTGTCCTGTTCGATCACGGGGTCAATCGCCTCCGAAGCACTGATGAACACGGCAGCCACGGGAAACACATCCAGCGACGTGCCCACCGAATCAATGAAACTGGCTGACATGCTGCCGACGATATTCGCCAGGTTGGGCATTGAGGTGCCATCACTGGTGTCCATGTCGTCCCCCGGTTCTGACATCACGTCGTCTATCATCTCGGTGCCAACATCGGCGCCCCCGTCCGGTGTCATGCCGCACGCACAGACCAGACTCAGCGTCGCAGCCAGAACCAGGCGCGTCAGGGCAGCGTGGGTCATCTTCATCCTCTCTCCTTCGCGGGAACAGCGTGTGTGGTGACTGAAGGGGCGGATTATAGCAGCGGAACAGCGTACGTCGAGCCACGGTGAAGCCTGTCGGCCAAGCAGGCCACGGCTGCGATATGGGGACGGCGTACGGCGGTGAACTCAGCCATTCAGCAGCACGGGCCTGACACGGCAGGGCCGAACGATCTTTGGTTGAAGCCGGCATGGCTGTGTCCGTCGATGAGCATCTGGGGGTGGAATCCAGGACCGTTCGCTCAGACCGCAGTGGAGTACACGATAGCCATCATGCAGAAAAACAACTGTGACGTCGCGATCATCGGTTCGGGGTTCGGGGGTGCGGTGTGCGCCAGTCGGGCAGCAGAAGCCAAACATGACGTCGTCGTCCTCGAACGCGGTCCGCGAATCTCACCGCTCAGTATCATTGATCTGGCCGAAGGCCGGGCTCCGCTCCTGCGCTGCGGCAGTGGCCCGGGGCCCATAGAGATTCATCGGCGCCGCGGCTTGTGGGCCATGACCGGCAATGCCGTGGGCGGGGGTGCACAGATCGACGCCGGCGTGACCGTCCCGCACCCCGTCAAGTGTTCAACGAGCAGTGGCCAGTGGCTCGCGCAACGACGGTGCTCTGAGTCCACACTTGATCGCGTTGCCGAAGTGATCCAACCCGCTCCACTCAAAGAGGCGTTACCCCGAACGCGCGCCCTCGAAAACGCAGGGGCGATCCTGGGCGCCACCGTACGTCGATTGCCGGTGGCCATGAACGGATCGGTGGACTCCGCGGACCTGCACGTGCAACCGGAGTTCACCTCGGCGCGGGCGGAAGTCGCCATGTGGTTGCGCGGTGGCCGGGCCACACGCAGACGCGGCCTCGACCGCACGTATCTCGCCGATGCCGAAATGTACGGCGCGGACATTCGCCCTTTGCACGAGGTCGAGTTGATCAGCCCCGAAGGCGACGGGTATCGCGTATCATTCTCGCGTTACGACAACCATGTCGCTGAACCGGGCAGCATTCACGCCAAACGGGTCGTTGTCGCTGCAGGCACGCTCGGCACGGTGCGCCTGCTCATGATGTGCCAACAACAGGGCGCCCTACCCGACATCAGCCCGATGCTCGGCACGCGATTCTTCACCAACGGTTATTTTCAGGCGTTGATCGTAGGCGCCGACAGCATGGCCACCGATTCGGGCCCGCCGGCCACGGCATGGATGGATTTGTGGAAAGACGAACGCATGTTCGTCATGGATACCGGCGCATGGCCCATCGATCGCCTGCTGGGTCTTCCGGGACTGCCCGCGCCTGCATGGTGCCTGAGCGTCATGGGCCTCGATGAGAACCCCGGTCGTCTCCGGTGTTCGCGTCGCGGGCAGTTGGTCCATGAACACCGCCCCGCAGCCGGTGCCGCGTTCCATGACCGACGCCTGAACGTGCTTCACGACCTGGCGGCCGCCGTCGGCGGCCGGCTCATGGCCTGCCCGCGGTGGTTGAGCACACGCACACCTGCAACTGTTCAGCCACTCGAGCGCGGCTCTCGCCGAGTCGCGTGA
>CALODL010000037.1:0-79274 GCA_942492115.1 uncultured Planctomycetota bacterium
ATGGGGTTATTCGGCGGCAATCTTGACGGTGATGAGCGTGACGTCATCCGGTGTGGGACTGCCCCACAATACTCCGACAGCGACTTGCGGACGGATTTGATGATCGCATCCGGTGAGGCGTCCCGCTGCGTATTGAGGAGGTCAATCAGTCGCTCCGTGCCGTATTCGTTTTCCCCTTCATCCATGGCTTCGTGAAGGCCATCGGTGTACAGGAAGAAAGATTGTGCCGCAGGGTCGAGATCGATGGTGGTGAGTTCGAACGTAGTATCCAGGACGATCAGTGGCAGGTTGTTGTTGCCGTCGATCGGAGTCGCACCATCAGCAGATACGATGATGGGGTGTTGGTATTTTACTGACATAACTCAGTTTGTTATTGTTGCGATCGAAAATGGCCAGGATCGCAGTGATGAAGCGGCTCGTGTCGGTGTTCTGATGCACGAGCCGGTTGATCTTGCCGACCATGTCGAGCAGATCGGTCTTCTCGGGGAACTGCACGCGTACCGCCGCCTGAAGGTTGGCGGCGAGCAGGGCCGACGCGGCCCCCTTGCCCGACACGTCCGCGGTGGTGGCGCCAACCTGTGAATCGGGCATTGCCACGACTTCATAGTAGTCGCCACTCGCGTCGACCCGGTTCATTGATGGCGGCAATCTGCAGCGGCTGGACTCGCAGCGAGCGTCTCAGGGAACAGGCCGCTCTGGATCTGGCGTGCAATGGCGATTTCGTTTTAGAGGAGGATGGAGTTTTTCTTTTCCTCGAGTAGCCGCGTGTTGGTCAACCCGATGCTGACCTGCTGGGCGAGGGCCGCAAGAAAATCGACATCCTTCTTGTTCGTACCGACGTGTTGTGGCGATGCAATCGCCGTATATGACCCCAAGGATCTTGTCGGAGTAGGCGATTGGAACGCACATTGCCGAGCATGCCTTGTTGAACGATACTCACCATTGGATCGGTGGTGTTCGTATCGCCTTCCAGACCCTGCTGGCTTTGACCATCCTCGAGGGCCTGCTTGGCGAGAATGGTCCAGCTGATCCGCGAATCTCGCCGTCTGCGGCCCGGAGACGATGGACCTGTGACCAATCAACGCCGGCACGGTTCGCTGCCGCTTCACTGCGATTGCAGCCCGTTCGAAGCCAAATGTTTCGATGCAGATGCGCATGATGTCCAGGGGGAGATCGTCCCGGTCGCGGAAACTCGATTAATTGACCGGTGATTTCATAGAGCTTCTGCAAGCGGCTTGTTACAGAAAGACGAAGTTTGTGGCTGCGGCCCGCATACGAGATGGATTCCGAGACCGTTGTAGGCTTGTCGACGGCTATGACGCTTGTCGGGTCACTGGGGTGCGTTTGATAGCGCGCAGTAGTCAGACCAAAAATTATTTCGTCGCCGTTGGTCAGCTCTTTGGAGGTGATGCGCCCTGGTTGACGTAGGTCCCAATTTCTTGGAGCCCAGGTCCCGCACCGAAAAGCGATCCATTGCCGTCGCCCCGAATATCAGCGCCATGGCGGCGGACACGGTCGCATCATCGATCTGAATCGCGCATATCGGCTCTCGTCCGACATCCTACGGTTCGGGGTTGAGTTCAAAGCCTTTAGACGCCCATCAGCGATGTTGACGATCAGGTAAGCCATCTGTCCATCCGGTGCAAACGTTGGCATGCTACGGTTTCGTGCGACACGTACAGACCATCTTGTGGCATCAGGGCACCCGGTGCCATGCTTGGCCTCGGGCGGCAGTCAGGTCGACACCCTCGACATTCGCCAGGGTTACGAGCCAGGCCAGTACGTCGGCAAACTCGCCTTGCTTCTCTTCGTGGGTTCCCGAGGCAATGGCGGAGGATAACTCTCCGATTTCCTCGATGAACCACATAAAGGTGGCTGCCGCACCGCGCTCGCGGTCCTTGTCGCTGTACATGCGGTCGATCAATTTTTGAAATTCAGCTAGTTCCAAGGTTTCGGATTATACCGGCCGACCACGAACTTCACCGCATTGCGCACGTATGGCACGTTCGGCGGACCCCGCACCCATCGACGTGTTGAGGTCGTTGTGGCCGTGGCGCGCTGATGCCTCCAGGGAGGCGAGTTCCCGAGGAGCTGGCGCGCAGGGTTCCGGGTCGATGGCCACCGCCCACTCCACAGCCTGAGTGGCTTCATCCCGGCGTCCTGCGGCGTGCAGGGCGAAGGCTAGATCCGCATGCCCGCGAGCCTCATCGGGTTCAAGAATAGTGAGCATGCGATACTGGCCGACAGCTACTTCGGGTCGTCCAGCCTGGATGAGCAATTCGGCGTAGGCTCGATGGATATCCGCGTCGTATGCATCAATCCACAGGCTGTCCGGTACCATGCGCGACCTCGCGCAGCCTGACCGCGATCGCGCGGTAGATTCGGGCGATCTGACGTGGGACGTCCGCGTCGTGTTCGTCCTGAAGTGACAGTTCAAGGAGGTGTGGCAACGCGTCGTCGTCGCGGTTGTCGTCCAACGCGGCCCATGCCAGTATGCGATGTCCGATTGGGTTGGCCGGCTGCAGTATTGAGCCCGCGTGGCCCAATGAATGGCCGCGTCACGATTGCCGTGTTCCTGTGCCCAGTCAGCCAGAAACTCAGCAGCGTCTGCAGCGTCCGGTTCGTTTTCAGCCAGGGTTTCATAGTGCTCCCGTGCGGCCTGCAGGTGTTCGAATTGCGCGGCTTCAGATCGTGCATGGCGCGCCAGTGTCAGTTGCGCGCGGGCAGCGGCACGATGTCCTGCGGCACTCATCGGGTCCAGGGCAACGGCTCTGCGGGCGAGGACCTCGCTCAGGACAGCATTGTCCTGCTCAAGAGCGATGCGTGCGCGATCCGCTAGAAGGCGGGGACTCTGGGGATAAAGCACTGTGAGTACCGCTGCGGCAACAGGGTCGGTGGGACGCTCGAGCGGCAGCTGCCACGATGCAGCCTGATTGCAAGCGCCCACGAAGTAAACGCCGTGTCGAACTCCTCCGGCATCATGTTCGTTGTGCGACGGAGAACGACGTTGAGTGGCTGTCCCGCACGGTAGCCGTCGAGCATATCGTTGATGATGTCGTAGCCGAAGCGTTCGATCAAAAACTCGCACATCCATTCGCTTTTGTGCGTAGGCGACCTGGCGGTCGTCGGAGCGTCGCGGCCTGATGAAACCCCAATCAATTTCGGAGAGAGGGAACAACGCTTCGCGCTGCAGCCGTCGTGCCAGCATGACCATCCAATCCCAACTGCGTGGCCGATCTTCCTGCAGTACTGCGAGACCCTCGGTAAACCAGTGAGGTATTCGGTTTTCGGTCGCGGCGAGTGTGACCGTGTGGGTGAACTCGTGCCGCAGGACGTGAGCATAGTGGTACGGCCCGGACACGCCATGGCGCGGGGCATCCATGGCGATTACGCGTCCGGTACAGGCCCCAATCGTGTGAATCCACGGCTTGCCGTGAATGCGTACGCCAAATTGTCGATGGTCGGGGAACACTTCGATGATCGTGCGTTCGGTCAGATCGACCTCGAAGTCCTCGGTCAATTCATCATAGATGCTCTCCAGGTAGTCGCCCATATAGTGGCCAATGATGCTGTCCTGCTGGCCGTCATAGTGAATTTCGAAGTGTTCGGTGACGTGTGTGTCGAAA
The DNA here is from genome assembly GCA_942492115.1 of uncultured Planctomycetota bacterium. Classification (GTDB taxonomy): domain Bacteria; phylum Planctomycetota; class Phycisphaerae; order UBA1845; family CAIVHJ01; genus CALODL01. The sequence continues at coordinate 3,627 of CALODL010000037.1, forward strand.
TCCTCGATCACGCCGAGCAAGTCGAGCGTGTGTTTGGTCTGAGCATTGAATTGATCGAGTTCGAAAGCCGCGTCGGCGGTGTCGCGTGCTGCGTCCTCTCGGCCCCATTGCATGTACATCATGGCCAATTCGTTTCGCGGCCAGGGATCGGAGGGGTTCTGTTCGATAGACTTGAGCAGGTGCTTTTCGGAGTCGGGAAACTGGCGGGCGTCGCTGAGTTGTTTACCGATGATCGCATGAACTCGGGCCGGGCGGGTGCTCACCGCGTTGGCACGGTCCAAGACGATGTTGGCCTCGTCAGACTGCCCCAACCGCATGTACGCGGAGGCCAGCAGGCCCAGGCATTCCAGATGACTCGGATTGTTGGCCAGGCCCGCAACGGCGGCGAGTCGAGCGTCATCGAATCGTCTTTCAAGCATGCGCAGCGCGGACAGGATGGCGTAAGCCTCGGTACTTCTCGGGTTAATGTCCAGGCACACCTGTACACGTCTCTCTGTATTCTCGAAATCCCAGTTTTGTAAGGCAATGCGAGCGATGCCGAGGTGCGCTTCGACGCTGTGGGCATTGAGATCAAGAACCGCACGATAGTCTTCCAGCGCCTCTTCGAGGCTGTACTTGTCACGCAGCAGATCCGCGATTGACAACCGTGCCGGCCAATACGTCAGGTCCAGGATCATGCAAGCCGGTTGCAGAACTTCCTGTAGAACGTGCTGCGTCCGCTCGGCGAGATTGGGCACGCGCATGATGACCGAATAGCGATAGAAGCCCAGTCCCGCGTAGTGCAATTGGGTTGGGTCTACCGGGAGGGTATCAAAAAGAAGTTTATCGAAGGGCTCATACGTCGACCGGGCCGCGTCGAGCGCGCCGGTCAGTTCGTATAGGCGTCCAAGTTCATACCGTGCGCGATTGAAGGTGGCGTCACGAGCCACCGCCTGGCGGGCAAGTTCGATTGCCGTCGGGTAATCGCCTCTGATCGTTTCCAACGCGGCCCGCGCCCGATACCACGTGCCCGTGTCGGCAGGGTGGTCGTCGAGCAGGGCCTGCGCACGCTCGACATGGCCGATGGCCATGAGGCATTCGGCTCCTTCGACCACGGCTTGCCGGGCGAGGGCGGGGGGTGCATCGATTGTCTCGAAGAGACTGGCTGCAAGGAGGTACTGGCCACTCCGAGCCATTTCACGGGCGTCATCGAAACGCTGTTGCGGGTTCGTTGCACCGGGCATGACGCACCACGTGACGATGATCAAGGCCATGCCCATCATTGACTCTCTCCCCGGGCAATCTCGAAACGCAATTTGTCGCGGTTCCGTAAGACGCGCAGCCCATCGGGCAACTCGAGTTGTTTGCCTGACACCTTACGCGTGGCGAATTCCGCGATGATCATGAAATGGTGGAACGATAACCGGCCCTGGCGGGCGTCGATTACGGTGGTGGCGCGGCGGATGACTTCCATGCGAATCACCATCGGCAGGCGACACAGCGCTTTGGCGCTGAGTGTTGCGTGCTGACGACCGACTTCGAGAGCCACTTCGCCAAACTGCTTCTCGAGGATCGTGTCGAGGTACTCGTTCCACCATTGGCATTGTTGCCCTACACGCAGCAGCGCGTCGCGAACTTGTGGATTGTAGTCGCCTTCCAGTTGTGGCAACAGTTGTTGTCGTATTCTATTTCGCAGCGGTTCGAGCGATGCGTTGGAGACGTCTTCGCGATAGTCATGACCAGCCGTTTCGAGGTACTTCAGAAGATCCGCTTTGGCGCAACTCAGCAGGGGCCTGATGACCTGCTTGGTCGTGCCACGGCTCAGCGGCCGGACGACTGGAATGCCGGCCAGGCCGCGCAGGCCTGTGCCGCGCAACATACGGTGGATAATGGTTTCGACGTTGTCATCTGCCGTGTGTGCTGTCGCGATTACTGTACCACCCGTGTCGTGCAGTACGCGCTCGAAGAATTGGTAGCGTGCTTGACGTGCGGCGTCCTCGAGCGAACGCCCCGTTGCCGCGCTCAGCTGTCTGAGGTTGGCCCGATCGACTGTCCAGCCCCATTCCATCCGTTGGGCCAATTCGGTTACGAACCGCGCATCGCTGATCGAATCGGTCCCGCGTAGTCCATGATCGAGATGGGCGACGTGGATCCGCCACCGCCGGGCCGTCGTCTTATTGAGCAGATCGAGGAGGTGGACCAGCGCGATCGAATCACTTCCACCACTGACGGCAACGACGAGCGGGTCCTGTTCCCGCGGCCAGGTGTCCGACGGAACGGTTCGCTCGAGGTGTCCAAGCAATTCTGCGGTCACTGTGATGGGGAGCTCTTTTCGCCGGCCCGGCGCAGGGCTGCGGCATCGTGTGGTGACAGGGCAGACAGTTCACCCAGGTTCGTGGCCAGAATGACCGTGCGACAATACGCCTCGAGCATGTCCATCCACCAGCCGGTTCGCACGAGATCTGTTCCCCAACTCACGGCACCGTGATTCTTGAGAATGGCACAGCGGCTGTTGACGGCGTGAGGCGCGATCAAACTGGCGAAGTCCGAAGTGCCGGGCATCCTGTAGGGCAGGGTCGGGATGTCTCGGAGGAAGTACTCTGCCTCGGCGAGCAGCCCCTTGGGTAGCGTGCTGGCGCTGATGGCAAAGGCCGTTGCGTATGGTGGGTGACAGTGTACGACTGCGGCGGCTGTACGATTGTGCTTGTAGATCTCGAGGTGCAGCAACACTTCGGATGTTCGGGGGCGTTCACCACCATGCTGGCGGCCGTCCAGATCGACTTCGCAGAGGTCCTGGGGAGTCAGTTGGCCCTTGTTGACCATGGTCGGCGTGCACAACACATGGCCGTTGGGCAGGCGGCACGACAGGTTCCCTTCGGTCGCGGCCACGAATCCACGCTGGCACAACCACCGTCCGGTTCGACAGATCGCTTCCGCCTGTGCACTGAACTGGATCATGGTTCCTCGAAATGGTCATCAACCCGCTTGCGCGGTGGGCAGATCCGGATCACCGGGTGGCGTGGTGCCGCGCCCGTCCTGTTTGGTGATCTTGCGATGGATTCGAACCATGATATGTTCAATCATGTTTCTGACCACCTGCATGTTGGGCGGACGGTCGGCGCGGTCTCGCTGACAGCAATGTTCGATGAGCTTGCGCAACCGTTTGGGCATCTCCGTTTCTGCCAACGGATTGGAGTCGGTGACCCGCTGGCCGATAAGGTTCATCGTGTGCTCACTGAGGTTCTTGTTCATCTCAGTCTGCAGCGGCTTGTTGGTGAACACCCGATGCATGACGGCCCCGAGCCCGAACACGTCGGTACGCGCGTCCAGTGGCTCGCGGCGAACTTGCTCGGGGGCGATAAAGTCGACGGTACCCTGCACGCGCTCTTTGGCGACGCCCATTCGAAAGCTCTGGCCGTAGTCGATGAGTTTGACGCGGCCCTCGGAATTGAGGATCACGTTCTCCGGCTTGAGGTCGGCGTGCACGTAACCCTTGGCATGCATGGCCTCCAGTCCCATGGTCAGGTGTCGGAAGACCTTCAACATCCCGATGTAATCTTTGGACGGCATCAGGTCGCTGAGTTGGTGGCCTTCGGCATATTCCATGACGAGGGACGCGCCGCTGATCTTGATGAACTTACGTGCGTAGATGATCTTGAATGTCTTACGCAGAACAGGGTGGTCGAACTGGCTGGCGATCTCGTGCTCCTGTTCGAGGTGACCAATATAGCGCGCTTGTTCGGAATCCTTGATCAGGACTTGCTTCACTGCGCGCAATACGTTGGCCGAGCGGTCGCGGGCCAGGAAGATCGTACTGTAGGCACCGCTGCCCAGTACTTTGAGCTTATTGAATCCCTCGATGTCCTGTTTCAACGTTTCGTTCCCGTGAGGTTCGACCCATCCCTCTCGCGCATCCGGACAGGATGAACGGGGGGTCCCTGTGCCGGCCATGGCCGCCGAGAAGCGCTGGGAGTTTACTGACAAAACGGTTCAGCGTCTTGGCAACGACGCGCGGCGCGAATCCGTCATTGTCTTTCGACGATGCCGGCGGTGCAGCTCAACCTTCCCAATCGCAGGCGGAATGTTTTGCCACAGATCCTTTATTATACTCAACCCTGAAAGCTCGCCCCGACGATTTCCCAAGAATGGGACGGTTTCTTAAGAGGTTACTGCTCACAAGCTTAGGTCCGTCATGATCCCGGCCTGGTGCACCCAACCGGGGTCAGAGAAGGCATTGTGAGGGTCGGAACGATTGCCCTGAGTCCATTGGTGGCCTGGTTCAGCGTCATCGGGTGGGACAGCGGATGCGGCGGACTGGGGTACTAGGATTTGAACCTAGACTAACTGATCCAGAGTCAGTCGTGCTACCGTTACACTATACCCCAAATGAGCTCTGACGGGGGCTCAGAGGGACATTCATACTCCAAATCAGCCTGTCAGGCAAGCACGACACCTCAGCCACCGAGGGGTCGCGTGGCATCCTGACGGTCCATTGAGCGCACATTCGAACGGATCCAGCTTTCGCGCATTAAAAAGGCCGCCCCAATGGGCGGCCTTCAGTGCCTCGTCATGAAAATCGTTGCTCAGGCATCATGCGGTCGTCGTGACATCACGGCGACCGCTACACCCAAGACCAGCAACAGTATGAACATGCTCCATATTCCTGCGGCAGGGACGCTGGGCAGGTCGGGGATTTCGGCACCGCACGGACCAAATGCAGGGGGAGGTTGCGGGCCACCAGGCTGTTTGGGCAGTGTATCAGTCCAAGCTTTGGTGAATGCATCGTAGTCCGTACAGTCGACCTGGGTATCCTGGTTGAAGTCGGAGATCGCACAGTGATCGTCCGGCGTATAGCCCTGCGGTCCGTTGAAACAGGAGACGAATGCGGCAAAGTCGAGCGGATCGATATCGTTGTCACCGTCCATGTCGAACTCAGCTCGGCCGAGCGAGTCGAGGAATTGCACGACCAACGCCTGATCGGCCGGGGACAACGCGATGAATTCATCGACTGCAGCTTTGGCTTCGCTGCCAACCTGGCCGTGATCGAGAATGGCCTGGGTGACGCGTGTTTCGAACGTGCCGCCTATGGCTGAACCATCGTGCAGCATTGGGTCGCGCACGCGTAGGCCCCACAGCGGAGTGGTTCGAATCTCATCCGGACCGGCGGTGCCATCGACAATACCATCGAACAACAGGCCCATGCTGTGCAACAGGAAATTGCTGTATGGACGGAGTGTCTTATTGCGGATGGCGTCTTCAAGCCCAGGGTCGTTCGACGTCTGGAAGGACGGGATATGGCAATCGGTGCAGCCGATGCTTGCAAAGATTGCTTCGCCGGTCATGCCACTCTTCGGCGTTTGCGGTGGGGGCGCCAGGAAGCGCTGGAAGTCAGTGATCTCGTTCAGGAAATCCAGGTCCTCCTCGGGATCTGCAACCATATCGCACTCGCCAAGAGATGGCGGGTTGACGCCATTGGGATCGTTCTCATCAGGGAAAAATGGTGTTGTGATGCCCATCTCATTGAGTGAGGCGTCGGCGCTGAACGTGAGTATCGTAGCTACGCCGGCCTTCCAGCCGAAGCGCCCAACGCGATCGACGCCGGGATCCTCGACAGGCTCGACGATGCGCGCGGCGCCGCTGATACCTGGGAACGGGTTTCCGGGATCGGCGTTGGCGGCAATGTCGTCATCGGGGATGGCCTCGACAAGTCCGAAACCAAGTGCTGACGGGGTGAGCCGCAGGGCAACGATGTTCGCCTCGGGGGGGACCACTTCCATACACATCACGTTGATGCTGGTCTGCTGAAAGAGCGATCCGCCGAGATTTGCCAGCGGGTCGAACCCGCCACCCTTCTCATCCAGGATACCGGCGCGGGTGACGGTGACACTGCCGGATCCACCCAGCGGATTATTGTGGCACGTCCCGCAGCTGGTATTGTTCATGATCGGACCGAGCCCCTCCTCCGCCTGGAATGTGCGGTTGAACTCCTGCGAACCAATCTCGAATCGCGCGAGTTGAGCAGGCGTCAGTCCGTCGAGCGGTTGGCCCATCCGTGGCTGCAAATCCGAAGCAGCGGCGAAAGCACACAACGCAGCCGTTGTGATTAGTCCAATTGAGGTAATCCTGGTGTACGAATGTCGCATTGGCTTCTCTCCGCTGTCCTGATGAGTCGGCCCGTTTTCCCGGGGCGGGCCGGTGGAGGTGAAGCTCAGTATAGCAGGTCGGGGAGTCCTATCAAATGGTCGACGGAACAAAAAGAAGCGGGCGTGCCCGGTGGCACGCCCGCTGTAAGTGTCTTAGATCAAGAGGGTTACGTTATTAACGCCGGGCGGACTCGAGCTTGGTCGGACGACCCACCGTCACCGTGGCGCTGGTCACCTCAGAAAGCTCGATCTTGCTCTCATGCGGACCGAACAGGAACGTGCGGTGACTGCGGTCCGCTTCGTCGTGCAGCAGATCGACCACGAAGGAACCAGCGGCATCCGCGCTGGCCTGGAATGTCAGTGTGGCCAGGTGGCCTCCCCTGGGCGTGTCGACACCCTGGGTATCCATACCGACCACCAACTGACGTGTCTCGACATTGAACGCCTTCCATACGTCCGCGCCACGCAGCGCGAAATCCTTGGCCTCACTGTCGACGGCAATGTCGATCAACTCGAGACTGCCACGTGTTCCACCGGTAATGTCGAGATGCAGCTGGTAGCCGCGGACATTGGTCAGAGCGCGATCGAAGAACAAGTCGACTTCGACCAGGCCGTTCGGCATGACGCGCGTGCGGTTAGCCACCATGTCGATGGCAGTGGAGCCGGTGATGACCGGTTCGGTATCGAAATCAGGGGCGGGCCCGCCATCCAACGGACAACTGCAAGCCGAGGAACCCTCGAAGGCTCCGAGTGCGTGGAAGGCATCGTTGCCGTCGCACACGCCGTCGGGGTTGCAGTCACCAAACGGGCCGCCGGCGTCGACGTTCAGGGCGTTCGGTGAATCGCTTTCGCACGGGAAGCCCGGCGTCTGATCCGGGGCGGAGTTGCCGAAGCAATTCAGCGCCAGGAACCGATCGTTGCCATCGGCCGTTCCGTCGGGTTCACACGCACCGAACTGGCCGCCCATATCGCCGAAGACGATCGCGATCGGGCTGCACTGACCGCCCGAGCAATCGTTCCATACACATCCGTCATCGCGGATGCCATCGTTGTTCACATCAGCGCAGTCACCACGGTCAGAGCACGAAAGGGCTTCACAGAGGATTTGATCGACGAGGAACTTGTCGACGCCGCCTTCGACGACCGAAGGCGCACCCTGGTCGGCCACGCGGAAGCGCACCTGCACCGAGTCGGAGGGCGCGACGAAATCACTGACGGCAAAGCTGTAGTCAGCCCATTGCGAGCCCGTGCCGAGGATCGTTTCGACGAGGGACCAGTCGCTGCCGTTGTTCGTCACCCAGACCGTCATGACGTCCTGGCCGGGCTCGGCGCTCGTGTAGAACCACGCAGCATAGAAAATGGTGGCATCGCTGTTGTCCAGGTTGATCACGGGGCTGATCAAGTCCGTTGGCCCACCATCCACATCCGAAAGATTGGCATCGGTCGGAAGACAGCTTGGGCAGTCCTCGGTCACGAACGCCTTGAGAAAACCGGGCTCCTCGTTGGCGTCCGTATCAGGGGCGGCGAGGCTGCCCTGGTATATCGACAGGCTCGGCTCGGCCTGCTCCCAGGCGCCAGCGAACAGACCGCCGTCGTTGACCACCGACCACGACGAAACCGACCCCTCGATGTTGTCTTCGAGCGTGATCGCGTTGCCGAGCGCGGAGAACGTGGAGTATTCACCGACCGCAGGGTTGCGGAAGACGGCGCCGCCCTCCACGGAGGACTCGAAGTAATAATCCAGGCCATCGAGACAATCGCTGGCCGGGAATTGACCCTCGAAGCTGAGGCCGCCGATGTTGTTCATGGCAATGGCCTGAAACGGTTCGTCGTCCACGGATACGTACATCGTCAGGTCCTGGATGACCGCGCTGCCGACCTCCAGGAGATCGACTTGAATGCTGTCGGAGCCGTCGAAATTGATGACGTCAGGCTGGCCGTTGGGGAACGTGAATACGACGGCGAGGGGGGGCTGGTTGACATAGATGGCGCAGCCACCACTCGTACTGCACAGGAAGAGGTCGTCCCACGTGTCGCCATTGATATCGAAGTTCCACACATCGTTGCTGCCCTGGTAGTGTGCGATTGAAATCCCGACGTTGCCCTCGTTCTCGAAGCTGGGGACACAGAAGTCGCCGGCGCACGGCGTGGTGTGGAAGAGATAGCCGCGGTCACCCGGGTTGACGAGATCGACATCCATCGAGGTGATGAAGACGTCGTCGAAACCGTCCTGGTCCAGGTCCATGAACTTGTTGTTGCCGCCGAAATCGTTCGGTTCGGAATCTGTGATGAACGTGTTTTCCCAGATCACCTGGCCCTGGCCGTCCAGACCCTTGTTGATCAGGACCGAGTCGACCGCGTCACGGGTGACGACAATGTCGAGAAAGCCATCGCCGTTGGCGTCCCCGGTGTTGATGTGATAGGGGTCGATGCTTGGCGTGGCCAATTGATAGGCATCGAACCAGCCGGTCGTTCCATTGCCATCGAGGTTGTTGTAGCTGATGGACACGGCCTGGGGCTGGTTGAGGGCGTCATCCTTCAGGATATCCATGCGGCCGTCATTGTTGACATCGGCAATGACCGTGGCCATGGCAAACGAGGACTCGCGCATGGTGAATGACATGCGGGCTTCGCTCTCGTCCGTGAAGTAACCGTTGCCGTCGTTGATCCACAGACGGTCATTCAGATCGACTGCACGGCTTCCGCCCTGCTCATAGTCGCCGAGGTACAGGTCCATGTCTCCATCGTTGTCGACATCGCCCGCCGAGACCGAACAGAACCGCGGCTCAGCCGCCATGGTGGGGACCCGATCTACATCATCGTATTCCAGGCCCAGCCAGTTCCCATTGCCATCATCTCCCAGATTGAGATAGACGCGGGGGTGGCTGATCGACTTGCCGCTGGACCCACTGAGCGTTGTCGCCGTAATCACTTCCTTCCAGCCGTCGCCCGTGACATCGGCGATTGCGACATCGCGGTCTGCTGTCGGCGTAAAGAAGCCCTGGTCGCCCGGAATCGATTGCGTGGCGTATTCCGTGGTGCGATCGACGAGTTGGCCGTTCTCCAGCATGAACAGCCAGTTGCGGCGCTTGCCGCCGTTGGTGCCCAGCTGCTTGACCACGAGGACGCACCCGAAGTGGGTGTTGCCAGGACCGAAGAAGTCGCAGGCCATGTCCTGTTCTTCGTTCGATCCATCAGCGAGCGCATCGACGCCGTTGTTGTCGGAATCCGATGTGAGCACGAGTCGGCTATCGGTCTCATCGATGAAACTGATATCCCAATCGGCTGCGGCAAAGCCTGCAAAAAGGCTTACTCCAAATGCGCTAATGAGGCATCGTCGGAACAGGGAAGGTCGTGGATTAGAGAGCATGCCGGTCCTCCAGTTTTGGGAATGTGCTCACGCTGCTTCGCGGAATGAAAAGCTGATCGTAACTCCGGCTCGATAGGCAAGCAAGGAAAACCGGAGTCGTCACGTTGTAGGCATGGCTTGCTCAGGCGGCAACCCGTTCCTGGTGTATTTCCTAATCTGTTCCCTAACAAAGGCATGCGTCCAGGCCCCAGTCCTTGGGGGCGTGCGGGCGGCTCAAAACGCCGGAGCGTCCTGTGCGCTCACGAGCCGGACCGTCTTGCGAATCTGGGGTCTGTCTTCGATAAAAAAGCAATAGTTGATCACTGTCTTGAGTTGTATATTATATACGTTAGTTAACTATTAAAGGAGACCCACATGATGACAAACAGATGGACCGTGCTGATGGTGTTGGGCGCTTCGTCGGTGGCGTTTGCCGGGAATCGGCCACAGGGCGTGGGCCGTGCCGGGCGGCATGTCGGACACGACGTGCACAGTGGCCACCACCGATCGCAAATGCCTCCGCGCTACGAGTATGAAGAACGGGAAGTCGTCATTCCCGCCGAGTATCGGATGGTCGAGCGCCGGGAGTGGGTCGAGCCCGTCTACGAAACTCGCGTGCGGAGGGTCTGGGTCGAGAATGCGGGCTGTGATCGACCGTTGGGCATCCGTATCGGGCGGGTCAAGATTGGCTTGGGACGCCCGAACCGCAGCCGGGGCTACTTCAAGAATGTTCGCGAACGCGTATGTGTGCAGGAAGGCTACTACAGGACTGTCCAGGAGCGCGTGTGCGTGTCACCGGAGCGGATCGAAATCGTTCGCGACAGGGTTCTCGTCAGCGATGGCCCCTGGACAGTCGGGCGCAAGGCTCGGCGCGGGCCGCGTTGTGGAACCGGCGTCAAAGTCCGGGGCCCGCGTTATCCCCGATACTGACCACCGGTCTCAGTCCAGCGTATCCACGGGGAGAATGGTTCAGCGGTATTCAACAATCCCCCGTCCCCGCTGACTCGAATGCGATCTCCCCGACACTGTGGCGCCGGCCGAATGGCCGGCGCCTTTGATTGTGCAGCGTGGACGGAACGCGAATTCAGGTGGAGCACAATGCACGGGCCTCGGCAACGGTCGCACAGATGTCGAACAGGGCGTCGAGACGTGTCACCGCGAATGAGCCACGGACTTTCTCACTCAATCCTGCAAGGACCAGGCGGTGCCCCTGGCCGTGCAACAAGTTGAGCACGTCAACGAGCGCGCCCATCATGACGCTGGGAACCGCTTCGACTCGACTCAGATCCAAAACGATGCATTTGGCGCGGGCGACGCCGTACGCACCGCAAACCCGCCGTTCGATTTGCGCCATCGTCGGATAGTCGAGTTGGCTGGCTTCGATTCTGACGACGATGCACGCTGTCTCTGCCGAGACGGTCACACGCTGTTGATGTCCAATCATGGGCATGCCTCCAAATCCAAGGATCGGCTTCTGTTGAATGGAGCATGACGCTACCGAATGCAACGGCCGATAACCTCAGCCGGATCGAGGCTGGGAGAGGGTGTTGATCTGAACTTCAAGGTCCAGAGCGCCCGTCGAGACCACGGCCGTCTGGCGGTGAAGCTGCATGCGTACGACGCGGGCCGGCTTGTCGAAGCTCTTCAAGAACACCGTGTCGCCAGGCTGGAGCGTGCCGATCCATTCGGCCCATTTCTGTTGGGCGTCTCCGGCGCGCCGCAGGGCTTCCGCTTGCTCCTCGTATTGCTCCTGAGACTTCTGTGCGGCCAGCTGGGCTTGCCGCGCCTCCTTTCGCGCCGATTCCGCATCACGCCGGCTCTTGATCGTGCCCTCGATGGCGCGGGACAGAGCGCGGGACTGCCCGGCGAGGTGGGCCTCGGCGCGTTTGACCATGTGGTCAGGCAATCCAAGTCGTCGTGCAATGGCCAGCGCCTTGCTGTTGCCTGGCTCGCCGATGCGCAACTTGTAGGTCGGTTGCAATGACTGCACGTCGAACTCGGCACAGGCATTGTCCACTCGATCGTGCTGATACGCCACAGCCTTGAGTTGCGAGAGGTGAGTTGTGATGATGGCCGTGCAACCGCGCTCGAGCAGCTCGTCCATGACCGCGTGCCCGATCGCCGAGCCCTCATCCGGGTCGGTGCCCGAGCCCAGTTCATCAAGGAGGACCAGCGTTCGCTTGCCAGCACGTTGCAGAATGGCCAGAAGGTTCGACAGGTGTGCGCTGAAGGTGCTCAGTGATTGTTCGAGACTCTGTTCATCGCCGACATCCAGGCAGATATGCTTGTACACGGGGAGTGTCGAACCCGGATCGACAGGAATTGGAATACCCGCCTGGGTCATGACCGCGAGAAGTCCGGCCGTCTTGAGGCTCACGGTCTTGCCGCCGGTATTCGGACCGGTCACGACGAGTAGATCGAAGTCGTCTCCGACACGAATGTCGATTGGTACGACTTGCTCACCGCGACCTGCTTCACTGAACAGTTCGAGCAACACTGGATGTCGCGCTCCGTGGAGATCGAGGATACCTCGATCGTTGACCTCCGGGCACAATGCGTTGCGTTTGAGGGCGTAGCGTGCCTTGGCGGCAATCATGTCGATGATTGCTGCGACGCGCATGCTCTCGATGATCTCGTCCTCGTGGCGATGAACCTCCCGGATCAACTCGAAGAGGATGCGACCTATTTCTTCGTTCTCGCGAGCCCGGAGCTTGATGATGCTATTGTTCAACTCCACGGCCGGGGCCGGCTCGATGAACAATGTGGAGCCCGAATCCGAGCTGCGGTGAACGATGCCCGGGATACGTCCGCGGTGTTCGGCCTTCAGTGGCAACACCAGTCGATCATTATGGAACGTGGTGCTGCCGTATTGCAGGAGCTTGACATAGCGGCGCTGTTTGAGCATGCGCTCGAATACGTTGTTGATTTCACGTCGGGCTGCGTCGATCGAACGGCGGATCGTGGCGAGTTTCTCACTTGCTCCGTCGAGGACCTCGCCACGGGCATCGATCGCCCGGGAAATGTGATTGGCGACCGGAGTCAGGTCGGTCATTCGTCCGGCGAACCGCCCCAGTAACGGCGACCGTTCGCGGACGCTGCTCAGCCATGTCAGAGTCGGACCTGTCAACGCGAGGCTGACGTGGACGTCGGCGAGGTCTTGGGCGGACAGCGCATCCGGGCGACCGGACTGGCTGACCCGATCGATGATGTCGCGCATGCCGATCAGTGGCGGCCAGCCGTGATCGGGGACGACCTCGATCATGTCGTTGACTTCAGCAAGCCATTGCCGGACGTGCTCGAGGCTGGCCGAAGGTCGGATTGTGCACACCAGCGCGCGGCCCTGTGGCGTGGCGCAGCCGTCGGCAACGCGTTCGCGGATGACATCAAACTGGAGTTTTTCAAGTGTGTGGGCGTCCATGTCTCGAAAACCAGCGCAATCCATCAATTCCACAGTTGCTTCAGCCAGTCATCGGGGTGCCCCATATCGGGGCCGCCGCCGAGCGTATCGCGACTGGCCGCCTTTTCCTCCAGCAGCGCTTTGACTTCCTGAGTGATGAAACGACTGACCAGGGCGTGACTGTGCGCGTCACTCAATCCCTTGTTCCGATGATAGTAGCGCAGTGGGAAGTAAAGATACAAGTGATCCCGCGCACGCGTGAGAGCAACGTAGAGCAAACGACGTTCTTCATCCAGCCCATCGTCCTCGCCGAGGGCCATGTCGGACGGAATCATGCCGTCGGCGACATGTAGTACGTGAATGACATCCCACTCGCAACCCTTGGCAGAATGGATCGTGCTCAGTGTCAGATAGTCCTCGTCGAGATGCGGAGCCTGCGCGAAATCGGAAGTCGCATTGGGAGGGTCGAGACTGAGGTCTGCGATGAAAGTGCTGCGCGATGTGTACCGCGCTGCGAGTCCTGAAAGCTGTTCGCAATCGCGTTGCCGAGCATTCCAATTGACGTATTTCTGTTGCAGCAATCCATCGTACAGTGCACGGATGCGCTCGACCTGTACAGCCAGCGTCTCGCGCGCCGCGGTTTGCTGGCAGTCACGAATGATATGGCGAAATTGTTCGAAGTGCTCACGAGCTGGTGGGGGGACTTCGGGGGGAGCGTCCAACAAACGGGCGATGGGGGTCTTCGAATCGTGTTGGCCGACTCCGAGTTCGGTCATGACCCGATTGGCGATGCGCGGCCCGATACCGTCCATCAACTGCAGTATTCGATACCAGCTCAACTCGTCGTGGGGGTTCTCGAGAATGCGCAGGAATGACAGCAGGTCCTTGACATGTGCGGCTTCGATGAACTTCAGTCCCCCGAACTTGTGGAATGGAATATTGCGGCGGGACAATTCTACCTCGAGTTGGTCGCTGTGGTGTCCAGCGCGCATCAGCACGGCCTGGCGGTTGAGCGGAATGCCATCTTCGAGATGATCCAGGATGTTCTCACATACGATCCTGCACTGTTCGGCCTCATCTATGCATTGGATCAGCGTGGGCTTGTGTCCCCCGGGCCGAACGGCTCGCAGGGTCTTGGCGTGTTGACGGGCTGCGGGGGCAATGACCTCGTTGGCCACATCCAGAATAGGCTGGGTCGAGCGGTAGTTGGTCTCGAGCGTGACGCGCGTCGTGCCCGTGTATTGCTCCGGGAAATCAAGCATGTTTTCGACCGTTGCTGCCCGGAAGGAGTATATGGATTGTGCATCGTCGCCCACGACCGTTAGATTGCGTCGTTCATCGCACATCGCGCGCAGAATATCCGCTTGGAGCGGGTTGGTGTCCTGATACTCATCAACAAGAATGTAATCGAACTTCTGTGTGATACTGTGACGTGCGGAGCTGTGGCACAGTGCTCGCCAGTACAACAGCAGATCGTCGAAGTCCAGCAACTGAGCCGTGCGTTTGCGAGTCGCATAGGTTTCGAAGATCAGTCGAATGTCGTCGAGTTCGTCTGCGCACCATGGAAAGTACTGGTCAAGTACGACCTTCAGTTTTCGCTGTGTACTGACTACGCGCGAGTAGATCCCAACCAGTGTCTGGGGCCGCGGAAATCTGCGTTCACGGGTTTTCAGGTCGAGGGTGCTGCGGATGAGGCTCATCAACTCGGAGGCATCGGCTTCGTCCATGACGGAGAAGCCGTCATGCAGCCCGACCGCGGCGGCATAGACACGCAAGAGCCGATGTGCAATGGCGTGAAACGTACCACCCCATATTTGCACGGGGGTACCATCAGTGATGAGCGCCCGGGCGCGATTGACCATTTCCGCGGCGGCGCGGCGGGTAAATGTCAGCAGACAGATTCTCTCGCTGGCGACACCATGATTGATGAGGTATGCGACTCTGCTTGCAAGGGTCTTGGTCTTGCCAGTTCCGGCACCCGCGATGATGAGCAGCGGACCATCCCCATGGCGCACCGCAGCAGATTGTTGTGGATTGAGTGACTCCAGCCATTCGTCAGGCACGCGGCAAACTCCCGGGGTGGATGACAGACCAACGAAATCCTGCGGTAGAGCTTAACGGGATCGGGTACTCTTCGCAGAGGCATGGCGCCCATTGTGGTGGCGGCTGGGAACCCGTCATTGTGGCGGACTTGGGGTTGGGTTTGACACCGGCCATGGCCCCAAACATAATGACTCTTCGATTCAAACATGGCGACGAAAGTCCTAACTGCAACTGAACCCGAAAGTTACGGACCTGCCGTTGCGCAGGCAGCTGAGGTGCTGCGCGCGGGCGGTCTCGTGGCCATTCCCACCGAGACGGTCTACGGCATCGCCGTGTCTGCCGATGTGTCGGATGCGGTCGAGCGACTTCGCGAGCTGAAAGGCCAGGCGCGTCATGGCCCATTCACCGTGCACATCAGTCGCTCAGCGGATGCGGAGCAATTCACCAATGGTCTGACCGGTCAACAACGGCGGGTGGTCCAACGCGGATGGCCAGGCCCGCTGACCATTATATTCGACGTGCCGGATCCGACCCGGACACCGGTCGCGTCTGGCCGAGACCCGGGTTTCATCGATCGTGTTTTTCACGACGGGTCCGTTGGATTGCGTTGTCCAGATCTGGCCGCCGCTCGCGACGTCCTCGCTGAGGCCGGATGCGTGTGTCTGGCCACCAGCGCCAACGCCCACGGTCAGCCTCCTCCAGCGTCTGCGGCCGAGGTCATCGAGCACCTCGATGGCCAGGTCGATCTCGTGCTCGATGCAGGACCGTCCAACTATGCGAAGGCTTCTACGATCATTCGGCTGCGCGATCGGCGTGCCGAGGTTCTGCGTGCTGGCGTGATCGATGAGAGAATGATTCAGCGTTTCATGCATACGACGATCGTCCTCGTGTGCACGGGGAACACATGTCGCAGCCCAATGGCAGAAGGCTTGCTCAAGAAGCAGTTGGCGGATCAACTGGGGTGCGCGGCTGCTGAACTTGATCACGAAGGGTATCGTGTTGTGTCGGCGGGAACATATGCCGTCGACGGTGCTCCCGCGACACCAGAGGCCGTGCAAGCCATGGCGGAATTGAACATCGACATCACGAATCACCGGTCAACGGCCCTCGGCCGAGACCTGGTCGATCAGGCGCAGATCATTTTGTGCATGACCCCTTCACACAAAGCGGTCGTTGATTCGCTCGGTCCTGATGCGGCTGGCAAGTCGTTTTTGCTCGGCGGTCACGAGGCCGTAACCGATCCCATTGGAGGGGCTGTCGGAGACTATCGGCAGTGTCGTGATCAGATTGCCCAGGGGCTTACCAGGCAGCTGACGGAGAGGATCCTATGAAAATAGCTGTCGGCAGTGACCATCGCGGTTTTGCAGCCAAGGAAGTCATCAAAGAGACGCTGGAGACGCGTGGGATCGAGGTTGTTGACTTCGGGACGCACGGCAACGAGAGCTACGATTATCCCGATGCCGCATTTCCCACTGCCCTTGCCGTCGCTGATGGGTCCTGCGACCTCGGTGTGTTGTGTTGCGGCACTGGAATCGGCATGTCCATCGCAGCCAACAAGGTCGGGGGGATTCGGGCATCGTTGTGCCATGACGAACTGACCGCGGAGATGGCGCGACGGCACAATGACGCCAACGTTCTGTGTCTGCCGGTTGATCTGTTGAGCGATGATGCAGTTCGCGGAGTTGTTGACGTATGGCTCGACACTACCTTTGACGGTGGCCGCCACGAGCGCCGTGTCAACAAGATCTCATCATTCGAGCGGGGCCCCCATCAAGCCTGACGATTGGTGGGCACGCGCAGAAACCGTCACACCAACAGGTTGCCAACGTTAGCTGGCAGCGGCAGAGGCCTCTTCCTTGGCTTTCTTTGCATTGTCGATGATCTGCTGCTGGACAGTACTGGGCACTTGATCGTAATGACTGAGTTCCATGGAGTAACTGCCCTGTCCACCACTGATACTCGAAAGTGTCGAACTGTAGTTGGCTGCTTCGGACAAGGGGACCAGTGCTTTGATCAGTGCGAATCCACCCGGCAGCATATCCTGTCCCAGTGGGCGTCCGCGGCGTGATGCCAGATCGCCCTGGATGTCGCCGACATTGTCGCTGGGCACGGTCACTTCCATATTGACGACGGGCTCGAGCAAGATCGGGCCGGCCTTCATGAACGCCTCTTTGAATGCCTGGCGCCCTGCGATCTGGAAAGCGATGTCTTTGCTGTCCACCGGGTGAGTCTTCCCGTCGATCAGGCGGACTTTCACGTCGACGACAGGGTAGCCGGCCAGCACGCCTTCAGCCATTTGCGCACGAACACCCTTGTCGACGCTGGGACGGAACTGTTGGTCGATTGCGCCGCCGAAAATCTCATCGACGAATTCATATCCTGCTGATCGCTCATTGGGCTCGACGCTGATAATCACCCGGCCAAACTGGCCCGCGCCACCCGACTGCTTCTTGTGCGTATATTCAACATCCTTGACCGGTTTTGTAATGGTCTCGCGGTATGGGATGCGCGGCGGACGCGTATCGACTTCAAGTTTGAAGTAGCGCTCCATGCGTCCGAGGATCGTCCGCAGGTGGAGTTCACCCATCCCGTGAATCACCAATTCGCTTGTTGCGGCATCACGTTCGTGACGGAAGCACGGGTCTTCGTCGGCAAAGCGGGTCAGGGCGGCCGAGATCTTGTCGCCGTCTCCTCGGGCTTTGGGGGAGATGGCCATCGAGAACATGGGAACCGGCGTCTCGGGCAGAACGACTGTGCCGGTGGTCGAGCCACTGACGACGGTGTCTCCAACGCTGAGATCGAGCTTGGCCACGCCGATGATGTCACCGGCAATACCTGTGTCTGTTTCGGAGTGTTCGGCCCCGATCATCGAGTGCAGGTGACCCGCCTTGAAACCCTTGGTTTCCTTGATGGTATGAATCTGCGTATCCGATTTGAGCTCGCCGCGCAAGCAGCGGATGGCGCTATACTTGATGTTACTCTTGGGGTCACTGAGGATCTTGAATACGACGCCGACGAAATCGCCATCCGGTGTCTGCTCGATGACCGTTGTGTCGTCGCCGTTCCGCAGTTCGCGCGCCCGCGCTGCGGTGGGGTCCGGGCAGAAGGTCTTGATGGCATCGAGAAGTTCGGTGATGCCAACATCATTGATGGCATTGGTGAACACGATTGGTACGAGGACGCCTGCTGACACCGCGCGGGCCGCCGTGGCCGCAAGTTTCGACTCATCGAGCTCGCCACCGAGGTATTTCTCCATGAGTGCATCGTCGACGCCCACGATGGCTTCGACGACTTTCTCGTGCATACTCGCGGGATCCGAGAAATCGGAGTCACCACTGTCATTCTGGAAGCAGTCGACGATTGATGTTCCGCCCCCCGAAGGCAGATTGACGGGCACGCATTCCTGCCCGAAGCTGTCCTGGATCTGTGTAATCAATTCGTCGAAATTGACATTCTCACCATCGATGCGGTTGACCACGATCATGCGCGCCACACCTGCCGTCGCGGCACGCTGCATCATTTTCCGAGTATTGACCTGCACTCCATCCTTGGCCGCAATGACGCAGATGGCCATGTCGGCTGCGCCCAACGCACTGATCGCCTGACCGGCAAACCCTGCCGTTCCAGGTGTGTCGATCAGGTTGATGCGGGTGCCCTGGTAGTCGACGTAGCTCACGGCACTGTCAATGGAACAGCCCTTGTCTTTCTCATCGTCCGCATAGTCCAAGTGCGAAGACTTGTCGCTCACACTGCCCAGGCGGCGTGTGGCTCCGGTTTTGAACAGGATGGCTTCGGCGAGCGATGTCTTGCCGGAACCTCCATGGCCGACCAGTGCGACGTTACGAATATCCTTAATGGAATAACTGGGCATGAAAAACTCCTCGGGCAATCGTAAATGCTTGCAAGGAAAAGTCGAATGAGTGATTATAAGCAACTCACTCGGGCGCTCAAGTGCTGCACAGTGGACATACCATGAAGCTATCCGCAAAAGTCGAGGCATTGCGTGAATCACCCACGTTGGAGGTCACCAGACGAGCCAAGGAATTGGCCGCTGCAGGCCACGACGTGGTGACCTTCGGGGTCGGCCAGCCGGATTTCCCGACTCCGGACAAGATTCGGCAGGCGGCGACCCAGGCGCTGAACGAGGGGCGCACCGGGTATGCAATCCCGTCGTCAGGTCTGCTGGCGGCGCGGCAAGCGGTGTGCGGCAAGTTTCTTCGCGATTGCAATCTTCATTACGAGCCCGCGCAAGCCATTGTCACCGTCGGGGGCAAGGAGGCGTTATTCCTGGCTTTCACGGCTTTGCTCGATGATGGCGACGAGGTCATCTTGCCCGCACCGTACTGGGTGAGTTATCCAGATCAAATCCGTCTTGCGGGCGGACGGCCGGTGATCGTGCAGGGCGATCCGTCCCGAAAGTTTAGAATCACCCCCGCCCAGCTCAAAGCATCTTTGACGCCCCGGACACGCGCGGTCGTCTTGAACTACCCCAGCAATCCAGGTGGATTTACTTATGATCGGCAAGATCTCGAGGAGATCGCTGCTGTATTGCAGGGCACGGATGTCGTTGTGCTCTCCGATGAGATGTACGATCGCTTGACGTATGGTTGCACCCATGTCAGTTTCGCGGCGTTGGACCAGGATACTTACGCCAGGACCATTACGTTCAATGCAACATCCAAAAGCTACGCCATGACGGGCTGGCGCCTCGGTTTTGCCGCAGGCGCAGAGGATGTGATCGCGGCCATGGCCAAGTTGCAGAGCCAGACGACCAGCGGGGCAACCCACTTCGGGCAGTACGGGCTCATCGAGGCGCTCACCGGTGATCAGCAGTGCGTCGAGCAGATGCGTGCGGTGTTCGATCGCCGACGGCAGCTGATGTACGACGGTTTGTGCCGATTTCCAGGCGTGACGTGCGTAGAGCCTGCCGGCGCGTTTTATTGCTTTCCGGACGTGTCCGGGACCTATGCCAGACTGGGCGTGAAGTCGTCGGTCGAGTTCGCGAGCAAAGTCCTGAATGAGGTTCACGTGGCCGTCGTGCCGGGTGCAGCATTCGGTTGTGATCGTCACGTCCGCCTGGCCTACGCAGTGAGTGACGAGCACATCGCAGAGGGGTTGGGGCGGCTCCAACGCCTGCTGGCCTGTTGATGTAGGGCACTCCCTCCGCATGCAGCGTGGACCTTGACGTCGGGACGGCTAGCGGAGCGTTCAGGCAGCGCCTAGAATACCGCCATGTATGGTTCATGCCTCGAGGAGCACGCGGGTCTGCAGCTCCGCCATCATCATGCAAGGTTTTCAGCGACCATCGCAAAATGGGTGCGAAGCGCCGACCATCTGCGGTGGTTGGCTCCGGGAACCACGCCACCTCTGACTGCACTGAAGGTGGACGGGTGGGCGAATGACGGTGATGTACCCATGCTCTATTGGCATGTGGACCAAGCTCGACCGGTCGCGTACGGTGAACTGAACCGTTTGGCGGGCCACCCGCGCTCGTGGTGGATCGGCCACCTGATCGTCGACCCGGCCCGCCGTGGCCGCGGGATCGGCCGTCGTTTTGCACAGGACATCGTCCAATTGGCCTTTGAGAAATGTCTGGCTGAACATCTGTCGCTCGTCGTGTTCCCGGGCAATCAGCATGCGATCAGCTGCTACCGCAAAGCCGGCCTGGCTGAAGACGGCATGCAGACTCAACGGTGTGGCCCGCGCGGGGTCCGGGCGAGGCTCCTGCGAATGAGTCTTTCCCGCCGTCGATACTATTCCGGTTGGGCGCAGTGTGATAACTGCCGTCCCGCGGCGGCGCGGCTCTGATGACGATGACTCCAAACGACGGCCCTCAAGCCTCGCTGTTCCACTCGCTGGGACAACACATCTACCAGCGTCCGCTGGTGTGCATCGGCGTGTGGATTGCTATCGCGCTCATCACGGGATATCTGGCCCCAAGTCAGGAACGATTGCAACTCAGTGAACCCGCCTCGCTGCTCCCCGAAGACGCGCCCGTGAATGTGGCGATGGGGCTGCAGCGCGCTTCGTTCACCAGCGCAATTCCCCGAAGTCAGATTGTCATGGTCTTCCACCGTGCTGCTGGACTGCAGCCTGCTGATGAACGCTACCTGGACCGTTTAGCCCGGACACTGCAGGAGGAGGGCCGCCAGGACGGCCGCGAGAATTGGCGAGTCAAATCTGCGAAGTTGTCGCCCTTCATGAGACCACGCTTGCGCAGTGAGGACGGACAAGCGAGCATGGTCGTCGTGGAACTGGAAGTCAACTTCCTGACGCAGCGTGCAGCCAAGGCTGTCGAGCGCGTGGAACATCTGGTCCAGGAGAACCTGCCGCAAGGACTGACGGTCGAGGTCACCGGCGACGCGGCCATCGGGCGCGAACACAATAACCGTGCTCAGCAGGCCCTCGATCGGACCACACAGGTGACCGTAGTAGCGGTCCTGGTGCTGCTCGCGCTGGTCTATCGATCGCCGCTCGGGGCGTTGGTGCCACTCTTATCCATAGGCCTCAGTGTTTACATCGCATTTCGCATTCTGGACTTCCTGGCTCTGGCGGGGTGGTCCATCTCCAATGCGGAGCGGACGTTCACCGTCGTCCTGCTGTTCGGGGCCGGGATCGACTACGCGTTGTTCTGGATTTCGCGGTATCGAGAGGAAATGTCTGCAGGCCGACCGCAGCTGCGCGCCGCGGTAGACGCCATGGCTGCAGTGGGGCCTGCGATCCTGGCCAGTGCGGGGACGACCATCGTCGGGTTGTCGCTGCTCGCGTTTGCCGACATGGTCGTGACACGAAATTCCGGGAAGGTCCTCGGTCTGGTCTTGAGTGTGTCTCTGCTCGCAGCCATGACCTTGACACCGGCAATGGCGGTCATTTTCGGCCGGGCGTTGTTCTGGCCGGGCCGACTCAATGCGGGGGGGACCATCGGGCAGCGGGCGCTGTGGCCGCGGGTGGCGGCAGACGTCGTCAAACGCCCCAGCCTGATTCTGGCATGCGGAATCCTGCTCCTTGCCATTCCGGCTTATTCCGGGTTGACCATGCCCGTGCGCTACGACAGTTTCGGCGAAGTTCCACAGAATTCGACTGCGTCGCGGGGGCTCGAACTTGCGGCGGAGCATTTCTCTCCCGATGCGTTGTTTTCATTCACCATTCTGCTCCGCAGCCCGCAGCTCGAGCGCGATGCAGACCGGGCCCGATCTGCTTCGGATCAGATGGCCGACGCACTGAGTCAGGTTGATGCGATCAGTGACCTCTGGCACCTCGACGCCCCACTTGGCCGGCACCCAGATCCCGCACTGGATCTGCTGTTCAAGACACCATTTGCGCGCAGCCAGGTCGAGGCATATTATTTTGCCGGAGACGCCGGCGTCCTGCAGATGGAGATCATGCAGAAGCATCCACCATTGAGCAGCCAAGCAACCGATGTGCTCGAACGTGCAACATCAATCGTCGAACAATGGTCCGCCTCGAATCTAGGCGCTGGCAGCGAGGTGTTTGCGCTTGGACTCACGCCGTACAGCGCCGACGTCAAAGCCATCTCTGATCGCGACCTGGATCGGATCATCGTGGGTGTAACGATCATTATCTGGTTGATCGTGGTCGTGTTCGTTCGGCGTATCGGTTTGTCCGTTTTTATGCTGCTGGCGACACTCATTACTTACGCGGCCGCACTTGGCGTCACCGACTGGCTGTTCGTCCACATCCTGGGCAGCGAGGGAATCGATTTCAATATCCGGCTTCTGGTTTTCGTGATCATCGTGGCCGTTGGCCAGGACTACAATATTTTCCTGGTCACACGCATCCGCCAGGAGATCAGGTCGTTCGACACTGCCCAGGCCATCGTCAGGTCTATCATCGTCACCGGCCCCGTCATCAGCTCTTGTGGCCTGATTATGGCTGCGACGCTCGGGTCGATCTGCACGACCGATGTCGAGCTGACCCAGCAGCTGGGATTTGCTTTCGCCGCGGGTATCCTGCTGGACACGTTCCTCGTCCGACCACTGCTCATTCCAAGCTACTGCCTCATCAGCGAGAGGCTCTGGCCGCAGTCTGCACTCGCGCGCAGCAAACCGATCGGATGATATGCACGGACCTCAGCCTGTTTCGCTGTGGGTTGCACTTTGAAACAGCCAGGTCACCGCTCCCGGTTCACTCACCGGCACCCGTCTACCGGAGAGCGCATGCATACCCGGTCTCTGCCGAATTGACGAACTGCACGGTGGGCCAGGTTCGCACAAGCTCATCCATGGCCCCGGGGCTGGCAGCGTTGAATATGACCGTACGTAAGCCCAGTGTCTGCAGGAATAGGGAATCGAGTGCCATTTCTGCGTCGGGGCGCGTCAGAATGAGGGTGTCCGCCTCAATCCCGGAATCCGTGATCTTCTGGACGACGTAGGGCGTCATGGCGCCGGCGAGGAGGACCGTGTGCCGGGGGCCGTGCAACAATGCGATGAGTGCACGATCGGCCGTGCTGGAGCCTGGTGGCATGTCCATCCGTGGCCAGACGAAACGCGCGTCAATCCCACGAATGGGGAGCTGGGTTCCGGCCACGGCGCTGCGTGGTCTGACGTCCAGGGTTTCGCAGTGTTCGAACAAGTGGGTCAGCGCAGTGCCTGGTCGTCGCCGCGTCAGCAGATGCTTGGAAAGCCATGTTTCGGAACCGCTTTCGAGGAGGTGATACATGGCATTGAACCGGCAGCTCTCGCCCGTCGTCGCGATGAACCGCCGTGGCTGATGATAGCCGTAATCCAACAGGAACTGTCGCAATGCCACGGCAGCAGACTTGCCGGTGTGACCATCTCCGATATCAACCGCCGTTATGGTGCCGGCCGCGTGGATGACCACGCCGCCTGCCGGCAGTGCATGGATGCTCACGGTACTGTCGCACCACTGCTTGCACTGTAATACACTCAGTGCGGCGAGAGCACTACAGAGCAGCATACGACGTCCAATGCGGGGTGGGCACAACAGGATGAGTAGCGTTGCGTAGTAGGCCGTGATCCATGGCCACGATGGCGCGGCCACGGAGATGGCACATCCCGGAAGCTGTTCGAGCCATTCAACGAGACGTATCGCGGCGCGCGTAGCGAGTTCGACTGGTGCACACAGTCCGGCTGCAGCATGTGTTGAGACCATGCCGACGGCCAGCTTGAAGAATCCCGCTATCAGAGCGATCGCAATGACCGGCACGAAGATCACGGCCAGGACAGCACCATACGGGTGAACGGTACCGAAGTGCGTGGCGATGAGCGGCGCCCCGGCGAGCCATGCGAGTCCGCTGACGTACAGGCTTGATGTGACCATCGCGCGGGCACGATGGAGGACCGCCTGCAGGGGTGCTGGTCGCACGGACCCGCTGCGCGATGTGACGCGTGCCGTGACATGAGGCAAGCCGAGAACAATTCCGCCCGTGATCACGAAGGAGAGTTGAAAGCCTGGACGGAACAAGTCATGGGGTTGGATCGCGAGGATGATGAGCGCGGCCGCGCAGAGGCTGTTGAGGCTGTCCGGCACCCGGCGGCCAACCATTCCGGTGCTGGCTATGATGACCAGGATCAGCGCTCGCGTCGCGGAGGGTTGCGCCTCGATCATTGCACCGTAGGACAACAGGATCACGACGATGGCAGAAGCTGCGAGGCGCCGACGAAGGCGCAAACCGCGCGCGACCATCCACAGCGCCCCGGCAATCAGACCGACATGCATTCCGGACAGCGCCAGAACATGGGCCAGGCCGGTGACGCGAAAGGGGCGGATCTGGTCTTCGTTCATGAGTCCACGCCTTCCCAGCAGGATGGCCTGTTGCAGGTCGGCGACGTTGCCGGGGAGGCCACACGCCACGGCGCGGCCTGCCCGTTCCCGGGCAGTCCACCGCCATCGCGTAATGGGCCCATGGTCGTGGTCGTGGAGGACCATCAGCGCGGGAGGCCCTACGCAGCTCAGTTGACCGACGACGCGTCCGTCCGCACTACGGGAGGGCCGCTCGATGGCATGTCCTCGAACCCGAATGCATGTGCCGGGCGCCGGAGGGGCACCACCACGTGTGTGAATCCGAACTCGGCCGCTGAGTTGGCGGATGCCCTCGATGGCCCAGCCACGTTCGAGGTCAAGGAGGATGGAATGCCCCTGTCGCTGTGGACGCCATGGTAGCCCATCAGCGGTCACCCCGTGCGGGCGGACGTCTACCACGCGGCCTTCGAGGGTCACGGCGTGCGCAGCGGTCGGCCAGACGTGGCGGACATCGTGCGACGGCGCGTGCCGTAGACTGGCGTCGTGGCACAGTGCTCCCGCCGCACACGCCGAGAGTGCGAGTCCGGCACGCGCGACCGTAGCCGATTTCGTCAGCAGTGCGCTGAGTGTGCCGATACCGAGCAGCATGACCACGGGCAAGGTGGGCACCGGCGCTGTGGCGTCAATGAGGATGCCGCCCGCCAGCGCGCCGACGGGCCACAACAGTGGCGGCGCGCGGCGCGATGTATCCGGCGCAACACTGCGGAGGTAGAATAGCGTTGAGTCATGAATGACCATCGATCTATGAAATGGACGGGGCGGGTAGCTGCAGGCGCAATGAGAATCCCGCAGGTGGTCGTTTTTGACATGGATGGGACTTTGACCGAGCCCGTTCTCGATTTCGACGCGATTCGAGCTGAAATAGGCGTGACCGGCACACTGCTCGAGGCACTGGCCGAGATGGATCCTGAACGGCACGCCGCTGCAATGTCCGTTGTCGAACGGCACGAAGCCCATGCAGCCCGGACGGCAGCGCTGCGCCCGTGGGCGGGTGAGGTGGTTCGTGTCATTCGCGACGCGGGCATCCCGATCTGCGTTGCGACACGTAACTCGCGTAAATCGGCCGAAATCACATTGGGCCGACATGGTTTGGAGTTCGATTACGTCGATACGCGTGAGGACGGGCCAGCCAAGCCTGCACCGGATCCAATCCTGAGGTGTTGTGCCCGGGTCGATGCGTCCCCGTGTGCGGCGTGGATGGTGGGCGATTATCTTTACGATGTACAGTGCGGCCGCCAGGCGGGCGCGGTTACCGTCTTGTTGAGTGGCCAACCGCACCCTGACTACGCAGCGGAGGCCGAGTTCGTCATTGGCTGTTTGAGCGAGTTGCCAGGTCTCGCCGGATTGGAGTGAACATGATCAGAGTCTTTGTTGCACTGTCAGTCGTTCTTGGAGCCTTGGTCAGTCCGCCATCCAGCGATGCGGGGCAGGCTCCCGCTGATGCACAGGATCCCGGGCTCGACGAGGTTCTCGAGCGTCTCGAACGGGCAGGGCGCGATCTGGTCGATTTGCGCGCCACCGTTGAGTATTCGGTGACGCAGGCAATCAAGGAAGACGAGGATGATCCGGATGAAGTTCAGACCTTCGAGGGCTCGATCAAGCTTCAGCGACAGCCCGAAGCCCGGTTCATTATCCATCTGGCGAGCTGGACAGATGGTCGGGTTCTCGTGGATGACGATCCGAAATGGTATATCCTTGATGGAACGTGGTTGATCGAGGTCCGGACCAAGGAAGAGCGCATCATCCGGCAACAGCTGGTTGAGGATGGGCAGGTTGTCGATCCATTTCGACTCGGCGAGGGGTTGTTTCCGCTGCCTTTTGGTCAGACCCGCGCCGACATGATCAGTGAGTTCGACATGGAACTCCTGGAACGAACTGCGGACAACACCGATCACATCGTTGGCATCCCCAAGCCGGCCTCTGATTTGAGTTCGCGATACAGCCGCGTGGAGCTGTTCATTTCGCACAATCCGAAGACCGCCGGGCTTCCGGTGCGCGTCGTCCTGCACGATTTCAAGGATCACACGGTGAAGGCCGTCCAGTTCAACAGCCTCAAGCTCAATCCCGGTCTCGAGAAGAGCGATTTTTCCGTGCCCCACCGAGCCCGGAAGTGGGAGCAGGTCGAGAAGCGGCTCGGTGAGGGCAACTGAATGCGTGGGGCAGACCCCGCACATGGCGCATCCATCTTGTTTTGCATCACTTACGCGTTTTAGCGTACGTGGCCGGTGGCGACCGGTGAATGAATGGTCCACCTCGTCCTTTATGCTTTCCTAACACGATCCTGGTCGTACTGTTAAGGTTCCCTCAGCCTGTTTCTTTGTGGTTCGGCGGCAAAGATTCACAAGGTCGGGGGCGCGCCGCCGATATATTGTGTGTTCGCATCTTCGGGTGCTACCAGATATAGTGGTACGGGCGTTGACATGTCGAACCTTCGAATCCGGGAACCCAACGGGATGCACTCGATGAGCTTGGGTAAAAGGCACCATAACCCTAGTTTTTGGTTGGACCACCACAACATGTTGTGGTATAGATTCTCCGCTCGTCCCATATTTTGTATTTCCCATTCGGGCGAGTTCCGGTTTTTGGAAAAATGGAAACCCTTAGCATAGCCCGTTCCCTGGCGGGTACGGACGGAGTACGTATGTCTCTGTTGACCACGGATGTGTCAGGTCGAATCAGTGAGCAGGCGCTGAGCGAAAACGCTCGGCGTGTTCTGGAGGCGCGGTACCTCAAAAAGGATGAGTCGGGCAGCTGCACGGAAACCCCGCAGCAGCTTTTCCGGCGAGTCGCCAGAACGATTGCCGATGCTGAGCTCGATCACGGGATGGATCCCGCCAAGCGCAGCGAGTGGGAGGACGTCTTCTATGGCCTGATGGCTCGTGGAGAGTTCATGCCCAACAGCCCGACGCTCATGAACGCCGGGCGTGACATGGGTATGCTGAGCGCTTGTTTCGTCTTGCCCGTCAGGGATTCAATCAACGAAATCTTTGACGCCATCAAACACACGGCCTTGATTCAGAAGGCTGGGGGGGGCACGGGATTCGCGTTCGACGAATTGCGTCCCACCGGCGACTACATCAGCAGCTCGGGCGGGACCACGAGTGGCCCGATCAGTTTCTGGCGGGCGTTCAGCGAAGCGACCAATGCAATCCAGCAGGGTGCGTTTCGCCGCGGCGCCAACATGGGGATGATGTACATCACGCACCCGGACATCTTGAAGTTCCTCAACGCCAAGCAGGATCTTTCACAATTCACCAATTACAACATATCGATCAAGATACCGGACGCCTGGATGGAGTCGTTCTTATCCGATGCCAGCGCTCCGCACGTCGTGATCAACCCTCGGACCCAGAAGCAGTACGTCATTCCGCGTGATGTCGACATCTGGAAGTACGACTTGCGTACTCTGGTGCCATTCGATGGGCAGGATCTCGACGGCGCGTTCTACACGCGACGCGAGATCTGGGACATTATCGTGGGGAACGCATGGCGTACCGGCGAGCCTGGAATCGTCTTCACTGATCGGATCAATGAAGTCAATCCGACACCGCATATCGGTCGAATCGAGAGCACCAATCCTTGTGGAGAGCAACCGCTGTTGCCCTACGAAGCGTGCAATCTTGGAAGTATCAATCTGAGCAAATTCGTCGACAAGGCCGGTACACCAGAGGCATGTGTTGATTGGGCTGGCCTGCGGACCTGTGTGCACAACACAGTCCGGTTCCTCGACAACGTCATCGATGTCAACAGATATCCATTGCCCGAAATCGAGGCAGTCTGCAAGGGCAATCGTAAGATTGGGCTCGGCGTGATGGGTTTTGCCGACGCCCTGTTCCAGCTTCAGGTGCGTTACGACAGTGACGAAGGCGTCGCCTGGGGCGAGCGCTTCATGAAGTTCATCAATGACGAGGCGCATGTCTACAGCGAGAAGCTCGCCGATGAACGCGGGTGCTTCCCCAACTGGGAAGGGAGCCTGTGGCAGACCCAATGGAACCGTCGCCAACGGA
The DNA here is from genome assembly GCA_942492115.1 of uncultured Planctomycetota bacterium. Lineage (GTDB taxonomy): Bacteria > Planctomycetota > Phycisphaerae > UBA1845 > CAIVHJ01 > CALODL01. The sequence continues at coordinate 32,328 of CALODL010000037.1, forward strand.
ATGCCTGCAGCACGACGGTCGCCCCGACGGGAACGATCAGTATCATCGCTGGCTGTTCAGGCGGAATCGAGCCATTGTTCAGCCTGGCGTTTTTCCGCAACGTCTTGAAGGGGCAACAGCAGGGCGACAAGCCCATGGTCGAAATTAACCCGATTTTCCGCCAAGTCGCGGAATCTCGTGGATTTCTCAGCGAGGGTTTGATGGACCGCATCGCCACGGACGGCACCCTCGCGCATATTAAAGAGATCCCGGGCGATGTCCGGGATACATTCGTGTGTGCCCATGACATTGCCCCGGAGTGGCATATGCGCATGCAGGCCGCGTTCCAGAAACACAATGACTCTTCTATCTCCAAGACGATCAACTTCCCGAACGATTGTTCGACAGAGGACGTCGAGCAAATCTATCGGCTGGCGTATGAGATGCGCTGCAAGGGGGTGACCGTCTACAGGGATGGATGCCGTCAGAGTCAGCCTATGGCCCTCAAACAGAGCGACGAAAAGGAGTCGGCGCCGATCGAAGCCGAGGCTGTCCCGGAGGTCACTACGGTGGAGCCTAAGGACACCCCTGAAATCGTCAGCGGTCTGCGTATTCGCCAGATGACACCGTTCGGCAATATGCACGTCAAGATCACGATTAATCCAGTCAACAGTTGTGAGCTCGAAGTGTTCGCTCAACTGGGCAAGGCTGGCGAGTTGGCCAACAGCGACCTCGAGGCGATCTGCCGTATGATCAGCTTGTGGTTGCGTTCGGGCGGCTCGCTCAAGCATGTCATCAATCAGCTCAAGGGAATCGGTTCGTCGCTGCAAGTGCCCACGAAAGAGGGCAAGATCATGAGTCTCGGCGATGGATTGGCCCGTGCTTTGAAGAAGTATCAACGTGCCAAGGAGCGCTTTGGAATCGAAGAATTGCTTCTTGGACGCATCGATCTCAGTGAACTCGATCGCCCCCCGGGTGTTGGCTCCGGTGCACGAAACGGCAACGGTTCGGGGTTAGGAAATGGGAAGCGCAACGGTAATAGCCACGGTCTGCGCCACGCCACTCCCGGGATGTCCGCAGCGACCGGAGATGCGGACGTCTCCTCTCCAACAGCCACGATGCAATACAAGGTTTGCTGTCCGGAATGCCAGGGAACCTTGTATTTCAGCGAAGGCTGTGCGAAATGTGAAGGTTGCGGATACTCCCAATGCTAAGGTGCCCAAAGGATTGAGCCAGCAGGTGTCGATTTGCATAAAACGCTGGAAAAGAGGCACTTCGAGGCATAAAACTTAAATGTTCGGCGTGTTGCAGGTCGATACAGGTAGATAAAAGAAGGCAATGCCACGCCTTCGCACAGGAATCATAGAGGGGCTTTCGGCGTAAGCCGGACACATTCAATTTGGCTTCTTTCCCCTCCGGAAAGCACCGGGGATGCTCATGTAGCTCTCGGTGCTTTCTTTTTTGGGCCCTCGCCTCCGCACAGCTTTCCCGTTGAAGGTCCGGCGGAGCATTGTCGCTCAATCTGCCACGGCAGGCTTCGTTGCGTGTTGGGCCCGATTTCGATCCAGCCCAGAGGGCGAGCCTACTTCAGGAACCGCTCGGGAATTCCGCACAGGCTGCCTTGGCGATCTACACACGCAAGGGTTGTTGCCGCCTGGCACAGCAGTTCAGCGTCGCGCCGCAATTCATATGTGTGATCGATGCGTGCCCGTGTGACGCGAGTCATCATTGTCTTGAGAACGAGTTCATCATCATAATGTGCCGGACGGCGGAATTTGCACTCCGCGCGGGCGACAACGAAGAACACGCCTACGGCCTCCATGTCACGGTGCGATTGGCCGGTCTGCCGCAGGAGTTCCGTCCGGCCCAGCTCGAAGTACTCGAAGTAGCGCGCGTGATGAAGGTAACCCATAGGGTCGCACTCGGGGTAGCGCACACGGATCACCAGCTCGCATTGCTGGACGACTTCGGACGGTTGCACGGAATGCTCCTGAACGAGTGAGTTCCTAACGACGCTCGAGCTTGATCTTGAGGATTATCGTCTTCTCTTGACGCTTGATCTCGACTTCGACAGTGTCGCCGGGTTTCGCGTCCGCGAGGGCCTCTGCATATTCACTCATCCTCGTAACGGTTTTGCCCGCGACCTTGATGATGAGATCGCCCGCTTTCATGCCGCCGCGGTCGGCCGGACCATCGGGAACTACCGTTTCGACCGGCCACCCCTCAGCGCCACCCTCTGCGGGGCGGAAGCCCATTCGGACACGCAGGCCTCGGCGTCCTGGCAGTTCTTTGAAGGTTGCGCGCGTTTCACTGGCGAGCAATTGTTCTGTAACCCGCTGGGCCAACTCGACGACCTGGGTCATGCCGTCGTAGTCCAGGGTGTCCCAGTCATCACCGGGTCGGTGATAGTGTTCGTGTAAACCGGTGTGCAGAAACATAACGGGGATCTGCTCATTATAAAACGGTTGGTGATCGCTTCCACCCGGTCCGCGGTCGTTGAAGGCGATTTCAAGGTTCATTGCGTCGGCTTGCGCCATGATCATGTCGTTGAACTCGGCACCGGAACGGCTTCCATAGACCTGGATCGTTCCATCGTCGAGGCGACCGATCATGTCGAGATTGATCATGGCGACGGTGTCTTTGATCGGGACAGTCGGATGCTCAACATAGTAACGAGATCCGTGCAGTCCCAATTCTTCGCCAGAGTAGGCCATGAATGCGATGGACCGTGCGGGGCGCGGACCGGCGCTGAAGATGCGCGCCAGTTCGAGCACGCCCGCGATTCCAGAAGCATTGTCGTCGGCACCATTGTGGATCTTGTCAGTGCCCGGGTGGGTCGAATGCCCGAGGTGGGCTTGGCGCGTTGCTGGGCCCGTGCCGAGGTGGTCGTAATGGCCACCAATGACGATGAACTCGTGCGCCAATGGTCCCGCACCGCGCACGATGCCGATGACATTGCGAGTGACGTATTCGGTGTTGTTCAATCCGGGCCTGCCGTGGATGACGACGTCGCCACCGTGGTCGCCCGTGGTAGTGTTTTTCAGTGCGGCGGAGGCCGTAACGCCGATTTGCACACGGTCGTGCAAGGTCGCCAGGTCCTCAAGGCCACCACTGCGGAGCAAGGCGTCGGCCGTGTCGCGCGTGATGTTGAACATGGGGAGCGCCAATCGAGGCTGTGACGCTCCGGCCGCAAGGACGTCATCATCTCCGCGCGGAGGATTGACGAACAATACGGCAGCGGCACCGCGCTCGCCGGCCACTTCTGCCTTGGTGGCAAATGTCGTGTGACGTCCTGCGGTGGTTCTGAAGTCTGTTGGCCAGTTCGGCGGGCCGCGTCGAAAGACCAGCACAACCCGGCCGGTCACGTCGATCTGAGCATAGTCGTCGTGCGCCGGGTCCTCCGAGACGATGCCGTAGCCTGCGAAGACGACAGGGCCCTCGAAGCTCGTATCTGGTGAACCGGCGTGGACGCGGTAATCGCGGTCGGTTGTCCACGGTTCAGCCTGGTCCATGACTCGGCCCAGTCGAGTGTCTGGTCCCGGCGCGCGGCCTCCGGCGATATCGAATTTCTGGAAATAGCTCCCATCGTCCCCCCCAGGCTGCAGTCCATAAGCATGAAACCATCCTGCGATGTATGCGGCAGCCTGCTCGATGCCGTTGGTGCCGACCCCACGGCCCCCCAGTTCATCACTGGCGAGCAACTTGACGTGATCAAGTACGGCGCTGCGTGAGACCGTTGCTGCACGCTCAGCATGGAGGGGCGCGGTCACGGCGGAGAGGATCAAGAAACAGGATGTCATAGAGAGACGCATGATTGGGCTCCTGTGTGGGGTTGATCACGATGTTAATGGCCCAGTGTGACGATAACAACCACGAGCGCGGCCGTGTGCGTCGCCTCAATGGCCACTATAATTCCGGATGACTGCACAGGCAGCGTGTGCTGCCTGACCTCCTGATGCCAGACTCGGAGAACAATTCATGTCCCTGGATCCAGTGAAGTGCATGGCTGCCGGTGTGGTCGTCGTCGTCGTATGGGGTACGGTCGAACACGCACGGCAGGATCCCCGGGATATGCGACCGACGGCCGTCAAGACATCGTCAACTGCCTCGTATGTGCCCGGTAGCCTGATCGAGACCGGTGATCCGGCCTGGGACTACTATCAACACGCTCAGAAGGACTGGCAGAAAGAGGTTCAAGACCTCATCAGCCGAAGGCGACCCGATTTGCAAGCAGCGAGTGCCGCCACGCTCGACATGCACTGGTCTCTGCTGGACCTCCGTGGTGCCCGCTTGCGCTATCTCCTTGCGGAGGATCCGGGACGTATTACGCGTGACCGGGGGGTTCGCGCTTTCCTGAGCTTTTCCTGGGATCCGCAAAATGATACCTCGGCGTTGCAGGCGTGGGATCCCACATTCGCACAACTTCAGGCCGCTATTGAACACTACTACCGTGCGGCACGTGAGCATCCAGACTATGCTTCCTCGCGCGAGTTTCTGACATCAACGCTACTGCTCGATGCGGAGTACCGTGAGATCCTCGAGCGCTTCACCGCGGCGAGTGAGGTCATCGAACGAATGTTGCAGCAGCAGCAGTGAGTCCGATGGAGTTACTCAGCGGCGTACGCTTGATCGAGCAGGTCGATCGGGTGAACGAATTCGACGTCACGGCCATGCTCGGCCGCATGTTGTTTGAGATGCAGCAAACATCCCGCGTTGCCGATGGCCACGCAGCGCACCTCAGTGGCTGCAATACTGTCGAGTTTGCGTCGAGCGATCTGCCCGGCCATCTCCGGTTCCGTCAGGGCGTATGTGCCCGCGGCTCCGCAGCACATGTCCGAAGAACCTAACGGCACCAGTTCGAGGCCATCGATCATTCGCAGAAGTTCGCGCGGTTGTGCAATGATGCCTTGCCCATGGCACAGATGACAGGCATCGTGGTAGGTCAGGCGCAAGGGAACCTTGCCGCGCGGCTGCCTGACCGGCAGCTCGATGAGGAACTCGTGGACATCGCGCACTGCCTGCGAAAAGGCGCTGGCCCGTTCGGCGTAAGCAGGGTCGTCGGCAAGCAATGCGTCGTAGGATTTGAGCATCAATCCGCATCCGGCAACATTGGTGATGATGACGTCAACCGTTGCACTCCGCTCGAAAGCAGCGATGTTTGCACGGGCCATGTCCCGCGCCGTGTCGACCCGGCCCGCATGGTAATCAATCGCACCACAGCAGCGCTGGTCGTGGGGGCAATGGACAGCGCAACCGTTGGTCTCGAGCACGCGGTGTGTGGCGCGGTTGGTGTGGCCAAACACCGCTTCCGATACGCAGCCGACAAACAATCCTGTGATTGCTCGGATCGGGCCTGATGGTTGAGAATGACGCGGGATAGTACTGTTGTCACGTGGCAGGGCGGCCACGACCTCTGCGATGCGCAATGCAGCAGTATGGCCCGCAAAGAGGCCTGAGTTTCGCACAAAATCAACCAGGCCCGTTGCCTGGGCCGCAGCCGCTATGCGCAGCAGCCAGCGCGTGCGACGCGGGTTCGGTAGAATGTGCTGGCAGGTCCAGTCGATGATGCGATCGATTACGCCGTCGCCCGGCTCGTGTGGATGGGTGGTGCGATAGCGCTCGATCAGCTCACCATACTGCACCCCGGAGGGGCACGCCGTTTCACAGCCCCGGCAGTCAAGGCATAGGGCCAGATGGCGATCGATGGTCGAGGACGGGGCAGCACGGCCCTCTTCGATTGCCTGCATCAAGTAAATGCGTCCGCGCGGTGAATCGTTCTCGTCGCCACGTTCGACGTATGTCGGGCACGCTTGCAGACACAGCCCGCAGTGGACGCAGTTCTGGTAGTAATCGAACAGCTCACTCATCATTCATCCGATCGGCGAGACCCCGTCGCGGCAGCACGCCTGCGGGGTCGAAGAGATCCTTGATGTGCTGCAGCCAGTTGGCTCCAACCATGGGGGGCCAGCGTTTATACGCTCCGTTGTCCGGCGCTCGGTCGAACACCACGGTACTGTCTTCACCGGCTGTGGCGCGTAAGGCGAGAACGTCGCTGGCGCTCATATCGCCCACTGCCCGGCCATGGACCACCCCGAAACCGGCGCGCGCAATGGCGGCAATGTTGGCACGCTGGCAGAAGGTGATCATGGGAATGCAGCGCTCGAGGCGCACCGCCGCCTCAAAAGACGCGTCGGCAGGGCTGGTGGACCAGTCACGCAGTCGCTCGTACAGGGCCGTGGCCGCCGTGCCATCGATGACATCCATGAACGCAGAAATGTCTTCGGCGACCGTCGAGAGCTGCCATGCGATCACGGCGGGTTCACCGCGGTAGCCGATGCACAGGATCAGCTCTCCCGGGGCACAGCTGAGACCCAGATCATCGGCTGCTATGCTCTCGAGAACATCTATCACGACGGGCCGGGTTCGCCCGATCCAGAGACGGTTCAACATTCGGCGTAGCTGCTGCGGCCCACGGGCTGTCGTACAACCAAAGGTCCAGGCCACAGGCCGCGGAATGAGCCGCAGCGTGGCTTCGGTGACGATGCCGTACTGACCGTGACTGCCCACCATCAGCCGGTGGACATCATAGCCGGCAACACTCTTGGTCGTGGGGGCGCCAGCGCGAATGCGCCCAAAGGCCGGCGTGACGACCGCGCTGGCCAGCACGTGATCCCCGACAGTGCCATCCTCGCGTGCGGTGGGGCCACAGCGGTTGGCTGCAATCATCGCGCCTACGGAAGTGGTGTGGGGTGCGGCCGGATCGATCGGGCACATGAGGTCATGTTTGCAGATGGCGCTATTGAGTTCGCTGATGGTACAACCCGCTTGAACGCGTGCGGTCAAGTCGGTCGCAGCGATGTCGAGGACTCGACACATTCGCGACGTCGTACACCATATCGGGGCATCGTCCTCGGATTGAGCTGAACCATCCGTCAGGCGACTGCCTGTCGGAATGACGCGCAGGTCGTGGCGCTGACAGCAGGCAAGCAACTCTTGCACCTGCTCCTCGCTCGCCGGGGCGGCGATCACAGCATCCGCGCTGGCCAGCAACACGCCGGCACCGAGTTCGTCCGTGAGGAGGTGTTGCAGTCTGGCGACATCGTCAGGCACGACGTTCCTCCCCGTGGCCGAAAATCTTGTCTGCATTGGCGCGGCGGGACGGATCGAATACGGCGCGCAGCGCCTGCTGCGCTGCCAGATCGGATGCACTGTACATCAACCGCAGAGCGGCAACCTTTTCTATACCGATGCCATGTTCACCGCTGATCGATCCGCCAAGCCTGACGCACTCCGCGAGGATTTCGTGCCCGGCGGCCTCGACGGCGGCGACCTGCTGCGGATCGCGCCCGTCGAACAGGAAGTTCGGATGGATATTTCCGTCGCCCGCGTGGAAGTTGCTGGCCACCCGCAGGCCGTGGCGATCCGCGACTTCACGGACGAACCGCAGTATTTCGGGCAGCCGCGAGCGCGGGACGACTCCGTCCTGGGTGATGCAGGAAGGGGCTGCTCGACCGAGGGCGCCGAAAGCTGTCTTTCGCGCCTTCCATAGCAGCGCCCGGTTGTCATCGTCGTCAGCGTGTTTGATCTGACGAACATGATTGGCCGTGCAATACTCGACGATGCGTGCAAGGCGGTCGTCCATGCCGGCAGCGACGCCCTCGAGTTCGATGATCAGCACGGCATCCGCCTCAGGGAAGCCATAGCCGTAAGCCTGGTCAACGATGCGCAAGCAGGCGTCATCCATCATTTCGAGGGCGGCAGGCATGATGCCGGAGGCAATAATCGCCGTGACCGCGTTCGAGGCGTCGTCCATCTTGTCGAAGACGGCCAGGACCGTGCGCATGGCCGCCGGGCGGCGGGTCAACCGCACGGTGACTTCGGTGATCAAGCCGAACGTGCCTTCTGTTCCACAAAACAGCCGCACCAGGTCTGGACCATGACGGAGACGGGTGCGTCCACCGATACGCAGGATGTCTCCCGTCGGCAACACGGCGGTCAGGCCCAGGACGTGATTGGCTGTGACGCCATGTGCCAGGGTATGGGGCCCGCCGGCGTTGTTGGCAACATTGCCCCCGATCGTGCAAGTCGATTGGCTCGACGGATCCGGCGCGTAGCGATAACCCTGTCCGCCGACTGCATCGGAGATGTGCTGTGTGACCACTCCGGCCTCCACGACAGCGCACTCGTTCGCGAGGTCGATCGCGATGATGTCCCGCATCCGTGCAGTGGAGACGCACACACTGTCGGGAGGCGTGAGGCATCCACCGGCCAGTGACGTTCCCGCGCCGCGGGGAACGAAGCCGATGCGCGCACGGCTGAGGCACTTCAGCACCTGTGACGCCATTGCGGTCGAGGTTGGAAACACAACCGCGCCGGGGAGCGAACGCGCCAACGGGAACGCATCGCGCTCATAGACCAGCCTTTCGGCCGGGTCGGACAGGACGCCGCGCGGTCCACAAATAGATTGGAGTTCTTTAATGATTGAGGCCTGGATGGCCATCTCCTCTCTCCTCAGGTATCCACAGCATTTCGCATAAACGCGAAGCCAGTGCAAGGTTGCTGGTATCCACGTCGCCCGCAAATGCTTAAGCGCTTACTAATCCAATGCATGCAGTCGAGATGGTCTGGGATACCCGTCTTGACAAGACTCTTGGGCTTTCTCTATAAAAGGATAAGTTCAAGGGCGTCAATGCTTTGTTGACGATCCCGTCCTGCCTGAACAAAAAAAAGCATCCACCCGCTTGAGGGGGAGAATTGCCATGATCACGAAGATCGTACGTCACCGGTTCGTCCTGGGGATAGTAGCAGGTACGCTGCTGTTTGTCGGAGCATGCAACAATCAGGGGCCTGGCGAAGGGCCGTCATCGCCGGATGCGCCCCAGATTGCATTGATCAGTCCGACTCAGGATCGCAACATTGCCAGCGGAACGCCCATCAGCATTACCTATACTCTCCTGGGTGATGAATTGACATCCGCGGTGGCGTTTCTCGATGTCGATGAGGATCCGTCCAACAACAACGAGATCGTGTTCGCAACGGATCTCGAAGCGGGCAACAACCTGCAGGTATTGCTGACGACCACTTCGCTGGAACTTGGTTCGTACACTTTTGGAGTTCAAGCAACCAACTCCGCGGGAACCACGGTTGTCTATGCGCGCGATAGAAACAGCGTAGCTGTCATGTTGACCATGAACGGCGCGCCGGTTCCCGGAATCTCCTCGCCGGCCTCCGACCGCGAGGTGCTGGCCATTCAGACCGTCGATCTGTTGTTCAATTGCAATGATCCCGAGAACGAGGTCAGCTGGGCGACGTTCTATGATCGCAATCAGATCGTCGACGGCAACGAAGTGTTCATCCCCAACGGTGCGGGTACGGGTAACTCTCCAATTGGCTCAGCCAATCAGCAGGTCACATGGGCTCCGATCGGTGTTCCGCAGGGGACTTATTTCGTGGGTCTCACCTGCATCGATACGGCCGAGTCGGCGGTGACGACCTATTCCAATGCACGCATCTCGGTCGTGTCCGAAATCACCATTCCTTCTGCCACCATCACCGCGCCATCGACTGATCGCGTTGTGACCCTCGATGATGAAGTCGTCGTTCAATTCAGCATCAGTGACCCGAGCAGCACCGAAGCGCGGGTCAATGTGTATGTCGATACCAACGATCGGTTCGAGTTCGATACCACCGAAGTCGTCCTGGCCCAGGGACTGCCTGCTTCAACGACGTCGTTTACCATCGATAGTTCGATCGTCGCGGCCCTGCCCGAGGATACCTACTTCGTCGTCGTGACCGTCGAGCAGAACAATCAACGAAGCGTGTCTTACGCTGGTGGTCGTTTGCGGATCGTGGGCACTGGAGCGTTGTCCGTGACATCGCCCCCGAAGGGCGTCGTAACAGCGATCCGCCCGGGCACTGATGTACAAGTCATCTGGCTGACCAATCTGTCGGTTGGCGAAGGGGTGATCGATCTGGCCACGTTCAATGCCGATGCGGATGGACAGCCCACGACGCCGTTGGTTCCTGACCCGCTGGAGAATGCCAAGGATCTCCCGGTCGCGCCCAATTCGTTCAGTATGGACACTTCGAGTCTCGAAGGCGGATCTTACGTTGTTGAGGTCACTCAAACGCGCGTGGATGCCGATGGTCAACAGACTGGCGAAACCGCGCGTGATGTTTCCGGAGTCATCCGAGTCACGACGCAACCCAACATTTTCTGGGTGGGGGCGATCGAGGTGCCGGACGGCGAAGAGAATCCGCCGGGTCACGTCGACGGAATCGTGTTCGAGGGAGTCAATTTCGAGGACAACGCCGGCAGTTCGTTCCAGGCGCTCGGTGAGCTGCCGATCGGCCAGGGGATCGAAACCGCATTCCTCGTTGGCGCGCAGTACGCCAAGCCGCTGCTGGCCAATCCGAATGGTATCGGTGCCGGCCAGGCGTATCTGATGTACAACGATTTGCCGTTGATCAATCAACGCTACAGCCTCAATGCTGTCGGCGCGCGGGATACGCCAGAGGATGTCGACGGTGACGGGCTGCTGGGTTTGCAGATTTCGGGAATTGCTTTCGATCCTGCGTCCGAGGAGGTCCTCAGTCCGGGGAATACCCCATCGCTCGATATCCTTTCTGAAGATGCCGATGGTGATGGCCGGCTGGATCTCGTTGACGAAGACCTGGATGGCGACGGCGTCCTGGATGCGATCGAGGATGTCGACCAGGACGGCCATCTCGATTTCGTGGAAGATGGTTGGGTGGGGGTCGATGACAATGGTGACGGCGTCATCGACAACGCCTCGGCTCGCTGCTACGTCGCGCAATACGAGAACGGGGCGCTGGAGACTGCAATCAACGAGGACCGGGACTTTGATGGCAAACTCGACGAGCAGGGTGATGCAACCTGGGGGCTGTCGAGCATTGGCCTGGTGCCGGATGTCGACGGCGACGGTGTTCCGGAACTGGCCTTCGGATTTCAGTTTACCGATTCGATGACCGCGGATTTCCGCAGGACACTGCTCGGCGTGTTCGAGGTGCCAGGCTTTGGCGAATTGAGCCAGGAGAACCACTTCGAACGTGGCGGATTTGTCATTGTGCCCAGTAGCGACGAGTCGACGATTCTCGATCCGTTTGCTCCGGGAGCCAGCTTCGAGGGGCGGGTTCTGGAGCTCGACCGCGTCGGTCAATTCTTCTCGACGGAACAGGAGCCGGACAACGGTCCGCCGGATGATGTGACCGGTATCCAGCCGCCGAACAGTCAACTCACGCGCGCAGCGACCAACGGGCACGATGTCGTGCCTTTCGGCCGCTCGATACTCGGGGGCGACCCGGGTCAGTCACTGGTGTGTCCGACAGGCACTGTGCAGGTCCTTTTCTTCAACAACATTTCACTGGGCAACCAGGCGCGGGCGCGTTGGCGGATTTTCGAGACTGTGGACGACGGGCCGGATCAGGAGATCGAAGCCGCATTTACCATTGAAGCTGCTCCGGGCGCCATCGCTGCCCGTTGCGTGGCCGTAGCCGACGGACAATCATTGCGCTTCGTGCCCATCGAGGTTCAGATCGTGAACGACTCGAATCAGGTCGTGGGCGGCGCGATTGATCAGCGCGAGGTCATCGCCGGTCTTCCCGCCGGTGGCCAGATCGTTGCCGGTGTCGTCGGCTCACTCGGGGACCTCGTTCTTGGTGGCGGACAACCCATGGCCATGAACCTGGACGATATCCCTGCAGGCAACACGGAAAACTGCGTGATCGGCGGTGCGGGAGGCTGTCTCGAAACGTTGGCAGGCCCGTTTTACGGCTTTGACAACTTCGGTGATTTGGGCGGGTTCTTTGATGATAACGTTACAGTGGACTCTCCGTCTCATCCTCTCGCCTATCGGCGCACACTGGCCAATCCGCTTCGAGCAGCAGGTGCTGGAGAACGTTGCGTGCCCGCCGACACGGCGACCGAGGGCGAAAAACTCCGTGGTGAGTTCGGCCTGGCCAATGTCGGCTGCACCAACTGTGGCCGTGTTCTGACCAACCTGTCCACGATTGTGGACGCCACTGCGCCGGCAGTGTTCACGCCGGGGCTGTTGTCGACCGGCTACTACCCGGGGACTCCGGGACCTCCGCATGGAGCCCGTCTCCTGGGTCAGCGTGTTGGCGATCGCTTCGGCGCCGCCATCTCCCGTAGCCAGGGGACTGACGATCGCGTGTTCATGGGCGCACCCATGCGGGACGTTGATGACCGCGAAGCAGCAGGTCTCGTGTACCAGTTCCGCATGGAGAGCATGTGGGATTCGCGCGGAACCCTTGCCTACCTCAATGACGATGATGTCCCCAAGCCACACCAGTACATCATCAAAGAAGTGGGTTCTTCGAGGCCAGACAGCAACGAAGGTCGGGTGAGACTTGCGCTGCGAGATGCGATCGAGTATTCGGGTGCAGATAGCGGTGATCGTCTTGGTTCAGCCATTATCGGTATTCCTGATTTCAACGGCGACGCCCGCGATGACATCCTCATGGGCGCGTCCGGTGCCGATGGGGCCCTCGACGATCGTCCGGATTCCGGAGCGGTCTATGCCATCTATCGGATTCCCGTGCCGATCGAAGCGTCAGTCAGCCTCGACAAGATCGAGCTGGGCCCGTCTGATCCGAACAGGCTCAACGGCATGCTCATCAATGGCGACTACAACGACACTGATGGCGGAGACGCAATCGGTGAAGTGCTCGCGGGCGTTTGTGACTTGAACGACGACGGGCGTGGGGATTTCGTCATTGGCAGTCCGTTGCATGGTCCCACGAACGCTGGTGAAGTCGTCGTCGTCTTCGGCGGCGAAAACCTGCCAAGCCCCGAGAACGGGTTCAGCATCCAGGATGTGGTCGATCGCGGACGGGCCATACGGATCCAGGGCCTGGCTGCAGGTGATCAAGCCGGGTTCAATGTCGCTTGCGGAGGCGACTTCGACGGCGACGGGGTCGACGATCTGGTGTTGTCGGCGCCGTTTGCGACACCCATGTACGACAGTAATGGGGACGATGTGCCGGATTCACCGGGGCTCGACCTCGATCGCGATGGCCTCAATGACGGCATCATCCCGGATGCCACTGAGGCTGGAATCATCTATGTCATCACCAACGTCGGAGCACAGACTGGCACCATCAATCTCGATGAGATGGGCGCATTGCTCCAAGGCCACATCATCGTTGGCGCTCAGGCCGGCTACCAGCTTGGCGGCGGTTTCGATCCCAAACGCCAGGTCCCGTCGCGCGGTCTGGCTTATGGTGGTGACATCAACGGGGACGGTAAGGATGACCTGCTGGTCGGCTCGATTCTGGCGGACCCGTCTGGCAAGACCAACGCGGGCGAGGCCTACCTCATCTTTGGTTTCGATGCCGTCGAGGCGGAAGACATGCTTGCGGGCAACTAGCAGTCACTGATTACGGCGGTCGTTCTTTCCGGATGTCCAGCCGAAACTGTTGATACTCAAGATCATGACGGAGCGGCGCCGAGTGCGTCGCTCTGTCATTTCATGCGCTGGCGCCTATAATGACCGCGTTCATTCTCTGAAGCTGCCAACCTCCACGGGCCAGGGCGGGCCCGGGGGAGTGGTGTGTGTGAGGTACCCACGTGGCCGTATTGGATCAAGTCAGCAAAGCGTTTACTAAAGTATTTGGATCGCGCAACGATAGGCTCCTGAAGCGGTACAGCGAAGTCGCCGACCACGTCGAGGGTCTGGAGGCGCGAATCCGTGACCTGTCCGATGAAGACCTTCGCGGGGTCTCGGACGCATTGCGCGACCGTCTGGCTCAGGGGGAGTCAGAGAGTGATCTCATGCCCGAGGCCTTCGCTGTACTCCGTGAGGCTTCGCGCAGGGCCAAGGCCCACCGGCACTTCAAATGCCAACTGATCGGCGGGCAGGTGTTGTACGAAGCCAAGATTGCCGAGATGCGTACTGGCGAGGGCAAGACCATTGTGTGTCACCTCCCAGCTTACATGCAGGTGCTCCGGGGCAACAAGGTCCACATCGTTACGGTCAACGACTATCTGGTGCGCCGTGACGCGGAATTCGCCCAGCCGATCTTCGAGTTGCTCGGCTTGTCGGTCGGGTTCATTCAGGCCAATGTCGATTCGGGTGGTTCCGAGGGGGTGCGACAGAAAGCCTACGCCTGCAACATCACGTACGGAACGAACAGCGAGTTCGGCTTCGACTACCTGCGCGACAACATGAAGATTCGGTTCGATGACCAGGTTCAGGGCTCGTTGGACTATGTGATCATCGATGAAGTCGACTCGATCCTCATTGATGAGGCCCGAACACCGTTGATCATTTCCGGCCCGGCCCACGATGACATCACGCGTTACAAGTGGGCCGACAATATCGCACGGTTTCTGGTCAATCTTCAGACCAAGGCCAATAGTGAGACGACGGGGCGGATCAGCGCGTGGGGCGATGACATTCCCGAACATCTCAAGAGCAATCCCAAGTTCGACGATGCCATCAAGCGCTTTCGTGTCGATCCCAGCATGATCAACGAGGACGAAGCCGAGGCTATCGGGCACGTGCAGTATTACGTTGTTCAGCGCGAACGTAAGAGTGCTCAAATTACCCATCAAGGGGTCGATGCCGCTCAGGAGGAGGCCAAGATCGGCAGCTTCTACGTCGGTCAAAACATGGACCGTCCGCACCTGATCGAGAATGCGCTGCGGGCGCGCGTCGTGTACGAACGCGACAAAGAATATGTCGTGCAGAATGGCGAGGTCATCATTGTCGACGAGTTCACCGGTCGTCTGATGCATGGACGCCAGTGGTCAGATGGACTGCATCAGGCGGTCGAGGCCAAGGAGGCAGTGCGGATCAAGGAAGAGAGTCAAACGCTCGCAACGATCACCATCCAGAACTACTTCAAGCTGTACGAAGACCTCGCCGGCATGACTGGAACGGCGATTACAGAGAGCGCCGAGTTCATCAACATCTACAACCTTGAAGTGGTCGAGATTCCAACCAACCGTCCAATCAACAGGATCGACCACAATGACCGGGTTTTCGCCAGTACCCAGGCCAAGTACGACGCCATCGTCGAAGAGATTCACGAATACCATAGATTTGGCCGTACCAGCGATCCCTTCATCATGGAGGGCGTGCTCAAAGCGGCACGATCCGTCAAGGCGCTTGACGGCGTCGTTCTGGGCAAAATAGACAAGGCACTTGCTGCTTTCAAGGCTGCTGATGATGGTGATACGACCGTGGCGCCGCTCATGCTGGAAGCCTTCGATGCCGTCATGCACGGCATCGGTCGTGGACGTCCGGTGCTCGTTGGCACGACCAGCGTAGAGGACTCGGAAAAGCTGTCCAATTTGTTGAGTCGTCGGTTCGGAATTGAACACGAAGTACTCAACGCCAAGCAGCACGCACGAGAAGCCGACATCGTCGCCAAGGCGGGCTTCACACATACTTCTCAGCATGGCGATCGGGGCACTCGCGGGAACGTGACCATCGCCACGAACATGGCTGGCCGTGGAACGGATATCAAACTCGAACTAGCCGTGGTCAACGAGCACTGCAAGGTCAGCAGTGATGATATCGCCAGCGTGCTTTATCCGGTCGGCACGACCAAGTGTTGCATCCGGTGTGAAGAATACGACGCTTCGACCCAGTGTGGCCATTGCTTCAAACCCAAACTTGACCCGCGGTTTCCAGAACTTGGGCGAAAGGTGTGTGCGCTCAATCCGCCGTGCGGCCTCCATATCGTTGGGACCGAGCGGCACGAGTCGCGTCGTATCGACAATCAGTTGCGCGGTCGCGCGGGCAGGCAGGGCGATCCCGGATCCAGCCGGTTCTTTCTGTCACTCGAGGATGATCTGCTCAAGCTGTTCATGCCCGACTGGATGCTGAAGATGATGGCCAAAATGGGCTTTGCCGGCGGCATGAGCCTCGAGGACAAGCGTCTGAGCAAGGGCATTGAGCGGGCACAGAAAAAGGTTGAAGAACGCAATTTTTCGAGTCGTAAGAACCTGCTCGAGTGGGACGAACCGCCGAACTATCAACGCAAGGTGTTCTACGGCGATCGCCAGAAGATTCTCGAGGGTCGCGGTATTCAGGATCTGTTGTGGCAGATGATCGATGACTCCGTCAAAGAGGCGGTCGACCGCTTCCTTGATACGGCCTATCCCTCGACCTGTATTGCGGATTGGTGTCGAACCAAGTACGAGTTTCAGGTCGATGCCGAGAAAATCCGCGGAGACGATTCCGTTGCACTGTCCGAGGTGTTGCGTCGGACCGCATTGAGCGAGGGCCGTGATTCGATCCAGACATCGATGGGCGAATATGTTGATCCTGACACCCCGCGTGAGTCATGGGATATCAACGGGCTACAGCGTTGGGCCGAACGCGCTTTCAGTGCTTCTTTGACTCAAAACCAGCTTCGACGCATGGAAGCTGGGGAAATCGAATTGTGGCTCGTTGAGTCAGCAGAGAAACACTGTGCGACTCTTGAATTCGAGGGGATCGACCTCTTCCTGGACCCGGACTTTGGACTCCATCAACTGGTTGAGTGGGCCCGCGGCAAGTTCAATGTTGTCCTCGAAATCGATGAGATTCGAGGGACGCCTCAGGAGGCTGAAGAAACGATTCTTCTGAAAGCACGTGAGGCCTACCGTTTGCGCGAAGTCGAGTATCCGGTGCAGTACATCGAGCGTGTGGTCGCAGGGCAGGGCCAGACGGACAATCCGTTCGCGCTGCAATTGCTGACCGACTGGGCCAACCTCAAGTATCAGGTCGGCTGGACCGTCGAAAGCATTCAGCAGCGCAGCCCGCAGGATGTCTTCAGTGAACTGCGGCGGTTGAATCACAGCTACTTGCTCGAGGGGAAGCTAGAAGAAGAAGTGGATCAGGCCGTGGCCAGCCACACTGGTGACCAACTGCACGCATGGGTACACAAGCGTTTTCAAACCGTTCCGGAGTCGGCAGTTGAGGACAGCCCGGGGCAGTTGATTCTCAAGAAAATGACGGCAGTCGTTGGCCAGGGGTACTCGATGAACGGAGTGCCACCGGAGCGCGAGGATATCATCGCGCTCGGTCGCCGGTTGCTGCGTTATGAATTGACCCTGCTCGAGCAATACGTCTTGTTGCGAATCTACGACCAGGCCTGGAAAGATCATCTCCTCGAGATGGATCATCTCAAGAGTGCGATCCAGCAGCGGCCGATCGGCGGCGACCAGAGCCATCCTCAGAGCCAGTTCGCGATCGAGGGACGAGATCTGTTCAATCAGATGTGGAACCGCATTCGCGAGCATGTCACGGATCGCATCTTCAAGGTCCAGCTTGCAGGTGGCGACGAGTCGACGGGCTCCCGTCCTGCCGGTGGTGCGGTGCAATACCAGCATGCCGATGCGTCAGGATCGGCGTTTTCCAGTGCCGCTGCATCTCAGGATGCCGCGGCCATGCGGCCCCAGAATCAGGCACAGAAAGCCGAGACGATCCGACGCGAAGAGCCCAAGGTCAAACGCAACGACCCCTGCCCATGTGGATCTGGCAAGAAATACAAGCAGTGTTGTGGCAAGACCTAGTTCTCTGGCGGGGGCCAGGCTCCCGGCCTGTCAGCGTAGGACCGTCGCGCGATTCTGGTCAGGATGCCGGAGTTGGCACGCGACGTGCTCACTGGTACTGTGGTCGTGAGGGCTGGAGCCGGTGACACCGGGCCGCGAATTCTCACGCTCGGGTGCGGAGAATGGCCCGCGGTGAGCCGTGGGCATGAAAGGAGCTTTCTGTGGACAGTGAACGCAAACGCTTTCTGGGCAAATTGGATCGCGACAAGCAACGCAAGTCGCAGCTGCCTGGTGAGGACGAGACACCGCTGCCGGATCCCGTGGAACCCATTCATTCTGACGAAGGCCCCGGGCGCAACGATCCGTGTCCGTGCGGTTCGGGCAAGAAGTACAAGAAATGTTGCGCGCTGAACGAATCGTGAGTCGCCGTGTCGAGGATTGATGGCGGTGTCATGGGGCAGAGTTCGCACCCTCCTGCCCGTCGTTCCAGGTGACGGCCGTCCTCGCGCAGATGTTCCGATGTTGATGAACTGGCTGTCCAATCTCGCTTACGGCATCGCAGCGATCATCTATCTGCCCGTGCTGACCTATCAGATGATCGTCCAGCGCAAAAATCGCCACGGTTGGGGGCAACGTCTGGGCCACATCGCTCCTCGGAACGGTGATCGGCCATGTGTATGGGTACACGCTGTCTCGCTCGGCGAAGTCAACGCCACGCGCACCCTGATCGCCGCCCTCCGCGGAACGCGCGGTGACATCGATATTGTTGTGTCTACGACCACCGATACCGGTCATGCCCGCGCCCACCAGCTGTATCCTGACCTCCATGTGTTTCGGTTTCCACTCGATTTCAGTTGGGTCATCCGTCGGGTTCTCACGCGCATCCGGCCCAACGTCATTGTGCTGATGGAACTCGAGTTGTGGTACAACCTGGTCACGTTGGCGGCCCGACAGCGCATCGCGGTGTGCATCGCCAATGGCCGCTTTACCGAACGCAGCAGCCGACGCCTCGGGCATCTTGGCTTTCTCGTGCGCCCCATGTTTGCCGCCCTCGAATGGGTTGGTGCTCAAAACGACGCTATCGCGGAGCGTTTTGAGCGCCACGGTGTACCCCGTGACCACATTGAAGTTGTTGGCTCGATGAAGTGGGACACGGCGGCTATTCAGAGCCATATCGACGGTGCAGACGAATTGCGCCACAGCCTCGGATTGAACGGCGCGCGCGGCCTCGTGGTCATGGGGAGCAGTGGACCAGGCGAGGAGGCTTTGATGTTGGATGCCTGGCTTGCCCGTTGTGCGGAGATGGCGGACCTGGTCGTGGTTCCGCGCAAACCGGAACGATTCAATGATGTTGCAGCTCTGATCGAGCGTCGAGGTGTGCAATGCATTCGGCGGTCTGCAGTGCAAGCGGGGCGATCGCCCATGAATGATGGTCGTGCACGGGTCTATCTCGGCGACACAATGGGGGAGTTGCGTAAGTTCTATAGTCTTGCAGACGTGATCATCATCGGACGCACCTTCGTGCCACTTGGTGGATCGGATCCAATGGAGGCGGCCGCGCTCGGGAAGCCAATCATCGTGGGGCCGCATACGGAGAATTTTGCTGATCCTGTTGCGCGGTTGGTCGACGGCGGTGCGCTGCGGGTCACGCAGTCGGTTGCTGCAGCCGTCGAAGTCGCTGCTGAGTGGTTGGCCGACGCGCCATTGCGCGGCAGTATGGGCATCGAGGGCCAGACGGTTGTTCGTGAAAACCAGGGTGCTACAGAGTGCACCGTTCAGCGAATCGCACGAATTGTCCCGCAGTAGCGAATCGCACGGTATGGCGCAAGTGGCTTGACGTGAACGAAAGGAACAGACATGCCTGACAGTGCCGCAATTGATTCTGCGATGAATGAGCAGCGCAAGTTCCCTCCTCCGGCCGAATTTGCCGCGCAGGCGCACATTTCATCGCTTGAACAGTACCAAGACATCTATCAGCGTTCGATCAGTGATCCCGAGGGATTCTGGGCTGAGATTGCAGAGAACCACCACTGGTTCAAGCGCTGGGAGACCGTGTGCGACTGGCAGCTGCCGAACGCACGGTGGTTCACGGGCGCTCAGACCAATCTTTCATACAACTGCCTCGATCTGCAAATTGACCGGGGGCGAGGTGATCATCCTGCAATCATTTTCGAGGACGAACCTGGCGCTGTCACGACATTGACGTTTGCTGCCCTGCACCGCGAGGTGTGCCGTTTTGCCAATGTCCTTAAGAAACTGGGCGTACAGAAGGGCGATCGCGTGACGCTGTATATGCCGATGGTGCCCGAGCTGGCCATCGCCATGCTCGCGTGCGCTCGGATTGGTGCACCGCACAGCGTCGTGTTTGGCGGGTTCAGCGCGTCGGCAATCGCTGATCGTGTGGCTGACGCCGACAGTCGCCTCATCGTGACTGCGGACGGTGGTTATCGCCGTGGCAAGATCGTGCCGCTCAAAGCGACTGTCGATGAGGCCGTTGCTCGCGAGCCGCGCGTCGATCAGGTGATCGTGTTCCGTCGAACCGGAGAGGATATTCCGTGGACAGCGGGACGCGATCAATGGTGGCACGAGTTGATGGATGCTGTCGACGATGACTGTCCGGCCGAACCATGCGATGCAGAGGATCTCTTGTTCCTGCTGTACACGTCTGGCACCACCGGCAAGCCCAAGGGCATCATGCATACGACTGCCGGTTATATGGTCTATACCGCGCTGACCTCGAAAATGGTCTTCGATCTCAAACCGGACGACGTGTACTGGTGCACCGCAGATATCGGCTGGATCACCGGGCATTCTTACGTGATTTACGGTGTTCTGCAGAACGGCGTCACGACACTCATGTACGAGGGGGCCCCCAACCATCCTGACTGGGAGCGCTTCTGGAACATTGTGGAACGACACAAAGTCAGCATCTTTTATACCGCGCCCACGGCAATCCGATCGTTCATGAAACAGGGACGTGAGCTTCCGGATCGGCACGACCTGAGTAGTTTGCGGCTACTGGGTACAGTCGGCGAGCCGATCAATCCCGAGGCCTGGATGTGGTATCACGAGGTCATCGGCGGCGAGCGCTGTCCGATCGTCGATACCTGGTGGCAGACTGAGACAGGTGGAATCATGATTACCCCTCTGCCCGGATTCGTCCACACGACTCCAGGGTCGGCCACACGTCCGTTCTTCGGGATTGACGTGGCGATTGTTGATCGCGATGGGCGTGAGGTGCCTGCTGGGTCCGGTGGGCTGCTGGTTGTGCGACAACCCTGGCCGGGCATGCTCCGCGGCATCTACGGAGATGCCGCTCGTTTCGCGGCCACATACTGGTCCGACATCGAAGGGTGCTACTTCACGGGCGACGGCGCGCGCTGTGACGCAGAGGGGTACTACTGGCTCATGGGCCGGGTGGATGATGTGATCAATGTGTCGGGCCATCGCCTGGGGACGATGGAGGTGGAGTCCGCACTGGTGGCCCACGACGCGGTAGCAGAAGCGGCCGTGGTCGGAATGCCGCACGAGATCAAGGGTACCGGCATCGCCGCCTTCGTGACGCTGCGCTCCGGGGCCGATCCGTCATCTGAATTGAAAAAGGCGCTGGAGCGCCATGTAGTCAGTGAGATCGGGGCCATTGCCCGGCCCGATCAGATCAGGTTCACCGATGCACTGCCCAAGACGCGTTCCGGAAAGATCATGCGGCGACTGCTGCGTGAGTTGGCCGGCGGTGGTGAGGTGACCGGCGATACCACGACACTGGAAGATCTTACGGTGTTGGCCAAGCTGAGTGGAGACGAGAGCAGTTGAGTGCAGTGTCCGAAAGCGCCCGGCGGTCCATTTGTTCGCGAGGTGATGAGCTGGGTTATCACAGGAAGGAGCGGGTTCTTGAACATGGGGGAGATGCCGCATATGCGGACGTTGAGAGTACTTTTCCGCGGATGAACCTTGCATAACTGACAGTGGGGCCGTACCTTATGGGCCTCTCTCTCCCTCCCAGGCTCGGGTTGCTCTTGAGGGCAGCCCCTGCCTGGTTTTTTTATTTACACACGTTAGAACCCTCTCAGTCGAGCCTGTTCCTGGTTTTTTACTCACACCCTGTCGGGTGCCGGGGCGTGCTGCGGCCACATGGCGGCGACGGGCATACGTCGTCCGATGCCGAACGCACGGGACGTGACGCGCAATCCAGGGGCGGCCTGGCGGCGTTTGTACTCATTGAGGTCGACTCGACGAACGACATCCGACACCACGTCATGCAGGTGACCACTGGCAACGATGGTCGCGACATCCTGATGGAGTTCAACGTAACGGTGCAGGATATCGTCGAGGACGTTGTACGGCGGCAGGCTGTCCTGGTCAGTTTGCCCCGGCCGCAGCTCCGCTGACGGAGGTTTGGTGATGGTGTTGATCGGAATCGGAAACTCGCTGCCCTGGTTGATGTGCCGGGCGAGGGCGTAGACCTGCGTCTTGGCCACGTCACTGATGACGGACAGTCCGCCACACATGTCCCCATACAGCGTGCAGTAGCCCACCGCGAGTTCACTCTTGTTTCCAGTTGTCAGGAGCAGCCAGCCGAATTCGTTGGACAGGGACATGAGTATCTGGCCCCGCGCCCGGGCCTGCATGTTTTCCGCTGCGACACCGGGCATACGCCCATCAAAGGCGGCGGCAAGTGTGTCCTCGGTGGCGCTGTGCAAGCCCGTGATCGGAATCACCCGGAATTCGATGCCCAGTGATTCTGCCAGTTGACCGGCGTCCTCAATACTGTGTTCGCTCGAATAGCGGCTGGGCATGGCGACGCCGTGCACCGCATCGGCGCCGAGGGCTTCAACGGCCAACGCGGCGGTGACTGCGGAATCAATTCCTCCGGACAACCCGACCAGCACCTCGGAGAAACCACACTTGCGGACATAGTCCCGCGTGCCGACGACCAGTGCCCGACGGAGGCTGTCGATGTCCTCCGGGTAAGCCTGGACCAGATTTCCGGGAGCGTCCGTGTCGACGATCAACATGTCTTCTTCGAAGGCCGCGGCTTGTCCGCACAAACGTCCACGCCCGTCGATGAACATGCTTCCACCGTCGAACAATAATTCGTCGTTGCCACCTACCTGATTCACGCACGCGATCGGGACGCCGTGTCGCCGGGCTGCGGCAGTGAACAATGCGTGGCGTTCGGCTTGCTTGCCCAGGCAGAAGGGGGATGCAGAGAGGTTGATCAATAACTCCGCGCCCTGGCGAACGAGGTCGGCGGCCGGATTGAAGCGATACATCGTGGCCTGGTCGTACCACAGGTCTTCACAAACACAGATTCCCAACTTCAGAGGGCGCCCGTTTTGCGGGGACCACGTCACCGGTGTCGTCGTGGCGCCGGTCTGAAAGTACCTGCGTTCGTCAAAAACGTCGTAGTTTGGTAGCAGGCACTTATGATGTCGCGAATGAACCTGCCCATCTGCGCAAAACGCCGCCGTGTTGAACAAAGGCAGGCCGCCGCCGGAATCGTTGCGCGTCACGCAGCCAACGACCAGAGCGATATCGACTGCGGCGTGCGCGAGACGGGCAACTGCGTGGTCGTTGCCGGCGATGAAGCCCTCGCGTAACAGCAGGTCCCGCGGAGGATAGCCCGTCGTCGCCAGTTCCGGGAACATGGCAAGGTCGGCATCGGCAAGCTGCGCCCGCTCCAACTGATCGAGCATCAGGTCCACGTTGCCATCGAAATCACCAATGGTCGGATTGATTTGAATCAGAGCGATCTTCATCAACACGATTGTAGCGGAAGAAGCCGTGTGTCTGCGAGGTATAGGCTCATGAATGAGGGTACCGGGATGGCGTGCCCGTGGGCGGGCTGCCACCCGGTCTGTGGTGTACAATCCCGTCGGTGGCACCATTGATGTGGATGCGAATTGAAGGCATGACCGGCAGTGGCTGTGCTGAGCGGGTCGAGGCCATTCTCTGCGCCGTGCCTGGCGTTGTGGGCGTGGACGTTTGTACGACCTCCGCGGTGGCGCGGATCAGCGTGTCGGAATCCACCTCGTTCGAGTTGCTTGCGCAGAGCCTCAGGACGGGCGGTTATTCGGCGCTCCGCTTGCGACGAATCACGCCGGCGTCGGTCATCGACATTGATGACTCGATCTGGCAGCGGCGCGAGCGTGAGGGACGCCAGGCGGTAATCCAGGCCGTGTTCATGTGGGGGTTGCCGATTGTCTGCCTCGAGTGGGCTGGCCCACATCTGGCCTCATCGGGGCCCGGCAGTACCGTGTGGTGGCGAGCCCTGCAGGCTGTCCTGTGTGCCCTGGCACTGTACTCTCCGGCTGGCGGACCGATTGTGGCCTGTGGCATCCGCGGGTTGTGGTTCCATCGAGTCAACGCGGATGTGTTGCTGTTCATCGCAATCGTGCTGGCGTACGTCACGAGCGTGGCGGCGATCTTCGTCGACTCATGGAACGCCTTCAATTTCGTGTTCATTGCCGTGGCGCTGGCTGCGGTCAATGTTGGACGATGGATCGAGACCGTGCTGCTGCGCAGAGCACACGACGGCAGCGCCACAACCTCCGGCGTGCTCGACGATGAGCGACTCATTGCCCTGGTTCATCGAGCACAAGCGCGGCGATCGGAGCTCGAAGTCCGCGGTGAGCGGATGGCCAATGTGCTCGCGCTCGTCGCCCTGGCCATGGCCGGTTGCGTCACGGTGGGCTGGGGACTGGGCGCCGGACGCTGGACCCATGGATTGGGTTGCGCGCTGGCCATACTCGCAGTGGCCAGTCCCACAGCGTTGAACACGGCCGCTCCGGTACTGTTCGCCGCGCTGCGCGACGCCGCTTTCGACGGAGTGATATGTGCGAGCAGCGCGTGCATCATACGCCTGGCACGTATCGAAGCCGTGGTCTTCTTGCGCGAGACCGTGCCGCCAGCATACCCGGGTATCGCACGGCATGCCGATGGCGCAGCACGTGGCTTTGCCCACTCGGGTGTGCGTTGCACCATGGTGGTCGATCAGGTCGACGACAACGTTCGCGCCGCCGCCCGTCATTCGGGGTTCGTCGATGTCGTTGCCCATTCCACCGTAGAGCGACACATGAATGGGCTCGGGTCCGCGTGTGCCGAAGTGGCCAGCCTCGGGCACGGTCCCGCTGAATTGCACAACGGGCTACGCCTGGGCGTGATGTCAGTGGAGACGGTGGACGCCGATGCGTGTGATGTTGGAGTCGTTGATGGCGATCTGAGCCACCTGCCTGACGCCCGGCACATCGCCTGTCGCGCTCTGGCAACGGTTCGCACGAACCTGAGCTGGGCGTGGTGCTACAACGTGGTGGCTGTTTTTCTGGCTGCGATCGGCGTTGTTACACCGTGGTTGGCGCCCGTGCTCATGATGCTGTGTGGCGTAGGCCAGGTTGCCAACACAGCACAGCGGCCGCGGCGCTTCTCAGATGGCGCGGAGGTCTGATTCGTTGAGGACGTCGAAATCGTTCTCGATGAGGGCCCGGTGGGCCTGCTCGACGGCATCGGCCTGCAATGCCATGCAGGCCCGGCCCTTGGGCCGAGCGAAGAGTGGGTAGGCATACATGATATTGATTTCGGCGCGGAGCAGACTGGCCCAGATCGCCAGCAGGCCCCGGCGGCCGGGGGGAACCGAAACGGTCAGGATTTCGGTCTCGCACACCGGGAAGCGGGATCGCGAAATCAGATCATAGCCCTGATCCGGATCGTCCAGGATCATGCGGATGATCGCGCAGTCCACCGAATACACCATGGAAATGCCCAGAATGTGAATGTCGGTGGTTTCGAAGATGCGGGTCAGCCGAACGAGCTGTCCAACGCGGTCTTCGAGGAACACCGAAAACTGCCTAACTGTCGGTGTGCCATGTGCTTCAGCGGTCTCGAATGGGCTAATATCCATGGCGGTGAGTTTACAAAGTTATAACCACGGATGACAGATTTTTGTTGGGTAACTCGTGCTTTTGGCGCCATTTGTCAGCCTGGCACCGCGCTTCGCTGTCATCCTGGCAGCGCAGCGCCCGTCGCCCGATCACGCGAATTGATATAACTGACTGCTTGTTAGTGACTTAGGGTGTAGGTTGTCGTTTTCTCACGGTGGCACGGGCCTTGCTCTGTGCGGGGTGTACCCGTGTATCCATCGAAGAGAGGAGATAAATCGTGTCCAAGATCATTGGAATCGACCTGGGGACGACCAATTCGGTCGTCGCCGTTATGGAGGGCGAACAGCCCAAAGTCCTGACCAACGCGCAGGGCAGTCGTCTGACCCCGTCCGTCGTTGCGTTCACCGATAAGGGCGAACGGCTCGTCGGGCAGGTCGCCCGTCATCAGCAGGTCACCAATCCGACCAACACCATATTCTCGATCAAGCGCTTCATGGGCCGTCGCCACAAGGAAGTCGGGGCCGAAGAGAAAACGGTCCCGTACAAGATTGTCGGCGGCGCTGAGGAGCTGGTCAAAGTCGAGATCCGGGATAAGCAGTACACGCCCCCGGAGATCTCCGCGATGATCCTGCAGGATCTCAAGAAGACTGCGGAGGACTACCTCGGCACCGCTGTCGAACGCGCGGTGATCACGGTGCCGGCATATTTCAACGACGCCCAGCGCCAGGCGACCAAGGACGCCGGTGAAATTGCCGGGCTGAAGGTTGAACGCATCATCAACGAGCCTACGGCGGCGTCGCTGGCCTATGGTCTCGAGAAGAAGATCAACCAGAAAATCGCGGTCTTCGATCTGGGTGGCGGTACGTTCGATGTTTCGATCTTGGACATCGGCGACAACGTGTTCGAGGTGCTCAGCTCCAACGGTGACGGTCACCTGGGCGGCGACGATTACGACGAGGAGTTGATTGACTTCATCGCAGAAGAGTTCCGCAAGAAGGAAGGCATCGATCTCCGCAAGGACCCGATGGCACTGCAGCGTCTCAAGGAGGCGTGCGAGAAAGCCAAGTGTGAACTGTCGACGACGCAGGAAACGACGATCAATCTGCCGTTCATCACGGCTGATCAGAGCGGTCCCAAGCATCTGCAGGAGACCATGACCCGCAGCAAGTTCGAGCAACTGACCAAGTCGCTCACCGAACGGTGTCGCGGTCCGGTCATGCAGGCACTCAAGGATGCCAAGATGAGCCCGGATCAGATCGACGAGGTCGTGCTCGTCGGCGGATCGACCCGTATTCCGTCCGTTCAGGACCTGGTTAAAGAGGCTTTCGGCAAGGAACCCAACCGTAGCATCAACCCTGACGAAGTCGTGGCTGTAGGAGCCGCAATCCAGGGCGCCGTGCTGTCGGGCGACAAGGACAACATCGTTCTGCTCGATGTGACCCCGCTGACCCTTGGTGTCGAGACGCTGGGGGGGGTGATGACCAAGCTCATCGATCGCAATACGACCATTCCGACCTCTCGGAAAGAGGTGTTCAGCACCGCTGCGGACGGTCAGACGGAAGTGACCATCCACGTGTTGCAGGGCGAACGCGAAATGGCCTCGGGTAATAAGAGCCTCGGGCAGTTCAATCTCACGGGTATTCCACCAGCGCAGCGCGGTGTGCCGCAGATCGAGGTGACCTTCGACATCGACGCCAATGGCATTCTGACCGTGTCGGCCAAAGACAAGGCGACGAACAAGGAAAGCAAGATCGAAATCAAGGATGCCTCGGGCCTGTCGGACGATGAGATCGAGCGCATGAAACGTGACGCGACCGAGCACGCCGAAGAAGACAAGCAGCGGCGTGAGCTCGTCGAGGTCCGCAACAAGGCGGATCAATTGCTCTACTCGACTGAACAGACGCTCAAGGAGCATGGCGACAAGGTGCCGGCCGAGGAGCGTGGCCAGATCGAGTCCGCACTCAATCAGCTCAAAGAAGCGCTGAAGGGCGAGGATCAGGATGCGATCACCAAGAGTGTCGACGGCCTCATGGCGGCCTCCCAGACGATCGGCAAGATCATGTACGAGGAAGCCCTCAAGCAGCAGGGCGGTACTCCCGAGGGTGATCCCGGGCAGACCGTCGGCGCGACCGCCGGCGGTGGTGACGAGAAGAAGGACGACGACGTCATAGACGCTGAATTCGAGGTCAAGGACGAGAAGTAAGCGTTCAGGTCAGTCAGTCAATCAATTCACATCAGGCCGGCTCCACACCTGGAGCCGGCCTGATGTTTGGTTCTTCCCCTGAACGGCTTCACCGACCGCTGTCCTCCGCAGCGGCCCATGCCTCGAACCCTCCGCCACGCGTGCGTCAACAGGATCATGTGTGCAGGCCCATCCCGGAAATGCGTGAAGAACCTTTTTCTTGGTCCTTCAGCAGAATCTGTGGAAGCTAAACTGCTCTCTCGTCGCAGAACGCCCGCATCTGCGAGTGCTACCGGCAGAGGAGGTCCACGCCGCGGCGCCCGGATTCGATACGTCCGATCTCATGACACGCAAGACGCTGTTTCTTGAAGTGCTGCTGGACTGTCATGACATCCTTGCGGCGCACGACCAGGGTCATTCCGATGCCCATGTTGAAGACGTCGTACATTTCTTTCTCGGCAATGCCTCGATCCTGCAGGGCACGGAATATTGCATGTGGACGCCACGCGGTGGTGTCAATACATGCCCGGCACTTCGTGGGCAGGATTCGCGGAACGTTTCCGGGCAGGCCGCCTCCTGTGATGTGGGCCATGCCTTTGATGATCCGCGGGTGGCGTTCGAGCAAGGCAACCACCGCTTTGCTGTAGATGCGTGTCGGCTTGAGCAAGTGTTGGCCGAGCGTACCGTTCAGGCCGGTAATCCGCGCCGACATGCGCAGCGGGCTGTGGCCGCGAGAAAACGCTTTGCGGACCAGTGAATAGCCGTTGGAATGAATGCCCGATGACCGCAGGCCAAGGATGCTGTCGCCGGGCCTGATGGTCGTGCCGTTGACCAGGTGCTTGCGCTCGACGACGCCGACGGCGAAGCCGGCCAGGTCAAACTCGTTCTTGCGATAGATATCTGGCATTTCCGCAGTTTCACCGCCGAGCAATGCGCAGCCCGCTTGCTTGCAGCCCCGACAAACACCCCGGACGATGGCCGCTGTTGCGGTGGGTGAGTTCTTGTGTACGGCGACATAATCAAGAAAGAACAGCGGCCGGGCCCCGCAGGTAATGAGATCGTTGACATTCATGGCCACGAGGTCGATGCCGACCGTGTCGAGCTTCCGGGCGGCGCCAGCGAGCAGTACCTTACTGCCAACACCATCCGCGCAACTGACCAGCACTGGGTCACGGAGGCGTCGTCCGCGGCCAAGATCATACAAACCGGCGAAGCCTCCATGGTTGGGCAGAACACAGCGATCATGGGTGGCTCTGAGCAGAGGTCCGATCCGTTTGACGACTTCGTCATTGGCCGCAATGCTGACGCCTGCGCTGTTGTAGTCGAGTGTTTTCTTTCGGGTCACTGCTGAATCCAATCGGCCGCGGGCCGATGTTTGCCGGCCTGCGTGCTACGCCGTTCCACCTTCGAACATTTTCAGTTGGTTGCGTTCCAGGGCGAATTTGCTGACGGGCTCGGAGACGTCGATCGGGTAGTGACCCGAGAAACACGCAGAACAAAAACGCTTGTCGCCACCATCGACGCACGCCAACAGGCCGTCGTGTGACAGGTAGGCCAAGGAGTCGACGCCAAGAAAATCGCGAATGTCTTCAATGCTGCGCTGCGTGGCCACCAGTTTGGTCTTGTCCGGGAAATCGATCCCGTAGTAACAACCATGTCGAATCGGAGGGGAAGCAACACGCAGGTGGACTTCGGTCGCACCGGCCTTGCGCAGTGCGCCCATTTTGCCGCGCGTCGTCGTTCCGCGAACCACTGAGTCTTCGACGACAATCACGCGCTTACCGCGTACGGTCGATTTGATGACGTTCAATTTGAGTTTGACTGCCAGATCGCGCATATGCTGGTCGGGCAGAATGAACGATCGTCCAGCGTAGTGGCTGGTCGTGAATCCGCGTTCCAAAGGGACGCCACTCTCCGCTGCGTAGCCGATCGCCGCACAGCGCGCGCAGTTGGGCACGGGGATGACGATATCCGCCTCGGCCGGTGCCTCACGGGCCAGCTGACGCCCCATAGCCGTTCGTACGGCATGGACATTCTGGCCAAAAATGTCACTGGCGGGGTCGGAGAAATAGACGTGTTCGAAAATGCACTGCGCAGCCGTACCGTCTGGACTGCGGTGGAAGAACTCGCTGTGCAGGCCCTGGTCGTCGACCGTAACGATCTCACCTGGGGCGACATCGCGCACGTATTCGGCATCGACGATGTCGAGGGCGCAAGTTTCCGAGGCCACGACGATTGCACCGTTTTCCAGCCGGCCCAGGCACAGCGGCCGAAAGCCGTGCGGGTCACGGACCACAACCAGGCGATCGTTTATCAGCATGACCAGGCTGTAGGCGCCCTGGAGATGATTGAACACATGGCGCAATGTGTTGGGCTTATCCATGTGGCTGGGCTTGGCCACGAGGTGCGCGATGATCTCGGTATCCGAGGTGGTCTGGAACACGCTGCCAAACTGTTCGTACTCACGACGTAAGAGGCCAGCGTTGATCAGGTTGCCGTTGTGGGCAATGGCCAGCTGTCCGGCGGCGTAGTTGAACAGCAGGGGTTGGGCGTTTGAGTCGCAGCTCGAACCGGTTGTCGAGTAGCGCACATGGCCGATCGCGATCGGGTTGTGCAAGGGGGCCAGGGCTGCGGGCGTGAAAACCTCGTTGACCAGGCCCATGGCGGCATGCCGCTCGATTTGGCTCCCGCTGCGCGTGCTGCAGATGCCGGCTGATTCCTGCCCGCGGTGTTGCTGGGCGAACAAACCGAGCCGCGTCAGGAGGGCGGCATCGGGGTGACCATAGATCCCGAACAAGCCGCAGTAATGCTTGATGTCACTGGATTGCACCGGGGCGTCACTCCACGCCGATCGGGTTGGCCGAATCGGACGTTGCGCGCCAAATTAACGGGCCGCGGTGCACGGGTCAAGGGTCCGATAGGCCCCGGCGCGGCGCCGGCATTTGATACATGATCGATGCAAATGGCACACTTGGCTGAACCCAGGGAGTCATATGCGCACACAACACGACATTCTAACGACCGGACAGGTAGCCAAGATTTGCAATGTGGCTCCAAGAACGGTTTCGAAGTGGTTCGACAGCGGCCAGCTGCGTGGCTATCGCATCCCGGGCAGCAAAGACCGGCGTATTCCAGTCAGCCAGCTGATCCGGTTCATGCGCGCCCATGGCATGCCACTCAACGGGCTGGACGGTCATCAGCGTCGGGTGTTGATTATTGATGCAGACGGAGAGTTTGCGGGGGCACTCCAGCGGGCGCTGGAGATGCAGGGTTTTTGCGTCGAGACCGCGGGATGCCTGGTGACTGCCGGGATGATGATCGAGCGTTTGCGTCCGCACGCGGTTCTCATCGAGGTTGGAATGCCTGCGTTCAACGCAGAGTATTTTGGCCGGCTGCAACGCACATGCCCGGCGATTCAAGAGGCCGTGCTGCTGGCCATGGGCCGTGAACTTGCTCCGGCGATGTGTCATGCACTCGTTCATCAGGGTTTCCAGTCATGCCTGACCAAACCCTTCGATTTCACTGAGGTTCTGGCGGCGATCGAGGATGCCGTCCCCACGTTGGATTGACGCTGTCATTGACCACCCAAATTGAGGGAACTTCTGTACCCATGTCCCCTACCATTGAGCACAGCACCGAGGTCATCAACGTTCTCCTCGTGGACGATGAGAGTGCCTTTCGCCAGGCGACGGCCCAGCGGCTCGAACTTCGCGGATTTCGCGTCATGCAGGCTGGGGGCGGCGAAGAGGCCCAGGACATTCTCGATGATCATAGCCCCGATGTCGTCGTGTGCGACCTCAAAATGCCTTCGACGGATGGTCTGACTCTGATGCGCCGACACGTTGCCGTGAATCAGTCGACAGGCTGGATCATTCTAACCGGTCAGGCCTCGGTAGAGACCGCCGTGGCGGGCTTGAAGCTGGGGGCCGTCGAGTATCTCCAGAAACCCATTGAGATCGAGGAGCTCGAATCGGCCATTCGCCAGGCATATATGCGCAGTCAACCCACACGGACTTTCGAACGCTACCGGTCCGGTGAACGCGCGCTGCGCTTCGGTATCGTGGGTCATCCGGAGAACGTCGATGAACTGTACAGCTTGATCGACAAGGCAGCGATGAGTGATCAACCTGTGCTGGCCACGGGCGAAAGCGGAACGGGTAAAGAACTCGTGGCCCGTGGTATCCACGAACAGTCGGATCGCGCCTCACGTCCTTTCGTGACGTTCAACTGCAGCGCGCTGTCGGACACTGTGCAGGCCAGCGAATTATTCGGGTACGTCGAAGCGGCCGACAGCGCGGCCGGCGGAACGAAGCTGGGCCTCGTGGAAGTCGCGGATCGCGGGACCCTGTTCATCGACGAGGTCGGCGACCTCAGTGCCGCGAATCAGGCGGCTGTGCTGCGGTTCATGGAGTCCGGCGAATTCAGGCGTCAGGGCGATACGCGTGAACGAACAGCCCACGTGCGGGTGATCGCGGCTACGTCGTATGATCTGGCTCAAATGGTGCGGCAGGATCGTTATCGCAACGATCTGTATTACCGCCTGAACGGTTTGCCACTGCACATGCGGCCGCTCCGCGAACGTTCGGATGACATCCCGTTGCTGGTTTATCACTTCCTTGAACGCCACGCACATCGAACAGGGCAGCCCAAACGCCTGAGCCCGGAAGCACTGGTGGCATTGCAGGCCCATGAATGGCCCGGCAATGTTCGCGAGCTGGCCAATACAGTCGAGCGCGCCGCCACCCTCGCAGACAGTTTCACCATTCACGTGAAAGACCTGCAGTTGGGTTTGCAAGCAGGTGTCGCAACGCGCGACGGCCTGTCGACCCGCCTGGCGGATGTCGAACGCCAGCACATCCTGCGCGTCCTCGACGCCCATTTCGGCAACAAGCAGGCTGCGGCGAAGGCCCTGGGCATCAGCCGCATGAAGCTGTATCGCAAGCTGGAACAGTACGAGAGTAAATAGCGTTACTCTGCGTCGGGGGATGTCAGACTTAGCTTCGGGGGACAGCCGTCCCCCGAGCCCGGATGTCAGACTTAGCTTCGGGGGACAGCCGTCCCCCGAGCCCGGATGTCAGACTTAGCTTCGGGGGACAGCCGTCCCCCGAGCCGTCCCCCGAGCCCCCTGCCAAGGGGCTCTGCCCCATTGGATCCTCGCGGGGCGGGGATGCTCTTCGTAATACTTGTGGTGGTCTTCGGGGTGACGTGCCCCGTCTGGTGCGGCGTGGTTGTTACTCGTAGGGGCGCCCGGATGTCAGACTTAACTTCGGGGGACGGCCGTCCCCCGAGCCCGGATGTCAGACTAGGCTCTGTCTGAAAACTCATGTTTGTGCCGAAGACCATTGTATTGCCCTGGCATGGAGGCCGGGCGATGTGACATGGAGGTCGGCACAATGCGTAGACACGAACTCAGTGACGCACAATGGGAACTGGTCAAGCCGAACATTCCCGCACACGAGGCAAGAACCGGTCGTCCGCGTCGGGATCCACGTGTCATGCTCAACGGCATGATGTGGATTGTGCGGACCGGTGCACCGTGGCGAGATCTTCCCGAGCGGTACGGCCCGTGGCAGACGGTCTACGACTACTTCACCGACTGGCGTCAAAGCGGTGTCCTCGATCAGATCCTCGAAGCTGCTCCAAATCCGCTTGGACGCAGAGGGACACATTGACTGGGACCTGTGGTGCATCGATGGCAGTTCGGTTCGTGCCAGTCGAGCCGCGGCTGGCAGCTTCAAAAAAAGTTGCAAGCGGTACCCCGAAGAGCCCCAAGACCATGCATTGGGTCGCTCGCGGCGGATTCGAAGCAAACTGCACCTGGTCACTGACGGTACAGGCTTACCCATCGCAGTCGAAGTGAGCCCCGGAGAGGCCCACGAGTCCAAGCATCTCGAATCACTCATGAACCTGGTTCGCATCTCCACAGGAGATCGGACGACCCCGGACACGCCCGTTCGCATTGGCCGGCGATAAAGCATACAGCTCCCGACGAATTCGCGAGTGGTTACATGAACATAAGATCCAGCCGGTCATTCCAAGAAAAGATAACGAGTATCGAGATGGCCGAATGAAGTTCGACAAGAAAGCATATCGCAAACGATCCATCATCGAGCAGTGCATCGGCTGGCTCAAAGAATGTCGTCGCATCTGCACCCGATTCGACAAACTAGCCATCAGCTTCCTGGCCATGATCAAGCTCGCTATGATCGATCGCTACATGAAAATGGCGTTTTCAGACAAAGCCTAGGCTTCGGGGGACAGCCGTCCCCCGAGTCCCCTGCCAAGGGGCTCTGCCCCATTGGATCCCCGCGGGGCGGGGATTCTTTCGCACAATCGCAAGACGTATCATGCTTCAGAGTGAATGCCCCGTTCGCCGGGGGAACTGTCTTCTCGCACTTACACTGCTGACTTAACTTCGGGGGACAGCCGTCCCCCGAGCCCCCTGCCAAGGGGCTCTGCTCCGTTGGATCCCCGCGGGGCGGGGAATCTTTCGCACAATCGCAAGACGTATCATGCTTCAGAGTGAATGCCCCGTTTGCTTGGGAACTGTCTTCGTGCGCTCACCCTGCCCCGGCGCGTTGGGGAATGGTGCAGTGATCATCCTTCGAAAGAATGCCCGTTCGCCTGTGGAACTTTCAGCTCGCGGCCGCGCTCTGTGACTTGGGTTGCTGCTTTTCTGCTACAATTCCCCGATCATGGTCTCAGCTGATCATCAATTCGACATCGTCGTCATCGGCGGTGGGCATGCTGGAGCAGAGGCCGCCTGGGCGGCAGCGCGGCTCGGGGCTTCGACCGCGCTGGTGACGATGGATATCGCGGCAATCGGTCGCATGTCGTGCAACCCGGCAATCGGTGGCCAGGGCAAGGGCCAGATGGTTCGTGAGATCGATGCTCTGGGCGGCCTGATGGGGTTGGCCATCGATCGTGCGGGCATTCAGTTCCGCATGCTCAATCGCAGCAAGGGGCCGGCGGTGTGGGCACCACGGGCCCAGGCTGATCGCGATCTCTACGCCGGGGCGGTTCAGGATCTGCTCGCGCCCTGTCGCGGCCTGTCCGTGATCGAAGGGTGCGTCGACTCGTTCGACCTGACCGATCGTGACGGTCATCCGGCGATTCGTGGCGTCCGCCTGCAGGACGGGCGTGACCTCACGGCCCGTGCAGTCATCGTGACCACGGGGACGTTCATGCGTGGACTGATGCATTGTGGGGAACAACGAACGGCCGGGGGTCGCGCGGGTGAAGCAGCCAGCACCGGGCTCAGTCGCCATCTCATCGATCTTGGTATCGAGCTGCGGCGCCTCAAGACCGGTACGCCGGCGCGTGTGCATCGCGACAGCGTGGACTACGATTTGCTCGAGGCGCAGCCGGGAGACGACGTTCCCGTACCGTTTTCGTTCATGAACGAGAGCATCGACCAGCCACAAATTGAGTGCTACATCACCTATACCGATGAGCGTGGGCACGACATCATCAGGGCCAACCTCCATCGAGCGCCAATGTACACCGGACAGATCCAGGCGACCGGGGTGCGGTACTGCCCGAGCATCGAGGACAAGGTGGTTCGTTTTGCCGACAAGACGCGCCATCAGGTGTTTCTCGAACCCGAGGGCTATGACAATGACCGGCTGTACTGCAACGGCTTGGGAACGTCGCTGCCCGCCGATGCGCAGGAGGCTTTCCTCAAGACCGTGCGCGGTTTGGAGAACGTCGAGATCCTGCAGCTGGGCTACGCGGTCGAGTATGACTACGTCCCGACCCATCAAACACAGTACTCTCTCGAGACCAAGGCAGTTCACGGGCTGTTTCTGGCCGGACAGATCAACGGGACGAGCGGTTATGAGGAGGCCGGGGCCCAGGGGCTCATTGCCGGAATCAACGCCGCGCGCGCGCTGCGTGGTCAGGCACCCCTCGTGTTGCGTCGCGACCAGGCGTACATCGGCGTCATGGTCGACGATCTGATCGCGCGGCCGCCCGACGAGCCGTATCGCATGTTCACTTCACGGGCGGAGTACCGGTTGCTGCTGCGCTCGGACAACGCAGACGATCGCTTGACGGCAATAGGGCGCGAAATCGGACTGGTGGACGATGCCCGCTGGGCACGGTTCTGCACCAAGCGCGACGCTGTTCAGCGGCTCGAAGCCCTGCTTGACGAGCGCCACGAAGGGGTCAAGCTGTACGATCGCCTTCGCCGCCCAGCGTCATCGGTAGCCGCGGTCGCCGTATCCTGCGGGCGCCCGGAGTTGAACCAGTTTCACAGAGCAGTCAGCGAGCATGTCGAGATCCGGGCCAAGTACCAGGGCTACGTCGAACGCATGGAGCGCGATATCGCCCGCTTGAAGCGACTCGAAGACTATCGGATCCCTGATTCATTCCCATTTGGCGAGCTTGGTGAGATGCGCCTGGAGGCTCGTGAGCGGTTCACCGCGGTCCGGCCGGGGACGCTGGGGCAGGCCAGCCGCATCAGTGGTATCACGCCGGCCGACGTGACCGTGTTATGGGTAGCCTTGGAAGCCCGCCAACGCCGATCATAGGTTCAACCGCCCATCTTGCTATCGGACCCCCGTCATTCCGGGCCGCGTACGCGGCATATTTGACGGGAGCGCCATTCGATTCTACGATGTGGTGAAGATGGGCAATATGGGCAAAATGAGAGCCCGTGCGATCGTCGACCTGGGAGGCCCGCGATGAAGAGCGTTTATTCGACTGGTGAAGTGGCTGAGATCTGCAAGATCAGTCAACAGACTGTAATCCGCTGCTTTGACAGTGGCCGCCTGAAAGGTTTCCGAGTACCGGGTTCGAAGTTCCGGCGTATCCCGCGCGAGAGTCTCATCCAGTTCATGAAAGAAAACAGTATTCCGCTGGATCAGCTGGAGACGGGCAAGAAGCGTGTGCTGGTCGTCGACGATGATCAGGCGATCATCGACATGTTCGTCGAGCTTTTGGAACGCGATGGCCGTTTCGAGGTCAGGACTGCGAGCAGTGGCTACAACGCAGGGATGCTCACACAGGATTTCCGTCCGGATGTCCTGATCCTCGACTACAAATTGCCGGACATCAATGGCAATGTGGTGTGCAAGACCATCCGATCGAACACGGCTTTCGAACACATGCGCATTATTCTCATCAGTGGTGTGGCGGATCCCGACGAAGTCGAAGAGCTGCTGGCGGCGGGTGCGGACGATTTCATTCGCAAGCCGTTCCAGATCGACACGGTGATCAATCGCATCGAACAACTGGTTTCCGTATAGCTGTTCGGGACTCGAGGGACGGAGAAGAATATGACCTCGGCTTCCACGACGATTGCGGAAACGCCCCAGCGCGTCGACCTGATCCTGAGCCAGCTCGATCAGTTGCCCACGCTGCCAGCCATTGCCAGTCGTGTGCTCCAGGCGACGACCAGCGACGAGTCGTCGGCGCGTGAGGTCGTGCAGCTCATCGAGTGTGACCAATCGTTGTCGGCCAAGATCCTGCGTCTCGTGCACCAGGCCTCCCGCGGCGCCCCCCGCGACGTGACCACCGTCGACAAGGCCGTCGTTCTGTTGGGCTTCAACGCCGTGCGTCACGCAGTGTTGTCATTGTCGGTCTTCGAGACGTTCGGTGCTGGAGATGATCGCGAGAGTCGCTTCGATCGTCGGGAATTCTGGAAGCATGCTCTGGCTGTGGGGTGCCTGTCACGTCTGCTGGCCGAACGCTGGCCGGGGCATGAGGACCCCGAGGTCGCGTTCGTCTGCGGCTTGCTCCACGACCTGGGCAAAGTCGCCCTCGACGCCTGCCTGCCCAAGAGCTACGATCGCGTGGTCAGCCTCGCCAGCTCGCGGCGCGCGTGTATCCTCGATGTGGAACGCGAGGTCCTCGGCGTCGATCATACGGTCGCCGGCAAACGCCTGGCCCAGCGCTGGAAACTGCCACGCAGCCTGGTCGAATGTATCTGGTTTCACCATCATACACCCGACATGCTGCCGGATACGGTCGTACATCCTGATCTGGTCCAGATCGTCAATCTGGCTGATACGGTTGTTCGCGAGCAGCACATTGGTTATTCGGGCTTTCTAGGGGACAGCACACCCAGCACAGAGATCGCCCGGGCCATGGGCATGCCGCTCGAGCATCTCGAGACCGTGTTGCCCAAGCTGCTGGATGCCATCCAGGAGCGTGCCGAGTTGCTCGGGCTCGACGATGTGACACCCGGCGAATTGTTCACCGAGGCGGTCGGCCAGGCCAGTGTCGAGCTGGGCCGTCTCAGCGAGGAGCTCGCCGTCACCAACACCAAGCTGGCCTCACGAACTCGCTTCCTCGAAATCACTCACGACTTCAACGATCGCCTCGACACCCATATGACGGTGATCGATATCTGTCAGGCGGGTGCGGACTGCGCCCGCGACCTCATGGTTCTGCCGTCCCTGGCGCTGTTTGCGCGGCAGCCCGATCAGGATGTGTGTCACATTGCGATCGTCGATGGCGGCCGCCAGGATGCTCAGGTGTGCACTCTGAAACCGGAGGTGAGCCGACACCATCCCTGGCGCGAGGCCGTTCAGGCCACAGGTGTCATTGTCGCGCCCCGGGTGACAGCCGTGCTGCGCGATCGCCTGCGGGATCACCTCGGTCCGGGACTGCCGTGGATGCTACCGATCGTGAAGGATGGTGAATGCTGGGGGGGAGTGCTGTTCAATGCGACCCCCGAAGAGGCCGAGCGCCTGACGCTCAGCAGCCGGGAACTGACCATGTTTGCCCGCGCTGTCGCGCTGGCCCTCAGCCGCGGCTATGACCGTCAGCTGGCTGAACGGCTCAACGAGGGGCTGGTGCAGGTCAACCGTCAACTCAAGGCGGCCCAGGCGGAATTGCTCCGCCGCCGCAGTCTGGCCATGATTGCAGAGATGGCCGCCGGCGCCGCCCACGAACTGAACAATCCGTTGGCGGTCATCGCCGGGCGCAGCGAGATGATGGCCCGCGCGGCCACCGATGAAAAGATGGCCTCCGGGCTGAACATCATTACCGAACAGGCTCACCGTTGCAGCGCTATCGTCAACGAGCTGATGGCTTTTGCCAAGCCTGATCCACCCAGCCCGGAGCCGATCGACCTCGGTACGGTGCTTGAAGCTCTGTGTGCCGAGGTCGCCGACGCCCATGGCCGGGCTCCCGAATCGTTCGAGTTGAAGATATCGGACGTGCCGCTGAGGGTCGTTTCCGACCCCCGCCAGGTCCGCGGGATCTTCGAAGAACTGCTTGCCAATGCTGTCCACGCGACCGCACCCGAGACCGCCAAGGTCACGATAAACTGCCGTCAGGACCTGACCGATGAGAGGGTTGTCGTGACTGTCGCGGACAACGGCGCCGGCATGACACCTGAAGTGCTCGAGAAATCACGCGACCCGTTCTTCTCGCACCGCGCGGCTGGACGGGGCCGTGGCCTCGGCCTCTCACGAGCAGCGCGGTGGTGCGACATCAACGGTGGACGCATGCGACTGGAATCACGTGAGGGCGAGGGCACGACCGTGACCATCGAGTTGCCGGTCGCCCGTGGCGATTGAGCTGAGCAGCCCAACACTCACGCAGGATTCTGGTCAAACATGGGTGGTCCCGTTCGCATACTGATCGTTGAAGATGATGACGCCGTGGCCCTCATGTTGGTGGATCACCTCCAGCATCTCTTCGATGCCGAGGTCACCAGGATGGCCAGTGCTGTCGAGACGTTCGATTCCGACGACGATCGACCGTATGACGCGATGCTCATCAGCCAGAATCTGTCCGATGGCGACGGTCTGGACGTCTTGCGTGTGCTTGCTCCGGAGCGCTCGGTGGCCGTCATGCTCATGGCCGACCACACCACGGCCGGCCGCACCGTCGAAGCCATGCGCCTCGGCGTCCGTGATGTCTTTATCAAGCCTTTCGATCTGAGTCGGCTGACGTCGGTCCTCGAGACCGAGTTGACCGCCAACCGCAAGCAGCGGCGACTCGGCGAACGGATCCGCCGGCAGCAGCGCCTCATCAAGCGCATCCTCGATGACCGAAGAACCCTCCAGGAGCGGGTCGATCTCGTCTGTCGCGACCTGGTCCAGGCGTACCGCCATCTGGCGGAGAAGGTCACTGCCGATCCAGGCACCCTGTGAGCAAACATATCCGGCAAGCCTTCCTCGAGCAGCACTCAGTGCCCCATTTCACAATTCTTTGCAGGGTCTGCCGGACGCTTGTCGCCCTGGACTGTGTTGCTCGTGGTCAACGATGTCAGGCATCGCCTCCTCCTCGCGTCTTGCCCAACCCGACAATCGCCTCGGAAGACCCTACAACCAATTATGAAAGGGAGCACTTAGTCATCCTGGCGTCATCGGTGTAGAATCTCGCCCGCGATGGCAAAGAACCCCGACCCCCATGATGTGCGGATGTCCTTCGGTGGACACCTCGAAGAACTGCGCGGTGCCATCATCCGGGCACTCGTGGGTGTCCTCATCGGCACCATGCTGTGCTTCTGGGGTGCCAAGCACATCTTCAGCTTCGTCATGCGGCCGGCATGGCTGGTTCTCAGCAAGTACGATCAGAATCCGACCCTGCAGTCCCTGAGCCCGCCGGACACGTTTCTGCTGTACATCAAGATCGCGCTCATCTGCGGCATCATCGTGTCCAGTCCCTGGGTGTTCATCCAGATCTGGAGCTTCGTCGGGGCCGGTCTCTACGAGCGCGAGCGGCGCTATGCCAAGTTGGCCATCCTGCCTTCTGTGGTACTGTTCATCCTCGGTGTGGTGTTCATGTACTACATCGTTCTGCCGATCGTGCTCAATTTCTTCGTCAGCTTCAATCTGACTTTCCCGATACCCGACTGGGAGCCCAACCGTCTCGAACGTCTGCTTCTGGGCAAGGAGGACGTTATCGCGCCCAGCCCCCTCGAGGACGCGTTGAACATCCCCATGCTGGCGTCCGATCCTGAAAATCCCGGGGCAGGGTCACTGTGGTTCAATCAGTCATCGGGCTACCTCAAACTGTCCGGCCCCGACGGCCAGATGTATCAAACCAAGCTGCGCGCCGTCGAGAATGTCTCGGCCATCAGCAACCAGTACTCGATCGAGTTCTATACCTCGTTCATCCTGCGCCTGTCATTGGCCTTCGGGCTGGCCTTCCAGGTCCCGATCGTGGTCATCTTCCTGGCCATCAGCGGGATCGCCACCGTCGAAGGCATGGCCAAGGCCCGCGGTTATGTCATTCTCAGCTTCACCATTCTGTCGGCGCTGCTGACCCCGCCGGATGTCATCAGTCAGATTCTGCTGGCAGTTCCGATGGTGATCCTGTTCGAAGGTGGCCTGGTGACCTCGCGGATGATCCTCAAACGCCGGGCAGAAGCGGCGGAGTAACACGAGCTCTTACCTGTGCGCGTGCTCTGACGTCTCGCCCCTCATAGGAGACTGTGATGTCTTTGGCACAAGCGCAGAGAGTGGCCGAACAGGGCCTGTCGTTCGATTTCATCCGGAAATCCGGACTGTTCCCGCCGCGCGCCGTGTTGAATTCGTTCTTCCTGTGTGGTGTCGATGACGCGGCTTCGGACGAGGAACTGGAGTGGGAACCGTTCGAGCTCGGTGCTGAGGAGTACGGTCAGTTTCACGCATGGTGCTCCAACGGCGTTGGGTCGGGGGCAACTGGAGGTCATGTTGGATATCCTGAAATTGATGGCGGAGACCGACTGGTTCCCGGGCTACGACATGCCGGGAAAAATCCGGCGACTCAACGACGTGCTGACACGATCAGCGTGACCATACGGATTGGCATACAGGAGTCCAGGACGTGAGAATCCGTTCTATCATCGGCTTGGCATTCGGGGCATGCATATCCGGCTGCATGCAGGGCTCGTTTACCAGCGACATCAATGGTGCACTCATCTCTGACACGGCCATGCAGCAGCTACCGGCGCTCGCGACCGACCAGGATTGGGTCCGCTTTCGTTACGGCGAACCGGACGAGATCATGATGGGGGAGGGCCAGGAGAAGTGGATCTACCGCTATCGCCAGACGCACCGGCGCAATGAACTCGGTGCAACCATGGAATGGTACGAGCGCGACCAGACCATCACGTTCACCCGCGACGGGGCCCTGATCAGCGCCACGGCAGCAGAGCGCGAGTCCGACGGCTGGGACACGCGGCGCAGCAAGTGAAGAGACGTGCCGCAGCGTCGGTTGAACCTGACTCCGCCAATGATTGCAGAGCAATCGATCAGTAGAACTCAGGAGAGCCCGCCGGTCGGCCGACGGACTCTCCTTGGAGAATTGAAGATTACTCGCACGCGCCACAGCTGTCGCCGTGGCCGAGGTGAGCGTTCAGCGCGTTGCAGCCGACGCTCAATGTTCGGGCATTGCTGGGATTGCCCGGCGGACGGTGACAGATGGTCACCTTGCCTAGCACAACTGGTTGCTTGAAGCAGCCAGCGACGTCGCCCAGTCATACTCCAAATGGATGGTCGGGATCGGCGCTCCGCCGACCTGTGCGCGCCAGCGGATCACATAATGATAGGCGCATGCACAACTAGCGCATGCCCGGGGTGTTGCGTGTGCCGATCAAGCGGGGTTGTTCTTGCGGTACTCCAGGAACGTCTGCAAAAAAGTCTTGGCCGCCAGCGAATCCCGGCGGGCACGGCGCTGCAGGGTGGTCAGGTCTTCGTTGTCGTCGAGCAGGCCGTCAGCGGCATGGGTGCTCAGGCGCTCGTCCCAGAATTCGACCGGCACATTCAACGCCGCGCCGAGGTCACGGCCATAGGCGCGGGCGCGGCGGGCCTGGTCGCCCTCGTTGCCATCCATGTGCAGAGGCAGGCCGAGCACGATGATGTCGATATCGTGTTCGTCGACGACCTTCTTGATTGCGGGGGCGTCGGTGGTGGCGCGGCCCGTGCTCTGAAGTTGGGGGAGGGGCAGGGCCATAGCGATGTCGTCATCGCCAACGGCCAGGCCGATGCGCTTGCTGCCATGATCAATTCCGAGGTAGCGCATGTCCGTTGTGTTCAGGTCAGTGGGTTATCGAGCCGTCTGTAACAGTCTCTGCTTTCCCGGCCACCTGCTATTTGATCCGCCAGATCAATCAACAGGTACTAGAGATAATCTTCGTCCAGTTTGCCGACAAGGTCCTTGATCTTCTGCACGTCCTGTCGTTTGCACACCAGCGTGGCGTTCTCTGACCGAACAATCACGACGTCTTCGAGGCCGATGGTGGCGATGAGGTGGTCGTCCTCGCCGACGAAGATGTTGTTCTTCGAATCCATAGCCACCACGCGGCGGTGTGAAAGAATATTGCCATCACCGTCAGGCTGCAGAACCTCGCCCAGGCTGGTCCACGCGCCGACATCCAGCCATTCACAGTCGAGTTCGCACGTCAGCACACGTGCCGCCTTTTCCATGACGCCGTAATCAATGGAAATCTTGTTCAGGTTTGGGAAGACGGCGTTGATGGCGGCGGTTCGCTCGTTGAGCGAACCGGCGAGGCCGACCTTCGAGAGTGCCGCGTAGTTGTCGGGTAGATGCTGTTTGAACTCGTTGAGGATGGCGCTGATGCGCCATACGAACATGCCGCTGTTCCAGTAGTACTCACCGCTGTTGACATAGCGTTCCGCGGTGGGGCGGTCGGGCTTCTCTTTGAATTCCGCAGCGACATAGGTGCCGTCGGAAATCCTGTCCCCGCGGCGGACGTAGCCGTAACCGGTGTGTGGTGAGCGCGGTTTGACGCCCAGGGTCACCAGGGCGTCGGGGTTGGCTTCCGCGGCGGCGTAGGCCCGGTCCAGGCAGCTTTTGAACGTCTCGATGGGCTTAATGATGTGATCCGCCGTGAACATGCCCATCGTGCCATCCGCATCGCGCTGCTGCAGAATGACGGCGGCGAGTCCGACGGCGTTGGCCGTATCCCGTACAGCAGGCTCTCCGATGAGATTGTCGGCCGGGAGTTCCGGCAACTCTTCGGCGACGAGGTCGAGGTGCCGTTGGCTGGTGACCACGTTGATCTGTGCAGGATCCATGCAGGCGGCCAGGCGTTCGAAGGCCGTGCGCATGAGACTGCGCCCTTCGAGTAACTGGATGAAGTGTTTGGGCCGTTCGCGTCGACTCAGGGGCCACAGCCGCGTGCCCGCTCCGCCCGCCATGATGACTGCATGTCGCATCGTGATCGCCTCCTGTGCACACGGTTAAATCGGCATTTTCTCGAAGCCCGGTTTGCCCATGAGATGGTAGGTGATTTGCTTACCCAGTTCCACGCCAGGCTGATCGTACGGGTTGACGTTCAGCAGCATGCCGGTGAACGTGGTGGCGGCTTCCATCAGCATGATGAACTGCCCGATGGTGTATGCCGAGATTTCCGGGAACCGCACGGTGACGCAGGGGCGGCCACTGTGCGTCAGGGCCAACTCTGTGGCATGCTGCTCAGCCAGCAGCAG
The DNA here is from genome assembly GCA_942492115.1 of uncultured Planctomycetota bacterium. GTDB lineage: Bacteria > Planctomycetota > Phycisphaerae > UBA1845 > CAIVHJ01 > CALODL01. The sequence continues at coordinate 76,287 of CALODL010000037.1, forward strand.
GTCATGTACGGAATGGCCCTTGAGGTAATTCAGCGACGGATCGCTGCTCCCGGGAATGCGCAGGTCACTGCGCGGGTTATCGACCCTGAGAAACGTGATCAACTTGTCGTCGGGGCCCTCGCGGTACAGTTGGACCTGCGAATGTTGGTCGGTGGCACCGAGCGCTTTGACCGGTGTGGGGCCGACGTGCCGGCCGCGCCGCGACTTGCCCAGGCTCTCGGCCCACAGTTGGCGGAACCAGTCGGCCATGCTGTAGAGGGCGTTGCTGTAGGGCATCATGACGTTGATCGTCTGGCCACGTTGATAGCACAGGTAGTTGATCGCCGCGTACTGCGCCGCCGGATTCCGCCGCAGACTGGTCGACTGCACGACCTTGTCCATGTCGGCGGCCCCGCGGAGCAGGGCCGCGGTGTCGATGCCGATCAATGCTGCCGGGAACAGGCCGACCGCAGACAACACACTGAACCGCCCACCGACGCCGTCGGGAACCGGCAGGGTATCGAAACCCTCCTGATCGGCCGTGCTCCGCAGCGTACCGCTGGCCAGGTCGGTCGTGGCGACGATGTGTCGAGCGGCCTCGTCGCGGCCCAGTTTTCTGCAGAGCAGATCGTGGACCACGAGGAACTGGCACGCGGTTTCGGCGGTCTGGCCCGATTTGCTGACGACATTGAACAGGGTCTTGTCGAGTTCGCCCTTGAGCAGGTCGAGCAGCCCGCCGAATTCCGGCGCATCGACATTGTCGACAACGAACAGCCGCGGCCCGCCACGCTTGCGTCGCGCGAGCAGATTGTAGTGGGGTAAGGCGAGAGCGTCGCGCAAGGCGATCGTGCCCAGCGCCGACCCACCGATGCCCAGCACGACGACGTTGTCGAATCCACGACTGTAGCGCGTGGCCATACGGGTTACCGCGCGGCGCATGCGTGTGTCGTTCGGCAGGTCACGGTAGGCATGCGCGCCGCCGTTGCGCTCACGGTTGATCTGCGTGATGATGCGCTTCATACGCGGGGCGAGCTTCTCGATGGCCGTGCGCGGGAGGGCCCGCTTGCCCAGCGCCTTGTTGGACAGGGCTCTTGTGTCGAGGGTGATGGGGTGTTTCATGGGGTTCATACCTGCTGGCTTACCGGTTGTGCCATCACAGCCTCCAGTCGAGCGTGCTCCTCCGTGGCGAGTCGCGGAGTGTGCTCGCCGGGGGCTGTTGAGTGCAATGAGCGGGCGGGGATCCGACCCCGCCCGGGCAGTGTCTTCGATGGTCCAGGCTGCGCAACCGCTTTTCCCGCCACTGCGGAGCACGCTCGGCTTCCGGCTTGCAGCGGTGTCCGCGTGCTGGTCATGGGTGGCGTTCCAACGCGGGATTTCCCTCTACTGCGTACCGCTGCCACCCCGCGGTTCATGTGGTTGTCGCGGACGCTGGCTGCTTTGGAGTCGTCTTGTGTGACAGACTGGACGGAAGGCGAATGAACGCTCCGGCTCATGGTGGTGTGCCTCATAACTGGCATTCGTCCGGGTCGACGGGTTCGAGTTTGACGTAGTCGAGGACCAGCGTCTTTTCGCCGTAAGCCATGAAACGCAGGCCGGCGCGGACGTTGCTGCTGCCCGGAGATTTCCACAGGAGCTGGCCGACACCGAATTGCGGATGACGCAGGTACATGCCCGGTTTCCAGCCACTGTAGGCGCCGGGCTTGGGACGTGGGGTGGACGCGGTATTGCGCTGGCGCGGTTCGTCGGGCTCTGAAGTATCGATCTGGCGAACACCTGCTACCGCGAGTTCCTTGATGAACTGCGAAGGCGTCGTGCCCTGCATGATGCCGTGGACGCGGCGCCAGTGGGCCAGCGTCAGCGTCAAACGCTTGCGGGCCCGGGTCATGCCGACGAAGAGCAACCGCCGTTCTTCCTCGATGTTGGGCTCGTCGTCCTGGCGCATGAGCGGCAGCAGGCCCTCTTCGACGCCGATGAGGATGACGGTGTCGTATTCCAGTCCCTTGGCAGCGTGCAGCGTCATGAGCGTCACTGAGCCACCACGGTCCTTGACGCCGTCGACATCGCTGACCAGGGCGACCATTTCGAGCCAGTCAGCCAGCGTGCCTTCGGGTTGGCCATTGCTGAACTCGACGGCGGCCGAGATGAGCTCGCGGAGGTTGTCCAGCGCTTCGACGCCACCCTGTTCATCGTTCAGATGATTCTTGAGGCCGCTGCGGTCGAGGGCGGCCTCGAGCACCGCTGCCGGTTGGGCCGTACCCATGCCCTTGAGTGTTTCGATGATCTCGACGTATTTCTTGATGCCGTTCGCCCCCGTCTTGCGAATGGTCGAGATGTTGTCGACTTGCTGGCAGGCCTCGAAAGGTGACATGTCATGGGCTTCGGCAAACTTCAGCAGATGGTCGAGCGAGGTCTTGCCCACCCCGCGTGTCGGTGTGGTCAACGAGCGGACCAGCGCTACCGGATCGGCCGGGTTGACCACCACGCGGACGTACGCGAGGAGGTCCTTGATCTCTTTGCGGTTGTAGAACGCCGTTCCGCGAGCGACCTGGTAGCTGATGCCGGCCGCGAGCAGGCCCTCCTCGATCACGCGGGACAGTGAATTGACGCGGTACAGAACAGCGCATTCGCCGAGTTGACCGCCGGCTTTGACATGTTCCCGGATATGCTTGACCACGAAGTCGGCTTCGTGGTGGCTCGAGTCGTGGGCAATGACCGCCACCGGCTCGCCGTCGGAGTTGTCGGTCCACAGGTCCTTGTCCTTGCGCTGGGAGTTACCCTTGATCAGCGCGTCGGCGGATTTGAGAATTGACGGTGTCGAGCGGTAGTTCTGCTCGAGGCGCACGATACGGGCACTGGGGTAATCCTTCTCGAATTCCAGGATGTTGCGGATGTCCGCGCCGCGCCAGGCGTAGATCGACTGATCCGGATCACCAGTCGCACAGATGTTGTGGTTGTTCAGCGTCAGGCCCCGCGCGATCATGTATTGAGCGTGGTTGGTATCCTGGTATT
>CALODL010000038.1:0-17608 GCA_942492115.1 uncultured Planctomycetota bacterium
CCCGCGGGGCAAGAGGACGCGTTAGTCCTGATTCGTACGACACGGGCCCGGGGCATTCATGCCCCGGGCCTTTCTTTTGTCCATACCCCCGATCGATCGATGACCAGCGCTGCGGCCGGTCCTGCAGCAGGCCATCACCGATTGTGGCTCTCCGGCGTGCGATTCCTCCGATTGCACGCCTTTTTTGCGCGCTGTGCGGGCTGCCGGCATGCCATGCACGTTCACATCACCGGTCTGACTTCCGGGCCTGCTTTCAGTACAATCCGCCTCGAACACCGGCTCGACAGGATGAATTCGGCTACCCGGTTCACTGCCTTGCCGCGCGCCCCGAAGGAGGTCGTATCCATGCGTATGTCATTGACCGCGTTGCTTCTGGCACTGACCGGGTGTCTGCAGGCCGACCTCGTGCTGTACAACGGCAAGGTCGTCACGATGGAAGAAGGGGCCGCACAGGCCAGTACGGTCGTCGTGACCGACGGCCGCATTGTCGCCGTCGGCGGCAATGCTCTGGCGCACAAGTACCATGCAGCACGGCGTATCGACTTGCAGGGACGGCTGACGATTCCGGGCTTCATCGAGAGTCACGCGCACTTCACCGGTGTGGGGCAAGCCGTTCAACAGCTGGATCTGACGCGGGCGCGGAACTGGGACGAGATCGTGGCCATGGCTGCGGACGCCGCCCGTAGCGCTGCACCGGGCGAATGGATTCTGGGTCGGGGGTGGCACCAGGAGAAGTGGGACCGGCCGCTCACGGAGAGTGTGGCCGGTTTTCCAACCCACTCGGCGCTGAGTGCCGTAACGCCGCACAATCCGGTGTGGTTCGTGCATGCCAGCGGGCACGCCTGTCTGGCGAATGAGCGGGCGCTGGTCGCGGCGGGAATCGGCGACACCACCCCTGATCCCGCAGGGGGGGAGATCCTGCGGGATGAATCCGGCCGGGCGACCGGTGTATTGATCGAGGAGGCCGAGTTTCTTGTCGGACGTGCTCATTCGTCGAGTATGGAACACGACCCCCAGCGGATCCGCCAGCGGATTCGCCAGACCATCCAGTTGGCCGATCGTGAATGCATCAGCAAGGGTGTCACGACGTTTCATGATGCGGGGTCACCATTTCGCACGATCGATGTCATGCGCGAGATGGCGGAAGCCGGAGAGTTGGATGTGCGGCTGTGGGTCATGGTGCGGGCACCCAACAATCAGGTGGCCGAGAAAATGGCCGAGTATCGCATGGTCGGTGCAGGCGACAATCACTTGACCGTCCGGGCGATCAAGCGTGGCATGGATGGGGCTCTTGGATCACGCGGGGCGTGGCTGCTCGCCCCGTATTCTGACGCCCCGCATACGCATGGCCTGAATACCGAAGGCGTTGAAGACATTGCCGAGACCGCCCGATTGGCGCGTGCTCACAATGTGCAGCTGTGCGTGCACGCCATTGGAGATCGGGCCAACCGTGAAGTCCTCGACATTTTCGAGAGCACGTTTCCTGACCATCGCACGCTCGCTCGCCAACGTTGGCGCATCGAACATGCTCAGCACCTCGATCCTGAAGATGTTCCGAGGTTCAGCCGTCTCGGTGTGATCGCGGCCATGCAGGCCGTGCACTGCACATCGGACGCACCATTCGTCACGACGCGTCTCGGCAGCCAGCGGGCGGACGAGGGGGCGTATTTGTGGCGCACGCTGCTCGACAGTGGCACAGTGGTGTGCAACGGTACAGATGCACCCGTGGAAGACGTTGATCCGATTGCCTGTTTCTATTCTACGGTGACGCGCAAACTCGAGGACGGTTCGACGTTCCACGCCGAGGAGCGCCTGACACGGATGGAGGCCCTCGCCAGCTACACCCGCGCGGGCGCCTACGCCGGCTTCGAAGAGGATATCAAGGGTACACTGACGGTTGGCAAGCTGGCAGACATCGTGGTGTTGTCACGCGATATTCTGACTTGTCGCGAGGAGCATATTCGCGAGGCCCGTGTGGATTACACGATTGTTGGAGGGCGCGTGGTGTTCGAACGATCACGCCGGTAAAGCGTGTGGTTCATCGCAGGCGGTGTGCGGCTTGTGGCCGACCGCACGATCGCGTCCCACGCATCACGATCCTTCATTGCGCTAGTGCCCTGGGTCGTTGTGCTCTCTTGATGCTCAGAACTCGAATTCGCGATCCGTCAGGCCGTTGTTGAGCTTGACGTTGGTCAGGCGATAGTGGGCAAGGAGGCGTTGTCCTGCTCGATCGGTGTAGGTGCGCATCTCGACGGGCATGAGCCATTCCTGATCGAGTTGAACGACAGTCAGTGCCGCGGGGAAGCGGCCATTCTCGCCTTCATAGGGCAGGCGGCGGGAGAACACATAGGTGGGACGGCCATCGATGTTGCCGCGACCATCATAGGTCAAGTCCAGTACTCCGAGTTCTTCGCCCAGTGTGTTGGATCGGGCAAAGTCCTCCAGTGCGGCTTTGAAACCGAAGCCGCTGATCGTCACACGATTGAATTCCATGACCCGCTTGTCATCGATCGGGATCTTGGCTGATGAAACCAGCAGGCGCTTCCAGCCACAGGGTTCAACCAGCATGAGCTCACGACCGTGTTTGTCGTGGAGCGAACCTTCGACATACAGTGCTCGACGAATCTTCTTGGACTCGGGGGACGCGATCATCAGCACGCTGAACGGCGTGGAGCGACACAGGACCTCGACGATGAACGGGTTCAACAGCTTGCCGTTGATTCGTTCCTGGCGCATGAACGTGCAGCGGTAGTCGTCGACCCGATGGTCATACAGGTCGAGCGACAGATCGAAGATGACCTTGGGATCGCGTAGTGCCAGAGCTTCGAATTCGCCAGGGCTTTCGAGGCTGCTCAGGCTCGCCGTGCTCGTGGACGCGTCGGGGACCGCCGGATCGGCTGCGTCGCTGGCGTGGATGCCTGCGGCCACTGCCGTCAATGCGCAGGTGGTGAAGCACAGAATGCGCGTGGTCCTGACCCACAAGGGCCGAGCAGTCAAAGCATCATGAGTCGTCATCAGGTGGTCATCCCCCGTAGCCTTCAGTACCGAACAAACGATCCGTTTCTGCATGCAGCGTCACGAGTCGACCGCGCCAATTCGTGTCGGTACCCGATCGAAGGGCAGAAGCAAACGGCACTATTATTAGTAAAATTCGCAGCGATGTCCCGCACGAACTTCCGAAAAGTCGTCCGAGAGCATAAGGCATTGCTTGGCAACCGGTTATGTTATCGGGTCGGTGCTGTGCAATCCTCCAGACGGAGTGTGTACTTGCCCGCTGCCTGAGGTCACCCGGAACCCATCTTGCCGCTGCCGTCGAACGGCGTTCAATACTCTTCGACGGGCTCGAGGACCAGGATGAAGTCCTCGGTGTGCAGTCGCAGCTCGACACCATCGAAACAGAACATGCCGCGTGGGGGGAAGTCCGGTCCTTCGAAAGTCAATGTGTCATCCTTTACTTTGAAATGAGCACGATTCTCGCATAACACGGTATTGTCCGATGCGGTCAGGGACGTGAGGATCTGGCCGTTCTTGCGAAACTCGACCGTGCCGCGGTCGAATGCCGGCGGGTCCGCGGCGATCCATTGGGCGACCCGCCAGCGCGTCCCGCGAAGCGGATTGCTGTTACAGCCCGACAAAGTGGTGAAGCCCGTTAGCAGGGCGGCGACCACCAGAATCCTCGTAGTTCTCATCGTCATGTCATATTCCTGTTCAAACTTGAGTGCACGGCAGCCCCATACTAGTGGCCTCCGGCATTGATTTCCACGCTCTGCGGTTACCGCAGTACCCCTATTCCTCAACATAGTTTGCCGTCGACATGTCGCGTTGATCAATGATCTCCTTGCCGCGGATGACGAACTGGCGATCCCCGGGACTCAGGTGCTTGAGGTAGATGAACGACTTGCCCCAGCCGCCGTCGTAACCGCCGTCGCGCAGATAGAAAAACTGCTGTTGCGCCTGGGTGACTTCCTCGGGCGTCCGGTACAGATCCTTCCGCTGGTCGAAGATGACCAGGTCCAGGTATCCACGGAGCGATCCTGCGGTCACGACCTTCTCGTCAATGGAAGCATAGGTGCCGAGTCCGAGGATAGTGGCCGCAGACTCGAGGAAAGCGTCGCCGAACAACTCCTCCTCGCGCAGGTAATGTATGGCGACGTCGCGACGCACGTAAATTTCCTCGTCTGCGCTCAGGTGACGAATGCGCGTGCTACCCCAGAAATCGGATGACGCCACCGCAAGCCGCTGCTCGACAAACTGCTCGGTGATCAGGTGATCACCCAGTTCATCGACCAGGCGGATCAACTGGTCGAGGGCGTAGCGGTTGTTGCTGTTGTACAGAGCTCGTGTGATTCGCGCGGAATCGTTCCAGTGCGCCATGTTGAACAATGCGACGTTGGGCGCATCGAAGAAGTCCTCGTCGAACTCCAGCAACGTCCGCACCATGGTGACGAACTGATTGCGCGTTTGCTCAGCATATGACTGGTCGCGCGTGGGTGACTCCGAGATGATCCGCTCCATCATCAGCCACCGCGTGGTACACGCTGTCCACACTTTGATCGGTACGTTGCCGATAATGCGCTGCGGGTTGAGCATGCGTTTGGGTCGTCGAATGCGCTTGCGATCGAGCGTTTCGAATATCAGCCCGGGGGTGATCTTGGCCAGACGCTCGAGTGGATGTTCAGAACTCGACAGGAATGGCAGGTGCACCGTACTGAGTGGCTCACTGCGGTCACTGGGGAGATCGAAGTACCCGAGGTAACGGCCCTCGTCGCGATTGCGTCGCTGGCCTTCCGCAGTCGGCAGGCGGGCGCGAAGAACGAGATGGGACATGCTCTTGTCCTCGTTGAGTGACTCACCGCGTGGCAGGCGCGTCGTCGAGGCCATGTCGCGTGTGCTGTTGCCGTTCTTGGTGAAGAACGACGAGATGGCGGTGACCTTGTTCGGGGTCAGCTCCGTGGTAAAAGAGGTCAGGTCATTGGAGTCGCCGAGTGCCGTCACGCCGGGCTGCGAGAGGATGATGCCCTGGCTGGAGAAGAACGTCATGATGATCTTCGAGTTTTCCTCGCGTTTGGTGATGGCCGCATCGCTCGTGGATGTTTTCATGCGTTTGTCGTAGACGCTGCCGAACGTCTTGGCCGTGAACCCGGGGCGCAACGGCCTTGACGCCAATTCGAGCGCAATCTCGCGGAGCCGGGCGTAGAGTGCGTCACGCGTGTCATAGTCAAGCAGTGCCGATTTCGTCGCGGAGTCGATCATCGGGTCACGCATGATCATGGTCAGCAGCACTTTGCCCTCCAGGGCACGCGACTCGTCCATGGTCAGGGCCGTGGATGAGCCGGGGATCGGTACGATGTCGAAGGTCTTGAGTACCAGCCAGGTACCGGCCGTCGCGCTCAGCGTACTCAAAGCGCCGGTGCCGGTGGCCACGACCAGTTCCTGGTTCTGTTGCTGAATGAGGGCGGCGAGACCTTCGAACACCTTGGTCTCGGGACCGACCGGCACCGAGAACTTCTCGATGACATCCGTTTTGCGGATCTTGTGCATGATGAGATTGCGCTCGATGCGCTCCCAGAAGCGCCGCAGGCTGTCGGCCACGTCGATCGCGATGCGGTGTCGCAATCCATCCGGACCAATGTAGTTGAAACCGTAGCTTTGCTCGCGGCCATCGAAGAAAATGTCGTCCGCACCGATCGTCGCACGGCCGCCAAAATTCGTGACCCGTCGATTGGTGGCACCCAGCCCGGCGATCGCCAGATCGCCGCCACCGCCCGTGACCCCATTGGCCACCGCCGCCAGCGCGCTGACGCTGTAGTCGGCACTGGTCAGGGTTTCGGCGTTGCCGCGCTGGACATCGTGGACTCCCTGGAACTCCATATTCGTGCGCATGGCCACCACGCCATCCACGATATCGCGATCCGTCAAACGAACGACTTCGATACTGATCATGGCATCTTCGGCCATGCGGCGTTCCAGGTCGTCGGCGACCGTCAGGAATTCATCGAGCATGTCGCGCGGCAACAGGATCTCGACGTCGTTCAGATCAGCGTCGAAATGGATACCCGGCTTGTCGATCGAGGTGGGCGGCATCCAGCCGGACAGCTCGATGTCATGATTGAGACGGTCGACCAGGGGCTGCAAGCGGCCGATGTACTGGCCGTCCTTGACCACGTAGCTGAACCGCCGCGACTCCTTGATCCACTGGCTATTGCTTTCGTCCACATTGCCGTCGGCATCGATGATGTTCAGGCTGCGGCCGACGCGCAGCCGAACGGCTTCCGCCTCCTCGCGCTCCTGCAGTTCGGTCTTGCGCTGCTCGAGGATTTCGTTGAGTTCTTCGGTGGCGGCGAGTAGGTAGTACTCAGGGGATTCACGGTCCACGTTCGGCTGGCCGGAATCGATGAGTTGACGCGCCGTCTGAATCGTTCGGATGGCGACACTGATGTAGTGCTCTGCAGTGATGTCGTGCAGCACGAACCCGAATATTTCGTCGGTCGGGCCGGTGAATGTGCCGTTGGGCAACTCTTTGGCTTCGATGGTCACACGCGCCTCCGGTGCGACGCGCTTGACGATGATGTCGCGATCGGCATCGAATTTCTCAGGATAGCGCTCGGTGAGATAGGGCATCATGTCCGAGACGACCGCCTCCATGCTGACGCGCTTGAGCGCCAAGATGGCAGCCCGGCGTGGCCCGGCGAGTTGCAGGGGCAAGGGCAGTGCTTCACTGCTTTCCTCGAGCAGGACCACCAGATCATCAGCCGTGAACCCGGCCGTGAATCCAGGAGCGGGCGTTGTCTTGCCCGCGACTTCGGGATGGACGATCTGGACGGTCACCGGTTGCACGGTGTCGGCCGGGGGCTCGTCCGGCAGGCCGACGAGCAGGGCGAAGAGGAGGTAGGTCGCGGTCATTGAAGACGTACTCCTTATCAAATGAGCCGGAGCTGGCCCGGCCGGATTCGTGCATGGCTTTAATTCGTTGACTGCTGTCGAGCGGGAGGATCTCGCTTCGCGCCCAGCATTTGAGAATGCCTAACTACACATTCCTGGTCATGCTGTAAACACCAGGCTTACGCTGTCTGAGTCCGGATTCCGCAAAGGACTACATGGCATTGAGTTAATACCGCGAATCCTGCGGGGCGTCCCGATGGACACAGGTGCATAAGCCGTGCGGGCCAGTCGTTGCCCCCTCTTCCGCCAGGGCCCGATCGCGGAAAACGGTTGGGTCAAACGCCGCAAGTTGCGGAGCACCCAGCGCATTCTCGCGACCCCGTCGCCTGACGCATGTCCTGCAGCGGCATCGAGTGGTTCTCGTGTCAGGCGATCCCAACGGGTCGGTCGAGGGGTAGAATGACGACCATGGCTGCTCCAGCGCTCGTCATTCTTGCCGCCGGCCGCGCAACCCGCTTCGGTGGGGCGAAACAATTTGCCCCGATTGGACCGCAGGGCGAATGGCTCCTCGAGTACACGTTGCATGATGCTGTCGAGGCAGGTTTCCAACGGGCAGTCATCGTCCTGGCGCCCGATTCCGATCCAGCCATTCGCGCCCGTCTGGATCAGGCTGTCGGGCCGGTGCTCGCATTGCGCTATGTCGTGCAGCGTGTGGACGATGTCCCGAGTGGCGTCGATCCGTGCGGGCCCCGGGGGCGTCCCTGGGGTACGGCCCACGCTCTGTGGGCGGCGCGGGACGCCGTCGCGGGTCCGTGCGCCGTGGCCAACGCGGATGACCACTATGGTCGCGGGGCCCTCGCGTCGCTGGGAGCCGTGCTCTCATCTCTGAGCGAAGAATCAACCGAGGGGGCCCTCGTGGGCTACGCACTGCGCGATACCCTGGGAGCACGCGGCGCCGTCAACCGCGCAGTGTGCACCATCTCCGCCGATGATTCCCTGATCGGCCTCGAAGAGATCATGGGTCTGGTGCCGCACGCAGACGGGGCAACGTATATCGACACTGAAGGTCGCGATCGTGTTCTGTGCGGCGCGACCACGGTGTCCATGAATCTGTGGGGGCTGCCACACGCTTTCGTCCTGCAGCTGGGTTCGGCCTTCGAGGCATGGCACGCGCGCTCGGGTGGCGCCGACGATGAGTTTCTGCTGCCTCGGGCCGTGTCACAGGCCCTCGCCGCGGGGTGCATGACGGTGCGGGTCCTGCACACCGGGGCGACGTGGTGTGGTCTGACGCATCCCGGCGATCTAGCGGCTGTTCGGGAACGCATACAGGCAGCCGTATCGGCCGGCGTCTACCCTGCCAGGTTATGGGGGCCGCATGCGTGATGACGTGCATGAGATCGCCGCGCGTTTCGGTGGCGGTGCGGCTGTCGAGGCGGTCACGCCCATACATGGTGGGCACATCAATGACTCATATCTCGTAACCTGGGCCGGTCTGACTGCACGCCATGTCCTGCAGCGCCTCAACCCGGACGTATTCCAGAAGCCCGTGTTCGTGATGGACAACATCGTCCGCGTCACGCGTCACCTGGCCGCGACGGCCCCCGGCCGACACGTGCAACTGGTGCCCGCAGCGGATGGCCGGATGTATTGCGAGATCGACGGGGCCGTGTGGCGGATGTCCGTGTTCATCGAGCACGCCAGGTGCCTGACCGCGCCGCGCGATCGTCATGATGTCTACGCGGCGGCGACGGCCTTCGGCGCGTTCCACCGTGTTCTGGCCTCGTTGCCGGCACCGCAACTTCATGAGGTCATTCCCGGATTTCATGACACGACGGCGCGCTGTGTTCAACTGCAGCACGCGATCGTAGGCACAACGCGTGGACGCTTGTCTGCGGCCGGCGCAGCGCTGCATGCTGCTGAATGCTATCGGGGGTGCGCCGACGCCCTGCAGAGCATGGAGCGGGCCAACGTTGCTCGACGGCGTATCGTGCACAATGACGCCAAGCTGGCCAATGTTCTCTTTGACCACAATCCCTCGGTGATGCCATGTGTCATTGACCTGGACACCGTGATGCCGGGCCTGATTCTGCATGATGTGGGTGACATGATTCGGACCATGACGTCGACGGCGTCCGAGGACGGCGCGGATGACCCGCGTGCGGTCGTCGACCCGGACCTCTACGCGGCGGTGGTCGACGGCTACCGGACTATGGCAGATGGGTTGCTGACGCCAACTGAACGGAAGAATCTGTTGACCGCCGGGATCGTCGTGACCTACGAACAGGGCGTGCGTTTCCTGACCGATTACCTGCTGGGAGACCCGTATTACCGAGTTGATTATCCGGAGCACAACCTCCGGCGCAGCCTGCGTCAGTTCCGGTTGCTCGCGTCACTGGACGCCCATGGGGCTGAACTGCGCGCCGTGTGATCCGAAATGGTCCTCAGCGGATGGCTCGCCCGATCCCGCCAGGCTTAGGGTTCAGACAGGGGCTAGTCTGCTCGACGCCGTGCGCCGTGCGCGGGGCGTTGCCCTGCTCTGACACTGCGGACCAGCAGCGTCCCGGCCACCACTGCAACCAGCCCGCACACCACCGCCGCGGCGTGTCGGCCATACAGTACATACCCGGTGCCGAACAGGATGGCATAGACCATCGCGCACCCGGCCGTGGTTCCCAGGAGGGCTTCTGCTGGTCGATCCGTTGAGGTGGGCAGGCCGGCATCGCGCCGAACACGTCGCCAGCCCGGTCCGGCTGGGCGAATCCGGTCGTAGAATCGTGCGAGTGTCGTCGCATCGGCCGGCGGCGTGATCATCGTGATCAGCCACCAGACGAACGTCGTACTGCCGACAGAAATCAGCAGGCGTTCCGCGGAGGACAGCGCGCACGTTCCGAGCCACATGGCCGTGGCCATGGAAGCGCTCATGGCGGAGATTTCGCTCCACGCATTGATCCGCCACCAGTACCACCGCAACAGGTAGATGAGCCCGGTTCCGGCACCGATCGAGAGCAGCAGATCGAATGCGTCCCGCGCCGTGTCCAGGTAGAACACGACGGTTCCGGCCAGGACCATGAGTGCGCAAGTGACCCATCGCGACACGGCGACGTAGTGGCGTTCGTTGGCGTCGGGTTTCATGAACCGTCGATAAAGATCATTGACCAGGTACGACGCGCCCCAGTTCAGATGAGTGGACATGGTTGAGATGTAGGCTGCCAGCAGTGACGCGACGAGCAGTCCGAGCAGGCCATGGGGCAGCAGGGTCAGCATGGCCGGGTAGGCGATGTCATGGCCGATGAGTGCGGGGGTCGACATGTGGGAGGGCATCGCGCAAGTCGGCGACGGTCGGGAAGATGACCAGCGATGCCAGCGCGACGATGATCCACGGCCACGGCCGCAGGGCATAGTGGGCGACGTTGTACCACAGCGTCGCACCGAGGGCGTGGCGCTCGTTGCGCGCCGCCAGCATGCGCTGGGCGACGTAGCTGCCACCTCCTGGTTCCGACCCCGGATACCACGTGGCCCACCACTGGACCGTCAGCGGCAGAATCAGGACTGGGATCAGCACATCCCAGTTGAGCGTCCAGCCATCGTCGCGCGCGACGGTGAACTCGGGTACCAGTGTCAGCTTGGCCTGGGGCAGTTGCGCGATCAGGCCGTCGAGTCCGCCGATCCGTTCATTACCGAGGATCACAACGGCCGCGGCAACGACACCGATCATGGCAATGGTGAACTGAACCACATCGGCTGCCATGACACCCCACAACCCCGACAGCGTTGAGAAGGCGATGCACAGCAGCCCACACACCAGGACCGTCTGCCAGCGATCGAGCCCGAGCAGGACGCTGGCGATCTTGACCGCTGCCAGCGTCACCGACGCCATGATGATGACGTTGAATACCACGCCGAGATAGACGGCGCGAAAGCCGCGCACGAACGCCGCCGGTCGGCCGGAGTAGCGCAGTTCATAGAATTCGAGATCGGTCAGGACGCCACTGCGGCGCCACAACCGGGCGAAGAAGAATACCGTGGTCATGCCGGTCAACAGAAATGCCCACCACACCCAGTTGTTGCTCACGCCGCCCGTGCGTACGAGATCGGCGACCAGGTTGGGCGTGTCGGTGCTGAACGTCGTGGCGACCATCGACGTGCCGGCGAGCCACCACGGCGCCGAGCGTCCGGAGAGGAAGAATTCAACGGTGCCGCGCCCGGCCCGGCGGGCCAGGAGGATGGCTGGCGCCAGCGATGCGCCAATACAAGCCACGATCACGACCCAATCGAGTGTGTTCAAGTGCATCGAGAGTTGTTCCACTTACTCGAATGAGAGCATGATCGTCGCGCTGCGTGGCCCGCGAAAGGGCGTTCCTTCGGCATGGGCCCAGCGCGCATGCGTGCAGTGCACGTCAGTGCAGCGGCTGGACTCGACCCACTCCCCATCACGCAAGCGTACAGCGATACTCAACTCGGTGAACTTGAAGTAATCACCACCGGGGTTTGCGATATGCAGGGCGTTGGCCTGCTTCGCCCGGTTGTGGCGCGCGGTGGCGTCTGACCGATCGCGCGCTCCAGCCGGCGGCGTTCGTCGCGCGTCATGGCGTCATCGTTGTTCTCGAGGTCGATCCTGATGACACTGTCACGCTGTCGGGGTGTAGTCACCAACAAACCGACACATTGCATGATCCGGTGGTGATCGGTGGCATGTGGATCGTCGGCCTGATCCTGCGGCACCTACCGGAGCCAAGCGGTACTTGTACGCAGTTCACCGTCGCGCGCACGACGATGGCTGGACGCTCGACACAGATATTAGCTGATCCCAGTCCTGATGCACCGCTGATATCCAGTGGGCACGTGGTATCCGGGGTCGGAACCAGGAAGTGGCGCTAAATCGCAGCATACTGTGGCGCGCGGCACGCCTTGTGCGATATTCGTGCTTACTACCCTGCGGCCGATCGTGTCCTTGCTTTAACGCGCCATCTTCCCGACCGATCACGCGACCCTCCGAGATAATCGACCCCGCATGAATCATACCCGCCGCGTCGCAACGGCTACATCAACCATGTCCATCGCATCACCTGGTCAATGATCTTTATCGGCAGTTCATGAAACCCGACGCCAACGAACGCCGCACGTCCGCCGTGGTCCTTGCTACGGTCCTGGCGGAACCGTCGTGTTCTGTACGGCTGCGGATTCATTCGATCTGTATGCAGTGCCAGAACCATGCGGTGGTACTGTGGCGGATAATGCGATGGTAATCCGCCATGGCTGCTTCCATGGCCACGGCCATAATGACTCTCCGCGGAACTTTTCTGTCGGCAGTACGACGTTCGTCTGGTGGCTGATGCGATGATCACGCCGCCGGCCGACACTCACGCATTAGGGCAACTAACGGCTGTATTCAGCGTTCTTCGGCCTGCCTGCTTAGTCGACCAGCAAGAAGCATAGAACACGGCCAGTACGGTCTATGCCGTATTCGGCCGTAACTGTAGGCCGACCGCATTGTGTCGCAGTAGTGCGTGTGTACGCTCCGCGAGTGTCGAGAGCGGGGCCCGCGCGCGTCGGCAGACTTAGCCCCTGTCGAGCCGCAAACCTGGCGGGAATCAGCAGCCGGCCGCTGAGTTTCGAGTCGCACGGCGCGCACAGTTCGCCCCATGGGCGTCTCCGGTGACGCGAGCAGCCGAGCGACACCCGGGCTACGCTGGAGGTTGTGCTCCGGATAATCAACTCGGTAATGCGGGTCTCCCCGACGGAGTAATCGGTCGGGAGCGCCCTGTTCATGGGTCACGACGATCCCGGCGTCAACAGATTCTTCCGTTCGGTCTCGTCAACCCATCTGCCATGGACGTCCGGTAACCGTCGACCACCGCCGCGTAGGAGGTCCGGGTCGACGGCCGCACGCGAGTCATCCGCAGATCCTCGGACGCCGTCGGCGAGAATCCGGATCGTGTCACCCTCATGGGAAGTAGGCCCGACATCACGTGTCCAGGTCAACGATGACACATGGCGTCACCGAGTTGGTGGTCAAGAACATTGGCCAGTCATTGTGCGCGATGCGCCGTCGAACGGTAGCGCTCAATGCTCTGCAGGGCGTCGGCCCCCGATAGCATTCAGCAGCATGCGGCGACGGATATCCCGCGCGCGTTGGTGCCTACGATCGCGTGCTGCGAGTTGGACACGCAGCGCGCCCGTCGGGGCGGTGCCGGAACCAGAACACGGTGGAGCGCGCCGAAGGCCGTCGCCGCGAGACATCATGACGATCCTGCATGCAGTCAGGCACCTGGCGTGCTCGATGAACACGGACGGCCCCGTCGATCGTCGCGAGCCGGCCATCCGCTGCGGGCGCCAGTTGCACGTGTCGACGGACGGAAATCGCAGTAGAGCGCATGTTGCGAGACGATGTTATTACATCACGAGACACGAAGAATGCGTCGGAGTTGAGCACATTTTGCAAAATTTCGTGGCGGTACGGTAGGTACCGGCGGAACTACGAGATATGAGTCATTGACACACCGTAACCTCGTGCCACACCACTGCTTGCGACGTCACATGCACGTCATCACGCATGCGGCCCCACCAACCTGGCGGGGCTAGGCCGCCGGCCGGCATGCGGCTGCCTATTGTCGTTCCCATTTCGCTGATCGCGGAACCGTCCCGGGCCACACATGCGGGACGCATCGCCTGCGGCCCGGGCCCGGCAAGCTCATCGTCGGCGCCGCAACACGTGCCATGCCTCGAAGGCCAGACCAGCTGCAGGGCAAGCGTGTGGCGTATTCATGGACACCGTGTCCTTACACAGACACGATCGCGACGCTGTGTCGTGCTACGTGCCCCGTCACGTGGAGACCCATGTTCGAACGTCGGGGAGATCATCGGCGGAAGTGGTGCACGTGTGCGCGCGTCTCCCGAAATATCGCGAGATGCGTGGCTGGGCCCTCGGCTCGGAATGAGACGCGACCCCCAGCGGTACCCGAGGAGCCCCGTAGATGGTCATCCCGCGTTGGTAGGCACGGACGGCGCGCGCCCCGCCCCGCAGAGCGTGGGCCATACCCCGAAATTGTAGTGCCTCGGGACATCGTCACGCGGCGCACATAGCATGCGGTACCGGCCGACAGCCTGACGGACGCGGGGTGGATCAGGTCGAACGCGCGTGACTGCCCGTTGAAATCAACCTCGAACCCGTCGGGCAAATTGTTTCGCGCGAAGCCGGAGTTGCGCTTAGGCCGGCGGCAGAGCCGACGAGCGCTTGGAGCAGCCATGGTCATTCTACCCTCGACCGACGGTCGCCTGACGCGAGGACCACTCGATGCCGCGTCGGAGCGGGATGCGAGAATGCAGCAGGTGCTCCGCGGCGCGTTTGTAGCCGTTTTCCGCGATCGGGCCCTGGCGAAGAGGGGCGAGCGACTGGCCCGCACGCGCCGCAAGCCGTCCAGGCAGTTCGCGGTGATGGCACCAGTGCCATCGCAAGTCCGGACTCCGAGACAGCGTAAGCTTGGTGTTTACAGCATGACCCGGAATGTGTGGATTAGGCATTCTCAAATGCTGGGCACTGGCGGATCCACCGAATGACGTAGGCCATGCGAATCCGGCCGGCCATCCGGCCGATGCGTCTTCGATGACCGCGACCTACTCCTCGCCCGCAAGCTCTCGGCCTGCGGACGAGCCCCGGCCCCGACGCCGTGTCCATCCCGGGGCTAACGCCCGCTCCTGGCTGACTGGTCCTATGGGAAACACGGCTCGCCGGGCCGCGCCGAAGACTGCCGTCACCGACGCGTCAGCATGGAGCGGTATGATCCCTCTCACCGAGCAGCATCCTGAGAATTCGATCGCGACATCAGCGTCATGACCATCAGTAAATTTCGCCCAACGACGCATTCACCGACTACTGTGCTGCACGCAGAGCACTGTCAATGTCGCCATCCGAAGAGACCCCCGACGCGTCAACATCGATTCCGGCCGAAGCCGTGAATCCCTGAGTACACACACTCGCCGCCGCGGACTCAACGAAATCCTCGGCAACTTTTAAGACCAGACTGCGGGAGCGCGGCGGGAGGCGGAAGCCGTTCATTTGCGGGATCGGCCGCAGCCTGAACATCATCGATGCCGACGGCAATGTGGACAGCAGCCGTGGATCGGAGTCGCGGCGGTTCAGTGGTGGGACGGCCCGTACTCGGCGCTTACCGACGTCTCAGGCATGACATGCGGCTGGCGGCTGGATGCCTACCTCGACGCTTGTCGGGGCGACGCGTCTGGTCTCGTAGCATTCCTGACGTCGCCGACGACCTGGAGCGCTGCGAGATGCCATGATCAGCGGGGTCGTGGATCGCGATATGGATAACGTGGTGGCTGTGCAAAAGCGAATGGGTTCCGGGGAGTCAACGCGTGACCAGTGCGGTAGCGTGGCCACGACGACGGTGACATCGGTCGCGGGAATCTGGCGATGGACGCCGGGCTGGGTGTACCAATCGACGGGAGTCCACGGAGGCCCGTATGTCGGTGCGGTATTTCGATAGCCGCCCGAGTACGGTTTCAACTACATTGGTCCGGATGGATTGCGACACCGCATCGCCGACGTGACCGTCAACCTGCGGCATTTCTGGAGCGCGTCAGTGCATCCTCATCATGCACAAGATCGTGTCATGGGTCCCGAGACCAAGGTGTTCGAAGGTCTCGCCACCCTCAACAACAGAACCGGGGCTGGTCGTGGCCGGCACCGGCTGGTGCGCTAGGCGACAGCGGTACCTGGCACAGTGCCAAGACCTTCGACATCGTACCGATCCCCGGCGGCCCTGACATGGACGAGTCGCGTGCCCTGGAGGGCAAGTGCGGCCATGATAAATGCGTGACCCGATCGGCTCCGCGACGAAACTGCTGACTATGACACGCGTGACGCGCCCGGCCCACGGATTACGGGAAATTGGCGTCAAAACCGATGCAGCCCCCGAGTTCACGGCCAAGTTTTCGGCAACGTCTACGACAAACGCATGAGAAAATCCGCGGCGCGATGCGACATCATAAACGCGAGGAAAAACTCGAAGATCATCATGACGGGGAATCCTCGCAGCCCGGCGTGACGTGACCTGACGCGACACGGAGCGGCCGCCATCTCGTCGTTCTTCGCAAGAACGACGGCGAGCACACGCGACATGGCCTCGGCAACGCGCACACGCGGTGAGTCGGGACAGCGAGGACAAGTACACGTCTCGTTCTTCGCGCCCCGCCTGCCGACTGCGGAGCGCGAGTCGCGACGAAGACCTTCGGTCTCCCCGAGTGACTGGTACGGTGCACCTACTTCCTGTCGTGAGTTCTGAACATCCAGCTCGAGCACGTGTCTGTGCACCCCGGAGCTGATATTCGAACGCTCACAAGCATTCGACGACCCAAACCAACCCGCAGCGTATCGACGGCGGCCCACCGATCCAGTGTGTACCACGCGGTGAGCGATGATGGAGCGGATCATCTCCGGGTCACCCGCACATGACCAGTCATATGCTGAGCAAGCAGCACATCAGTTCGTGCCATACTGGTATTAGACTTCTTCGATGCGCTGAATGATCTCACATTCAACATGTACACGTCACGCATCCGAGTACACGAGCTCTACCCAACAGCGGCAACCGCTACGCCCTCGACAATTGATCCACCTGTGGTGATGGGTGATCACCCGATCACCGAGCGGGTTGTCGAGCAGCGTATCCGATAGCCGCGCGCGTGTCGTCGCGGCCGCGACGGGGGCCGTGCGTCTCCGACACCGCGAGAGAAATTGTTCGGCGACGCTTTCACCAGTGCGGCCGTATCACGGACTCGGCTGCCATTGACGAGATGGTCGTGACACGGGACTCCTCCGACAGACACCTGGACGGTGTGACTCACCGGCAACGTACCGAACCCGAAATCACCAACAGTTTTCTATCTACTGCGACAGCTTTATTTGACGGCGGCTGTTACAGCACCGGGGTCGTCGTCCGCGGCAAGAATCGTGCGACATGTCGACATGGAGACTCCTCCAATTTGAACAGAATTATGACATGACGGTACTACGAGGATTCTGGTCGCCACAACGAGGCCACCGTCGGGCTGTAGCGGCAATCCGCTCGCGGGACACGCTGGCAAGTCGCCCAATGGATTACACGGACCCGCATTACATACCGTGTTATGCGAGAATCGACTTCATTTCAAAAAAGTAAAGAATGACACGGCGAGGACGAGACCGATGGTGTCGGTTTCACCGAGAACTCCTGGTCACGAGCCCGTCGGGGAATGATGAGACGCCGTTCGACGGCAGCGATGGATGGGTTCCGAGAGTGACCTCGGAGCGGCGGCGGAGCAAGTACACACTCCGTCGGAAGGATTACTTTCGACCCGTAATGGCGCCGGTTGCCAAGCAATGCGGCGACTCGGAAGTCCGTGCGGAGTTCCGTCGCTGCGAATTTTTACTAATAATAGTGCCGTTTGCTCTGCCCTTCGATCCGCCGCCGGCCGGTGGCGCGTCGCTCGGTGACGCTGCGTAAAACGGATCGTTTGTTCGAGCCGCCTGATGACGACTCATGATGCGATGCTCGGCCCTTGGGACCACGCGCCGTCGCAATGCTTCACCCTGCGCATTGACGGCAGTGGCGCAGGCATCCACGCGGCGGCCGCAGCCGATCCCGGTCCCGACGTCCGCAGCGCGGCGAGCCTGAAGCTGGCGGTTCGAGCTCTGAGCTGCGCGATCTCAAGGTCTCGATCTGGCGAAACC